>NZ_JBNDJN010000005.1:0-436740 GCF_050434985.1 Citrobacter sp. 506
TCTACACGACCGGTAACAACGGTACCACGACCGGAGATGGAGAATACGTCTTCGATAGGCAGCAGGAACGGCTTGTCAATCGCACGCTCTGGTTCCGGGATGTAAGAATCCAGGAAGCCAGCCAGTTCGATGATTTTCGCTTCCCACTCTGCTTCGCCTTCCAGCGCTTTCAGAGCAGAACCACGAACGATTGGAGTGTCGTCGCCCGGGAAATCGTACTGAGACAGAAGTTCACGAACTTCCATTTCTACCAGTTCCAGCAGCTCTTCGTCATCAACCATGTCGCATTTGTTCAGGAACACGATGATGTACGGAACGCCTACCTGACGACCCAGCAGGATGTGCTCACGAGTCTGCGGCATCGGGCCGTCAGTCGCAGCAACAACCAGGATCGCGCCGTCCATCTGCGCAGCACCGGTGATCATGTTTTTAACATAGTCGGCGTGGCCCGGGCAGTCTACGTGTGCGTAGTGGCGAGTCGGGGTGTCATATTCAACGTGAGAAGTGTTGATGGTGATACCACGAGCTTTTTCTTCCGGCGCGTTATCGATCTGGTCGAATGCACGAGCAGCACCGCCGTAGGTTTTAGCCAGTACGGTGGTGATTGCAGCGGTCAGGGTAGTTTTACCGTGGTCAACGTGGCCGATGGTGCCGACGTTAACGTGCGGTTTTGTACGTTCAAATTTTTCTTTAGACACGGCTATATTCCTTACTATAGTGCTCTCCCCTGGGGAGAGAGCACGGGACTTAGGTTTTAATCCTGTGGTTTATTTACCACGGGCTTCAATAACGGCCTGAGCAACGTTGTTCGGCGCATCGTCGTACTTCAGGAACTCCATGGAGTAAGAAGCACGGCCTTTGGTCAGAGAACGCAGTTGGGTTGCATATCCGAACATTTCGGACAGCGGAACTTCAGCATGGATAACAACGCCAGTGACGTTGGATTCCTGACCACGAAGCATACCACGACGGCGGCTCAAGTCACCGATTACGTCACCGGTGTTCTCTTCCGGAGTCTCTACTTCAACCTTCATGATAGGCTCAAGCAGAACTGGTTTCGCTTTCTTAAAGCCATCTTTGAAGGCGATAGAAGCGGCCAGTTTAAACGCCAGCTCAGAGGAGTCAACGTCATGGTAAGAACCGAAGTGCAGACGCACGCCCAGATCAACAACCGGGTAACCAGCCAGCGGGCCAGATTTCAGCTGTTCCTGGATGCCTTTATCAACGGCCGGGATGTATTCGCCAGGAATTACACCACCTTTGATGTCGTTGATGAACTCGTAGCCTTTCGGGTTTGAACCCGGCTCCAGCGGGTACATGTCGATAACAACATGACCGTACTGACCGCGACCACCAGACTGCTTAGCGTGTTTACCTTCGATATCGGTAACTTTCGCGCGAATCGCTTCACGGTAAGCAACCTGAGGTTTACCGACGTTCGCTTCAACGTTGAATTCACGCTTCATACGGTCAACGATGATGTCGAGGTGCAGCTCACCCATACCGGCGATAATGGTCTGGTTAGATTCTTCGTCAGTCCAAACGCGGAATGACGGGTCTTCTTTAGCCAGACGGCCCAGAGCCAGACCCATTTTTTCCTGGTCAGCTTTGGTTTTCGGTTCTACCGCGATGGAGATTACCGGCTCAGGGAATTCCATACGCTCCAGAATGATCGGGTGATCCGGGTCACACAGAGTGTCACCAGTGGTCACGTCTTTCAGACCGATAGCAGCAGCGATATCGCCCGCGCGAACTTCTTTGATCTCTTCACGTTTGTTAGCGTGCATCTGTACGATACGGCCAAAACGCTCGCGTGCAGTTTTCACTGAGTTCAGGATGGTGTCACCGGAGTTAACCACACCAGAGTACACGCGGAAGAAGGTCAGGTTACCCACGAACGGGTCGGTAGCGATTTTGAATGCCAGAGCAGCAAACGGCTCTTCATCGCTAGCATGACGCTCAGCCGGAGTATCTTTACCGTCGTCCAGAATACCGTTGATCGCAGGTACGTCGACTGGGGATGGCAGGTAATCAATTACCGCATCCAGCATCGCCTGAACACCTTTGTTCTTGAACGCAGAACCACAGGTTACCAGGATGATTTCGTTGTTCAGAACGCGCTGACGCAGAGCTTTTTTGATCTCTTCTTCAGTCAGTTCTTCACCACCCAGGTATTTCTCCATCAGCTCTTCTGAAGCTTCCGCAGCGGACTCGATCAGGTTCTGGTGCCATTCTTCAGCCAGTTCCTGCATGTCAGCCGGGATATCTTCATAAGTGAAGGTTACGCCTGCATCTTCTTCGTTCCAGTTGATGGCTTTCATTTTCACCAGGTCAACAACACCGGTGAACGCTTCTTCAGCGCCAATCGCCAACTGCAGCGGAACAGGGTTCGCGCCCAGACGGGTTTTGATCTGACCAACAACTTTCAGGAAGTTCGCACCCATACGGTCCATTTTGTTAACGAACGCAATGCGTGGAACTTTATATTTGTTTGCCTGACGCCATACGGTTTCAGACTGAGGCTGAACACCACCAACTGCGCAGTAAACCATTACTGCACCATCAAGCACACGCATGGAACGTTCTACTTCGATAGTGAAGTCAACGTGCCCCGGGGTGTCGATGATGTTTACGCGATGCGGTTCATACTGCTTAGCCATACCAGACCAGAATGCAGTAGTCGCTGCGGAGGTGATAGTAATACCACGCTCCTGCTCCTGTTCCATCCAGTCCATGGTGGCTGCGCCGTCATGAACTTCACCGATTTTATGGTTTACACCGGTGTAGAACAGAATACGTTCGGTAGTAGTGGTTTTACCGGCGTCGATGTGCGCACTGATACCGATGTTACGGTAGCGCGCGATGGGTGTTGTACGAGCCATTTGATTCCTCGTTTATCTTTTAGGCGTTCAATTTAAGTAGCCCAAAGCGGGCTGCTTACTAGAAGCGCCCGCCTGGTGACTAAAACTCCGAAGGGATTACCAACGGTAGTGTGCGAACGCCTTGTTGGCTTCTGCCATACGGTGAACGTCTTCACGTTTCTTAACTGCAGTACCTTTGTTTTCTGCAGCATCAGAAAGTTCGTTCGCCAGGCGCAGAGCCATGGATTTATCACCGCGTTTACGAGCAGCTTCAACGATCCAACGCATTGCCAGGGCATTACGGCGAACCGGACGGACTTCAACTGGAACCTGATAAGTAGAACCACCAACGCGGCGAGACTTAACTTCGACAGTCGGACGCACGTTTTCAAGGGCTACTTCAAAAGCTTCCAGGCCATCTTTACCAGAACGCTGAGCCAGGGTCTCCAGCGCGCTGTATACGATGGTTTCTGCAGTAGATTTTTTACCATCTACCATCAGGATATTTACAAATTTAGCCAGCAGCTCTGATCCGAACTTAGGATCCGGCAGAATTTTACGCTGACCAATGACGCGACGACGTGGCATGGGAATACTCCGTTGTTAATTCAGGATTGTCCAAAACTCTACGAGTTTAGTTTGACATTAATATAAAACGTTTGGCCTTACTTAACGGAGAACCATTAAGCCTTAGGACGTTTCACGCCATACTTGGAGCGTGATTGCTTACGGTCTTTAACGCCGGAGCAGTCAAGCGCACCGCGAACGGTGTGGTAACGAACACCCGGGAGGTCTTTTACACGACCGCCACGGATCAGGATCACGGAGTGCTCCTGCAGGTTGTGACCTTCACCACCGATGTAGGAAGTCACTTCAAAACCGTTAGTCAAACGCACACGGCATACTTTACGCAGTGCGGAGTTTGGTTTTTTAGGAGTGGTAGTATATACACGAGTACATACGCCACGTTTCTGCGGGCATGCTTCCAGTGCAGGCACGTTGCTCTTTGCAACTTTGCGTGCGCGTGGTTTGCGTACCAGCTGGTTAACTGTTGCCATTAAATAGCTCCTGGTTGTAGCTTTCGCTTCGTAAACACGTAATAAAACGACCTCATACAATATGAGGACGCAGAATTTTAGGTCGGTGTCGAAAAGGTGTCAAGAAATATACAACGATCCCACAATTACCAGGACATCTGGCTGGGATGCTTCACCGTAAGTCTGACGAAGTCAGTATAGCTAACCCTGACGACACTGTCTGAAATTTGACCACCTAAGCCGCGAGCTTTAATGTCTTCTTCCAGTACATAGACCTTAATGGAGGCATTTTGCAGACTTTCAAGGAAACGGCTTCCTTCTATTGCCGCGGTCACGCCATCCTGAAGCAATAAAAGTTCATCGTCTTTATCAATCAGGCGAAGAAGAGAGGAGAAATCGGTAAGCCACGCGGAACGATGTAATGTGTGCAGCATGAGTATCTCAAAACCTTAAAATGACGTCATAGTTGCCTAGCTCACGGCGTAAATCTTCCGGCTCTAACGCTGTCGCATCGACCACAAAATTAACCCCCTGCTGGAGGCCCCGCTCGCGTAATGAGGCGGCACAAAGCCAACATTGATCGATATCGTACAACCCTAACAGCTTGAAGGTTGCGATATAGTCGCGAGCCAGCACGACATCCGGCTGTTGTCCCTGGAGGATTTGAAAAACGCCATCGCCGATAAAAAATACGCCGAGGTCTTCCGTTAATGCCGATGTCGCCAGTAAGGCATCTAACCCTTCGCGGCCAGACGAACTGCCATGCGGCACGGTAGAAAAGACAAAAGCAACACGTTTCATTAAAACTGCACCACGCGATCGCAGGTCAGGGATGCCTCAGCCAGCGAACCCAGTCCGCTGAGGTTAAAACCTGATTGTAAATTAGCCCCTGCCAGTCCCAGTCGCTTCGCTTCTGTTTCATCGACGACGCCGCGACGCAGCGCCGCAGCTACGCAGATATTCAGCGTCACGCCATGCTGCTGGTTCAGCTGTTGCCAGGCCCGCACCAGATCATATTCATCACTGGCAGGTGAAGTCAGGAAGTTGGCGTTATACACACCTTCACGATAGAAAAAGACGCTGCATAGGTCATGCCCTTCTTTGAGTAACGCATGAGCAAATTGCAACGCGCTGCTCGCCTGCTGCGTGCCATAAGCTGGCCCCGTCACCATAATGGCAAAACGCATTACTTGTCTTGCCCCTGGAAATCGCCGCTTTTGAACTGACGAATATAGAGGTAAACCGTGTGCTTGGAGATGTTCAGCCGATCGGCGACCTGGTTAATGGCATCTTTAATATCGAAGATACCTTTCTCATACAGATTCAGGACAATCTGGCGATTCTTGGCATTGTTGGAAACATTACGATCGGCATTCACTTCTTCAATCGTGAATTCCAACGTTTGGGTAACCAGGTCTTCCACCGAAGAAGCGAAGTTAACGGCAGAACCCACTTCCGGGGTTTCCGGTGGGATAAAGGTATTCATTATCTGCGAGAATGGAACATCAAGGTTCATGTTGATGCACAGCAGACCAATCACGCGATGCTCACGGTTGCGAATGGCAATCGTCACCGACTTCATCAAGACACCGCTTTTCGCACGTGTGAAGTAACACTTCGACACGCTGCTATCCGCACCCGTCATATCATGCAGCATACGCAACGCAAGGTCAGTAATCGGCGAGCCAATTTTGCGGCCCGTGTGTTCACCGTTAGCAATGCGGATGGCCGAGCATTTCAAATCCTGCAAAGAGTGCAATACGATTTCACAATGGGAACCAATGAGCATCGCCAACCCGTCCACAACCGCTTCGTAGGATTTGAGGATATCGAAATCGGTTTGATCGAAAGGACGTTGATCCAGTAAATCTAGCTCACTGGTTTCGTTGGTTAAAAGCGACCTGGACATGAAAAAAAGCACTCCTTTTCAGGAGCCTGTCGTTATGTTGTCAGGGCAGGCTCATCACTATTATAGGGGCATCTAAAGTAATACAGCGCACAAGGCGCTTTCCAGTATTAATTATATCCTGTCGATAATAAAAAACCGCCGCCCTGTGGGCGGCGGTGTCTGGTTACTTACTTTTTGCTGCTGTCCGCAGCTTTAGCAGCCGGTGCAGCATCTGGCTGCGCATCGGCTTTCGGTGCCGGTTTGATGTCTAACAGTTCAACATCAAAGACCAGCGTAGAGTTAGCCGGAATGCCCGGTACGCCGGTTTTGCCGTAAGCCAGATCCGGCGGGATAACCAGCTGGATTTTGCCGCCTTTCTTGATGTTTTTCAGGCCTTCGGTCCAGCCTGGGATAACACCGTCAAGACGGAAAGAGAGCGGCTCACCGCGGGTATAAGAGTTATCAAACTCTTTACCATCAATCAGCGTACCTTTGTAGTTGACTACCACGGTATCGCTATCTTTCGGTGCAGCGCCGGTACCTTCTTTCTCTACTTTATAGACCAGGCCAGTAGAAGAGGTTTTAACGCCCTTCTCTTTAGCAAATTTCTCGCGGTAAACTTTACCTTTGGCTTCATTGTCAGCCGCGTCTTTTTCCATTTTCGCCTGAGCGGAGCTCTTCACGCGTGCTTCAAACGCCTGCAGAGTTTGTTCGATTTCCTGGTCAGACAGTTTGCTCTTGTCTGCAAACGCATCCTGAACGCCAGCGATCAGCTGATCTTTATCCAGTTTGATGCCCAGTTTTTCCTGCTCTTTCAGAGAGTTTTCCATATAACGACCCAGGGACGCGCCCAGCGCGTAAGCGGCTTTTTGGTCGTCATTCTTGAATGCTGCTTTGCTGTCAGCAGTAGCGGCTGGTTTCGCAGCGTCAGCAGCGAAGGTGATCGGGGCATGCAGAGCAACAGCCATTGTGGTCGCCAGCAGCGTTACTTTAAACAGTGATTTCATCCATATCTCCAGGGCCGGGGCATCTCACCCCAAGGTTAGCTAACATAAAAATGTACTATAAAGCGTTGCAGAACAAATCAACATACGGGCACGCCCTATTATCACCACTTTTCAGACTCTTTTTGTTTAAATTAGTTTCGTGACCGAAGATTGAGTGCTGTGCAAACAGGCAAAGTTAAGTAGAATTCGCCGCAGTCCGCGATCTGCCGGAGAAAAAAGAAAGAGGTGAATCATGCAGGATACAACAATGGAAACTCGCCTGGCTGAACTGGAAAGTCGCCTGGCATTTCAGGAGATAACCATTGAAGAGCTCAACGTGACGGTGACCGCGCATGAACTGGAAATGGCAAAACTCCGCGACCATCTGCGTTTATTGACGGAGAAGCTCAAGGCCACGCAGCCGTCCCACATCGCGTCGCAGTCTGAAGAGACCCCGCCGCCACATTATTGAGACATAAAAAAAGCGGGATATTCCCGCTTTTTTTTATGCCGTATAACGATTAGTGGCAACCGCAACCGCCGCCGTTACCTTTACCGCCACCGCCGCAGCAGCCTTCGCCACCGTGCTCGTGACCATGGTCGTGACCGTGACCACCGCAGCAACCGTCATGACCGTGGTCATGATCGTGGTCGTGACCGTGCGCACCGTGAACGTGGCCGTGAGCCAGCTCTTCTTCGGTCGCTTCGCGGATAGCGACAACTTCTACGTTGAATTTCAGATTCTGGCCAGCCAGCATGTGGTTACCGTCAACCACCACGTGGTCGTCTTCCACTTCGGTAATTTCTACCGGTACTGGCCCCTGGTCAGTTTCAGCCAGGAAACGCATGCCAACCTGCAGTTCGTCAACGCCCATGAAGACGTCTTTAGGAACGCGCTGCACCAGGTTTTCGTCGTACTGACCGTATGCGTCGTTTGCGCCAACAGCAACATCGAATTTGTCGCCAACTTCATGACCGTCCAGCGCTGTTTCCAGGCCAGAAATCAGGGAACCGTGACCATGCAGGTAGTCCAGCGGTGCACTCACCGGAGACTCATCAACCAACACACCGTCTTCTGTACGTACCTGATAGGCCAGGCTGACCACCAGGTCCTTTGCTACTTTCATGATATCTCCTGAGCATGGAAAGAATAGTGGCGCAGATTGTAGCGGAATTCTGCACCCGTGTACCCTCTAGCTTAAAAAAAGCTGCGCCATATCGCTAGTCCGGATGAAAAATCCCGATCACTTGCTCTTCTTTGCGAACGTGCTCGCGCGCCTCTTTATCCGCTTCCCGCATCTGATGACCGCACTTAACACACTCAACAATATCGATATTATTTTCGCGCCACATCGCCAGCGTATCCTGCGCCTGGCAGGACGGACATTTTGCGCCTGCGATAAAACGTTTACGAATTGCCATGGTTTCCTCTACTCAAATTCATCCCAGCCATCCAGTTGACGTCGCTCTTGCTGCATCTCTCGTTGGAAAATCTCCTCAAGCTCGCGCCGGGCTTCCCTGGCTCGGGAGATTTGTACCGTATCCGTGTGCATGGGGATCAGTTCCCGCAACATGCGCATATCCAGCCGCCGAAAATGCAGCTGAGCGCGCTGAGCCTGGTGCGGATGCATCCCTAGCGTAACCAGCGTTTTTCGCCCTAACTCCAGCGCACTGGAAAACGTTTCGCGGGAAAACTGCGTCACACCAGCCTGTAATAACTCATGCGCCTCTACACGTCCGCGCGCACGCGCAAGAATATGCAAATGCGGAAAATACTGTTGGCACAGCTCCACCAGCTTCATGGTGTCTTCAGGTTCATTACAGGTAATAACAATAGACTGTGCGGCTTCTGCACCCGCGGAACGCAACAGATCCACCTGCGTGGCATCACCGTAATAGACCTTATAGCCATATTTGCGCATTAGATTCACTGCGCTGATATCTCTTTCCAGGACGGTAATACGCATTTTATTGGCCATCAACAGACGACCAATAACCTGACCAAAGCGCCCGAAACCCACCACAATTACCTGCGGTTTATCATCTTCCACCCAGGGTTTTTCATCTTCTTCATCCGTGCCATTAAACTGGCGGGAGAGCCATTTATCAATCAACTTCATCACCAGCGGCGTGGTCATCATCGACAGCGTGACGGTCACCAACAACAGCGCCATTTGGTCACCCTGGAACAGCCGTTGGGAAGAGGCCGTTGAAAACAGCACGAAAGCGAATTCACCGCCCTGACTTAAAACCCCGGCAAACTGCATCCGTTCTGAGCTTCTCATGCCGTTAAGACGCGCCAGTACATACAGCACCAGCATTTTTACGACCACCAGCACCATCACGCTCGCCGCCACCCATAAAATATGGGTATAGAGCACGCCAAGGTTAAGCGACATACCTACGGAGATAAAAAACAGGCCAAGCAACAAGCCTTTAAACGGATCGATTGCCGTTTCCAGCTCATGTCGGTATTCGCTTTCCGCCAGCAGAACGCCCGCGATAAAGGTCCCCAGCGCCATCGACAGACCCAGCGCATCCATAAATAAAGCAGAACCCAGCACTAACAGCAGCGTGGCGGCGGTGAACACTTCCCGCACGCCAGAATCCGCAATAAAGCGGAAAACCGGACGCAGCAAATAGCGCCCGCCAATCAGCATGCCGGCAAAGGCCAGCACCTTCATCCCTACTTTGATCCAGTCAAAATGTTCGTCAGCAGACCCCGCCAGCAGCGGAACCAGCGCCAATGCGGGGATCACCGCCAGATCCTGAAATAGCAGCACCGAAAAGCCCAGTTGTCCGGATTCACTGCGATTCATGCCTTTTTCGCGCATCAACTGTAGCGCCATAGCGGTGGATGACATCGCCAGACCAATGCCGCCAACCACTGCCGCCTGCCAGGAGAACGCTGTAAGCATCAGTAGCCCTGCCAGCACGACCGCACTTAGCATCACCTGCGCGGCGCCGACGCCAAAAATTGAACGCCGCAATTGCCACAATTTGGCTGGATTAAGTTCCAGCCCAATGATGAACATCAGAAAAACTACGCCCAGTTCGGAAAAGTGTAAGATTTCATCCACATCGCTGATGAACCCTAATCCCCATGGGCCAATAGCAATCCCCGCCAGCAAGTAACCCAGCACCGGACCGATACCCAGTTTTGAGGCCAGAGGAACTGCAGCCACCGCCGCGAAGAGGAACAACACGCCGGCTGTCAATAAATCAGAACCTTCCATCAGCGGCCTCCCACAGGGATCGGATTCGCCAGCCAGTCACCATACGCTTTCGCATGGCTGCCCAGCTCCTGCTTCGTTTGCCGTCTGGCCCAGTAGACAATGATAGGGCTCATCCAGTGCATGCGGCACATACCGGCCGTTAGCTCAAAAGGGCGCAGTACATCGCTCATTGGATAACGGTTTAGCGCGTCATAGCGGTAGGCGCTTTCCGGCTCGCCGGTAGTGATAACGCTCCGCCAGTACTTTCCCGCCAGTTGATTCCCCCCGGGGCCGCTGGCAAATCCTCGGCTCAGTACGCGGTCAAGCCACTCCTTTAACAAAGCCGGGCAGCTATAGGTGTAGAGCGGATGCTGAAAAACAATCACATCATGCTCGCGCAGCAGCGCCTGCTCATGCGGAATGTCGATAAAAAAGTCAGGATAGTGCGCGTACAGGTCGTGCACGGTAACATTGCTGAGCTGCATGGCCGGTTTAAGCAGTACCCGGTTCGCGACCGAGTCCTGAGATTCCGGATGGGCATACAGCAGCAAGACTTTCGCTGGCTGGAACATCATCCCCCTCCCGGTTTTGTCTTTTGTCTATTTTCGACGTTTTGGGCTACCATTGCGCCTCGGTGCGGCAAATGGCCCACACATTACATTATCATAATGATAAATTAACATAGTCTGAACATACGGCGCCTTATGATTGTTTTCTCATCGTTACAAATTCGTCGCGGCGTGCGCGTCTTGCTGGAAAATGCCACGGCCACCATTAATCCAGGGCAGAAAGTTGGCCTGGTAGGTAAAAATGGCTGCGGTAAATCTACCCTGCTGGCATTGCTGAAAAATGAACTCAGCGCCGACGCCGGAGGATTTACCTATCCGGGAAACTGGCAGCTCGCGTGGGTTAATCAGGAAACGCCTGCGTTGCCACAGCCGGCGTTGGAGTATGTGATTGACGGCGACCGCGAGTATCGTCAACTGGAAGCACAGTTGAACGATGCCAACGAACGTAACGATGGACACGCCATTGCCACCGTCCATGGCAAGCTGGATGCCATCGACGCCTGGACTGTGCGCTCACGCGCCGCCAGCCTGCTGCATGGCCTCGGCTTCTCCAACGAACAGCTTGAACGTCCCGTCAGCGATTTTTCCGGTGGCTGGCGTATGCGTCTCAACCTGGCTCAGGCGCTGATTTGCCGTTCAGACCTGCTGCTGCTCGATGAACCGACCAACCACCTCGATCTCGACGCGGTGATCTGGCTGGAAAGATGGCTGAAAAGCTATCAGGGCACGCTGATTTTGATCTCCCACGACCGCGACTTCCTCGACCCGGTGGTGGATAAAATTATTCATATCGAACAGCAAACGATGTTCGAGTACACCGGCAACTACAGCGCGTTTGAAATCCAGCGTGCGACCCGCCTCGCACAGCAACAGGCAATGTACGAAAGCCAGCAGGAGCGCGTGGCGCATCTGCAAAGCTATATCGATCGTTTCCGCGCTAAAGCCACCAAAGCAAAGCAGGCGCAGAGCCGTATCAAAATGCTGGAACGCATGGAGCTGATTGCCCCTGCGCACGTGGACAACCCGTTCCACTTCAGCTTCCGCGAGCCGGAAAGCCTGCCGAACCCGCTGTTAAAGATGGAAAAGGTCAGCGCCGGCTACGGCGACCGCGTCATTCTCGATTCGATCAAACTGAATCTGGTGCCGGGGTCTCGCATCGGCCTGCTCGGACGCAACGGCGCGGGTAAATCTACGTTGATTAAGCTGCTGGCCGGCGAACTGGCCCCCATCAGCGGCGAGATTGGCCTGGCAAAAGGCATCAAGCTGGGTTACTTCGCACAGCACCAGCTGGAGTTTTTACGCGCCGATGAATCACCTATTCAGCACCTGGCGCGCATGGCGCCGCAGGAGCTGGAGCAGAAACTGCGAGACTACCTCGGCGGATTCGGCTTCCAGGGCGATAAAGTCAGCGAAGAGACTCGCCGCTTCTCCGGAGGTGAAAAAGCGCGTCTGGTGCTGGCATTGATCGTCTGGCAGCGCCCGAACCTGCTGCTGCTTGATGAACCGACCAACCACCTGGATTTGGATATGCGTCAGGCGCTGACCGAAGCGCTGATCGATTTCGAAGGCGCACTGGTTGTGGTCTCGCACGACCGTCACCTGATTCGCTCCACTACCGATGACCTCTATCTGGTGCACGACAAGAAAGTCGAGCCGTTTGATGGCGATCTTGAGGATTATCAGCAGTGGCTGAGCGATGTGCAAAAACAGGAAAACCAGAGCGACGAACCGGTAAAAGAGAGCGTTAACAGCGCCCAGGCACGTAAAGACCAGAAGCGTCGCGAAGCTGAACTACGCACCCTGACGCAACCGCTACGTAAAGAGATTTCCCGCCTGGAAAAAGAGATGGAGAAACTGCACGCACAGCTGGCACAGGCGGAAGAAAAACTCGGCGATAGCGAACTGTACGACCAAAGCCGCAAAGCCGAACTCACGGCATGCTTGCAGCAGCAGGCCAGTGCGAAATCCGGACTGGAAGAGTGCGAGATGGCCTGGCTGGAGGCTCAGGAACAGCTTGAGCAGATGCTGGCCGAGTAATCATGAGTGCCGGATAAGGCGAAGCCGCCATCCGGCACTATAGCCGATGATTGCCTGCTGACTGACTCGCGACAAAATCACATATTGGCTAACCCACACGCGCTGTGCGCGGTATAGTTATTCTTTCCGATTATTAATTGCTCTGGTGTTATGGTTGAAATCACGTCCACAGAAATAACTCCACCTAACGACGATTCGCGAGAATTCCGCCCGATGCGCGGTATCAGTAACCGCCATCTGCAGACGATGCTGCCGCGTTTAATTCGCCGCAAGGTGAAGTTCGACGCCCACTGGCAGCGTCTGGAATTGCCCGACGGTGATTTTGTCGATCTGGCATGGAGTGAAGATCCGCAACAGGCGAAACACAAACCGCGCCTGGTGGTTTTTCACGGTCTGGAAGGCAGTCTGAACAGCCCGTACGCACATGGCCTGATTGAAGCAGCGCAAAAGCGCGGCTGGCTGGGCGTGGTGATGCATTTTCGCGGCTGCAGCGGCGAACCCAATCGTCTGAACCGTATTTATCACTCCGGTGAAACAGAAGATGGCACCTGGTTTTTACACTGGCTGGCACGTGAGTTCGGTCGCGTGCCGACCGCGGCGGTAGGCTATTCGCTCGGTGGAAACATGCTGGCCTGCCTGCTGGCAAAAGAAGGTACTGAGATTCCAATTGATGCCGCGGTTATCGTTTCCGCGCCTTTCGTGCTGGAAGCCTGTAGTTACCATATGGACAAGGGATTCTCCCGGGTCTATCAGCGCTACCTGCTAAACCTGTTGAAAGCCAATGCCTCGCGCAAGCTAGAGGCGTATCCAGGATCGCTGCCGGTGAGTCTGGGCCAGTTGAAATCTCTGCGTCGCATTCGCGATTTTGACGATCTGATCACCGCCAAAATCCATGGTTTCGCCGATGCTATAGACTATTACCGTCAGTGTAGCGCTATGCCGTTGCTCAACCAGATCGCCAAACCCACGCTGATTATCCATGCCAAGGACGATCCGTTTATGGATCATCACGTGATCCCTAAACCAGAAAATCTGCCCTCACAGGTAGAGTATCAACTGACGGAACACGGCGGCCACGTCGGATTCATTGGCGGCACGGTGCGCCGTCCTGAGATGTGGCTGGAATCCAGAATCCCGGACTGGCTGACAACGTATCTGGAGGCATCATCATGATCATCCCCTGGCAAGATATCTCCCCGGACGCGCTGGACAATCTGATTGAAAGCTTTGTCTTGCGCGAAGGCACCGATTATGGTGAACATGAACGCTCGCTCGAACAAAAAGTCGCCGACGTCAAACGCCAACTACAATCTGGTGAAGCCGTGCTGGTATGGTCCGAACTGCATGAAACGGTCAACATTATGCCGAGGAAGCAGATTCACGAGTAATCCGTAGCCGACGGCCGACTATAATAAAAATTCAACCTATTCATGGAGTTGTTATGTCTGCCAAACATCCGGTGATTGCGGTAACAGGGTCCAGCGGCGCGGGGACCACCACCACCAGCCTCGCGTTTCGTAAAATTTTCGCGCAGTTAAATCTGCGCGCCGCCGAGGTGGAAGGTGACAGTTTTCATCGTTATACCCGTCCGGAAATGGACATGGCGATTCGCAAAGCGCGCGATGCCGGGCGGCATATCAGCTATTTCGGCCCCGAAGCTAATGACTTCGGTCTGCTGGAGCAAACCTTCATCGAATACGGCCAGACGGGCAAAGGTCAGTCGCGAAAATATCTGCACACCTACGATGAGGCCGTACCGTGGAATCAGGTTCCGGGTACATTTACACCCTGGCAGCCGCTGCCTGAACCGACGGATGTCCTGTTCTATGAAGGACTACACGGCGGCGTCGTAACCCCACAGCAAAACGTGGCCCGGCATGTCGATCTGCTGGTTGGCGTAGTGCCGATCGTGAACCTGGAATGGATTCAGAAGCTGACCCGCGATACCAGCGAGCGGGGACACTCGCGCGAAGCGGTGATGGACTCAGTGGTGCGCTCAATGGACGATTACATCAATTACATTACGCCGCAGTTTTCCCGTACGCATATTAACTTCCAGCGCGTACCGACCGTTGATACCTCCAACCCCTTTGCCGCCAAAAGTATTCCATCACTGGATGAAAGCTTTGTCGTGATTCATTTTCGGAACCTGGAAGGGATCGACTTCCCGTGGCTACTGGCCATGCTGCAGGGATCATTCATTTCCCATATCAATACGTTGGTTGTTCCGGGCGGGAAAATGGGTCTGGCGATGGAATTGATTATGCTGCCGCTGGTCCAGCGACTGATGGAAGGCAAAAAGATAGAGTAAGGTGTTATTTTGCCGGATGGCGGCTGATGCCTTATCCGGCCTACGCGTTTATATCCTGTAGGCCTGATAAGTGAAACGCCATCAGGCATGACATCACGAAGCAGCAACCACTTCATAGGAGTGGGTAATGTTCACCGCCTTTTCCAGCATCAGCGCCACAGAGCAATATTTTTCCGCAGAGAGATCGACTGCGCGCGAAACGGACGCATCTTTCAGATCGTTACCCGTTACGATGAAATGCAGGTTGATGTGGGTAAACAGGCGCGGCGCTTCATCACGACGCTCTGAGGTCAGTTTCACTTCGCAGTTGGTCACATCCTGACGACCTTTTTGCAGGATCGAAACCACATCAATTGCGCTGCAACCACCCGCAGCCATTAATACCATTTCCATCGGGCTCGGCGCTTTATCACCGGAGTTACCGTCCATCAAAATTTGGTGACCAGAGGCGGACTCACCGAGGAAGGTTAACCCCTCAACCCACTTTACACGCGCTTGCATATTTCGTAACTCCAATGTTTCAATTTTCCTGACAGATTACGCGTACATAACAATTCTCGCAACGGAAGGCGACCTGCGTCATGCTGAAGCGAGACACCAGGAGACACACGGCGAAAGCTATGCTAAAACAGTCAGGATGCTACAGTAATACATTGACGTACTGCATGTATGCAGAGGACATCACATTACAGGCTGCAGTTAATTTTTGACAGCCCCTTTCCCAGGTAGCGGGAAGCATATTTTTGCAAACCCAGAGGCAGCGTCGTTTTCTGGCTCTGGAGACAGCTTATAACAGAGGATAACCGCGCATGGTGCTTGGCAAACCGCAAACAGACCCGACTCTCGAATGGTTCTTGTCTCATTGCCATATTCATAAGTACCCATCGAAGAGCACGCTGATTCACCAGGGTGAAAAAGCGGAAACGTTGTATTACATCGTTAAAGGCTCAGTGGCAGTGCTGATCAAAGATGAAGAAGGGAAAGAAATGATCCTTTCTTATCTGAATCAGGGCGATTTTATTGGTGAATTAGGCCTCTTCGAAGAAGGTCAGGAACGTAGCGCCTGGGTACGTGCCAAAACCGCATGTGAAGTCGCTGAAATTTCCTACAAAAAATTTCGCCAATTAATCCAGGTCAACCCGGATATTCTGATGCGCCTGTCTTCACAGATGGCTCGTCGCCTGCAGGTCACGTCTGAAAAAGTCGGCAACCTTGCCTTCCTCGACGTAACGGGTCGTATCGCGCAGACTCTGCTGAATCTGGCGAAACAGCCTGATGCGATGACCCACCCGGACGGCATGCAGATTAAAATCACCCGTCAGGAAATCGGCCAGATCGTTGGCTGCTCCCGTGAGACCGTTGGTCGTATTCTGAAGATGCTGGAAGATCAAAACCTGATCTCCGCACACGGTAAGACCATCGTCGTCTACGGCACCCGTTAACCCCATCGAAGTGGCGCGTTACTCAGTGATGCGCCACTTTTGTTTACACCGATGTGGCGAAGACTGATATACCACCCAGAGATCAACTACGCACTACGGCAGACGCTGGTGCTATGTTTACCTGTGGCTGTTGGTCTGATCATCGGTCAGCTTCATCTGGGACTCCTCTTCTCCCTGGTCCCTGCCTGCTGCAACATTGCCGGTCTTGATACCCCGCATAAGCGCTTTTTCAAACGTTTAGCTATTGGCGCGTCTTTGTTTGCCGGTTGCAGTCTGATCATGCAGTTGCTGCTGGCACAGGCCATACCGCTGCCGCTTATCCTCACCGGACTGACGCTGATTCTTGGCGTAACCGCCGAGCTCAGCCCTCTGCATGCCCGACTGTTACCGGCCTCACTTATCGCCGCGATTTTCACGCTAAGCCTGGTCGGGAACATGCCCGTCTGGGAACCGTTGCTGATCTATGCGCTGGGCACGTTATGGTACGGCCTGTTCAACTGGTTCTGGTTCTGGATGTGGCGCGAGCAGCCGCTCCGTGAATCGCTCAGCTTGTTGTACCGTGAATTAGCAGATTACTGTGAGGCCAAGTACAGCCTGCTGACCCAGCATGCCGATCCGGAAAAAGCGTTGCCTCCCCTACTGGTTCGCCAGCAGAAAGCGGTGGATCTGATTACCCAGTGCTACCAGCAAATGCATATGCTGTCGGCGCATCGCAACAACGATTACAAGCGCCTGCTGCGTGCCTTTCAGGAGGCACTGGACTTGCAGGAGCATATTTCCGTCAGCCTCCACCAGCCGGAAGAGGTGCAAAAGCTGGTCGAACGTAGCCACGCCGAACAGGTGATTCGCTGGAATGCGCGCACCGTCGCCGAACGCCTTCGGGTACTGGCCGATGATATTTTGTATCACCGCTTGCCGACCCGTTTCTCGATGGACAAGCAGATTGGCACGCTGGAGAAAATCGCCAACCAGCATCCGGACAATCCGGTGGGACAATTTTGCTACTGGCACTTCAGCCGTATTGCCCGCGTGCTACGCACCCAGCGACCGCTGTACGCCCGAGATTTAATGGCAGACAAGCAGCGTCGGTTGCCGCTGATCCCGGCCCTGAAAAACTATCTGTCGTTGAAATCGCCGGCGCTACGTAATGCCGGGCGCATCAGCGTCATGCTGAGTATCGCCAGCCTGATGGGCAGCGCTTTACACCTGCCAAAGCCTTACTGGATTTTGATGACGATCCTGTTCGTCACGCAAAATGGCTACGGAGCAACCCGGGTACGTATTTTACACCGTTCAGCAGGAACGCTCGTTGGACTGGTCATTGCCGGGGTCACCCTGCACTTCCATATTCAGGAAGGTTACACGCTGGCAGGCATGCTGCTGATTACCCTGGGTAGCTATCTGATCATGCGCAAAAACTACGGCTGGGCTACCGTCGGCTTTACGGTCACGGCGGTATACACCCTGCAACTGCTGACGCTGAACGGAGAACAGTTTATCGTGCCGCGGTTTGTCGATACGGTTATTGGCTGCTTAATCGCCTTTGGCGGTACACTCTGGCTGTGGCCGCAGTGGCAGAGCGGCCTGCTGCGTAAGAACGCCCATGATGCGTTAGAAGCCGATCAGGAAGCCATTCGCCTGATCCTCAGCAACGATCCGCAGGCCACGCCGCTGGCGTATCAACGCATGCGGGTCAATCAGGCGCATAACACGTTGTTCAACTCACTGAACCAGGCGATGCAGGAGCCAGGATTCAACTCGCACTACCTGGCGGACATGAAACTGTGGGTCACGCACAGCCAGTTCATCGTCGAGCACATCAACGCGATGACCACACTGGCAAGGGAACATACAATGCTGACGCCGGATTTAGCGCAGCGGTATCTGGAATCCTGTGAAATTGCGCTCCAGCGCTGTCAGCAGCGGCTGGAATATGACGGACCGGGAAGCTCAGGCGATGTGAATATTCTCGAAGCGCCAGAGATGCTGTCCCACGGTCCGTTAAGCACTCTTGAGCAGCATCTGCAACGGATACTGGGGCATCTGAACACCATGCACACCATTTCGTCGGTAGCATGGCGTCAGCGACCGCACCACGGAATCTGGCTGAGCCGCCGTCTGCGGGACATGAAAGGTTAAGATCGACTGCCGGATGCGCTGTGCTTATCCGGCAACAGGTAATCAGGCAACGACTTTCGCTACCGCTTGTGCGAAACGCTGCATCCCTTCATCGATATCCGCCTGCTCAACTACCAGCGACGGCGCGAAACGCATCACGTCCGGTCCGGCGTTGAGTACCATCACCCCTTCGTGCGCGGCGGCATACAGGAAATCGCGCGCCCGGCCTTTAAACTGCGGCTTCAGCTCGGCGCCAATCAGCAGCCCCATCCCGCGAATATCGCTAAAAATGTCGAACTGTTGATCAATTTTGTGCAAATGCTGGACAAACGTCTGACGTTTGGCCTGAATACCTTCCAACACTTCCGGCGTGTTGATGATATCAAACGCGGCCCCCGCAACTGCGCAGGCCAGCGGATTACCACCGTAAGTGGAACCGTGCGAACCCACATGAAATGCGGAGGCAATCTCTTGGGTGGTCAGCACCGCGCTCACCGGGAAGCCGCCGCCGAGGGCCTTCGCGCTGGTGAGGATATCCGGCGTCACGCCGTAGTGAATATAGGCAAACAGATCGCCGGTACGGCCCATCCCGCTCTGCACTTCATCCAATACCAATAGCGCCTGGTGTTGGTCGCAAAGTTCACGCAAACCTTGCAGGAATTCCGGCGTTGCCGCAGTGACGCCACCCTCCCCCTGAATAGGCTCAACCACCACTGCACAGGTGTGATCGTCCATCACCGCTTTGACCGCATGCAGATCGTTAAACGGTACATGGATGATATCTGCTGGTTTTGGTCCAAAGCCGTCAGAGTATTTCGGCTGCCCGCCGACGGACACGGTAAACAGCGAACGACCGTGAAACGCATTATGGAAGGCAATGATTTTGGTTTTGAACGGGCTATGGCGCACGCAGGCATAGTGGCGCGCCAGCTTAAAGGCGGTTTCGTTAGCTTCGGTACCCGAGTTCATGAACAGCACGCGCTCGGCGAAGGTCGCATCAATGATTTTACGGCCCAGGCGCAACGCCGGTTCGTTGGTGAAAACGTTGCTGGTATGCCACAGGGTTTCACCCTGGGTTTTTAACGCCTCCACCAGGGCCGGATGGCAATGCCCTAGTGCAGTAACTGCAATGCCGCCCGCGAAATCAACATACTCTTTGCCCTGTTGATCCCAGACTCGACTCCCTTTCCCTTTTACCGGGATAAACTCAGCCGGTGCATAAATCGGCAGAATCACTTCATCGAATGTCGCGCGCGTAATTGCAGTTTGTTCAGTTGCCATGTCATTGCCACCCTGTTAAGCAGAAATGTTAGTGAAATTATAATCACAAAATATGAATAAAAAATCACTGAATAGCAACCACAAATCACCGGTTGAGGAAATTAGCCAGCAGTTGATGCCCCTGTTCGCTGAGAATACTCTCCGGGTGAAACTGCACCCCTTCCATATCCCACTCGCGGTGACGAATGCCCATAATCTCCTGCGTTTCACTCCAGGCCGTCACCTCAAAGCAGTCAGGAAGCGTCGCGGGGGCAACCACCAGAGAATGGTAGCGCGTCACCGTTAATGGGTTGGCGAGCCCCTGAAAAACACCCTGCCCGTTATGCGTAATTGGCGAGGTTTTACCGTGCATCACTTGAGCTGCCCGAACCACTGTCGCGCCAAAGGCCTGCGCCATAGCCTGATGTCCCAGACAAACACCCAGCAGGGGTGTCTTGCCCGCGAAATGACGAATAACATCCAATGAGATCCCAGCGTCATCCGGCGTGCAGGGGCCTGGGGATATTACGATTTTTTGCGGGCTTAGCGCGTCGATTTGCGCCAGCGTCAGTTCGTCGTTGCGCCTGACAAGGACATCAGCGCCCAGTTCGCAGAAGTATTGGTACAGGTTCCAGGTAAAAGAATCATAGTTATCGATAAGCAGGATCATGGCGGCTCCGGTACATAAGAACCGCGCTATTCTACTCAGTTTCCGGGGCTTCGCTTACCACTTTACGAAATATCGCCCGAAGCGCAGACAGGTCACCCATCGCCCCACTCTGATTAGCCAGGTTCCACTCCTCAACCGGAATGTCATCCCAGCTCAATATATACCCAGCATGAATCGCTAACTGTTCGAAGAAAATTCGCTGCGCCAGACCGCTGCCAATACGAAACGGATGCAGCACGTTGATTTCGCAATAATAGTGCGCAAGACGATCCACAAACTTATCTTCCGGTAACCCCACCAACCAGGACTCGTCTTCCAGGTCCTGCATCAACACATTGCCCTCTTTCTCGATATAAGCGAAATGACAAAAGCGGGTCTCGCCCTGGTAAATATCCACTTCTCGCAGATGTCCCGCCCAGTCAAAAATATCCCGATACAGTTGGCGATGAATGGCGCACAGATGCGGCAAGCCCCGTTTAAGCGGGCCTAATTCGATAGTGGCCGCACGCAGCGCCGTCAGTTCATACGCCGCCTGCGCCAGGCGCTGTGCCTGATGAATCCCCAGACGGTTACGCATGACATTCAGGCCCGGATACAAATAGGGATCGCGTCCATCACCGAATTTATCGCTCATAGTGCCCCCTCAACTCTTCAAGACGCGCCAGGGCGTCTTCCGTGCTCAGAGTCACCCGTGGAATATCCACGCCTTCCAGCCGCCGACTGGCCTGGAAATTGGCATTTCGCCGTTGTTCCCAGAGTCTGGACTTTTGTTTATCGGTGAGTTTTTTCACGTGACCTCCCTGAATGAGCCGACACTTGCCACAAGTATAAGCGGCAATTTCAGGTTACGCAGAGAAGGGAAAGAACGCGGACAGGAACTGCCCGCGCAAAAGACGTTTATGGCAGGACTTTGGCAGACAGGATAACAATCGGTTTTGACGGGACATTCTGGTAAGGACCAACATCATGGGTCTGCACTTGAGAGATCTTATCCGCGACATCCATACCTTTCACAACTTTACCGAAGACCGCGTACCCAAAGTCGCGCTGGCCGTGATCGAGGAACGCATTGTCTGCAATGTTGATAAAGAACTGGCTGGTCGCGCTGTCTTTATCTGCTGTACGCGCCATGGCAATCGTGCCGCGGGTATTACGCAGTCCGTTATCGGCTTCATTCTTGATTGGCGGGTTAGGTTTCTTCTGCTGCATCTGCTCGGTAAAACCGCCGCCCTGCACCATGAAGCCAGGGATCACGCGGTGGAACGTGGTGTTGTTATAGAAACCGCTGTTGACATAATCGACAAAGTTTTGCACTGAAACCGGGGCTTTCTGACTGTTCAGCTCCAGCTCAATGTTACCGGCAGAGGTTGTCAGCAGGACATGCGGGTCACCTTTTGCTGCCAGTGCTGCGGGAGAGAGAGCAGAAAGAGCGAGAACAGCTGCAACAGCCGCCAGAGTCGATTTGAGCATGAGAATTCCTTAACAAGAGCAGAAATGAAGCAAGTGAATTGATTCTAAAGAGCCTTCAAGAACAAGGCCATCCCTTTACTTAATTTTACGTACTTGAAACAAATGTAACCTTATAGCCTCAAGATTCAATGCGATCTAGATCACATAAAAAAATGTAACGCAGCAAGTAATTACCAATAAACATTTAAATGCATCACTAAAGCGCCTAAAATCTGCCCGCTCACGGCGCAGTCAATGCGCCTAACACTTCTATACAGGCCAGTCATGACTAACAGCAATCGCATCAAGCTCACATGGATTAGCTTTCTCTCCTACGCCCTGACAGGCGCGTTGGTAATTGTCACCGGGATGGTGATGGGAAACATCGCAGATTACTTCCATTTGCCCGTTTCCAGTATGAGTAACACCTTCACCTTTCTGAATGCCGGCATTCTGATCTCTATTTTTCTGAATGCATGGCTGATGGAAATTGTGCCACTGAAAACCCAGTTGCGCTTTGGCTTTATCCTGATGGTTCTGGCGGTCGCCGGACTGATGCTCAGCCATAGCCTGGCCTTGTTCTCAGCCGCCATGTTTGTACTGGGTCTGGTGAGCGGTATCACCATGTCGATTGGTACGTTCCTGGTGACTCAGATGTACGAAGGTCGCCAGCGCGGTTCCCGCCTGCTGTTTACTGACTCCTTCTTCAGCATGGCCGGCATGATTTTCCCGATGGTGGCAGCATTCCTGTTAGCGCGCAGCATCGAATGGTATTGGGTTTATGCCTGCATCGGCCTGGTATACGTCGCCATTTTCCTGCTGACCTTCGGCTGCGAATTCCCGGCGCTGGGTAAACACGCACAGCAACCGGACGCGCCTGTGGTAAAAGAAAAATGGGGCATTGGCGTGCTGTTCCTGGCGATCGCCGCGCTGTGCTACATCCTCGGTCAGTTGGGCTTTATCTCCTGGGTGCCGGAATACGCCAAAAGTCTGGGCATGAGCCTGAACGACGCAGGTAAACTGGTCAGCGACTTCTGGATGTCTTACATGGTTGGCATGTGGGCATTTAGCTTTATCCTGCGTTTCTTCGATTTGCAGCGCATCCTGACCGTACTGGCGGGGGTGGCCACCGTCCTGATGTATCTGTTTATCACCGGTACGCCGGAGCATATGCCGTGGTTCATTCTGACGTTGGGCTTCTTCTCCAGCGCGATTTATACCACCATCATTACCCTCGGCTCCCAGCAGACGAAGGTCGCATCACCTAAACTGGTTAACTTCGTTCTGACCTGTGGCACCATCGGTACTATGCTCACCTTCGTGGTCACTGGCCCTATCGTGGCGCACAGCGGTCCGCTGGCGGCATTGCAGACGGCTAACGGCTTGTATGCGGTCGTATTCGTGATGTGCTTTATTCTTGGGTTCGTCACGCGTCATCGCCAGCATAACGCACCCGCAACGCATTAATCTGAGTGCCGGATGGCGATGCTAACGCATCTTATCCGGCCTACAAGACAAGCTGTTCGTAGGCCGGATAAGGCGCAGACGCCCTCCGGCCTATTCCCGCGCCCTCTTCTTTCTCTGGTGCTGTAGGCCAATTCTTACAAAAACCCCTTAATTTGTACGCTATTTATACAAACACGAAAAGCCTGTTAATTCCGTAACTTATAAAAATGCAGTTAAATCAGCCATATACCTCTTAAGGAGTATATAAAGGCGAATTTGATTTGCATCAATAAGCGGGGTTGCTGAATCGTTAAGGTAGGCAGTAATAGAAAAGAAATCGAGGCAAAAATGAGCAAAGTCAGACTCGCTATTATCGGTAATGGTATGGTCGGCCATCGCTTTATTGAGGATCTTCTTGATAAATCCGACGCTGCCAATTTTGATATTACCGTCTTCTGTGAAGAACCCCGCAAAGCGTACGACCGAGTCCACCTGTCGTCCTACTTCTCCCACCACACCGCCGAAGAACTTTCTCTGGTGCGTGAAGGATTCTACGAGAAGCATGGCGTTAAGGTGTTAGTGGGCGAGCGCGCAATCACCATCAACCGCCAGGAGAAGGTGATCCACTCCAGCGCGGGTCGTACGGTCTATTACGATAAGCTGATCATGGCGACAGGCTCTTATCCGTGGATCCCACCGATTAAAGGTTCGGAAACCCAAGACTGCTTCGTTTACCGCACCATCGAAGACCTCAACGCCATTGAGTCTTGCGCGCGCCGTAGCAAACGTGGTGCCGTCGTCGGCGGTGGCCTGCTGGGTCTGGAAGCCGCCGGTGCGCTGAAAAGCCTCGGCGTTGAAACCCACGTGATTGAATTTGCCCCGATGCTGATGGCCGAACAGCTGGATCACATGGGTGGCGAGCAGTTACGTCGCAAAATTGAAAGCATGGGCGTGCGTGTCCACACCAGCAAAAACACTAAAGAGATCGTCCAGGAAGGCACCGAAGCGCGCAAAACCATGCGTTTTGCCGACGGTAGCGAACTGGAAGTCGATTTCATCGTCTTTTCTACCGGTATTCGCCCACGCGACAAACTGGCCACCCAATGCGGCCTCGACGTTGCGCCGCGCGGTGGTATTGTGATTAACGATACTTGCCAGACTTCTGATCCGGACATCTATGCCATCGGCGAATGCGCCAGTTGGAACAACCGCGTGTATGGCCTGGTCGCTCCAGGCTACAAAATGGCGCAGGTTGCCGTTGACCATATTCTCGAAACCGAAAACGCCTTTGAAGGCGCGGATCTGAGCGCCAAGCTGAAGCTGCTTGGTGTTGACGTCGGCGGGATTGGCGACGCGCATGCGCGCACGCCGGGCGCCCGTAGCTACGTCTATCTCGACGAAAGCAAAGAAGTCTACAAACGCCTCATCGTTAGCGAAGATAACAAAACCCTGCTCGGGGCGGTTTTAGTCGGTGACACCAGCGATTACGGCAACCTGCTGCAGCTGGTGCTGAACGCCATCGAACTGCCGGAAAACCCAGACTCACTGATTCTGCCAGCTCACGCGGGCAGCGGTAAGCCGTCTATCGGTGTCGATAAACTGCCGGACAGCGCGCAGATTTGCTCCTGCTTCGACGTCACCAAAGGCATGCTGATCGCCGCTATTAACAAAGGCTGCCACACCGTTGCGGCGCTGAAAGCTGAAACCAAAGCTGGTACCGGCTGCGGCGGGTGTATCCCGTTGGTAACGCAGGTCCTGAACGCTGAACTGGCGAAACAGGGGATCGAAGTCAACAACAACCTGTGTGAACACTTCCCGTACTCGCGTCAGGAATTGTTCCATCTGATCCGTGTAGAAGGAATTAAAACCTTCGAAGAGCTGCTGGCAAAACACGGGAAAGGCTACGGCTGTGAAGTGTGTAAACCAACCGTAGGTTCCCTGTTGGCCTCCTGCTGGAATGAGTACATCCTCAAACCACAGCACACGCCGCTGCAGGACACTAACGACAACTTCCTGGCGAACATCCAGAAAGACGGTACTTACTCCGTGATCCCGCGCTCCGCGGGCGGAGAAATAACTCCTGAAGGCCTGGTGGCCGTGGGCCGTATCGCGCGTGAATTTAACCTGTATACCAAAATCACCGGTTCTCAGCGTATCGGCCTGTTCGGCGCGCAAAAAGATGACCTGCCGGAAATCTGGCGTCAGCTGATTGAAGCGGGCTTTGAAACCGGTCACGCATACGCCAAAGCGCTGCGGATGGCGAAAACCTGCGTAGGCAGCACCTGGTGCCGTTATGGCGTCGGCGATAGCGTCGGATTCGGCGTGGAGCTGGAAAACCGCTACAAGGGCATTCGTACCCCGCACAAAATGAAATTCGGCGTCTCCGGCTGTACCCGTGAATGTGCGGAAGCACAGGGCAAAGACGTGGGTATCATCGCCACTGAGAAAGGCTGGAACTTGTACGTTTGCGGTAACGGCGGGATGAAACCTCGTCATGCAGACCTGCTGGCAGCGGATATCGACCGCGAAACGCTGCTCAAATACCTTGATCGTTTCATGATGTTCTACATCCGTACCGCTGACAAACTGACCCGAACCGCACCATGGTTAGACAACCTGGAAGGCGGTATCGAATATCTGAAATCGGTCATCATCGACGACAAACTGGGGCTGAACCAGCACCTGGAAGAAGAGATGGCCCGTCTGCGTGAAGCGGTGGTCTGCGAGTGGACAGAGACGGTTAACACCCCATCCGCACAGGTTCGCTTCAAACACTTTATCAACAGCGATCAACGCGATCCGAATGTCCAGGTTGTGCCTGAACGTGAACAACATCGTCCGGCCACGCCCTATGAGCGTATCCCGGTGACTCTGGTGGAGGAAAACGCATGAGCCAGTGGAAAAACATCTGCAAAATCGATGACATTCTGCCTGCAACAGGCGTCTGCGCCCTGTTAGGTAGCGAGCAAGTTGCGATTTTCCGCCCGTATCACAGCGACCAGGTGTTTGCGATCAGCAACATCGACCCATTCTTTGAATCCAGCGTGCTTTCTCGTGGGCTGATTGCTGAGCATCAGGGCGAATTGTGGGTCGCCAGCCCGCTGAAAAAACAGCGCTTTCGCTTAAGCGACGGTCTGTGCATGGAAGACGAACAGTTCTCCGTGAAACATTACGAAGCGCGAGTGAAAGACGGCACGGTGCAACTGCGCGGTTAATAACTTTTTGGGAGGCGCAACGCCTCCCCTTTTTTGACGTATTTGTAGGTCTTTTATTTGTAGGCCTGATAAGCGTAGCGCCATCAGGCAATTGCACAAGCACATTGCCGGATGGCGGCATAAATGCCTTATCAGGCCTACGGTTACGATTTCTTTTTATTGTTTGTACTTCAAGGATAATCAACACATGTTCACAGACACTATTAATAAGTGTGCGGCTAACGCTGCGCGCATCGCACGACTGTCGGCTAATAACCCGCTCGGATTCTGGGTCAGTTCGGCAATGGCGGGGGCCTACGTCGGTCTCGGCATCATTCTTATTTTCACCCTCGGTAATCTGCTCGACCCGTCCGTTCGTCCTCTGGTAATGGGTGCAACCTTTGGTATTGCTTTAACGCTGGTCATTATTGCCGGTTCGGAACTGTTTACCGGTCACACCATGTTCCTGACGCTCGGCGTCAAAGCGGGCACCATCAGTCACGGTCAGATGTGGGCTATTCTGCCGCAAACCTGGCTGGGTAATCTGGTCGGATCCGTGTTTGTCGCTCTGCTTTACAGTTGGGGCGGCGGTAGCCTGCTGCCGGTCGATACCAGCATCGTCCATTCGGTGGCGTTGGCGAAAACTACCGCGCCAGCAACGGTGCTGTTCTTTAAAGGCGCACTGTGTAACTGGTTGGTTTGTCTGGCAATCTGGATGGCAATTCGTACCGAGGGCGCAGCAAAATTCCTCGCTATCTGGTGGTGTCTACTGGCGTTTATCGCTTCCGGCTACGAGCACTCGGTTGCCAACATGACGCTGTTTGCCCTCTCCTGGTTCGGCCACCACAGCGAAGCCTATACCCTGTCAGGAATTGGTCATAACCTGTTGTGGGTGACACTCGGTAATACTTTGTCCGGTGTCGTATTCATGGGATTGGGTTATTGGTATGCTACGCCAAAATCGGAGCGTCCTGCTCCGGCAAAAATCAACCAGCCAGAGGCTACTGCCAATAATTAAGGGGTAATGTCGTGGATCATTTGCCTATATTTTGTCAACTACGTGACCGCGACTGCTTGATCGTCGGCGGTGGTGATGTCGCAGAACGCAAAGCGCGGTTACTGCTGGAAGCGGGCGCCCGTATAACGGTTAATGCGCTGGCGTTTATTCCGCAGTTCACCGTATGGGCAGATGAAGGCATGCTGACGCTGGTTGAGGGACCGTTCGACGAGTCCCTGCTCGACACCTGCTGGCTGGCTATTGCCGCCACCGATGACGATGCCGTCAACCAAAGCGTCAGCACCGCCGCAGAATCACGTCGTATTTTCTGCAACGTGGTCGATGCGCCAAAAGCAGCCAGTTTTATCATGCCCTCCATTATCGACCGTTCGCCGCTGATGGTGGCGGTCTCCTCCGGCGGTACATCGCCAGTGCTTGCCCGTCTGCTACGTGAAAGACTTGAATCTGTGCTGCCTCAGCATCTGGGCCAGGTCGCGCAATATGCAGGCAAGTTACGCGCCCGAGTGAAAGAACAGTTTGCCAGCATGGGTGAACGTCGCCGCTTCTGGGAAAAATTGTTCGTGAATGACCGCCTGGCGCAATCGCTGGCGAACAGTGACCAGAAAGCAGTCGAGGAAACCACCGAGCAGTTGCTCAGCGAACCGTTGGACCATCGAGGCGAAGTAGTGCTGGTTGGCGCCGGTCCTGGCGATGCCGGGCTGCTGACGCTGAAAGGTCTACAGCAGATCCAGCAAGCGGATGTCGTGGTTTATGACCGTCTGGTATCCGACGACATCATGAACCTTGTACGCCGCGATGCCGACCGGGTGTTCGTCGGTAAACGCGCGGGCTACCACTGTGTACCGCAGGAAGAAATTAACCAGATCCTGCTGCGTGAAGCGCAACAGGGCAAACGCGTCGTGCGCCTGAAAGGTGGCGACCCGTTCATCTTTGGCCGTGGTGGCGAAGAGCTGGAAACCCTGTGCCATGCCGGTATTCCATTCTCCGTTGTGCCAGGTATTACCGCAGCATCCGGTTGTTCCGCCTATTCCGGCATTCCACTGACCCATCGAGATTACGCCCAGAGTGTACGTCTGGTCACCGGGCACCTGAAAACCGGCGGCGAGCTGGACTGGGAAAACCTGGCGGCAGAGAAACAGACGCTGGTGTTCTACATGGGCCTCAATCAGGCGGCGACTATCCAGGAAAAACTGATCGAATTCGGCATGCAACCCGATATGTCTGTCGCGCTGGTAGAAAACGGTACCTCCGTGAAGCAACGCGTTGTTAACGGGGTGCTTTCGCAACTCGGAGAACTGGCGCAGCAGGTTGAAAGCCCAGCGCTGATTATCGTCGGCCGCGTGGTTGGACTACGCGATAAGCTGAACTGGTTCTCGAACCATTAATTGAACGCTGAAAAATGCCCTGATATTGGACTGCCCCCATAAAGTCGGACAGTTCGTATTCAGGGCATTTATTTATCTTCCTATAGAAATAAATAACCGATATACGCTATATACTCGCCTCAGTAGCCCAACCGTTAATCATTAATTAAATGTATTTTTAAAACATTTAAATTCATTGAAAGCATATTTTATATAAAACTTGTTATGTCCTAATCCGGACTACTTTAAGTTTATTTTAGTTGATATCTTAACCGCCGAGAAATGGATTTCATCCATTTAAAAATAGATATCTTACAAGGATTTTAACATGCTGAAATTTGCAAAAATCACTATCGTTGCTGGTGTTCTGGCTACGCTGACCGCGTGTACTGGTCATGTTGATAACAAAAAAGATAACTGCACCTAC
The DNA here is from genome assembly GCF_050434985.1 of Citrobacter sp. 506. Lineage (NCBI taxonomy): Bacteria > Pseudomonadati > Pseudomonadota > Gammaproteobacteria > Enterobacterales > Enterobacteriaceae > Citrobacter > Citrobacter sp. 506. The sequence goes on from NZ_JBNDJN010000005.1 coordinate 29,293, forward strand.
GATTACTTCCTGCATCCGGCAATTTCTATTTCTAAAATTATTGGTGGCTGTGGCCCGGCTGCAGATCTGTAACAGAAGCGATTGCGCAGATACAAAAAAACCGGGAAACCCCCGGTTTTTATATTTATAGGTTAGATACTCATTCACACGCTACCGCACTTCTCGCCGAGCAGGTAGCGGGCCAGGGTTGTCAGTCCCTCCTCTCTCTTGATAAATATCCGACGCATTTTATATTCTCAGTAAATTGAATATTTATATCTTCATTAAATTGATTGATATAAGGAAATATGCAAACGGCGAGGCGCTTCATATTTTTTTGAGATTCGCCAGCGAACAGGCGAAAAAAAACCGGGTAGAACCCGGTTTCTTCAGCAACGCAGAGCGCATTACGGCTTGGCGACAAAACCAATCGCTTCGTAAACCGCTTTCAGCGTAACAGACGCGCGTGCGCTGGCTTTTTCAGCGCCATCTTTCATCACCTGCTGCAGGAAAGCTTCATCGTTACGGAAACGGTGATAACGCTCCTGAAGCTCGGTCAGCATGCCGGAAACGGCCTCTGCGACTTCACCTTTCAGATGACCATACATCTTGCCTTCAAAGTGTTGTTCCAGCTCCGGAATGCTCTGGCCGGTAACGGCAGAGAGGATATCCAGCAGGTTGGAAACACCCGCTTTATTCTGCACGTCGTAGCGTACAACAGGCGGCTCTTCGGAGTCGGTCATCGCACGTTTGATTTTCTTAACCACGGATTTCGGATCTTCCAGCAGGCCGATCACGTTGTTGCGGTTGTCATCCGACTTGGACATTTTCTTCGTCGGCTCCAGCAGCGACATCACGCGCGCACCGGATTTAGGAATGAACGGCTCAGGCACTTTGAAGATGTCGCCATACAGGGCGTTGAAGCGCTGGGCGATATCGCGGCTTAGTTCCAGATGCTGTTTCTGATCTTCGCCAACCGGTACCTGGTTGGTCTGATACAGCAGGATGTCTGCCGCCATCAGCACCGGATAATCAAACAGACCGGCGTTGATGTTCTCCGCATAGCGTGCGGATTTGTCTTTGAACTGGGTCATACGGCTCAGCTCGCCGAAATAGGTGTAGCAGTTCAGCGCCCAACCTAACTGTGCGTGTTCCGGTACATGAGACTGGACGAAAATGGTGCTTTTTTCAGGATCGATACCGCATGCCAGATACAGCGCCAGCGTATCGAGCGTTGCTTTACGCAACTGCTGAGCATCCTGACGAACGGTGATGGCATGTTGGTCAACGATGCAGTAGATGCAATAGTAGTCATCCTGCATGCTCACCCACTGACGCAGCGCACCCATATAGTTGCCAATGGTCAATTCACCTGAGGGCTGTGCGCCACTAAAAACGATGGGCTTAGTCATTTTTTGATTCCTGATTTTCGCTATGCGGAAGCCCGAGAACGGGCAGTAGTTCATTAATACGGTCGTAAATAACGTCGGGTTGGCTCAGCGCGATCGACTCGCCGTAGTTGTAGCCATAAGTCAGACCAACGGACGGACAGCCAGCAGCTTTTGCCGCCTGAATATCATTACGTGAATCCCCTACGAAGAGCAATTGCTCAGGCTTGATGCCAAGCTTGCTTGCTACCAGCAGTAGCGGATCCGGATGCGGTTTTTTATTCTGCACGTCGTCACCACCGATGACCACGCTAAAGTATTTGGCGATATCTAACGCCTCAAGCAATGGCGCGACAAACGGGGTCGGTTTGTTGGTCACCAGACCCAGCGGCAATCCTTTCGCATGCATCGCGCCCAGCGTGTCGGCAACATCAGGGAACAGGAATGTCCCCTCTTCTGCGACATCGCCGTAGTATCTGTCGAACAGCTTACGCAAAATACGCACCTGTTCTTCGGCTGGGATATCATCATCAACGGGCGGTTTACCCATTGTCTTACGTAGTGTGGCGCGCTCCTGACGCGACCACGCCAGCGCGCGCTCCATCAGTACATCTGCACCGTTGCCAATCCAGGTGATAACGCGTTCTTCACCGGCAATCGGCAGTTCCAGCGCATACAGCGCCATATCCACCGCTGCGGTTAATCCCGGCGCGCTGTCGACCAGCGTACCGTCGAGGTCAAATGCAACGCCCCGAATATCCTGAAACTTATCCATGACTTACCTTCGCCAGTTCATTGCGCATTTCATCAATGACTTTTTTGTAGTCTGGTTGGTCGAAAATAGCAGAGCCTGCGACAAACATATCTGCCCCCGCCGCCGCGATTTCACCAATGTTGTTCACCTTGACGCCGCCGTCCACTTCAAGGCGGATATCGTAGCCAGATTCATCAATACGACGACGCACTTCGCGCAGCTTATCCAGCGTTTGTGGGATGAAGGATTGCCCGCCAAAGCCTGGGTTAACGGACATCAGCAGGATCACATCGAGCTTATCCATGACGTAGTCCAGATAGCTCAGCGGTGTTGCCGGGTTAAACACCAGGCCCGCTTTACAGCCATGCTCTTTGATCAGCTGTAAAGTGCGATCGACATGCTCGGAGGCTTCCGGGTGAAAAGTAATGATGCTCGCGCCGGCGGCGGCGAAGTCCGGGACAATACGATCGACCGGTTTCACCATCAGATGAACGTCAATCGGAGCGGTAATGCCATATTTACGCAGCGATTTCAGTACCATCGGGCCGATGGTCAGGTTCGGTACGTAGTGATTGTCCATGACATCGAAGTGTACGACATCGGCACCGGCAGTCAGCGCTCTCGCGGTGTCCTCACCCAGGCGGGCAAAATCAGCCGACAGAATTGAGGGGGCGATCAAATACTGTTTCATCCGCTTCTCCTTGAGAATTATTTCTTCGCAGGCGTTACAACTCCTGGTTTATACAGTGCCAGCAGTTCGTTCACCTTTTTACGCGTGCCGCCATTGCTGCTAATGCTGCGCCGCACTTTGACCTGAAAATGTTTCGCCGATCGGTACCATTCGCGGGTATCGGGCGTGTCATGGTTCGAAATTAACACCGGGATCTGCTTACTGACCAGCTTTTCTGCCATCTCGGCCAGATGCGCCTGCTCTTTTGGGCTAAAGCTGTTGGTATGATACGCGGTGAAATTTGCCGTCGCCGAAAGCGGTGCATAAGGCGGGTCACAATAGACCACAGAGTTGCTATCCGCACGGTCCATGCACTCTTCATAGGAGAGACAATGGAACTCCGCATTCTGCGCTTTTTCAGCAAAATGGTACAACTCGGCTTCCGGGAAGTAAGGTTTTTTATAACGACCAAACGGTACATTAAACTCGCCGCGCAGGTTATAACGGCACAATCCGTTGTAACCAAAGCGGTTCAGATACAAGAACAGTACTGCACGGCGGAACGGATCCTGACTGGCATTAAATTCTTCTCTGAACCGATAGTACACCTCAGCCTGATTAGTTTCAGGCATAAACAGCTCACGCGAAGCCTGCACATACTCATCGGTACGTGTCTTCACGATGTTATAGAGACTGATGAGGTCGCTGTTGATATCGGCAAGAATATAACGAGAAAAGTCGGTGTTGAGAAACACCGACCCGGCACCCACGAAAGGTTCAATCAGGCATTCACCCTGAGGTAAATGCCGTTTGATATCATCAAGCAGGGGGTATTTTCCCCCTGCCCATTTCAAAAAAGCGCGATTTTTTTTCATGCTGACTAACTAATTACACCTTCTCCGGCTGTGGAGAAAGCTCCGACAGCATCCTGCGCTTTAGTCTTTGTCCCGCAATTGGGCGAAACAGCAAACCATTGCAGAACATATCCTATCTTACTTCAAATCGGCCTGAACCTGGTGCAGCGGTTTTGCCCACGGATTTTTCGCCTGAATATCGGCGGGTAGCGTAGACACTGCACGTTTCGCATCTTCTTTAGACGCATACACGCCTGTTACCAGAACATACCACGGTTGACCGTTACGCGTCGTCTGATACACCACGTAGTTCTTTAGGTTTTCTTTCTTCGCCCAACCGTTAAGGTTGTCGTAGTTAGAAGAACTGCTGAGTTGCAGCGTGTAATGGCTGGACGGCGCAGATTTTAACGCTCCGACATTTCCTGCACTTTTCGCTCCACCAGCAACAGGTGTTGACGTTGTTGCCGTCGCAGTTGGCGCAGGCGTTGTAGTCGCGGTTGCTTTCGGCTCAACGGTCGCCTTCGGCGTAGCGGTAACCACAGGTGCCTTGGTTGTGGTCGTCGGCGCAGTTGCAGTTGGTTTTGCCTGAGCAACAGGTTTCGGCTCTGTCTGCGTCGCTTTCACCGTAGTTTGCGGTTTGCTCTTCGGCTCAATAACGGCCTGTTTACGTTCCTGGTGTGTCGCAGCAGGGCGTTCAGCCGTTTCCGTTTTCGCAGTCTGGCGCACAGCATTACTATTACGAACTGGCGCAACGGTCGCAGGTTCGGTCGGCAGCGTAGAGTTAACCACTACATTGTTAACCTGCTCCTGGCCTTGCGGTTGCGTCAGAGCGTTGTTCAGATCGCCCTGCACTTCAACACGCTGCTGGCCTTCAGTTGCCGCAGGTGTCTGACCTTGAGTTGGGGTAGAGGAAATCGGCGGTAGGGAAACATCCTGCTGGGTACTGCCAGCGGTCTGCTCAGCGCCTGTTGCAGGCGTAGTCGTGCTCGCCTGATCCGTCGCGTTGTTGCCAGAAAGATCGATGCTCTTCTCGCCAGATCCTGCCTGCTCACTGGGAGATGATGAGGGGGCTTTCAGCGCAGAACCGATACCGATGATCAGCAGCAACAGCACCAGGACACCGACACCCATCATCATATACTGACGAGAGGCAGGCTTGCTGGCGGGTTTCTTACGCTTGCGCGGACGGCGTTCTACACGCTCTTCATCCACGTCATCGTCATCAGATTCATACTCTTCTTCAATGTCCCGTTCTTCTTCACGCTCTTTACGTGCGCGCGCAGGACGGCGATCGTCAGCATCCAGATCAACATCATCAAAATTGATTTGCGGCTCATTATCGCGTTCAGACGATTGACGAGAACGACCAGTACGACGATCGCTGGGATCGGGTTTCAGCTCGTCTTCTGGTTTGAATTCATCCATTTAACACCCCACTCAAAGGTTAATGCTTACGACTTTGCACATAACCTGAAGCTAAAAGACCTACGTTTCGCAACGCAAGCCAGACCTTTCTTGTTGTTACGCCGGCTGGCAATCAGCAATAGCGTTAAGAACCACCTCGTGCGACACTCCGCCGCGCACTTCACTCTTCCCTATAGCCCGCGGAAGCACTAAACGAATCTCTCCCGCTAACACTTTTTTATCTCGCAGCATGTGCGGCAGATAAGCCTCGCTGGACATTTCACGCGGTCCATTGACCGGCAAGCCCGCTCGCTGCAGCAGCGTAATGATGCGCTGCGTATCAGCGGAGGTAAACTGTCCAAGACGTTCTGACGTACGAGCAGCCATTACCATACCTGCTGCAACGGCTTCACCATGTAACCAATTGCCATAACCCATTTCAGCTTCGATCGCATGGCCAAACGTGTGTCCCAGATTCAGTAAAGCACGTAAGCCCATTTCACGCTCGTCCGCTGCGACAACTTCTGCTTTCAGCTCACAACAACGACGAATACAGTACGCCATCGCCGGACCATCCAGACGCAATAACGCATCCAGATTTTCTTCCAGCCAACTGAAAAATTCACCGTCAAGGATGATGCCGTATTTGATCACTTCCGCCAGCCCCGATGCCAGCTCACGCGCAGGAAGCGTTTTCAGACAATCGAGATCCACCACCACGGACGCCGGTTGGTAAAACGCGCCAATCATGTTTTTACCGAGGGGATGGTTTACGGCGGTTTTGCCGCCAACGGAGGAGTCGACCTGCGACAACAGGGTTGTCGGGACTTGAATAAAACGAACACCACGCTGATAGCTGGCTGCCGCAAAACCGGTCAGATCGCCTATCACGCCGCCGCCAAGTGCGACTAACGTGGTATCACGACCGTGCGGTTTTTGCAGTAACGCAGTGAAAACCGTATCCAGAACCGTCAGGCTTTTATACTGCTCGCCATCGGGAAGGATAACGCTATCAACGTTAACACCCGCCTGTTCAAGTACGCCGCGAACCTTATCGAGATAAAGGGGAGCCAGGGTTTCGTTGGTTACCAACATAACCTGATCGCCCAATTTCAGCGGTAAGAATGAAGCTGGCTCATTAAACAAACCAGCCGCGATGGTGATAGGGTAACTACGTTCCCCGAGAGTGACTGTGATCCTCTCCATTACGCGACATCCACCTTAGTTACTTGTACCCGCAGACGAGTGTGTATTCAGCCAGAATTAGTTGCTTTCCAACATATGAATAATCTGGTTTGCTACGACTTTTGCGCTCTGATCGTCGGTGCGAATGGTCACGTCAGCAATCTCTTCGTACAGAGGATTGCGTTCGTCAGCCAACGCTTCCAGAACTTCACGAGGCGGCGATTCTACCTGCAGCAGCGGGCGTTTCTTGTCACGTTGAGTTCGCGCAAGTTGTTTTTCAATTGTCGTTTCAAGATAGACCACGACGCCACGCGCGGAAAGACGGTTACGTGTTTCACGTGATTTAACAGAGCCACCGCCAGTTGCCAGCACAATACCCTGTTTTTCCGTCAACTCGTTGATGACTTTTTCTTCGCGATCACGGAAGCCGTCTTCACCTTCTACATCGAAGACCCAGCCCACATCAGCTCCGGTTCGTTTCTCAATCTCTTGATCAGAATCGTAAAATTCCATATTGAGTTGTTGAGCTAACTGGCGCCCAATAGTGCTTTTTCCGGCACCCATAGGCCCAACCAGAAAGATATTGCGTTTCTCTGCCATTTTTTCGGTACTACTAAGACTATTCGTTAATGGTAAACCCGCTTCGCAGACACTCAGCGCAGCAGGACATGAACTGAAACCTCATAAGATATTGCGAGAGTCAGACTGAAAATTATCTCAATACTCAAGCGGGTTTGGCAACTGAATAAATCACCAAACCTTACGCATTTCTGGTCGTGGCAGGCATGCTACCCTGCAAACATCAGACCTGGCGACGTATCGCGCAGCCAAATGACACCAAATAAGCCTATGACACACCACCAGAAAGGCAAAGCGTATTTACTGCCGCATAAGTAAAGAAAAGTACCGACACTCAAATCGGTACTCCTTGTATGCTAAATACACCCGCACGTCAAATCTCTGAAACGTGTTCAGTGCAAAAACAACGGCTTTTCATGCATAAGTTATTGCGTTGAAACCAGTCTGGGCGTAATAAAAACCACTAATTCACGCCGTTCATCTTCTTTACCATCATGACGAAAGAGAGAGCCAAGCCAGGGGATGTCGCCTAACAGCGGCACGCTGTCGGCTGCGGATTTATTCTTATGTGAAAAAATCCCGCCCAGCGCAATCGTCTCGCCGCTTTTTACCTCGACCTGCGTTTCAATCTCCTGCTTATCAATAGCCAGAACTTCGCCATCCGCCTGCTGTAGCACCTGCCCGGGAACATTCTGGCTGATATGCAGTTTTAGTCTGATTCGTCCTTTCTGCAATACGGTGGGCGTGACTTCCATCCCTAATACAGCTTCCTTGAACTCGACGGATGTCGCGCCGCTTTCACCGCTGGAGACCTGATAAGGGATCTCACTACCCTGCTTAATACTGGCAGGTTGCAGGTGAGAAGCCAGTAAGCGTGGACTGGCGATGATGTCCAACTGCTGTTTTTGCTCCAGCGCAGACAGCTCCAGCTCGAGTAAACGACCGTTAATACGGCCAATGTTAAATCCCACACGGGATGTGGCTGTGGATACAGAAAGATCGCTGGCAAGCGTTGTGACGTTCCCCACAGCCCCCGATTGCTGTGCGTCAGCCAGCGACCACTTCACCCCCAGCTCACGCAAGCTTTTTTCATTAATCGTCACGATATGCGCCGCCAGTTCGACTTGTGCAACCGGCAGATCCATTTGCGCCACCCACGTTTCCAGTGCGTTAAGCGCAACGCTATTATCACGCAGCAGTAAGCGGTTGGTGCGTTTATCCACCGTCATGCTTCCTTTGGCGCTGAGCAGCTTTTCTCCGGCTTTTGCCAGCTCGGAGGCATCAGCATATTGCAAAATGATACTGCGATGTTCCAACGGCAGGCTGGCCTGAAGCCGTGCCTGCTCATTGTCCTGACGAGCCGCATTTTCACTCTGCCATTGAACAGAATGCACATGCAGAATGTTGCCTTCCTGGCGTAATACCAGCCCGGCGCTTTTCACCACCGTTTGCAATGCCCGCTTCCAGGGCACATCCGTCAAATGCAGTGACAGCACACCGCTGACATCCGGTGAAACTACCAGGTTTTTCTTTTCCTGTTCGGCCAGCGCCTGCAATACCTGCACCACCGGCACATCATCGACCACCAGCGTCACGTTTTGTGATTTCGCCGCCAGTACGCTCTGAATCCCGACCACCAGTACGAGTACTATCCATGCCATCCATCGCTTCATTTATCGCTCCTTGTCGTTGCCACTGCCACTGCGACGGCTCGCAGTTTTTCCCTGTGTCGAGGGTTACGCTCTGGGCCGTTATCTGCGTAACCGTCCAACCGTTTTTCAGGACATCATTTCGCTCAACCCGCTGCCATTTTTTCTGGCTATCCTGAACAATGCCAATAGGTCGCGCGCCCTGGCTCAATATTCCCTGATAGCGCCATGTCGACAGCTCAGCAATTTGGCAACGGTCCTCCGGCGGCAGGAAGGGATTACGCATACCGGTGAGTATCAGTACGCTTACGCACGCCAACAGCCAGCGTTCAACCATCATTCAGACGCTCCAGTTGTAGTGTTAACAGCAGCTCCGCACCTTCTGCGTAAAGAGAAAACCGGCTGACGTTCATCCCTTGCTCCGCTAATTGGCCAAACATCGGCGGGATGACATCCCAGCCTGGCTTCAGCGTCATTTCTCCGCCCTGTGCGGAGGGTTGCCAGTGGATAAGATGTGCAAGAGGAGTCTGAAACAGCAGTGGGGAGAACGGAATCAGCGTCTCTTCAGGCTCTTCTGGCGATGCCGCCAGCAGATATAAATTTCGCCATTGTGCCTGAGTGGCCGCTCGTTGCTGGTTTAGCGCCTCTTGTTGCATAACCCGTTTCTGCGCGGTGGAGCTGAGGTATAACATGACGACGATGAGCAGTCCCAGCATCCAGCCACAGCCGCAGATGAGCCGAAAGCGCGGCGACTGCGCTAACCAGCTATCACAAAGCATTTTCATGCGCACCGCTCCGCATCAGTCGATAGTGGAATTGCCAGCGTCCCTGCACATCCTGCTGCGTTTTGCCAGGGCTACCCAATTTAAATAGCGGCAGTTGGCGTAATTGCGCTTCCAGAGCCTTCAGCGCGGCAAAGCTCAGCGTGTTTCCCGTCAGTTCCAGCGTATCCTGCTGCCAGGTTATTTTTGTTAACCACGCCTGCTCTGGCAGTAATTCCGCCAGCCCTTGCAAAACCCGCTGCCAGCTTCGGGTCTGCTCCCGCTGTTTGTTCCGCGCTTGAACCTGTTGCCATCGTTGCTGGCGCTGCTGCACACGCGGCTTTAGCGCCATTAAAGCCACGGCCCGCGTCTTTTCGGCATCCGCTAACAACAATTCGACCTGGTTTTCTACGCTCAAAACGCTGTAATAGCGCAACAACACGCCAATACTAAGCAGTAGCGAAGCGCCAAATAAAACACTCCAGAAGCGTAGGCAGGCGCGACGTCGCGTCTGGCGCCAGGGCAGAAGATTGATGGTCGCTATCATCAACATGTGCCTCCCATAGCGAGTCCCAGTGCAATGGTGAAGCGATGGCTTTGCGTTGGAATTGGCGGCTGGCGTACAGACACCACGCTTAAAGGATCGAAGCCGCTGGGATCGCATAGCGCAATGGCTGTCGTGGAAAGCGATAATGTCGCGGCAAGCTCGTCGATACAGCCAATATCGCCCGTTGATTTACGCCCCCATGCCGAACGGGTCGCCCATAGCCACTGGGTGTCATCACGCCATACCAGACACTGATGACGTTCTGGCAGGTAAGGTATAAATCGCTGTAACGCGCTGGCATCCGGCGTAATCGCCATAACCTGAACCTTCAACGTTTGGATAAGCGTCAGAAGCGCTGAAATCTCTTTGCTTTGCGCTGCAGTGACGTTAAACGCCGGGCTTAACGTGTCTTCGCTATAATCAAAATGCAGCGCATCCGGCGCCATATCCAGCTCACGCGCCATCGAACCGGATAACCATGCGGCTTGCTCCGGCTCGCGCAGCATCATTTCCGGACGAGGATACTTTTTTTGTAACGTCCTGTTGGCAGGAAAAGAGAGATGAATATGGTGTCGGCGAGGAAGCTCCCGGCTCCACGGCAGTAGCGCTGCGACAAGCTGTTCAGGCTCGCGAATGTGGCCATCGACGATAACCTGAGGCGTCAGCGGTATACGCCACCAGCGCTGGAGAAACCAACCGGATGCGTCCTGAACTACGGCGACAGCCAGCGCTTCATGTTGCTGAATATGCAGACCAATTTTCCAGATATTGAAAGCCATTGCTGATGATCTCCTTATCACCCGTTGCTTTAACGAGTATATCAATGCGTCTGGCTTGCCTTTATACTACCGCGCGTTTGTTTATAAACTGCCCAAATGCCACTAAATGGGAAATCTCCAGTGAAGTTCGTAAAGTATTTATTAATCCTTGCAGTATGTTGCATCCTGCTGGGAGCAGGCTCGATTTATGGCCTCTATCGCTATATTGAGCCGCAATTACCTGACGTCGCGACGCTCAAAGATGTGCGTTTACAGATCCCGATGCAGGTTTACAGCGCTGATGGCGAGCTTATCGCGCAATATGGCGAGAAACGTCGAATCCCGGTCACCCTGGATCAGATGCCGCCGGTAATGGTTAAAGCCTTTATCGCTACCGAAGACAGTCGTTTTTATGAGCACCACGGGGTAGACCCGGTGGGGATCTTCCGTGCTGCCAGCGTCGCGCTATTCTCCGGCCATGCATCGCAAGGGGCCAGCACCATTACCCAACAGTTGGCGAGAAACTTCTTCCTGAGCCCGGAACGTACGCTGATGCGTAAGATCAAAGAAGTGTTCCTGGCGATCCGCATTGAACAACTGCTGAGTAAAGATGAGATCCTCGAACTGTATCTGAACAAGATTTACCTGGGGTATCGCGCTTATGGCGTAGGTGCTGCCGCGCAGGTCTATTTCGGTAAGACGGTTGATCAGCTCAGCTTAAGTGAAATTGCGGTGATTGCCGGTCTGCCAAAAGCGCCGTCAACCTTCAACCCCCTCTATTCGATGGAAAGGGCTACCGCGCGACGTAATGTCGTACTGTCGCGTATGTTGAGCGAAAACTACATCACGCAGGCCCAGTACGATCAGGCGCGTGGCGAAGCCATTGACGCCAACTACCACGCGCCGGAAATCGCCTTCTCCGCGCCGTATCTCTCTGAGATGGTGCGCCAGGAGATGTATAACCGTTATGGCGAGAAAGCCTATGAGGACGGGTATCGCATCACCACCACCATTACGCGCAAAGTACAGCAGGCTGCTCAGCAGGCAGTACGTAACAACGTGATGGATTACGACATGCGCCACGGTTACCGCGGCCCGTCGAACGTGCTGTGGAAAGTGGGCGAAAGCAGTTGGGACAGCAAGAAAATCACCGATACGCTGAAAGCGCTACCGACTTATGGTCCCCTGCTACCGGCGGTTGTTACCAGCGCCAATCCGCAGGAAGCCATTGCCGCGCTGGCGGATGGTACGTCAGTGTCATTACGGATGGATGGCATGCGCTGGGCGCGTCCTTACCGCTCGGATACCCAGCAAGGCCCGACGCCGCGCAAAGTGACTGATGTGGTGCAAACCGGGCAGCAAATCTGGGTACGCCAGGTTGGCGATTCCTGGTGGCTGGCGCAAGTACCGGACGTCAACTCCGCACTGGTCTCCATCAATCCGCAAAACGGCGCGGTGCTGGCGCTGGTCGGTGGTTTTGACTTCAACCAGAGCAAGTTTAACCGTGCAACCCAGGCGTTACGCCAGGTGGGTTCCAACATCAAACCATTCCTGTATACCGCCGCGATGGATAAAGGTCTGACGCTGGCGAGCATGCTCAACGACGTGCCGATCTCCCGCTGGGATGCCGGCGCGGGTTCCGACTGGCAGCCGAAGAACTCACCGCCGCAATACGCCGGTCCTATCCGCTTACGTCAGGGGCTGGGTCAGTCGAAAAACGTGGTGATGGTACGCGCCATGCGCGCGATGGGCGTGGATTACGCGGCAGAGTATCTGCAACGTTTCGGCTTCCCGGCACAGAACATTGTGCACACCGAGTCGCTGGCGCTGGGTTCTGCCTCGTTCACGCCGTTGCAGGTGGCGCGCGGTTATGCAGTGATGTCTAACGGCGGCTTCCTGGTCGATCCGTATTTCATCAGTAAAATCGAAAGCGATATGGGCGGCGTTATCTTCGAGGCGAAGCCGAAAATTGCCTGTCCGGAATGCGATATTCCGGTGATTTATGGTGATACCCAGAAATCTAACGTGCTGGAAAACAGTAACGTCGAAGATGTCGCCGTCTCGCAGGAACAGCAGAATGCCTCCGTGCCTATGCCTCAGCTTGAGCAGGCAAACCAGGCGCTGGTCGCGCAAAGCGGAACGCAGGAGTACGCTCCACACGTGATCAACACGCCGCTGGCCTTCCTGATTAAAAGCGCCCTGAATACCAATATCTTTGGTGAGCCGGGCTGGATGGGAACCGGTTGGCGTGCAGGTCGCGATTTACAGCGCCATGATATCGGCGGGAAAACCGGGACCACCAACAGCTCTAAAGATGCATGGTTCTCCGGCTACGGGCCAGGCGTGGTGACGTCGGTATGGATCGGGTTTGATGACCATCGCCGCAATCTCGGACACACGACGGCTTCTGGGGCGATCAAAGACCAGATCTCCGGCTACGAAGGCGGCGCAAAGAGCGCACAGCCTGCCTGGGATGCCTATATGAAGTCCGTGCTGGAAGGCGTGCCTGAGCAGCCGCTGACGCCGCCGCCGGGTATCGTGACGGTCAATATCGATCGCAGCACCGGTCAACTGGCAAGCGGTGGCAACAGCCGCGCAGAATACTTCATTGAAGGCACTCAGCCGACGCAACAGGCGGTGCATGAGGTGGGGACGACCATTATCGATAATGGTGAGACACACGAACTGTTCTGATCCCTGACCGTTCAAAAAAAGGCGCTTCGGCGCCTTTTTTATTATTCGTGAAGAGAAATTAAAGCCGCCCTTGTCCTTTCAGCCATTCGCGCACGAGGAACAGCGCACTCACATTACGCGCTTCGTGAAAATCAGGATCTTCCAGCAGGTCCATCATATGCGCCAGCGGCCAGCGCACCTGCGGTAATGGTTCAGGCTCATCACCTTCCAGCGATTCAGGATATAAGTCCTCCGCCACCACGATGTTCATTTTGCTGGAGAAATAGGACGGCGCCATGCTGAGTTTCTTTAAAAACGTCAGATCTTTTGCGCCAAACCCCACCTCTTCTTTCAGCTCCCGATTCGCCGCTTCATACACGCTTTCGCCAGGATCGATTAACCCCTTGGAAAAACCCAGTTCGTAAGATTCGGTCCCGACGGCGTATTCGCGGATGAGGATCAGGTGGTCGTCCACAATCGGCACAATCATTACCGCTTCACGCGTGGACGGGCGCATACGTTCATAAACGCGGCGTACGCCATTGCTGAACTCAAGGTCCACGCTTTCGACTTTAAACAGCCGGGATTGGGCGACGGTTTCCACTTTCAAAATCGTGGGTTTCTGTAATGATTTGCTCATTGTGAGGATCTTTGCTGTGAAATCTGGGGTTATTGTGCGATATACCGCACGGTTTCGGCAATGTGAATTGCCGTTTATTTACATTTATGTAACGTACTAAAAGTTAATCCCTATTTCAAATTAAAAGTCAATAGGTTGAAATAACTCCAGGAATTTGCTGATATTCCATTTTTAGTGATTTTGCTATGATTCGCATTTACTGGGCTGTACTTAAAGATGCTCAAGTTCGACTCCACACTTGCCGATAGCCAACCACAGAATCACGAATATTGAACAGGGTGCGACTGACCACGCCTGACAGACTAAGTAAGATGGGGAAAGCATGAGCACCATTCTGATTTTTTTAGCTGCTTTGCTGGCCTGCTCATTGCTTGCAGGATGGCTACTCAGAACGAAATCCAGACGGAAAAATTTACCCTTGAGCAACGTCTTCTCAGACGCCTCGAAGCGTAAACTCACGCCTGAAGAGCGCAGTGCAGTCGAAAACTATCTCGAAAGCCTTAGTCAAATTCAACAGGTACCTGGTCCAACGGGCGCCAGCTCCGCGCCGGTGTCATTAACGCTGAATGCCCAAAGTAATAGCGTCATCGTACTTACGCACGCGATTACACGTTACGGCATTACTACCGACGATCCTAACAAATGGCGTTACTATCTTGATTCCGTTGAGGTACATCTTCCCCCTTTCTGGGAACAATACATCAATGACGAAAACAGCGTTGAGCTAATCCACACCAATACGATACCGCTAGTTATCTCCCTGAACGGCCATACGCTGCAGGAATATATGCAGGAAGCGCGTGGCTATGCGTTACAGCACACCGCCTCTACCCAGGCGTCCATTCGCGGTGAAGAAAGCGAGCAGATTGAACTGCTGAATATTCGCCAGGAAACCCATGAAGAATATGCGCTCAGCCGCCCATCGGGATTGCGCGAGGCGTTACTGATTGCTGCATCGTTCCTGCTGTTCTTTTTCTGTTTGATAATCCCGGATACGTTTGTTCCGTGGACAGTTGGTAGCGCGGTGCTGCTACTGGCTGCGGGTCTGTGGGGGCTGTTTGCCCCACCGTCTAAAACCGCCCTGCGGGAAATTCATTGTCTGCGCGGTACGCCGCGTCGCTGGGGGCTGTTTGGCGAAAACGACCAGGAGCAAATTAATAATATCTCGCTAGGTATTATTGATCTGATTTATCCACCGCACTGGCAGCCTTACATCGCACAAGATCTTGGCCAGCAAACGGATATCGATATTTATCTCGATCGCCACGTTGTTCGCCAGGGACGTTTTTTATCGCTGCATGACGAAGTCAAAAACTTCCCGTTACAGCACTGGCTGCGCAACGCCGTCATCGCGGGCGGCTCGTTGCTGGTGCTGCTGATGCTGCTGTTTTGGATCCCGCTGGATATGCCGATAAAGCTTACGCTTTCCTGGATGAAGGGCGCACAAACTATCGAAGCCACCAGCGTTAAACAGCTTGAAAACGCGGGCGTTCGCGTGGGTGACACGCTGCATCTGAGCGGTACGGGTATGTGTAACATTCATACCCAGGGGAGCTGGAATGCGCAGCCTTCCGCGCCGTTTATGCCTTTCGATTGCACGCAAATTATCTGGAATGACGCGCGCGCATTACCGCTGCCTGAGTCCGATCTGGTGAATAAAGCCACCGCGCTCACGCAGGCGGTAAACCGCCAACTGCACCCCAAAGCGGATGATGACTCTCGCGTCAGCGCATCGTTACGCTCGGCAATCCAAAAGTCCGGAATGGTGTTACTGGACGATTTTGGCGAGATCGTCCTGAAAACGGCTGATCTGTGCGCGGCCAAAGATGAATGTGTACGTTTAAAAAATGCACTGGTTAACCTTGGTAACAGTAAAGACTGGACGGCACTGGTGAAACGGGCGAACGCAGGCAAACTGGATGGCGTGAACGTGCTGCTGCGTCCGGTAAGCGCGGAGTCGTTGGATAATCTGGTGAATACCTCTACGGCGCCGTTTATTTCACGCGAGACTGCGCGAGCGGCCCAGACGCTGAATAGCCCAGCCCCTGGCGGTTTCCTGATTATCAGCGACGAAGGCAGCGATCTGGTCGATCAGCCGTGGCCGACAACCTCGCTATATGACTATCCCCCACAGGAACAGTGGAACGCCTTCCAGCGTCTGGCGCAGATGCTGATGCAGACGCCGTTTCGCGCGGAGGGGATCGTCACCAATATCTCGACCGACGCCAATGGCACCCAGCACATTGGCCTGCACCGTATCCCGGATCGTTCAGGATTATGGCGCTACCTTGGCACGACGCTGCTGATGTTCTCCATGCTCGGATGCGCTGTCTACAACAGTATACAGGCTTTCAGACGCTACCAGCGTCACCGCTCCCGCATCACGGAAATTCAGAGCTACTACGAAAGCTGCCTGAATCCAACGCTGATTGACAACCCTGAAAGCCTGATTCGATAACACGCTCGCGCGACAGGATATGCTACCCTGTCGCGCATCATGTTTTCTTCTGGGGAGTTTCCATGCAGATCAATATTGCCTGGCAGGATGTCGATACCGTGTTGTTAGATATGGACGGCACGCTGCTCGACCTGGCATTCGATAACTATTTCTGGCAAAAACTGGTGCCGGAAACCTATGGCGCGAAACAGGGTATCTCTCCCCAGGAAGCCCAGGACTATATTCGTCAGCAGTATCATGCCGTGCAGCATACGCTAAACTGGTACTGCCTGGATTACTGGAGCGAATGCCTGGATCTTGATATTTGCGCCATGACAACGGAACAGGGACCGCGCGCCGTTTTGCGTGAAGATACCGTACCGTTTCTTGATGCCTTAAAAGTCAGCGGCAAGCGCCGTATTTTGCTCACCAACGCGCATCCCCATAACCTGGCGGTGAAGTTGGAGCATACCGGTCTGGCCTCACACCTTGATTTATTACTTTCCACCCACACATTTGGTTATCCCAAAGAGGATCAGCGGTTATGGCACGCTGTGGCTGAAGAAACGGGAATGAGTGCAGAGAAGACGCTGTTTATTGACGACAGCGAACCCATTCTCGACGCCGCTGCTCTGTACGGTATTCGTTACTGCCTCGGCGTGACCAATCCCGACTCAGGCATCGCGGAAAAACAGTACGCACGCCATCCGTCACTGAATGACTACCGCCGACTGATCCCCTCACTGATGTGAAGGAGACGCCATGAAAGAAAAGCCCTCTGCTGAAGTCAGGCTGGATAAATGGCTGTGGGCTGCACGCTTTTACAAAACGCGTGCGCTAGCCCGCGAAATGGTTGAAGGCGGTAAGGTGCATTACAACGGCCAGCGCAGCAAACCGAGCAAGATTGTCGAGCTGAACGCCACCCTCACCCTGCGCCAGGGAAATGACGAGCGAACGGTCATTATCAAGGCTATTACCGAGCAGCGTCGCCCGGCCACGGAAGCCGTTACGCTGTATGAAGAAACCGCGGAAAGCGTAGAAAAACGCGAAAAAGTGGCGCTGGCGCGTAAACTTAACGCGTTAACCATGCCGCACCCGGACAGGCGACCGGACAAGAAAGAGCGCCGCGACCTGTTACGATTTAAACATGGCGACAGCGAGTGACTGTCACCTGCAAGAGAGATGATTATGCCGCAACATGACCAATTACATCGTTATCTGTTTGAAAACTTTGCCGTGCGCGGCGAGCTGGTGACCGTTTCGGAAACCCTGCAACAGATCCTCGAAAATCATACTTACCCGCAGCCGGTCAAGAACGTGCTGGCTGAACTGCTGGTCGCCACCAGCCTGCTCACCGCCACGCTGAAGTTTGCCGGTGATATCACCGTACAGCTGCAGGGCGATGGTCCGCTGAGCCTGGCCGTCATTAACGGCAACAACAATCAGCAGATGCGCGGCGTGGCCCGTATGCAGGGCGATATCCCTGAAGGCGCTGATCTCAAAACGCTGGTAGGTAACGGCTACCTGGTGATCACCATTACCCCAGAAGAAGGCGAGCGCTATCAGGGCGTGGTTGGTCTGGAAGGCGACACGCTGGCCGCCTGTCTGGAAGATTACTTCATGCGTTCTGAACAGCTGCCGACACGTCTGTTTATCCGTACTGGCGACGTCGATGGCAAACCCGCTGCTGGCGGGATGCTTCTGCAGGTAATGCCGGCGCAAAACGCGCAGGCAGATGATTTCGATCACCTGACAGCCCTGACCGAAACCATCAAAACTGAAGAGCTGTTAACGCTCCCGGCCAACGAAGTGCTATGGCGCTTGTACCACGAAGAAGAGGTTACTCTCTACGATCCGCAGGACGTTGAGTTCAAATGCACCTGTTCACGCGAACGCTGCGCTGGCGCACTGAAAACGCTGCCGGACGAAGAAGTGGACAGCATTCTGGCGGAAGAAGGCGAGATCGATATGCACTGCGATTACTGCGGGAGCCACTATCTGTTTAATGCCATGGACATTGCTGAGATCCGCAGCAACGCTTCCCCGGCGGACCCGCAGGTACATTAATCACCACTGCCTATCCGGCCCACAATCGTCGACCGGATAGGCGTTCGCACCGCCATCCATCAAAACGCTATCCGCAACACGCTCACTCGTTGTAATAATTCATCGGCAATCGGGTGCCATCAATAGTGATATCACGCCAAACTCTGGGGGCTGAATCCAGTTGATGATTCGCCACCGCCTGCAGCAGTTTATCCTTATTAAATCCTGCAGGTAGCTGACCTGATGCGATGAGTTCCCATTTATCCTCTTTCCTGGCAAAGACCAGACTCTCACCATCGCCAAAAGCATACAGCACCTGCTCAGGCTTACCATCAGCATTGAGGTCCTGATCGACCAGGACGCATGCATCCTGCTCAACGCAGGATGTAATGCGGTAGCTCTGCCCTTTGACAAACGCCCAGAAGGTCTCATCGGGTTGCCTGCTACCTGGAGCAATCATCACTTTCGGCGCTAGTTGAGTGGTAGTCAGGTTCTGAATGGGATCGCGACGTCCTTGCAGCAGAGAATTTAAGTCGCGCCGGCGCTTACTGTCTTGGTTAAACGCCGCATCTTTTTGTAATGCCTCCAACGCCGCACGTCCCGGTTTTCCGCTATTACTCAACATATACAGGCTGACCTGATCCGGCTTAATTTTCCCGCTGTGATACCGCCCCATATGGCTGTTGACGCTGATGCGCCAGGCATCAATAACCGGCGACGACAGCAAAATCAACAGCCCCAACGCCAGCAACGAAACGCTAAGAATCACCTTCCCCTGAAGCTCAAGCGGATTGCGCCCACGGCGTAAAATACTCGCCAGATAGCCAAACGACCAGAGCAGCAGCACGCAGACCACCAGCACGCCATATAAGCGCTCGGGCGTCCAACCGTACTGTTGAATTCGCACCCACAGTGACCAACCGGCAATCAGCATATAGATGGGCGCGACAACCAGGGCGCATTTGATCAGGTAGCGTAACGCGACCGGATAGGGAAGCGCCTCTTTCTGCGGCTCGCGAACGATAGCCATCAACAGCAGCAGGAGCAGCGCCAGCGTTGACATCAACCCGGCCGCAGACACCCGCTGCGAGATAGCCTCCAGGCCGGTGAAGGGCAAGGTCAGCACAAACATCAGCGCCAGCAGCGCGACCAGGGGTAACAGACCGGTGGCGATCAAAGTCAGTAACTTTTGGACCGCCGCAACCAGACGCGACTGCGTGCGGGTCAGTACCACCGCCAGTGCGGTAACCAGGCCAAAGGCCACGTAGCCAAACCAGTCGGTATCAAAGAAAAGCGTGTCGAAGAAGGTAATACCAACGAGCTTAAACATCTCGCTCCATAGCAGGAGCACCATCCAGAACAGACCGTTGGCGACAAAGACAATCAGTAACGTCAGCGCGTTAAGCCACAAACTCGTATAAAACTGCGCATAGCGCGCCTGCTGGCGGGATGCGTGGAGCGAGTACTGAATCCATGGCAATGCCAGCATCGCCATCAGCAGTAAGCGCCAGCCGTACAACATAAAAATATCATTTTGCCGCCACTTATCGCTGCCCTCGACTTGCCACTTTAGCCAGACGCTCATCGCCAGCACGACAACAAAGATCAGCGCCATCCAGTACCACAGCGCACGTTGTTTGAAAGAGACAACGGTGAGTAAAAGCGCCGAGGAGAGAGCAATTGTCGCGGGCATGCCATAGAACAGCCAGCCGTCATTATGCGGCACCAGATATGTCATCAGCAGGTAGCACAATATCCCCTGTAACAGGCCGATAGATATCATGCCCCAGCGAGTAGTACGTGAAAGTTCAACACTATCCATGTCGTCACCCAGAATGAAGAGAAAAGGTAATTATCGCATCAACTTCACAATTTTGAGCATTGATAGGCCGATCCCGGACCACTGCGGCGGGAAGTGAATCGATATTGTTTATGTATGAGTTACGTTATTTTCTTACGTGAATGCGATTACACTCACAAGTTTCCCGCCAAAAACACTCTCTATTAACGTTTTAAGAACATTTTCCACAACAAAAAAGGGTTTCCTGCCATAATATCCGCCTCTTTGTGACAGGAGTCGCAGCGCATTCGGTTATCCGTGATTTTCCCGGATGCGTAAATCTATGAGCCTTGTCGCGGTTAGCAATCCCTAAAAAACCTTACTATTCCAGGTAATACATATTGGCTAAGGAGCAGTGAAATGCGTGTGAACAACAGTTTAACCCCGCAAGATCTCAAGGCTTATGGTATCAATGACGTTCAGGATATCGTTTACAATCCAGACTACGACACGCTTTTCCAGGAGGAACTTGATCCAAACCTGGAAGGTTATGAGCGTGGCGTGTTAACAAACCTGGGCGCCGTTGCCGTTGATACCGGTATCTTTACCGGACGTTCGCCAAAGGATAAGTATATTGTCCGTGACGACACCACGCGCGACACGCTCTGGTGGTCCGACAAAGGTAAAGGTAAGAACGACAACAAACCGCTCTCCCCGGAAACCTGGCAGCATCTGAAAGGATTAGTCACCCAGCAGCTTTCCGGTAAGCGTCTGTTTATCATTGATGCATTCTGCGGCGCTAACGCCGATACCCGCCTTTCCGTACGCTTCATTACCGAAGTAGCCTGGCAGGCGCATTTTGTTAAAAACATGTTCATCCGCCCAAGCGACGAAGAGCTGGTTGATTTCAAACCTGATTTCATCGTGATGAACGGCGCTAAATGCACTAACCCGCAGTGGAAAGAGCAGGGTCTGAACTCCGAAAACTTCGTGGCTTTCAACCTGACTGAGCGTATCCAGTTGATTGGTGGCACCTGGTACGGCGGCGAAATGAAGAAAGGTATGTTCTCCGTAATGAACTACCTGCTGCCGCTGAAAGGCATTGCCTCCATGCACTGCTCGGCAAACGTCGGGGAAAAAGGTGATGTGGCAGTCTTCTTTGGCCTGTCCGGTACGGGTAAAACAACGCTGTCCACCGATCCGAAACGCCGCCTGATTGGCGATGACGAACACGGCTGGGATGACGACGGCGTGTTTAACTTTGAAGGCGGTTGCTACGCGAAGACCATCAAACTGTCTAAAGATGCCGAGCCGGAAATCTACAACGCAATCCGTCGTGACGCGCTGCTGGAAAACGTCACCGTGCGCGCAGATGGTTCCATCGACTTCGACGACGGTTCCAAAACCGAAAACACCCGCGTGTCCTACCCGATTTATCACATCGATAACATCGTTAAGCCGGTGTCAAAAGCGGGTCACGCCACTAAAGTGATCTTCCTGACCGCCGATGCGTTTGGCGTGCTGCCGCCGGTCTCTCGTCTGACGGCAGACCAAACCCAGTACCACTTCCTGTCTGGCTTCACCGCCAAACTGGCCGGTACCGAACGTGGCGTCACCGAACCAACCCCAACCTTCTCAGCCTGCTTTGGCGCAGCATTCCTGTCACTGCACCCAACGCAGTACGCAGAAGTACTGGTGAAACGTATGCAGGCGGCAGGTGCGCAGGCATATCTGGTTAACACCGGCTGGAACGGTACCGGCAAGCGTATCTCTATCAAAGATACCCGCGCGATTATCGACGCTATCCTGAACGGTTCGCTGGATGACGCAGAAACGTTCCGTCTGCCGATGTTTGACCTGGCTATCCCAACCGAGCTGCCGGGCGTGGATACTCGCATTCTCGATCCGCGTAATACCTATGCTTCTCCGGAGCAGTGGCAGGAAAAAGCCAACGCACTGGCGAAACTGTTTATCGAGAACTTCGAGAAATACACCGATACCCCTGCGGGTGAAGCGCTGGTTAGCGCCGGACCGAAGCTGTAACGAAGAGTGCCGGATGGCGGTTTCGCCTTATCCGGCCTACAGCAACAAAAAGGGAGGCATTTCGCCTCCCTTTCTTATGCGTCTTTCGTGATGCCCTGCGCGCGAGTGAAGGGAACCGGAAGCCAGGCGCGGATCGACAACCCTCCTCGTTCACTGGTGCCAATTTCCAGCATACCGTTATGGTTATCGATAATACGCTGCACAATCGCCAGACCCAGGCCCGTGCCGCTGGTACTACGCGCGCTGTCGCCGCGGACAAACGGCTGGAACAGGTGTTTACGCTGCTCCGGCTTGATGCCCGGACCATCATCTTCTACCTGGAACCAGGCGCGATGCGTCTCCGTACCGCTGCTGACCTTAATCCAGCCGTTGCCGTAACGGGCGGCGTTAACCACCATATTGGCAACCGCACGCTTGATCGACAGCGGGTGCATTTTCACCTGAATGCTGCCCGGCAGCAGCGCAGTTTCGATTTCACGTTCATAGCCGCTTTCCGCTGCGACCACTTCGCCTAACACCGAGTTCAGATCCGCCATCTCCATCGGCATCTCCTGACCGGTACGCAGATAATCGATGAACTGCTCGATAATGGCATTACACTCTTCGATGTCCTTATTGATGGATTCCGCGAGATAACCATCCTCTTCGCCCATCATTTCGGTCGCCAGACGAATACGCGTCAGCGGAGTACGTAAATCGTGGCTCACGCCCGCCATTAACAGCGTACGGTCATCGGCCAGTTGCTTCACACCCGCGGCCATATGGTTAAAGGCTCGGGTAACGGAGCGCACCTCTGAAGCGCCATACTCACGCAGCGGCGGCGGAATGATACCTTTCCCCACCTGCAGCGCCGCATGTTCAAGATCCACCAGCGGTCGGTTCTGGATACGGATAAACAGCCACGCACCACCGATAGCCAACAGCATAATCGCCAGCGTATAGCGGAACAGCGGTGAGAAATCGCCCTGATGGATCTCCGTCAGCGGCACGCGTACCCAGATATTGGGCGACAGCCAGGTTTTCAGCCATACGACCGGCGAGCTTTTGTTCACCTCAACGCGGACTTCCGTCGGACCGCCCAGCTGCTGCGCCATCTGATGGCTTAAGAATTCATAGTGTTGCGCCCAACGCAGTCCAGCTTCTTCAGCGGCCTCGTTGGAATAGAGGGAAATACCCAGCTCACGATAAATTTCCCGGCGGAATGCGGGCGGCACCACCAGTTGCGTACCGTCCTCCAGCTGCAGTTTATCGGTCATCAGCATACGAACTTCGTAGGCCAGGACCTTATTAAACTGCTGGAGGCTCGGCAGTATCGCGAAGTTCAGCACTACCAGGTAAGTTGTCACCAGGCTGGCAAACAGCAAGGTGACGATGAGCAATAACGTGCGGGCAAACGAACTTCGTGGCGAGAAGCGCATTCGCCTCATGCTTTAGAACCGTCCGGAACAAAGACGTAGCCGAGACCCCACACGGTCTGAATATAGCGCGGATGCGCCGGGTCCTCTTCCACCATACGACGCAGGCGAGAAATCTGGACGTCGATAGAACGCTCCATCGCCGAATATTCACGACCACGGGCCAGGTTCATCAGCTTGTCGCGGGACAGCGGCTCGCGCGGGTGGCTTACCAGCGCTTTCAGTACCGCAAATTCCCCACTGGTGAGCGGCATTGGCTCATCTTCACGGAACATTTCACGCGTACCGAGGTTCAGTTTAAACTTACCAAAAGCAATGACCGCTTCTTCCTGAGAAGGCGCGCCCGGCAGTTCGTTCGCCTGACGACGCAGTACAGCGCGAATACGCGCCAGCAGTTCTCGCGGGTTAAACGGTTTCGGAATGTAATCGTCAGCGCCAATTTCCAGTCCAACGATACGATCGACTTCTTCACCCTTCGCCGTGACCATAATGATCGGCATCGGGTTGCTTTGACTGCGCAGGCGACGGCAAATAGACAGGCCATCTTCTCCCGGCAGCATTAAATCCAGAACCATCAGGTGAAAGGACTCACGGGTCAGCAGACGATCCATCTGCTCAGCGTTAGCGACGCTTCGAACCTGGAAGCCCTGCTCGGTCAGATAACGCTCCAGAAGCGCACGCAAGCGCATGTCGTCATCGACCACCAGAATCTTATAGTTCTCTTGCATTGTTATTACTCCCAAAGGTTCGCAACAATTAAGTGTATATTCTTAAGAAAGCTAACGTGAGTCACCAGCGAATTCTGGTATGAATTCCAGGCTAAATTGTTACAAAGCATATTAAACAGCAGCTTAAGTATACAATGTTTCTCGCAATACATTATTTATTCTGTTGATATGCTCGCGTAATACTAATTGTGCGCATCATCACAGAGTCGAAGGTAAAACAATAAGATGAAAACGCCCCTGATAACCCGCGAAGGGTATGAAAAACTCAAACAAGAGCTGAATTACCTCTGGCGTGAAGAGCGCCCGGAAGTCACCAAAAAGGTTACCTGGGCCGCAAGTCTGGGTGACCGCAGCGAAAATGCCGACTACCAGTATAATAAAAAGCGTCTGCGTGAGATCGACCGCCGTGTCCGTTATTTGACCAAGTGCATGGAGAATTTGAAAATCGTCGATTACTCCCCGCAGCAAGAGGGCAAAGTCTTCTTTGGCGCGTGGGTCGAGATTGAAAATGACGATGGCGACATCCGTAAATTCCGTATTGTCGGCTACGATGAGATCTTCGGTCGTAAAGATTACATTTCTATCGACTCACCGATGGCGCGGGCGCTGCTGAAAAAAGAGGTCGGCGATCTCGCGATAGTCAACACCCCTGGTGGTGAAGCCAGTTGGTACGTGAACGAGATTGAATACGTTAAGTGAGACCGGAACAATCCGAAGCCCCGGTAGATGACTGGCATTTTTGCCAGTCAATCCGTATAACTATCCCCTGATTTTTTATCCTATAGACGAAGCTATCCATGATGAATGATTCTTTCTGCCGCATTATCGCAGGTGAAATTCAGGCTCGTGCTGAACAGGTAGAAGCTGCCGTTCGCCTGCTTGACGAAGGGAACACCGTGCCGTTTATCGCACGTTATCGTAAGGAAATCACCGGCGGTCTGGACGATACGCAACTGCGTAATCTGGAGACCCGTCTGGGATATCTGCGTGAACTGGAAGACCGCCGTCAGGCAATCCTGAAATCTATCGGCGAGCAAGGCAAACTGACCGACGATTTGGCGAACGCGATCAACGGCACGTTAAGTAAGACCGAACTCGAAGATCTCTATCTGCCGTACAAACCTAAGCGCCGCACCCGTGGGCAGATAGCCATTGAGGCCGGACTGGAGCCGCTGGCAGATCTGCTGTGGAACGAACCGTCCCATGACCCGGAAACCGAAGCTGCAAAATATCTCAACGCCGAAAACGGCGTGGCCGATACCAAAGCCGCCCTCGATGGCGCACGCTACATTCTGATGGAGCGCTTCGCCGAAGACGCTGCGCTGCTGGCAAAAGTGCGTGATTATTTGTGGAAAAACGCCCATCTGGTTGCTGCCGTGGTTAGTGGTAAAGAAGAGGAAGGCGCTAAGTTCCGCGACTACTTCGATCACCACGAACCTATTTCTACCGTTCCATCCCACCGTGCGCTGGCCATGTTCCGTGGTCGTAACGAAGGCGTGTTGCAGCTTTCACTAAATGCCGATCCGCAATTCGACGAGCCGCCAAAAGAGAGCCACGGCGAGCAGATTATCCAGGATCACCTGGGACTGCGCCTGAACAACGCCCCCGCTGACAGCTGGCGTAAAGGCGTTGTTAGCTGGACGTGGCGCATCAAAGTGCTGATGCACCTTGAAACTGAGCTGATGGGTACCGTGCGTGAACGTGCGGAAGATGAAGCAATCAACGTCTTTGCCCGTAACCTGCATGACCTGCTGATGGCCGCCCCGGCCGGGCTGCGCGCCACAATGGGTCTCGATCCGGGTCTGCGTACCGGTGTAAAAGTGGCGGTGGTTGACAGTACCGGCAAGCTGGTCGCGACCGACACTATTTATCCGCATACCGGCCAGGCAGCCAAAGCCGCCGTTGCCGTGGCGGCGTTGTGTGAAAAATACAACGTTGAGCTGGTCGCGATTGGTAACGGCACGGCGTCGCGCGAAACCGAGCGTTTCTTCCTCGACGTACAGAAGCAGTTCCCGAAAGTGACCGCGCAGAAAGTGATTGTCAGCGAAGCCGGGGCATCGGTTTACTCTGCTTCCGAGCTGGCGGCGCTGGAGTTCCCTGATCTCGATGTTTCGCTGCGTGGCGCGGTGTCTATCGCCCGTCGTTTGCAGGATCCGTTGGCGGAGCTGGTGAAAATCGATCCGAAATCTATCGGCGTGGGCCAGTATCAGCACGATGTAAGCCAGACGCAGCTGGCGCGCAAGCTGGATGCGGTGGTGGAAGACTGCGTGAACGCCGTCGGCGTCGATCTGAATACCGCTTCCGTGCCGCTGCTGACCCGCGTTGCTGGCCTGACGCGCATGATGGCGCAAAACATCGTCGCCTGGCGCGATGAGAACGGTCAGTTTCAGAACCGTCAGCAACTGCTAAAAGTTAGCCGCCTGGGGCCAAAAGCCTTTGAACAGTGCGCGGGCTTCCTGCGTATCAACCATGGCGATAACCCACTGGATGCATCTACCGTTCACCCGGAAGCTTATCCGATTGTGGAACGCATTCTGGCCACAACCGAGCAATCGCTGCGTGACCTGATGGGCAACAGCAACGAACTGCGCAATCTGAAAGCAGCCGATTTTACCGACGAACGCTTCGGGGTGCCGACCGTCACCGACATCATCAAAGAGCTGGAAAAACCGGGCCGCGACCCGCGTCCTGAATTTAAAACCGCGCAGTTTGCTGATGGCGTAGAAACCATGAACGATCTGCTGCCGGGAATGATTCTGGAAGGGGCAGTCACTAACGTCACGAACTTCGGCGCGTTTGTTGATATTGGCGTTCATCAGGATGGTCTGGTGCATATCTCTTCATTGTCGAATAAGTTCGTCGAAGATCCACACACCGTGGTGAAAGCGGGCGACATTGTGAAAGTGAAAGTGCTGGAAGTTGACCTGCAACGTAAGCGTATCGCACTGACCATGCGTCTGGACGAGCAGCCAGGTGAAACCAATGCGCGTCGCGGCGGCGGGAATAACGATCGCACTCAAAGCAATCGCCCGGCGCCAAAAGCCGCGAAACCTCGTGGTCGTGACGCACAGCCTGCGGGTAACAGCGCCATGATGGATGCGCTGGCGGCGGCAATGGGTAAAAAACGCTAGTATGGCTTTTGTGCCGGATGGGGGTGTAACCTCCTTATCCGGCTGACTTGTCGCAATTAATTTGTAAGCCGGATAACACGCGTGAGCGTCGCCATCCGGCATATTTAGTCTATTTCCCGCTTTCCACCGCCATATATTTATCACTTCATTAACAGATGAAACCTTAATTAAACATTAAGATCCTCACTAATTATTTCCGTGAATCATTCGTTCTCAACCAGAATAAATATTGAGGAATATCAAAATTGGCGCAAATTATTATCCAATTGTACATTCCGTCACATTTATTCTATTGATGATAGAAACCATTCTCATTATCATTGATCTGTTGATTATTTACTCTTTCCTTACGTTGGCTAATCATCTGGCCTCATGCCGCCTTGCCGCCCCATGAGGTAATCATCCAGTTAGCGAGATATAAGTAGGTCCCTATGCAATTCACTCCTGACAGTGCGTGGAAAATTACCGGTTTTGCCCGTGAAATCAGCCCGGCTTATCGTCAGAAACTGTTGTCACTTGGCATGCTACCCGGCTCCTCTTTCAACGTGGTACGCGTCGCCCCACTCGGCGATCCTATCCATATCGAAACGCGTCGCGTAAGTCTGGTATTGCGTAAGAAAGATCTGGCGTTATTAGAAGTGGAAGCGGTTTCCTGTTAATACAGTGAGTCTATAAAAATGAAAAAACTAACCATTGGTTTAATTGGCAATCCTAATTCCGGCAAGACTACTTTATTCAACCAGCTTACCGGCGCACGCCAGCGTGTAGGCAACTGGGCTGGCGTTACCGTTGAGCGTAAAGAAGGTCATTTCGCAACGACGGACCACCAGGTCACACTGGTTGATTTACCCGGCACCTATTCTCTGACGACAATCTCATCCCAGACCTCTCTCGATGAGCAGATCGCCTGTCACTATATTTTAAGCGGCGACGCGGATCTCTTGATCAACGTGGTCGATGCTTCAAACCTTGAACGCAACCTCTACCTGACGTTGCAACTGCTTGAGCTGGGCATCCCCTGCATCGTCGCGTTGAATATGCTGGATATTGCCGAGAAGCAGCAAATCCGTATTGATATCGATGCCCTCTCCGCTCGCCTTGGCTGCCCGGTGGTTCCGCTGGTATCCACCCGCGCCCGCGGCATTGAAGCGCTAAAGCTGGCGATCGATCGCTACAAAGAAAACGACACCGTCGAGCTGGTTCATTATGCCCAGCCGCTGCTGCAGGAAGCGGATTCCCTCGCCGATGCGATGGCCAAAGATATGCCGTTAAAACAGCGCCGCTGGCTGGGCCTGCAGATGCTGGAAGGCGATATCTACAGTCGGGCCTACGCGGGTGATGCCGCGCAAAACCTTGATGCCGCCATTGCACGTCTGAGCGAGACAATGGACGATCCGGCACTGCATATCGCCGATGCGCGCTATCAGTGCATTGCCGCTATCTGCGATACCGTCAGCAACACCCTGACGGCAGAGCCGAGCCGCTTCACCACCGCAGTAGATAAAATCGTCCTCAACCGCTTCCTCGGGCTGCCGATTTTCCTGTTCGTGATGTACCTGATGTTCCTGCTCGCCATCAACATTGGCGGCGCGCTGCAACCGTTGTTTGACGTCGGCTCCGTAGCGCTCTTTATCCATGGTATTCAGTGGATTGGCTACACGCTGCACTTCCCGGACTGGCTCACTATCTTTTTGGCGCAAGGTCTTGGCGGCGGGATTAACACCGTGCTGCCACTGGTACCGCAAATCGGCATGATGTACCTGTTCCTCTCCTTCCTTGAAGACTCAGGTTACATGGCGCGCGCCGCGTTTGTAATGGACCGTCTGATGCAGGCGCTGGGACTGCCGGGCAAATCGTTTGTCCCGCTGATCGTCGGCTTTGGCTGTAACGTACCGTCAGTGATGGGCGCACGTACGCTGGACGCCCCGCGTGAACGTCTGATGACTATCATGATGGCGCCGTTTATGTCTTGTGGCGCTCGCCTGGCGATTTTCGCCGTCTTTGCCGCAGCGTTCTTTGGTCAGAACGGTGCGCTGGCGGTCTTCTCACTGTACGTACTGGGTATCGTTATGGCGGTATTGACCGGTCTGATGCTCAAACACACCATCATGCGTGGCGAAGCAACGCCGTTCGTGATGGAGCTGCCGGTGTACCACGTGCCGCACATTAAGAGTCTGATTATTCAGACCTGGCAACGCCTGAAAGGCTTCGTTCTGCGTGCGGGTAAAGTCATCATCATCGTCAGCATTTTCCTCAGCGCGTTTAACAGTTTCTCGCTGAGCGGAAAAATCGTCGACAACATCAACGACTCTGCTCTGGCTTCCGTCAGCCGCGTAATCACGCCGGTCTTCAAGCCGATTGGCGTTCACGAAGATAACTGGCAGGCAACCGTAGGTCTGTTCACCGGCGCGATGGCGAAAGAAGTGGTTGTCGGTACGCTGAACACGCTCTATACCGCAGAAAACATTCAGGAAGAAGAGTTCAACCCGGCAGATTTCCACCTCGGTGACGAGCTGCTCGGCGCGGTAGATGAGACCTGGCAAAGCCTGAAAGACACCTTCAGCCTGAGCGTACTGGCTAACCCTATTGAAGCCAGCAAGGGCGACGGTGAAATGGCTACGGGTGCAATGGGCGTGATGGGCGAAAAATTTGGCAGCGCTGCCGCCGCTTACAGCTACCTGATTTTCGTGCTGCTGTATGTGCCGTGTATTTCGGTAATGGGCGCTATTGCACGTGAATCCAGCCGTGGCTGGATGAGCTTCTCGATTCTGTGGGGCCTGAACATCGCCTACTCTCTGTCGACGCTGTTTTATCAGGCGGTCAGCTACAAAGAGCACCCGACCTACAGCCTGGTGTGCATTTTAGCTGTCATCCTGTTTAACATTGTGTTGCTGGGCCTGCTGCGTCGAGCTCGCAGTCGCGTGGATCTCGCACTGCTGGCGACCAACAGGACGGCAAGCTCCTGCTGTTCCAGCACCACTGGCGACTGCCACTAAGGTTATCGACAATGGCATCGCTTATTCAGGTTCGTGATTTATTGGCTTTGCGGGGACGCATGGAGGCAACTCAGATTAGCCACACGCTGCACACCCCGCAGCCCATGATTGACGCCATGCTGAATCAGTTAGAAAAGATGGGCAAAGCGGTGCGGATTCAGGAAGATGCCGACGGGTGTCTTTCCGGAAGCTGCAAGAGTTGTCCGGAAGGTAAAGCCTGCCTGCGCGAGTGGTGGGCTTTGCGCTAGTTCGATGCCGGATGGCGCTACGCTTCCGGTCTAAAAATGACTGCAAACGTCCTGGCCGGATAAAGCGTTTATGCTGATATCCGGCTTTTTACGTAATGGATTCCACAAAGATGTCTCTGTTTCAGCAAAGCAGATCTATCCTCCAGCCTGGCGCGCATCGTGATCAACTCATGAATGATTACTGGCGACCAGGGAAGTAGAGTCTCGTCATCTTGTTTCTCAGGTGACGGATCGCCATGAATACTGACACGACTGCTACACCGCATGACGCGATTTTTAAAACGTTCTTAAACCACCCTGCTACCGCACGCGACTTTCTTCGGCTCCACCTTCCAGCCTCTTTGCAAAAACTGTGCGATCTGAAAACGCTACAACTGGAATCGGGCAGCTTTATTGAGGACGATTTGCGCACGTACTATTCCGATGTGCTGTGGTCATTAAAAACCCGCGAAGGCGATGGCTATATTTACACCATCATTGAGCATCAGAGCACCGCCGATGCCCATATGGCATTTCGGCTGATGCGTTATGCCATTGCGGTCATGCATCGTCATTTGGCTGCAGGTCACAAGAAACTCCCGCTGGTGATACCCATGCTTTTTTATCATGGCGCGGCAAGCCCATACCCCTACTCACTCTGCTGGCTGGACGAATTTGACGACCCAAAGGCCGCCAGACAACTTTATACCTCAGCGTTTCCACTGATCGATATCACCGTGGTTCCTGATGACGAGATCATGCAGCATCGCCGGATGGCGCTGTTGGAACTCATCCAAAAACATATTCGTAAACGCGATTTGATGGGGCTGGTAGAAAAACTGGCCATCCTGATTATTAAAGGACACGCTAATGACAGCCAGTTGAAAGCCTTGTTTAATTATCTAATGCAGGTCGGGGACACCGCACATTTTACCGAGTTTCTTCATGAGGTCGCCGAACGTTTACCCCAACATAAGGAAAAGTTGATGACTATCGCCGAAAGATTACGACAAGAAGGGCATCTTAATGGTCTTCAGGAAGGTCATATGAAAGGGTTACAAGAGGGATTACAAACGGGCTTGCAACAAGGTAAACGAGAGGAAGCTTTACGTATTGCATCAACCCTGCAGGCTGATGGTATCGACCCGCTGACCATCTTCAGAATTACCGGCCTGACCGCTGAGGATCTGGCTACGCGCAGCCATTAATCTCAAGCCCGGTAAGCGCGGCTCTACCGGGCAACACAACAGATTTATAGGCGTTTTTTTAACGCCACCAGCGCTGCGCAGAACTCTGCAGGATGCGAGATAAACGGAGCATGCGCCGCTTTAGCAAATATCAACGACTCGCTATGCGGCCACAGGGCATCGAGCATTGGGACCACTTTGCGCGGAACCAGTCCATCGAGATAGCCGTACAACCGCAGAAAAGGCATGTCCACAGCGCACAGAGGCTCACGCAGATCGACCGTTTTCAGGATCTCCAGTCCGCCATTGAGCACCTCGACCTTCGGCATGGGTAACGCCAGCACTGTTTTCTTCAGTGCCCGCGCATCCTGACGCGCGGTGTCCGTGCCCATCGTCTGCAACGCCAGAAAACGTTCCACCGTACGCTGGAAATCTTCGCTCAACTGCTGCTGGAAACCTGCCAGCACTTCTGGCTTGATACCCGGCCACTCGTCGCGCGCGCTAAAGCAAGGGGAAGACGCCACGGTCACCAGCGCCTGAACACGTTCAGGATGGGTTAACGCCACCTGGCTTGCGACCAACCCGCCCAGACTCCAGCCGAGCCAGATGGCTTTCTCCGGTGCCTGTTTTACTACCCGCTCAGCCATCTCTTCCAGCGACATTGCGCCGAACCCCTGGCTGCGACCAAATCCCGGTAAGTCGACAAGATGCAGCGTGAAATGCGAACTCAATTCCTCGCTTATGCAATGCCACACTTGCGCATTCAGTCCCCATCCGTGCAGCAGCACAAGATGGCAATTTCCCGAACCCTGGGTCTGCCACCAGATGTCATTCATCAGTTATTGTTCTCTTTTAGCCTGAAAGGATGCTTCTATGCTAACAGTACCGGGATTGTGCTGGCTATGCCGAATGCCCCTGACGTTAGGGCATTGGGGGATCTGTTCAGTCTGCACACGGGCAACGCATCAGCACGTCAGCCGGTGCCCTCAATGTGGACTCCCTGCCGCGCATACCGTCGTTCCCTGCGGGCGCTGTCTGCAAAAACCACCGCCGTGGCAGCGACTGGTTACCGTCAGCGACTATGCTCCGCCGTTGAGCGGGCTTATCCACCAGCTCAAGTTTTCCCGACGTGGCGAAATGGCCCCCGCTCTTTCACGCTTGCTGTTGCTGGAGGTATTACAGGCCCGGCGCGTCAGCGGTCTTCCTCTGCCGGACAGGCTCGTCAGCGTCCCGCTCTGGCAACGTCGGCACTGGCGCAGAGGGTTTAATCAGAGCGACTTACTGTGTCGTCCCCTGGCACGCTGGCTAGACTGCGACTGGGACAGCCGGGCCATCACGCGGGTTCGGGCAACCGCCACACAGCACCATCTCAGCGCCCGATTACGTAAACGTAACCTGAAAAACGCCTTTCGCCTTGAATTGCCAGTGCAGGGACTCCATATGGTCATTGTGGATGATGTCGTCACTACCGGAAGTACGGTCGCGGAAATCGCGCAGCTGCTTTTACGCAACGGCGCGGCGACTGTCCAGGTATGGTGCCTGTGTCGAACCTTGTAGAGCCTCGATGATGGGCGTATTATAACCAAGTAAAATAGTCAACTATTAGGCCATTACTATGATCCATATTTCCGATGCTGCACAAGCGCACTTTGCCAAACTGCTGGCAAATCAGGAAGAAGGGACACAAATCCGCGTATTTGTGATTAATCCCGGCACGCCTAACGCTGAATGCGGCGTTTCTTATTGTCCGCCGGACGCCGTGGAAGCAACCGACACCGCCATTAAATTTGACCTGCTGACCGCATATGTTGATGAACTGAGTGCACCGTATCTGGAAGATGCAGAAATCGATTTCGTTACCGACCAGTTAGGCTCCCAGCTGACCCTGAAAGCACCAAACGCCAAAATGCGTAAAGTTGCCGATGATGCGCCGCTGATGGAACGCGTGGAGTACATGCTGCAATCGCAGATCAACCCACAGCTGGCAGGTCACGGTGGTCGCGTCTCTCTGATGGAAATCACCGATGAAGGCTACGCTATTCTGCAGTTTGGCGGCGGATGTAACGGCTGTTCAATGGTAGATGTAACGCTGAAAGAAGGTATCGAGAAGCAGCTGCTGGCTGAATTCCCTGAACTGAAAGGCGTTCGCGATTTAACCGAACACCAGCGCGGCGAGCACTCTTACTACTAACGCCTCAACCTGTAGAGTTTCCGTAGGCCCGTTAAGACGCATCCGCGCCGCCATCGGGCATTGATGCCGGATGGCAGCGTAATCGCTTTATCCGGCCTACAACCTTGCATTTCTCCGCATATTTCCTGCAACAATCCCCCTCATAATTTGACCAGCCTCTCATAATTTAAATTTTGCCTGCCCAGGTGATTTTCAAGCGCCGCATGTTACCCGTATCATTCGCATCAGCACCTAACACACACATAACAGCCAGCTAAACTGATTAGTTTTGAAGGCAACCAGCATTGGTGCTGAGAATGCTCTGTTCCCGGTCGGGACAATCGGAATTTGTCATCTAAACACTGACGTTACCCATAACAAAGTAAAGGCCAGGTAAATCATGCCATTAGTCATCGTTGCTATCGGTGTAATCTTGTTACTCCTCCTGATGATCCGTTTCAAAATGAACGGTTTCATCGCTCTCGTCCTGGTGGCGCTTGCTGTCGGATTGATGCAAGGGATGCCACTGGATAAAGTCATCGGTTCGATTAAAGCCGGCGTCGGCGGAACCCTTGGCAGCCTCGCCCTGATTATGGGTTTTGGCGCCATGCTAGGCAAAATGCTGGCGGACTGCGGCGGCGCACAGCGCATCGCAACCACCCTGATTGCTAAATTCGGCAAAAAACATATTCAGTGGGCGGTGGTATTAACCGGCTTCACCGTCGGTTTTGCCCTGTTCTACGAAGTCGGCTTCGTGCTGATGCTGCCGCTGGTGTTCACCATCGCCGCTGCTGCCAACATCCCGCTGCTGTATGTTGGCGTGCCGATGGCTGCTGCGCTGTCCGTAACTCACGGCTTCCTGCCGCCGCACCCAGGTCCGACCGCTATTGCCACCATTTTCCACGCAGATATGGGTAAAACCCTGCTGTTTGGTACGATTCTGGCAATCCCGACCGTTATTCTCGCCGGTCCGGTATACGCTCGCTTCCTGAAAGGCATCGATAAGCCAATCCCGGAAGGTCTGTACAGCGCGAAAACGTTTACTGAAGAAGAGATGCCTGGCTTTGGCGTCAGCGTCTGGACCTCCCTGGTACCGGTTATCCTGATGGCGATGCGCGCCGTGGCGGAGATGATTCTGCCAAAAGGTCACGCTTTCCTGACGGTGGCAGAATTCCTGGGTGACCCGGTCATGGCAACGCTTATCGCGGTGCTGATTGCAATGTTCACTTTTGGTCTGAACCGTGGACGTTCGATGGATCAGATCAACGACACGCTGGTGTCCTCCATCAAAATCATCGCGATGATGCTGTTGATCATTGGTGGTGGCGGTGCCTTCAAACAGGTCCTGGTGGATAGCGGCGTGGACAAGTACATCGCGTCAATGATGCACGGTTCAAACGTTTCTCCGCTGCTGATGGCATGGTCTATCGCTGCGGTACTGCGTATCGCACTGGGCTCCGCAACCGTTGCGGCGATCACCGCTGGTGGGATTGTGGCACCGCTGATTGCAACGACCGGCGTAAGCCCTGAGCTAATGGTTATTGCGGTTGGTTCCGGTTCTGTCATTTTCTCCCACGTGAACGATCCGGGCTTCTGGCTGTTCAAGGAGTACTTCAACTTGACCATCGGTGAAACCATCAAGTCATGGTCAATGCTGGAAACCATTATCTCCGTCTGCGGTCTGGTAGGGTGTCTGCTGCTGGGTATGGTGGTCTGATAAAACTGTGCCGGGTGGCGCTTCGCTTACCCGGCCTACCTGCTATCACCCTAAAAAAAGCCGGGGAAATCCCCGGCTTTTTTACTTCTTCTTCGCGGCCGCTTTTCGGCGCTTATCTAAATCCTTAATCAGCTTGTTCACACCGTCATCGGCAAACATCTGCTCCAGCGTGGCGGTGAGCTTACGCCGCCAGTTTTTGTACTGGTCGCTGGTCCCCGGAATATTGACGGGCTCAGCCATATCCAGCCAGTCTTCCGGTTGCAGGCCCAACAGCGCACTGTTGCTGTCAGCGATGTAGCGTTGCATGCCGCGATTAAGAATCGGCGTCATCGACATCAGTGACGCCTTGTGACCAGCACGTTTTGGCAGGCACCCGTATTTGTGCAGCGCGTCCAGCAGCCCCTGTTTCGCCAGTTCTCTGTCCTGATACAACCCACGCAGCACGACTTCATCCGGGTACAGACCCAGCGCCTTACCCAGCGTCAGATCGCCGCTATCCCAATAACCTTTAAGCGTAGGAAGGTCATGCGTCGCCGCGACTGCCATTGATTGTTCCGGGTACGCTTTCGGCGCGCGGAAGTTTTTCTCATGGTCATTCTCAAAATAAAGCACTTTGTAGGAGTACACGCCGCTGTCACGCAGCTTGCTGACGATCTCTACCGGCACAGTCCCCAGATCTTCACCAATTACCATGCAGTGATGACGTTTACTTTCCAGCGCCAGAATTGAAAGCAGATCGTCGACCGGATAATGCACGTAGGCGCCGTGATCGGCAGTTTCACCGTAAGGGATCCACCACAGACGCAGCATCGACATAACATGGTCGATACGCAACGCACCGCAGTTCTGCATATTGGCACGCAGCAGTTCGATAAACGGTTCGTAAGCGCGTGCCGTGATGATATGCGGATCCATCGGCGGCAATCCCCAGTTTTGCCCGAGCGGACCGAGAATATCCGGCGGTGCGCCAACCGAGGCTTTCAGGCAATACAACTCGCGGTCGCACCAGGTTTCCGCCCCGCCTTCGGCCACGCCGACAGCCAGATCGCGATATAATCCAATCGGCATCGCAAAGCCCTGGCTGGTTTTCCAGCAATCAGCAAACTGGGTATACGCCAGCCACTGCAACCACAGGTAGAAATCCACTTCATCACGATGCTCTTCGCAAAAGCGTTTTACCTCTGGCGAATCCACCGACTGGAAAGCTTGCGGCCACACCGGCCAGCCCCAGCGCAGTGCGTCCTCTTTCACCTGATGCGCATGCAGCGCGTCAAAGGCCGCCTGCCAGTACAGGCTATCCCCTTCCTGAATCACAAACTGACGAAATGCCGCCATCTGCTCATCGTCACGTGCAGAGAAGCTTTTCCACGCCATACGCAGCGCTGTCATCTTCAATGCGGTAACGGCAGAATAATCAACCCACTCGGTATCACGCGCGCATTGCAGAGCTTGCTGAGTCGCGGGTTTCTGCCACCAGGCCTGTGCCTCTTTACTCAGGCGAAAATCGTCTACGGCGTTCACATCTATATAAATAACGTTCAGCCAGCGACGTGACGACGGGCTGTACGGACTGGCACTCTCCGGGTTCGCCGGATACAGCGCGTGAATCGGATTCAGGCCAATAAACGCGCCGCCGCGTTGCGCCACATCCACCAGCATGGCACGGAGATCGCCAAAGTCGCCAATCCCCCAGTTTTTTTCTGAACGCAGGGTATAGAGCTGAACGCATGCGCCCCACAGCTTCTGCCCGGCTAACAGCGCCTGCGGCTCATAGCAGCGTTTCGGCGCGACGATGATGCGGCAATGGGTACGCAACTCCCCCTGGGTGAGGGTAAGCGTGTGATACCCTTCCGGCAGCTTCGCCGGAAGGTTGAACGATTTACCGCCGACGGCATGTCCTTTGTGCTGCACGCCCTCTTCGGTGGTCAGCAACCAGTTAAACTCTCCGCGTCCCTCAACTGCCAGCGGCATTTTCTTACCCGCGGTATAAACCATGACATTCGGCACCGGGGTCACCGCCACCTGAACGGCGGCGGTGGAGCGATGCATAGCGTCAAGCAAACGCCGCTTGGTTTCGACGCCAATAGACTGCGGTTTACCGTGGGCATTAATGTAATTGGGGCTGATCCCCGCCGCCAACGCGGCATTATCCAGACGTTTGCTTTCCATCGCGGTTCCTTAACGTTTCGCCTGCCAGATACGAGTCTGATAATCGCGGATGGAGCGATCCGAACTGAACATGCCGCAACGCGCGGTATTCAGAATCGCCGCCCGGGTCCAGGCTTCCTGGTCACGATACAACACGTCAACCTGCTTCTGGGCCTCAACGTAGGCCGCGAAGTCCGCCATTACCAGATACGGGTCACCGCCCTGCTTGCCAATACTGTGCAGCATCTGGTCGAAAGCATGTTTATCACCGTCGCTGTATTTCCCGCTTTCCAGCTCTTTCAGAACAGCATCCAGCACTTTATCTTTCTTACGCCATTTCACCGGGTCGTAACCTTTGGCCTTGAGCGCCTTCACCTCTTCCACGGTATGACCAAAGATAAAGATATTCTCGTCACCTACCTTCTCGGCGATTTCGACGTTTGCGCCATCCAGCGTACCGACGGTTAACGCACCGTTCAGCGCCAGCTTCATGTTACCGGTGCCGGAAGCCTCTTTCCCTGCGGTGGAGATTTGCTCAGAGATATCCGCCGCTGGGATCAACATTTCCGCCGCCGAGACACAATAATCCGGCAGGAATACGACCTTCAGCTTGTCGCCCACTTGCGGGTCGTTATTGATGGTTTCTGCGACCTTGTTAATGGCGAAGATGATATTTTTCGCCAGGTAGTAACCCGGAGCGGCTTTCGCGCCAAACAGGAATACGCGCGGCACGCGATCGGCCTGCGGGTTCTCACGGATTTCTTTGTATAACGCCAGAATATGCAGCAAGTTGAGGTGCTGACGCTTGTACTCATGCAGGCGTTTAATCTGAATATCAAAGAGAGCGTTAGTCGTTATCTCAATACCGGTACGCGCTTTAATAAACTTCACCAGACGCGCTTTGTTCGCCAGCTTGATGTCACGATACTGCTGACGAAACTTCGCGTCGTCGGCGTATTTTTCCAGGTTAATCAACTGATCGAGGTCGTTGGCCCACTCTTTTTTCAGCGATTTATCCAGCAGCGCGGCAAGTGCCGGGTTGCACTGCTTAATCCAGCGACGCGGAGTAATCCCGTTAGTGACGTTATGGAATTTGTTCGGCCAGAGCTGATGATATTCCGGGAACAGATCCTTCACCACCAAATCGGAGTGCAGCGCCGCCACGCCGTTAACCGCAAAGCCGCTGACCACGCACATGTTGGCCATACGCACCTGTTTGTTGTGCACCACCGCCAGCTTCGCCCAAACTTCAGCGTCACCCGGCCAGGTTTTCTCGACCAGCTTCTTAAAGCGGTCGTTAATCTCTTTGATGATTTGCATATGGCGCGGCAGTAGTGCTTTCACCAGCTTCTCGTCCCAGCACTCCAGCGCCTCTGGCATCAAAGTGTGGTTGGTATAAGCAAAGGTCTTACTGGTAATAGCCCACGCATCGTCCCAGCTCATCTGGTGCTCATCAATCAGCACACGCAGTAGCTCAGGGATGGCGATGGTCGGGTGAGTATCGTTGAGCTGAATCACCTCAAAATCAGCCAGCTCATGCAGTTTACGCCCTGCCAGATGATGGCGGCGCAGAATGTCAGCTACGGAGCAAGCGCACTGGAAGTATTGCTGCATCAGGCGCAGCTTTTTACCCGCGGTGTGGTTGTCGTTCGGGTACAGCACTTTGGTGAGTTTTTCAGCGTCGATGCCCTGCTGCTCTGCGCGCAGGAAATCGCCGTCATTAAATTTGGTCAGGTTAAACGGATGCGCGTGGCTGGCCTGCCACAGACGCAGCGGTTGCGCCACGCCGTTACGGTAGCCGAGAACCGGTAGATCCCAGGCCTGGCCGGTGATAACAAACCCCGGCTCCCAGAGCCCTTCTTTGGTGACCTTGCCGCCAATCCCTACTTGCACATCCAGTGCCTCGTTGTGACGGAACCACGGATAGCTGCCGCAATGCCAGTCATCCGGGGCTTCCATCTGCTGCCCATCGGCAAATGACTGACGGAACAGGCCGTACTGGTAGTTGAGACCATAGCCCGTCGCCGATTGACCGACTGTCGCCATCGAATCAAGGAAGCAGGCCGCCAGGCGTCCCAATCCACCGTTACCCAGCGCCGGGTCGATCTCTTCTTCCAGCAGGTCGGTCAGGTTGACGTCA
The DNA here is from genome assembly GCF_050434985.1 of Citrobacter sp. 506. NCBI lineage: Bacteria > Pseudomonadati > Pseudomonadota > Gammaproteobacteria > Enterobacterales > Enterobacteriaceae > Citrobacter > Citrobacter sp. 506. The sequence continues at coordinate 69,299 of NZ_JBNDJN010000005.1, forward strand.
TGCGCTTTCAGCTCATCGCTCACCGCCTGATACCAGCCGAGATTGAGTAAGTTGTTGCCGGTCAGACGGCCAATCAAAAACTCCATCGAGATGTAGTTAACATGGCGCTGATTTTTTGCCGGCTTCGCCGCAGGCTGGGCGCTGAGTAACTCAGCCAACGCCCCACTCACTGCCTGCCACCACTGGCGCGACGTCATTTCTTGAGCCGACAGTAAACCGAAGCGCTGCCACTGACGCGTCAGGGCAGCCTGAAATTGATCTTTGTTGAAAGTAGGCTGTGACATAGGGGTTCCAGATCCTTAGGTAATAAAACAACGTTATCGCTAGTTTGCCAGGCTCGTTGTTGACCTTCCTCATCCTGGCACGGATTAGGCAGGGAGGAGGAGCGGGGATGAGCATAAAAGTGTGATCGCTGCCACTTAAAGGGGGTGTTATCGCCCGTAAATTCGCGTAAGTCCGGCATAACGCCCCTGTAATGCCCAACGGACGGCGCATTAATAACAAGAGATAAATCGACAATATCAAATAGAGGGGTGACGATGGGAAACAATCTGTAAACAGAGAAATAGTTTCTAACCTGAAATATCCAAGGTGGATAAGATAATTCACATAAAACTTTTAAGTCGGCCACAAAATTCGGCTCTTTACATTAAGCAACTGAGTAACCTTATAAAAAGGGAGGTATTTTTCGGCTCAGCCAAAATACCGACGGATCCAGTCGCCACGCCTGTTGTGACTCTTTAAAGCAATTAATGTAATAGATGTTTAGATTTGTGACATAGTGCAAAATCAGACACACAAAAAGTCCGCTTAGCTTGCATAAAACACTAATCTGGCCGACCTTATATCTATTAATTACGAAGCGCAAAAAAAATCATTTTTCCCCATTTTCACACAGTGAAGTGACTAACTTATGTTGATTCCGTCTAAATTAAGTCGTCCGGTTCGACTCGACCATACGGTGGTTCGTGAGCGCCTGTTGGCTAAACTTTCCGGCGCGAACAATTTCAGGCTTGCCCTGATAACAAGTCCTGCTGGTTATGGAAAAACGACGTTGGTTTCACAATGGGCAGCGGGGAAGAACGACTTAGGCTGGTACTCTCTGGATGAAGGCGATAATCAGCAAGAGCGCTTTGCCAGCTATCTGATCGCCGCTATCCAGCAGGCAACCGGTGGACACTGCACCACCAGCGAAGCGATGGTGCAAAAGCGCCAATACGCCAGCCTGACGTCACTGTTTGCGCAGCTATTTATTGAACTGGCCGAGTGGCACCGCCCGCTCTACCTGGTAGTGGATGATTATCATCTCATCTCCAATCCGGCAATTCACGAAGCGATGCGTTTCTTCCTGCGTCATCAGCCTGAGAACCTCACGCTGGTCGTGCTGTCGCGCAACCTGCCGCAGTTGGGTATTGCCAACCTGCGAGTACGCGATCAGTTGCTGGAGATAGGCAGCCAACAGCTGGCGTTTAACCACCAGGAAGCCAAACAATTTTTCGATCGACGTTTGTCCTCACCTATCGAAGCGGCAGAAAGCAGCCGGATGTGCGATGACGTTGCTGGCTGGGCCACGGCGTTACAGCTGATTGCCCTCTCCGCCCGCCAGAACAACCATTCTGCGCATCAGTCCGCACGCCGCCTCGCCGGGATCAACGCCAGCCATCTGTCCGATTATCTGGTTGATGAAGTGCTGGACAGCGTCGACCTCGGCACCCGTCACTTCCTGCTGAAAAGCGCCATTCTGCGCTCAATGAACGACGCACTGATCGTCCGGGTCACCGGGGAAGAAAACGGCCAGATGCGGCTGGAGGAGATTGAGCGCCAGGGATTATTCTTGCAGCGGATGGATGACGTCGGTGAGTGGTTCAGCTACCACCCGCTGTTTGGCAGCTTTTTACGCCAGCGCTGTCAGTGGGAGCTGGCAAGCGAACTGCCCGAAATACACCGCGCCGCCGCTGAAAGCTGGATGGCGCAAGGCTTCCCCAGCGAAGCTATCCACCACGCGCTGGCGGCAGGCGACGCCCATATGCTACGCGATATCCTGCTTAACCATGCGTGGGGACTGTTTAACCACAGCGAACTGACATTACTGGAAGAGTCGCTGAAAGCCCTGCCGTGGGAAAGTCTGCTGGAAAATCCGCGTCTGGTTCTGCTGCAAGCCTGGCTGATGCAAAGCCAGCACCGCTACGGCGAGGTTAATACCCTGCTGGCGCGCGCTGAGCAGGAAATGAAAGGCGACATGGAACCGACGCTGCACGCCGAATTTAACGCCCTGCGTGCGCAGGTCGCGATTAACGACGGAAATCCTGACGAAGCCGAGCGCCTGGCAAAGCTGGCGCTGGATGAGTTACCCATCGCCTGGTTCTATAGCCGTATCGTCGCCACCTCGGTACACGGTGAAGTCCTGCACTGTAAGGGCGATCTCACGCGTTCTCTGGCGTTGATGCAGCAAACCGAGCAAATGGCGCGCCATCATGACGTCTGGCATTACGCGCTGTGGAGTTTAATCCAGCAAAGCGAAATTTTGTTTGCCCAGGGCTTTTTACAGGCCGCCTGGGAGACTCAGGAAAAAGCGTTTCAGCTGATCAAAGAGCAGCATCTGGAACAGTTGCCGATGCACGAGTTCCTAGTGCGTATTCGCGCGCAGCTGCTGTGGGCATGGGCGCGCCTGGACGAATCGGAAGCGTCTGCCCGCGCGGGTATTGAACTGCTTTCCACATTCCAGCCACAGCAACAGCTACAGTGCCTGGCGCTGCTGATTCAATGTTCGCTGGCCCGGGGAGATCTGGATAATGCGCGTAGCCTGCTCAACCGCCTGGAAAACCTGCTGGGTAACGGTCACTATCACAGTGACTGGATCTCGAACGCCGATAAGGTACGGGTGATTTACTGGCAAATGGTGGGCGACAAAAACTCGGCCGCCAACTGGCTGCGCCACACGCCGAAACCGGAATTCGCCAATAACCACTTTCTGCAAAGCCAGTGGCGCAACATCGCCCGCGCACAGATCCTGCTGGGCGAGTTTGAACCGGCTGAGATTGTGCTGGAAGAGTTGAATGAAAATGCGCGCAATCTGCGCCTGATGAGCGATCTGAACCGTAACCTGCTGCTGCTTAATCAGCTCTACTGGCAGGCAGGACGCAAAAATGACGCACAGCGCGTGTTACTCGACGCGCTGCAGCTTGCGAACCGCACCGGATTTATCAGTCACTTTGTCATTGAAGGTGAGGCCATGGCGCAGCAACTGCGTCAGCTGATTCAGCTCAATACCTTACCGGAACTCGATCAGCACCGCGCCCAGCGTATTTTGCGTGAGATTAACCAGCATCACCGCCATAAATTCGCCCACTTCGATGAAGGGTTCGTTGAGCGTCTGCTTACTCACCCGGAAGTACCGGAGCTTATCCGCACCAGCCCGCTGACCCAGCGCGAATGGCAGGTTCTTGGGCTGATTTATTCGGGCTACAGCAACGAGCAGATCGCCGGAGAATTGGCTGTCGCGGCAACGACCATCAAGACGCACATCCGCAATTTGTATCAAAAGCTCGGCGTCGCACACCGCCAGGATGCGGTGCAACATGCGCAGAAACTGCTGAAAATGATGGGGTATGGGGTTTAGTTAATGCCTGATACGCTACGCTTATCAGGCCTGGAATTAACTTAGCACAGCTCTAACTGAATATGATGATCCGCGATAACCTGCATCACGCCAGCTGGCGGCAGCGTGTCGGTATACACCGCATCCACCATGCTGATACTGCCCATATTCACCATCGCGTTACGCCCAAACTTCGAGTGATCCACCACCAGCATCACATGCCGTGAATTCTCAATAATCGCGCGCTTGGTGCGAACTTCGTGATAATCAAACTCCAGCAGGGAGCCATCGCTATCGATACCGCTAATCCCTAAGATGCCGAAGTCCAGGCGGAACTGAGAAATAAAGTCGAGGGTCGCTTCGCCCATAATACCGCCGTCGCGGCTACGCAGTTCGCCACCGGCGAGTATGATGCGGAAATCCTCTTTCGCCATCAGCGTATTCGCCACATTGAGGTTGTTGGTCACAATGCGTAAATTGCTGTGATTGAGCAGCGCGTGAGCCACCGCTTCCGGCGTGGTGCCGATATCAATGAACAACGTAGAACCGTTCGGGATCTGCGTGGCAACTTTGCGGGCAATGCGCTCTTTTTCCGCCGTCTGTGTCGCTTTACGGTCATGCCACGGGGTGTTGACCGAGCTGGAGGGCAGCGCCGCGCCACCGTGATGGCGCAAAATCATGTTCTGATCGGCCAGATCGTTAAGATCGCGGCGAATCGTCTGCGGGCTGACGGAGAAATGCTCCACCAGCTCCTCAGTACTGACGTATCCCTGTTTCTTTACCAGCTCGATGATCGCGTCATGTCGTTGTGTTTGCTTCATTATTGTTCCCTGAAATTACGTTCGTTTTCGTACATTCATAGTATCGGCAAACGCCATTGCCAGACCCACGGCCAGCCCGGCGATATGTGCGCCGTTCGCCATCGACATGCCGAACACATCAAACCAGCCGGCAACAATCCAGATCAAAGCAAAGATAATCAAACCACGCTGCAGGAAAATACCACTTTGTGGATCGCGCTCGCCGCGCAACCACACATAACCCATCAGCGCATATACCACGCCAGACAGCCCACCAAACCACGGGCCGCTAAATTTCTGCTGAACGTAGCCGCTTAGCAGGGCGCTGATCACGGTAATTACAATCAGTTTTCCGCTGCCCAGACGCTTTTCTACCGCACCGCCGAGATACCACCACCACAGCAGGTTGAACAGAATATGCATCAGCGAGAAGTGCATAAAAGCGTGGGTGAAATAACGCCAGAATTCAAATTTCAGCGAAGGGTCAAACGGCCATGCCAGCCAGAGCATCACAGTCTGGTCGCCCAGCGTGTTCATCGCGATAAACACCAGCACACACGCGGCCATCACCACCCAGGTTACCGGGCCTGCGCGTTCGCGCAATGTGGCCAGGAACGGATAACGCTGATAGCGCAGACCGCTGTCGGTATGACCCGACTGCCAGCTTGCCGCGAGGTAACGCGGATCGCCTGGATTCTCCAGAAACCGCGCCAGCTCAGCATGCACGCGCTCAGCCTGGGACTCATCCGCCAGCCAGACATCCGTTTGCTGATGTTGTTGAATCGTCAGGATAACGCCCTGTGTCGCCATATAATCAACAAATGCCTGCGCCACGCGGGGGTTAGCAAAAGAGGTAATCATCAACATGTTTGCTGTCGCTTATTCCACACAAAAGAGGACAGTATATATACCCTTCTTACTTCGAGCTGCATCTTTGTTGGCTTTCCTCACTCACTCCGGTCACGTACTGTTCGTACGCGCCCGGAGATTTGCTGCGTCGCCGTCGCGATGCAACTCGAATTAATTTGGGTATAGTCTTACGAACCGTATGCCACTTCTGCCGGAAAATGTCGATGCCAGGCGTCGAAGCCGCCGTCAACACTGTAAACCACGTCATAGCCCTGCTGAAGAAGATATTGCGCCGCGCCTTTACTGCTGTTGCCGTGATAACACATTACTAACACGGCGGTGTCGAAATCATGCTCGCGCATAAATGACCCCAGCGTGTCGTTCGTCAGATGAAACGCCTGTGGGGCGTGACCCATCGCATAGCTTTGCGGGTCGCGGATATCCACTAACACCGCGGTCCCCTGGTGCAGCTTCTGATGCGCTTCTTCGACATTAATACATTCAAACTGATCCATTGCTCTCTCTTCTTTATATTGCAGGTGACGCTTTTCAGACATGTTACTTCTTAGTGTACGTCCCGACGGCAGTTAAACGCCATAATGTTATATGTATCACTGTAAATTGTTTATCCGATGTTACCAATGGCGCGATTCTTTGCTATTATGCTCGATAACGAACATTAATGAGCTATAACGAAAGTGCGAGAGGCCAGCATGGAAACCAAAGATCTGATTGTGATAGGTGGAGGCATCAACGGTGCCGGTATCGCGGCAGATGCCGCTGGACGCGGTTTATCCGTGCTGATGCTGGAAGCGCAGGATTTAGCCTGCGCCACCTCTTCCGCTAGCTCCAAACTCATCCACGGTGGCCTGCGCTACCTGGAACACTACGAATTTCGCCTGGTGAGCGAAGCGCTGGCCGAACGTGAGGTGTTGTTGAAAATGGCACCGCATATCGCCTTCCCAATGCGCTTTCGTCTGCCCCATCGCCCGCACCTGCGTCCAGCGTGGATGATCCGCATTGGTCTGTTTATGTACGATCATCTGGGCAAACGCACCAGTTTGCCGAGTTCGACCGGTTTGCGTTTTGGCGCAGATTCCGTAATGAAACCTGAGATTGTGCGCGGTTTCGAATATTCTGACTGCTGGGTAGACGATGCGCGACTGGTTTTGGCAAACGCCCAAATGGTCGTACGCAAAGGCGGAGAGGTGTTAACCCGCACTCGCGCTACCTCCGCTCGCCGTGAAAACGGATTGTGGATTGTTGAAGCTGAAGATATCGATACCGGTAAAAAGCACACCTGGCAGGCGCGTGGTCTGGTCAATGCCACCGGCCCATGGGTGAAAGAGTTCTTCGACGACGGCATGCATCTGCCATCGCCGTACGGTATTCGTCTGATTAAAGGCAGCCACATCGTCGTGCCGCGCGTCCATACCCAGAAGCAAGCTTATATTCTGCAAAACGAAGATAAACGTATTGTGTTTGTCATCCCATGGATGGACGAATTCTCGATCATCGGGACGACTGACGTCGAATACAAAGGCGATCCGAAAGCGGTAAAAATTGATGAGAGTGAAATCAATTACCTGCTGAAGGTCTACAACGCGCACTTTAAGAAACAACTGGGCCGTGACGATATCGTCTGGACCTACTCGGGCGTACGTCCGCTGTGCGATGACGAGTCCGACTCGCCGCAGGCTATCACCCGTGATTACACGTTGGATATCCACGATGAAAACGGCAAAGCGCCGCTGCTGTCGGTCTTTGGCGGTAAGCTGACGACCTACCGTAAGCTGGCCGAACACGCGATGGAAAAACTGGCGTCGTACTATCAGGGAATCGGTCCGGCGTGGACAAAAGAGTGCATTCTGCCAGGCGGTGACATCGGCGGCGATCGTGAAGATTACGCGGCCAAACTGCGCCGTCGCTACCCGTTCCTGACCGAGTCGCTGGCGCGCCATTATTCGCGCACCTACGGCAGTAACACCGAATGGATTATCGGGGAAGCCACCTCGCTTGCCGAGTTAGGTGAAGACTTCGGCCATGAGTTCTATGAGGCCGAGCTGAAATATCTGGTCGATCACGAATGGGTGCGCCGTGCGGAAGATGCGCTGTGGCGTCGCACGAAAGAAGGTATGTGGCTGAACGCTGAACAGCAGTCGCGCATGACCCAGTGGCTGGTGGAGTACATTGAGAAACAGCAGCTGTCGCTGGCGTCTTAAGACACTCGATATAAAACTGTAGGCCCGGTAAGCGTCAGCGCTACCGGGCCTTTTGCCGGATGGCGGCTAACGCCTTATCCATCCGGCCTACAGATCGTCCTGCCCTTGTTACAACCGCACCGAGTCGATATGCCAGATGTTCTCGGCGTACTCTTTGATCGTCCTGTCCGACGAGAAGTAGCCCATGTTGGCGATATTAATCATCGACTTGGTGGTCCACTCTTCCGGGTGGCGATACAGTTCGTCAACCTTATCCTGGCAATCAACATAGCTGCGATAATCCGCCAGAACCTGATAGTGGTCGCCAAAGTTGATCAGCGAGTCAACCAGGTCACGATAGCGCCCCGGCTCCTCAGGACTGAATACACCGCTGCCGATCTGCGTCAGCACCTGGTGCAGCTCTTCGTCTTTCTCGTAATACTCACGCGGCTTGTAGCCCTGGCTGCGTAAGGCTTCGACCTCTTCCGCCGTATTACCAAAGATAAAGATATTTTCTGCGCCCACATGCTCCAGCATCTCGACGTTGGCACCGTCCAGCGTCCCAATGGTCAGCGCGCCGTTGAGGGCAAACTTCATATTACTGGTACCAGAGGCTTCGGTCCCGGCCAGCGAAATCTGCTCAGACAGGTCGGCAGCAGGAATAATCACTTGCGCCAGGCTGACGCTGTAGTTAGGAATAAACACCACTTTCAGCTTGTCACCAATTTGCGGATCGTTGTTGATCACTTTCGCGACGTCGTTGATCAGGTGAATGATGTGCTTCGCCATATAATAGGCCGAAGCCGCTTTACCGGCGAAGATATTCACGCGCGGCACCCACTCGGCATCAGGATCGGCCTTAATGCGGTTGTAGCGGGTGATCACATGCAGCACGTTCATCAACTGGCGTTTGTATTCGTGAATACGCTTGATCTGCACATCAAACAGCGATTTCGGGTTCACAACCACGTTAAGCTGCTGGGCAATGAGCGTTGCCAGACGCTTTTTATTCTCCAGCTTCGCACGGCGCACCGCCTGATTTACCAGCGGGTAATCGCAGTGCTGTTCAAGCTCGCTTAGCTGGCTGAGATCGGTTCGCCAGGTGCGGCCAATGTTCTCATCCAGCACCTCAGAGAGCGATGGGTTAGCCAGTGCCAGCCAGCGGCGTGGCGTCACGCCATTGGTGACGTTACAGAAGCGAGTCGGGAAAATCTTCGCAAAGTCAGCAAACAGCGACTGCACCATCAGGTTGGAGTGCAGCTCAGAAACGCCGTTAACCTTGTGGCTCACCACCACTGCGAGCCATGCCATACGCACCCGGCGGCCATTGGATTCATCGATAATCGACGTCCGTCCCAGCAGACTGGTATCGTTCGGATACTGTTCCTGCAACGTCTTCAGGAAGTAGTCGTTAATCTCAAAGATGATTTGCAGATGGCGCGGCAGAATTTTGCCCAGCATATCGACAGGCCAGGTCTCCAGCGCTTCGCTCATCAAGGTGTGGTTGGTATACGAGAAGACCTGGCAGCAGACCTCAAACGCATTATCCCAACTGAATTTGTGCTCATCTATCAGCAGACGCATCAGCTCAGGAATCGACAGTACCGGATGGGTGTCGTTGAGGTGAATGGCGATCTTATCTGCCAGGTTGTCGTAGGTTTTGTGCAGTTGATAATGACGGTTCAGGATGTCCTGCACCGTGGAGGAGACCAGGAAATACTCCTGGCGCAAACGCAGCTCGCGTCCGGAATAGGTGGAGTCATCCGGATACAGCACGCGGGAGACGTTCTCGGAGTGGTTTTTATCTTCCACCGCCGCAAAGTAGTCGCCCTGGTTAAATTTACCGAGGTTGATTTCGCTACTGGCCTGGGCATTCCACAAGCGCAGCGTATTGGTGGCGTCTGTGTCATAACCGGGAATAATTTGGTCGTAGGCTACCGCGAGGATCTCTTCAGTTTCTATCCAGCGCGTTTTCTTGCCTTCCTGCTGAATACGCCCGCCAAAGCGCACTTTGTAGCGTGTATTGTGGCGTTTGAATTCCCACGGGTTACCGTATTCCAGCCAGTAGTCCGGTGACTCTTTCTGTCGGCCATCAACAATGTTCTGTTTGAACATGCCGTAGTCATAACGAATACCGTAGCCGCGTCCCGGCAGACCCAACGTTGCCAGTGAGTCCAGGAAGCAGGCCGCCAGGCGCCCGAGGCCACCGTTGCCAAGACCAGGGTCGTTTTCTTCATCGATCAGATCTTCAAGATCCAACCCCATACCTTCCAGCGCATTTTTGACATCGTCATAAATACCCAACGATAACAGTGCATTGGAAAGTGTGCGGCCAATCAGAAACTCCATTGACAGATAATAAACCTGTCGAGTTTCCTGGGATAATTGCGCACGGTTAGAACGCAGCCAGCGCTCCACGAGACGATCGCGCACCGCGAACAACGTGGCGTTCAGCCACTCATGTTTATTGGCAATGACCGGGTCTTTACCAATCGTGAACATCAGCTTGTAGGCGATAGAATGCTTAAGTGCCTCTACGCTGAGTGTGGGCGATGCATAAGTAAATGGAGCATTCATATAGGTGATTCCTGGATATCTATTTCAAACGATAGTAAAGCTCACGGTATGACTTCGCCGCGACTTGCCAGCTAAAATCCATGGTCATGGCCTGACGTTGTACAAACCGCCACAACGAAGGCCGGGACCACAATACGAAAGCACGCCGGATCGCGCGTAGCAGCGACCAGGCATTACTATCTTCAAATACAAACCCACTGGCGATACCATCCGCCAGGTTTTCCAGCGAACTGTCAGAGACCGTATCAGCCAGCCCACCGGTGCGCCGCACCAGCGGCAGCGTGCCGTACTTCAGTCCATACAACTGCGTTAAGCCACACGGCTCAAAACGGCTGGGAACCAATATAACGTCGGCCCCACCCATGATGCGGTGCGAGAAGGCTTCGTGATAGCCAATCTGTACGCCCACCTGTCCCGGATGTTCCGCCGCCGCGGCGAGGAAACCTTCCTGTAAAACCGGATCGCCCGCACCGAGCAATGCCAGTTGTCCACCCTGCTCTAACAACCCCGGTAGCGCTTCCAGCACCAGATCCAGCCCTTTCTGACTGGTCAGGCGGCTGACTACGGCAAATAACGGCACTTTGTCGTTAACCTTAAGTCCCATCGCGATCTGTAGCTGGCGTTTGTTCTCCGCCTTCTCTTCCAGCGTTTCACGCGTATACCGCGACGCCAGCAGCAGATCGGTTTCCGGGCTCCAGATTTTTTCATCAACGCCGTTCAGCACACCGGAAAGACGTCCTTCACGATGACGCTGCTGCAACAGACCTTCCATGCCGTAGGCAAACTGCGGCTCGGTAATTTCCCGCGCGTAGGTCGGACTGACCGCCGTAATGTGGTCGGCGTAGTACAACCCGGCCTTCAGGAAAGAAATCTGCCCGTTAAACTCCAGTCCGTGCACGTTAAAGAACGACCATGGCAATTGGATGTCATCCATATGCTTTGCATAAAACATGCCTTGATACGCCAGGTTGTGCACGGTGAACACCGATTTCGCCGGATGGCCGCGCGCCGCCAGATACGCCGGGGCCAGACCGGCATGCCAGTCGTGCGCATGCACCACATCCGGGCGCCAGAATGGGTCAAAGCCACAGGCCATTTCACTGCCGACCCAACCCAGCAGCGCAAAACGCAGCACGTTATCGGTATATGCAAACAGGTTAGTGTCGTGATACGGGCTACCGGGACGGTCATAGAGATGCGGCGCGTCAATCAGGTAAATGCCCACACCGTTGAAATGCCCGAACAACAGCGTAATACGTCCGGCGAAGGTATCGCGACGCGTCACTACCTGCGCATCGGGAATGCCGCGACGGATATCAGGAAACGCCGGGAGCAGCACGCGGGCATCCACACCGTCCGCGATTTGCGCTGCGGGTAACGCCCCAATAACATCCGCCAGTCCCCCGGTTTTTAACAAAGGGAACATCTCTGAACAAACGTGTAAAACCTGCATTATCGCTCCTGTTTGATCTGCAGTTTGCGCAGCATTTCACGCGTGACCAGTACAATACCTTCCTCTGAACGGTAGAAACGACGAGCATCTTCTTCCGCGTTTTCACCAATCACCATGCCTTCAGGAATAACGCAGGCGCGGTCGATAATGCAACGACGTAAGCGGCACGAACGTCCCACCCACACTTCAGGTAACAACACTGCCGAATCAATGTTACAGAATGAATTCACCCGCACTCGCGGGAACAGAACGGACTGCACTACCACCGAACCAGAAATAATACAGCCGCCGGAAACCAGCGAGTTCAGCGTCATTCCGTGGCTACCGGAACGGTCCTGAACAAATTTCGCCGGCGGCAGTGATTCCATATGCGTACGGATTGGCCAGTCCTGGTCGTACATATCCAGTTCAGGCGTCACCGAAGCCAGATCGAGGTTTGCTTTCCAGTAGGCTTCCAGCGTTCCCACATCGCGCCAGTACGGCTCGGATTCCGGGTCAGACTGTACGCAGGACAATGGGAATGGATGAGCATATGCCATGCCAGCTTCGGTGATTTTCGGGATGATGTCTTTGCCAAAATCGTGACTGGATTTTTCATCGAGATCATCTTCCGCCAGCAGTTCATACAGATAATCGGCGTCGAAGATGTAGATCCCCATACTGGCAAGCGATTTGGTCGGATCATTAGGCATCGCTGGCGGGTTGGCGGGTTTTTCAACGAACTCGATAATTTTATCGGTGTCGTCCACGTCCATTACGCCAAACGCGCTGGCCTCTTCAATAGGCACAGGCATACAGGCCACTGTGCAACGCGCGCCTTTCTCAACGTGGTCGATCAGCATGCGTGAGTAGTCCTGCTTATAAATATGATCGCCCGCGAGGATCACCACATATTCCGCTTTGTAGCGTCGAATGATGTCCAGGTTTTGGGTCACCGCATCCGCCGTGCCGCGATACCAGTTTTCACCCTGCATCCTCTGCTGGGCAGGCAGCAGATCGACGAACTCGTTCATCTCTTCGCTAAAGAACGACCAGCCGCGCTGAATATGCTGCACCAGCGTGTGTGACTGGTACTGAGTGATCACGCCGATACGGCGGATCCCGGAATTAAGACAGTTGGATAAGGCAAAATCGATAATGCGGAACTTACCGCCAAAGTGCACGGCAGGCTTGGCACGCTTATTGGTTAAATCTTTCAGGCGAGTACCGCGGCCACCGGCCAGGATCAGGGCAACAGATTTTAATGGCAGCTGGCGCGCCAACATTACACGATCGTTCTTCTCTAAACTTACCATGACTAACTCCTTTTTATCTTCTCTGGAACACACACAGTCCGTGCGCAGGTCCCTGCCAGACCGCCGTAAGCACCGGATTATCCTCTCCGGCAAATGGGGGAATGGCGTGCCATTCCCCTTCAGGTAAAACGATATCTGTCACCTCAAGCGTGGCGTTTATTGCAATCAGGAAACGATCTGAAAGCAGGATTTGCATCTGCCTCGGGCCGTTATGCCACTCATCCGCACTTAAGGGTTGTGCGTACTTATTCAGCCAACGAACATTGCCATCGCCCTCTTCCCACCAGCAATCGCCTGTTAATGCAGGTATTTGCCGGCGCAGATGAATCAACGCGGCGGTAAATGTGGTTAGCCCACTGTTTGCCTGCTGCCAGTCCAGCCAGGTTAAGGCGTTATCCTGGCAGTAAGCGTTATTATTACCGTGCTGGCTATGACCATGCTCATCACCCGCCAGCAGCATCGGCGTCCCCTGGGAGAGCAACAGCGTGGTTAACAGCGCATGAATGCTGTCGCGCCGCCGCTCAATCAGGTCCAGCGAGCCGCCTAATCCTTCTTTACCATGATTGTCACTGTAGTTATTGCTAGTGCCGTCGCGATTTTCCTCACCATTCGCTTCATTGTGCTTATTTGTGAAGCAAACGCAGTCGCGTAGCGTAAAACCGTCATGCGCGGTCACCAGATTGACCGTGGCGCTGGGATTGCGGCCCGGGCGTTTAAACACGTCGCTGGATGCAGCAAAACGTCCGGCAAACTCGCCCAACGAGAGATTACGCTGGAGCCAAAAACGTCGCGTTGCATCGCGGAAATGGTCGTTCCACTCGGCAAACGGCGGGGGGAAATTCCCCACCTGATACCCGCCTTCACCAATATCCCACGGTTCCGCAATCAGCTTGGCGCGTGAGAGCAGCGGACAGTTTTGGATCGCGGTAAACAGCGGAGCATCCTGACGAAACTCAGGCGTACGCCCCATGACGGAAGCCAAATCAAAACGAAAACCATCCACATGGCAGGTTTCAACCCAGTAGCGCAGGCACTCGCATGCGTATTCCACAACGCCAGGATGGCTCAGATTGATGGTGTTCCCACAACCGGTCCAGTTGTAGTAATCGCCATCATCTCTGATCCAATAATAGCTACGGTTATCAATTCCGCGCAGCGAGAAGACAGGTCCTTCGAGATCCAGCTCGGCGCTGTGGTTTAAAACGATGTCGAGAATGACCTCAATACCCGCTTTATGCAGCGCTTTTACCGCGTCGCGAAACTCATCAAGCGCACTCTCCGGCGAGCTGGCATAGGCCGGATGCAGCGCATACATCGCCACCGGGTTGTAGCCCCAGTAGTTTGACAGGCCCAGTCGCTGAAGCCGCGGTTCGCTGGCGAAATGCGCCACCGGTAACAGCTCCAGCGCGGTAATGCCGAGGCGCTTGAAATAGTCGATCATCACCGGATGACCCAGCGCTTTGTAAGTCCCGCGAATCTCTTCCGGCAGGTCAGGATGCAAATACGTCAGCCCTTTGACATGCGCTTCGTAAATTACGGTATTGCCCCACGGCGTGCGCGGCGGGGCATCATCCTCCCAGTCATAATGGTCGGACACCACCACGCCCTTCAGCGCGATGGCGGCATTATCATGATGATCCGGTTCATTCAGACCACCGTGCAGCAGTGGGTTATCTTTTAACTCGCCATCCACCCGACGCGCGCAAGGGTCAAGCAGCAGTTTCGCCGGATTAAACCGATGGCCCTGCTGCGGTTGCCACGGACCATGTACGCGATAGCCATAGCGTAGACCGGGACGGGCGTTGGCCAGATAGCCGTGCCAGACATCGCCGCTACGCCCCGGCAGGTCGTAGCGGAGTTCGCAGCCTTGCTCATCGAATACGCATAATTCAACGCGTTCAGCGTGCGCCGAAAAGAGGGTGAAATTGACGCCATGGCCGTCATACGTTGCACCATGGGGGGTGGCGTTGCCGGTTGCCAGTTGCGTCATTATCCCTCCCGCACCAGCCAGATCGTTGCCAGCGGTGGCAACGTCAGGCTCAGTGAGTGCTGACGACCATGACTGGCGATTTCATCGCTGTGCACCGCGCCGCCGTTACCGGTATTGCTACCGTGATAATGCATCGAGTCGGTATTGAGGATCTCGCGCCATTTGCCCGGCTGATTGATACCGAAGCGATAGCCGTGGCGAGGTACTGGCGTAAAGTTGCTGATAACGATGATTTCATTACCGACTTTGTCACGACGAACGAAAGCCAGCACCGAACGTTCTTTGTCATCTACCACCAGCCACTCGAAGCCATAGGCGTCAAAATCAAGCTCGTGCAGCGCTTTGTGATGACGATAGGTAAGGTTCAGATCGCGCACCAAACGTTGTACGCCGTGGTGCCAGTTATCGCCGCCTTCCAGCAGATGCCAGTCGAGGCTGGCGTCATGGTTCCACTCACGCCCCTGAGCAAACTCGTTGCCCATAAACAGCAGTTTCTTGCCCGGGAAGGCCCACATCCAGCCGTAGTAGGCGCGCAGGTTGGCAAACTTCTGCCATGCGTCTCCCGGCATGCGATCGAGAATTGATTTTTTACCGTGTACCACTTCATCGTGCGACAGCGGCAGGACAAAGTTTTCGGTGTAGTTGTACAGCATGCCGAAAGTCAGCTTATCGTGATGGAACTGACGATGAACCGGATCCAACTTCATGTAGTCCAGCGTGTCGTGCATCCAGCCGAGGTTCCACTTATACCAGAACCCTAAACCGCCCATATCCTGCGGCCTTGAAACGCCGGCAAAGTCGGTGGACTCTTCCGCCATGCTCACGGCCCCCGGCACCTGCTCGCCAAGAATACGGTTGGTATTACGTAAAAACTCAATGGCTTCGAGGTTTTCACGACCGCCAAATTCGTTCGGGACCCACTCCCCTTCTTTACGGCTGTAGTCGCGATAAATCATCGACGCCACGGCATCTACGCGCAGCGCATCGATACCAAAACGTTCAATCCAGTACAGGGCATTGCCCACCAGATAGTTACTGACTTCACGGCGACCGTAGTTGTAGATCAGCGTGTTCCAGTCCTGGTGATACCCTTCGCGCGGGTCGCTGTGCTCATACAGATTGGTGCCATCAAACTCTGCCAGACCAAAGTCGTCCGACGGGAAATGGCCCGGCACCCAGTCGAGAATGACGTTCAGTCCGGCCTGATGCGCGGCATTCACAAAATAGCGGAAATCATCACGCGTCCCGAAACGACGGGTCGGCGCATACATACCGGTAGGTTGGTAGCCCCAGCTACCGTCGAACGGATGCTCATTAATCGGCAACAGTTCGAGATGGGTAAAGCCCATCCACTTGACGTAAGGCACCAGCTGATCCGCCAGTTCGCGGTAGCTCAGCCAGAAGTTGTTATCGGTATGACGACGCCATGAGCCCAGGTGCACTTCATAGATAGAGATCGGCGCATCAAACTGGTTGGCTTTTTTTCGCTCCTCGCTTTGCACCACTTTTTCCGGCAGACCGCAGATAAGCGACGCGGTTTCCGGGCGCATTTGCGCTTCGAAGGCGTAAGGGTCCGCTTTGATTCGCAGCTTACCGTTCGCATCGATCATCTCGTATTTATACAGTTGACCATGCTGCGCGCCGGGGATAAACAGCTCCCAGATACCGCTTTCTTTGCGCAGGCGCATCGGGTGGCGACGGCCATCCCAGTAGTTGAACTGCCCAACCACTGACACGCGTTGAGCGTTAGGCGCCCAGACGGAGAAGCGCGTACCAGTTACGCCATCCATGGTATCCGCATGCGCGCCCAGCGTTTCGTAAGGTCGCAGGTGCGTACCTTCAGATAACAGCCAGGCATCCATATCCTGGATCAGCGGGCCAAAACGATAAGGGTCATCAATCAGATTCTCCTGTCCATGCCAGACAACAGCTAACTGATAGCGAAAGAAATTTTTACGGCGGGGAAGTACAGCACAGAAAAAACCGCGAGAGTCGAGGCAGTCCAGCTTGCCGACTTTGCGCCCGGTTTTGGGTTCGATCACCCACACTTCGGTGGCGTCAGGTAATAGGGCGCGGACTTCAAGTCCAGCGTCAGTTTGGTGCATACCGAGTACGGAAAAAGGATCCGCAAAATGGCCTGCAATTAGCGCATTAATCACGTCTCTATCGATACGAACGGACATGGTTGTCATCCTGTTTTATGGTGTCACGCCTTCCAACTGATCTTCGACATCAGGTAGTGACACTTTTTTTGACCTGAACGGCGCAGCACAATTGTGCATCCTCTCTGCGTCGTCCCACCTTCAGGCAACAACTTAATACCTCCGGTACTAAGTCACCCTTAAAGAATAGCCAATGCTTTATCTTACTCCTGGTAAAAAATGAAACATCTGCGCTTACTCCTGTATTACGCAAAAAAATGGGTGACTCAGCACCCATTGTTAAAACACGAAATCACTCTGCCGGAGAGCCGTATTGACTGATCCGGCCAGGTGGTTCGCGTCGTTTGTAGGCCTGATAAACGTGGCGTCATCAGGCAGTCCCACATTACGCCAACTGACGCAGCATACGGCGCAATGGCTCTGCAGCCCCCCACAGCAACTGGTCGCCCACGGTAAAGGCTGACAGGAACTCCGGCCCCATATTCAGCTTACGCAGACGGCCTACTGGCGTGGTCAGCGTGCCGGTAACGGCCGCCGGGGTTAACTCACGCATGGTGATATCCCGATCGTTTGGCACGACTTTGGCCCACGGATTGTGCGCTGCCAGCAGTTCTTCCACGGTCGGAATAGACACATCTTTTTTCAGTTTAATGGTGAACGCCTGGCTGTGGCAGCGCAGCGCACCGACGCGCACGCACAGACCATCAACCGGGATCACGGAAGAGGTGTTAAGAATTTTGTTGGTTTCAGCCTGTCCCTTCCACTCTTCGCGGCTCTGACCGTTATCAAGCTGTTTGTCGATCCACGGAATCAGGCTACCGGCCAACGGTACGCCAAAGTTATCAACCGGCAGTTCACCGCTGCGGGACAGGGTCGTCACTTTACGTTCGATATCGAGAATAGCAGAGGAAGGGGTTGCCAGTTCATCGGCCACATGGCCATACAGATGACCCATCTGGGACAGCAGTTCGCGCATATGGCGCGCGCCGCCGCCGGAGGCCGCCTGATAGGTCGCCACAGAAACCCAGTCAACCAGGTCATTGGCAAACAGGCCACCGAGGGACATCAGCATCAGGCTAACGGTACAGTTACCGCCGACAAAGGTCTTAATACCTTTGTTCAGGCCGTCAGTGATGACATCCTGGTTAACCGGATCGAGAATGATGATGGCATCGTCTTTCATACGCAGCGAAGAGGCCGCGTCAATCCAGTAACCCTGCCAACCGCTTTCACGAAGCTTTGGATAGATTTCGTTGGTATAATCGCCGCCCTGACAGGTCACGATGATATCGAGCGCCTTCAGCGCATCCAGATCAAAAGCGTCCTGAAGCGTGCCGGTCGTGGTTCCACCGAATGTCGGTGCCGCCTGCCCGAGCTGGGAAGTAGAAAAGAAAACAGGGCGAATGGCGTCGAAGTCACGCTCCTCAACCATGCGTTGCATGAGAACAGAGCCGACCATACCGCGCCAGCCGATAAAACCAACATTTTTCATAGCGTTTTTTTCCTGCAGAGATGTGTGCTGTGTATGCTAACCAGTATCCTACTGGCCTATCCTTCACCATACAAAAAGCAGCCAAAGTCGCAAGTGAAATTAATCAATGATAGCGAAGCCATCAGTAATGCGACTTATCCCGCTGCGCAAGCAAGCAGAAAGTCCGCAGTAATTATCAGGGAATTTGAGTTATGAATGAAATCATTTCAGCGGCAGTTTTATTGATCCTTATTATGGATCCGCTCGGAAATCTGCCCATTTTCATGTCCGTATTGAAACATACCGAACCAAAACGCCGCCGCGCGATTATGATTCGCGAGCTGTTTATTGCGCTGTTGGTGATGCTGATATTCCTGTTTGCTGGCGAGAAAATACTGGCATTTCTTAACCTGCGCGCGGAAACCGTTTCGATCTCCGGGGGCATCATTTTGTTCCTGATCGCCATTAAGATGATTTTCCCCAGCGCCACCGGGAATAGCACCGGGCTTCCGGCAGGCGAAGAGCCGTTTATCGTGCCACTGGCGATCCCGCTGGTAGCGGGTCCAACAATCCTGGCTTCATTAATGCTGTTATCACATCAGTATCCGAACCAGATGGGGCATCTGGTGATTGCTCTGCTGATCGCCTGGGGTGGTACTTTTGTGATTTTGCTGCAGTCTTCGCTGTTTTTACGCCTGCTGGGCGAGAAAGGGGTGAACGCACTGGAGCGCCTGATGGGGCTGATTCTGGTGATGATGGCTACCCAGATGTTCCTCGACGGCGTAAGGATGTGGATGAAGGGGTAATCTCTCCTTTTTGGCTCAGATAGCATGTTACCCGGAGAACAGTTCCGTTCACGTCATGCTCATTACTTCTCTGAGATCTCGTCACCAGTGAACGTGTTAAGGGGGCTACGCAGCCCCCCTTAACAATCCAGGCTCTCCGGCAGGAAAATCGCCGCGCATCCTTGCGCTTCCCCGGCCTACGGTGTGGATGTGTGCTCGTTTCCAGGCCCGGTAAGCGCAAGCGCCACCGGGCAATGCCATCAGCTCAACAGCTGAAAGGCAATCATACCGACAATCGCACCGACCGTGCCGAGGATGGTTTCCATCATCGTCCAGGTCTTCAGCGTTTGCGCTTCGGTCGCACCGGTAAACTTACCGAATAACCAGAAACCGGCGTCGTTAACGTGGCTGACCACGATAGAGCCGCCCGCGATACAGATAGACAGTGCCGCCATCTGGGCACCGGAGTAGTTCAGTTGCTCAATCACCGGCATCACCAGACCGACCGCCGTTAAGCAGGCCACAGTCGCGGAACCCTGAATGATACGCACCGCCGCCGCCAGCACGAAGCAGGTGATGGCAATCGGCAGACCCATACCGGTTAACGCTTCGCCCAGCGCCGGACCGACGCCAGAATCAACCAGAACCTGTTTGAACACACCGCCCGCACCAATCACCAGCAGAATAATCCCCGCCGGCTGCAGCGCATGACCACAGATCTCCATCACGCGGTCTTTTGGCATGCCCTGGCGCACCGCCAGACCGTAAATCGCCACCAGACAGGCAACCAGAATCGCGGTAAACGGGTGACCGATAAACTCGAACCATTCATAGGTTGTAGAACCGACCGGAACAAAGCGTGCGGCGATAGTTTTCAGCCCCACCAGCACCAGCGGCAGCAGGATAAGCGATAAGCTGAAGCCAAAGGATGGCATTTTGCCTTCGCCCAGATGCGGCTCGGAAATATCTTCCGGTACGTGCAGCTCGACGTAACGGCTGATGAAATTCCCCCACAGCGGCCCGGCGATAATCATGCCCGGAATCGCGGCACACAGGCCAATCAGGATCATCCAGCCAAAGTCGGCGTGCATCTGAGAGGCCAGCAGCATCGGCGCAGGCCCAGGCAGCAGAAATGCCGCAGCAGCCGCTACGCCCGCAAACAGCGGGATCACAAGCTTAACCAGGTTTGTCCCCGTATGGCGCGCCATTGAGAATGCCACGCTAATCAGCAGCACAATCGCCACCTCAAAGAATAGCGGCAGCGCGCAAATCAGACCGGCCAGGCCAATCGCATAATGTGCGCGGCTGTGACCGAAGGATTTCAGCATTTTGACGGCAATCTGATCGACAGCTCCGGTCTCATGCAAAATCTTGCCGAACATCGCCCCCAGCGCCACAACAATCGCCAGGAAACCGAGCGTGCCTCCCATCCCTTTTTCCATGGTCGCCGCGATTTTATCGAGCGGCATACCGGAAAAGAGACCTGCACCAATGGATACCACCATCAAAGCAACGAAGGCGTGCATACGCGCCTTCATCACTAAAAACAGCAGTAATAAAACGGACCCTACTGCTGTTAAAACAAGCGTTAATATACTCACTACTTACTGCCCTGGTTAATAACCTCAATGGTGCTGGCGACCACACCGTCCAGTGGTTGATCGATATCGACCACCAGTACATCGTTTTCATTCGCACCCGGTTCTTCCAGCGCTTCAAACTGGGTCACCAGCATCTGCGTTTTGAAGAAGTGGCCTTTACGCGCTTTCAGGCGGCTTTCGATAACGTCAAAATCCCCTTTCAGATAGATGAATGAGAGGTTCGGGTTACCGTCGCGTAGCTGGTCGCGGTAGACTTTTTTCAGGGCGGAACAGACGATCAGCGAAACCTTGTTGGTACGCTGCATCGCAAAGGCGGCGTCATTCAACGCCTGTAACCACGGTTTGCGGTCGTCATCGTTGAGTGGCTCACCGGAAGCCATTTTCATGATGTTGCTGCGCGGATGGAGAAAATCGCCATCAAGAAACGCGGCCTGCAGTTGATGCGCCACTTCGCTGGCGACAGCAGATTTACCGCTGCCCGATACGCCCATCAGAACGTAAACGTGGTGATCATGATTAGTCGTGCTCAAAGCGTTGCCCCCACTGGTACAAGAATCAGGAAATTGTTACGGGTAACTGTTATCGGTAACATTGTCCAGCCGGATAAATAGAGAAGCAATATCCATTCGTGCTCGAAGTGTATAAGTGTGAGCTACTTCAAACTTGTTGGCTTAAATAGATCCGCCCGGTGACAAGGTGAAACCTAAATCTAACATTTTAGGTGTGACGGCTTCACCGCGGATGCGCGCCAGCAGACGTTCTGCGCCAATGCTGCCCATGCGTTCACGCGGCGTGAGCACGCTCGCCAGACGCGGCTCCATCACCTGCCCGATGTCGTGACCGTGGAATCCGGCAATCGCCATGTCATCAGGGATTTTCAGCCCTAAACGCTGGCATTCGAAGGCCGCCCCTACCGCCAGGTCATCGTTGGTACAAAAGACACCATCAAGCTGCGGGTATTCACGCCGCGCCTGACGGATAAGTTCAATACCGGAGGAGTAGGAAGAGGACTGCTCCACCATCACGCTGTACGGCACCAGGTCGGCATCGCGCATTGCCTGCTCGTAGCCTCTCTGTTTGATGATAGTACGTTCATCAAGGCGTGCGCCAAGATAGGCAACATGACGGTGCCCGCGGGCGATGATAGCGGCTGTCATCTGACGCGCGGCTTCGAAGTTGTCGAAGCCCACGGCAATATCAAGGCATGGGGACTGGCTGTCCATCAGCTCAACCACCGGGATACCGGCAACCTCAATCATTTTCAGCGTACGGGGCGTATGGCTACGTTCGGTGAGGATCAGGCCATCAATATTCCACGACAGCATCGATTCCAGACGCTCTTGTTCCATCTCAGGCTTATAGCCGTAGTGCGCCAGCATGGTTTGATAACCATGAGCGTCAGTGACAGCCTCAATGCCGCGTAGCACTTCAGCAAAAACCTGGTTGGTGAGAGACGGTAACAGCACGCCGATAGCGCGGCTGGTGGCGTTAGAAAGGATATCAGGAGCGCGATTGGGAATATAACCCAGCTCATCAAGTGCAGCGGCAATTTTGCCCCGCAGCGCCACGGAGACCTGCTCCGGGTTACGCAAAAAGCGGCTGACCGTCATTTTGGTCACGCCCACGCGGTCGGCTACATCCTGAAGTACGGGTCTTTTCTTTTTCATCGTCCTGAAGCGTTAAAAAGGGATAGATTCCCCCAGTTTACCACGGACGTGCGTGAACCTTCGCAGAGAAAAAAAGGAGTTTTTTATTGTGAGAAATACACAAAATCATTCGAGTTGCATCAAGGCGGCGACGCAGTAAATCCCCGGTCGCGTACATTAAGTACGCGACCGGGGTGAGCGAGGAAAGCCACACAGATGCAGCTTGAAGGATGCCGTGTATTTTTATACTGGCGGCAGATCAAACAACAACACTTCGCTGTCGCTGTCGGCATGAATAGAAATGGCCTGCTCATCCCAGATTGCCAGACCATCGCTGGTGGTCGCTTTGGTCCCGTTAATTGTCACGTTACCTTTTACTACCTGGATCCAGACGCGGCGTTCAGCGGCAATCTGATGCACCGACTGCTCATCTTTGATCAGTGCCCAACGGTACAGTTCCATATCCTGGTACACTTTCAGCGAGCCATCACGGGCATCCGGCGACAGCACCAGTTGTTTACCCTGAGCGGCATCAAAACGGCGCTGCTCATAGCGTGGGGTAATACCGTTTTCCTGCGGCATGATCCAAATCTGATACAGATGCAGCTTCTCAGTATTGCTCGGGTTGTACTCCGAGTGACGGATCCCCGTCCCGGCGCTCATTATCTGGAACTCACCGGCCGGAACCTGCTCTTTGTTCCCCATGCTGTCCTGATGTTCCACCGCGCCTTCCAGCACGTAAGTCAGGATTTCCATGTCTTTATGGGGGTGAGTGCCAAAGCCCTGACCTGCGTCGATCACGTCATCGTTAATCACGCGCAGTGCCGAGAACCCCATAAAGTTTGGGTCATAGTAGTTGGCAAAAGAGAAGGTATGCCAGGAATCGAGCCAGCCATGATTAGCGTGGCCACGGTCATTAGCTTTGCGTAAGTAGATCATTGTGTTCACCCCCAGATGTTTTCGATGGAGTAAGTGTGGACTCAATCCGCCGGGGATCATAGAGGGTGAAAATTGACTCCTCTGTTCAAAAAAAATGAACAAGCCCAGAGGAGTCTGCGCAAGCTATTTGGCGAGAGTTATCGTCGCCGGAGAAGCCTGTTCAAAGGCGCGTTCGAGGAGTTCCAGGTTGGTAAGAACTTCAGATTCCTTGACGTAATTAGGCGTACCGGCTGTCAGCGTCTGGTAAAGCGCATCATAGACGCGACCATAGTCCCCCACTTCCGGCTGCACCTCTTCTTTTACCGTCAGGCCGTCATCATTGACGTACTCCAGCATCCCAATGGAATCGTCAGCAGCGAAACCTGGCTCACCTGGCATGATATTGGCCTTCAGGCTGGTTTCCTGCTGGTCGATGCCGTACTTCACAAACGAGCCTTTGGTACCGTGAACGATAAACTTCGGATAGTCGATTTTCACCAAGTGACTGGTTTTAACAATGGCTTTCAGGGAGCCGTAGAACAGCTGTGCTTCAAAGGTATCGTCCGGGTTCGCTTTGTTGCGCAGGCTGCGGATGTCATAGGCCACGCAATCGGGACGACCGAACAGCGAGATAATCTGATCCATGGTGTGTACGCCCAGACCATAGAATGCGCCGTCCTGCGGCAGTCCCGGCTTGGTTTCCGCCTCGGGGCGGTAGTAATCGAAATGGCTTTCAACCTCAACAATTTCACCGAGCTTGCCGCTCTCAATCGCTTTTTTAGCGGTGAGGAAGCAGGAATCAAAACGACGGTTCTGATATGGCGTAACGGTCAGCCCTTTGCTTTGCGCCAGTTCGAACAGTGCTTTTGCTTGCGCAAGCGTCGGCGTGAAGGGTTTCTCAACCAACACGTTTTTACCCGCTTCCAGCGCGCGTTTGGCGTATTCAAAATGGCTGTCAGCATGGGTACAGACGATCACCAGCTTCACCTGCGGATCGTTTAAGATCTCGTCAAGGTCACTGGTGAAGTGAATATGTGAATATTGTGGCGCCTGCTCTTCCGGCTTGGCGTGGCGGCGAAAAATGTGCGCGACATGCCAGCTATTTTTGCGGTTGAGGACGTACGGCAAATGGTAGCGAGTGGTGCTTTTACCAAAACCAATAAATGCGCAGTGTAAGGTCATGAGACGATCCTTTCGAAGGTGATTGTCTACACCATAGCGCAAAGCGGCTGGAGACTGAATGTTGGATTCTTTGCCGGATGGCGCTTGAACTGCACCACAGGGCGACAGGATCGGCCGTCGGCGTCGCAGGCAGTTTGTTCACGGCAAGCGCGCAGGGCCCGGAGCGTACTAAATGTACGTGAGGAGCACGAGCACTTCCCGGGGACGAAATGGCAAGTAAGCCAGGCAGACACAAAACCTCAAAAAAAAAGCCAGCAAAAGCTGGCTAAAGTAATACTGGAAGCAATGTGAGCAATGTCGTGCTTTCAGGTTCTCCGTAGGGGTTCCCCTGAACGCAGAGCAATAATAATCATTCTCATTCGCACTTGTCTACTTCTTTTTGCAAAAAAATGCAGTTGACGGAATTTTCTTTCTCAGCGAGTGTAAATACACAATTAACCCTGCTGGAGATAAGGAATGAGTGAGATAGTGATACGCCACGCTGAACCGAAAGATTACGACGCAATTCGTCAGATCCACGCCCAGCCGGAGGTGTACCACAACACGCTACAGGTTCCTCATCCTTCCCTCGAGATGTGGCAAGCGAGGCTAACCGAGCAAGCCGGGGTCAAACAACTGGTTGCCTGCATTGACGATATCGTCGTGGGGCATCTCTGTATTGAGGTCGCGCAACGCCCGCGCCGCAGCCACGTGGCTGATTTTGGTATCTGCGTGGATGCACGGTGGCACAATCGCGGCGTTGCCAGCGCGTTGATTCGCACGATGATCGACATGTGCGACAACTGGCTGCGCGTCGAGCGTATTGAGCTAACGGTATTTGTTGATAATGAGCCGGCCGTGGCGGTGTATAAGAAATACGGCTTTGAAATCGAAGGCACAGGTAAGAAATACGGCCTGCGCAACGGTGAATACGTTGATGCCTACTTTATGGCGCGCGTGAAATAAAATTAAGGGCGAGTCTTATCGCCCTTCTTATTGAAAGGACGCAAGAGTGAAAAAGTACCTTCTCCTGGTGTTGCTGGCAGCACTCTCCCCTGCTTTCGCCACTACCGTACAAAATCTCGATTCCGTGCCCAGCGCCATTCAACACCCGGAAGGTAAACAGATTTTTGCTGAGCAAATGGCGGGAGCAACCCCAGCCAAAGGATTTGGCGAGCTTCCACAGGGATTATCTGAGAACGCGTGGATTGCCTGGGTTGCGCCGAATGAAGATCCTGACAACCTGATCCTCACGGGTGCCAAAGCCTGGGGCAAAGACGGCAAATATATCGGTGTCGCCTGTTTCGCCGACAATCCGGCCGACGCCGGGCAGGCAAAGAAATACGCGGATAACAACTGTCCGGAAAACTACAGCAACGGGCGCGCCAATAAATTATATCTCGGCGTTTTTTCCTGGCAGAACCAACAGCTAACGCCGATTGCACGCTCGGAAAAACCATTAAACCAACTCTCTGAGTGGAATAAAACCGCCGAAAAAGAGAGCGATGATGAGTCCGTCAGACCGCTGGCCTATTATACAAAACTGGATCTGGCACCGTACCGGATCGCACCCGATACGCTGGCGTTTGGGGTGCGCGGTGGATACTCTGAGGCGTATTCCGGCGGCGGCGCATTTTATGAAGTGCTGGAGCTCTATGCGATCAAAGACAACAGGATAATCAACGTGTATTCCGACCTTGTTTATCAATATACGGACATCGCCGGAGAGTGGAATAAAGACGGTACAAGACAGCACGACATCAGCGAAAGTAAATATATCCTCAAAATGCGTTCGGCAAAAACGCACGGGTTTTATGATTTAGAGAGAGTAAACCTGCAGGATAAAAGCAGCCAAATATTCCGCTGGTCTGAATCGCTGCAGCGATATGCGCCATAACCAACCAATAAGGCCGACATCGTTCCGAACGCTGTAGGCCATTATCCTTTATATCTCGCCGTTAAATTCAGGAGCGGAAGCGCTATCCGGCCCTGGCATAGAGTTTTTGATTGCAGTCCATCGTTTCCCCCGCCGTCATGTTCAGGCCTAACAACCACCTGAATTATATGGTTATTCACCTTTTTATCTTCATCGCTATTTTTCGTAACGTTAATAATATTAATATTACATTTTTGTTTTTTTTTGGTTTCTGCCATCACTTTATGGTGACAATCACAACAATATACTTCTCCTGGGACTAACTTAACCACGGTGAGGTAAAAAATGAAATTTGAACGCCATCATAGAATATTGAAAGAAATCAGTATTTCGGGAGTTGTAAAAGTTTCAAATCTGGCGAAAAGTCTCAAGGTAACAAAAGAAACCATTCGCTCAGATCTCAATGAACTTGCCGGACAGGGATATCTCACTCGCTGTCATGGTGGTGCATTTATTACCCTTGATTCTCTTGATAACGTTGCAAAAAACGAAATTGCTTATGTGCTGGAAAAATATGAATCAGCGCAGAAAATAAAAAAAGGTCTCTCTGCCATGAAAAATAATGTATGTGTTATTGGCTCGTTCAATGTTGATATTATCAGTTACCTACCGAGGCTACCCTCGACAGGAGAATCATTACTTGCCGATAAATTTATTTTTTCGCCAGGCGGTAAAGGATGTAATCAAGCATTAGCAGCAAGCTATGCCGATTCTGATGTGCATTTTATTACTAAAGTAGGGTCAGACCATTTTAGTGATTACGCCATTAATTTTATAAACTCATCAAAAATCCATAAAAGTGTAATCTACCAGACCAAAGAAACACAAACTGGTACAGCTACCATCATGGTGAATGGAGATACCGGGGATAACGTCATCGCTATCTATCCCGGTGCTAATATGACAATTTCACCTGATGAAATCACCATACAAAAAGAAGCCATTACTCATTCAGATATTGTACTTGTACAACTGGAGACAAATTACGAGGCGCTTCAGCAAACAATTCGTCTCGCACAAAAAAATGACATACCGGTAATTATCAATCCAGCGCCATACAATGAAATGGTCAATACCATCATTGATGACATCGATTACATTACGCCAAATGAAACCGAAGCTGGTCTCCTGGCAAACATGTCCGTCAATGACATTGAGTCAGCCAAATGTGCAGCGAAGATTATTCATCAGAAAGGTGTAAAAAATACCATTATTACTTTAGGTAGCAAAGGATCTCTCGCTTATGACGGAACGCAATTCATCTATTCTCCGGCATTCCCGGCAGTTGTAAAAAATACCGCAGGAGCTGGCGACGCCTTCAATGGCGCACTCGCATCTGGCCTTGCTAAAGGAAAATCACTGGCATCCGCATTATGCTACGCCAGCGCATTCGCCTCGCTTGCTGTTGAAACACCCAATGCCTCTGACATGCCAGAAAACGAATCCGTTCTACATCGCATTCAGAGTTCACATTACAAACAAACTATCTCAACTCACTAAATCAAGGAGCAGACTATGAACAATACGCAGAAAAAACTAAAGGTGCTCTTTATTGGAGAATCCTGGCATATTCACATGATTCATTCAAAAGGTTATGACAGCTTTACCTCCAGTAAATATGAAGAAGGCGCTACATGGTTACTGGAATGCTTAAAGAAAGGTGGTGTGGAAATTGATTACATGCCTGCTCACACCGTACAAATCGCATTTCCAGAAAGCATTGATGAACTAAACCGTTATGATGTCATTGTCATTAGCGATATCGGCAGCAATACATTCCTGTTGCAAAACGAGACATTCTATCAGCTCAAAATAAAGCCAAATGCTCTGGAATCAATTAAAGAGTACGTCAAAAATGGTGGTGGTCTGCTTATGATTGGCGGCTATCTGTCATTTATGGGTATTGAGGCAAAGGCCAATTACAAGAACACCATTCTTGCCGAGGTCTTGCCAGTTATTATGCTTGACGGCGATGACCGAGTAGAAAAACCAGAGGGTATCTACGCTGAGGCTGTCTCGCCTGAACATCCTGTTGTAGACGGATTCTCAGACTACCCGATATTTCTTGGATATAACCAGGTTGTCGCCAGAGAAGATGCTGATGTCGTATTAACAATAAATAATGACCCTCTATTAGTGTTCGGTAAATACCAACAGGGTAAAACCGCCTGTTTTATGAGTGACTGTTCGCCGCACTGGGGAACTCAGCAATTCATGTCCTGGCCGTTTTATACCGACCTGTGGGTTAACACGCTTCAATTCATCGCCAGAAAATAAAAAAACAATGGAGTAACGAAAGTTACTCCTTTTATAAAATATAAGGATTGATGTATGAACAAGAATAAGTACTCAACCCCCTTACTGATGCTTGCAACCATCTTAGCCGGTATGCTTTCCCCAATGCAGTCTGCCGTTAATGGGCAATTGGGACACTGGTTGCAGGATGGTAATGCTTGCGCAGTAATCTCTTTCGCCAGCGGTCTGGTCGTCATGTTTTTTATTATTATTGCGCGTAAAGAAACACGCCATCAATTCGCGTCGATCCCTACGCTGATTAAAAAGCGGAAAATCCCCTTGTGGAATTGGTTTGCCGGGTTATGCGGGGCGATGGTCGTATTTTCTGAAGGCGCATCAGCCAGCGCGTTAGGCGTTGCCACTTTTCAAACTGCTTTAATTTCCGCCCTGCTCCTTTCCGGCCTGTTGTGCGACCGTTTTGGCGTCGGTGTGGATGAGAAGAAATATTTCACGCCATGGCGCGTTACTGGCGCATTGTTCGCTGTTATTGCCACGATTTTTGTCGTGTCGCCACAGTGGCACTCAACCTCGTTTATCCTGCTGGCTATCCTTCCATTTTTGGCAGGATTACTCGCTGGCTGGCAGCCTGCGGGGAATGCCAAAGTCGCCGAGGCAACGGGATCCATGCTGGTTTCCATTACCTGGAACTTCATCGTCGGCTTTTGTGTCCTGGGTGCAGCGCTGGCGATACGTGTCGCATTAGGGCATGTCACCGTCCAGTTACCCGATACGTGGTGGATGTATCTCGGTGGCCCGCTGGGTCTGCTGTCCATCGGGCTGATGGCGATTCTGGTCAGAGGCTTAGGACTATTAATGCTGGGTGTCGCTTCTACCGCGGGTCAGTTACTGGGATCGGTGTTGATTGATGAGTTAATCCCATCATTAGGCAATACGGTCTATCTGGTCACCATCATCGGTACATTATTCGCGTTAGTAGGTGCAATTGTTACCACCATCCCCGAATACAGAGCATCCAAAATGGCGAAAAAAATGGAGGTGTCAGGATGAAAGGCTTCCTGCAAACCGTAACGGGCCCAGTGGCACACTCAGAAATGGGTCTGACGCTACCGCATGAGCACCTGTTTAACGATTTGTCATCCGTTGTTGACGAGCCACAGTATGCTTTTTCACAGCAGTTGGTGGGAAAGAAAGTCAGTGCTGACCTGCAGTGGGGACTGAAACACGACCCGTACTGCTGCGCCGATAACATGGACAGAAAAGAGATTGATGATGTCATCTTTGAAATCAATAACTTCATGTCACTGGGAGGCAGGACGATTGTCGACGCGACGGGTTCTGAATCTATTGGTCGGGACGCCACTTCATTGCGGGAAGTGGCATTAAAAACTGGTTTGAATATCGTTGCTTCTTCAGGACCTTATCTGGAAAAGTTTGAAAGCGCCAGGATCCACAAACCTGTCGAGTTATTAGCCTCACTTATTGATAAGGAACTGAATCAGGGGATTGGCGAGACGGATATTCGCGCCGGTATGATCGGTGAAATTGGCGTATCACCCGCTTTTACCCAAGCTGAGCGCAACAGCCTGCGCGCGGCGTCTCTGGCACAACGTAATAATCCCCATACGGCAATGAATATCCATATGCCAGGGTGGCTGCGGCTGGGTGATGAGGTACTGGATATTGTCCTTGAAGAGATGAACGTCTCTCCGGCAAAAGTTTCGCTGGCGCACTCAGACCCTTCAGGAAAGGATGTTGCCTATCAACGTAAAATGCTTGACCGCGGCGTATGGCTTGAATTTGACATGATTGGTCTGGACATTACTTTTCCCAAAGAAGGTATCGCCCCAGGTGTTCAGGACACCGCAGATGCGGTAGCAAATCTGATTGAACTGGGTTACGCCGACCAGATCGTATTAAGCCATGATGTTTTTCTAAAACAGATGTGGGCAAAAAATGGGGGGAATGGTTGGGGATTTGTCCCAAATGTTTTCCTCGCCTATCTGGCTGCCCGTGGCGTAGATAACGATACTCTTCGCAAGCTCTGTATTGATAATCCGGCGCGGTTACTCACGGCGTAACTAACATATAGCCCGGCGCCTGATGCCGGGCTATTAATCAACAATCAGTAACCCGCCGTTAAATCATCCACGGAACGCGGGTCGGACGCGCCATACAGTGCGCCATCCGGTCCAACCATAATGCTCTGCGTGCTGCCCATCGCTTCTTTCAGCGCCACTTTCTGTCCTTTTTGCTCCAGCAGCTTAATTGTATCCGGGCTGAAGCCCTTCTCAATACGAAGCTCATCCGGCAACCACTGATGATGGAAGCGTGGTGCGTTGGTCGCTTCGGCGACGTTCATCCCGAAATCAATGCTGTTGACCACCATTTGCAGCACAGTAGTGATAATTCGACTCCCGCCTGGGCTGCCGGTAACCAGCCAGGTTTTCCCATCTTTTACCACGATAGTCGGCGACATAGATGACAGCGGACGCTTCTTCGGTCCGACCGCGTTGGCATCGCCGCCTACCAGACCGTATACGTTCGGTACGCCCGGCTTGGCAGAGAAGTCGTCCATTTCATTATTGAGCAGAATGCCAGTGTTACCCGCCACAATACCGGTCCCGAAGGTGGTATTCAGGGTATAGGTCACCGCCACGGCATTGCCGTCTTTATCCACCACCGAGAAGTGAGTGGTCTGATTGCTTTCATACGGAGCGAGCTTGCCAGGTTTAATCTGGCTGGAAGGCTTAGCCTTGTTGATATCAATCTGATCGGCAAGCGTTTTAGCATAGGCTTTGTTGGTCAATGCCTGCCACGGCACTTTCACAAAATCGGGATCGCCCAGATACTCCGAGCGGTCAGCGTAGGCATACTTCTCCGCTTCAGCCATGACCTGCATGGCGTCGGCGCTGCCAAATCCGTATTTCTTCATATCAAAGTTTTCAAGAATATTGAGGATCTGCACGATGTGAATACCGCCAGAGGAGGGCGGCGGCATGGAGAAGACCTGATACCCGCGATAGTCACCGCTAATCGGCGTACGCTCCACGGCTTTATAGCTGGCTAAGTCCTCTTTGGTCATCAGCCCGCCGTTCTTCTGCATTTCCCCGGCGATCTGATCGGCAATAGCCCCTTTATAAAACGCATCAGGGCCGCTTTCGGCAATCATTTCCAGGCTTTTCGCCAGGTTCTTTTGTACCAGCTTATCGCCTTTTTTCAGTGGCTCGCCGTCTTTCCAGAAAATGGCTTTGCTGTTCTCGTGATTAGGGAGCACTTCACTGCCATAGGTTTTCAGATCGTCGGCCAGTGCGTCATTAACCACAAAACCCTCTTCCGCCAGCTTCATCGCCGGACGTACCACTTTGTTCAGCGGCATCGTGCCGTATTTCTCCAGCGCCAGCGAGAAACCCGCGACGGTACCCGGCGTACCGGATGCCAGATGCGACGTCAGCGACTTTTTCGCATCGGCGTTGCCCTGCTCATCAAGGAACATGTCGCGGGTCGCGCCAGCAGGGGCCATTTCGCGAAAATCAATCGCTGTGGTGTTACCGTCTTTGGTACGCAGCAGCATAAAACCGCCACCGCCCAGATTGCCCGCCTGGGGATGCGTCACCGCCAGCGCGTAGCCAACGGCCACGGCGGCATCGACGGCATTCCCACCCTGTTTAAGAATATCCACCCCCACTTGGGTGGCAAGCGCATCCACGGAGGCCACCATCCCCTGCTGCGCGCGCACGGGATGGAACACATCCTCCTCAACACCGTATGATACCGGCGGCGGTGCAGCCGGAGCGGCAGCAACGCTAAAACAACTTCCTGAGAGCAGAGCAGCAATGGCTACCCGGCGTAAAAACGTCGGTTTTATCATCGTTATTCTCCAGATGTATGGGGGTCAGCCCCCACTAAGCCTGGTGCATAACTCTGAAATAATCATCGTAACGGCGAGAAAGGAGTAAACTTAAGAGATCCCCGAGAGGAGAAAAGCGATGAAACGACTCTTACTTTTAGCCATGTTGTTGCCGTTTGCAGGCTTTGCACAGCCCATCAACACCATGAATAACCCGAATCAACCCGGTTATCAGATCCCGAGCCAGCAGCGTATGCAAACCCAAATGCAATCGCAGCAGATTCAGCAGAAAGGGATGCTCAATCAGCAGTTGCAAACGCAGACGCGTATGCAACAACAGCATATGGAAAACCAAATCAATTCCAACTCCCAGCGCGTCCTTCAGTCTCAGCCTGGCGAGTTTAATTCCAGCCAGCAGCAAATGCTGCCCAACAGCAACGGTGGGATGTTAGGTGGACCCCGTAACCCGGACAGCTCGCTGAATAAGCAACATATGCTGTCGGAGAAAAAGAACGGCGACATGCTGAAGCCCTCCAGCACGCCGCAGCCTAACGTTCCGTTAAAAACAATTGGGCCTTAACAGGGCTGGAAATCCGGACCAATCGTATCAATGGCATCGGTACAGATGCAGTCCACTCCCCAGCGTAGCAGTTCCGCCGCGCGCTGGGGTCGGTTGACGGTATACACCAGAATACGCAGCCCTGCGTCGCGCAGCGCATCCACGCGCGCTTCATCCAGCAGCTTGTGATTAAGATGAATAGAGACGCAACCCAGCCGCGTTGTCAGCTCACGCCAGTCCTCGCGCCACTCATCAAGCAGTAAGCCTCTCGGCAGTTCAGGCGCCGCCTGCTGCGCCGCTTCAAGCGCGTCAATTTCAAAGGATGACAACAGCGGTGGTGTCATTCCCGCCCACAGTTCCCGAGCGGCCAGCGCTACGGCTTTGCCGGTTAACGTTCCGGTGCCGGTGGTAGGTTTAATTTCAATATTCGCCATCATACCGTGCTGACGGCAGCGCTCGGCCACTTGCGAGAGCAGCGGTAGCGGTTCGCCTTTAAACTCACCGCTAAACCAGCCACCGGCGTCCACGCGCAATAAATCCTGCCAGTTCAGCTCGCCTGCCACACCCCAACCATTGCTGGTGCGTTCCAGGTTGTCGTCATGCAGCAAGAAGATCTCACCGTCTTTCGACAATTTAGCGTCAAACTCAATCATGGTATGCCCGTATCGCGCCCCCATGTCGATCGCCGCCAGGGTGTTTTCCGGTGCCAGCTTACCGCCGCCGCGATGGGCGACGATATGGGGGTAAGGCCAGTTACTCATACGCGTTGTCCTGTTTCGCCATCAAAAAGATGCAGATGATTTTCTGGCAGATGCAGCCACAGCGTGCTGCCTGCCGTCGGGCGATGCTGATGCGCCAGTCGCACCACCAGCTTTTGCTCACCCCAACGTCCGTGTGCCAGGTTATCCGCTCCCAGCATTTCCAGCGTGTCGACGACCAACGGCACGCCGCCTTCGGCCTGCGAGCTTAGCGCAATATGCTCCGGGCGGATACCCAACGTCATGTTGCGCCCACCAGACTCCCTCGCGCTTCTGCCGAGGGGCAACGTCATGCCGTCATCCAGTTCAAAATGGGTGCCCGAGGCGCTGATGCGCCCGTCCAGCAGATTCATCGCCGGGCTGCCGATAAAACTCGCCACAAAGCGGCTGGCAGGCTTTTCATATACCTCAACCGGCGTGCCGATCTGCTCGGCAATGCCTTTGTTCATCACCATCACCCGCTGGGCGAGGGTCATCGCTTCTACCTGATCGTGCGTCACATACAGTGAGGTGGTTTTCAGTCGGCGATGCAGATGTTGTAACTCCAGACGCATCTGTACGCGCAGCTTGGCATCGAGGTTAGACAGCGGCTCATCGAACAGGAATACCGCTGGATCACGGACAATCGCCCGCCCCATCGCCACACGCTGGCGCTGACCGCCAGAAAGCTCGCGCGGACGACGCTTGAGCAGTTCACCCAGCTCGAGAATTCGCGCCGCCTCTTTCACCCGTTCGGCAATGTGCTCCTTGCCCATCCCACGGATTTTCAGCCCCCAGGCCATATTTTCTTCCACGCTCATATGTGGGTAGAGCGCGTAGTTCTGAAAGACCATCGCAATGCCGCGATCCTTAGGCTCCATTTCGGTGACGCGTTTATTATCAATCCAGATATCGCCGCCGCTCACCCGTTCAAGCCCGGCTACCATCCGTAGCAGCGTTGACTTACCGCAGCCGGATGGGCCAACCATCACGATAAATTCTCCGTCCGCGACATCCAGCGTCAGCGGTTTAATCACCTGGGTTTTGCCGTCCCAGCTTTTGGTTACTGCCTGTAGTTTTAAACCAGCCATTTTTATTTCTCACTATCGACCAGGCCACGTACGAAGGCACGCTGCATGGCTAACACGATGATTACCGGAGGGATGAGCGTCAGCAGCATGGCTGCCATTACCTGATTCCACTGCGTGGTGCCTTCACCAGTAGCAATCATGCCTTTGATACCTGCCACCGCAGTGCCCAAATTGACATCGGTAATAATTAACAACGGCCACAAATACTGGTTCCAGCCGTAGATAAAGGTGATCACAAACAGCGCCGCCAGATTGGTTTTTGACAGCGGTAGTACAATATCGCGGAAAAAACGCATCGGTGACGCACCGTCAATACGCGCCGCCTCAACCAGTTCATCCGGCAGGGTCATAAAAAACTGCCGGAACAGGAACGTCGCAGTCGCCGATGCCATTAACGGCAGCGTCAGACCCGCATAGCTGTCGAGCATTTTCAGGTTGGCGATCACTTCCACCGTCGGGAAAATACGCACCTCGACCGGCAGCATCAGCGTGATAAAAATCATCCAGAAGAACAGGTTACGCAGTGGAAAGCGGAACCAAACGATGGCGAATGCGGAGAGCATAGAGACGGTGATTTTCCCTACCGTAATACTGAACGCCATGATGAAACTGTTGAGCATCATCAGCCAGAACGGCGCGCTGTTAACGCCCACGCCGTTGACCCAGATGTATTTCATGTTTTCCAGCAGCTGTGTGCCGGGAACCAGCGTCATCGGCGTTTCAAAGACTGCTTTGTTATCCAGCGTCGCCGCGACAAACGCGACGTACAGCGGAAACAGGATCACCATGATCCCCATAATCAACATGGCATGGCTGAATATTGTCAGCCCACGACGATTCTCAATCATTGGTAACGCACCTTACTTTCCACATAGCGGAACTGCACCACCGTCAAAATAATGACCAGGAACATCAGCACTACCGATTGGGCGGCCGAGGCGGAGAGATCCAGCCCGACAAAGCCTTCGCGATAGATCTTATAAATCAACGTAGTGGTCGCCTGTACCGGCCCACCCGCCGTGGCGGCATCGATCACCGGGAAGGTATCAAAGAAGGCATAAACCAGATTCACCACCAGCAGAAAGAAGCTGACCGGTGCAATCAGCGGCAGCGCCAGCTTAAAGAAGCGGCGAACCGGTCCCGCACCATCAATCGCGGCGGCTTCAATCAGCGACCGCGGAATAGACTGTAGTGCGGCAAAGAAGAACAGGAAGTTGTAACTAATCTGCTTCCAGACCGACGCAAACACCACCAGAAACATCGCCTGACCGCTGTTTTGCGCATGGTTCCAGTCATAGCCAAACTCACCGAGAAAATGGGTAATCAGCCCGCGCCCTGGGTTAAACAGGAAGATCCACAATACGGCGGCGACGGCGGGCGCGACGGCATAAGGCAACAGCATCAGCGTCTGGTAAAAACGGCTGCCGCGCACCACGTAATTCACCAGCGCCGCAAAAAATAACGACACCAGCAAACCGCTTACCGTGACTAACGTACTGAACTTAATGGTGGTCCAGAATGAATCAAGGTAGTACGGGTCATGAAACAGCGCGATAAAGTTTTCCAGTCCGACAAACTGGCTAGAAAGACCAAACGGATCAACGGATTGTAGTGAGTACCACAGCGCTTCACCGGCGGGCCAGATAAAGAAAATAACGGTGATAACCAGCTGCGGGGCCACCAGCAAATAGGGAAGCCAGCGCGAGCGGAACACCGGACGGGATGAAGACATGTAGGTTCTTTTCCTGGAAGGTGCCAGATTGCGGTGCACACACCGTATCCGGCCTACAAACTACACGCATTTGTAGGCCGGGTAAGTCGCAGCCGCCACCCGGCATTTCACATTACGATTTAGTCGATTGCTCAAAGCGGCGCAGTAACTGATTGCCACGCTCAACGGCAGCATCCAGCGCCTGCTGCGGGGTTTTCTTCCCGGTCCAGACGCTTTCCAGTTCTTCATCTACGATGGTGCGGATCTGCGGCATGTTGCCCAGACGCAACCCTTTGGTGAACGGCAACGGTGGCTTGTTCAGCATCTGGCGGGTGGCGATATCAGCCCCAGGGTTCTTATCATAGAAGCCCTGCTCGCGGGTCAAGTCGTACGCGGCGGTGGTAATGGGCAGGTAGCCGGTCTTCTGGTGCCATTCGGCAGCAATTTCAGGCTTCGCCAGGAAGTTGAGGAACTGCGCCACGCCTTCGTAGGTTGCTTTGTCTTTACCCTGCATCACCCACAGGCTCGCTCCCCCGATAATCGCGTTCTGCGGCGTGCCCTTCACATCGGCATCGTACGGCATCATGCCGACGCCAT
This sequence comes from Citrobacter sp. 506, assembly GCF_050434985.1. NCBI lineage: Bacteria > Pseudomonadati > Pseudomonadota > Gammaproteobacteria > Enterobacterales > Enterobacteriaceae > Citrobacter > Citrobacter sp. 506. Next base: position 106,540 of record NZ_JBNDJN010000005.1, read on the forward strand.
AGTTGAATTTGGCGTAGTGGCGGATGTCAGCCAGAGAACCGGAAGAGGCGGTGGTAATGGCACAATCCCCGTTATAGAACTTCTCGGTAGACTCGTCTTTACGCCCGAAGTAGCTGAAATCCCCTTTTTTGTTCAACTCTTCCAGCAGGGCGATATGTTTCACCTGTTCCGGTTTATTGAATTCCAGCACCGCGTCAGTACCGTCAAAGCCGTTGTTTTTGGTGGCCACCGGCAGACCATTCCAGGCGCTGAAGTTTTCAATCTGAATCCATCCCTGCCAGCCGCTGGCGTAGCCGCACTTCATGCCTGCTGCTTTCAGCTTCGCGGTGTATTCCGCCAGATCCTGCCAGGTTTTTGGCGGCTGCTCAGGGTCTAAACCGGCTTTTTTGAAGGCATCTTTGTTGTAGTACAGCACCGGCGTGGAGCTGTTAAACGGCTGGGAGAGTAAGTGTCCGCTTTTAGAGTCGGTGTAATAACCGGAAACCGTCGGCACGAACTGAGACTCATCGAAGTTAATACCAGCCTCTTTGAATACTTCATAGACCGGTTTAATGGCTTTCGAGGCCATCATCGTTGCCGTGCCCACTTCATAAACCTGCAGTAACGCAGGTGCGTTTCCGGTACGGAAAGCCGCAATACCTGCGCTCAGGCTCTGCTCGTAGTTGCCTTTGTACTGCGGAACAATTTTGTAGTCGGGATTGGCGGCATTAAAACGTTGCGCCAGTGAATCAACTTCTTTACCCAGTTCACCTTCCATTGAGTGCCAGAACGGGATAGTGGTGACGGCCAGAGCCTGACCTGCAAACGCCAGGCTAAGTGCCAGTCCTAAAGCTGTATGTCGTAACGATATCATCGGTTATCTCTCTTGTTGTGCCGGATGCGCGATATCACGCGTTTTATGCTCGCGGGGGTAACATGACATGCTCGAATGACAGAAAAATAACTTTTTTATTACAAAAAAAAGATAGTAAGGCGACAAACAGATGGCAAGGCGGTGAAAGCGTAGTGACAGGAAAATGCGGGGTGGTGCACAACAAAGCCGGGTAACGCTATGTCTTACCCGGCCAGGATGACGTTATCTGTTGCAGCCAGCAAGGAACATTAATCTTTACGCCAGCGTCGTTCATATTCATTCTGTAAACGCTGCTGTTCCCGCCGCTCACGTTCGCGCTGAATATCCGATTTCTCATCTTCCCAGCCCGGGCAGACAGAGGTGGTGAACACTTCACAGGGCGAGCTGGACTGGGCTAACGAGTTGTCCGGTTTCTCTTCCCAGATTGAAGGGTCGCGCGGGTCGAACGCTGGCGGTGTTAAGGCCAGGGTATTTGATGAAAGCGTCAAAAACAAACCGCCAATCATCATGCAGATACCGGAACGTATCATCCTTTCTCCATGTTCACTTTTATTATTGATAACTATTCTCAATAATAACATAGAGCAATAAAAAGGGGCCATATCAGGCCCCCTTGTCAATTCAGAGAATGTTAACCGCCCAGATACGCGCTGCGCACTGCTTCGTTAGCCAGTAACGCATCACCGGTGTCTTCCAGCACCACATGACCGTTTTCCAGCACGTAGCCGCGATCGGCGAGCTTCAGCGCCTGGTTAGCGTTCTGTTCGACGAGGAAGATTGTCATCCCCTGCTCGCGCAGTTGTTCGATGGTGTTGAAGATCTGCTGGATGATAATCGGCGCCAGACCCAGCGACGGCTCATCAAGCAGCAGCAGCCGCGGCTGACTCATCAGCGCACGGCCTATCGCCAGCATCTGCTGTTCACCGCCGGACATCGTGCCCGCACGCTGAATTCGACGTTCATGCAGGCGGGGAAACAGGTCATACACCCACTTGATGCGTTCCTGAAACTGGTCCTTTTCGGCAAAGAAACCGCCCATCGCCAGGTTCTCTTCCACCGTCATGCGAGAAAACACGCGACGCCCTTCCGGAACAATCGCTACCGCTTCGCGCATGATTTTCGCCGTCTGCCAGTCGGTAATGTCTTTACCATCAAAGACAATTCGCCCACTTGTCGCTCGCGGATCGCCGCACAGCGTACCAAGCAGCGTGGTTTTTCCCGCGCCGTTGGCGCCGATAAGCGTCACGATTTCACCCTGATTGATATACAAGCTGACGTCGTGCAGCGCCTGTATCTTGCCGTAGTGGGCGCTGACTTTGTCAAAGGACAACATGACTTTTTCCATATTATGCGTCACCACCATTATGCTTCACCTAAATAGGCGCGGATCACGTCCGGGTTGTTACGAATCTGTTCCGGCGTCCCGTTCGCCAGCGGCGTGCCCTGATTCACCACGTAAATACGGTCGGAAATACCCATCACCAGCTTCATGTCGTGCTCAATCAACAAAATAGTGGTGTTGTGATGGTTACGCAGTTCAGCAATCAGCTCGTCCAGCTCTTTGGTCTCTTTCGGGTTGAGGCCTGCGGCGGGTTCGTCGAGCATCAGGATTTCCGGCTGGGTCACCATGCAACGTGCAATCTCCAGACGGCGCTGGTCGCCGTAGGCCAGGTTACTGGCCTGACGGTTGGCGTGCTCCAGCAAACCAATACGCTCCAGCCAGGTGGCGGCGCGATCCAACGCTTCACTCTGCGCGCGACGGAACGACGGGGTTTTCAACAGGCCGGAGAAGACGCCGGTTTTCAGCTGCTGATGTTGCGCCACCAGCAGGTTTTCAATCACCGTCATCTCGCGAAACAGACGCACGTGCTGGAAAGTACGCACCACACCCATCCGCGCAATTTGCTGACCCGGCAGCCCTTCCAGATGCTGGTCGCGCAGTTTAATCGTCCCACCCGTCGGCTTATAAAAACCGGTCAGACAGTTAAAGACCGTGGTTTTTCCCGCGCCGTTTGGCCCGATTAACGAGACGATCTCCTGTGGTCTCAGCTCCAGTTCAACGTTGTTTACCGCCAGCAGACCGCCGAAGCGCATCATCAGGCCGTTGACGGATAATAATGGCTGACTCATGCCTGCTCTCCTTTTGCTTCCCCGTTTTTCAGCTTCAACTGCGGACGGGTCATCGGCAACAAGCCCTGCGGACGCCAGATCATCATCAGTACCATTAAACCACCCAGCATTAACATGCTGTATTCATTGAAATCACGCATCAGCTCGCGTGACACCACCAGCAGGATGGCCGCGAGGATCACTGCGAACTGTGAGCCCATTCCGCCCAGTACTACAATCGCCAGCACAAAGGCCGACTCGGCAAAGGTGAAGGATTCCGGGCTGACAAAACCCTGACGCGCGGCAAACAACGTACCGGCAAAACCGGCAAACGCGGCGCTGATGGTAAAAGCGGTCAGCTTGATACGCGTAGGGTTTAAGCCCAGCGAGCGACAGGCAATTTCATCTTCGCGCAGCGCTTCCCACGCACGACCCAACGGCATACGCAGCAGACGGTTGATGACAAACAGCGAGAAGACCACCAGCAGCAGCGCCACCAGATAAAGGAAAATCACGCGGTCAGAGGGATCGTACTTCACGTTAAAGAAGTTGCTGAAGGTATCCCAGCCACCTTCACGGGCAGTACGGCTGAACTCCAGACCGAAAAAGGTCGGTTTCGGGATCTGGCTGATACCGTTCGGACCACCGGTCACTTCGGTGTTGTTGAGCAGCAGGATACGGACGATTTCGCCGAAGCCTAAAGTCACAATCGCCAGATAGTCACCGCGCAGGCGCAGTACCGGGAAGCCGAGCATAAAGCCCGCAGCAGCGGAAACCAGCCCCGCCAGCGGCAGACAGGTCCAGAAGCCGAGTCCGTAATAGTGGTTCAGCAGCGCGAAGGTGTAAGCACCGATGGCATAGAAGCCGCCGTAACCCAGCACCAGCAGACCGGAAAGCCCCACCACCACGTTTAAGCCGAGGCCGAGGATGATATAAATCATCGTCAACGTGGCAATATCAACCGTACCGCGCGACACCATAAACGGCCACGCCACGGCAATCACCAGCAGCGCCACCAGGAACAGCTTCTGTTTAACGGTGGAGCCATCAATCGCCGGCAGAATAAACTTCGGTCCGGAGACGCTCTTCAGGCCCTTCTGGAAAGCTGGACGCAACAGTTGGAAGAGAAAGACCACGCCAGTGCCGATAAACACCCACTGCCAGCGGATATCCGCGGCGGTATCCACCACCAGTTTAGTGCCGTCAAGCTCCAACTGGACGCCCATAAAGACGCCCGCCAGGATGAAGAACATAGCGGCAGAGAGCAGCGCCATTGCAAAATGCATCGGTTTCATACTTTCTCTACCTCCGGGCGACCCAGAATACCGGTCGGCATCACCAGCAGCACCAGAATCAGCAGCGCGAATGAAACCACGTCTTTGTATTCGGTACTCAGATAAGCAGAGGAGAGCGCTTCCGCGACACCCAGAATCAGGCCGCCGATCATCGCCCCAGGAATGCTGCCGATGCCGCCCAGTACCGCCGCGGTAAAGGCTTTCATCCCGGCCATAAAGCCGATATAGGGGTTAATTACGCCGTAGAACTGGCCGAGCAGTACGCCCGCTACCGCCGCCATTGCCGCGCCAATCACAAAGGTCAGTGCAATCACGCGATCGGTATTTATGCCGAGCAGGCTGGCCATTTTCAGGTCTTCCGCGCAGGCACGGCAGGCACGGCCCATACGGGAGTAACGGATAAACAGCGTCAGCGCCAGCATCGCCAGGAAGGTTACAATCCAGATAACCAACTGCATGGTGGTGATGGAAGCAGAGAAGTTTTCGCTACTGCCGACGGTCCACTGGCCGTTAAACAGGCTGGGCAGCGCCACATCGCGCGAACCTTCCGTCAGGCTGACGTAGTTTTGCAGGAAGATGGACATCCCGATAGCGGAAATCAGCGCGATCAGGCGCTTAGAGCTGCGCACGGGCCGATACGCTACGCGTTCAATGCTCCAGCCGTAGGCGCTGGCAATCACAATCGCGCCGACAAAGCCCGCCGCGACCAGTAGCCAGCTGGAATCAATACCCATCATCATTAGCGCAGCGATGATCATAAAGGAGACATAGCTGCCGATCATATACACCTCGCCGTGGGCGAAGTTGATCATGCCGATAATGCCGTACACCATCGTGTAACCGATAGCGATCAGCGCGTAGGTGCTTCCCAGCGTGACGCCGTTAAACATCTGCTGCAAGAAATAGAGGAACTGCTCGGACATAAGGTAACCTTTCTTAACCCGCCCGTTTTGCACGGGCGGTGGGATAACTCGTCTTCAGCTATTACTTCGCGACGGTCGATGATCCGTCCGCGTGCCACTGGAAGACACCAAACTCAAATCCCTTCAAATCGCCTTTTTCGTCCCATTTCAGCGGCCCAATCACGGTGTCAGCCCCGTGTGCTTTCAGATCTTTCACCAGATCCAACGGCTCTTTGCTACCGCTGCGATCCATTGCGGTCGCCAATGACTGGACGGCTGCATAAGTGATCCACACGTACGGCCCGGTTGGATCTTTCTTGTCAGCTTTGAGCGCATCGACGATAGCTTTATTCGCCGGATCCTGGTCATAGCGTTTTGGCATGGTCACCAGCATGCCTTCAGCGGCATCACCGGCAATATTAGACAGCGACGCATTGCCCACGCCCTCAGGTCCCATAAACTGGGTATTCAGCCCGACGGAGCGAGCCTGGCGCAGCATTTGTCCCATTTCCGGGTAGTAGCCGCCGTAATAAACAAAATCGATATTTTCTTTTTTAAGGCGGGCGATCAGCGCAGAAAAATCTTTTTCCCCGGCAGTGATCCCGTCAAAGAAGACGATATTGGCTTTGCTCGCTTTCAGGCTCTCCTGCACTGAACGCGCCAGGCCTTCACCGTATTGCTGTTTATCGTGAATGATGGCGATGCGTTGCGGCTTCACCTTCTCCAGAATGTATTTCGCGGCGGTCGGCCCCTGAGAGGAGTCCAGGCCCGCTGTACGCATAATGTGTGCGTAACCGCGCTGGGTCAGTTCCGGGTTGGTCGCGCCCGGGGAAATCATCAGAATGCCTTCGTCTTCATAGATATCTGATGCGGGCTGCGTGGAAGATGAGCACAGATGACCAATAACGTACTGAATGCCGTCATTGACGATTTTGTTCGCTACCGCAACGGCCTGTTTCGGATCGCAGGCGTCGTCATATTCGACGGCAACGAGTTTGTCGCCTTTGACCCCGCCTTTGGCATTGATATCTTTAATGGCCTGACGTGCGCCATTAAATTCCATATCACCCCACTGCGCGACCGGACCTGACATCGCCCCGACAACAGCGACCTTGATATCCTCCGCCATGACCGCGTGTGACATTGCCAGTGCTATCACCCCTGCGATGATTGTTTTCGCACTCCGTTTCATTTTCCTGAATCCCCATTCGTGATGATGTATATATTTTGTATTTATGTGGTTAAAAAGCAGACTGTGCTTTTTTTGAACTGCACTATTTTTACCAGTCTCGTTAATGGTTTAGCGCAGTTTTTTAAGCAAATTACGGCTAAAATCTCTATTTTTCAGTCGATTAAGAAAAGATAATATTCTGCTTTTCACTATAGATAAACAAAAAAAAGTGCATTTGTCAGCATAAAATAACGGCACAAAGAGCGGAATAAAATGCTGCATTCCAGGGTATTATCCTGCCTGTTTTTCAATCTCTACTGTTTCAATCTGTCATTGTCGTTGTTACAAAACTATTAACCTGGTTAATCGCATTAAAAAGAGAAAGCATCCGGGCGAATTATTTCGGTACACTGATTCCATCTTTTGTGATTTGGACATGCTGTTAATGAAGCTGACCATCGTTCGTTTAGATAACTTTAGCGACCAGGACCTGATTGATCTGGGCAAAATCTGGCCGGAATATTCCGCCTCATCATTAAGCGTAGATGAAACGCACCGGATCTACGCCGCACGCTTTAACGAGCGTCTGTTAGGTGCCGTGCGAGTAACCCTGAGCGGCACACAAGGCGCACTTGATTCATTGCGCGTGCGCGATATCACCCGCCGTCGCGGCGTCGGGCAGTATTTGATCGAAGAAGTGATCCGGGAAAACCCTGACGTGAGTTCGTGGTGGATGGCCGACGTCGGCGTTGAAAACCGCAGCGTGATGGCCGCATTTATGCAGGCAACAGGGTTTGCAGAGCGGGAGAATGGATGGGAGAAACGGTAGAAAACCGCCCCCAACCAATTGTATTACGAGTATTTTCCCAAGAATTTTGTGTTGCAGGCAGGCGGCAAGTTATAAAATCCCCGGAGCTTACATAAGTAAGTGGCCGGGGTTGAATAACGCAGCCAACACACCTGCGGCACGAAAGGCGCCGGGAAAATCACTTGGCGTCTGTCGCCGTCCCGTTTGCATGCCAGTCAAACACGCCGAATTCGAAGCCTTTCAGGTCGCCCTTCGCATCCCATGACAGCGGCCCCATCACAGTTTCCACCGAGTTTGCTTTCAGATACTTGGCAATTTCAGCCGGATCGTCAGACTGGTTCAGACCGGCCTGCAAAGATTGCAGCGCGGCGTAGGTGGTCCATACGAATGCACCACTCGGATCCTGTTTCTTGGCTTTGATAGCATCTACGATGGGTTTGTTCGCTGGAACCTGGTCGTAGTTCTTCGGTTTCGTTACCAGTAAGCCTTCTGCTGATTCACCGGCGATGTTAGACAGCGACACGTTCGCTACACCTTCTGGCCCCATAAACTGGGTTTTCAGACCCGCGGCGCGTGCCTGGCGCAGGATTTGCCCCATTTCCGGGTGGTAACCGCCGTAGTAAACGAAATCGATGTTCTCTTTCTTCAAACGCGCTACCAGCGTAGAAAAATCTTTTTCCCCGGCGGTGATCCCGTCAAAGAACACCACGTTGGCGTTACCCTTTTTCAGGCCATCCTGCACCGCGCGGGCCAGGCCTTCACCGTACTGCTGCTTATCATGAATAATCGCGATGCGCTGCGGCTTCACTTTTTCAACGATATATTTGGCGGCCGTTGGGCCCTGATCGGAATCCAGACCCGTGGTACGCATCACCAGGCTATAGCCGCGCGCGGTCAGCTCCGGTGCCGTTGCCGCTGGAGTGATCATCAGAATACCTTCGTCTTCATAGATGTCTGACGCAGGCTGAGTGGAAGAAGAGCACAGGTGACCGATTACATATTTAATCCCGTCGTTGACCACTTTGTTCGCAACCGCTACCGCTTGTTTCGGGTCACAGGCATCGTCATATTTCACCATGACCAGTTTGTCACCTTTCACGCCGCCCTTGGCGTTGATATCCGCAATTGCCTGCTCTGCGCCGGTAAATTCCTGATCGCCATACTGCGCTACCGGGCCAGACATCGCCCCCACAACAGCAATTTTAATATCTTCTGCTAATGCCATGTTGCTGAATGCGAGTGCAATACATCCTGCCAGTAACGCTTTACCCTTCATTTTCATCCTGAGGTTCCTCATTGTTATGGTTGTTGCATTTGTTGTGATGTTGTTATTTAGCACATTATTCTGATATTGGCGTCACACCAAGTATAAGACATTGATATTTAGGCATGCTGACCGTGCATTTTCAGCATACTCTGCTAAAACATACCCCATTTTTATGGATTTGAAACGTGAATTTTTGCGATGACATAACATATAGGTGACAAAACTATAAATATCAATTCATCTCCATAATATGACCTTATATCATCGATATAAAATATAATTTTAATTAAGATGCATTGTTGAATATATATAAATAACAGTATTAATTATAAAAACCAAATATTATATTATTTTGTTATGCGTTATATGCATCCGCTAGAAATAGCCATATTAGTCAATACATTCAATATGTGATCTTGGTAACGTTTAAAAATCCATAAAACAATATATATTCAAAGAACAGAAACCACTCTCAAGAACGGAATCTGTTACATACAAAATATAAATCAAACATATGGATTATATATATAAGGAAGATAACCATTGAATCTCTATGATATCATCATATTAACACATGGTGACGCAGGTAAAGAGTTATTAAACAGTAGTGAAATGATTGTTGGCAAAACGAAAAATACAACGGCTATTTCTCTGATCATCGGGATGTCACCAGAAACGTTAATGGAGCAAACAAGGAAAATACTCAGACCCAATATTAAAACCGTTATTCTTACCGATATATATGGTGGAACACCATCAAATGTAGCGACGGTTCTCTCCAGAGAATACCCTATTCATTGTATTAGCGGCGTAAACCTTGCCATGCTGCTTGAAGCGAATATGTTACAAGACTCCGATAAAGAAATCACCATCGAAGAATATGTTCAATGTATTCATGATGCCGGTAAAGATATGGTTCAAAGTTATCAATTTAATAAAGGATAATAGAGTATGAGTATAGTACATGCCCGCATTGATTATCGCCTAATTCATGGACAGGTTATCACCAAATGGCTGAAAAGGAGCAACGCCGATAAAATAATTGTTATTGATGACGAATTATATAATGATCCTTTTTTAGCCGAAGTTTATAAAATGGCGGCCCCCAGCGGCATCGAAGTAATCATGACATCCATTGAGGAAACGACAACCCGCTGGAATGAGAAAAATTTCCATACTGGCAAACTTTTAATCCTTTTCAAATCTATTGATTCAGCATTAAAGACTATTCAGGGCGGATTAGAACTTGAAGAGTTGCAAGTAGGCGGCATAGAAAACATCCCTGGCAGAAAAATCGTCTTTAATCAGATATCAATAAATAAAGAAGATGCAGAAAAACTACAAGTCATAGAAGACAGGAATATTAAAGTTTATTTCCAGACTATCCCAGAAGAAGAACCAGCCAGTCTGCAAAAAATAAAGAATAAGTTACCTTAAAAAGGAGAGGAACTTATGGGCGTTTCTACAGCAATATTGATTGGTTTAGTTTATTGGATATCACAAGCGAAGGTATGGTATGGCTTTTCAATCATGCGCATGCCGTTATCTATTGCCCCCATTATGGGAATTATCTTTGATGATATGCCGACTGCATTATCAGTCGGTGCGACATTACAGATGATCTATATAGGAAGTATTGCTCCTGGTGGGAACCCGCCAGCAGATGAGGGATTGGCCTCCTGCATCGCTATACCTATTGCTCTTACTGCGGGGATAAAACCTGAAATAGCTATTTCGTTGGCAATCCCAATAGGTTTATTAGGGGTTGTCCTCGAAAACGTTCGTAAAACGGTTAATACCACATTTGTTCATATGGCCGATCGCTATGCCGAAAAAGCAGATATCAAAGGGATTCAGCGGGTAGCAACTATCTATCCTATTCTGTTGGCCTTCCCTATGCGCTTCGTTCCTGTTTTCGTTGCCTGTTTGTATGGCCCAGATGCTATTTCCTCATTTGTCAAACTGTTACCCTCCTGGACCACCAACGGCTTAGCTATCGCTGGTAATATTCTTCCAGCATTAGGTTTTGCTATCACTATCATTGTGATCGGGAAAAAACAATACATCCCGTTATTCATCATTGGTTTCTTCTTGGTCACATATTCAGGGTTAAACACCATAGGGATATCCATTTTTGGTTTATGTGCTGTTCTCTTATACATGCAATCAAAAACTGCGAAAGGAACACAAAATGGCTAATAATATCGACTTAAAGGAAGTCGAAAGCTCACCAATTACGAATAAAGATGTGCAGATTGTCTGGTTAAAATGGCATGCTTTCTCGGAAACATCATTAAATTTTGAACGGTTACAGGCTCTAGCCTTTTGTAATTCAATGACAGGGATTTTAGCTAAGCTATACCCGAATAAGAGGGATCTTTCAAAAGCGTTACAGCGCCATTTGACGATGTTTAACACACAAGCTAACTGGGGCTCAGTGGTAAACGGCATCACTATCGCACTAGAAGAAAAAGCATCCCAGGAACCTGAAGAACAGCGGACAGCCACAACCCAATTAGTGACCAGTTTAAAAACGGGGCTAATGGGTCCAGTCTCAGGTATCGGGGATACGTTAGATTTTGGCACATTGCGACCTATTGTTATTGGGGTATGTATTCCTTTTGTATTGCAAGGGTACGTATTAGCCGCATTACTGCCATTGATCTATCAAGTTGTCTATATGTTCTTCGCTAGCCGATTTGCACTTAATATTGGCTATAAAAAGGGGAAAGAGTCAATTTTAGAGATACTCCACTCTGGCAGTATCCATAAAATTATTGAAGGCGCAGGTATGTTCGGCCTGTTGATGATGGGGGCGCTTTCTGCCACTTATGTAAAGATTAAGACACCACTACATATTACTACTGGTGGGGGGAATACTATTGTCCTGCAGGACATGTTAGACAAAATTGTGCCTAACTTACTCCCCCTGGTTGCGGTTCTCGGTATTTATATATACATCCAGAAGTGTGGACCGCATTTCCTACGAATACTGGTAGCAATCCTCTCTTTAAGCCTTATTTTTTCATTCTTCGGTTTATTGTAATATGAAAAAAATACTTATAACGCCAAGGCCCTTTCTTAGTAAGGGGCAAAAATATCTGGATGAATTACAGGCAGCAGGTTATATCGTCGAATGTAATACGAGCGGAGAACGTTTTAGTAAAGAAGAGTTGATGGTAAAAATTAAAGATGCCGATGCTATTATTACAGGCAACGACCCTTTAGATCAAGACGTTATAGATTGTGCGAAAAAACTAAAAGTAATCTCAAAATATGGTGTTGGTTTAGATAATATAAACGTTGAGTATGCGAACAGCAGAAATATTGTGGTGCATAAAGCACTCAACGCCAATTCTGTATCGGTAGCAGAAATGGCTATTCTAATGATGCTATCCAGTGCCAGAAAGTATGTTGAAATCGAACAACAGGCTAAATGCAGTAATGATGTAAGATTGGTGGGTACTGAGTTACATAAAAAGACATTAGGGCTGATTGGCCTTGGTGCTATTGGCAAACATGTAGCCCACATCGCTAACGCTATGGGTATGGAGATCATTGCATACGACCCTTATATCAATCAGAGTCAGGTTTTTCCGTATATAAACTTTAAAGAGTTAGATGAGGTGTATCAGCTCAGTGATGTTATCTCGCTTCATTTGCCTTTACTAGATAGCACCAGGCACATGATTGATCAGCACGCATTCGAAAAAATGAAACCTTCCGCAATATTAATAAATACTGCACGAGGCGGTTTGATTGATGAAGATAGTTTATACAATGCTTTAATTACTCATAAAATTTCTTTTGCTAGTGAAGATATTGAACTTAAAGAACGAAAAGAAGAAACAAAACAACTCATGAATTACTCGATCACGCCACATGCGGCTTCGTTTACTCAGGAAGCAGATCTTAACACAATTCAAATCTCGATTAAAAATGTTACCAACGAACTGGAGAAAAGATAATGAAAGAACTTAAGGGAATTATTACTGCGATGGTGACACCTTTTGATGAAACGGAAAAAATGGATATCCCGGCAGCAAGAAAGATGGCTCGCTGGTTAGTCAATAATGGTGTTCATGGATTATTTATTTGTGGCACCAATGGTGAATTTCATCTGTTATCAGATGATGAAAAAGTAGAACTCACCAAAGCAGTTGTTGATGAAGTGGGTAATGACGTAACTATTTGCGCCGGTGCCGGTTGCTGTAGCACACAGCAAACTATTGCTCTGACTCAACGACTCGTTGATGCTGGCGCAGATTACATTTCAGTTGTAACCCCCTACTATCTGGTGCCTAATCAGGAAGATTTATATAAACATTACTATGATATTGCGGCCAGCACAGCAGCACCTATTATTCTATACAATCTCCCAGGGCAAACGGGCCTAAGTATTGAATACGAAACAGCGAATCGCCTGGCTGATATCGATAATATCGTGGCAATCAAAGATAGCAGTGGAAAATTTGAAGTACAAAAACAGTACCTTGAGATTTCAAAACACAAAAATTTTAAAGTATTGAACGGTTCAGATTCGCTGATGCTTGATGCATTTAAAGAAGGTTCAGTTGCCAGCGTCGCAGCCACATCAAATGTTTTACCGAAGATTGAAGTGGATTTGTATAACTACTTTATCGCGGGGCAGTTGGATCAAGCACAGGAAGAGCGTAATAAGATCGATGCGCTGCGTATGAACATTAAGAAAATGACCGCACCTGCAGTAATGAAAGAGGCTCTTAACTTAATGGGGATCACCGCAGGCATTACCAGAAGACCAATACATATGCCGAATGAAATCATCACTCAGGATATCAAAGAGATGCTGGCAGCCTATAATCTCCTGCCACAATAAGTTATACCGACAGTATTCGGCTGCATTAAGGTGACATGTTTGCCCAGAAACCGGGCAAACATGTCACCTTGTCAGGCGCAGGGGCATCAATCACTTCGGCCCCCCACCCCACAACACCAGAGAGGCAAAAGCAAACCTGGCAGAGGAAAGCGTGATAGCAGTTTGAAGTATCAATGAGACATAAAAAACCCCGGATTTTCATCCAGGGTTTATCAGCATTTCCAGGTCGGCGGAAGATTACGCTTCGATCGCCGCACGCAGTTTTTTCATGGCGTTCTTTTCAAGCTGACGAACACGTTCAGCAGAGACGCCGTAGCGATCGGCCAGTTCTTGCAACGTCGACTTGTTGTCTTCGTCCAGCCAACGGGCGCGAATGATGTCCTGGCTACGCTCGTCCAGACCCTCCATTGCGTGGGTCAGTTTGTTCGCGGCCTGATCTTCCCAGTTATCTTCTTCAATGCCGTCGGCAAAGTTAGATGATTTATCCTGCAGATACAGAACCGGCGCCATCGGCTGGCTGTCAGACTCGTCGTCTGAAGACATGTCAAACGTCATGTCCTGCGCCGCCATACGGGATTCCATTTCGCGCACGTCTTTGCTGGAAACACCCAGCTCACGAGCAACCATTTCAACTTCGTCCTGATTGAACCAGCCCAGACGCTGCTTGGTTTTACGCAGGTTAAAGAACAGCTTACGCTGCGCTTTGGTGGTCGCGACTTTTACGATACGCCAGTTACGCAGAACGTATTCGTGGATCTCAGCTTTGATCCAGTGCACGGCGAAAGAAACCAGGCGCACACCCACTTCCGGGTTGAAACGGCGCACGGCTTTCATCAGGCCGATATTGCCTTCCTGAATCAGATCCGCCTGCGGCAGGCCATAGCCCGCATAATTACGAGCAACATGAACAACAAAGCGCAGGTGAGACAGGATCAGCGTTTTAGCTGCTTCCAGATCGCCCTGGTAATGCAGCTTTTCAGCAAGTAGCCGCTCCTCGTCAGCCGACAACATCGGCCACGCGTTCGCAGCCCGGATGTAAGATTCCAGGTTACCAACAGGGGCTAAAGCTAAATTTTGCATTTCTTTGGTCATTCAAATCCTCTCAATCTTTTCATCTGACGCGTTGGCTAAAACCAATAGCAACAACCATGCCAGAGCTTATGAGCAACGAGAATATCATTCAATCTTTTATCAGACAGTGATTTTATCCACAAGTTCCATGTCGTAATGTGTATAGATTACGCACAAAATGTGACATCACAATGAATACGCTGGGAAGAGATAACAGGGACTCTTTCCCTGCAGAGCGAACTACTCAGTGCAGGGAAAGATTATACCAGAGATTTTTTAATCGGGGGTAAAGTGGCGTAAATGTTGAACCGTGGCAAGCCAGGCTGCCACCCAGCCAATCATCGAGCACACCAGCAGCAATAACAGGCATTCGTCGAATGATAAGCCGTTGATATCAAACTTAGTTCCAAAAACCTGCGCCACCTCAGTTACCGCTGACGACAGGCGCATCACCAAAATTTCTGACAAAATCAGTGAAAGAAATGCGCCGGAAAAACCGAGCAGCGCACCGCCGTAGAGGAACGGACGCAGGATAAACCCATCCGTCGCGCCAATCAGTTTCTGCACGTTAATGGTATCGCGACGCGCAAAAATACTCAGCCGCACACTGTTACCGATGACGAGGAAGACCGCCGCTACCATCAGCACGCCAATCATCGCGGAGACGCGTCCGACAAGGCCCGTCAGCGCCGCCAGACGGGCAAACCAGCTGTCATCCATGCGCACTTCATCAATACCGTTGATTTGTGCGATACGGTCGCGCAGCGTGTTCAGCGACTCCGTGCCCTGGAAGTCCAGTTTCGGGATAACTACCGCCACGGCCGGTAGCGGGTTCTCTTCCAGCATATCCAGCGCGCCGCCAAAGCCGGACCAGTTACGGAATTCGCCCAGCGCGTCATCGCGGGAAAGATAATTCACTTTCTCCACGCCCTGCTCGGCCTGCAACTGACCAACCACCCGCGCCGCTGCATCATCATCCAGCGTTTTTTGCAGGTAAACGGTGATCTGCGGAGAAGGATAATACTGGCTTGCCGCATGGTCGACGTTCTTATAAACCATGTAGCATACGCTTGGCAGCGTCAGGGAGATGGCAATAACCATCACCGTCAGGAACGTCGCCAGCGGCTTGCTTTTCAGGTCCTGTAACGCGCCCTGGAACGCGTAGCGTACCTGCTCGTTAAAGACATTGGTTTTACGCGAGTTCGGCTTTGGCGCGGCTTTCGCCCGCTTTGGCGCGTTACGACCGCCATCTCCCGGCGCGCCGCCCGATTTACGGAAGCGATCCAGTCGGCCACCGAACTGTTTGATTTGATTAATAGCGTCACGTCTATTCATGGGCCAGGCCTCCATGCAGATGTCCATCGCTCAGAACCATTTGGCGATAGGAGCGACGGGAGATCAGGCCAATATCGTGCGTGGCCATTAATACCGTGACCCCGACGCGGTTAAACTCTTCAAACAGGCGAAGGATCCCTTCCGACAACGCGTCATCCAGGTTCCCTGTTGGTTCATCCGCCAGCAATACCGCCGGTTTGTTCACCACCGCACGGGCGATGCCCACGCGCTGTTGTTCACCGCCGGAGAGCTGAATAGGGAAGTTTTTCGCTTTGTCCAACAGTCCGACCTTATCCAGCGCCGCTGACACGCGACGACGAATATCGTCCCCGCTGGCGCCCGCGATGATCAGCGGGATTGCCACGTTGTCAAACACGGTTCTGTCCATCAACAGATGGTGATCCTGAAAAATCATGCCAATCTGACGACGCAGAAACGGCACTTCACGGTTTTTCAAACGGCTGATGTCATGCCCGCTGAAGTAGATTTTCCCGGCGCTGGGCCGTTCAATTCCACAAATCAGCTTCAGCAGGGTACTTTTCCCCGCACCGGAGTGGCCGGTCAGAAATGCCATCTCGCCAGGCTGCATATGGAAGGTAACTCCCTGCAGCGCTTGTCTCCCACCGAGATAGGCCTTGCTGACATGTTCAAAGCGAATCATTGTTAATCCTCTCGGGCAAAAAGTGCCTCTATAAAATCGTCCGCTTTAAACGGACGTAAATCCTCGATACGTTCGCCTACACCGATATAGCGGATAGGGATGCCAAACTGATCGGCAACCGAGAAGATGACCCCGCCCTTCGCCGTACCGTCCAGCTTAGTCAGGGTGATACCGGTTAAGCCCACCGCTTCATGGAACAGTTTGGCCTGGCTTATCGCATTCTGCCCGGTGCTGGCGTCGATAGTCAGCATAACTTCATGCGGCGCATCTTCGTCGAGCTTCTTCATGACGCGAACGATTTTTTTCAATTCTTCCATCAGGTGCGATTTGTTCTGCAAACGCCCTGCGGTATCAGCGATCAGCACATCTACATTACGCGCCTTCGCCGCCTGGATGGCATCAAAGATGACGGACGCGGAATCCGCGCCGGTATGCTGAGCAATCACCGGGATGTTGTTACGCTGACCCCAGACCTGCAGCTGCTCTACCGCCGCCGCACGGAAGGTATCGCCCGCCGCCAGCATCACCGATTTACCCTGCTGCTCAAACTGACGCGCCAGCTTTCCGATAGTGGTGGTTTTACCCACGCCGTTGACGCCAACCATTAAGATAACAAACGGCGTCTTGCCATCAACATTCAGCGGTTCTTCCACCTTCGCCAGAATCTCGCCCATCTCTTCTTTCAGCAGGCCGTACAGCGCTTCCGCGTCTTTGAGCTGCTTACGGCTGGCACCTTCCGTCAGATTTGCAATAATCTTGCGGGTCGTTTCTACGCCCACGTCGGCAATCAGCAGTTGCTCTTCCAGCTCTTCAAACAGATCATCGTCGATCTTTTTACCACGGAACAGACTGATAAATCCGGAACCAAGGTTTTCTTTTGTTTTCAGGAGGCTGCGTTTCAGACGCGCAAAGAAACCTTCTTTCGTTGGTTTTTCCTGCTCCTGGACTCCCTCTTCTTCTGTCGGTGCTTCTACGGCAGGTTCTTCTACCGGCACCACCATCACGGCTTCTTCAACTGCCTCAGCCGCCAGCGCCTGCGCTTCCAGCTCTTCATCAGCCAGGTGCGGTTCGTTTTCGGCTTCCTCTTCAACCGCCTCAACGATTTCCACGGTTTCCGCTTCGGCCTGCCACTCTTCGGCAGAAACCTCTTCGGTTTTCACCTCTTCCGGCAGCGGCAATTCTTCGCGTTCGATAACCGTCGCCGCTGGCGTTTCCACAACAGGTTCAGCAGCGGGTTCAGCAACCAGCTCAATCTCCGGCTGCGGTTGTTCGGCAACAGGTTCTGCTTCCGGCTGCAGTTTTTCGATTTCCGCAACCTGTTCAGTCACTTCAACAACTTCAGCTGCAAAAGCTTCCGTTTCCGCCTCGCTACGGGTTTCCTCGGCGCGCGGCTGTTCGTCAACGACGGTAGTTTCTTCAGCAACCGGTTGTTGTTCTTCGTTTTTTAATTCTGTCTCGTTTTCCGGTGCCTGCTCTTTTTGACCAAAGCCCAGCCAGGAAAAAAAGCCACGTTTTTTCTCTTTCGCCATTTGCGACTACACTCCCCCGCTGTTGCTTCATGGCACAGCGTCAACGCTATGTACATAGCAGCTAAAAAAATGATGAAATAGTCTATCACTTATACCCAATGAATTTCGAGTTACGTCAAGGCGGCAAGCGCACGAATCCCGATGAGCTTACTTTTAGTAAGTGATTCGGGTGAGTAAGTGCAGCCAACGAAGAGGTAACTTGAAAGGCGACGGGTTAACTTAACTCACATCACCGCCTGGAATGACACGTCAGCAGCGGATTGAGCAATAATTGAAATGAAAAAACCGAATCACTCTGGTAGCGGCCAGATCCGCATTATTGGCGGTCAATGGCGTGGCCGTAAACTCCCGGTTCCGGATAGTCCCGGTCTGCGCCCAACCACCGACCGCGTACGCGAAACCTTATTTAACTGGCTGGCCCCGGTAATGGTCGATGCTCACTGCCTGGACTGCTTCGCCGGCAGCGGCGCGCTGGGGCTGGAAGCCCTCTCTCGCTATGCGGCAAATGCGACGCTTCTGGAAATGGATCGCGCGGTATCACAGCAGCTACAAAACAATCTCGCCACGCTGAAAGCTCCCCATGCCCGGGTCGTCAACACCAATACCCTGACATTTTTGGCCCAGACGGGTACGCCGCATAACGTGGTGTTTGTTGACCCGCCGTTTCGCAAAGGATTACTGGAAGAAACATTAACTCTTCTGGAAACTCATGGCTGGCTGGCAAATGAAGCGTATATTTACGTTGAAAGCGAAGTAGAAAACGGTTTGCCGCCGGTTCCGGTGAACTGGTCGCTGTACCGCGAAAAAGTCGCCGGACAGGTCGCCTATCGCCTTTACCAACGTGAAGCACGAGGAGAACACGATGCTGATTAACCTGGGACGCCTGCTGATGTTGTGCGTCTGGGCATTTTTACTACTCAATATTTTCCAACCCTTTCCACGCCCGCTTAACATCTTCGTTAACGTCGCACTGATTTTTATGGTGCTGATGCATGGCATGCAACTGGCGCTGTTAAAAAGCACCATGCCTAAAGATGGCCCGCAGATGACCCGCGGAGAGAAAATCCGTATTTTTCTGTTCGGCGTCTTTGAGTTACTGGTTTGGCAGAAGAAGATTAAAGATCAGTTGAAAAAGTAACTGTGATCTTTTCGCCCGGCGGCGCTTAGCAGGCCGGGGCGACAAAATCTCCAGGCCGGACAAAGCATAAGCCGCCATCCGGCATCAGTCAGATGAAACCTTAGCGTTCACTGTAAAATCAACAAAACGCGAACCTTTATAACTCAGCGTTCCCTTATCCCCGACCGTTAACGCATGGTACTGCTGGGCATCCAGACGAAACGTCTGCTCGAAGCCGCCACTTTGTGGCTTAAAACTGACTTCATAGCGCATGCTGGTCCCCGCCGGGCTCACTTCCTGCTGGCGGGATCGCCGATCGTTAAGCGGTTTTTCCCGTTTGTTACTCACCACCACCTGCTTTTGCACTAACGGCGCAGTATCATTATCGGCTTTTTCACGCCGCTGCTGAACGAAGCGAAACGACGCAGCAACAACGATTAATACAATGATAACAATGAAGAAAAGTGGTGGTTTGCTCATATTATTAACCCATCAGAAAATGCGGAAATAAGCATACATTGCCTGTTATGGTGTTGTCATCTGGCAGTGTCGACCTCTACACTGAACAGTAGAGCCGTGAGCACCCCGCTTACGAAAAAATAACGAATTCAAGGAACTAAGATGCTTTGGTCGTTTATCGCTGTCTGCCTTTCCGCATGGTTGTTCGTGGATGCTTCCTATCGTGGGCCCGCCTGGCAACGCTGGGTCTTTAAACCCCTAACCTTACTCCTGCTGGCGCTGCTGGCCTGGCAGGCGCCAATGTTTAATGCTGTCAGCTATCTGGTGCTGGCTGGCCTGCTTGCCTCGCTGCTGGGCGATGCGCTGACGCTGTTACCGCGCCAACGCCTTTTGTATGCCGTGGGGGCATTCTTCCTGTCGCATCTGCTGTATACCATTTACTTCGCCAGCCAAATGACGCTGTCGTTCTTCTGGCCTTTGCCGTTGGTGCTGGTGGTGCTGGGGGCGTTGCTGATTGCCGTGATCTGGACGCGACTGGAAGAGCTACGCATCGCTATCTGTACCTTTATTGGTATCACGCTGATGATGGTCTGGATGGCTGGTGAGCTGTGGTTCTTCCGCCCGACCGCTCCGGCGCTGTCGGCCTTTATGGGCGCATCACTCCTGTTCATCGGCAACATTGTCTGGCTGGGTAGCCATTACCGTCGCCGCTTCCGCGCCGATAACGCAATTGCTGCCGCCTGCTACTTCGCCGGACATTTCCTGATTGTTCGTTCGTTGTATCTTTAAAACGCTTGACTCTGGAGTCGACTCCAGAGTGTATCCTCCGGTTAATATGAAATGATTATCAACCGGAGGATGCCATGTCGACACCCGATTCCAGTGGCAAAAAAGCCCCACAATTTTCTTCTTTCAAGCTAACGCCTGCGCCACAAAAGACTGACGACTGCTGCTGCGAAGGAAGTTGCGCCACCCCACCACCCGTATCCGGTACCGTAATGGGTACCCGCTACTCCTGGAAAGTGGCAGGCATGGACTGTGCAGCCTGCGCCCGAAAAGTGGAGAATGCGGTCCGCCAGGTCAACGGCGTCAACCAGGTCCAGGTTCTGTTCGCCACCGAAAAACTGGTAGTCGACGCGGGTTCCGATATCCGCCTGCAAGTTGAAAGCGCAGTGCAAAAGGCAGGCTATACCCTGCGCGATGAGCAAGCGCCAGACGCCGCCCCCGAGTCGCGGTTTAAAGAGAACCTGCCGCTGATTTCGCTGATTATCATGATGGCGATTAGCTGGGGGCTGGAGCAGTTCAATCACCCCTTTGGCCAGATAGCATTTGTCGCCACCACGCTGGTAGGTTTGTATCCGATTGCCCGTCAGGCCCTGCGTCTGATGAAAACCGGCAGCTACTTTGCCATTGAAACGTTGATGAGCGTGGCCGCCATTGGCGCACTGTTTATCGGCGCGACGGCCGAAGCCGCCATGGTCCTGCTGCTGTTTTTAATTGGCGAACGCCTGGAAGGATGGGCCGCCAGCCGCGCCCGTAAAGGGGTCAGCGCACTGATGGCGCTCAAGCCGGAAACCGCCACGCGCCTGCGTAACGGCGAGCGCGAAGAGGTTGCTATCAATACTCTCCAGCCAGGCGATGTTATCGAGGTTGCCGCGGGTGGGCGTTTACCTGCCGATGGCAAGCTGGTCTCCGGATTTGCCAGCTTTGATGAAAGCGCCCTGACCGGCGAATCGATACCGGTTGAGCGCGCCACCGGCGAGAAAGTCCCGGCGGGCGCCACCAGCGTGGACCGTCTGGTAACGCTGGAAGTACTCTCCGAACCGGGTGCCAGCGCCATTGACCGTATTCTGAAATTGATTGAAGAAGCGGAAGAACGCCGCGCCCCCATTGAGCGCTTTATTGACCGTTTCAGCCGGATTTACACCCCAGCCATTATGGCGGTTGCGTTGTTGGTCACCCTTGTACCACCGCTGCTGTTTGCCGCATCCTGGCAGGAGTGGATTTATAAAGGGCTGACGCTGCTGCTGATTGGCTGCCCATGTGCGCTGGTGATTTCCACACCCGCCGCCATTACCTCTGGCCTTGCCGCCGCGGCACGTCGTGGCGCGTTAATCAAAGGCGGGGCCGCGCTGGAGCAGTTGGGTAGGGTAACGCAGGTCGCGTTTGATAAAACCGGCACCCTGACCATCGGTAAACCGCGCGTCACGGCGATTCACCCGGCAAGCGGTATTGGCGAGGCAGAACTGCTGGCGCTGGCGGCAGCAGTAGAGCAAGGCGCGACGCATCCGCTGGCGCAGGCGATTGTTCGGGAAGCCCAAACGCGCGAACTGACTATCCCTGTCGCAAAAGATCAACGGGCGCTGGTTGGCTCTGGCATTGAAGCACTGGTCAACGGCGAACGCGTGCTGATTTGCGCCGCCGGTAAGCAGCCTGCCGATGCTTTTGCCGGGCAGATAAGCGAGCTGGAAAGCGCGGGTCAAACGGTGGTGCTGGTGCTGCGTAACGATGCCGTTCTCGGCGTGCTGGCCCTACAGGACACGCTGCGCGACGACGCCCGTAGCGCCATCAGCGAGCTTAATCAGATTGGCGTGAAAGGGGTGATCCTGACGGGTGATAACCCGCGAGCGGCAGCAGCTATTGCCAGTGAATTGGGTCTCGAATTCAAAGCGGGTCTATTACCGGAAGATAAAGTACAGGCCGTTACCCATCTTAACCAACAGTCGCCGCTGGCGATGGTCGGCGACGGCATCAACGACGCTCCGGCAATGAAAGCAGCCACCATTGGCATTGCGATGGGAAGCGGGACCGATGTCGCGCTGGAAACCGCCGATGCCGCCCTGACCCACAACCGCCTGCGTGGTCTGGTGCAAATGATTCAGTTAGCCCGCGCCACCCACGCCAATATTCGCCAGAACATTGCGATTGCGCTAGGCCTGAAGGGGATTTTTCTCGTCACCACGCTGCTCGGAATAACCGGACTGTGGCTGGCGGTGCTGGCAGATACGGGGGCGACGGTACTGGTGACCGCTAACGCGCTGCGGTTACTACGTAAAGGATAATGCGTCTGTGCCGGACGGCTGTTGCATTAGCGCCATCCGGCTAAGATTACTGGCCTTTGCGCACCAGATAGCGGTACGGCAGAGAGTCGGTCTCTTTTGCTACCAGCTCATGCTCCATAAAGGTACAGAAGCCGGGAATGTCACGGGTTGTCGCCGGATCGTCGGCGACAATCAGCAGCGTTTCACCCGCTTGCATGCCGCGCACGGTTTTACGCACCATCATTACGGGTTCCGGGCAGCGCAGCCCTTGGGCATCAAGAGTATGGTCGGGAGAGGTAAACAGATCGCTCATCGTAGTCTCGTTCATTCAAAAACGGCGTTATTTTACGCTCTGTTGTGGCGTAAGCCAATCAGGTTAACGATTGCGTGAAAAACAACCATTGCAATGTGCTCTTAAAGCAGTATCATGCGACGGTTTTTTATTGGGTTCCCTCACCCCATCCAACAAAAAGGTCACAATATGACTCCGTTTACACAATCTCAACGCGTAAAAGCGTTGTTTTGGCTATCGCTATTTCATCTGCTGGTGATCACCTCCAGCAACTATCTGGTGCAGCTACCGATCTCCATTTTTGGTTTCCATACCACATGGGGCGCTTTCAGCTTTCCGTTTATTTTCCTCGCGACCGATCTGACCGTGCGTATTTTTGGCGCACCGTTGGCACGACGTATCATCTTTGCGGTAATGATCCCTGCGCTGCTGATCTCCTATGTCGTTTCATCACTGTTCTATATGGGATCGTGGCAGGGATTCGGCGCACTGCTGCACTTTAATCTGTTTGTCGCCCGTATCGCCGCCGCCAGCTTTATGGCTTACGCGCTGGGTCAAATTCTGGATGTGCATGTCTTTAACCGCCTGCGTCAGAATCGTCGCTGGTGGCTGGCGCCAACGGCTTCGACGCTGTTTGGCAACATCAGCGATACGTTAGCCTTCTTCTTTATCGCTTTCTGGCGCAGCCCGGATGCCTTTATGGCCGAGCACTGGATGGAAATCGCGCTGGTCGACTACTGCTTCAAAGTGCTGATCAGCATTATTTTCTTCCTGCCAATGTACGGCGTGCTGCTGAATATGTTACTGAAAAGGCTGGCAGATAAATCCGAAATCTCTGCATTGCAGACGAGTTAAAGGTTCATTTTCCGAGTTGTGATAAGATGGACGAATGAGCCGTTATGGCCGTTTATCGAAAGGAAGAAGTCAATGCGCAATCTGGTTAAATATGTCGGTATTGGCCTGCTGGTTATGGGGCTTGCGGCCTGTGATAATAGCGATACAAAAGCGCCAGCAGAGGGTGCTGCCGCAGAAAGTAGCGCCACTGGACAACCGGTCAGCCTGTTGGACGGTAAACTCAGTTTTTCCCTGCCAGCGGATATGACCGATCAGAGCGGCAAACTGGGCACCCAGGCGAACAATATGCACGTTTATTCTGACGCAACCGGCCAGAAAGCGGTGATTGTGATTGTTGGCGACAATACCAACGAAGACCTGGCTGTGCTGGCAAAACGCCTGGAAGATCAGCAGCGTAGCCGCGACCCGCAGTTGCAGGTCGTCACCAATAAATCTATTGAGCTGAAAGGCCACACGCTGCAACAGTTAGACAGCATCATCTCGGCCAAAGGCCAGACCGCTTACTCTTCCGTGGTGTTGGGTAAAGTCGATAACCAACTGCTGACTCTGCAAATCACGCTGCCTGCTGACGATCAGCAAAAAGCGCAGACTACCGCAGAAAACATCATTAACACGCTGGTTATCCAGTAACGGTTAAGACGATGACTCGGCCTCCGGTGACACCACCTGAGGCCGTTTTTTTAATCGCCAGGTAAGTAATAACGCCACCGCCACCAGCCCTGCCGCCGCCAGATAGATAACCGGCACGCCCGCCCAGGTCATGACCAGCCCGGCCAGCGGCCCCGTAACTCCCAGTGATAAATCCATAAACACCGTATACGTCGCCAGCGCAGCGCCCTGATTTTGCTGCGGGACGGCTTTTACCGCCACCACGCCCAGCGCCGGGAACACCAGCGAGAACCCTGCACCGGCCAGCAGGACGCCGCTTTTCGCCATCCACGGCATGGAAGCCATCCCCACCAGCAGCAACCCAACAATCTCGACGCTAAAACAGATCATCGCCACATTTAGTCCACCTAAACGGTTGATACCATTTGGGAATAACAGGCGGGTCCCCACAAACGTGCAGCTAAAAAGCGTCAGCGCGAAAGCGGCGCCGTCCCAGCCTTTGGCATCATAAAACAGGGTAATGAAAGTGGCGATCACGCCAAATCCGGCTGAGGCCAGGGCCAGCGCCATGCCGTACAACCAGACTCGCCCAAGCACCGCGCGAAACGGTAACGGTTTGCCTTTGCTGGCCTTCACCGCCGGACGAGGGAGCGCCAGCAGTATTGCCAACAGCGCCACGCCCATCACGGTCAGCGCCAGTCCCTGTAAGCCACCCCAGGCATAAAACAGAACGCCCAGCGGAGCGCCTATCGCCATCGCGCCATAGGTCACGATGCCGTTCCACGAAATCACCCGTCCGATGTGCATTGAACCAACGACCCCAACCCCCCACAGCGTAGAGCCCGTCCCGGCAAAGCTTTGCCCGATCCCTAGAATCACGCGCCCCAGGCATAACAGCAGCAGGCTGGCCAGCGGCCAGCCATTCGTGAAGCCCGCCAGGAAGTAGCCCAGACCACTTAAAAAACAGCCACACAGTCCGAATACCACAATCTTCTTTGGCCCCAGCAGGTCGGCATAGCGACCGGCATGTGGACGGCTCAGCAGCGTAGCGAAATATTGCAAGCTGATGACCAGCCCTGCCCAAAAAGCGCTAAATCCCATCACATCATGGACATAGCCTGGCAATACAGCGAGCGGCAGACCAATGGTCAGGTAGCTGGCGAAGTTAAACATCACCACAGAGACAATACGCAGATTAAGGCGTAAACCGCTAAGCGTCGGTTCAGCGACGGGTTCGGGCATGGAGGATCACCACGTTTTCACAACAGTGTTTCATTTCTACCATGTTGCCGGGCAGAAATCAGTAGTCAGTTTAGGAATATCAGTCGCAAGCCAGCCGCTACACTTAATGCAAAAACGCAAACAGGAAGACGACATGACAACCGCCCAGCCCGATAAAACGGGTTTGCACATTCTGCTCAAACTGGCCGCTCTGGTGGTGATCCTCGCGGGTATTCATGCTGCGGCGGATATCATCGTACAGCTTCTGCTGGCCCTTTTTTTTGCCATTGTATTGAATCCGCTGGTCACCTGGTTTATTCGCCGGGGTGTACGTCGGCCAGTCGCGATAACGTTAGTCGTGGTGGTGATGCTGATCGTTCTTACGGCGTTAATCGGCGTTCTGGCGTCATCCATTACTGAATTCATGGCCATGCTGCCAAAATACAACAAGGAGCTGACGCGCAAGGTTCTGTATCTGCAAGAGATGGTCCCTTTTCTGAATCTGCATATGTCCCCGGAGCGCATGCTGCAACGTATGGACTCCGACAAGCTGATGACCTTCACAACCACGCTGATGACAAGTCTTTCTGGTGCCATGGCCAGCGTCGTTCTGCTGGTGATGACGGTGGTCTTTATGTTGTTTGAGGTGCGTCATGTTCCCTATAAGCTGCGCTTTGCGCTGAACAACCCCCAAATCCATATTGCGGGGCTGCATCGGGCGCTGAAAGGTGTATCCCACTATCTGGCGCTGAAAACGTTGCTCAGCTTATGGACCGGCGCCATTGTCTGGCTCGGACTGGCGCTAATGGGGATTCAGTTTGCTCTGATGTGGGGTGTGCTGGCATTCCTGCTAAACTACGTGCCCAACATTGGCTCGGTCATTTCCGCCGTTCCACCCATGATCCAGGCGCTGCTGTTCAACGGCGTTTACGAATGCGTGCTGGTTGGGGCGCTGTTTCTGGTGGTGCATATGGTAATTGGCAACATCCTCGAGCCCCGCATGATGGGGCACCGGCTGGGATTATCGACGCTAATCGTGTTTCTCTCTCTGTTGGTGTGGGGATGGCTGCTTGGTCCGGTAGGTATGCTGCTCTCCGTGCCGTTAACCAGCGTGTGTAAAATCTGGATGGAAACCACCACAGGCGGTAGCAAACTGGCAATTTTGCTGGGACCCGGCAGGCCCAAAACCCGATTACCTGGATAAACTTGCAAACAGCATGTATAGAATGGTAAACAACCCCATTATTACTAAAGGTTAGCCTTGATATGTACCGGATCGTTCTTGGGAAAGTTTCTGTTTTAAGCGCTGGCACACTGCCTGCCGCACTGCGTGAGCAGGCCCCGCAAGGCGCTCGTCGTGCGCGCTGGCTGGCTGGTCGCGTGCTGCTTTCCCATACTCTTTCGCCATTACCGGACATCGTCTACAGCGAGCAAGGAAAACCGGCTTTTTCCGCCGACACTCCGCTGTGGTTCAATCTCAGCCACAGCGGTGATGATATTGCCCTGCTGCTCAGCGACGAAGGGGAAGTCGGCTGTGATATTGAAGTCGTTCGCCCGCGCGATAACTGGCAGACGCTGGCAAATACGGTGTTCAGTCTCAGGGAACATGCCGAAGTTGAGGCCGAACACCCGGAGCAACAGCTGGCGGCGTTCTGGCGCATCTGGACGCGTAAAGAAGCTATCGTGAAACAGCGTGGCGGCAGCGCCTGGCAAATTGTCAGCGTCGACAGCACCGTGCTAACCTCCTCACTCTCAGTCAGCCAGTGCCAGCTCGATACCCTGAGCCTGGCGGTGTGTACCCCCACGCCGTTTACCCTGACCGCCGACGCCGTGCAGCGTCTGGAAGCCTTAGCGTAAATTTTCCGGGAAGTTTTCCGGCAATTCATTGGCCGCACAGGCAATAACGCTGTCATTATTCGCCCCACAGTCACGCACGAAGGTGATGGTCGCAAACTCGTCAATCACCTCCGTTGGATATGCCGGACCCGCATCGCGATATGACATCATCAGCGGAATATGGTCATTCTGGAAACAGACCGTTTTTTGCGGATTGTTAATCACCCAGCGTGGGAAAAAGATGGTGCCGTGAAAGAGTTTGTCGCCCAGATTTACGATCAGGCTGACGTCGGTCCCGGTCGGTTCGGTCCATGAAATTTTATAAACACTCTCGCCAACCCGCACAATGTACGCCCGCTGATCCTTCACCCAACGATTCCCCACAATGCCGCTGTGAATACGGTAATCCAGAGTGGTGTCGTTTTTCACGTAGATCTCGTAATTCCAGCCATTATCGTAGGTATAGACCAGATGTTTGCCGACAAAGCCGCTCAAATCATGTTTATCAAAAGTGCTCATATTCGTTCTCCTCTTACTTGATGCGAGGATCTTACCGCTTCAAAAATTGGATGAATAACGCTATGTTTACATCATATTCATTCAATTTTTAGATGATTTATGCACAAGACAACGCTGGAGCAATGGGCCTTACTGGAGAAAGTCGTGGAGCTGGGCAGCTTTGCGAAAGCTGCGGAAGAGACCAACCGTAGCCAGTCTTCGGTGAGCTATAATCTGGCGCTACTGCAGGAGCGGCTTGGCGTGACGCTGCTGACGCCGGAAGGTCGCAGGGCGGTATTAACCCCTGCGGGAGAGCTACTGTTGGGCCAGGTCAAACCGTTACTGAAGGCCTTTTTATGGGTGGAAACCCGGGCAGCAACGTTGCAAAACGGCACGCGAACGCGGCTGGATTTCATGGTAGATAGCATCTTCCCACGCAAACGCCTGTTCGCGATCCTCAAGCAGTTTCAGCTGGCGTGGCCGCAGACGCAGGTACGTTTGACCGAAGTGCTGGAGAATGCTGACGATCGACTGGCAGCGCATGCCGATGCGGACGTGATGGTCCTGACCCGACGCCAGGATATCACCGGCCGCGGCGAATGGCTGATGAATATTGACTTCGTGGCCGTTGCCCACCGCGATCACCCGCTCTGCATGCTGGATGCGCCGCTGGATGAAGACGCATTACGCGCGTGGCCGCTGATTCGCATTGCCGATCGCGACAACCCGCAGCAAGCGGTGCGCGATGCCTGGACCTTCTCGACCATTGATGCCGCGATTGAGGCGGTGATGTATCAGGTCGGTTACGGCTGGTTGCCTGAGGAGCGAATCCAGCAGCAGCTTGAGCAGGGGTTATTACGACCGCTGCCGTTAAGCCATGGCGCTCGCCGTGCCACCCCGCTGCATCTGATCGTCAAAGACACGCTCGCGCCGCTGGATGAACAGGTAACAACCCTGCTGCGTTTATTGCGAGAGCATTAACCTTTTCCCCGGATGCCGGACGTGTGTTACAAAATACGCTATTCCCCTTACTCCCTGTGCGCCCACGCGCCACATGAAAGGTTAATTGCAGATGCAACGAGTCACCATTACCCTCGATGACGATTTACTGGAAACGCTCGACAGCCTGAGCCAGCGCCGTGGCTATAACAACCGTTCCGAAGCGATCCGCGATATTCTGCGCGGCGCACTGGCGCAGGAAACCACCCAGGAGCACGGCACTCAGGGATTCGCAGTGCTCTCGTATGTTTATGAGCATGAGAAGCGTGACCTGGCGAGCCGTATTGTTTCCACCCAACATCACCACCACGATTTATCAGTCGCCACGCTGCACGTGCACATCAACCATGACGACTGTCTGGAAATCGCTGTGCTAAAAGGTGACATGGGCGATGTGCAGCATTTTGCCGATGACGTGATTTCCCAGCGCGGCGTGCGCCACGGTCATCTGCAGTGCCTGCCGAAAGAAGAGTAATTGCTTGTTTTGTTGCCCGGCCTACATTCGCTCCCGTTTGTAGGCCGGATAAGGCGCAGCCGCCATCCGGCAATAATATTTACGCCATCGTGCCAATCGTCTTTCTGAAACGCAGCAGCGCTATCACGAAGAACGTACTGCCAATCGCCAGCAGCGTCAGGAACTGCGGCCAGACAATGTTAAATCCTGCGCCGCGGTAAAGAATCGCCTGCGCAAGGCTAACAAAATGGGTAGTCGGCATCGTCAGCATAATGTCCTGCACCGCCTGCGGCATGCTTTCACGCGGTGTAGAACCGCCGGAGAGCATCTGTAACGGCAGCAGTACCAGAATCATCAGCAGCCCCAGTTGTGGCATGGAGCGCGCCAGCGTGCCCATAAAAATGCCGATTGATGTGGTGGCGAACAGGCTCAGCGCCACTCCCAGCATAAACAGCGGTATCGAGCCTTCAATCGGTACGCCAAGCACACCTTTTACCATCAGCATCAACGACAGACCGGAAACCACCAGCACCACCAGCCCCATCGACCAGATTTTTGCCATCATGATTTCAAACGGCGTCACCGGCATCACCAGCAGGTGCTCAATGGTCCCATGTTCACGCTCGCGAATCAGCGCCGACCCGGTAAGCACAATCGCCAGCATGGTGATGTTGTTGATAATCGCCATCACCGCGCCAAAGCGGGCGGGTTCCAGATTAGGGTTAAAGCGCATACGCATTTCCAGCGCCACCGGCAGCTCGCTGTTATCGCGGAAACGCGACACAAAGCTGTTCACCTCGCCACTGATGATATTCTGGATATAGCTGTTGCCGGTAAAGGCCTGGCTCATCCGCGTGGCATCGACGTTAACCTGAATATCCGGCTGCCGCCCAGCCAGTACATCGCGCTGAAAATCAGGCGGAATGTTCACAGCGAAGGTATAGCGCCCGGCATCCAGCCCGGCATCCATCTCATCGGCGGTAATCATCTCCGGCGGTAAAAACCACGGACGATAAAAACTGTTCACAATGCGATTCGACAACTGTGACTGGTCCATATCAGCAATGGCAATCGGCGCCAGGTGCAGCGACCCTGGCAGAACGGTCGCAGAAGAGTAAACCGAGACCGTGAAGGCGAAGACGATCAGCGTCAGCATCGCTTTGTCACCCAGCAGGCTGCGTAACTCTTTGATGCCGAGGTTATAAATATTCCGTAATCGGCGCATCACCCCTCCTGTTTTTTCAGCAGCAATACGCTCAGACCAATGACCACTGGAATGGCTACCGCCAGTGGAATAAACAGCGGCCAGAGATCGGTCAGATCCAGCGCTTTAGAGAACGTCCCGCGCGCGATGGTCAGAAAATGGCTGGTCGGGTAAATTTCGCCAATCCACCGTCCCGGCCCTTCCAGCGAGGCGACCGGGTCGATCATCCCGGAAAACTGCGTCGCCGGGATCAGCGTAATAATCGCCGTACCAAAAATGGCGGCGATCTGACTTTTCATAAACGTGGAAATTAACAATCCCAGCCCGGTGGCAATGGTGACGTACAGCAGCGCGGCCAGCGTCAGGGTCACAAAACTCCCCTTATGCGGGACGCCGAATACAAACACCGACAGCGCGCACAGCAGCAGGAAGTTCAGCATGCCCAGCACGATGTAAGGCAACTGTTTGCCGAGTAAAAACTCGCTGCGGGTAGTGGGCGTCACGTACAGGTTGATAATCGACCCCAGCTCTTTCTCACGCACCACGCTCAGAGCGCTGAGCATGGAGGGGATCATCATCAACAGCAGCGGGATCACCGCCGGAACAATCGCTGGCAGGCTTTTCACATCCGGGTTGTAACGATAGCGAGTTTCAATGGTCATCAGTCCGTTTTGCCCGCTGGTATTTGGCTGACGCGCCATCACATCCTGCAGCCAGGTCTGGTGCATCGCCTGCACGTAGCCTCTGACCGTTTCCGCACGGCTCGGCATTGCGCCATCGACCCAGACGCCAATCTTCACCGGCGTTCCACGCGCGATATCGCGGCCAAAATTGGGCGGGATCTCTATGGCTACCGCGACTTCGCCCGAGCGCATCCGTTTGTCCAGCTCGTCATAACTGGTAAGCGGTGGCTGCTCGATAAAATAGCGCGATCCCGCCAGATTCAGCGTCCACGCCTGGCTGCTGACTGTCTGGTCACGATCGAGCACCGAAAAACGCAGGTTTTCCACATCCATGCTGATGCCGTAGCCCATGATCAGCATCAGGATCACCGTGCCCATCAGCGCCAGCGTTGAACGTACCGGATCACGTCGCAGCTCCAGCGCTTCGCGGCGGCTGTAGCTGAACAAGCGCCGCAGGCTAAATCCCTGGTGCGGCGGCTGACTGTTTTCATGCACTGCCGGGACATTGGCTGGCGGTAACTGAGCCTCCGGCGCCGGACCTGCCGCTTCCTGTAACCAGGAGATAAACGCCTCTTCCAGACTGGCGGCACCACGCTGTTTCACCAGCTCCTGCGGCGTACCGCTGGCCAGGACTTTTCCGGCGTGCATCAGCGACATGCGGTCGCAGCGCTCCGCTTCGTTCATAAAATGGGTGGAGATAAAAATGGTCACTTTATCCTGACGCGACAGATCGACCATCAGTTGCCAGAACATGTCTCTCGCCACCGGATCGACCCCGGAGGTTGGTTCATCGAGAATGAGCATCTCTGGGCGATGGATCACCGCCACCGCCAGCGACAGGCGTTGACGGATCCCCAACGGCAGCGCGCCGGGCAACGCGTCTTCGACATCGGTCAGCGAAAAGCGCTCACTCATTTCTTGTACCCGCCCCGGGATTTCTGCTTCGGGGATATGGAACAACCGCGCGTGTAGCTCGAGGTTTTGCCGCACGGTCAGCTCGCTGTAGAGCGAAAACGCCTGCGACATATAGCCTACCCGGCGACGGGTATCGATATTCTTCGGGTCAACCGCTTGCCCAAACAGCCACGCCTCACCTTCACTTGCGGGTAGCAGCCCGGTGAGCATTTTCATGGTGGTGGATTTACCGCAGCCGTTGGAGCCGAGAAAACCGAAGATTTCCCCGCGCGGAATACGAAAGTTAACGTGGTCAACGGCCACGAACTTGCCGAAGCGCATGGTCAGATCTTTCGCCTCGATGGCAATCTCTTCATGCTCAGCGTGATACGGCGGGATCACCACTGGCTTATGCGCCTGGCGCTGGGCTTCGGGTAACAGCGCGATAAACGCCTGCTCCAGCGTGTCGGAGTTGGTTTTTTCGCGTAGCTGCTGCGCGCTCCCGGTGGCCAGCACCTCCCCGGCGTTCATCGCCACCAGCCAGTCAAAGCGCTCGGCTTCTTCCATGTAGGCGGTCGCAACCAGCACGCTCATGTTGGTCTGCCGCTGGCGAATGCTGTTAATCAGATCCCAGAACTGGGCGCGGGACAGCGGGTCGACCCCGGTGGTAGGTTCATCGAGAATTAACAGTTCCGGGTCATGGATCAACGCGCAGCACAGCCCCAGCTTTTGCTTCATCCCACCCGAGAGTTTCCCGGCCGGACGATCGCGAAACGGCGCCAGTCCGGTGCTGTTCAGCAGCTCGGTAATCCGCGCTTCGCGCTCCGCTTTGTCATGGCCAAACAGCCGGGCAAAGAAATCGACGTTCTCATACACCGACAGCGTGTGGTACAGGTTTTTCCCCAGCCCCTGCGGCATCCAGGCAATGCGCGGGCAGACATCCCGGCGATGTTTCGGGTCGCGCATATCGCCGCCCAGCACCATCACGTTACCGTGTTCAATGACACGCGCGCCGGAGATGAGCGACAGCAGGCTCGATTTTCCGACGCCATCCGGGCCAATCAGCCCCACCATACAGCGGGCGGGGATATCCAGCGTGATATTGTTCAGCGCTACCGTTTTCCCGTAATGCTGACTCACGCCGTCAAGGTGCGCCACGGGAGGAACGGGAACCAGCGCCAGATGCGTCATTGCGGCAACCTCACCATCAGGTCGTCAGGCCAGGCTCGATTCTCATCGATACGCACCCACGCCATGCCCGGCAGACCGGTTTTCACGTACTCGAGATGCTGCTGCAACAGCTCTGGCGGGATACGCGCTTTAACGCGGAACATCAGCTTCAGCCGCTCATCGCTGGTTTCGACCGTTTTCGGTGTGAACTGCGCGACGCTTGCCACAAAGCTGATGGTCGCCGGAACACGCAGATCCGGTGCGGCATCCAGCACCAGGCGCGCTTCGCCGCCAATCTTCAGTAAGCCAGCCTGTTCGGTAGGCAAGAAGAACGTCATGTAGACATCGCTGAGATCGACCATATTCAGGACGCGCCCACCCGCAGAAAGCACCTCACCCGGCTCAGCAACGCGGTACTGCACGCGACCATCGCGCGGGGCTTTCAGTTCGCTGTCATCAATATCAGCCGCAATACGACGTTCAGTGGCCTGCGCGGCTTCTACGCGGGTTTGCGCCTGAATGATGCTGGTGCGAGCGGCTTCAATTGCGGCTTTTGCCGCTGAGACCTGCGCCTTTGCGGATTCCAGCGCCGCACGTGCGCTTTCTGCCGCGGCCCGATCGTCATCCAGTTGTTGCTCAGACACGGCCCCACGCTGGGATAGCGAACGGGAACGCACGTGGCGTTTAGAAACCGACTGCAGCTCCGCCTCGCGCTGTTTTACTACCGACTGCGCGGCGCGCATTTCACTTTGCCGCTGTTCCAGCAGCGCTCGCGCCGCCGCCACCGCGCTTTCGGCCTCTTTGATTTGCGCGATCGCTTCCAGCCGCTGCTCCTGCAGCACGCGAGTATCCATTTTCGCCAACACCTCGCCCTGACGAACGAACTGCCCTTCCGACACAAGGATCGTGTCAATTCGCCCGGCAATCTTGGTAGCAATATCCACTTCGGTGGCTTCAATTCTGCCGTTGCTGGCTGCGAACCCCTCCGGTATTCCGGCAGGACGGAGCATCCACCATGCTATCGCGGCCACCACGACCAGGATGCCCGCCCCCCACCACATTACATGACGCTTAAACTTATCCATATTCGACCCGCCGTAATCCCTGTTATCAAACGATGCGTGTCACAAAGCCCACTGAACAGCTATTCAGCGGGAGATTCCATCCGGGATGAGAAGGAATAAGAAACCATGGCCAGAGAGCGGACAGGCGTTAAGGCAACCTGCGCCGCGCAGGAAGTGAATGACGAAAATGCTGTGAAATCGGGTAGTAATGTTGTCATCATCAGCGTTCCTGGCCGGAAATGAAACACGCATACTCATAACTGCTATCTATTGAATACTAACACCTGGATTCAATATGTCTATTCGGTTGTAGTTTCCACTTCAGCCCTATCGCGCTCTGGCACAGGGAATATTTCGTATATCAACGATTGATAAACATTCACAACTATAAACATAATCAATAATTAGACATCGCTATAATAGTGGCTCATTTACCGATCTCGTTATGGCGAGGCTCCTGTACAAATACAAGTTACCGCCCTGCTGGTATCGAGAGAGGCCACTCAGGGAAATACAGGCATCCATCGAATCAAGGTGTTGCCAAGGTAACTTCTGACGATTTCACCATCGGGCAGATACGTTGTTCAGTGCTAAAACCAGGACGTAGGGATCCGCCTGCGCTAACCCTGTCTTGTTCGCCCCTATGAGAGATTTTTATAGGGAATTACACCATGTCATCTATGCCACTCTGCGCCGCCCATCATCCTATGCCGGATTTCAATGGCGATGCTATCGCGCAATATATGCGCACCGATTTTATTACCCTGCCGGATCATCTCAGCGTGAACGGCGCTCGTGAATACTTTGTCTCCCAGCTCACAACGGATGATATTCCAGGCCAGGTCTTTGTTGTAGCTGGAAAAGCGCTGCGCGGGGTGTTATCCATCAAGCGCTTATTGCAGGAAAAAGATACATCGCTGAACATCAACCATCTTACGGACAGTTGTTTATTTCATGTAAAGCCAGATGATGAACGGGCACAGGTCGTTGCCGAGTTAGCCGAACGCGAACTCGATCTGGTGGCTGTCGTTGAGAAAGGTGAGCTGGTCGGTTGTCTGATGGAAAAAGAGATCGCTCATCTACAGGAAGATGATGTTACCGAAGATGTTCAGCTTCAGGGGGCAACGTTGCCGCTGGAAAAACCCTACCTGGAGATTAGCCCGTGGACATTGTGGAAAAAACGTTCTGTCTGGCTACTGCTACTTTTTGTCGCAGAAGCCTATACCAGCAGCGTTCTTCAACATTTTGAAGAGGCGCTGGAATCTGCTATTGCACTGGCCTTTTTTATTCCACTATTAATTGGTACTGGCGGCAACAGCGGTACGCAGATCACCTCAACGCTGGTACGTTCAATGGCGCTGGGAGAAGTACGGCTGCGCGATATGGGTCGGGTGATCCGCAAAGAAGTTTCAACTTCGCTGCTGATCGCCCTGACGCTGGGTCTGGCTGGCTGCTTGCGCGCGTGGATGATGGGTATCGGAGTGGAAATCACGCTAATCGTTAGCCTGACGCTGGTTTGCATTACGTTGTGGAGCGCCGTGGTGTCATCAGTGATCCCCATGGTGCTCAAGCGTATCGGCATTGATCCCGCCGTGGTTTCGGCCCCGTTTATCGCCACGCTTATCGACGGTACCGGGTTGATTATCTACTTTAAAATCGCCCAGTATTTTCTTGGTCTGAACTAATGATAACGCCCGGCAGCCCAGGTTGTCGGGCACCACGGTCAGGCAGGTGCCAAATCCTGCGCGCATGCCCAGGCGCTCGACCACGCCCACTGGAAGTTATAGCCGCCCA
This sequence comes from Citrobacter sp. 506, assembly GCF_050434985.1. Taxonomy (NCBI): domain Bacteria; kingdom Pseudomonadati; phylum Pseudomonadota; class Gammaproteobacteria; order Enterobacterales; family Enterobacteriaceae; genus Citrobacter; species Citrobacter sp. 506. Next base: position 142,589 of record NZ_JBNDJN010000005.1, read on the forward strand.
GCCAGCCGGTGACGTCCATGACTTCGCCGATAAAGTAGAGTCCCGGTACTTTGCGCGCTTCCATCGTGCGCGATGACAGCTCGTTGGTATCGACGCCGCCCAACGTGACTTCAGCGGTACGATACCCTTCCGTACCGTTCGGCTGCACCCGCCACTCGGTCAGCGTCTCAACCAGCGTTTGCTGATCGCGCACATTAAGCTGCTTCAGCGAGACATCCGGGATTTGCCCTAACTGCTGTAAACATTCCACCAGACGCTTTGGCAACTGCATTGCCAGGGTGTTCTTTAAGCTTTGATTAGGGTGTGCGCTACGTTGGTCATCGAGGAAGCTCGCGAGGTCAACATCCGGCAACAAATTAATGCTGACAAATTCACCTGGCTGCCAAAAACTGGAAATTTGCAGCACGGCCGGACCAGAAAGCCCGCGGTGCGTAAAGAGCAGGTTTTCACGAAATACGGTGCCGTCCTCGGCGGTGATAACGGAAGAAACGGATACGCCAGAGAGCACCTGAAGCTGCTCCAGTAGCGGCTTATGTAAGGTGAAAGGCACCAGACCTGCGCGCGTAGGCAAAACGTTCAGGCCGAACTGTTCCGCAATTTTATAACCAAACGGCGTCGCGCCCAGACCCGGCATAGAGAGACCACCGGAGGCAATAACCAGCTTTTTCGTGCCGACACTCATCCCATTCAATTCCAGGACAAAATCGTCACCATCTCGCTCAACGCTCAGGATTTCGCTACGTAACCGCATAGTTACGTTACCTTTTTCACACTCATCCACCAGCATATCGACTATTTGCTGGGCGGAATCATCGCAGAAAAGCTGGCCTAGCGTTTTTTCATGCCAGGCAATACCGTGCTTACCCACCAGATCGATAAAATCCCACTGTGTATAACGCGCCAGCGCCGATTTGCAAAAATGCGGGTTTTGGCTCAAATACGCAGCCGGCTCGACATAAAGGTTGGTAAAGTTGCAGCGGCCCCCGCCAGACATGAGAATCTTGCGCCCGGGCTTTTTACCATTATCAATTAGCAGTACGCGACTACCTGCTTGTCCTGCCTGCGCGGCACAAAACATACCCGCTGCGCCAGCGCCTATAATAACGGTATCAAACCTTTCCACGTTGCGATCCTCTCTAAAAAGCGGGTGTGAATTGTAAAGATTCCTCAGTGGTCGCACCAGCACCAAACTACCGATAAAGGGTATTTATCTGAAATATATAGGATAATTCTTTAGTGGTGTAAAACAAAGCAGGAGACAAATCAAAAAAACTCTATATTTCACTTTGCCCGCGCCGCCAAAGTCACTGATAATGCGCCGCGTTCATGTCCTCAAAATGGCGTAACGTCCTATGCTACATTTGTTTGCTGGCCTGGATTTACATACCGGGCTTTTACTATTGCTTGCTCTGGCTTTCGTGCTGTTCTACGAAGCAATTAATGGCTTCCATGATACAGCCAATGCTGTCGCAACTGTGATCTATACCCGTGCAATGCGTTCGCAATTGGCGGTGGTCATGGCTGCGGTGTTCAACTTCTTTGGTGTTTTGCTGGGCGGTCTCAGCGTGGCGTATGCCATCGTGCATATGTTACCAACGGATCTGCTGCTTAATATGGGATCGTCACATGGCCTCGCCATGGTGTTCTCCATGTTGCTGGCGGCAATTATCTGGAACCTGGGTACCTGGTACTTTGGTCTGCCTGCATCCAGCTCCCACACGCTGATTGGCGCCATTATCGGTATTGGTTTAACCAATGCGCTGATGAACGGCACCTCGGTGGTGGATGCACTTAACATCCCGAAAGTTATCGGTATTTTTGCCTCGCTTATCATCTCACCCATTGTCGGTCTGGTGGTTGCAGGTGGTCTTATTTTCATTCTGCGCCGCTACTGGAGCGGTACGAAAAAACGTGCCCGTATCCACCTGACGCCGGCAGAACGTGAAAAGAAAGACGGAAAGAAAAAGCCGCCGTTCTGGACGCGTATTGCACTGATCCTCTCCGCTATCGGCGTGGCGTTCTCCCACGGCGCGAACGATGGTCAGAAAGGCATTGGTCTGGTGATGCTAGTGCTGATTGGCGTAGCGCCAGCAGGTTTCGTGGTGAATATGAATGCTTCCGGTTACGAAATTACCCGTACCCGTGATGCAATCAATAACGTCGAAGTCTTCTTCCAGCAGCGCCCTGACCTGCTTAAACAGGCCACAGGCGTAGACCAGCTGATTCCGTCCCCGACGGACGCGGCACCAGCGACGCCGACCGAGTTCCATTGCCACCCGGCGAATACCATCAACGCGCTGGAACGTGCGAAAGGTATGCTGGCAAATCTGGAAACCTACGACAAGTTAAGCGTCGAACAGCGTGGTCAGTTGCGCCGTATTATGCTGTGCATCTCTGATACCACCGATAAAGTGGTTAAGCTGCCTGGCGTAAGCGCTGACGATCAGCGTCTGCTGAAGAAACTGAAATCTGACATGCTGAGCACCATTGAGTACGCGCCTATCTGGATCATTATGGCCGTCGCACTGGCGCTGGGTATTGGTACGATGATTGGCTGGCGTCGCGTGGCAACCACTATCGGTGAGAAAATCGGTAAAAAAGGCATGACCTATGCCCAGGGGATGTCGGCGCAGATGACCGCCGCAGTCTCTATCGGTCTTGCCAGCTACACCGGTATGCCCGTTTCCACCACACACGTTCTCTCCTCTTCCGTTGCGGGAACGATGGTTGTTGATGGCGGCGGTTTGCAGCGTAAAACGGTGACCAGCATTCTGATGGCCTGGGTCTTCACCCTGCCAGCAGCAATTCTTCTTTCCGGCGGGCTGTACTGGCTCTCCCTGAAGCTTATCTAAGCGAATGCGCGGTAAAAAAGCGGGTCAGGAAACTGGCCCGCTTTTTTTGTATCTGTCGTTGGAATCAGTGCCAGATAATCAGCGCAACCATGCTGATTAGCACCAGGCCGCATAGCGCGCTGGTGAGAATGAACTGACCGCGAACCCGCTCACAGCGGCGAATAAATTCATCATCATGATGATCGCGGTAACGCTGAGCGTAGATATACCACACCAGACGCATCTGCTTGTTCGGTTGCCCATGCGAGGTAAAAAAGCCCCCTCCATCTACATACTGGTAAAGCAATGGATCGCAACCACGAAGTACTACTAACAGTGCGCGTAGCGAAGAAAAATAGCGCGCCATATTAACAATGCAAACGACACATAAAGCCCAGAACAATGCAATGGTGCTTATCATACCCCCTCCCCGGCGACCCGCCCACGGAACTCCTTTCCGGGACTACCGCTCCCCGATACCCTGCCAAACCATTCAGTGAAGAGTACTGAAGAAACCGTTCGTATTAGTATCACGCATTCGAACGCCCCTCTAGATAGTGTAGGAGATTAGTTAATTTTTTTGCCAGAAGGTTAATCGCTATCAATGCAATTAACTAAAAAATTTGTTTAACTGCTTGGCAAGCAAGGCGGATTGACGGATTATTCTGGTCGCTATAATGTAAGGATAGTCCTTATATGGTACGTTTTTACGACTGGGCTAGCCCCGCGCACAAGGTTCGCAGGACGCGGATGACGCGGCGGCAGAGAAACGCCAGCAGGCTAGTCATCGACAACTTATGGAAGGAGTAACACTATGGCTTATAAACACATTCTTATCGCGGTTGATCTTTCTCCGGAAAGCAAAGTTCTGGTTGAAAAAGCGGTCTCTATGGCGCGGCCTTACAATGCTAAAGTTTCCCTTATCCACGTTGACGTAAACTATTCCGACCTGTACACCGGCCTTATCGACGTGAATCTGGGCGACATGCAGAAACGCATTTCTGAAGAAACCCACCACGCGTTAACCGAGCTGTCCACCAATGCAGGCTACCCTATCACCGAAACCCTGAGTGGTAGCGGCGACCTGGGTCAGGTTCTGGTTGATGCCATCAAAAAATACGACATGGATCTGGTCGTTTGTGGTCACCACCAGGATTTCTGGAGCAAACTGATGTCCTCCGCGCGCCAACTGATCAACACCGTCCACGTCGACATGTTGATTGTTCCGCTGCGTGACGACGAAGAAGCATAAAATGCTTGCCGCCGGGAAATAGCCCGGCCTGCTGCAAGTAGTTAAGCCTGTAAACGCCCGCCTGTGCGGGCGTTTTTGTTTTTATCATTCGGACACAATTAGTACATCAATCCAACAAACAAATCATAATTAGTGTGATCAACTAATTGGATCGAAAACCATCTCTATAATACTCTACTCTCGCGGCTAATAGCCGCAGTCTATAACAAAATAAGACTTTTTCGGCGCGTTTAAGCATACGCGTTCATACTTTTCGGGATGGCTTTGAAAGGCGATGGAATATGAATAAAACTGCACCTACGGGCTTGCTGCAGCAACCTCGTCCGTTCTTCATGATCTTCTTTGTAGAATTATGGGAACGATTTGGCTATTACGGCGTTCAGGGCATCCTGGCGGTATTCTTTGTTAAGCAGCTAGGATTTTCACAGGAACAGGCATTTGTCACCTTTGGTGCCTTTGCTGCGCTGGTCTACGGCCTGATCTCGATCGGCGGCTACGTCGGCGACCACCTGTTAGGCACCAAGCGCACGCTGGTTCTCGGTGCCATTGTGCTGGCAATCGGCTACTTCATGACCGGGATGTCGCTGCTCAAGCCCGATCTGATCTTTATTGCTTTGGGTACCATTGCCGTCGGTAACGGGCTGTTTAAAGCCAACCCGGCAAGCCTGTTGTCAAAATGCTATCCACCAAAAGACGCCCGTCTGGACGGTGCTTTCACCCTGTTTTATATGTCGATTAACATCGGTTCGTTGCTGTCGCTGTCGCTGGCGCCGGTGATTGCCGATAAGTTTGGCTACGCGGTGACCTACAACCTGTGCGGAGCCGGGCTTATCGTCGCGCTGCTGGTCTACTTTGCCTGCCGTGGGATGGTAAAAAATATCGGTTCTGAGCCAGACCATAAGCCGCTGAATTTCCGTAATCTGCTGTACGTGCTGGCCGGTACGGTAGTGATGGTATTTGTCTGCGCCTGGCTGATGCACAACGTGCAGATTGCCAACCTGGTGCTGATCGTCTTGTCGATTGCCGTGACTATCATCTTCTTCCGTCAGGCATTCAAACTGGATAAAACCGGGCGCAACAAGATGTTCGTGGCCTTCATCCTGATGCTGGAAGCGGTTGTGTTCTACGTGCTGTACGCGCAGATGCCGACATCGCTGAACTTCTTTGCTATCAATAACGTGCACCATGAAATTCTCGGTTTCGCCATTAACCCAGTGAGCTTCCAGGCGCTGAACCCGTTCTGGGTGGTGCTGGCAAGTCCGGTATTGGCCGCGATCTATACCCGTCTGGGAAACAAAGGCAAAGACCTGACTATGCCGATGAAATTTACGCTCGGTATGTTCCTGTGCTCGTTGGGCTTCCTGACGGCCGCAGCTGCCGGGATGTGGTTTGCGGATGCGCAGGGGCTGACGTCGCCGTGGTTTATCGTGCTGGTATATCTGTTCCAGAGCCTGGGTGAACTGCTGATTAGTGCCCTGGGACTGGCGATGGTCGCCGCTCTCGTGCCGCAGCACCTGATGGGCTTTATTCTCGGGATGTGGTTCCTGACGCAAGCCGCCGCCTTCCTGATGGGCGGGTATGTCGCCACGTTTACTGCCGTACCGGAGAACATCACCGACCCGCTGCAAACTCTGCCTATCTACACCAACGTCTTCAGTAAGATAGGCCTGGTCACCCTGGCTGTCACGGTGGTGATGGCGATTATGGTGCCCTGGCTGAACCGAATGATTAATACGCCAGATAGCAGTAAATAAGCTTTTTTAACATTAACCGCGAGTCACATCGCGGTTTTTTTTGCCTTTTAAGTCCTGCATTGTAAGAGCGTAGTTTATACAAACAGGTCATCATGAATGGACATGACCATAAACGATATTGCGTTGATTAAGACTTCGGTCTTATCACGCCAGCGGAAAACGCTTCTCACCGAGGATGAGCACCGGGCATTTTCAATCGCTACCCTTTGCGCGCGTTAATCCACTCCTGAACTTCGACCACAAAAGTGTCCGGCGCTTTGCGGTACATTTTGCGCGCCAAATCCAGAATCGTATGCTGACCGAGCGCTTCTTCCATTCGCTGCTGAGCCATATCCATTACCGAGCGCACACCACAAATGCCTTCACAGGCCCACTCCGGCGGATGCTCCTCAAATACCGCCAGCCGCTGGCGAATTTCACGACACTCAAAGATGCGCTTATCGCCATCAATGGCATTCACCACGTCCAGCACCGTAATGTGTTCAGCAGGTTTAGCCAACTGGAAACCGCCGCCCTTTCCCTCAATGCTGCGCACCAGGCCCGCTTTCGACAAACGGGTGAAAATTTTCGCCAGGTAGTCGTACGGCACGCTTTGCAGCTCGGCAATTTCCCGCACGCTCATATCCCGCGCGTCGCCCTTGCTGTCGACCATACACATCAGGCTATGAATGCCGTACTCAACCCCGGAACTGTAAAATGCCATTCTCTTATCTCAGCCAAAATGAATCTGAGTTAATTGTAGCTTTTTCGTCTCATTCATTCCAGACAGCAGCACAACCCATATTTATATAAAAAATTTAATCATATATTTATCAAATAGATAATCAAACACCCTACGACATCAGGACAAAAAGGATCCTGATCGCATTGCAATTCTTAACTACGACAAATAAAATCCGAGTAAATTATTCGTAGTCACCAGAGAGAACCCCCCAATGCGTAAACGAATTCTGATCGTGGGCGCCGGCTTTGCCGGTATGTGGGCAGCATTAAGCGCCGCACGACTGGCGGATAAACATCAGCAGGCCATTGATATTACAGTAATTGCACCACAGCCTGAGCTGCGTGTCCGCCCACGCTTTTATGAACGCGCCGTACAAACCCTGGTCGCCCCACTGCAACCCTTGTTTGACGTTACCGGCGTCAACTTCCTGCAAGGTCACGTCGAGCAGATCATCCCGGACTCTAAAGAGGTGAGCTGGAAAGATGCCAACGGAGAAATTCATCTGCGCCGCTACGACCGCCTGGTACTCGCCAGCGGGAGTCACGTTAACCGCGACGCCGTTGTCGGTGCAGCCGAGCATGCGTTTGACCTCGACCAGCTCGAGAGCGCCACCGCACTGGAGCAGCACATTACAGACCTGGCATTACAGCCGGAAAGTGAGACTCGCAATACGGTGGTGGTCTGTGGCGGCGGCTTTACCGGGATTGAGATGGCGCTGGAATTACCTGGTCGTCTGCGTGAGATTCTGGGTGCCGATGCTAAGACCAGAGTGGTCGTAGTTGAACGCGGTGCTCAGCCTGCCGGGCGCTGGAGCCAGGAATTACGCGACGTGATAATCGAAGCCTCCGCTGAACTGGGCATCGAATGGTTGGTAAATGCAGAAGTAGAAAGCGTGGATGCTGGCGGCGTAACGCTGAAAGATGGGCAGGTTATTGCCTCTCAAACAGTTATCTGGACCGTCGGCGTGCAGGCCAATAGCCTGACAGCACAGATTAACGCCCCGCGCGATCGACAGGGCCGCCTGCATGTGAATGCCAATCTGCAGGTCGTGGGTCATGATGATATCTACGCCACTGGCGATGTGGCCTACGCCGCCACCGATGACAAAGGCAACCATGCGTTAATGACCTGCCAGCACGCTATTTTGTTGGGTAAATTTGCCGGTAATAACGCCGCTGCAAGCCTGCTAGGAGTAGAACCTTCACCGTACCGTCAGGAGATGTACGTCACCTGTCTGGATCTCGGCGCGTGGGGGGCGGTGTATACCGAAGGATGGGATCAGCAGGTCAAACTCACTCGCGCAGAAGCGAAGAAACTGAAAGTATCGATTGTCAGTGAACTGATTTATCCGCCGAAAGCGGAAAGAGCCGTCGCATTTGAGATGGCTGACCCATACGCACCGTTTGTCTAACCTCCAGTAAACATAGTCTTCCTGACGGACAATCACTCTGTCAGGAAGTCGCCAGTGCCATACAACCTCCCCAGCAATGCCCCATCAGTTATATACATGGTTCTTTATCAATTATTCCCCTCAATTTTAATCACGCATAAAGACGCATTAAAAAAGCAAACGTGCAAATAAACGCATTAATGAATCGATTAACAATCGTACAAGACAGAAATGCGATCCTTTACGCAAAACACCAGAAATCAAAGCAACCAACTGAATTAAAAGAATTTAAAATGTATCCTGTGATTAGTATCGCAAAAATCAACGATCTTCGTAGGCAATGCGTTTTTCTGCGCATAGATTATAAACACGCAAAAAACAGCATCAACATGTAAACAATATGCTGCGGGCATCGAATGTCAAATACCCAGGCAGCTGCTGTCAGTCAATCGTGAAAAGTGGGAGAACGTAAATGGATCAAGCAACAAAGTGGTTGGATCTTTCCGGTAAAGTCGTGGTCGTGACGGGTGGCAGTATGGGCCTGGGTGAAAAAATGGTTGAGAATCTCAACGCCAACGGTGCAACCGTGGTTTATGCCGATTTATCACCCAATAAAAACTTCAGCCAGTTCGACGACATCATCTTTATCAAATGCGATGTGACCAAAAAAACAGAAGTTGAGCAGCTCACGGCCTCAGTGGTAAAGAGGTTTGGTCATATAGACGGTTTAGTCAACAATGCTGGTGTCAGCCGTCCACGCCTGTTAGTCGATGTATTTAAGGAAAAACCAGAATATGAACTGAGCGAAGATGATTTCGACTTTATGGTCAATGTTAACCAGAAAGCTGTTTTTCTGGTATCGCAGTCCATTGGGCGCCAGATGGTCGAACAAGAATCAGGCGTCATTATCAATATGACTTCTGAAGCTGGTGTTCAGGGTTCACGCGGGCAGAGCTGCTATTCCGCAACGAAAGCCGCCGTTAACGCCTTCACATTTTCATGGGCGAAAGAGTTGGGCCCCCACAATGTGCGCGTTGTTAGCGTTGAGCCAGCCATCAATGTACCAACGCCAATGAACAGCGAAGCCAATTTCCGGGCGCTGGCTTACACACGAGGAACCGATCCAAATCATGTTCATAAAGACTATAAAGGCATTATTCCTCTTGGTCGTCCGGGGAAACTTGAAGAGATTGCCGACCTGATCTCTTTCCTGGTTTCCGATCATTCTTCTTATATCACCGGGTCCGTAATCAATATTACCGGCGGTAAATCGCATCATTAATCACTCATCAATATAAGAATGGAGCCGACCATGGGGAACAGTCGAATTGCCAATAGCCCTGCGTTAGCAAAAATTAGAAAGTTTGGTGGAGTTATGAGCGGCATGGTTATGCCGAATCTGGGAGCGTTTGTGGGATGGGGGTTAATGGCCGCCATCTTTATCCCTAATGGCTGGTTCCCTAATGAAAAATTAGGTGAAATGGTTGGCCCAATCCTGAATTACCTTTTTCCATTACTGATTGGCTATACCGCAGGATATAACATCCACGGTCAACGTGGAGGGGTCATTGCTGCATTCGCGACAATGGGCGTTATTGTCGGGTCCGAAATCACGATGATCAGTGGGGCGATGGTCATGGGGCCACTCTCTTCCTGGCTGTTGAAGAAATTTGACCAAAAAGTGCAGGACAAAATTAAGCCGGGATTTGAAATGTTCGTCAATAATTTCAGTCTCGGAATTATTGGCCTGATATGCGCTATTTTCGCCTATATGACCGTTGGGCCGGTTATCCGCCTGCTGATTGTCATTATCACGTCAGGGGTAAACTGGTGTACCAGCAATAATTTACTCCCTTTACTGTCCGTGTTTATGGCGCCCGCTCAGGTTCTGTTCCTGAATAATGTGGTTAACCACGGCATTCTCGCACCAATTGGTTTCGCCCAGGTTCCCGAACTGGGTAAATCAATTATGTTCCTGGTGGATACCAATAATGGCCCACTGCTCGGAACATTAATGGCGATAGCCCTGTTTGGACGTGGGCGCGCGAAGAAAACAGCACCGATGGCGATGTTTATTGCAGGTATAGCGGGGATCGGTGAAGTCTATTTTCCATTTGTGCTGGCAAATCCATTACTGGTATTCGCCACAATGGGAGGACTTGCCGTCTCCTTATTCTTACAAGTCATCATGGAAGGCGGGTTGATCGGCGTTGCATCTCCAGGCAGTTTAATCGCTATCGCCATGATGACGCCGAAAAGCGCCATCGTTGCCAATCTGGTGTCCATCAGCGCAGGGTTTATCGTGTCATGCGCGCTGGGCTGGTTAATACTTAAAATCAGCCCCGGTTCAGAAGATGATGATGAAAGCCCAGTGACTGTCGGCGGGCGTCAGGTTAAATCTGTGGCTGATTTTGTCCCGGGCTTATCCAATACCAGCGTAAAAAAGGTGCAACGTATATTAGTCGCATGTGATTCCGGGATGGGTTCTAGCGCAATGGGCGCTTCTGTTCTACGTAAACGACTACAAGAAGAAGGGCTCGGCTATATTAAGGTTATTAACGATTCAGCAAACCGAGTGGGTAGAGACTACGATATGGTAATTACTTTATCTGGGCTCCTTGAGCGCGCAAAATTAAGCTGTGAAAACACCGATACTGTGTTTATGACCGTTAATAACTTTATTAAGTTGAGTGATTATGACGAAACAGTTGCGTTTATAAAATCGCATAATCATGAAAACCATGAAGAGGTGCCAGCATGAGTGACATCTTTATCCCCGAGAACATTATTCTTAATGCACATGCCAACGATAAATTTGAAGCTATAACACTTACTGGAAATATTCTGAGAATGAATGGCTATGTGACAGATAAATACGTTCAGAGAATGAAACTCAGAGAGGAGATTGTTTCAACTTATTTAGGCAATGGTTTAGCAATACCACATGGTACCGATGGTTCAGATTGCGAAATCATTAAGTCAGGCATTTCTTTAGTACAGTTTCCTGACGGTATAGACTTTGGTGATGGAAATACTGCCTATATAACCATAGGTATCGCGGGTAAAGAAGGCGAACATATGGACTTGTTAAATAAAATCGCCTTAATTTGCATTGAAGAAAAGAATGTTCAGGCATTACGAACCGCTAATTCCATAGAATATATTTTACAAGTGCTAAACATCTAAGATATACTCATTATTCTCTGAATAAAATGAGTCATTACGATGAAAGCGGCAAGACAAGATATTATTCTTCAAATACTTGAGAAAGAGAAAAAGATTGTTGTCAGTAAATTAAGTGAGCGTCTTAAGGTTTCTGAGGACACCATAAGACGCGACTTAAATGAGCTTGCGAATCAAGGAGTAATTCATCGTGTTCATAGTGGCGCAATACGCGTCGGGCCTGCCATCACTGAGTTTAATATCCGGCAGGATCTGAACACCAGTGAGAAAGTAAAGCTGGCAAAGAAAGCCGTACATTTAATTAAAGAAAATAGCGTCATTTTAATTGACGGAGGAACAACTAACTACGAACTCATAAAGCTAATACCCAAAGATTTAAAATGCACTGTTGTTTCTAATAACATCCCTATTCTGCATTTATTAAGTGATTACAAGAATGTAGAGGTTATAGGATTAGGGGGCAGGCTTTATAAAAACTCTTTGGTTTTAATTGGTGCTGAAACTATTCGTGAATTAAATGCTATTCGCCCGGATATATACTTTATGGGTGTTGCGCATGTTGACAGTGAAGTCGGTGTAACTATTCCCGATCTGGATGAGTGTTATACCAAACAAAAAATGGCTGAAGTCTCAAATGAAGTTGCCATTCTTGTAACCGAAGAAAAACTTGAGACCAGATCTAATTTCGTGGTGTCCTCACTCAAGGATATAAATCATATATTCACGAGCAAGGATATCTAATAATATGAGGAGTTATAATGAAACGCGTATTAATTATAGGCGCTGGCCGCCTTGGTAAAGGCTTTGTGGGCGAAACATTTGACAATGCTGGCTGGGATATAACATTTCTGGATAAAGACCAAAGAGTTATTGATGAACTGAACCGTGAAAACAAATATACCGTTCAGGTTTTTCGTACTGATGACATCATTTTACACGAGATCACCAACTTTAATGCTTTTTTGACCGATGACAACTATTCTGTCATGAATGACTTTCTTGAGTCGTCTGTCATTATGTGTCCACTTTATCCAGAGGATTTTGCAGAATCCGCTCAGTATCTTGGCAAATGTTTTGAGCATCAATATCATATTGACCCAAACAAAAAAATGTCATTAATTTGCCTGACAAATAAAAATCATATTATTAAAGATATTGAAGGCTGGTACCGTGACGCAATCCCATCTGCTGAAGCGCGTCAATGGTTCGACACCCACGTAGCGATCCGCGACTCAATTGTCAGACGCTCCACCGATGCCAAAACGCACTACGCAACCCAGATAGACAGCACCGCCGTTGCCTCATTGATCATTCAAACTCCTCTTTATAACGACATCAGTGGTGTGGAATGGCTAGAGCCACGCGAACATCTGGAAATGCTTAAAGACATCAAAGTATTTACCATCAATGGCCCTCACGCTACTACCGCCTGGTATGGACACCTGAAAGGTTACAAAACCATTCCTGATGCCTCAGCCGATCCTCAGGTTTCAGATTTGGCCAATGCGGTACACGATGTCACAATTACTGCGGTAATGACCGAATACCCACAAATCACGCGTGAAGCATTAAAAGATCTGGAGTACTTACCTAAAGCTAAAAACGAACTCCCGGATTCGATTCATCGTGTCGCCTATGATCCTATTCGGAAATTGGCTTATCAGGATCGCTTAATGGGTGTAGTGCAACTTTGTCTTAAACACGACCTCGATTACACCCCCCTCACAAAAGCGATCGCTTGCGGCCTTGCTTATTATGCCGAAGACGATCAAGCCTCTGTCAAACTGCAACAGAAAATGCAACGAATGGGATTGCTGACTACCGCTGCCGAAATCATTGGCTTACCTAAAAATCACCCTGTGACGCTTAATGTTGCACAGCAATATTTAGCGCTGGATGCTGAAAATTTAATTCCAACGACACAGTGTTAATTATGATGCCTGATGCCAATTGCAATGCTCGTTTCATCATAAAAAATGAGCATGGTCTACATGCTCGTCCAGGAGCAAACCTGGTTGCGACATTAAAACCCTTTAAATGTGAAGTTAAGATCGCAAATCTTGCAAGAAGTGATAAATACGTAAATGCAAAGAGTCTAATGGCTCTCATGTCCCTGGGTATAAAAAAAGGCCATGAAGTCAATATCGTATTCCTGGGTGAAGATGCCCAAATTGCATTACAAAAACTTAGCGCCGAAATTGAAAATGGTTTAGGTGAATAAGCTAATATCATTGGCGCTTATTTTTAAATAAGCGCCAACATCCGAAGATTTGGGAGCATTATGATGACCACCACCCACGATTGAGTTAAGTGGAAAGGCTATTCAGGAGTCCCCGCGTAAATATCAAACCGATGCCCTTTCGTAACTACCGCGTTCGGCGTGGCGACATCCGCCAGCGGCGGTGCGTAATCCGGGCGCTTCACTACCACACGTTTAGTGGCTAGCTGACGCGCAGGCTCCAGCAGCCCATCCGCATCCAGGTCCGGCCCCACCAACGACTGAAACACCCGCATCTCTTTTTTCACCAGCGCGCTTTTCTGCTTATGCGGGAACATCGGGTCGAGGTACACCACCTGCGGACGCGGGGTGATATCGGTTAACGCCGTCAGGCTTGAGGCGTGGATCAGTTGTAAACGTTCCTGCAGCCACGGACCGATTTCCGGGTCAGCATACCCTCGCGCCAGGCCATCATCCAACAGCGCCGCCACGACCGGGTTACGTTCCAGCATTCGCACGCGGCAGCCTACTGAGGCCAGCACAAACGCATCGCGCCCCAGCCCTGCAGTCGCATCAACCACATCCGGCAGGTAATCGCCTTTAATGCCAACCGCCTTCGCCACCGCTTCGCCGCGACCACCGCCAAATTTGCGCCGATGGGCCATCGCACCGCCAACGAAATCCACGAAGATACCGCCGAGTTTGGGCTCATCACGTTTACGCAGTTCCAGATGTTCCGGTGTCATCACCAGCGCCATCAGGTTATCTTCATCGTGCGTAAGATTCCAGCGGGCGGCAAGAACAGATAAGGCGCCGTCTCCGGCGCCTGTTTCATCTACTAAGCAGATTTTCACGTGAATAATCAGCCTTTAATCCCGTAATGCTCCAGCATTGCATCCAGTTGCGGCTCACGGCCACGGAAGCGCTTGAACAGTTCCATCGGCTCTTCAGAACCACCACGGGTGAGAATGTTATCGAGGAACGATTGTCCGGTTTGACGGTTGAAAATCCCTTCATCTTCAAAGCGAGAGAATGCATCCGCCGCCAGCACGTCGGCCCACAGGTAGCTGTAGTAACCCGCCGCATAGCCACCAGCAAAAATGTGGCTGAAGGCATGCGGGAAGCGGCCCCACGTTGGGCCCTGCACCACGGCGACCTGCTTTTTAATTTCCGCCAGCGTTTCGAGGATTTTCGCCCCTTGCTGTGGGTTAAACTCCGCGTGCAGACGGAAATCAAACAGGCCAAACTCCAGTTGACGCAGAATAAACAGCGCCGCCTGGTAATTTTTCGCCGCCAGCATTTTATCCAGCAACTCCTTGGGCAGCGGCTCACCGGTCTCAAAGTGACCAGAGATAAATGCCAGCGCTTCGGGCTCCCAGCACCAGTTTTCCATAAACTGGCTCGGCAGTTCGACCGCATCCCACGGCACGCCGTTGATACCTGAAACACCGGCAGTTTCGATACGGGTCAGCATATGGTGCAGACCGTGGCCGAACTCGTGGAACAGGGTGATCACTTCATCGTGGGTAAACAGCGCGGGTTTGCCGTTCACCGGGCGGTTAAAGTTACAGGTCAGGTAGGCAACAGGCTTTTGCAGCGTACCGTCGGCTTTACGCATCTGGCCGACGCAGTCGTCCATCCACGCCCCGCCACGTTTATGTTCACGGGCATACAGGTCAAGATAGAAACTGCCGCGCAGTTCGTTGTTTTCGTCATACAGTTCGAAGAAACGTACTTCCGGGTGCCAGACGTCAACATCAGTGCGCTCTTTAGCGGTAATGCCGTAAATACGTTTAACCACTTCAAACAGGCCGTTAACGGCTTTGTTTTCCGGGAAGTATGGACGCAGCTGCTCGTCGCTGATGCTATAGAGGTGCTGTTTTTGTTTCTCGCTGTAGTAAGCGATATCCCACGGCTGCAGCTCATCGACACCAAATTCCGCTTTCGCGAAGGCGCGCAGTTGAGCCAGCTCTTTCTCGCCCTGAGGACGGGCACGTTTCGCCAGGTCGGTAAGGAAGTCGAGTACCTGCTGCGGGTTTTCCGCCATTTTGGTGGACAGAGATTTAAAAGCGTAGCTTTCAAAGCCCAGCAGCTGTGCCAGCTCGTGGCGCAGCGCGAGGATCTCTTCCATTATCGGGCTGTTGTCCCATTTACCAGCGTTTGGCCCCTGGTCAGACGCGCGAGTGGAGTAAGCGCGATACATCTCCTCACGCAGCCCCTGGTTATCACAGTAGGTCATCACCGGCAGGTAGCTTGGGATATCCAGCGTTAACAGGTAGCCTTCCTGCTGTTTAGCATCAGCCTGGGCTTTTGCAGCCGCCAGCGCGCTTTCCGGCATGCCGGAGAGTTCCGCTTCATCAGTCACCAGCTTAGTCCAGCCCATCGTGGCATCGAGGACGTTATTGCTGTAGAGATTGCCCAGCTCAGACAGGCGGGTGGCAATCTCACCATAGCGCAGCTGTTTTTCCTTCGGCAGACCAATACCAGAAAGCTCAAAATCGCGCAGCGCGTTATCGACCGCTTTTTTCTGTGCGGTGTTCAGGGTGGCGTAATGATCACCGTCACGCAAGTCGCGGTACGCTTTGTACAGACCTTCATGTTGCCCAACCCAGGTGCTGTATTCAGACAGCAGCGGCAGCGTTTGTTCGTAGGCTTCGCGCAATTCCGGGCTGTTTTTCACCGAGTTCAGGTGGCTAACCGGAGAGAAAATACGCCCCAGCACATCGTCAACTTCCGCCAACGGCTGGCAAAGATTTTCCCAGGTGTACGGCGCGCCCTGCGCAACCACTCGCTCAACGTTTTCGCGGCAATCGTTCAGCGCCTTAGTCACGGCAGGCACGACGTGCTCAGGCTGAATTTTAGAAAATGGCGGCAGTTCGAAGGGGGTCAGCAATGGATTGGTCATTAGCGCGGTCCTGTTGAAAAGAGTGAATGAAGCGCGTATCCGGCGCTGTGCATATTAATTTGTACAATGGGGTTAAGTGTAGAGGATTTCAATGCCAGGCGTTGCGCTTTCGCGGCAGTGACGACTTTTCTGTATACTGTGGCGATACGCTTTATTTTCGCCCGATATTGCGCTGTTTTCGGGCCTACGTTTATAACCTGGAACACGTTTACCCATGCTGAGTTATCGCCACAGTTATCACGCTGGCAACCACGCCGACGTCCTTAAACACACCGTCCAGAGCCTGATCATCGAATCGCTTAAAGAGAAAGAAAAACCGTTTCTCTATCTGGATACCCATGCTGGCGCAGGCCGTTATCAGCTGAGCAGTGAGCATGCCGAACGTACCGGTGAATATCTGGAAGGGATCGCCCGTATCTGGCAGCAGGACGATTTGCCTGCCGAACTGGAACCCTACATTGGCGTGGTGAAGCACTTCAACCGTAGCGGCCAGTTGCGCTACTACCCCGGCTCTCCGTTAATTGCTCGCCAGCTGCTGCGAGAACAGGACAGCCTGCAATTAACGGAACTGCACCCGAGCGACTTTCCTTTGCTGCGCGGCGAATTCCAGAAAGATGAGCGCGCACGCGTGGCCAAAGCCGATGGTTATCAGCAGCTAAAAGCAAAATTACCGCCGGTTTCCCGTCGCGGGCTGATCCTTATCGATCCCCCCTACGAAATCAAAAGCGACTACCAGGCGGTGGTGACCGGTATTAACGAAGGCTATAAGCGTTTCGCAACCGGCACCTATGCGCTGTGGTATCCGGTAGTTCTGCGCCAGCAAATCAAACGCATGATCCACGACCTGGAAGACACCGGTATCCGCAAAATTCTGCAGATTGAGCTGGCGGTGCGTCCGGACAGCGATCAGCGCGGCATGACGGCGTCCGGCATGATTGTAATAAACCCGCCGTGGAAGCTGGAGCAGCAGATGAACAGTGTCCTGCCGTGGTTGCACAGCAAACTGGTTCCGGCAGGAACCGGTCATACGTCGGTAAGCTGGATCGTGCCGGAGTAATCGCAGTCATCGGTGGAACCTTTTAATTTCAGGTATACAATCGCGAATATTTTGGCGGATGGCGTAACGCTTCTCCGCCCTACAATGAACATGAAGGAGCGGTCATGACCAAGCACTATGATTACATCGCTATTGGCGGCGGCAGCGGCGGTATTGCCTCCATTAACCGTGCAGCAATGTACGGCCAGAAATGCGCGCTGATTGAAGCCAAAGAGCTAGGGGGCACCTGCGTTAACGTTGGCTGCGTACCGAAAAAAGTGATGTGGCATGCCGCACAGGTCCGCGAAGCAATCCACATGTACGGGCCGGATTACGGTTTCGACACCACCATCAATAAGTTCGATTGGGATAAACTGATCGCCACGCGCACCGCTTATATTGATCGCATTCATACCTCGTACGACAACGTGCTGGGCAAAAATAATGTCGATGTGATTAAAGGCTTTGCCCGCTTTGTGGATGCCAAAACCATTGAAGTGAACGGTGAAACCATTACTGCCGATCATATTTTGATTGCTACCGGTGGTCGCCCGAGCCATCCGAGCATTCCGGGTGTGGAATACGGTATCGACTCCGACGGTTTCTTTGAGCTGCCCGCGCTGCCAAAACGCGTGGCCGTTGTTGGCGCAGGCTACATCGCCGTTGAACTGGCGGGCGTAATTAACGGTCTGGGCGCAGAAACGCATCTGTTCGTGCGTAAACACGCGCCGCTGCGCAGCTTCGACCCAATGATCGTCGACACGCTGGTTGAGGTGATGAACGCCGAAGGCCCGACTCTGCATACTCACGCGATACCAAAAGCGGTCGTTAAAAACGCTGATGGCAGCCTGACCCTGCAACTGGAAGATGGTCGTAGCGAAACGGTAGATTGCCTGATTTGGGCGATCGGTCGTGAACCTGCCACCGACAACTTCAACCTGGCGGTTACTGGCGTGAAAACCAACGAAAAAGGCTACATCGTCGTTGATAAATTCCAGAACACCAGCGTGCCGGGTATTTATGCCGTCGGCGATAACACCGGGGCCGTTGAGCTGACGCCGGTTGCCGTTGCCGCGGGCCGCCGTCTGTCCGAGCGTCTGTTTAACAACAAGCCGGACGAGCATCTGGACTACAGCAACATCCCGACCGTGGTCTTCAGCCATCCGCCTATTGGTACCGTGGGCCTGACCGAGCAGCAGGCTCGCGAACAGCACGGCGATGATCAGGTGAAAGTGTATAAATCATCGTTTACCGCGATGTATACCGCTGTCACCACCCACCGTCAGCCGTGCCGCATGAAGCTGGTTTGCGTCGGTCCGGAAGAGAAGATTGTCGGTATTCATGGCATTGGTTTTGGGATGGATGAAATGCTGCAAGGCTTCGCGGTCGCTCTGAAAATGGGCGCAACCAAGAAAGACTTTGATAACACCGTTGCCATTCACCCAACGGCATCTGAAGAGTTCGTGACCATGCGTTAATCGCGCTTCAGGAATGTTAAAGGGCAAAGAGGGGTTAGCTCTTTGCCCTTAGTTACGTTTCCGCTATCAGTTCAGCAGTTGCAGCAGATAGCGGATCAGCTCCAGCAACGCGATTAACGCTCCCAGAACGATGATTGCTTTATCAATCACCCGTTTTCTCCATCAGATGGAGTGAGAATGCATCCGCTTACTCATCCATTGCCTGTCACGGCGCATGTCCCAGTGTTAGATGATGGAACTCTCACTTCGGCCAGAACCACCAACTCGGGCTGAAGCGTAAAAAAACCGACGTGAAGTCGGTTTTTTTACGTCCGAATCTGGACCACAGAGAAATTATTTACCCTGCATATACGGTGTATATACCCCATTAAGGCTTTCGAGGAATGCCACGATATCGTCGATATCTTCCTGCGGCAGTTCTTTACCCACCTGATAACGCAGCATCAGTTTTACCGCGCCGTCGAGCGTAGGCACATCACCGCGATGGAAATAAGGCGCAGTCAGCGCAACGTTACGCAATCCAGGGACTTTCTGACGCAGCTTGTCACGTAATTCATTGGTGACGTTCATGCGGCCAATATCTGCAGCAGTGACCTCGCCGAAATTAAAGTCCTTTTTCAAACCCAATGGCTCAAATGAACGTCCGCCTAAAATAATACCGCCATGACAGGTCGCGCACTTATTATCTTTAAACAACTGATAGCCATGTTTTTGCTGAGCGGTTAAGGCCGCTTCATCACCACGCAGCCATTTATCAAACGGCGAATTTGGCGTAATCAGCGTTTTCTCAAACTCAGCAATCGCATCGGTAATATTATCCCCACTGAATCCCTGCGGATAAACGGCAATGAACTCTTGCTTAAGTTGCGGATCCTTGTCCAGTTTCTGGATAATTTCATCCCAGGATTTTGACGCCATTTCGATAGGGTTCAACGGTGGGCCACCGGCCTGCGCCTGCAGTGTTGGCGCACGGCCATCCCAGAATTGCTCAACGTTAAAGACCGAGTTAAATACCGTTGGCGCATTGATAGGGCCAACCGCGCCGCCTACACCGATTGACGTTTTCCGGCCATCCACGCCGCCCGCATTCAGGGCGTGACAGTGCGCACAAGAAATCGTGCTGTCGCCGGAAATACGCGGGTCATGGTAAAGCGTAAAACCAAGCGCTACTTTGCGGGCATCGGTCGGGATGCTTTCCGGTATCGGCTGTACAGGTTCATTACGATGCTGCGTGGCAGTATCGTTACTGGCGTAGTACTGCTCACGCTGTTTCGCAATCCAGCCCAGGATCTCTGCTCGCTCCGTATCGCTTACTTTGCCAGCCCAGTGCAGTGCGGTATAACGCGTCGGCGGCATGGTCTCGTACTGCATCACCCACTCAATTTTATTCAGATCGCTTTGCGAAACGGGTTTATCCGCGACCAGCGCCGCACGAACGGCCTCCAGATTGAATGATTTGTATCCCAGTTGAATATCGTAATTCATCAACTGCTTAGCGACGGGAAAAGAAGAATAGAAAGGTAATTCAGCCGAAGGAGTGTGACAATAATCGCATCCTTTTTCACGTAAGAACCCTAGTACTTTATTATTTTCTTCCAGCGTAGAGGCCTGAACATCAGCCTGTTTACTCCGTTGATTATCGTGATACCACACATAACCGGATAATCCAAAATAACAAATCGCGACGCCAGCTATGGCAATCACGGTAAGACGGGTAATGATTTTCATTATTTTACCCTCACCGTTGTGAGTTATTGTGACCCAGAAAATTAGAATAATTAATAGACAGTCTTTGTCAGACCTGACCATCATAGGAAATGAGGGGATTACTATTTTGATAAGTATCAAGCAATTACATGGAGGAGAACTATCGATAGAATAGCCTGTGCCTATTATAGAGTTAAACGTTACCAGGTTGTGTTCACACCTCGTTGCAATCGAATGTTCTGAAAATGGAATATCCTCAGGTTGTGCAGAATTCGGAATTCTGCATTATTTTCATTGGGATAGATTTACTTTTTGGATATTGCGCAGCACTAAAATGTGATCGACCGCACGCTTTACTCACCAGATACCGAAGCGAATGTCTACGCTTAATTGACGAGCGGGCAATAGCCTTAATCTTTCAACGTCCATCGGAGGTCTTTCGCATTATGCTCAACCAGAAACTACCCCACGCCCCTTCTGAAGAAATGACGATCGACATCGATCTGCTTTATGAAATGGATCCGTGCGAGTTAAAGCTGGATGAAATGATTGAGGCGGAGCCTGAACCAGAGATGATTGAAGGGTTACCCGCCTCAGATGCGTTAACTCCCGCCGATCGTTACCTCGAGCTGTTCGAACACGTTCAGTCGTCGAAACTGTTTGCCGATAGCAAAACCTTCCCCGACTGTGCGCCGAAAATGGATCCGCTGGATATTTTGATCCGCTATCGCAAGGTTAAACGCCACCGCGACTTTGATCTGCGACGCTTCGTCGAGAACCACTTCTGGCTCCCGGAAACGCCCTCCAGTGAATATGTTTCTGACCCGGCAAATTCGCTGAAAGAGCATATCGATCAACTGTGGCCGGTGCTGACGCGCGAACCACAGGATCACATTCCCTGGTCCTCGCTGCTGGCGTTACCGCAGTCATATATTGTGCCCGGCGGGCGTTTTAGTGAAACCTACTACTGGGATTCCTACTTCACCATGCTGGGTCTGGCGGAGAGCGGTCGCGAAGATCTGCTGAAATGTATGGCGGATAACTTTGCCTGGATGATTGAAAACTATGGTCACATCCCGAACGGTAACCGTACTTACTACCTGAGTCGCTCGCAGCCGCCGGTCTTTGCGCTAATGGTCGAACTGTTTGAAGAGGATGGCGTACGCGGCGCACGTCGTTACCTTGATCATCTAAAAATGGAGTACGCGTTCTGGATGGATGGCGCAGATTCCCTGGTACTCAACCAGGCCTACCGTCACGTGATCAGAATGTCGGACGGCTCCCTGCTCAACCGCTATTGGGACGATCGTGATACGCCACGCGATGAGTCGTGGCTTGAAGACGTCGAGACCGCCAAGCATTCGGGTCGCCCACCCAATGAAGTGTATCGGGATTTGCGCGCGGGCGCGGCCTCCGGCTGGGATTACTCCTCGCGCTGGCTACGCGATGCAGGCCGTCTTGCCAGCATACGCACCACTCAGTTCATCCCTATTGACCTGAACGCGTTCCTCTACAAGCTGGAAAGCACTATCGCCAATATTTCCGCACTGAAAGGCGACAAAGAAACTGAAGCGCAGTTTCGCCAGAAAGCCAATGACCGCCGCGATGCGGTGAA
The DNA here is from genome assembly GCF_050434985.1 of Citrobacter sp. 506. NCBI lineage: Bacteria > Pseudomonadati > Pseudomonadota > Gammaproteobacteria > Enterobacterales > Enterobacteriaceae > Citrobacter > Citrobacter sp. 506. Next base: position 164,682 of record NZ_JBNDJN010000005.1, read on the forward strand.
TCGCTATCTCTGGGACGATGAAAACGGCTGCTATCGCGATTACGACTGGCGGCGCGAACAAATGGCCCTGTTCTCTGCCGCCAGTATTGTGCCGCTGTATGTCGGCATGGCAACGCATGAACAAGCCGACCGACTTGCCAATGCGGTCCGCAGTCGCCTGCTAACCCCCGGAGGGATTTTAGCCACAGAGCATGAAACGGGTGAGCAATGGGATAAACCCAACGGCTGGGCGCCGCTGCAGTGGATGGCGATCCAGGGTTTTAAACTTTACGGCGACGACCATCTCGGGGATGAAATTGCCCGTAACTGGTTGAAAACGGTGAATCTCTTTTATCAGGAACACCACAAGCTTATCGAAAAATACCACATCGCCGACGCCGCGCCGCGTGAAGGCGGCGGCGGAGAATATCCGTTGCAGGACGGCTTTGGCTGGACCAATGGCGTGGTGCGCCGACTCATCGGTCTGTATGGCGAACCCTAGCAGCTGACGGTCTGAATTATCAGACCGTCAGTTAATCGCATCGTACAGTTCGGCGTGAATTTTCTGCCATTTCTTGTTCTCTGGGCTTGGCTGCGCGCGAACGCGTAGCTCGGCCTGTTCAAGGTCATACTGCTGACGCGCGACAACCGCCGGCACCGAACAAAAACTTTGCAGATAGCTTTTATGCAGCGATGTGAGTGACGCCCCATTCGCCATCGCATGGCTGACCGTGGTCATAAACTGCCGACATGGCTTACTCTCACTCATCTGCGAAGGGTAACGCAGCAGCAGCCTCAACACCTCGGTATTGCCTGCCGAGAATGCCTGCTCCGTCCACGCCAGCTTCCAGTCCATCCCGCCCTGCAGGAAAAGTGACGTCACACGGGTGTCGTTGCGCTCGATAGCCGCGCGCATGTTAAAGGCATCCCAGGTGATGCCCATTCGGGTCACCGACTCCCGCGCACCAGGGGCATCACGCCGTGGCTCCTCCTGCACGATTTCAACGGATAGCCCGGAAGACGCTTGTGGCGCTGGCGAAGTGAATAACCAGAACGCGCCCAGCGAAATCACCAGCACCATCACGCCGACCGCTACCCACAACATGCCGGAAATCAGCTGTTCACGTTCTTCCGCCGTGCGCCTGGCCCGCTTCTCCGGCGGATCGATACTGTCTGCGATTTCCTGTTTATCGCCCCCTGCCTGCTCGTCTTTTTGCTTTGCGTTTTCCCAAAACTGGCGAACCGTCGCCTCATCGGACTCCATATACGACGCAGGATTAATGCGCGTACGCCGTTCTTCAAATGCCCGCTGCACAGGGTGAGTAATCTGTCGGTACTGGCAATCCAGCAACAGCAGTTGTACTGAGGTTAGCGGTTGCTGCGCGATAACGCAGTTACGGGCCACGCGGCAGTCATCCAGGAACATCCTCAGCGTGATACGTGGCTCAACAAACGACATGAGCACCGAGGTATCGTTAAAAATCTCGCTAAAATGCCGAACGAATAACTTCTTATCGACAACCATCAGCGCCAGTTCGCTAAACATCATGCCGTCCAGCGCGTCCCGACTTTCGCCCAGCTTTAACCAGCGACGCAGACGTTCACCGCCAAAGTGCTGTTTCAGGAAGCTGTTGAGCGGATGTTGATCCGGCCATACCCGCGCAATCAGGGATTTGAGGGTTAATTCTATTGCGCGAAGCTGACGCTGCGCCCGCATCTGCGCATCCGGCTCTGCACGTTCAATCTCGGTTGGATACTTCAGGAGGGGCTGTTGCTGGCGCAACTGTTCCAGAGAAGCGACAAAGCGCAGCGCAGAAATCAGCTGGTTTTCACTGACGTCCTGGCCATTTTCATATTGCGGCACGCTCTGCTGAAGATGGCGTAGCCGCAACGTGAACTGACTCAATTGCGCGTCATTCATCTGCAACCGCCTGGCGACAACGCCCCAACCTCCCAGATTCAATCGCGCCTGGTCAAGCTGCTCGAGAAACCAGCGTGGATCTTTACCCTCTGCGACGCGCACGCCAAGCATCAGCAAAATTTCTACCGAGGCCTGCCGGATTATCCCCAAACAATGTTCGAAGGGTGTACATGTCGCCTGTAACGCGCTATTGGTCATTATCTTCCCTAAAAGGACCCAAAAAGTGCGGCCTCACAATGGTGTGTAGTTATCTTTTTTAAATGCAGCGCTGTGCCGCCACAGACTAAAACACATTCATATAGCAAATAAATATGTTTTACAGTGACTTCCACACAATCATTGAAAATTATTCTGGAGATAAGCCTGTGCCTGTACTGAAAACCTCGCGTTTGATCTGCCGCCCGCTCACACATGACGACTGGGCGTTTTTCTTAACGTTACAGCAGAACGCAGATGTGATGCGCTTTGTCGCTGACTCGCGTACCGAAGAGGAGATACGGACAGTCTTTGACTCCCGCTTGCCTGAATGGTCTCCCGGCAGTCCACACTGGCTGTGCCTGGTCCTGTGCGATAAGGCATCGGGCGTACCGCTTGGGGTAACCGGATATATTCAGGATAAAAATGAATGTGCCGAGGTCGGCTTTCTGCTTACTCCCGAGGCGCAGGGAAAAGGTTATGGCGCTGAATCCCTGCATGCCGTTTGCGAGTATGCGTTTACCGCCGGAGGACTACGCCGACTGACGGCCTGCGTCACCGCAGGAAACGATGCCTCACGGCGTCTACTGGAAAAGGTCGGGTTCATTCTCGAAGGCACGCTGCGAGAAAGCTACTGGCTACATCAAACCTGGCATGATGACTGGATTTTCGGCCTGTTAAAACAGGAATATCAGCCACCCGCGCCATCAGGCGTTTTGCTGTAAAAAATGGCTGGATGGCGGCTGGCGTAACGGGGTGTGTTTCTTAAAATAGGTCTCTTTGTACAGAGATTATTATGCCGCTGCATTCGACGCATTTCACGCCCGCCTGTATCGCATTTATTAAGCAATGGCAGGGCCTGTCGCTGGAAAAGTATCAGGACAAAAAGGGGATCTGGGTCATTGGCTACGGGCACGAAATCACCGCAGATGAATCCTTTGATGCCCCAATTATGCTGATGCAAGCCGAAACATTGCTGCTCGCGGATATAAATATCTGCGAGGCATTCATCCATAAGGAAATGCCGCAAATACAAGATCGGTTTCAACAGGAAGCGTTAATTGCATGGATGCTCAGCGTGGGGATTAGCCGGTTTTGCACTGCTGAATTCTGGCCGTGGGCTATTTCACAGCCAGAAACAGTCTGACTGTGAAATATTTTCCCATTATAGGGTGTCGTTTAGCATCATTGCCGCCTGCGTACGGTTTTTTACCTCCAGGCGCTGATACAGCGATTCAAGATGGGCTTTTACCGTTCCAGTGCTGATATTTAATAATCGACCAATTTGTTTATTAGATTCTCCGGCGGCCAGCATCGTCAGAATCTCCCGCTGACGCGCGCTGAGCAATCTGATATTTTGCCCGCCACATTCGGTCGCTGTGATGCAATCTCTGGGGATAAACATCATACCTATCGCGACGCTATTGAGTGCCAGCGTGAAGGTTTCCGCATCAGAATCGCGCGGAACAATGGCCAGCACGTTTAATTGCGTGACTTCCTGTAGCCATTTTTTACGGCAGTCCGTTGCGGTTACCAGCACTTTTACCTTCGCAAAGCGCGCTGCTATCTGTTGCAGCAAGCTACGGCAGAACTCAGCGTCAAAATCTCCATCCAGCATTACCAGTGCATCAGGATTGTCTTCCAGCGTCCGCCAAAGATCATCTGCCTGACTGACACCCTGAACATTCACTCCTGGAATACGCTCTTGCAAAATTACATTCATTCCATGAATAAATATTGACTGCCTGTCAAACATTATTAACTGCATTATTTATCTCCGTCTGAATAAGATATTAGCCTTAACACGCGGAAGGGTATTATCCGAGGGGCAAAATATGAAGTCACCATTTGGCGGAGGCTATTTTACCGATAGACGGAGAAGAAAGAAGCAGACGTTATAAATAGTTACAGCTGAAACCAAAGAATCACACAAAGGATCAAAATCGGGGTCAAATATTCAGAAAATCCTCAATATTTGATGTTCAAACCTGGATTACTAATATTAATAATCCGGAGTTTATATTCTTAGCTAAAAATAAGGAACTCAAGATAACAGACAAATATGTTACAAAACAAAATATCGCATTAAATGATCATTCGGGCATGAGAATGGGGAGGTGATCATGGTTTCTGATGCAACAAATCCACTCCCGAAGAAGAATGAACTCTTCAGAACGTTTATCCCCGATCTCTTTCAGCACCGCGATTGCGGTATCAGATTCCAAATAATACCGGCAAACGCCATCAGCTATATTTTGACCTCTGATAGCGCGCCAGTTTTCTATTGCTCAAAAGGCTAAGTAAGAGGCGGTCGATTACAGGAACATCCCGCCAGAGACTTCGATACGCTGTGCCGTCATCCAGGCCAGCTCATCGCTGAGCAACGCAGCAATGGCGTCGCCAATATCGTCCGGTAACCCAACACGCCCCAGCGCCGTCTGCGATGCAATGTAGGCATTCAATTGCGCATTATCCCGCACGTTTCCGCCGCTAAAATCCGTCTCGATTGCCCCTGGCGCAATAATATTCGCCGTAATGCCGCGCTCTCCCAGCTCTTTCGCCTGGTAACGGGTTAACACCTCCATCGCCCCTTTCATGGCAGCGTAAGCGCTGTAACCCGGTAGCGCAAAGCGCGACAATCCGGTCGAGACATTAAGAATGCGTCCGCCGTTGTTGATCAGCGCCAGCAGGTTCTGTGTCAGGAAAAAAGGTCCTTTAAAATGGATGTCCAAAAGCTGGTCAAATTGCGCCTCAGTGAACGCCGGATACGGTGCGTTAATGCCAACTCCGGCATTGTTCAATAAATAATCAAAGGTGTCGCTTTGCCAGTGCGTTTGTAGGGTTTCCTGCACCTGTTGGACAAACTGAGGGAAAGTGGAAATATTTCCGACGTTCAACGGTAATGCTGCAGCTTTACCGCCAGATTGGCGAATTTCATCCACAACCTGCTGCGCTTCTTTTTCATTGCTGTTCCACGTCAGGATGACACCAATGCCTTTACTCGCCAGCTTTAGCGCCGCGTTTTTACCGAGTCCACGGCCGCCGCCGGTCACCAATGCGATACGTTGCGTCATAAGAAACCTCATTTCAGGTGTTGTGAAGATTGAGACAAAGCTTATTAGGTGGTAGAAAAACAATAAATACCGCTTACTGCGCATTACTGTTTCATTTAGAACAACAATAGGGCATGAGAATGGATAAAATTCACGCAATGCAGTTGTTCATCCGCGTCGCAGAACTGGAGAGCTTTTCGCGCGCGGCAGACACCCTCGGACTTCCTAAAGGTAGCGTATCGCGTCAAATCCAGGCCCTGGAAAATCACCTGGGCACACAGTTGTTGCACCGCACAACCCGCCGCGTTCAGCTCACGCAAGACGGCATGATCTATTACGAACGAGCGAAAGATTTGTTGAGCAATCTCGATGAACTGGATGGGCTATTCCATCACGACCCGGCCAGCATCAGCGGCAAGCTGCGCGTCGATATGCCGGTTGGCGTGGCGAGAAATCTGGTGATGCCCCGTTTACCGGCCTTCTTGCATCAGTATCCGGGGCTTGAGCTCGAACTTAGCAGCAGCGACCGCCTGGTGGACTTGATCCGCGAAGGCTTCGACTGTGTGGTACGCGTGGGAACGCTGAAAGATTCAGGGCTGATTGCGCGCCCGCTGGGGAAACTCACGCAGATTAACTGCGCCAGCCCGCAATACCTCGCCCGCTTTGGTTATCCGGAAAGCCTGGAGGATTTAGCCTCGCATGCGGTGGTGCACTACTCAGTCAATTTGGGAACGCGTGCGCAAGGCTTTGAAGTGGCGACAGACAACGGTTCTAAATGGGTTAAAACCGGCGGCATGCTGACGGTGAACAGTACCGAAACGTATCATGCGGCATGTCTTGCCGGTCTGGGCATTATTCAGGTACCGCGCGTGGGCGTGCGTGATGCCCTGCGCGCCGGTACGCTGATTGAAGTATTGCCGCAATATCGCGCCGAACCATTACCGGTTTCATTGCTCTATCCGCATCGCCGTAACCTCTCCCGCCGCGTACATCTGTTTATGGAATGGCTGACCGGCGTGATGAAAGACTATGTGGACTGACAAGCTATACTGTCCTGAGAATGAACAGAACAAGGATTACTGCCCTGATGACGCAGGAAAAAGAGATTAAACGCCCCATTCAGGAACTTGAGCACGCACCAATCCCAAAAATTGAGACCCTGGAGCGTAAAAAGACAGAAACCAACGGTAAGACCAACCAGGCGCTGAAAACCGCCCTGACCTTCGCCGATAAAATTCAACGCCAGCCCATGATTGCCCATCTGATTCGCGCCGCGGAGAGATTTAACGATCGTATGGGAAATCAGTTTGGCGCCGCCATTACCTACTTCTCGTTTCTGTCGATGATCCCTATCCTGATGGTGTCGTTTGCCGCCGCGGGTTTTATTCTCGCTTCGCACCCTACGCTGTTGCAGGATATCTTCAGCAAAATCCTGCTCAACGTCAGCGATCCGACGCTCGCCTCCACGCTGAAAAACACCATCAATACCGCCGTTCAGCAACGCACCACCGTCGGTCTGGTGGGTCTTGCCATCGCGCTCTATTCCGGAATTAACTGGATGGGAAACCTGCGCGAAGCTATTCGTGCCCAGTCGCGGGATGTCTGGGAGCGGACCCCACAGGATCAGGAAAAAATTTGGGTCAAATATCTGCGTGATTTTGTCTCATTGATTGGCTTACTGATTGCGCTGATTGTTACGCTGTCCATTACCTCCATCGCCGGTTCGGCCCAGCAGATGATTATCTCTGCGCTGTATCTCGACGGCATCGAATGGCTGAAGCCCGCCTGGCGACTGATCGGCCTGACCATCTCTATTTTCGCCAACTACTTGCTGTTCTTCTGGATTTTCTGGCGGCTACCGCGTCACCGACCGCGCAAAAAAGCGCTCATTCGCGGCACGTTTATCGCGGCACTGGGGTTTGAAGTCATCAAAATGATCATGACGTACACGCTGCCATCACTGGTGCAATCGCCGTCAGGCGCGGCGTTTGGTTCCGTACTTGGACTGATGGCGTTCTTCTACTTCTTCGCCCGTCTGACTCTGTTTTGCGCTGCCTGGATTGCCACAGCGGAGTACAAAGACGACCCGCGTATGCCGGGGAAAACCCACCGCTAATCTTTGTTAACTGCCGGATAACGCTGCGCTTATCCGGCCAACCCAATGCTTACGTCGAAATCCTGCGCATTATCAGAATTAAAATCCAGCCCGTAACTTTTGTTTAACCAAAAACCAGTTTTATCATCCAAGTTTTAAATTATGTGAAGCATTTCATGGAAGTGAAATCTCCAGCCTAAAAATTATCCCCTTTTTGCTCTATTTTTGACCGATAGCAAGGTTTGTTACAGATTGAAATGTCTCTTTTGCTGTGCGTAATATGACCTTTCGTTCGACCCAAAATAAGAAAATATTATGCAAGCAACAGCCACAACGCTCGACAACGAACAGGAACACACCCCGGTCAACTCGCGCAATAAAGTCGTCGTCGCCTCACTCATTGGCACTGCCATTGAGTTCTTCGACTTCTATATCTACGCCACCGCCGCGGTGATCGTGTTCCCCCATATCTTCTTCCCGCAGGGGGATCCGACCGCGGCAACGCTGCAGTCCCTTGCCACCTTTGCTATCGCCTTTGTGGCACGACCTATCGGTTCTGCTGTGTTCGGGCATTTTGGCGATCGCGTAGGGCGTAAAGTCACGCTGGTTGCCTCACTGCTCACTATGGGGATCTCGACGGTTGTCATTGGCCTGCTGCCGGGCTATGAAACTATCGGTATTTTCGCCCCGCTGCTGCTGGCGCTGGCGCGTTTTGGTCAGGGTTTAGGACTGGGCGGTGAATGGGGCGGCGCGGCGTTACTGGCGACGGAAAACGCACCGCCGCGTAAACGCGCGCTGTACGGATCATTCCCGCAGTTGGGCGCACCTATCGGCTTCTTCTTCGCCAACGGCACTTTCCTGCTGCTCTCCTGGCTGCTGACTGATGAGCAGTTTATGAGCTGGGGCTGGCGCGTACCGTTCATCTTCTCTGCGGTGCTGGTGATTATCGGTCTGTACGTTCGCGTTTCGCTGCATGAATCCCCGGTCTTTGCCAAAGTGGCTGCGGCGAAAAAACAGGTGAAAATCCCGCTGGGTACCCTGCTGACAAAACATGTCCGCGTGACGATCCTCGGCACGTTCATCATGCTGGCGACCTATACGCTGTTCTATATCATGACCGTCTATTCCATGACGTTCAGCACCGCCGCGGCGCCTGTAGGGCTTGGCCTGCCGCGTAATGAAGTGTTGTGGATGCTGATGATGGCGGTTATTGGCTTTGGCGTCATGGTGCCGGTGGCGGGCCTGCTGGCCGATGCGTTTGGTCGTCGCAAGAGCATGCTCATCATCACCACGCTTATTATTCTGTTTGCGCTGTTTGCCTTTAAACCGCTGCTCGGCTCTGGCAATCCGGTGCTGGTGTTCGCCTTCCTGTTGCTTGGTTTGAGCCTGATGGGTTTGACATTTGGTCCGATGGGCGCGCTACTGCCGGAGCTGTTCCCGACCGAAGTGCGCTACACGGGGGCGTCGTTCTCGTACAACGTTTCGTCGATTCTTGGTGCTTCCGTTGCCCCTTACATTGCCGCATGGCTGCAGGCGAATTACGGCCTGGCGGCGGTCGGTACGTATCTGGCATCAATGGCGGCGTTAACGCTGATTGCGCTGCTGTTAACCCACGAAACCCGCCATCAGTCATTGTGATTTTTTGGCTGTAACCACCGTCTGCGGCCTACGTTGAGCATGAAATGTAGGCCGCAGAAGCGAAGCGTTAGCGCCATCCGACAACGGCAAAAATCACTTCTTCATTTGCGACAAAATGGTCCGGCATTGATTAGCGTCTCCTTCAGAAGGTGAAATCAGCGCCAGCAAGGCCGCCGCGGGCGTCACTAACGTTGCCAGCGCGGCAGCAACCGCACCGCGCGCAATCAGCGGCCCGGCCTTCACACCGGCCTGAGGATTCTTAAAGGTGCCGCGAACATACAGCGGCGAACGCAGGGTAATAATACGAATGCCTTTGCTCTCCGGATCGATGGTTAAATCCAGTTGCTCCGACGCAAAACTCGCCGTACCAGTGACATTAATGACCGCGTTTTCCGTGTCGAAGGCAAAAATCTGCGGGCGGGCTACGCCGTTAACAATATCCAGATTCGCCGCCGCGCAGTTTACCCGTACCTCGTCATCACCAAATATCTGTCCAACAAGATAGTTGCCCAGATTCAAGCCAACAATTTCCATCAGATTCCGGCTGATCAAACCGTCGTTCATCAGCAGCTTCAGGTTGCCATTGCTGTTACCAAGCAGCGCCGCTACCGAGTTTCCGCTCCCGCTAAACCTGGCGTCACCGTTCATTTCACCGAGCGTTTTCTGCATCAGCTCCACATCCGGCATCAGCGCTTTTAGCTTCAGGCGGCGAGCCTGGATGTCCGCCTGCCCCCGCATCGGCTTTTTATCTCCTTCCAGATGGATGCTGGAGACAATGCTGCCTCCCGCGAGGCCAAATTTCAGCGGCTGCAGGCGCAGGTCGGCATTTTTCAGGATGATATGGGTGGAGAGATCGCTGATCGGCAGACTGCTGCCGTGCTCAATACGCCGTCCTTTGAAACGTACGTCAGCGTCCATCACGTTCCATTTGTCGGTTTCAAAACGGTCATACGGCAAGACCTTATCCGCGGGCTGGACGCTCTTCTCACCTTTGCGCTGTTCAGATTGTTTGGCCCGCTCCGCCCCTTTGCCTGAATCCACACCGATCAGCGGCCCCAAATCAGCCAGCCTTAGTTGGCGTGACTCAACATCCCCTTTCAGCATTGGGCGCGGCTTGCCGGTGGTATAGGCCAGCGTTCCGTGAATATCGCTGTCGCCAATTCGGCCATTAAAATCGCGGTAATCAAAAACAGAGGATTTTTCCGGGTCAATTTTCGCGACCAGATGTCCGTCGGTTTCAAACGGCGGCGTATCCGGGAGCAGCACGCCGGTCAAATCGTACAAATCCCCTAGCGAATCTCCCGAGAATTTAAGCCGCAGATCCGCCCCGCCCATATTCATCGGATCGTTTATCGTACCCATAAACGCCACACGCGTATTACCCGAACGGAAATCAGCCTGAATCGGGAAAGGAGTTCCTTCACCGCGCAGCGCCAGCATTCCGCCTATCTTCCCGCGACCGCTTAGCGGTTCGCCGTTATATCGGCCTTGCGCTTTCAGACCAAACACGTAGTCCTCAATGTGGGCGTTGCTCTCTTTACTTTTTGCGCCAGTCACTTCGCTAAAGGGCAACGGCTTACCCAGCGGATCGACCAGGATCTCAATCTCTGACTTCGTCACCTTATCGTTAATGGCGATGCGCCCTTGGTCGAACAGAATGTTATCCAGCCGGAAGGACCAGGCTGATGGCGGCGCATTGGGATCGCGGTTTTCATCCCCTGCCAGGTTAAAGGTCCAGTTATTATTTTTCTCCGACAGGCGGATAAGCCGTGCATCGGGTTTTACCAGCTTGATCCACGGGAGCCAGACGGTTTTTGTCAGCAATGCCAGTGGGGCGAGCGTGGCTTCAACGCGCGGGAGATGCACCATGGTGACGTCAGGAATGTCCGGCGGGTTGCCGAGGATGATATCCTCAGCATGAACATGCGGCCACGGAACCCAGCTACGCCAGCCGGTTTCCTGTTTTTGGCGTTCCCAAACCACGCCCAGGTCACCCCGTATGGCGAAGGGACGGTTGAGTTCTGTAGAGACTTTCTGGTTGATGGTCGGTTTGAGCCGGTTCCAGTCAAATGTCGCAATCACGATGATGAGTACGACGATCAACAACAAGAAAACCCCTATTACTGAAGTGGTTATTTTGCCTGTTCTCGTCATGTTTAACCTCCTTACTTTCTTCCTTGCCTGTCCTAAAGATAGTCCAGCAGAGGAAAGGAGGCGCTCTACATCCTTATCAAAGCGACAGAATTACGTCTTCAAGGGTATCCAGAGGCACTGGACGAGAGAGAAAATAGCCTTGCGCAGCGAAAGCCGGTGAGTTTTGCACATCACGCCACTCTTCCAGCGTTTCAACGCCTTCGACAATCACACCGCGGCAATAGCGGTTCATCAGCTGTAACAGCAGCGTAAAGAGATTGCGGCCCTCCGGCGTCTGGCGCAGCATGACAAACAGATCCCGCGCCACTTTGATATAGTCGTAACTCACTTCGCTCAGCGCCGAGAAGTTTGCCATTCCGGTACCAAAATCATCCAGCCAGAGCGGGCCAAACTCGCACATTGAGGCGAACGACGACCCCTTCGGCAAGCGGATATGTTCCACCAGTTCAAAGCGCAGCCACGGCAAACATTCGATGATTTTCAGGATTTCGGGATCCTGGCGCATTGCAATCAGCGTTGGCCCGTCGACATTCACGGATGCCAGCAGATCGTTGGCTTTGAAAAACGCCCCTTTTTGTTCAAGCTGTACAAGCTGCTCTTTCACCACATCTACACGATGTCGTACGGCCACTTCGGCGAAATAGCGGTCTGGCGCGATACGTTGGGAGGGGTTTTCAGGATGGCTCACGACGGTCAGCAGCTCAACGGCCATCAGCCGTCCGTTGGTCTGATAAATCGGTTGGTAGGTGTAAGCACGCTCGCACTGCAGCCAATAGCGTCTCTCCTGCAAGTTTTCAATACTCGCATCGAGCGTAATTAGCTGCTGGGTAACCTGCTTTATCATCTGAGATGTCCTGTGAATAAGAGTGTGACTGACCGGACTCGTCAAAGGTTATCGGCGCTCAGGCGAAGAACTTTACGTTCAGCCCTACGCAAAATAGAAACTAAGCGGCAAAAAACGACGCAGAACACGTGCTGGCTCAAAAAAATAATGGAACGATGTTTTAATATAGTTGACCACTTAACACCCACAGCGCACACTAACGCTAATTTTTTTCAGAGCAGGTTACGACTATGTCCAGAAAGATTGCCGTGATTGGCGAATGCATGATTGAGCTGTCACAGAAAGGCGCTGACGTTCAGCGCGGATTCGGTGGCGACACGTTGAATACATCCGTTTATATCGCCCGTCAGGTCGATGCTGCGGCACTTTCCGTACACTATGTGACTGCGCTGGGTACCGACAGTTTTAGCCAACAAATGCTGGAATCCTGGCAGAGCGAAAATGTGGATACCTCATTAACCCAACGCATGGAAAACCGCCTGCCGGGCCTCTATTACATTGAAACCGATAGCACCGGCGAGCGCACCTTCTATTACTGGCGTAATGAAGCCGCCGCAAAATTCTGGCTTGAGAGCGAACAGTCCGCCGCTATTTGCGAAGAACTGGCGACATTTGACTATCTGTATCTGAGCGGAATCAGCCTGGCTATTTTAAGCCCGGCAAGTCGTGACAAGCTGCTGTCGCTGCTGCAAGAATGCCGTGCCAACGGTGGAAAGGTCATTTTTGACAATAACTACCGCCCACGTCTGTGGAGCAGTAAAGAAGAGACCCAGCAGGTGTATCAGCAGATGCTGGAATGCACCGATATCGCGTTCCTGACGCTGGATGATGAAGACGCGCTGTGGGGTGAAAAACCGGTTGCCGAGGTGATTGCCCGTACTCACGCGGCTGGCGTACAGGAAGTGGTTGTGAAACGCGGTGCAGATTCTTGCCTGGTTTCCATCGCAGGTGAAGAACTCATCGACGTTCCGGCCGTAAAACTGTCGAAAGAGAAGGTTATCGATACGACCGCTGCGGGAGACTCCTTCAGCGCCGGGTATCTGGCGGTACGTCTGACCGGTGGCGATGCCGCTGATGCCGCAAAACGCGGGCACCTGACGGCAAGCACCGTTATTCAGCATCGCGGGGCGATTATTCCTCGCGACGCCATGCCGCAATAATCTGGCGTTCTGGCAGGCCGGATTAGACGCTAACGTCGCGTCCGGCCTGCAGGTCACGATTCCCTTATTGCACCGGCGGGATGTCCGTCACTTCAGAATGTGATTCATCCGTTTCTACCGACGTTGCCGCGGCGGTAACCGGCGCCATAATGCTATCCCACGTCGCCTGCAGATCCTTCATATTGAATTCAGGCTCACCCTTCGGCTGCAACAGAATTAACGCCATATCTTGCGACAGTTGCTGACGCAGGTCCTGATTCAGCATCTCAACACTCAGGTTGTTCAGGAAGCTCTGACGTAAACGCTGATACTGTTCAGGCGCAATATCTACGACCTGGTTTTGCAGCGAGCGCAAACGCTGGCTGATCAAAATATCGGTATCGGTGCGACCATAGGTGGCAAACAGCTTCTGCAGTTCCAGATTCTTTTGCGCCACCAGCGCATTAAACTCTTCTTCCGGCAGCCCCTTATCGCGCACTTTGGCCAGCTCACGCGCAACCGTGCTGAGGTTCGCGTTCAGCTTACCGTTCGGTGATTCAACGTTAATGGCACATTGCGCGCGCAGGAACAGCACCCGACAGTCAAAGCCAAGGCCAATGTCTTTGGCATTGTTTTTGGTGAGCTCCTGCTGAATGTGCCAGAACAACGCTTCACGGGCTAAATCAGCGCGCCAGTAACGTAACAGCGCGGCAGATTCACGGATCGGCTGCCACGGCGTATCCCACATAATAGACAGGCGATCCTGACGTACCGCATCGGTCATTATGCTTACGGCCTCTGCACGCAGCGGAGAGAGCGTGGGTACCGGCGCAGGCGTTTCGCGTTTACCTTTTAATTCGCCGAAGGTTTTATTGATTTGATCAGCCACGCTGCGCGCATCTACGTTACCGACGATAATCAGCGTCATCGCATCCGGGGTATACCATTTCTGGTAGAAGGACTGGATTTTCGTCGCATCAACAGGCGTTTTCAGCGGATCGGCAGGATCGTGACCCAGCAGCGTCGATCCCTTCAGACGATAGCGCCACCATCCCTCTTTGGTATCTGACGGCCAGGTTGCAACCATATCTTCGCTACTCAGCGCATGATTGACCGATTCAGGGGTGATGCTCAGATTACCGGAAATATTCGCCAGATAAGAAAGTGACTCTTTCAGCAGATCGTTGCGGCTGTTAGGCAGACTGAGGTTATACAGCGTGGAATCATAGGAAACGATAACGGGCGGCATGGGACGACTGGGATCGAACCCCTGCTGCCACAGAGAACGGGCTTGCGTAGCATCGAGGCCACCGCTTTGCGTCAGCGCGATACGCGGGATCGCATGGCTGAAACCACTCTGTTGTGTACTTTCGGTGAGTGAACCGGTATTGACCAGCAGGCGAACCTCAATACGGTCGCTGGGGCGCTGGGGAGTGGCTAAGACTTGCCACTGTAAACCATTTGCCAGCGTGCCCTGTTGCCACGCCGGGTCAGGCTGGAGCGCATCTGCCTGCACATAGCCGGCAGTGGCCATCATCAGCAAGCCGCCCGCTAAAAGTCGAATTTTTGTGCCCTGCATGTGAACCCCTGATCAACTATCCTGGAAATAAAAAGACAGCCCGCGAGAGGACTCTCTGAATATGACGTTAAAAACACTTCGTGTTAGACCGCAAGAACATAAAAATGTCACGGAGGAAGTGAAAAAATCCCGACGCCGCCGAATCGGCGGTTTCAGGCACAGGGGTTAATTATGCGCAAACGCCCGCAGTCCTGGAAGGGACTACGGGCATAAGTGGAGAGATTAAGAGGATATTTCGTGCGTTTTGCCATCCGGCGCACGATTATTCAGCACATCATCCAGCTTTTTATGGTCCAGTTCTTTCACCCATTTCGCTACTACAACAGTTGCCACACCGTTACCGACCAGGTTAGTCAGCGCACGGGCTTCAGACATAAAGCGGTCAATACCGAGAATCAGCGCCAGGCCAGCAACCGGCAAATGGCCCACAGCGGAGATAGTCGCGGCCAGAACAATGAAGCCACTCCCGGTCACACCCGCAGCACCTTTTGAAGAGAGCAGGAGCACCACCAGCAGGGTTATCTGATGGAAGATATCCATATGGCTGTTGGTGGCCTGAGCGATAAACACCGCCGCCATCGTCAGATAGATTGATGTCCCATCGAGGTTAAACGAGTAGCCCGTGGGTATAACCAACCCGACAACCGACTTGCGACAGCCCAGTTTTTCCATCTTATCGAGCATACGCGGCAGCGCGGACTCGGAAGAAGAGGTGCCCAGAACGATCAGCAGTTCTTCACGGATATAGCGGATGAATTTGAAAATGCTGAAGCCGGTTGCGCGCGCAATCGAGCCCAACACCACAACCACAAACAGAATACAGGTGATGTAGAAACAGATGATCAACTGACCCAACTGCACCAGCGTCCCGACGCCATATTTACCGATGGTAAAGGCCATGGCACCGAAAGCACCGATCGGCGCAAGGCGCATGATCATGTTGATGATGCCAAAAATAACCTGCGAGAAGCTTTCAATCACGTTGAAAATCATCTGGCCTTTGCTACCTAAACGATGCAGCGCAAAACCAAACATAACCGCAAACAGCAATACCTGCAGGATGTTGCCACTGGCGAACGCGCCAATGACGCTACCCGGGATAATATCCATCAGGAAGCCTACGATCCCCTGGTCTTTTGCCTGTTCGGCGTAAATCGCAACCGCTTTGGCATCCAGCGTCGCCGGATCGACGTTCATACCGGCACCGGGTTGCACCACGTTGACGATGATAAGGCCGATGATCAGCGCAATCGTACTGACAATTTCAAAATAAAGCAGTGCAACCGCACCGGTGCGGCCTACGGCTTTCATACTTTCCATGCCTGCAATGCCGGTCACGACAGTACAGAAGATGACAGGTGCGATGACCATTTTGATGAGCTTCACGAAAGCATCACCAAGTGGCTTCATTTGGGCGCCTAATTCAGGGTAGTAATGGCCAAGGAGAATACCTATGGCAATTGCTGTCAGGACCTGAAAGTAAAGGCTTTTGAATATAGAGGTTTTCATAGGGTGTCCTTAAAGTAAAAACCACAGGTCTTGTAAGGTTTTGTTTAACCTGCGGCCTTAAAGTAACACCCACACAACATGACAGAAATGCGCCTGGATCATAATTGATACAGAAATGTTAAAAATTTTGAGCTGGCTCGCACAAGCGAGACCTTTTTTAACTTTTGTAATCAGCGTTTTTCGGCGTCAGATAACGTTCTTCGAAGATATTCGCCGGAACCGGCCGGGCAAACAGGAACCCTTGTGCCACTTCTACCCCCGCTTGTGATAACCATTCACGTTGCGCTTCGGTTTCGACGCCCTCAGCGATCATCTGCAAATTGAGGCTATGCGCCAACTGAATGATGGCGGAGATCATGCTGCAATCTTCAGGGACGCCATCGACAAACATCTTATCGATTTTGAGTACATCCACCGGGAGCGACTTCATATGCTGCAGCTGCCGCAGACCCGCATAGCCCATACCAAAATCGTCCAGCGCGATACGCACACCCGCGTTGCGCAGCGGGCGTAAAATAGCCACAGCGGCGTTAGGATCATCAATATGCCGGCTTTCGGTCACTTCCAGAATCAACGTCCCAGGCTTGATGCGATAGCGGTTTAGCAATTCCAGCAGATCCGACACCATACTCGGATGCATCAGCTGTAGTGCAGACAGGTTCACCGAGAGCGGCAGCATCAGGCCGCGTTCCTGCCAGGCTGACAGCTGGCGGCATGTCTCCTCCAGCACCCAGTAACCGACCGTCACCATCAGGCCACAGGACTCAATCCTGTCGATTAACCCTTCTGGCAGCTCCCAGCTTCCATCTGGCTGCTGCATTCGCAATAATGCTTCTGCGCTCAATACCTTACCGCTGGACATCTCCACCTGCGGCTGCATCCAGAGCGCAAACTGATGGTTATCCAGCGCGGTAAGAATATCGTTCTCTTCCGTCAAACGCTGTTGCGCCTCTTCCATCTGCAACGGGTCAAAGAACTGAATCCGGTTTTTACCCTTGTGACGCGACGTTAACACAGCTGAGAGTGCGCGGTGGTAAAGCTGTTCTGCGGTCAAGTCGCCATTAAACATCGCCACCCCAATGTTACAGGTTGGACGGAGTTGAATGCCCTGAATCGGTAATCGCTCGTTAACGATAGTGAGCACTTGCTGACCTAGCGTAATAGCGTGCCAGGGTTCTTTCACACCATGTGCGATGATGGCAAAGTCATAGCCGCTCACCTGGGTAAGCACCATTCTGGGGGCCAATACTGACTTCAGCTTTTCAACCAGCGTAAGCAGCAGGATTTCCCGCTGGGTCTCGGATAACACACCCGCGGTATCACGCAGGGTTTCGCAGTTGACAATC
Source organism: Citrobacter sp. 506 (assembly GCF_050434985.1). Classification (NCBI taxonomy): domain Bacteria; kingdom Pseudomonadati; phylum Pseudomonadota; class Gammaproteobacteria; order Enterobacterales; family Enterobacteriaceae; genus Citrobacter; species Citrobacter sp. 506. The sequence goes on from NZ_JBNDJN010000005.1 coordinate 182,134, forward strand.
ATCAACGCCGTTGTCTGCTGGCGGTTCACAACCTGCTCCAGCAGCGCCATCAGAAACGACTTGTTGGGCAGCTCAGAAACCGGGAACCGCATTGAATGGTCGCTTTGCTCTTCACTGCGGCGCTGAATCAGTTGCTGATTGAGGTTGTAGCTACGCACCAGCAGGCCAATCTCGTCGTCCTGATGCAGACGCGGCAATGCCAGCTGATAGCCAATCAGATCCTGCTGGGGAATGTCGTTCAGCTCACGCGCTATTTTACGTAATGGATGCAAAATCAATCTGTTAATACACCATGAGATGGCTACCGTGAGTATTAACGAGAGAAGTAAGTAAATGGTCACTAACGTGGAGAGCGTACTCATCACGAACTTGTACATACGGTACGAATCCGCCTGCAGCACCAGATACGCCAGCGGTTGCGGATTCGCTGAACGCTCAAGAGAATAGACCGGCAGCGAAATTTGTACCGGAAGTTCAAACAGGCGAGTCACAGTAACCGGAACCGGGCGTTCAGGAATAAAGCTCATCCGCAGAGCCTGAAACTGATTGGGAAGCACCACATCGGCGCGGCTGACCACGCCTGCTGGTCGAATACTTCTTAAAATAGCTTCTGCTTCGGGAATATCCCCTTTCAGGATCGTGCCCGACAGAGGCTCACGGACGGAGCGAGCGATACTTTCCAGTTGCGTAGCCGTGTTGTAGCGATTCTGCTGGACCAGATGGAACAACAAAACGGTGCAAAAAATAAACACAAACACCATGACAACGGCCGCAACCATTGCCATCTGCTTAATTGTTAACGAGCGACTGACACGCAAACTGACTCTCCACGGATAGACGAAACTGCCGTCAGAGTATACCCGATCGTAGCGGTATTAAGAGAGGCGGTATCTGAAAACTTCCCAGCATGCATTATCCCGACAGGATAGGCACCTGGCGACGAGATTTATCCGCATTTAAGCCGAAAAAGGCCGCAAGGTTTCCCCCTGCGGCCTGGTTCGGGCGCATGTTGCCATCACGGCAGACAGACGCCCGCAAGGTGCATTACTTCCTGTTACGCAGCCAGCTCACAATCAGGCTGGCAATAATGCCAGCGATGATCGGAGCCGCTAAATCGTGCCAGAAGGCCACGCCTAACTGTGCGAGCGTCATATAGCCGCCTGTGTTGCAATGGCAACTGTTCACGGCTATTCTTGAGTTGTTCAGGTTCAAGTTAGCCCCCGTTTTGTTGCCAGGTTTATACCGAACAACGTGCGGGGGTTTTCTCTTTCCAGCAACCGATGCCGCCGGGGATCAAGCCCCCGCAACATTGCGCCTCACCGGGAATTCCCGGCTTGCCGCAGATTCTACGGTAGCCCACTTGCCATATCACTGCGCAATACACGGCTCTGCGTAGCGCCTCGCATTTCACCTGTTTTCTCACCATTACGCTGGAAAGATTCTTGCCAGTTGGCAACATTCCTGCCGCTCTTCAATACAGAAAAAGACATATCTCATTGATATCTATAATTTCATTTTCTGGCACAGCGATTGCTATTTGACTGTGAGCTGTTCTGTTCCGAATCAAAGGAGATATCATGTCTGACTGTCGTACTTACGGATTCAACACCCAGATCGTTCACGCGGGGCAACAACCCGACCCTTCTACTGGCGCGCTCAGTACGCCTATTTTCCAGACTTCAACGTTTGTTTTTGACAGCGCCGAACAAGGTGCCGCCCGCTTTGCGCTCGAGGAATCCGGGTACATTTACACCCGTTTGGGTAACCCCACCACCGATGCGCTGGAGAAAAAGCTGGCGGTACTGGAAAGAGGTGAAGCCGGGCTGGCAACCGCATCCGGTATTTCTGCCATCACCACCACGCTGCTGACGTTGTGCCAACAGGGCGACCATATCGTTTCCGCCAGCGCGATTTACGGCTGCACCCACGCGTTTTTGTCGCACAGCATGCCGAAGTTTGGGATTAACGTCAGCTTCGTCGATGCGGCAAAGCCTGAAGAAATCCGCGCCGCCATGCGCCCGGAAACCAAAGTAGTGTATATCGAAACGCCCGCTAACCCGACGCTGTCGCTGGTCGACATTGAAACGGTAGCCGGTATCGCCCATCAACAAGGCGCATTGCTGGTGGTGGATAACACCTTTATGTCACCGTACTGCCAGCAGCCTTTACAGCTAGGCGCGGATATTGTGGTACACAGCGTCACTAAATATATCAACGGTCACGGAGACGTGATTGGCGGCATCATTGTTGGTAAGCAGGAGTTTATTGACCAGGCGCGGTTTGTTGGTCTGAAAGATATCACCGGCGGCTGCATGAGCCCTTTCAACGCGTGGCTGACGCTACGCGGCGTTAAAACACTGGGTATACGTATGGAACGCCACTGTGAAAACGCATTGAAAATCGCCCGCTTCCTCGAGGGGCATCCATCCATTACCCGCGTTTATTATCCTGGCTTGTCTTCACACCCGCAGTATGAGCTGGGCCAGCGGCAGATGAGCCTGCCAGGAGGAATTATCAGCTTCGAAATTGCCGGCGGCCTCGAGGCTGGCAGACGGATGATCAATTCTGTAGAATTGTGCCTCCTCGCGGTCAGTCTCGGTGATACCGAAACCCTCATTCAGCACCCAGCGTCTATGACACATTCGCCCGTTGCGCCAGAGGAACGGCTTAAAGCAGGTATTACCGACGGGCTTATCCGTCTTTCTGTGGGTCTTGAAGATCCAGAAGATATTATTAACGACCTTGAACACGCCATCAGAAAGGCAACATTCTGACCATTATGACCTGAACCGACGCCGATCGGTTCAGGTTGTTGAGAATCAAGGCACAACAGTCTGGTAATACGCGCAATCCTGTTTCGGGGAGAGCGCGTATTTTGGGCAGGGGGTTCTATGCAGGACGACACATTACAACTAAGCAACAATACAGCAACCACCGTACCATTCTCAAAGAAAATACCGTTTACGAAATACGACTTTGGCTGGGTATTACTGTGTATCGGTATGGCAATTGGTGCCGGAACGGTACTGATGCCAGTACAAATAGGCTTAACAGGCATTTGGGTATTTATCGTCGCCTTTATTATTGCCTATCCAGCAACCTATATTGTGCAGGATATTTATTTAAAAACATTATCAGAAAGTGAAACTTGTAATGACTATACCGATATTATCAGTCATTACCTGGGAAAAAACTGGGGTGTATTTCTTGGCGTCATCTATTTTTTGATGATTATTCACGGCATATTTATCTACTCCTTATCCGTGGTTTTTGACAGTGCCTCATATATCAAAACATTCGGCTTAACCGATGCCGATCTTTCACAATCGATAATCTATAAAGTGGCCATTTTTGCCGTGCTGGTGGCCATTGCTTCCGGGGGAGAAAAGCTGCTGTTTAAAATCTCCGGCCCGATGGTGGTAGTCAAAGTGGGGATCATCATCGTGTTTGGTTTTGCGATGGTTCCGCACTGGAACTTCGCTAATATCAGCGCATTCCCTGAAGCATCGGTCTTCTTTCGCGACGTACTGCTGACCATCCCGTTCTGCTTCTTCTCGGCGGTATTTATTCAGGTGTTGAACCCAATGAACATCGCCTACCGCAAGCGGGTAGCGGACCGGGTTCTGGCCACCCGCATGGCAATACGCACGCATCGCATCAGTTACATTACGCTGATTGCGGTCATTCTGTTTTTCTCATTCTCTTTTACCTTTTCTATTAGTCATGAAGAGGCCGTTTCGGCCTTCGAACAAAATATTTCCGCACTGGCGCTGGCAGCGCAAGTCATTCCTGGGCAAATTATTCATATCACCTCAACGGTGCTAAATATCTTCGCCGTATTAACCGCATTCTTTGGTATTTATCTGGGGTTCCACGAGGCGATCAAGGGTATTATTCTTAATGTTCTGAGCCGTATTATTGATGTGGAGAAAATTAATCCCCTGGTGCTTACGCTGGGTATTTGTACCTTTATTGTTATCACCCTGGTGATCTGGGTGTCATTTCGTGTATCGGTACTGGTGTTCTTCCAGTTGGGTAGCCCACTTTACGGGATTGTGTCCTGTATTATTCCATTTTTCCTGATCTATAAAGTAACGCAACTGGAAAAACTGCGCGGGCTGAAAACCTGGCTAATCCTGTTGTACGGGATCCTGCTGTGCCTGTCGCCATTATTGAAGCTGATTGACTAATCCGTTTACAGCGCCGTCAGTCACTGACGGCGCTTAACTCACGCTCTCCAGTTGATAGCTGCGAATTTTATTCAGTACCGTGGTATGTGACACCCCCAGCGCTTTAGCGATATGCCGCGACGACACATTCTCTTCCACCATCTGTTCAATAAGCTGGCGTTCAGCACACAAAACCTGTTCTTTAAAAGGACGCTCTGTCGGCGTCAGCTCAACAGCAGGCAAATTCACCATCCCTAATTCTTCCCGCGTAATGACATCGGACTCCGCCATCAGCATCAGGCGAATGATGGTATTTTCCAGTTCGCGAACGTTTCCCGGCCAGGTGTGATGATGCAGGGCATCAAAGCAGGCTTTATCCAGAATGATCCGTCGCTGGAATTCCTTCGCGTATTTCTGCACAAAGTGGCGAATCAATAGGCTGATATCCTGCGGGCGCTCCCGCAGGGGCGGAATGGTCAGTGAAAGTACATTGATGCGGTAATAGAGATCGGCGCGCAGCAGACGTTGTTCCACCATCTCTTCCAGATTGGCGTTGGTTGCCACAATAATGCGCACATTGACCGGAATAATTTGCGCCCCGCCAACGCGACGGATCCCACCATCCTGAAGTACGCGCAGTAATTTAGCCTGTAAGCTCAGCGACATTTCACCAAATTCATCGAGAAAAAGGGTGCCTTTATCGGCCATTTCAAACAGCCCTTTTTTGCCTTTACAATCCGCACCGCTAAAAGCCCCTTTCTCATAGCCAAAGAATTCACTCTCCATCAACGACTCAGGTAGCGCAGAGCAGTTGACCGGAATAAACGGATAAAAACGTCGCTGCCCGGAATTATGGATAGCCCGGGCCAGCAGTTCTTTGCCAGTACCCGTATCGCCGCGGATCAAAACGGTATATTTGCTGTCGGCAATTTTTATCGCCTTTTCGATAAGCGAGTGCATGCTCTGGCTGCTACAAATAATGTCAGAGAAATAGCGCGGGCGTTCCGGCTCAGGCGTTGACAGTTCGCTTATCTCTTCACACAGGTAAGCGACGTTAATAATATCGGCGCGCCGGCCTAAACAGGATTGCACGCAGGAAATATCCTGTAACTGGCGGCACCAGGATTTAATCAGGATCCGTCCAGGCGTGACTTTCATAGAGATGATATTGATATCGCAGCAGGAAAATTCCTTCAGGACATCCTCAACCATCGACAGACGATCAATTGTTTTAATATCCCAGCGTATCGTGACCACATTTGCTCCTGACAGTTAGCAACTGCGAAATAGATATTTCTGTGACGAGAGGAAATCTGACTACATTTTAGACGCTGTGGAATAATGTTCTGCCAGAGGACTCACATTGTGGACGTAAAAACAAAATATAAAAAAACCGGAGCACAAGGCTCCGGTTATCAGGTCATAACCCACGTTTATTGCTGTGGATTTTCATCCTGGTCAACAGCGAAACAGGCCACGAGTTGTCCACCGTAATCCTTCAGCTGCGGCTGAAGCTGGGTACACGGACCAAAACGCCGACGGCAGCGGGCATTGAACGCACAGCCCGGCGGTGGATTCAGCGGGCTTGGCAGCTCACCGGTCAGCTTGATACGCTCGCGGCGATCGTCCGGGTTCAGGCGTGGCGTCGCGGATAGCAGCGCCTGCGTATACGGATGACGCGGATTATTGAAGATCTGATCCTTCGTTCCTTTTTCCACGCAACGGCCTAAATACATCACCATCACCTCATCGGCAATGTGCTCTACCACCGACAGGTCATGCGAGATAAAGACGTATGACAGCCCCAGTTCCTGCTGCAAGTCCATCATCAGGTTCAGCACCTGCGCACGAACAGAAACGTCCAGCGCCGAGACCGGTTCGTCGGCAATCACCACGTCTGGATCAAGCATCAGCCCGCGAGCGATGGCAATACGCTGACGCTGACCGCCGGAGAACATATGCGGATAGCGGTCGTAGTGCTCGGTTTTCAGCCCCACTTTCGCCATCATCACCAGCGCTTTTTCACGACGCTCCTCTTTGCTTAGCGTGGAGTTGATCAGCAGCGGTTCTTCCAGAATCTGCCCTACTTTCTTGCGCGGGTTCAGGGAACCGTACGGGTTCTGGAACACAATCTGGATTTTCTGCCGGCGCAGCTTCTGCGCCTGCGGGTCGTGCTTAAGCAGATCCTGCCCCTGGTAATACAACTCGCCGCCGGTCGGGACTTCAATCATCGTCAGCAGGCGACCAAGGGTGGATTTCCCACAGCCCGACTCGCCTACCACCGCCAGCGTTTTGCCGCGTTCCAGGGTAAAGGAGACGCCGTCCAGCGCTTTCACCAGGCGTTCCGGGGCGAACATCCCCTTCTTCACCGGGTAGTGTTTTTTCAGGTCAATTGCCTGCAACAGTGGCTGTGGCAAAGCGGCCTTTTGCGTACTCATAGCCCAGGCCTCCCGGCATCATCAAGTGGGTAGTGGCATTTCGACTGACGCCCGCCTTCCAGCAGGTTCAGTTCAGGTTCTTCAGCGCGGCATTTGTCGGTCGCATAGGGGCAGCGCGGGTTCAGTAAACAACCGGTCGGGCGGTCATATTTACCTGGCACCACGCCCGGCAACGAAGCCAGACGCGCTTTATCCTGTGCGAACTCCGGCAACGCGCGCAGCAACGCCTGGGTATACGGATGACGCGGCGCGCGGAAAATATCCTGTGCGGCCCCGGTTTCCACGACCTGCCCGGCGTACATCACAATGATCTTGTGCGCCGCTTCAGCCACCAGCGCCAGGTCGTGCGTGATTAAGACCAGCGCCATGTTCTCTTTTTGCTGCAATTCCAGCAGTAGCTCGATGATCTGCGCCTGAATGGTCACATCCAGCGCCGTTGTCGGTTCGTCGGCAATCAACAGCTTTGGACGACAGGCAATCGCCATCGCGATCATCACGCGCTGGCTCATCCCACCAGACAACTGGTGCGGATAGACATCCAGACGCGAGGCCGGATCGGGGATCCCCACCAGCGTCAGCAGGTCAATCGCCCGCTGAATACGCGTTTTTTTGTTGCCGCCCTGGTGCACCTTAATGGCTTCCATAATCTGGTAGCCGACGGTGTAGCACGGGTTAAGGCTGGTCATCGGGTCCTGGAAGATCATCGCCACTTCCGCGCCCACTAACTGGCGACGCTCTTTCTCAGAGATGCGCTTCAGGTCACGACCATTAAACTCCAGATTTTCGGCCATAACGCGACCTGGGTAGTCAATCAGTCCCATGATCGCCAGCGAGCTGACGGACTTACCAGAACCGGATTCCCCTACAATGCCAACCACTTCACCCTGGTTCACGCTGTAACTAATGCGGTCTACGGCACGGAATTCGGACCCCACATCGCCGAAGTGCACCGATAATTTATCTACATTTAATAACGCCATCTCGAACCTCTTACTGCTTCAGTTTGGGATCGAGCGCGTCACGCAGACCGTCACCCATCAGGTTAAATGCCAGCACCGTCAGCAGGATTGCCAGCCCCGGGAAGGTCACGACCCACCAGGCGCTTTGGGCAAATTGCAACACGTCAGAGAGCATGGTGCCCCATTCCGGCGTAGGCGGCTGTGCGCCCATCCCCAGGAAGCCGAGGGCAGCCATATCGAGAATGGCGTTAGAGAAACCAAGCGACGCCTGAACAATCAGCGGCGCAAGACAGTTAGGAAGAATATTGACGAACATCTGGCGCATCGCACCGGCTCCGGCCACGCGGGATGCGGTAACGTAGTCGCGGTTAACCTCCACCAGGACGGCGGCGCGCGTCAAACGCACATAGTGCGGCAATGCCACGAACGTCAGCGCCAGCGCGGCGTTGCCAATCGAGGGCCCAAATACCGCCACCAGCACCAGCGCCAGTAACAGGCTCGGCAGTGCCAGCATGATATCGACCACACGCATGATGACGTTATCGACAATCCCGCCAAAGTAACCGGCAATCAGCCCGAGAATCACGCCCATCAGCAGGGAGAGCACCACCACCAGACAGCCGACCAACAGAGACAAACGCGCACCGTACATCAGGCGGGACAGCACATCGCGGCCCACATCATCAGTACCAAACAGATGCGCCATGGTACCGCCTTCCTGCCACGCAGGAGGAGCCAGCAGCGTATCGCGGAACTGCTCTGCCGGGTTGTACGGCGCGAGGACGTTGGCAAAGACCGCAATCAGGATCATCACGACAACGTACACCAGCCCAACAACCGCACCTTTGTTGCGTTTAAAATAGTGCCAGAACTCCTGCAGCGGGGTCATGGGCACCGGTGCAGCAATAACTTTATTTTCAGTAACCTGTGACATGATGGCCCCTTACTTCCTATGCCGAATACGCGGGTTCACCACGCCGTACAGCAGGTCTACCAGCAGGTTGACGAGGATAATCATCGTCGCGACCAGCAGCACCCCGCCCTGTACCACTGGATAATCACGGCGTTGTAGCGCATCGATCAACCAGCGTCCCAGTCCCGGCCACGAGAAAATAGTCTCGGTCAGGATCGCCCCAGCCAATAACGTACCGACCTGCAGGCCGATAACGGTCACAACGGGCAGCATCGCGTTACGCAGAGCGTGAATGATGATGACGCGCATACGGGTCAGGCCTTTGGCGCGTGCGGTACGAATGTAATCTTCACCCAGTACTTCCAGCATTGATGAACGAGTCATACGCACAATTACCGCCAGAGGAATGGTGCCAAGCACCATTGCCGGCAGGATCATATGCGCCAGCGCATCGATAAAGTTGCCCTCTTCACCCCAAATGGCGGTGTCAATCAGCATGAAACCGGTCAGGGGATTGGAATCATCAAGGAACACCATGTCGCTCACCCGACCGGAAACCGGCGTCAGGTTCCACTGCACGGAAACCAGCATGATCAGCATCATGCCCCACCAGAAAATCGGCATGGAGTAACCGGTCAGCGCCAGGCCAACGGCAGTGTGGTCGAAAATGGAGCCGCGCTTAACGGCAGCAAGTACACCCACCGGAATACCCACCGCAACGGCGAAAATCATCGCGCAGACGCCAAGTTCCAGCGTTGCTTTAAAGCGAGGAACGAACTCTTCCCACACCGGTAATCGGCTTTTCAGCGAGATACCTAAATCACCATGCATAACCCCCCAGATATAATGGAGGTACTGCTGCCACATCGGTTTATCCAGCCCGAGTTCAGCCAACAGTTGAGCATGACGCTCAGGGGAAATTCCACGCTCACCCGCCATGATCATTACCGGATCGCCGGGGATCATATGAACGAAAGCAAAGGTGAGAAGAGTGATACCGATAAACGTGGGGATGACGAGTCCCAAACGTCGGAGAATGAACTGCAACATAACCCGGATTCTCTCTAATGACGCACGGCCTGGAACCGTGAATCTGTATTGCTCACAAATCTTATCCCCCCCTCCAGCGAGAGGGAGATAAAGCATTACTGTCAGGTGGCGCTACGGTGACCCGACTTAACGGTCCGTAGCGCTGCCTGGCTTGCTTTTAATTATTCGACAGAGACGTTTTCGAAGTGATGTTTGCCTAATGGATCAACCACATAGCCTTTCACTTCTTTACGCACTGGTTCATACACGGTGGAGTGAGCAACAATCAGAGCCGGGGCCTGATCGTGCATAACAACCTGAGCTTGCTTGTACAGTTCAATACGTTTGTTGTGATCGTCGGTCGCACGCGCCGGCTGGATCAGATCTTCAAACGGCTTGTAGCACCAGCGAGAGTAGTTGGAACCGTCTTTCGCTGCCGCACAGCTGAACAGGGTGGCGAAGAAGTTGTCCGGATCCCCATTGTCACCGGTCCAACCCATCATCACCGCCTGATGCTCACCCGCTTTGGCGCGTTTCAGATATTCACCCCACTCGTAGGTCACAATCTTGGCCTGAACGCCAATTTTCGCCCAGTCAGCCTGAACCATTTCCGCCATACGGCGGGCGTTCGGGTTGTAAGGACGCTGTACCGGCATGGCCCACAGCTCAACGGTGAAGCCTTTATCCTGACCCGCTTCCTTCAGCAGCGCTTTAGCCTTTTCAGGATCGTAGGTGTAGTCTTTAACGTCGTCGTTATAGCCCCACATGGTCGGTGGGATCAGGTTTTTCGCGGCAACGCCAGCGCCCTGATATACCGCTTTAATGATGGCTTCTTTGTTCACCGCGTAGGTCAGCGCCTGACGGACTTTCACGTCATCAAACGGTTTCTTCTCGGTATTGAAAGAAAGGTAGCCAACGTTCAGACCGGCCTGCTCCATCAGGTTAATGTTTTTATCCTGCTTCATGCGCGCGATATCTGCCGGGTTCGGGTACGGCATCACCTGGCACTCGTTCTTCTGCAGTTTGGCGTAACGCACGGAAGCGTCAGGCGTAATCGAGAAGACCAGACGGTCAATCTGTGGCTTGGTGCCCCAGTAACCTTCGAATGCTTTATACAGAATACGGGAGTCTTTCTGGTACTGCTGCAGCTGGAACGGACCGGTCCCAATTGGGTTCAGATCCACTTTCTCCGGGGAACCGGCTTTCAGCATGTTGTCTGCATATTCTTTGGAAAGAATAGAAGCGAAGTCCATCGCCAGATCAGCCAGGAAAGGCGCTTCCGGGCGAGTCAGCACGAACTGAACGGTTTTATCGTCCACTTTTTTCACTTCGGAGATCAGATCTGGCAGACCCATCCCTTCGAAGTATTCATAGCTACCGCCAGAGACTTTGTGGTAAGGGTTCTGGGCATTTTTCTGACGATCGAAAGAAAACACCACGTCATCGGCGTTTAAATCGCGCGTCGGTTTGAAATCTTTGTTGTCCTGCCACTTCACGCCCTGGCGCAGGTGGAAGGTATAGGTTTTACCGTCTTCGCTGATTTCCCACTTCTCAGCAAGGCCCGGGATCACTTCAGTTGTACCGGTTTTGAACTCGACCAGGCGGTTATAGATCGGTACGGAGCTGGCATCATAGGTCGTGCCAGAGGTGAAAAGCTGTGGGTTAAAGCCTTCAGGAGATCCTTCTGAACAATAAACCAGAGTTTTAGCCTGTACGCTTGCGGCGCAGGTCATAGCCACCAGGCTCAGACCAAGCTTCAGCATCCCTGACTTCTTCAAGGAAATACTCATTCTTCTGCTCCAAATGTGATGTTTGTTGTTTTACCCTTTGCAGTGGGTTTGCACCGCCTGGCCTTTTTTGTTTTTTACCCGGCCGGGTCGGCGTTAAGAGGATAGGGATTCCGTTCACATAAGCGACTGAGTTGCAGTGCGGATTCTCCATGAAATGCCCCTCATGCCCTACAATCTGTCAACAGAATGTGAAAACGTCAATACAGGTAACCGTGATTTACACCAACGGTGAGAATTCGCAAACAAAGATTAAAAAAAGTGCAGAAGGACATTTTCAGCAGGGAAATTTGTGCTACGCGCACTATGCCAGAATAAACATCTTAATATTTCGCAACATTTGGTGATTAACATTTATGCAAATTATTAAAACTTTCTAAATTAATGCTGCATATCTGAGCGATTAATGCCATGAACGCTAAAGCGCACAGCGGAAAATGCCAGGTTCAGCCATAAGTAGCGCAAAAAAAGTTTCAAGCAAATATAAAAAAAGGCAATGGAATATGTCACAGAATCGTTAACAGTCAGTGGGAAGTGGTGCACAATTTTTGCAGATAAAAGGAAGGTCAATTTTGGTCGGTGAGAGAGGATTACTCGCCACTGACGTGGCTCGCCCTACGGGCCGTTGCTAACGCAACGTTCTCTCGCTGCGCTCGAGTCGAACCTCTTACCCCCGGAGGTTCTCATCCTCGTGGGTTTCAAATGCAAAAAACCCTGCTCGTTGAGCAGGGTTTTGAATTTGGTCGGTGATAGAGGATTCGAACCTCCGACCCCTTCGTCCCGAACGAAGTGCGCTACCAGGCTGCGCCAATCACCGAATGCGGGGCGCATCTTACTGCTCAGCCGCGCCCCCGTCAATCCCTTAGTATCAAAATGCCATTTGATCGGCGAGAAAGTCAGCAGCCCAATTACTGAGCCGTAACCTTCTTCGCGTCCGGGATACGGCACCAGTTGTTATTCTCGTTAATACCGCCATTTGGCGAGGTATAACCGAGGCAACCCAAAATAGTGTCGTACAGTTCCACATGACGACGCGGCACCTTCATATCCGCTTCTTGCTTCAGGTGTGCAAACGCCTTCGCATGGTCTGGGTCTTCCAGATATTTGTCTGACATCCACACCAGCATTGGAACGCGGAACTGCTCTGGCGGAGCCATTTTACGCGGCGTACCGTGCAGGTGCTCACGCTCATTAATCGACTCACCGTGATCGGCGGCGTAGAACACTATCGCTTTCTTATCCCGCAGTTGATCAAACACTTTGGTAATAAAGTGATCAACATAGGTTACCGAGTTATCAAAAGAGTTAATCATCTCGGCTTTCGAGCAACCGCTATCCACATTGACACACTCCGGCTTCCACTGCGCATATTCGCGGGTGTAGCGCTGCGTGTAGTTAAAATGCGAACCTTTGGTATGCAGAATAATCAGACGTTTGCCATCATCATCCGTCGGTTGCAGAGACTGCTGCATTTCGGTAATCAACAGCATATCGTCAACGTTCTTGCCACGGTTACGCGGCTCTGCGCCAATCTGCTCTCGGTAAGCGATGTTCTCCGCCATGGTATTGCTGTAGAACCACATCTCGCTTTGCATCGCGTAGAGGTCTGTCTTGAACCCTAACTGACCGAGCACGGAAAAGACGTTTTGTTCTTTCAGGGTACGCTGCGGGTTTTCTTCCGCCCCACCTTCACGCACAAACATACAGCGCAGCGAAAGTTTGGTCGCCGTGTCACAGGAATATCCACGGAACGCGGCCAGGTTTTTCTCCTGGGCGAGCCTTGGCGTGGTATTTCGCTCATAGCCAAAAATCCCCATATGGTCCCAGCGGGTGGTTTCGCCGATAATAAAGACCACATAGGTGTCGTCGAGGTTCTTGGGCTCAACATAGGTAAATTTCTTCGCCGGGTTCATCAGCGATTTGTTGTCTGAGGATTCATCCACCTGTGCCCAGGCGTACAGACCCAGCGCAGAGAGCCAGTTTGACGGCAAGTAAGAGTTCGCCACAACCCCGCCATAGCTGGGTAAATCGATACCTGTTTCTCGCTCTACGCTTCTCTGTTGCATGCTCAGCAGGCGAATCGGCGCCCATACCATCAGGCCGGCCAGTAAAACTACCGCTACGCTACGCCACCTCATGCCCGGCGTACGAATTTGTCTCATCAACGTGTAGCGGCAGCGGTTACTCCAAATCAGCACCAAGGGAATAATACTGACCGAAACCAGCCACACGATGAAATGCCAGCCGACGACTTCTTTCGATAAATCAATATCCGTGGTCATTACGGAGGCGATAATACCGTAACCAATTACCACGTTCAGGAAGGTCATATAATAACTGGCGCCGGCAGAACACAGCACCAAACAGGTTGCCAGGACACGCCAGGCGCGGCGGCCAAACAAAGAGAGAAGGCGTAGTAAAAAGAAGGTCACCAGCACAGTGCCGGCCAATTCAACAACCGCGGAGAGTCCTTTCCAGACGGTAAAATCGTGCGCATATCCGCTAAAGCGACGGAAAAATACAGCACAGTTCATAAACAAACCGATATAGATTGCCAGCAAGAAACTGAGTTTCTGCTGCGTCATCGACTTAATGTATCTCATGCAAACAAACCCTGGAAATCGGGATAAAAAACCCTGAGCAGCGATCAATCAGACCTGACAGAGGAAAAATGCGACAACAGCAGAGGTGAAATGTCTACGGGCGCGGGTAAGTAGACCACAGGAGGGAGCAAAAGTGCTTATAGAGAATGAAAATGGCGCATAAATTTTTGTAAATATATGCGCCAGGTATTAATCATACTACTAATAGATTTAGGCGTGCGCCTCGGTATAGACGCTACGTTGTGGCTGACGAATAGTGGTAGAAAGCGCCAGCGAAATGATTAACAGCGCAAAGATAACGCAGAAGGTCACATAGAACCCGCCAAACAGCGAGGCGATAATGGAACCGCAAATGCTACCGATACCGAAGCCCAGGTAAATAACACCGTAGTTTTTAGCCAGGTTATTCAGACCGAAGAACTCGCTGACCAGTGACGGGAATACGGTGATGGTGCCGCCAAAGTTAAATGCGACACAGGCAATTGCCATAAAGAAGGTTACGTCATTCAGCGGCGCGAACAACAGTGCAGCCATACCGACCAGCGAAACGACCTGACCAATGGTGATCACGCGAATACGGGAGATTTTATCGGACAGAATCCCCAGCACCAGACGACCCGACAGGTTCGCGATAGAAATGACGGTAACCGCATTCGCCGCCGTCGCCACATCCATATGCGCCAGGCTTTGTGCGATATCTTTCGCCACGCCAATGACGTACAGACCGCTCATACACGCCGTCAGGAACATGACTGCCAGCATCCAGTACTGCGGTTTGCGCATGGACTGCGCCAGGGTGTAGTCGTTCTCAACCACGCCATTCTTCGCTTTCACTTCCTGATTCGGCGCATCTTTCATCAGCGTGGAGCCAAAGACGATCATCACCAGTACGATCGCGCCCCAAATCATGAAGGTTTTTTCCAGGCCCACGGTGCTCAGCAGTTGACTGTCGATAAATTTAAAACCGAGGCTGCCAAGGCCATAAGAACCGATGGCAAAGGCGGAAATCAGCCCTTTACGCTCAGGGAACCATTTTACGCAGTTGGAAAGCGTTAACAGGTAACCTGCACCATCCGCCAGACCAACCAGCACACCAGCGCTCAGCCACAGCATAATCAGGCTGTTGGAATGGGCGGTTAAGAAGAAACCGACGCCGAGTAAAATACCGGAAGCCATGGTGACGCGTTTCACGCCAAAACGTTCCTGCAGCTTGCCGGCAACGGAAGAGGAAATCGCCAGCCCGAGGCTCAGCAAGCCAAAAGAAAATGCCACCTGACTGACCGGCGCATCGAGCTTAGAAGAGAGCGCGCCATTAAACAGGCTCCAGGTATAAACAGAACCTAAAGCAAATTGGGTAATAATCGTGCCGATCAGTGTTAGCCAGCGTGTGCGCTGATAATCAGAAGTTTTCATGGCAGTCTTCCTGCATAAGCAAAATGGGAAATTCTCTGCCAACAACCATACCGAAGCGCTTTTATGGCCAGGAGAAAACGGCATGAAATGCCACCAGGACGGAATGAAATGCCTGGAATGCGGAATGAATGACGAGACAAAAAGTCGGGTTACTGAATTTTATCGTAAGAGTTAGTACACGCTATCGCTGAGGGGCGTGTGATTGCTGTTCTCAATATGTAACGGAGATGTTTAGCTGATGATTTTTTGCGTTAAAATTTGGCACTCACTCCCATGGTGTACATATAGTCGCTGTTATTGGCGCTATTTTCCGCCTGCGAAAGCGCCGCGTAAGCCGCCATGTGCCGGTTCAACAGCATATCTGCGCCAACGGTAACATCCAGCCAGTTACCGTCTTGACCCGCCGCCGTCATGCGACTGAGGCCCGACTGCGCTTTCCAGATATTCTCGCCAAACTGCTGGTTATAGCTGATTTGCGCCCACGGTCGCACATCACCGAACTGAGAATTGACTCGCCAGCCTAACGTGCTGACGCTGGCATGCCACAGCGGATCGTTCTGCGTTACCGACGTCACGCTATCGCCAAATTCGTTGTAAGTAGACGTGGTCGAACCGTCATAATGCAGCGCGGCCACCGGACCGGTCGTCACCTGCCCTGAAAGCGGAAAGTTCCAGCCCATACTCATGCCGCTGGTCGCATCCATAGGCGTTTCATCCGCCAGATTCACCACGGGACCCGCCACGTTTTGAGTGGAGCGAATACGTTCTTCCAGAATGTCGTTATAACGTGGTTGGTGATCGCTGTCCCATGTATAACGTTCAGCCGTATGCCCTGACATCGCATCAACGATATATTCTTGTTGCCAGCCATATGCTGTATTGATGAACAGCGCACAAACTACGACGCTCGCCAGAGTTAACCTTTGGCGACCACTACTGTTTCTTATAATCATCAACGCGACTCCAGAAAAGAGCCGAATTCGGCGATATTATTGTCATTGTGTGAAGGATATCGGGCCCATCAGGCCCTGTATTAAATATTGTCTTTTTAGCTGGCGCGTCAAGGCGGGCCGAATGAAATTTTTACGCCAGTAAAAACAGCGAGGAAGAATATGCAGCGTTGCGGATGGGTCAGCCAGGACCCACTTTACATTGCCTACCACGACAAGGAATGGGGCGTCCCCGAAACAGATGGCAACAAGCTGTTCGAAATGATCTGTCTGGAAGGCCAACAGGCCGGTTTATCATGGATCACCGTGCTAAAGAAACGAGAAAATTATCGCCACGCCTTCCACTATTTTGACCCGGAAAAAGTGGCGGCCATGACCGAAGAAGATGTGGAAAGACTGGTACTGGATGCCGGCATTATTCGCCATCGAGGAAAAATTCAGGCCATTATCGGCAACGCTCGCGCCTTTCTGACCATGGCGCAAAACGGAGAATCGTTTAGCGAGTTCGTCTGGTCGTTTGTTGATAACCAACCGCAACTGACCCGCGCCGCCAACCTGAGCGATATCCCCACCTCTACACCGGCGTCAGATGCACTGTCTAAAGCGTTAAAAAAACGCGGATTTAAGTTTGTCGGCACCACCATCTGTTACTCCTTTATGCAGGCATGCGGCTTGGTCAATGACCATGTCACCAGCTGTATCTGTTACCCGGGAGAACAACATGATTCGTGAATCAAAGGCTGACGATCTACCGTCGATTCTGGCGCTGTGGATGGAAAGCACGATCCATGCCCATCCGTTTATCGAAGAACGCTACTGGCGCGAAAGTGAATCCATCGTGCGGGATGTTTATCTGCCAGCCGCACAAACCTGGGTATGGGAAGAAGAAGGGGGGCTCAAAGGCTTTGCCAGCGTCATTGACGACCGCTTTCTCGGCGCGCTGTTCGTCGCGCCTGCCGCCATCAGAAGCGGGATCGGCAAAGCGCTGGTGCAGCATGTGCAGCAGCGCTTTTCGTTACTCAGCCTCGAGGTCTACCAGAAGAATCAATCAGCGGTGAACTTCTACCATGCGCTGGGTTTTCGCATTGAAGATGGCGCATGGCAGGAAGAGACTCACCATCCCACGTGGATTATGGGTTGGCAGGCGGATCAAACGCCGTAAGCGTCAACGTTGGTCCGCTGTATTTTTCGAGCCACGCCAGCGCAGTGTTGCCCGCGCAGCCATTCCCCAGCTTCGAGCTGGGGAGATCTTTGGTCAGCACGTTGACGGCGCCATTTTTACAAATACCGTTGGCGGCGAGATCCAAATCAGGCCAGGCGCCCTCATGAATACAGATGACACCGGGTTTAATTCCCGTCGTCACGACCGCTCCCGCCAGAACGTGCCCACGCTGGTTCCACACCCTGACCGTGTCGCCATCCGCAATACCGCGCGCTTTGGCATCCTGCGGATGAATCGTGACGGGCTCACGATCCGCTACCGCATACTGTTCGCGCAACGCGCTGTAATTTAGCTGACTGTGCAAACGGTGCGCCGGATGGGCGGAAAGCAGCTGTAACTGGCCCGGCTCGGCGTTACCGAACCACTCATCCGGCTCCAGCCACATCGGATGCCCCGCACAGTCCGCGTAACCGTAACCGGCAATCCTCGCGGAGTAGATTTCAATTTTACCGCTGTCCGTTTTCAGCGGATGCGCCTGTGGGTTGCGGCGAAAATCCGCGAAACGGATAAACTGCGCGCTGGCGGCATTTTCTGGCATTTCGATCAGCGCATTCCGCTGCCAAAACTCGGTGAATGGCGGCAACGTCACCTGCTGGCTAGCCCCACGCTGCCCGGCAATGTTGTAAAAAGTCTCCAGCCATTCCAGCTCGCTTTTGCCTTCGGTAAATCGCTCATATCCGCCCTTCTCCCAGCGTTCACTCAGCTCGGCAAAGACATCAAAATCATTTCGCGCTTCAGCCTGCGGCGATACAACCTGCTTCATCGGCACCAGATGCTGGTTGCTGTAATCGCCGGTCATGGTCAAATCATTACGCTCAAAGGACGTCGTCGCCGGCAGCACGATATCGGCATGCTTCGCTGCGGCTGTCCAGAAACACTCCGAGATAACCACCAGCTCCGGTTTTTGCCAGGCGCGGATCAGGCGGTTGGTGTCCTGATGATGGGTGAAGTTAGCGCCGCCCGCCCACCACAGCATACGGATGTCCGGGAAATGGCGGTCCATACCGTTGTGCTGATAAAAACCACCCGGGTTCTCCAGCGCTTCAACAATTCGCGCCACCGGGATTTTATCCACCGCGTCGGTGCCGTTTTTAACGCTGCCCTGCATTGAAGCCAGCACCGCAGCACGGCGCGTTGGGTTGCCGCCGTTGGCAAAATGGTACGACAGCCCAAAGCCGCCGCCAGGCGTCCCGATTTGCCCGAGCATGGCGGCCAACGTAACAATCATCCAGTGTTTCTGCTCGCCATACTGCTGGCGTTGCATACCCCATCCCGCCATCAGCATGGTGGTGTTTTGATGAAATATCGCCGCAAGTTCACGTATTTTAGCCGCCGGAACACCACAAATTTCAGCGGCCCATTCTGCCGTTTTTGCAACATCGTCAGATTTGCCCAGCAGATAGTCGGCAAAACGGTCATATCCGGTCGTACACCGGGCAAGAAAGTCCGCGTCGTGCCAGCCGTTTTCCACCAGCGTATGCGCGATACCCAGCATCAGCGCCACGTCGGTCCCCATATGCGGAGCGATCCATTCCATCTTCTCGCCAAAGAAATCGACGCTTTCCGATCGCATCGGATCGATACAGATCAACCGCTTCCCGCTGCCACGCAGTGCTTCAAAGTAAGCGAGGCCCTGCTCGTCGGAGGCGTTCCAGGCAATTTTCAGGGTATTCAGCGGATTGGCGCTCCATAACACCACCACTTCGCTGTTCTCCAGCACCACCGGCCAACTGGTCTGCTGCTGGTAAACTTCGTTACCGCCCACCACGTACGGCATGATGGCCTGCGCAGCGCCCGTCGAGTAATCCCCCAGATGCCCGGTATAACCACCCGCCAGCGCCATATAACGCTGTAGCAGGGTTGCGGCTTTGTGTAACACGCCGTTGGAACGCCAGCCGTAGGAACCGGCAAAAATCGAGGCCGGCCCGTAGCTGTCACGGATGCGTTTATGCTGCGTATGGATAAGATTCAGCGCGTCGTCCCAACTGACACGAACAAATTCATCCTGCCCGCGCACACCCTGCGGATCCTCCGGCGAGGCGAGAAAGCCTTTACGCACCATGGGAAAACGTACCCGCGTTTTACTGTGTACCTGGTCGCGCACCACGGTTTGCAAAGAGTTGGGATGGGCGGTGGGCAGCGCGCCGCGAGAGGAGAAAACCGTCTCGCCATCGGTTTCGACGAGAATAGGTCCCCAGTGGGCGGCGGTTAACACCGAGTAATGTGCGGGTGAATTAGCCAAGATGGCGCTCCTGAATGCGATGTGACGGCTTATTTATTATGCCGTTCAATGTTACTTACAAATTTCAGAGTGTTCCCTGGAATTTTCTTCATGTTCACACGTCATAATCAACCGCCACGGTCGCTGTGGTAAAGAAGAAAAAGTCATTAAGGAATTAAGATGAAGAAACGTGTTTTTGTTATTGCTGCCATCGTGAGCGGCGCCCTGGCGGTTTCTGGCTGCACAACAAACCCTTACACCGGCGAACGCGAAGCGGGTAAATCCGGCATTGGCGCGGGTATTGGCTCTCTGGTCGGCGCGGGTATTGGCGCACTATCTTCTTCGAAGAAAGATCGCGGCAAAGGCGCGCTGATTGGTGCGGCGGCTGGCGCGGCCGTTGGCGGCGGTGTCGGCTATTACATGGACGTGCAGGAAGCAAAACTGCGCGACAAAATGCAAGGGACGGGCGTCAGCGTGACGCGCAGTGGCGATAACATCATCCTGAATATGCCAAATAACGTCACCTTCGACAGCAACAGCAGCAACTTGAAACCTGCGGGTGCCAACACCCTGACCGGCGTGGCAATGGTACTGAAAGAGTACAATAAAACCGCCGTCAACGTGCTCGGCTTCACCGACAGCACCGGCAGTCAGGATCTGAATATGCGCCTGTCGCAGCAGCGCGCGGACTCCGTGGCCAGCGCCTTAATCACTCAAGGCGTCGCCGCTAACCGTATCCGCACTCAGGGTATGGGCCCGGCAAACCCGATCGCCAGTAACAGCACGGCGGAAGGTAAAGCACAAAACCGCCGCGTAGAGATCACCTTAAGTCCGCTCCAGTAACGTTTTGTGCCGGATAATGGCAGCATCTTATCCGGCATGAAGCACTTGCCATCGTTGATTTTCGCGTTAAGGTGTTGTCACCAAATTTAGGGAAATCAGCGATGAGCAAATCAACACGGGCAACCATCAGCGATGTGGCGAAAGCCGCAAAAACCGGCAAGACCAGCATTTCACGCTACCTCAACGGTGAAAAGCACCTGCTTTCCGACGCGCTACTGGCCCGCATTGAACAAGCCATTGCCGATCTCGACTACCGTCCCAGCCTGATGGCAAGAGGCCTGAAACACGGTCGTACCCGTCTGATTGGTCTGATCATCGCCGATATTACTAATCCCTACTCCGTCAATGTGTTAAGCGGGATTGAAGCCGCCTGTCGCGATAAGGGCTTTACCCCGCTGGTGTGTAACACCAACAACGAAGTGGATCAGGAGCTGCATTATCTCGACCTGCTGCGCAGCTACCAGGTCGAAGGGATTGTGGTCAACGCCGTTGGAATGCGCGAAGAGGGGCTGAACCGCCTGCAACAGTCTGCGCTGCCGATGGTACTGATTGACCGTAAAATTCCCGATTTTGCCTGTGATATGGTCGGGCTGGATAACACCCAGGCGGCAACGGTTGCCACTGAACATCTGGTCGAGCAAGGTTTTGAAGCCATCCTGTTCCTCAGCGAACCGCTGGGCATGGTGAATACCCGCCGCGAACGCCTGAGCGCTTTTCGCGCCACGCTCGCACAGTACCCCGGCGTTATCGCGCAAAATGCCGAAGTCCCGCTAACGGACAATACGCAACTGGATGATACGCTGCGCCAGTTTCACCAGCAGCATCGGGGGATGCGCAAAGCCGTTATCTCTGCCAACGGCGCTCTCACGCTGCAGGTTGCCCGCGCCCTGAAGCGCATAGGCCTTAACTGGGGCAGCGATATCGGCCTGCTCGGTTTTGACGAACTGGAATGGGCGGAGCTGGCGGGCGTCGGTATCACCACGTTGAAACAACCCACATGGCAGATTGGCTACACCGCCGTTGAGCAGGTTGTACGCCGAATTGATGGCGGCTCTGCTGCCATTCAGGAACAGGTATTCTCCGGCGAGCTGATCGTGCGCGGCTCAACCGCCCGTTAAATTTCCTTCGTGATGGTGATCATAAATTCGACATCATGAGCTTTTCTTTGGAACCGGTTCCATCTAGCGTTATAACAAGAATGCTAGTCTGGAGTTTCCATGAAAAGAAAAATTATGGTGGTTACCGCCGCCTACGGCTACGACCAGGTACGGGCCGCAGGCGGGCAAACGGCAATGTTGCCCATCATTGCCGAAGCCGGTGCTGACGGCGTCGAAATCCGCCGCGAGTTATTAACCGACGCCGAGCTGAAAACGCTGTCCACAATGGCCTCTGCAATCGAACTCTTCGGCCTGCTGGCCTGTTATTCAGCGCCTGAACCGTTATTCCTTGAGGATGGGAACCTGAATCCCCGACTTCCGCAGCTCCTCGAAGAAGCGCAGGCCCTACAGGCGCTGTGGTTAAAAGTCTCTCTCGGTCATTTTTCCCATACCGAACAGTTCGACGATTTACGTGAATGGCTGGACAACAGCGGCATGGAGCTGGTTGTGGAAAACGATCAGACCGCCTGCGGACGCCTGCAGCCGATGCAACGTTTCAATGAAGCCTGTCAGACGCAAAACCTGCCGATATCTCTGACTTTCGATATGGGCAACTGGCTGTGGGTTGGCGACTCCCCGGAACAGGCCGCGCAGAACCTGGTGCCAACCGTCGGATATATCCATGTCAAAGCCGCAGTTACGCATCGCGATAGCTACCGTGCCGTACCGCCTGATGAAGCAGATTCACGCTGGCTGGCGCTGTTAAAAACGCTGCCCAACGATGTTCCGCGCGGTATTGAGTTCCCCCTGGAAGGGCAGGATTTGACGGCGGTTACCCGCCACTACGTCGAGCTGTTACGCGAGGAGTAACACATGAAAAATTCACTGGATGCGGTCACTATTGGTGAAGCGATGGCGATGTTTGTCGCCACGCAAACCGGCGAACTGACGGATGTAGAGCAGTTTATCAAGCGCGTTGCAGGCGCTGAACTCAACGTGGCGACCGGTCTTGCTCGTCTGGGCCTGAAGGTCGGCTGGGTGAGCCGCGTAGGCAACGACAGTTTTGGTCGTTTTATCGTTAAGTCGCTGGAAAAAGAAGGGATAGATGCGCAGGGAGTTACCCAGGACGGGCGTTACGCTACCGGCTTTCAGCTTAAATCTAAGGTAGAAAATGGAACCGATCCCATTGTGGAGTATTTCCGCAAAGGGTCCGCCGCCAGCCACCTCAGCGTTGAGGATTATCACGAGGACTATTTCGCCAGCGCGCGCCACTTGCACCTGAGCGGCGTGGCGGCAGCGCTTTCTGCCAGCTCCTATGAACTACTGGCGCACACCGCCCGCACGCTGAAAGCCCAGGGGAAGACCATCTCGTTCGACCCAAATTTGCGTCCGGTGCTGTGGAAAAGCGAAGCCGAAATGGTGGAAAAACTGAACCGGCTGGCATTCCAGGCTGACTGGGTTTTACCTGGATTAAAAGAGGGGATGATTTTAACCGGCCAACAGACGCCTGAAGCCATCGCCGACTTTTATCTGCGCCACGGGGTGAAGGCCGTGATCATCAAAACCGGGGCTGATGGTGCCTGGTACAAAACAGCCAGCGGTGAACAAGGTTGCGTTGCACCGGTAAAAGTCGACAACGTGGTCGATACGGTCGGCGCAGGCGATGGCTTTGCCGTGGGCGTTATCAGCGCCCTGCTGGAAGGCCGTTCGCTGCATCAGGCGGTGACCCGCGGCAATAAAATCGGCGCACTGGCCATTCAGGTTCAGGGCGACAGCGAAGGATTACCCACACGTGAACAATTAGGGGAATAAACTCCCGGCCAACTCTGTCTCTGTACCCTACATACAGAGGCGGCGTATCAGCATAACCAGAGGGCAGTCTATGAATAGCTCAACTAATGCAGCAAAACGCTGGTGGTACATTATGCCAATCGTGTTTATCACGTATAGCCTGGCGTACCTTGACCGTGCGAACTTCAGCTTCGCCTCCGCCGCCGGTATCAACGAGGACCTCGGCATTACCAAAGGGATCTCTTCCCTGCTGGGCGCTCTGTTTTTCCTCGGCTATTTCTTCTTTCAGATCCCTGGCGCGATTTACGCAGAACGGCGCAGCGTACGAAAACTGATTTTTGTCTGTCTGATCCTCTGGGGCGCATGCGCGTCGTTAACCGGTATGGTCAGCAATATTCCAATGCTTGCCGCCATCCGCTTTATTCTTGGCGTCGTTGAAGCCGCGGTGATGCCCGCAATGCTGATTTATATCAGCAACTGGTTTACGAAATCCGAGCGCTCGCGCGCTAACACTTTCCTGATCCTCGGAAACCCGGTTACCGTCCTGTGGATGTCTGTGGTTTCCGGTTATCTGATCCAGGCGCTGGGCTGGCGGGAAATGTTTATCATCGAGGGCTTCCCAGCCATCATCTGGGCGTTCTGCTGGTGGGTATTGGTAAAAGACAAACCGTCTCAGGTCGGCTGGCTGTCAGAATCTGAAAAAGCCGCCCTTCAGGCGCAACTGGAAAAAGAGCAGCAAGGCATCAAAGCCGTGCGTAACTATAGCGAGGCCTTCCGCTCACGTAACGTCATCCTGCTGTGCATGCAGTATTTCGCCTGGAGTATTGGCGTCTATGGTTTTGTCCTGTGGCTACCGTCGATTATCCGCAACGGCGGCGCAAATCTGGGCATGGTAGAGGTTGGCTGGCTGTCATCTGTACCTTATCTGGCGGCGACGGCGGCGATGATCCTCGTCTCCTGGGCCTCCGATAAGCTGCAAAACCGTAAACTGTTTGTCTGGCCGCTGTTATTGATAGCCGCTTTCGCTTTTATCGGCTCCTGGGCCGTGGGTGCAGACCACTTCTGGATTTCTTACACGCTGTTAGTTATTGCGGGTGCGGCAATGTACGCCCCATATGGCCCCTTCTTCGCCATCATCCCGGAAATGCTGCCGCGCAACGTCGCCGGGGGTGCAATGGCGCTGATTAACAGCATGGGCGCGCTAGGCTCATTCTTTGGTTCATGGTTTGTCGGCTACCTCAATGGCGCAACCGGCAGCCCATCCGCCTCGTACATTTTTATGGGGGTAGCGCTTTTTGTCTCAGTATGGCTAACTTTAATTGTTAAGCCTGCTAATAATCAGCAATTACCTATTGGCGCACGCCACGCTTAAATTTTAACTTACGGAGATTCGCATGAAGCCGTCCATTATTCTCTATAAAGCGTTACCTGACGATTTACTGCATCGCCTGGAAGAGCATTTTACTGTGACTCATGTGCCTAACCTGCGCCCGGAAACGGTCGCACAGCACGCCGAGGCTTTTGCCAACGCGGAAGGTCTGCTGGGTTCCAGTGAAGCCGTCAATACCGCCCTACTGGAGAGAATGCCCAGGCTTCGTGCGACATCCACGATTTCCGTAGGTTATGACAACTTCGACGTCGATGCCCTCAACGCGCGCAAGGTGCTGTTGATGCACACGCCAACCGTGCTGACGGAAACTGTCGCCGATACGGTAATGGCGCTGGTGTTAAGCACCGCTCGCCGCGTGGTAGAAGTTGCTGAACGGGTGAAAATTGGCGAGTGGACCAAAAGTATCGGGCCGGACTGGTTTGGTACGGATGTACACCACAAAACGCTGGGGATTGTCGGCATGGGCCGTATTGGTCTGGCGCTGGCGCAACGCGCGCATTTTGGTTTTAGCATGCCGATTCTTTATAACGCGCGCCGTCATCACCAGGAGGCGGAAGAACGCTTCAACGCGCGTTACTGCGACCTCGATACACTGTTGCAGGAGTCCGATTTTGTCTGCCTGATCCTGCCGTTAACCGCAGAAACGCATCATCTGTTTAGTACCGAACAGTTTGCCAAAATGAAGTCCTCCGCCATTTTCATTAACGCCGGGCGTGGGCCAGTGGTCGATGAAAAAGCGCTGATTGCCGCCCTGCAAAGCGGGGAAATTCATGCCGCAGGCCTTGATGTGTTTGAGCAGGAGCCATTACCAGCAGACTCACCGCTATTGGCGCTGCCAAACGTGGTAGCCGTACCGCACATAGGTTCAGCGACGCATGAAACGCGCTATAACATGGCGGCCTGTGCGGTGGATAACTTAATCGATGCGCTGCAAGGACGCGTTGAGAAGAATTGCGTGAACCCGCAGGTCGCGCCATAAACAAAAGGCCGGGTAGCGCTTACGCTTACCCGGCCTTTTATGTATTACAGCGCCTTCATTACTGAGCGGCATTCACCGCAGCAGTCCAGGCCTGATTAAATGCCTGATGCTGAGAGGCCAACGGGCCAATCAGCGTGTTGTACTGACTTGCCTGCTGTGAAGTTGGGAACTGGATACCGTTAGCGACAAAGCTCACCTGCGTATCCTGCTGTGCCACAAAATCACCGACCTGCACTAACTGCTGCGTGAAGATTTGCGCGGCAGGGATCAGCGGCTGTAGCGCCTCTGAAGGTACAGTGACGACTTTATTGTAGACCTGGTCAAAGACCGGCTTCAGATCCTCGCCCTGCTTCAGCGCGCCATGCGCAGCATCTGCCTGCAGTTTCGCATTTTGCAACTGTTGCCCTAATACGCCCAACGCACCATTTGCCTGACGCAGCGGTTCACGCTGAGTCACATAATCCTGAGGAACACGAATCGCATTTACGCTATCAACCACCGGGCGCAGACCGGAGTCCATTGCCTGATTAACCTGCTGCGAATAGCCATACAGAATCGCGTAATCGGACACAAACGGGCCAAACTGTTTTTTCTGATCGGCGGTCAGCGTTGGTAAACGCTCTCCGCTACGCATTGCAGTATTCTGCAGAAAATCGATAAACGCTTTGCGTTGATCGCCTTCTTTATCAAAACACCCACTCAGGCCAACTACCATTAAGAGCGCCAAAACAGGCGCAAACCAGCGAGAGCAGGACTTACCTGTCGCCATTTTAATACTCCTTTCACCCAAAAATGCGCACAACGACACCCGCGTGCCTGACGTTGACAAGGATAGTCCAGGTCAGCCCCGCAAGATACCCTTTCCGCGTAATCTTGTGGGGGAAAATAACCGCTCCCGCCACCCATCGTTTTGCTAAACAATGCGCCATTTACCACACGACGTCATATTTTAGTCATCTTTACAATCGGGATCGATCGTTCGCAGATCACGACCTTTATCAGTTCGTTAGCCTGCAAAAGATTGTCGACCCCGATCCGCTGAAACGAATCCATCACACAAACCTAAAATCCGGCTTCATTTTTTCCGACTACTCTTAATGAGCTTCGATGAAATTCACGATCCCGCTGTGTGATTTGTAGGAGTTCTCAATGGAATACAAAGATCCTATGTTTGAACTGCTGAGCAGTCTGGAGCAGATTGTTTTTAAAGATGTATCGCAGACGGTTACTCTGACGCAAAAAACCAACCCTTTCACCGAATTTGAACAGCTACGACGAGGGACAGGTTTAAAAACAGATGATTTTGCCCGGGTGATGGGCGTGACGGTCGCGACGGTTCATGAATGGGAGTCTAAACGCGTAAAGCCTTCCAATACCGAATTGAAGTTAATGCGCCTGATTCAGGCAGACCCAAGATTAAGTAAGCAACTGATGGATTGAACTATTTTTCAATTTTACTTATGAACGGCCCTGTAAAAGGGCCGTTCCCTTAAGGGGGTTATCCACAAAAAAGAAAATAGTAGTTGCATCCACATGCGTAAAATGAGTTAATGCCCTCAACGGTTTGACGTACAGACCATTACAGCAGTTAGTAAGGCAAGTCCCTTCAAGAGTTATCGTTGATACCCTTCGTAGTGAGCATTTCCTTTACTGTTAAAAAATCTGTAAAGCACGCCATATCGCCGAAAGGCACACTTATTTTTTAAAAGGTAATACACTATGTCCGGTAAAATGACTGGTATCGTAAAATGGTTCAACGCTGACAAAGGTTTCGGCTTCATCACTCCTGACGATGGCTCTAAAGATGTGTTCGTACACTTCTCTGCTATCCAGAACGATGGCTACAAATCTCTGGACGAAGGTCAGAAAGTTTCCTTCACCATCGAAAGCGGCGCTAAAGGCCCGGCAGCTGGCAACGTAACCAGCCTGTAAGCTTAAAAAGCTCAAAATTCTGAATCCCTGCCAAACGGCGGGGATTTTTTTTATCTGTACTTCGCACAAGACTCCCCGCCCAAACGCTTCTTTGCATTACTTTACCCGTCCTCCCTTTGACCTTTCCCTAAGGGCAAGCTTTATAGTGAGCCAGTCTGTATTCCACAATATTCACAAGGAATTGAAGTTATGTCGAAATCCTCACTGCTGCTGGTTTTAGGTTTGCTCACAACCGGTAGCGCGTTCGCAGCAACTCCGGAAGCTGCTTTTCTGGCGGAACACGGGCTCAGCGGTAAATCCGTCGAGCAAATCGTCGAGACCATTGACCAGTCGCCACAGAACCGCCCGCTGCCGTACTCAGCATCTATCACCAGTACCGAACTGAAGCTCTCTTCGGGCGATCAGATTTATACCCTACCGCTCGGTGACAAGTTCTATCTGTCATTTGCCCCCTATGAATGGCAAACACATCCTTGCTTCAACCACAGCCTTTCTGGCTGCCAGGGCGAAATGCCGGAGAAGGCATTCAATGTCAAAGTGACGGATAACAAGGGTGAGGTGGTGGTACAAAAAGTGATGAAGAGCGGTCGAAATGGCTTCGTCGGGGTATGGCTACCGCGCAATATGGCAGGCACAATCGCGGTAAGTTACAACGGTAAAACAGCGGAGTATCCCATCAAGACGATGGAAGACAGCCAGACCTGTCTGACAAAATTACAACTGCGCTAACTACATACAAAAAAGCCGGATGGCACAATGCTTATCCGGCTTTTTCTAAGTCAGCTCAGGAGCGTTACTGCAGCAGAGAAATATCCGCTACGCGCAGGAACAGTTCGCGCAGTTTTGCGAGCATAGACAGACGGTTAATACGCAGATCTTTATCTTCCACGTTGACCATCACTTTCTCGAAGAACGCATCAACCGGTTCACGCAGTTCCGCCAACTCAACCAGCGCCTCCTGGTAACGACCAGCTGCAAAGACAGGCTCCAGCTTATCGCGCAGCACCACAACCTGCAGCGCCAGCGCAATTTCTTCCGGCTCTTTCAGCGTTGCCGAATTTACGCGGTCATTCAGCGTCTCTTCAGACTTCGCCAGGATGTTCGATACACGCTTGTTCGCTGCAGCCAGCGCGGACGCGGCCTCCAGCGTACGGAAGTGCGAAACCGCCTTCATACGTGCGTCGAAATCAGCCGGACGAGTCGGACGACGCGCCAGTACTGCCTGAATGGTATCGACGGTGTAACCTTCATCCTGATACCAGGCGCGGAAGCGACCGAGCATAAAGTCGATCACATCATCCACCACGTTGGCGTTAGTCAGCTTGTCGCCATACAGACGAACCGCTTCTTCGGTCAACGTTTGTAGATCCAGATTCAGGTTCTTCTCAACGATGATACGCAGTACGCCCAGCGCGGCACGACGCAGCGCAAACGGGTCTTTGTCGCCTTTTGGATGCTGACCGATACCGAAGATACCCGCCAGGGTGTCCATCTTATCGGCAATCGCCACGGCACAGGCAACCGGGTTAGACGGCAGGTCATCACCGGCAAAACGCGGCTGATACTGCTCGTTCAGCGCCACAGCGACATCTTCCGCTTCACCATCGTGACGCGCGTAGTGCATGCCCATCACGCCCTGAGTATCGGTGAACTCGAAGACCATGTTGGTCATCAGGTCGCACTTGGACAGCAGGCCAGCACGCGTTGCGTGGTTAACGTCAGCGCCAATCTGACCAGCAATCCAGCCCGCCAGCGCCTGGATACGGTCAGTCTTGTCGCGCAGCGTACCCAGTTGCTGTTGGAACAGCACGGTTTGCAGACGCGGCAGATGGTCTTCCAGACGTTTTTTACGGTCAGTATTGAAGAAGAACTCGGCATCCGCCAGACGCGGACGAACCACCTTCTCGTTACCAGAGATGATTTGCTGCGGGTCTTTGGATTCGATGTTAGCAACGAAGATAAAGTTCGGCAGCAGTTTGCCGTCGTTCGCGTATACCGGGAAGTACTTCTGGTCACCTTTCATGGTGTGTACCAGCGCTTCGGACGGAACAGCGAGGAATTTCTCTTCGAACTTCGCGGTCAGCACGACCGGCCATTCCACCAGCGAGGTGACTTCTTCCAGCAGGCTTTCACTCAGATCGGCGTTGCCGCCAATTTTACGCGCCGCATCTTCGGCATCGGCTTTGATTTTGGCTTTACGCTCAGCGTAATCCGCAATCACTTTGCCGCGCTCACGCAGAATTTCTGGGTACTGATCGGCATTATCGATGGTGAACTCCGGCTCGCCCATAAAGCGATGCCCGCGGATCACGCGATCGGACTGAATACCCAGAATAGTTGCCGGAATAACTTTGTCGCCCAGCAGCAGCGTCACGGTGTGAACCGGACGCACGAAGTGAACGTCAGACGCGCCCCAGCGCATCAGTTTCGGGATCGGCAGCTTCGCCAGTGAGGTGGCGATCATATTCGGCAGCAACGCTTCAGCGCTTTCGCCTTTCACATGCGCGCGATACAGCAGCCACTCGCCTTTGTCGGTGGTCAGACGCTCAGCCTGATCAACCGTGATGCCACAGCCACGCGCCCAACCTTCGGCCGCTTTGCTCGGTTTACCTTCGGCGTCAAACGCCTGGGCGATAGCCGGGCCGCGTTTTTCTACTTCACGGTCGGGTTGTGCTTCAGCCAGGGCAGCGACTTTCAACGCCAGACGACGCGGCGCGGCGAACCACTCCACGTTGCCGTGCGCGATGCCAGCATTATCCAGCTCCGCGGTAAAGTTCGCAGCAAAGGACTCAGCCAGGCTGCGCAGTGCTTTTGGTGGCAGCTCTTCAGTGCCGATTTCCACCAGAAAAGTTTTCTCAGACATGGCCGCCTCTTATTTGTCTTTGTTGCACATCGGGAAGCCAAGGGCTTCACGGGAAGCGTAGTAAGCTTCTGCCACTGCTTTGGTCAGGGTGCGAATACGCAGGATATAGCGCTGACGCTCGGTGACGGAGATGGCTTTACGCGCATCCAGCAGGTTGAAGCTATGGGCGGCTTTCAGAATACGTTCATACGCAGGCAGCGGCAGCGGATTTTCCAGCGCCAGCAGCTGCTGCGCTTCTTTCTCGTACTGCTCGAAGCAGGTGAACAGGAAGTCCACGTCGGCGTATTCGAAGTTGTAGGTGGATTGCTCCACTTCGTTCTGATGGAACACATCGCCGTAAGTGGTTTTACCCAGCGGGCCGTCGCTCCAGACCAGGTCGTAAACGCTGTCTACGCCCTGAATGTACATGGCCAGACGTTCCAGACCGTAGGTAATTTCCCCGGTCACTGGTTTACATTCCAGACCACCAACCTGCTGGAAGTAGGTGAACTGCGTGACTTCCATGCCGTTCAGCCACACTTCCCAACCCAGACCCCAGGCACCCAGCGTTGGGTTTTCCCAGTTATCTTCTACGAAACGGATATCGTGAATGGTCGGGTCCATACCCAGCTCTTTCAGAGAACCCAGGTACAGCTCCTGAATGTTGTCCGGAGACGGCTTAATCACTACCTGGAACTGATAGTAGTGTTGTAAGCGGTTCGGGTTTTCGCCATAGCGGCCGTCGGTCGGACGACGAGAAGGCTGCACATAAGCAGTCGCCATCGGTTCCGGCCCCAGCGCCCGCAGGCAGGTCATTGGGTGAGATGTCCCCGCGCCGACTTCCATGTCCAATGGTTGAACGATGGTGCAGCCCTGGCGAGCCCAGTAATCCTGTAAGGTCAGGATCAAGCCCTGGAAGGTCCTGGTATCAAACTTTTGCATATTATTTCGTGCTGGATACGTGTGGATTTAAAGGAAGCGGTCAGTATACCCGCTGGCTGCAAGATATACAGTACGAAACGGGAAAAAGGGGGAACTTAGCGCATGGAAAGGTGTAAAAACTGCCCGTCTGCATCAAAAGAGCAAACAAAACTCTCTTTACGGAAGGTAGAACCACGCATCTCATAGCTGCCCTGGAATTGTTCCAGACCGGAGATATCAATTTTCTGCACACCAGTGTTGTAGATTTGTGCCGCCTCATTTTTACACAGTGACTCCATATCCAGCGAACGTGTTGCACTGACTTTGATCTTTTGCGCCTTCTGCGCGGGTGCAGGCGGCTGGGTGTCGGCGCACGCAACCAGTAAAAGGGTAACGATCGCGGAAAAGAAATACTTCATCATCATTTTATTACCGCCTGGTTTGCTGGTCAGTCTTATTATTAAGTGTCTGGAAACGGATGCTATTTTGAGAATCTCATCAGACCATCTCAAGCTTTAGCGTAAGAACTCGGATTTTTCCAGTGAGCTACGCTCGCAAAATTTCGGTCAGACTTTTTTTAATGGATACAGAGGAACTGATGCAGCCCAAAATATTCTGGATTGATAACCTGCGCGGGATAGCCTGTCTCATGGTTGTGATGATCCACACCACGACCTGGTACATCACCAATGCGCAAAGCGTCAGCCCATTGAATTGGGATCTGGCCAATGTGCTCAATTCAGCTTCTCGCGTCAGTGTCCCGTTGTTCTTTATGATTTCGGGCTATCTGTTTTTTGGCGAGCGCAGCGCCAAACCGCGCCATTTCATGCGCATTGCGCTCTGCATCCTGTTTTACAGCAGCGTGGCGCTGGCCTACATCCTGCTGTTTACCTCGATCAACGCTGAGCTGTCGCTGAAAAACTTGCTGCAAAAGCCGGTGTTCTATCACCTGTGGTTTTTCTTCGCGATCGCCGTAATCTACTTGGTTTCCCCGCTGATACAGGTAAAAAATATCAGCGGCAAGATGCTGCTGGCGCTTATGGTGGTGATTGGGGTGATTGCCAATCCCAATACCGTCTCACAAAAAATTGGCGGTTTTGAGTGGCTTCCCATCAACCTGTACATCAGTGGCGACACCTTCTACTACATTGTGTACGGTATGCTAGGCCGAGCGATTGGTATGATGGATACGCACAAGCGCGCGCTTACCTGGCTCTGTGCGGCGTTGTTTATCACCGCAGTGTTTATTATTTCTCGAGGCACGTTGCATGAACTGCGTTGGCGAGGCAATTTTGCCGATACTTGGTATCTCTATTGCGGCCCAGCGGTGTTTATTTGTGCTGCCTCCCTCCTGACGCTGGTCAAAAATACGCTCAGTACGCGCACTCTGCCGGTACTGGGCCTTATTTCCCGCCACTCCCTGGGCATTTATGGCTTTCATGCGCTGATCATTCACGCGCTACGCACCAACGGTGTAGAACTCAAAAACTGGCCGCCGCTGGATATGTTATGGATTTTTAGCGCCACGCTGGCGGGAAGTTTACTGTTGTCTGTATTGTTGCAGCGCATCGATACGCGCAGACTGGTGAGCTAACAATAAAAGCCCTCGATCGGTAACCATCGAGGGCATACGATCACTCCGTAAAATCGTCTGCGACTGCCAGCGTTTCTTTTGGATGCTCAAAGTCACTATCACGGATATTTTTCTGCACCGCAACGGTACCAAACAGGCTTAAAAAGAAGGCCAGGCCGTAAAACCCTTTCTCGTTTAGCAGCAGCGTGGCATTCCACAAACCGATAACCAACAATGCAACCGCAATAATAAACGCGGCAAGACAGGTTATGTAGTAAATCGGCGTAGTCGGGATCCCCTCATATTTATCCCGTACCGTCTTTTGATACGACGCAGCAGAAAACAAACCAAGCACCAAAACAGCAAAGTAATACCCCTTTTCGTTCAACTGCATATCGGCATTCCACAACCCCAGCAGATAAACCACAATGCCGCCGAGAAGCGCGACCCATGACACAATACTAAATGCCGGTGAATAAGTTGATGTCCTGTTTTCCATTTAGAGGTCCTGTCCTTTAGATAAATATTCTGCTGAACGCATGAGTAAAACTTGCCCCAGTAAACATACGATGAATGCCACCGGGAACAGCCCCTTTTCGAGGGGGGATAATGGGACATTCAATACGCCCACCAACAGCACCCCGACCGTGATGAGCGCCACCATCTGACATACAGAGGCGAAGTGTTCATCGTTCTGATTGAGATTTTCTGCACGCTGATAAACGTACGTCACAAACATTCCCGTCATCAGCACGGCGAAAAAATAGCCTTTGCTACTCAATAACGGGCATGCCCGCCATAAGCCAATAACGTAAATAAATGCACCAGAGAAGAATAATATCCATGGCAACAGCCTTGTCGTCTTCATTGGGACCTCCTTATCCATCATGGATACAATATGAATAACCCGCTAAAGACAACACAGAAAAGGTCACTACGCCGGACTTTCAGAATAAATTCATGCGCGCTAATTATTAATTAGATTGAAATATATATTTGATAAATCCCCTCTGTTTATCAGAGGGGATTTAGGGTCAGGACATCAGCGGTTGTAATTGCTGATAGATTCGGCGGAAGGTTTCCCGACGCTGTTGGTAAAGGGCATGGCGCTCGGCATCAGGATAATGCGCCTGCTCCAGCGTAAGCTGAGGCAGAAGGTCTGATAATGGCTGCTGCGGATTAATGGCAATTTGCGCCAGACGCGCCGCACCGAGAGCAGGACCAACATCGCCGCCGGTACGGTAATCCAACTGCAATCCGCTGATGTCAGACAGCATCTGACGCCAGTATTCGCTACGCGCCCCGCCGCCAATCAGCGTAATGCTGGAGGGCTGCACGCCGCAGGCGTGTACCACATCCATACCCTCAGCCAATGCAAAACCAACGCCTTCCAACACCGCCTGAGCCAGCTCCGCCGGACCATGCTGATGCGTCAGACCGAAAAATACGCCTTTCGCCTGCGGGTTGTTGTGCGGCGTACGTTCACCGGACAGATAGGGTAAAAACCAGACCGGCTCAGCGTGTTCATCCGCCTGTTGCGCTGTGGCAATCAACGCAGGAACGCTCGCCAGTCCGGTTAATTTTGCCGCCCAGTCCAGGCAGGATGCTGCACTTAACATCACGGACATCAGGTGCCATCGTTCAGGCAATGCATGGCAAAAGCTATGGACCGCGCTTTCCGGTTTGCTGAGAAAGCCGTCGCTGACCGCAAAATAGACCCCGGAAGTACCCAGCGATAGCATCGCCTGACCGGCATTCATCATGCCCACGCCAACCGCCCCCGCTGCGTTATCCCCACCTCCGGCGACCACCGCAACCTCCTGCATTCCCCAGGCCCTGGCGACTGCTGGCAACAATGTTCCGGTAATCTCACTGCCTTCATAGAGCGCAGGCATATGCGCACGAGTCAGCTTACAGGCTTCCAGCATGACATCACTCCAGTCACGCTTCGCAACATCCAGCCACAGGGTACCAGCCGCATCAGACATATCGCTGGCGAAATCGCCGGTCATACGCAGGCGCAGGTAATCTTTCGGCAGCAGGACTTTATCAACCCGGCTAAAAATCTCCGGTTCGTGGCGCTGTACCCACAGCAGCTTTGGCGCGGTAAAGCCAGGCATCATCAGGTTGCCGGTGATGGCACGAGACTGCGGAACCAGGCTCTCCAGCATGACGCACTCTTCGGCGCAGCGACCATCGTTCCACAGGATAGCCGGGCGTAATACCTTCTGTTGTGCATCCAGTAGCGTCGCGCCGTGCATCTGTCCGGCAATTCCCAACGCTTTCACCTCGCGAAGTGAATGCTGCCGACCCAGGGCTTTCACAGCGCGATCCGTTGCCAGCCACCACTGTTCTGGGTCTTGTTCTGACCATAACGGGTGCGGGCGCGAAACGGTGAGTTTCTCTGTTTGCGAAGCGACCACATCGCCCTGCTCATTGAGCAGAATGGCCTTTACGCCTGATGTGCCAAGATCTATCCCGATATACATAGGGCATCGTTCCTTAAAGAAAGGCCCGGTCGCGCGAGCTGACCGGGCTTACGGACATGCTCAGAGACCCGTTATTTGTCGAACAAATAATGGTTCACCAGATTTTCCAGCAATTCCTGATGACCGCTCTGGTGCACTGGCGCCAGGTTGTGTTGTTCAGCGTACTGCGCAATTTCCGTCAGCGTCATCTGCCCTTTCAGAATTTGCTGGCCCAGCTCACCATTCCAACCGGCATAACGTTTAGCCACGCGCTGATCCAGACCACCGTCTTCAATCATACGCGCCGCAATTTTCAGCGACAGCGCCATGGTATCCATCGCGCCAATATGACCATAGAACAGATCGTATTTATCGGTACTCTGACGACGAACCTTGGCATCGAAGTTCAGGCCACCGGTGGTGAAGCCGCCGGCTTTCAGGATTTCGTACATCACCAACGCATTCTCTTCTACGCTGTTCGGGAACTGGTCAGTATCCCAGCCCAGTTGCGCGTCCCCACGGTTGGCATCGACAGAGCCAAACAGGCCCAGTGCGATAGCGGTGGCGATTTCGTGATGGAACGAGTGACCCGCCAGCGTGGCGTGGTTGGCTTCGATATTCAGTTTGATCTCTTTTTCCAGACCGAACTGCTTGAGGAATCCGTATACGGTCGCCGCATCGTAATCGTACTGGTGCTTGGTCGGTTCCTGCGGCTTCGGCTCGATAAGCAAAGTGCCCTGGAAACCGGTTTTGTGTTTGTGTTCCACGACCAGTTGCATGAATCGGCCAATTTGCTCACGTTCCTGCCGCAGATCGGTATTCAGTAGCGTTTCATAGCCTTCACGACCGCCCCACAGAACGTAGTTTTCACCGCCTAATTTATGCGTGGCATCCATAGCCGTAACCACCTGCGTGGCGGCCCAACTGAACACTTCTGGATCCGGGTTCGTGGCCGCGCCCGCGCCGTAACGTGGGTTGGTGAAGCAGTTTGCCGTTCCCCACAGCAGCTTCACGCCGCTCTGCTCCTGTTTTGCCGCCAGTACATCAACCATCTGCGCAAAATTGTTTTTGTACTCTTTCAGCGACGCGCCTTCCGGCGAGACATCCACGTCATGGAAGCAGTAGTAGGGCACGTTCAGTTTGTGGAAAAACTCGAACGCCACGTCCGCCTTGCGCTTCGCTAATTCCAGCGCTTCACCGGGCTGCTGCCACGGGCGATTAAATGCACCAACACCAAACATATCTGCACCATTCCAGCAGAAAGTGTGCCAGTAGCAGGCAGCAAAACGCAGATGATCTTCCATGCGCTTGCCCAACACGATTTCGTCTGGGTTGTAATGACGAAATGCGAGCGGGTTGGTGGACTGAGTTCCTTCAAAACGTACACGATCGAGTTGGTCAAAATAAGCCGGCATAATAAGCTCCATAATCAGGTAGTACGGCAAGTAAACTGCGATATGGCTATACTGGAATTTCCTGATTTATTGCTCAATTACGTTATTTCACACCGCGATTAAGAGAATACCCAAACGTGCGCTGGCTCCCAAAAAAACGCGCTGAAAAAAGAAATAAAAAGGCGATCACGATCGAAGGTTAGCCATTAAACAAAAAACCGTAATGCGCAGATAAAAAATGACAATTGTCATCCCGCTAGCAGTATGTAAATTTTGCGTAGCCTCAGGCAATCAGGAAATTTGTCACGCTTCATCAAGCAGTCGTACCTGCGGTTTTGCTAGTATCGACAGGCCCACGTTAACCTTTCCAGGACAGGTTCTTATGTTTGATAAACGTCACCGCATCACTCTGTTATTTAATGCCAATAAAGCCTATGACCGCCAGGTGGTAGAAGGAGTGGGTGAATATTTACAGGCATCGCAATCCGAGTGGGATATATTCATTGAGGAAGATTTCCGCGCCCGTATCGATAATATTAAAGACTGGTTGGGCGATGGCGTTATTGCTGATTATGACGACGATGATATTGCGCAATTACTTGTCGATGTCGATGTTCCGATCATCGGCGTTGGGGGTTCCTACCATCTGCAGCAAGATTATCCACCAGTACATTACATTGCCACCGACAACCACGCGCTGGTAGAAAGCGCCTTCCTGCATCTGAAAGAGAAAGGGATTAACCGCTTTGCATTTTATGGTCTTCCGGCTTCAAGCGGTAAACGCTGGGCCGCAGAACGTGAATATGCGTTTTGCCAGTTGGTTGCTAAAGAGAAGTACCGCGGCGTCGTCTATCAGGGGCTGGAAACCGCACCGGAGAACTGGCAGCACGCGCAAAATAGGCTGGCGGACTGGCTGCAAACTCTGCCGCCGCAAACCGGCATTATCGCGGTCACCGACGCGCGGGCACGACACGTCCTGCAAGTCTGTGAACACCTGCATATTCCCGTACCGGAAAAACTCTGCGTGATAGGGATAGACAACGAAGAATTGACCCGTTACCTGTCACGGGTAGCGCTGTCATCCGTGGCTCAGGGAGCCAGACAGATGGGCTATCAGGCCGCAAAACTCCTGCATCGTATGCTGGCGAATGAAGAACTGCCGCTGCAACGCATTCTGGTTCCACCGGTGCGTGTTGTAGAACGTCGTTCAACCGATTACCGCTCCTTGACCGATCCAGCGGTAATTCAGGCGATGCACTTTATTCGTAATCATGCCTGTAAAGGCATTAAGGTTGAACAAGTGCTGGATTCAGTAGGGATTTCACGTTCGAATCTGGAGAAGCGCTTTAAAGAAGAGGTCGGAGAGACCATTCACGCCGTGATTCATGCCGAAAAGCTGGAAAAGGCGCGCAGCCTGTTGATTTCTACCACGCTTTCAATCAACGAAATTTCACAGATGTGCGGCTACCCATCTCTGCAGTATTTCTATTCGGTATTTAAGAAAGAGTACGACACGACGCCAAAAGAGTATCGCGATGTGAACAGTGAAGTGTTGCTATAAGGATGATAGCCGGAGGGCGAAGTCGCCATCCGGCACTCGAAATTACATATGCGCGGCGATTAAACGCTGGTTGTCCTGATACATTGCGAACAGATAGTTGTTATAACTCTGTCCCTTAGTGGAATAACCCTTCAGCTTATGGATCATCGCGGTGGCGGTGACTTCCTGATCGGCTTTACGCAACTGCGCACGTGACTTACGGAAGGAAGAGTAGGCCGGATGCGTATTCAAATTAATGACGTAAGCATTCACCGACTCTTTCACTGATTCAAATTGTGAGTAGCCTTTCACCTTACCCGGTGCATTGTTACAACGACCCTTGCCACATTTCATGCCAAACAGGTTGTTGTTGCTACGCGCCAGCTTCGACGTACCCCAGCCGCTTTCTGCCGCAGCCATGGTTGCCACCATACTGGTCGGGATAATGTCTACACGTTCAAGCAGCGTATTCCACGGAATTTTACGCGTGTTACCAGACCAGTTCACCTTGTAGCGCTTCGCGATGTCTTTCATACGCGTACGCTCAGTCGGTGACCAGCGGTTCTGGTACTGTTTTGAAATCAGCCAGTTACGGTCCGCCGTAATGGCAGCATTTTGACTGGTAATATAAGGCATAACCGTCCGGAGAAACGCTTTTTTCCTTGGTGTTCCGGAAGGGTATTTTCGCAAATCAGGAAGTGAACTACTCTTTGCACTATTGCGAGAATACTCTTGTTTACTGCTAACCTGTTTATTACTTGCCTTGGTTATCTGGGGCTTGTGACTCGTTGTCGCCGTGTGTGTCTTTGCCAGCACCTCACCCGAAAATGCAACGGTGAGTAACATAAGAATCATTGCCCCATATCGTCGAATGGGAGTCAATATCATTAGGTCTCCTGGTCGGATTTATACATTCCAACACCTTATATTTTTCACAAAAATGAGAGATGAATCTCAAATCATATCAAAAATAGCCGTCAAGAGCACCCACAGGAATAGTCCAATTCTGAAACTATGTCACGTATTAACGGTTCTGGGTGCCATTAATTCGAAGAAAATGTGGAGGTTATCGCAAAATCAGTTCATTTTTTGCGCGCGATCGCTCACCCTCCCTTCTCCTCCTGGCGGAATCAACTCAAAGGAGGAGTTTCCGGCCTGATTTCACTGGCAAACTGGCGAAAATCGCAGCATCAAGGACAGCACTATGAAACTTGCCGCCGTTGCGCTGGCGCTAATGCCCGGCATTGCCATCGCCTCATCATGGACGTCTCAAGGACTTCCCACCTTCGAAGCGGAAGGTACGGGAAAATTCGTCAGCCATGCAGCGTTGACGAAGGGTACCCGTCCTTTAACCCTAAATTTTGACCAACAGTGCTGGCAGCCTGCTGATGCGATAAAACTCAACCAGATGCTGTCGCTAAAACCTTGTGAAGGCACGCCGCCACAGTGGCGTTTATTCAAAGACGGCGATTACACGCTGGAAATCGATACCCGCTCCGGTACGCCAACGCTGATGCTGTTGGTAAAAAGTGCTAAGGACACCGTCACCACCCAGATTCGCCAATGCCCGAAATGGGACGGTTCACCATTAACGCTGGACGTGAGCCAGACCTTCCCGGAAGGTGTCGTGGTGCGTGATTTCTACAGCCAGCAAACGGCAACGGTAAAAAACGGGTCGATTACCCTACAACCCGCCGCAACAAGTAACGGGCTGTTGCTACTGGAACGGGCAGAAACCGATGCCCCCGCCGCTTTCGACTGGCATAACGCCACGGTGTATTTCGTCCTGACGGACCGCTTTGTGAATGGCGATCCGAGTAACGATCACAGCTATGGGCGTCGCAACGACGGCATGCAGGAAATTGGCACGTTCCACGGTGGCGATTTGCGCGGGCTCGCCAGCAAACTCGACTACCTGCAACAGTTAGGCGTCAACGCCCTGTGGATCAGCGCGCCGTTTGAGCAAATCCACGGCTGGGTCGGCGGTGGCGCCAAAGGGGACTTCCCCCACTACGCTTACCACGGCTACTACACCCAGGACTGGACCACGCTTGACGCCAATATGGGAAACGAAGCGGACCTGCGTGCGCTGGTTGATGGCGCACACCAGCGCGGCATCCGTGTCTTGTTTGATGTGGTGATGAACCATACCGGCTACGCCACGCTGGCGGATATGCAGGAGTATCAGTTTGGGGCACTGTACCTATCGGGCGATGAGCTGAAAAAAACGCTCGGGGAACGCTGGACGGACTGGCAGCCAGCCGCCGGGCAAAGCTGGCACAGTTTCAATGATTACATCAACTTTAGCGATAAAACTGGCTGGGAAAAATGGTGGGGGAAAAACTGGGTCCGCACCGATATTGGGGATTACGACAATCCTGGCTTTGACGACCTGACGATGTCGCTGGCTTTCCTGCCCGATCTGAAAACCGAATCCACCACGCCTTCCGGGCTGCCAAACTTTTATCAGCACAAGCCGGATACGCACGCCAAAGCCATCGCCGGCTACACACCCCGGGATTATCTGACGCACTGGCTCAGTCAGTGGGTGCGTGATTATGGGATTGACGGCTTTCGGGTCGACACCGCTAAACACGTCGAGCTTCCCGCCTGGCAGCAGCTAAAAACACAAGCCAGCGCGGCGCTGCTCGAATGGAAGAAAGCCAATCCGGAAAAAGCGCTGGATGATAACCCCTTCTGGATGACTGGCGAGGCCTGGGGTCACGGTGTGATGCAAAGCGACTATTACCGTCACGGCTTCGATGCGATGATCAATTTCGACTACCAGGAGCAGGCGGCAAAGGCCGTTGATTGTCTGGCAAATATGGACCCCACCTGGCAGCAGATGGCGGATAAATTGCAGGACTTCAACGTCCTGAGCTATCTCTCCTCGCACGATACACGTCTGTTCCGCGAAGGTGGAGACAACGCCGCCGAGCTATTGCTGCTGGCACCTGGCGCGGTTCAACTCTTTTATGGCGACGAGTCGGCCCGCCCCTTTGGCCCAACCGGCTCAGACCCATTACAGGGTACGCGCTCAGAGATGAACTGGCAGGATGTGACCGGGAAATCTGCCGCCAGCGTCGCACACTGGCAGCGAATCAGTCAGTTCAGGGCCAGACATCCCGCCATTGGCGCCGGTAAACAAATCACGCTGCCGCTGACGCAGGGATACGGATTTATTCGTGAGCATGGCGACGATAAGGTGATGGTGGTGTGGGCCGGTCAGCCCTGATCCCGGCAGGCTTCTCGCTGTGCACGCAGCGGGAAGCCTTACTCAACATTAAAAACCAGCCAAATAAAAATCAGTAGCACAAAATCTCAATCCGGCCTGATACCCCTGATTTGCACCCTGCCATGGGTAGCGCTATGGTTAGCCACTTTACTACTCAGTTCGACAGACCACCTGCTATGACATTCTCACTTTTTGGCGACAAATTTACCCGCCATTCAGGCATCACACGCCTGATGGAGGACCTTAACGACGGTTTACGTACCCCAGGCGCCATCATGCTCGGTGGCGGCAATCCGGCGCAAATTCCAGAGATGCAAAATTACTTTCAGTCTCTGCTGACAGATATGCTGGAAAACGGCAAAGCCACTGATGCGCTTTGCAATTACGATGGTCCACAAGGTAAAACCGAGCTGCTGACTGAGCTGGCGAAACTGCTACGTGAGAAGCAGGGTTGGGATATCGAGCCACAAAATATTGCACTGACAAATGGCAGTCAGAGTGCATTTTTCTACTTATTCAATCTGTTCGCCGGACGCCGCGCCGACGGAACAACGCAAAAAGTGTTGTTCCCGTTAGCTCCGGAATACATTGGCTATGCCGATTCCGGGCTGGAAGAGGATCTCTTTGTCTCCGCGCGTCCAAATATCGAACTGTTACCAGAAGGTCAGTTTAAGTATCACGTTGATTTTGAACACCTGCACATCGGTGAAGAGACGGGCATGATCTGCGTGTCACGTCCGACAAATCCGACAGGCAACGTGATCACCGATGAAGAGCTGATGAAGCTGGACCGGCTGGCCAACCAGCATGGGATCCCGCTGGTGATTGATAACGCCTATGGCGTACCGTTTCCCGGCATCATCTTTAGCGAAGCGCGCCCGCTGTGGAACCCCAACATTGTGCTGTGCATGAGCCTTTCCAAGCTGGGTCTGCCAGGCTCCCGCTGCGGCATCATTATCGCGAATGAAAAAATCATCACCGCCATCACCAACATGAACGGCATTATCAGTCTCGCACCTGGCGGAATGGGTCCGGCAATCATGTGCGAAATGATTAAGCGCAACGACCTTCTGCGTCTGTCCGAGTCGGTGATCAAGCCGTTTTATTATCAGCGCGTTCAGGAGACGATTGCGATCATTCGCCGCTATTTATCTGAAGATCGGTGCCTTATTCATAAACCGGAGGGCGCGATTTTCCTGTGGTTATGGTTCAAAGATTTGCCTATCAGCACCGAACTGTTGTATCAGCGTCTGAAAGCGCGCGGCGTGCTGATGGTTCCTGGTGACTACTTCTTCCCTGGTCTGGATAAACCCTGGCCGCATACGCATCAGTGTATGCGGATGAACTACGTGCCAGAACCGGAGAAAATAGAAGCTGGAGTGAAGATTCTGGCTGAAGAGATCGAACGCGCCTGGCAGGAAGGCTAACGCAAGTCCCGACCTAACCACAGGTCGGGACTCACATTACTGTGGTAGTGAACCCAGGCGCTGGCGCTGAATACTGACGGCATCTATACACTGCAACGCGCTGGTCGGACAGGCTTCGACACACGCGGGTCCCGCATCACGGTGCCAGCATAAATCGCACTTTATCGCCTGCACCCGTGACGAGCGGGCGACGACATTCATAGCCCCAAACGGGCAGGCCAGCATACAACTTTTACAGCCAATACAACGCGTCTGTTCAACGAAGATATGCCCATGTTCACGACGAATTGCGTGCGTCGGGCAGACATTTGCACAGGGAGCGTCCTCGCATTGATGGCAGGCGACTGCCGTCGTAAAGGCGTCGTCTTTGATCACGCGGATGCGCGGGGTAAACGCAGTGGAAGAGACCGACGCGCAGTCCTGGTTTTGCTGGTGCGCGACGACGCAGGCAACTTCACAGGTACGACACCCAATACATTTTGCCGCATCCGCCATAATAAACTCGTTCATTGCACCCTCCGTCTGCGTGAAAACCACAGAGTGCCAGAGAGGTTGCCCCTGACGCCTTGATCGGACAGGGGAAACGGTTAAATATTGTCAGGTGCCTGAACAACTATGGCGATCCGCCTAATCGCGAACGGTAAAACCCAGCTCATTGGAAATGGCCGGATGACGATGCTTCGGGTCTTATCCGGTCTATCACATTGAAAAGATTGCCCTCCTCCCTGAGGACAAACGGGTGAGAATCAGAAACGCCAGGTCAGACCGGACATAAAGGTAAAGCTGTCATCACGGTCAACCATCGGGCTATTTTTAATATCATCTGGCAGCGCACTATAGTTGGCGCTGGCCAGCAGCGTCAGATTGCTGGTCAATGCGTATTTAGCGGACAGGCCAACATACGGTGTCCAGCTATCGCCAGGGGAGTAGCTTGATAACCCACTACGGCGGGATTCATTGCCAGAGATGCCGTAGTAATATTCGTTGAAGTTTTCGTCATAGTAGAGCACGCCAATCGCCGGCGTCAGCGTCAGCTTGCCCATCGGCATTTGGCGAAACAGAGACATTTCCCCAACCCAACCGTTGCTGTTGTCCAGCACATCCGCTGCTGCGGAGACTTTCACGCTGCCCCATTTCTCATGGTGATACCATGCAGCACCCGCCATCGCGGTTGCGTCACGCTTGTTCAGTTGCTTCATCGCTTGATCGTCGTTATCACCCGGATCAAACTCAAGCGGCATGTACGAGGCAGTAAT
Source organism: Citrobacter sp. 506 (assembly GCF_050434985.1). Classification (NCBI taxonomy): domain Bacteria; kingdom Pseudomonadati; phylum Pseudomonadota; class Gammaproteobacteria; order Enterobacterales; family Enterobacteriaceae; genus Citrobacter; species Citrobacter sp. 506. Next base: position 226,526 of record NZ_JBNDJN010000005.1, read on the forward strand.
GCTAAATTCATTACTTTCATTTTTTGAAAGAATATAACCTAACGTTGTTTGCCTAAAATAAAATGATTCACTTTCATAACTGACAAGCGGTACTGCGTGAACGTTATCATTATATCCACGATAAGGAGATTCGTTATATACAGCGCCGCCGCCAATAGAAAATTCTGCGGCAGTTGCGCTCGCCATAAATGAAAAGGCGAATAGCGCCACAATATTGCGTTTAATTAACATGCCCACATTCCATTTTAAAATAAGATACAAAACGCGTGCATAATAATGCTTACAATTTCATCGGTGCAAGATTCATATTTATATAGTAATATATACAAACATATATATATTGGGTTTGGCGATGAACAAATTACAACTCAAACACCGGGAACTGAAGATTATTTCGGTAATTGCTGCCAGTGAAAACATCAGTCATGCCGCTACGGTTCTCGGCATCGCACAAGCCAACGTTAGTAAGTATCTTGCTGATTTTGAATCCAAAGTTGGACTAAAGGTATTTGATCGCACCACTCGACAGCTCACCCTCACACCGTTTGGTACGGCGCTGCTTCCTTACATCAATGACATGTTGGACAGAAACGATCAGCTCAATAATTTCATTGCTGATTATAAGCACGAAAAACGTGGCCGGGTAACCGTATATGCTCCGACGGGCATAATTGCTTATTTATCGCAACATGTGATCGCAAAAATTCAGGATATCGGTGGAATTAGCCTCTCACTTAAAACATGTAACCTGGAACGAAAGGCATTTTTTGAAGGTGTCGACTTCCCTGAAGATTGTGATATTTTAATCACCTATGCGCATCCTAAAGATGAATCTCTGGTTGCCAGTTTCATTACCAAATATGCGGTGACGGCTTTTGCCAGCCCTGAGTATATCAAAGCACATCCTATTAGTAGCCCTGATGAACTGGAAGAACATTCCTGTATCCTGATTGATTCCATGATGATAGATGAGGCTAATATCTGGCGTTTCACTTCTGCCGGAGGCAAGGAGATGCACGATTATCGGGTAACCGGAAATTATGTCTGCGACAATACACAGTCTGCACTGGCGCTGGCACGTAACCATCTGGGCATTGTTTTTGCGCCAAATGCGAGTGTGCAAAAAGATGTTGAATCCGGGTCGCTGGTTCCATGTTTCTCAGAACAACATGAATGGTGGCTGGATTTGGTGGTGATTTTCCGCAAACGTGAATACCAGCCGTGGCGGGTACAGTTTATTCTTGATGAGATGTTGGCAGAGATCCGCCAGCAACTTACTCAGGCGCTGGAACAGCAGCCTGAGTAAGCGAAATTAGGGTACCAGGTTCAAAATGGTAAGCAAAATAGCCTGCGCCTAGTGATCGAGATACAGATAATGCACCCAACTGGTCATACGCAGCAGAACCTTACGCATCACTGACACATGGGTGAAGTGATCAGAATAAACCGCGACCTGCGCATAAATCCCATCAGGCAGAGCGTTCACATCCACATTATCATTCAGCTCAATCGTGGCGATCACCCCTTCCGATCCAGGCGTAGAATTTAAGGATTGCAGCGCCCCATTCGACTGGTATGTCCCCCCCGGTACGGCCGGACTGATGGCAGCCAGTTTGCCGCTGAAAACCTTACCCGGCAGGGCGTTAAACACCACTTCAGCTTCATCGCCTGGCTCCAATCGCAGCAACGAGTTTTGCCGGAACTGGGCGATAATTTGCCGTTTTTGATCCGGGATAAACACCATCACCGGACGCATAGGCAGCGCGGCGGCATAGGTTCCCGGTCGCATCAGCACCTGCGTAACGTAACCATCGCTGGGCGCGCGAACCACTGTCTGGTCCAGGTTGAACTCCGCTTCGGCTAACTGCGCTTTCAGGCTGGCAATTTGCGAATTCTCACCCTGCACCAGGCTGTCTAACTGACTCTGGATTTGCTGTTGTTCCGCAACGGAGGATTTCACCGCTGCTTCCTGCGCCAGATAGTTTTGCCGCGCCGCATCGATATCGCGTTCAGAAAAAGGATTGACCTTCGCCTGACTCCCCTGCGCATAACGCTGGTAATCTTTAGCTAGCTTGTCACGGGTAGCCTTTGCCCGCTGCGTGTTGGCTTGCATTTCGTCTAACTGCGCCACCAGCACCTGCTCTTTATGTTGTGCAGTGACAATATCAGCTTTCAGGCGATCAACTCGTGCCTGATAACGTCCCGGATTAAGTTTAAACAGTACCTCACCTTTTTTGATCAGCGTATTCTTCTTATCCGTCACTTCCGTCACGACCCCCGTGACCTGCGGTACTACGGGAATAGAAATTACTGCCTTTTGCGCCTTAAATGTATACGGATGGTTATAATTCATCAGTAATATAAGTCCGCAGACAATGAATATACCGCCCAATGCTGCAGTGGGTACTGTCCATTTATTGGCAGGAATTTTAAAAATCTTAAATATTGACCATGCGCACGCCACATAGGTCAGAACGATCAATAAATCCATCGATATTACTCCGCCGGAGAGGTCTTCGCCTCACCCAGTTTCTTTTCCAGATCGGCAACCCTGGCCTGCAACTGGATCAGGGAAGAATCCGCGCTTTGCATACCCCACCCGCGTTCCGGGCGATAAAGCGTTGCCCAGATCCATAAAAAGGGCCACATGACATGTAAGGTAAACAAACTCACCCATCCTGCGACATGTATTGCGTCAGCATGAGGATGGTTACGTTTCTTTGCAATGAGATAGGGAATATCATGCAGAATAATAATCCCGTAAAAAATGACTAGGAATACAAAAATAAGCACTCCTAATGCAAAATAATTAAGGAACATATTTGCCTCAGGGATTTAAATTGAAAACTCGGCTGCAATTTGATTTACACAATAGAGTTGATAATAGTAGTGGAATGACCAGATTGGATGCAATCGTCTTATTTATATAACGATATATGGGTTTATATATAACTGCAGAATAAAGATATGCCCGGCGCAAAACCGGGCAATAAGTGATGAGAAATTAAAATAGTCCCAGCGGTTTATCCGAGTAGCTCACCAGCAGACATTTGGTTTGCTGATAATGCTCGAGCATCATCTTATGCGTCTCGCGCCCGATGCCTGACTGCTTATAGCCACCGAATGCCGCATGGGCGGGGTAAGCATGGTAACAGTTGGTCCAAACACGCCCCGCCTGAATCCCACGGCCCATCTTGTACGCCAGATTTCCGTTACGGCTCCAGACGCCAGCGCCAAGCCCATATGGGGTGTCATTGGCGATTTCCAGCGCCTCTTCCATGGTTTTAAAGGTCGTGACGGCCAGCACGGGCCCGAAGATCTCTTCCTGGAAAACCCGCATGTTGTTCTTGCCAAACAGAATGGTTGGTTCGAGGTAATAACCTTCTTTTAAGTCGCCATCCAGTTGCTTGCGCCGCCCGCCGGTGAGAACATCAGCCCCTTCTTTCTTACCAATATCGATGTAATTCAAAATGGTTTCCAGTTGACCATGCGAGACCTGCGCACCCATTTGCGTCACGCTGTCTAACGGGTTGCCGCTGCGAATACTCTCCACCCGGCGAATAGCTCTTTCCATAAAACGTTCGTAAATAGATTCCTGTACTAACGCACGGCTCGGACAGGTACACACTTCACCCTGATTGAAGGCAAACAGCGCGAAACCTTCCAGCGCTTTGTCAAAAAACGCATCCTCTTCATCCATCACATCAGCGAAGAAGATATTGGGCGATTTCCCACCCAGCTCCAGCGTGACGGGAATAATGTTCTGCGTGGCGTATTGCATGATCTGCTGCCCAACTTCCGTTGAGCCGGTAAACGCCACTTTCGCAATGCGCTTAGACGTCGCCAGATACTCACCGATTTCCCCACCCGCACCGTTTACCACGTTCACCACGCCTGGCGGGAGCAGATCGCCGATGACTTCCATCAGCAACAGCACGGACAGCGGCGTGAGGCGCGCGGGTTTAAGCACGACGCAGTTACCCGCCGCCAGCGCGGGCGCCATCTTCCAGCTGGCCATCAGCAGCGGGAAGTTCCACGGGATAATTTGCCCTACCACGCCAAGAGGTTCATGGAAGTGATAAGCCACGGTCTCGCTATCAACCTCGCTTATTCCCCCTTCCTGCGCACGAATACAGGAAGCGAAATAGCGGAAATGGTCAATCGCCAGCGGAACATCTGCCGCGCTGGTTTCGCGGATGGGCTTACCGTTATCCCAGGTTTCTGCCGTCGCCAGCAGTTCCAGGTTTTGCTCCATACGATCGGCGATTTTGAACAGTATCGCCGCCCTGTCCTGCACGGATGTCTGTGCCCACTTGTCTTTTACTTTGTGCGCGGCATCCAGTGCCAGATCGATATCCTTTTTGCCGGAAGAGGCCACTTCGCACAGTAATTGCCCGGTTACCGGCGTCAGGTTTTGGTAATACTCGCCGTCCACCGGGGCAACCCAGTCACCGCCGATAAAGTTATCGTATCGGGCTTTTAACTTCAGAGGGTAACCATACTCGCCGGGATAAATACGCGTTGAAGGGGGGTTATTGGTCATGACCGTCTCCTTGCTGTAGGGGTACTACAAGGGTAGACGGGGCTGGCGAATTATTCGCCAGCCATTTACTGCTTTACGACAGGTATCACGAATTACATAGCAGCGCGATAAATCGCCATGATTTCTTCATGAGTCGCCTGAATCGGGTTAGTGAAACCGCAGGCATCTTTCAGGGCATTGGTCGCCAGTACGGCAATATCCTCTTCCTTCACGTTCAACTCACGCAGACCGGCCGGGATATTCACTTTCTGCGCCAGTTCGCGGATCGCCGCGATGCAGGCTTCCGCCCCTTGCTCTGCGCTCAAGCCAGCAACGTCCACGCCCATTGCCGCAGCGCAATCACGCAGGCGAGCGGCAGCCACTTTGCTATTGAAGACCTGCACATGCGGCAGCAGCACTGCGTTACATACACCGTGCGGCAGATCGTAGAAGCCACCCAACTGGTGCGCCATTGCGTGCACATAACCAAGAGAAGCGTTGTTAAAGGCCATGCCCGCGAGGAACTGCGCGTAAGCCATGGCTTCGCGCGCCTGAGCATTGCTGCCCTCTGCAACGGCGACCGGCAGGTTTTCCGCAATCATGGTGACCGCTTTCAACGCGCACGCATCGGTAATCGGCGTTGCAGCAATAGACACGTAGGCTTCAATGGCGTGGGTCAGCGCATCCATACCGGTTGCCGCTGTCAGGGACTTCGGCATGCCGACCATCAGCGAGGAGTCATTAACGGACAGCAGCGGCGTAACGTGCTTATCCACAATCGCCATTTTAATGTGGCGTACTTCATCGGTAATGATGCAGAAACGGGTCATTTCAGATGCCGTGCCCGCGGTGGTGTTAATGGCGATCATCGGCAGCTGTGGTTTTGCAGAACGGTCCACACCTTCGTAATCGCGAATATCGCCGCCGTTAGCCGCCACCAGCGCAATGCCCTTCGCACAATCGTGCGGAGAACCGCCGCCGAGGGAAATAACGCTATCACATTCGTTTTCTTTCAGTATATGCAGGCCAGCAGCGACGTTACTGGTCGTGGGATTAGGATGCGTACCGTCGAAAATTACGCTGAAAATATCACGTTCCTGTAATGCTTTTTGAATCTCGCCAGCCATACCTAATTTTGTCAGCATGGCATCCGTGACAATCAGCGTACGACGAAAACCATATTCCGCCATTGTATTCATTGCGTCTTTTAATGAATCAGCGCCAATTACATTCACGGAAGGAATAAAAAATGTTGAAGCAGCCATTGTACGATCCTTAATTACTCTAAAGAGTCAGGAAGCATACGAGTGAAATATCCAACAAAATATGATCGTGGTTGTTATTTTAATAACACCCACAATTAAAAAGCACATTAGGTTCATAATCTAATGTGCTTATTTCAATCAATATTTATTTTGTATTAATTCATTTAATTCCTGAATTAATTGTTTCATTACTTTTCGGGAAACAGCAAAGCATCGCGTAATAAATGATCATTTCCCCGGCGACGCGTAAAACCAATGCGGTCAAAATATTCCAGAATCTGGATAGCCAATTTGCGTCCAACGTTAAGCCTGTCGCGGAAATCGGCAGCACAGGTCGATCCTTTCTCCTGATCCAGTTCGCGGATCATATTGGCAAAGGCCACAATCCGATCGTTACGGTAATAGCGATCTTTGACGATCGCGGTGATGATGCCTTGCTGCGCTGCTTGTCGTAACGCCACACGCATCATCTGCTCATCTGTGCCCGTCTGTTTTGCCAAATCGCGCACCCACCACGGCTCATCGCCAAAAAGCGGTTCTGCTTTTTGCCAGATAGCCTGCTGCTCTTCGCTGAAACCTGCCTTATGATCCGGCAAATGCAGCCAGCCATGATGGCTATGGATGGCGCCGCTCTCACGCATCTTTTCAATCAGCAGCAGGACCAACGCTTCGTCTTCCATCGGCAAAGCCATACGGCGCAGGCGTTCTCGCCCAGGTCCTGGTTCATCACGGTGCTGCTCGTGGTACGTCGCCAGCGTATCAAGGACTTTCCGCTGCCAGCGCGCTGCAACGGCAGCATTCAACAGACTGTATCCCGCCTGAATAAAGCCATGCAGCTCAATCAACGGACGCATACCGTTGCCGTTGAGCTGACGCGCCCAGGCGAAGTCAGGAATATTCACCGCCCCGCGCGTCAGATGTAGCGCCAGAGCTTCGCCGTCACTCTGTACCTTCTCCAGCGCTGCCAGCCACTGCAAATATTCCGGCTTACGCTTCCCGCGACGCGGCGGATTGAGCGTTACCACACGCGCGCCAGCCAGTGTCGTGCGGGCCGAAATATCGCGTAGCACCAGACGGTCGTTATCGGCGAGCCAGAGCGGTGTATCAAACACCAGTTCCGCCAGCGTCCCTTCAAGCAGCGAGATTCTCCCGGTGACGTGGCTGGCCGCGTGGTGAATATGCAGCGGTTGCCACTGCATCAGCGGCGCGGCATGCTCTAAAGAGACGATCACGCGGGTAAACGCCTCTGGCGGTGCATCGGAGAGCAGCCAGTCGCCGCGGTTAAGCTCTTCTTTTTGTGCATCACCAGCAATATTCAGCGCAATACGTTGCCCCGCCTGCGCGCGATCTGTGGCCTGATTTTGCGCATGCAAGCTACGTACGCGCATCGGTTTGTTGACGCCCGTGAGCCACAGCGTGTCACCAATAGTCACCTCTCCGCTAAGCGCCGTCCCGGTCACCACCAGACCCGCGCCTTTGACCGTAAAGGCACGGTCAATCGCCAGGCGAAAGCTGCGATCGCGGGCATGCTCGCGCGACGTTAATTGCTGTAAATGATCGCGCAGTTCTTCGATTCCACGACCTTCACTGGCCGCCGTCACGAACAGAACCGCATCGGCGAATCCATAGTTTTCAAGCGCAGTATGCACCTCAGTACGTACCGCGTTGATGCGATCGTCATCCACGCGATCGGCTTTCGTGAGCGCCACGGTGATCTGCGGGTTGCCCGTCAGTTGCAGAATTTGCAAATGCTCACGCGTTTGCGCCATCACGCCGTCATCACACGCCACCACCAGCAGCGCATGGTCGATCCCGCCGACACCCGCCAGCATGTTGGACAAAAACTTTTCGTGTCCGGGAACATCGATAAATCCCAGAATCCTTCCGTCCGGCTGCGGCCAATAGGCATAGCCGAGATCGATGGTCATGCCGCGCTTTTTTTCTTCCGGCAAACGGTCGGCATTCACGCCGGTAATCGCCTGTAATAACGTTGTTTTTCCGTGGTCAACGTGTCCGGCGGTTGCAATAATCATTTCAGCATCATCTCCATAAACCGGGTCTCGTCCTCAAGGCAGCGCAGATCCAGCCATAAGCGACCATCATAAATTCGCCCAATGATCGGCACAGGCAGCGCACGCCAACGGGCGGCCAGTGCTTCGAGGCGGCTACCGCGCCCGTCATGTGGCGTAAAGGTTAATGCCGCGCTGGGCAGCCTATCAACAGGTAGCGAACCGCTGCCTATCTGCGATAAACAAGGCATAACGTTCAGGGCGAATTCGTCGCCGTAATGATCAGCAAGCCGTGCCTGTAATTGTTGTGCCTGCGCGTGGACAGCCTCCTGCGAGCGGGTGAGCTGGCGTAACGTCGGCAACTTCGCTGCCAGCGCTTCCGGGTGCAGGTAGAGCCGCAGCGTCGCTTCCAGCGCAGCCAGCGTCATTTTATCAGCCCGTAATGCACGTTTCAGCGGATGGCTCTGTAAGCGCGCGATCATCTCTTTTTTACCGACAATAATCCCTGCCTGCGGCCCTCCCAGTAATTTATCGCCAGAGAAGCTCACCAGGCTGACGCCAGCGGCAATCAGCTGTTGCGGCATCGGCTCCTGCGGTAATCCATACTGGCTGAGATCGACCAGCGAGCCGCTGCCGAGATCCGCCACTACAGGAACATCCAGCTCCTTGCCGATAGTGGCCAGCTCTGCCTCATCCACCGACTTCGTAAAGCCTTCGATGCTGTAATTACTGGTATGCACTTTCATCAGCAGACCGGTATTTTCATTTACCGCCTGACGATAATCTTTCGTGTGGGTCCGGTTGGTGGTACCCACTTCGCGCAGAATACATCCGGCCTGACACATCACGTCCGGAATACGAAACGCGCCGCCAATTTCTACCAGTTCTCCACGTGAAACGACCACCTCTTTGCCGTTAGCCGTGGCCGTCAGCATCAGCAAAACCGCTGCCGCATTGTTATTGACGATACAGGCGTCTTCCGCCCCCGTCAGACGGCAGAGTAAATCCGCCAGGGCCCGATCCCGATGTCCACGCCCGGCATCATCCAGGCTGTATTCCAGCGTCACCGGCGTGCGCATCGCCTGCACCACCGCCTCGATCGCTTCTTCGGCCTGCGATGCGCGACCAAGGTTGGTATGCAGCACCGTTCCGGTCAGGTTAATCACCGGACGCAGCGCACTTTGCGATTCTCGTTCCAATCGGGCGCAGGCCTCTTGCGCCCAGTCCTCACACCATGCAGGGAGCGCGTGCGTGTCGCGAATAGCTTCTCTGGCTTCGTCGAGCATGTGACGCAGCAGGTCAACCACCCGGGTATGACCGTGAGACTCACGTAAAGCTGGGAAGGCGCTATCGCGCAATAAACGATCGATCGCAGGAAGCTGGCTGTAGAGTGAACGCATGTCGGTTGTCATGAAAGGGCCTGGCTGTTGGTGGCCCTCTCCACCGTGGAGAGGGATATCGATATAGGAAGGATTGTACCGTGACTTTGCTCAGGCGAGTATAATGTGTATCAAGCCTTTGGCGGTTCCGTACGGGCAAAACTTTCGCGTTGAAAGAGCGTTTCCACCAGTTTGACCAGACGCGGGCGATCAACACACCAGCCGGGCGCAACCCGACGGAAATTGAGATAACCGACGGCACAGGCAATCGCAATGGTTGCCAGGTTAACCGTATCCGTTTTCAGCGTACCCTCCGCCAGATAACCTTCCAGCATATCCAGACTACGGGTAATCTTTTCTCGCTGGCGTAACAGTTCGGTTTCTGACTGCTGCGCGGCGGGGCGAGCCTGTTCGCGTACCGAGACTAAACCGGCATCCATAATGCCATCGGCCAGCGCTTCCAACTGGCGTACCTTCAGCGCCGCCAGTGGTTCACGCGGCAGCATCGCTGGCGCAATATCCAGCAGTTCTATGTATTCCGCGATGATCGGAGAGTCAAACCAGTACTCGCCCTCATCGGTAACCAACGCGGGCACTTTTCCTAACGGGTTATAGCGTGCCACGCCGTTATCTGCGTTATAGGGGAGTTCATTCACAAATTCGAAGGTGATGCCCTTTTCCAGTAACAGAATAGAAATTTTACGCACAAAAGGGCTGGTATAGCTGCCAATGAGTTTCATGCCGGGTCCTTTTTGCCAACAAAAATATCAGTATGGCTCAGGTCAGTGCAAATGGCAGGTGATGACGGTCTCAATGATCCAAATAAAGGTAATGCATCCAACTGGTCATGCGCAGCAGCACTTTACGCATCACTGAAACGTGAGCGAAATGGTCGGAATAGACCGCCACCTGGGCATAGATACCGTCCGGCAGCGCATCCACATCGGCATTGGGAGCCAGCTCAATCGTGGCCAGCACGCCATCGGTACCCGGCACCACCGTTAAGGACTGTAATGCTCCCTGCGCCTGATAAGAACCGCCCGGAACAACCGGCAGAATGCTGGTGAGCTTGCCGGAGAATACCTGGCCTGGCAGCGCGTTGAAGACCACTTCCGCTTCATCACCCGGTTTAAGACGCAGCAAGGAATTCTGGCGGAATTGCGCCACGATTTGCCGTTTTTGTTCCGGAATAAATACCATCACCGGGCGCAGAGGCAGCGCGGCGGCATAGGTCCCGGGCCGGATAAGCACCTGCGTTACATAACCGTTGCTGGGCGCACGTACGATAGTCTGCTCAAGATTGTATTTGGCTTCAGCGAGCTGGGCGCGCAGAGACGCAACCTGAGATTGCTCTCCATTGACCATACTGTCTAACTGGCTCTGAATCTGCGTCTGTTCGGCAACGGAGCCTTTGACCAGCGCATCCTGCGCCAGGTAGTTTTGCCGGGCATTGTCGATGTCGCTTTCAGAGAATGGATTAACCTTCGCCTGACTACCCTTCAAATAGCGTTGATAATCTTTATACAGGCGATCTCGTTCAGCGGAAACGCGGGTGGTATTGGCTACGGCTTCAGACAGCTGCGCTTTCATATTGTCGATGTTGTGCGTAGCGGTCACCAGGTCGGCCTGCAGCCTGTCGACCCGCGCCTGATAACGAACGGGATCGAGTTTAAATAACACCTCGCCTTTTTTAATCAGCTGATTATTTTTATCTGTCACTTCACTAACAATTCCGGTGACCTGTGGGGTAACAGGAATTGAAATAACCGCCTTTTGCGCCGTAAAGGTATACGGGTGGTTATAGTTCATTAATAAAATGAGTCCCGCCACAATAAACACCCCACCTAACGCGGCGGTAGCAAGCGTCCATTGATTTACCGGAATACGGAATATTTTAAAAATGGCCCAGGCGAATGCCACATAGGTCAGGACAATCAACAAGTCCATGATCAAATCTCCGGAAAGGTGGAGTTATCGTTTTTTTTCTCCCCATCCAGTCTATTTTCCAACTGGGTGATGCGCGCGGCCAGCGCGGCAATTTCAGGGTCAGGTTCCTTCCCGGACGGCGTGATGTGTGACTGCATTCCCCAGCCTCGTTCTGGCTGATAGAGCGTGGCCCAGATCCACAGGAAGGGCCAAATAACATGCAGCGTAAATAAGCTCACCCAACCCGCAGTATGGATGGCATCGGCATGGGGATGGTTGCGCTTCTTAGCCATGTTATAGGGAATATCATGGATGGCGATAATTCCGTAAAACAGAACCAGAAAAACGAAGATCAGCACACCTAACGCGAAATAGTTTAGAAACATACCCGCCTCGTATTCACGCTAATCAGAGCTTTCAATTGCAGGCAGCCGAAAGGAGTCATGGCTGGTAATTTGAACATAATTGCAGTTAGTCATTTCCGCCATACCACCAGGGTATAAATTTTCAGGTTGATGGCTTGCGGGGTAGTTGCAAGAAATAGGTGATGAAACAGAATCCGCTCCAGATCACACCAGGAGAAATCCAGACAAATATTTATTGCGAAGTAGATCACAAATACCCAACAAACAGCCAAAACAAAAACGTGAACAACTTCACACTTAACGCCCATTTTTAGCCAATTCTTGACCTGTGATGTTTTTTTGTACCGATATTTTGTGATGAAAATCACATTAACTAACGCCATACACCCTATATTTACGTGACAAACGTCACATAAAAAGTCGTCGACTGGACAGTTGAACGATTCAGTGCCAGATTTCGCAGTATCTACAGGGTCCGGCTACCTCCTGCCGCTACATTAACAAACCTCGGGCTTTTAGCCTGCGCGACAGCAAACAATAAGAAGGGGTGTTTTTATGTCATCCGATATTAAGATCAAAGTGCAAAGCTTTGGTCGATTCCTCAGTAACATGGTGATGCCAAATATCGGCGCGTTTATCGCGTGGGGTATTATCACCGCATTATTCATTCCGACAGGGTGGTTGCCAAACGAAACGCTGGCGAAGCTTGTCGGCCCAATGATCACCTATCTGCTGCCGCTGCTGATCGGTTATACCGGTGGTAAGCTGGTTGGCGGCGAGCGTGGCGGCGTGGTGGGTGCTATCACCACCATGGGCGTTATCGTCGGTGCCGATATGCCAATGTTCCTCGGCGCGATGATCGCAGGTCCGCTGGGCGGCTGGGCCATCAAACATTTCGACAACTGGGTAGACGGTAAGATCAAGTCCGGTTTTGAGATGCTGGTGAATAACTTCTCCGCAGGCATCATCGGGATGATCCTCGCCATTCTGGCATTCCTTGGCATTGGCCCATTGGTTGAAGCACTGTCCAAAATCCTGGCGGCAGGCGTTAACTTCATGGTTGTCCATGACATGCTACCGCTGGCGTCTATCTTCGTTGAACCGGCGAAAATCCTGTTCCTCAACAACGCCATCAACCACGGTATTTTCTCACCGCTGGGTATTCAGCAGTCCCACGAGATGGGCAAATCCATCTTCTTCCTGATTGAAGCTAACCCGGGTCCGGGTATGGGCGTTCTGCTGGCATACATGTTCTTCGGTCGCGGCAGCGCTAAGCAGTCTGCAGGCGGCGCGGCTATCATCCACTTCCTGGGTGGTATCCACGAAATTTACTTCCCGTACGTGCTGATGAACCCGCGTCTGATCCTAGCCGTTATCCTCGGCGGTATGACTGGCGTATTTACCCTGACTATCCTGAACGGCGGCCTGGTTTCTCCGGCTTCTCCGGGTTCTATCCTGGCTGTGCTGGCAATGACGCCGAAAGGTGCTTACTTCGCGAACATCGCTGCTATCTGTGCCGCAATGGCTGTCTCCTTTGTCGTCTCAGCCATTCTGCTGAAAACCAGCAAAGTGAAAGAAGATGATGACATTGATGCCGCTACTCGTCGTATGCACGACATGAAAGCGGAATCCAAAGGTGCATCTCCGCTGGCGGCTGGCGACGTGACTAACGACCTGAGCCATGTGCGTAAAATCATCGTTGCCTGCGATGCGGGTATGGGCTCCAGCGCCATGGGTGCGGGCGTACTGCGCAAGAAAGTGCAGGATGCCGGTCTGTCTCAGATTTCCGTCACCAACAGCGCGATTAACAATCTGCCGCCGGATGTCGATCTGGTCATTACTCACCGTGACCTGACCGAACGTGCGATGCGCCAGGTGCCTCAGGCACAACACATTTCGCTGACCAACTTCCTCGACAGCGCCCTGTACTCCAGCCTGACCGAACGTCTGGTTGCAGCACAGCGCCACAACGTGAACGAAGAGAAAGTCCGCGATCACCTGAAAGACAGCTTCGAAGAGGGTGATACCCACCTGTTCAAACTGGGTGCGGAGAATATCTTCCTCGGCCGTAAAGCCACTAACAAAGAAGAAGCGATTCGCTTTGCCGGTGAGCAACTGGTGAAAGGCGGCTACGTTGAGCCAGAATACGTCGAGGCGATGCTGGACCGCGAAAAACTGACCCCGACTTACCTCGGTGAGTCCATCGCAGTGCCGCACGGTACGGTTGAAGCCAAAGACCGCGTGCTGAAAACCGGCGTGGTGTTCTGCCAGTACCCGGAAGGCGTGCGCTTCGGTGAAGAAGAAGACGACATTGCCCGCCTGGTCATTGGTATCGCCGCACGTAACAATGAACATATCCAGGTGATCACCAGCCTGACCAACGCTCTGGATGACGAATCCGTGATCGAACGTCTGGCCCATACCACCAGCGTGGATGAAGTTCTGGAACTGCTGGCAGGTAAAAAAGCTTAACCATTAAGTATCTCCAAAATAGTTCGAGCTGCAGAAAGGCGGCAACGCAGCGAATCCCCAGGAGCGTACATAAGTACGTGACTGGGGTGAGCGAGGAGAGCCAACGCATCTGCAGTTCGAAATATGAAGGCGATATCCTCTCCCTTGTGGAGAGGGTTAGGTTGAGGGAAACGCCTCACCCCAGCCCTCTTGGGTAAAAACATTAATGAAGGTTAATACTATGAAAGCATTACATTTTGGCGCAGGTAATATCGGTCGTGGCTTTATCGGCAAACTGCTGGCGGACGCGGGGATACAACTGACGTTCGCGGATGTAAACCAGGTCGTGCTCGATGCCCTGAATGCCCGTCATAGCTATCAGGTTCATGTGGTGGGTGAAAACGAGCAGGTTGATACCGTTTCCGGCGTCAACGCCGTGAGCAGCATCGGCGATGATGTTGTCGACCTGATTGCCCACGTAGATTTAGTCACTACCGCCGTCGGTCCGGTCGTGCTTGAGCGTATCGCTCCGGCCATCGCCAAAGGGCTGGTTAAACGCAAGGCGCAGGGCATCGCCACTCCGCTGAATATTATCGCCTGTGAAAACATGGTGCGCGGAACCACCCAGTTGAAAGGCCACGTTATGAACGCGCTGGCAGATGAAGACAAATCCTGGGTTGAAGAACATGTTGGCTTCGTCGATTCCGCCGTGGACCGCATTGTTCCCCCTTCGGCTTCTGCGACCAACGATCCGCTGGAAGTCACCGTCGAAACCTTCAGTGAGTGGATTGTCGACAAAACACAGTTCAAAGGCGAACTGCCTGACATCCCGGGAATGGAATTAACTGATAACCTGATGGCATTTGTCGAACGTAAACTCTTCACGCTGAACACCGGGCATGCTATAACCGCGTACCTCGGAAAATTGACCGGTCATCAGACCATCCGGGACGCGATTCTCGACGAGAAAATCCGTGCAGTGGTAAAAGGTGCGATGGAAGAGAGCGGCGCGGTACTGATCAAACGCTATGGCTTTGATGCAGCAAAACATGCGGCATACATTCAGAAAATCCTCGGTCGCTTTGAAAACCCGTATCTGAAAGATGACGTTGAGCGCGTGGGTCGTCAGCCGCTGCGTAAACTGAGCGCGGGCGACCGTCTGATTAAACCGCTGCTGGGCACGCTGGAGTATGGCCTGCCGCACGCGAATCTGGTCACCGGTATTGCTGCAGCGATGCACTATCGCAGTGAAGAAGATCCGCAGGCCCAGGAACTGGCCGCGCTGATTGACGAAAAAGGTCCACAGGCCGCGCTGGCACAGGTTTCCGGTCTGGATGCCAACAGTGATGTGGTGGCGGAGGCGGTTAACGCATATAACGCAACCAAATGATAGAGAATGTGGCGCAGGTCAGCCTGCGCCCAAATGACAGATTGTCAGATATGCAGGCAATAATGGAACAAACGCAGGCCTTTGAAAATCGTGTGCTTGAGCGTCTGAATGCTGGCAAAACCGTACGCAGCTTCCTCATCACCGCCGTAGAACTGCTCACCGAAGCGGTGAATATCCTTGTGCTTCAGGTATTTCGCAAAGACGACTATGCGGTAAAATATGCCGTAGAACCCCTGCTCGACGGCGACGGTCCGCTGGGCGATCTTTCCGTTCGTCTGAAGCTAATTTACGGTCTGGGCGTACTCAGCCGGCCGGAGTATGAAGATGCGGAGCTTCTGATGGCGCTGCGGGAAGAGTTAAACCATGACGGTAATGAATACGCGTTCACCGACGACGAAATTCTTGGCCCGTTTGGCGAACTCCACTGCGTGACGGCACTCCCGCCGCCACCGCAGTTTGATACCTCAGACTCAGGTTTGCACGCAATGCAGATTCAGCGCTACCAGCAGATGGTACGCTCCACGATGGTACTTTCCCTGACCGAGCTGATTTCTAAAATCAGCTTAAAAAAAGCCTTTCAAAAATAAGACCCTGCAGGCTTACTTCTCTTCCTGCTGCGGTCGATACAGCTGCCGATAATACGCCAGACGTTGCAGATACAGCTGCGCATTCTCCTGCGGTATTTCAGTAGGGACAACGTTGCGCGGTGGTGTTTTATTCAGATATTCGCGAAAAGCCTGGCTTGAAGCCATAAAATCGACCGTCTTATCAATAAGGGCCGAAACGTTCTCACCTATTTTCGCCATAATCTTCCCTCCTCCATGTATTAACCGCGCTCAGCCTGCGCGGTTGCTCATTTAAGTTTAGGATCGGTTGGGCGATTATATTGAGGAAAACGTGCTTCACTATGAACCCGTCAATAAAAAGCACTACGGCCGACCTTATCACTTAAAATTCCTTATTAATCAAAATAGTAGTATTTTCATTAGCTGAATAATACTTGCAACATTTGATTATTTATCTTCGATTAGTTGTGAATAATCCCGCTCTGCGCGCATACTATAGGATATTCATCCTATTTTTATCAGAAGCTATCCTATGAAAGAAGTCGAAAAAAACGAAATTAAACGCCTGAGCGATCGTCTGGACGCTATCCGCCACCAGCAGGCAGACCTGTCCCTGGTTGAAGCCGCCGACAAATATGCCGAGCTGGAGCAAGAGAAAGAAACGCTGGAAACCGAGATCGCGCGTCTGCGTGACGTCCACGGCCAGAAGCTGAGCAAAGAAGCGCAAAAGCTGGCGAAACTTCCTTTCCGTCGTGCTATCACCAAAAAAGAACAGGCCGACATGGGCAAGCTGAAGAAGAGCGTGCGCGGCCTGATCGTCGTTCACCCGATGACCGAGCTTGGCCGTGAAATGGGCCTGAAAGAGATGACGGGCTTCGCGAAGAGCGAGTTCTGATCTCCCACCGGGCAACATTCGCTTGCCCGGTCCTTCCCTTCCCCTCGCAATTGGCCCTACCAATTTCAGCCAGATCCTACCAGCACCTCACATTTCATTAAAATGTGCGTACAATATCGTTGCCAACAAATAACATTTGATTAACCATTCATTGTCATTACCCCTACACAACAATATTGGCAGGGCCACTTTTACACATAATGTGACCAGGAGATGAGCACAGACTCATTCCATTATGTCGGCGGCCCCCAGGAGACCTGCAATGAATCTCTGGCAACAGAACTACGACCCGGCCGGTAACATCTGGCTTTCCAGTCTGATCGCATCGCTCCCTATCCTGTTCTTTTTCTTCGCCCTGATTAAGCTCAAGCTGAAAGGCTATGTTGCGGCGTCATGGACGGTGGTGATCGCTCTGACGGTCGCCCTGCTGTTTTACAAAATGCCGGTCGATCACGCTCTGGCTTCCGTGGTGTACGGCTTCTTCTATGGTTTGTGGCCAATTGCCTGGATCATTATCGCCGCGGTATTCGTCTATAAAATCTCGGTGAAAACCGGGCAGTTCGACATCATCCGCTCCTCAATACTCTCGATTACCCCGGACCAACGTCTGCAAATGCTGATTGTCGGTTTCTCCTTTGGCGCATTCCTCGAAGGGGCGGCAGGATTTGGCGCTCCGGTAGCGATTACCGCCGCACTGCTGGTTGGTCTGGGCTTTAATCCTCTGTACGCGGCAGGTTTGTGCCTGATCGTAAACACCGCTCCGGTCGCTTTTGGCGCAATGGGCATTCCGATTCTTGTTGCCGGTCAGGTTACCGGGCTGGATAGCTTCGAGATTGGTCAGATGGTGGGCCGTCAGTTACCGTTCCTGACCATTATCGTGTTGTTCTGGATTATGGCGATTATGGATGGCTGGCGCGGCGTAAAAGAGACCTGGCCTGCGGTGATGGTCGCTGGCGGCTCGTTTGCTATCGCGCAGTACCTCAGCTCTAACTTTATCGGGCCAGAACTGCCAGACATTATCTCGTCTCTGGTTTCGCTGGTCTGCCTGACGCTGTTCCTGAAACGCTGGCAGCCGGTACGCATCTTCCGCTTTGGCGATATGGGCGCTTCACAGGTCGATCAGACGCTGGCTCGCACCCACTATACCGCTGGACAGGTGGTCCGCGCCTGGTCTCCGTTCCTGTTCCTGACCGCCACCGTGACGCTGTGGAGCGTACCGCCGTTTAAAGCGCTGTTTGCGCCAGGCGGCGCGATGTACCACTGGGTGGTCAATATTCCGGTTCCGTACCTCGATAAGCTGGTTGCCCGTATGCCGCCGGTCGTACATGAAGCCACAGCCTACGCGGCGGTGTATAAATTTGACTGGTTCTCCGCGACCGGTACCGCGATTTTGTTTGCCGCCCTGCTGTCTATCGTCTGGTTGAAGATGAAGCCGTCCGCAGCGCTGCAGACTTTTGGCAGCACGCTGAAAGATCTGGCATTACCTATTTACTCCATCGGAATGGTGCTGGCATTCGCGTTTATCTCAAACTACTCCGGGCTTTCATCAACCCTGGCGTTGGCCCTGGCACACACCGGCAGCGCGTTTACCTTCTTCTCACCGTTCCTCGGCTGGCTGGGGGTATTTCTGACCGGGTCCGACACCTCATCAAACGCACTGTTTGCCGCCCTGCAGGCTACGGCTGCTCAGCAAATCGGCGTTTCGGATGTGCTGATGGTTGCGGCAAATACCACCGGCGGCGTGACCGGCAAGATGATCTCGCCGCAATCTATCGCTATCGCCTGTGCGGCAGTGGGATTAGTGGGGAAAGAGTCTGACCTGTTCCGCTTTACCGTGAAACACAGCCTGATTTTCACCTGCATGGTGGGTGTGATTACCACGCTGCAGGCCTATGTCTTAACCTGGATGATTCCATGATAGTGATGCCCAGACGCCTGTCAGACGAAGTCGCATCTCGTGTGCGGGCGCTGATTGAAGAACAACAGCTGGAGGCGGGCATGAAGTTGCCCGCTGAGCGCCAACTGGCCGTACAGCTCGGCGTATCGCGTAACTCGCTGCGCGAGGCGTTAGCAAAGCTGGTCAGTGAAGGCGTACTGATTAGCCGTCGTGGCGGCGGGACGTTTATCCGCTGGCAGCATGAGGCCTGGTCTGAACAAAACATCGTTCAGCCGCTGAAAACCCTGCTGGCTGACGATCCTGATTACAGTTTCGATATTCTGGAGGCCCGCCACGCCATCGAAGCCAGTACCGCCTGGCACGCAGCCATGCGGGCCACCGCCGCGGATAAAGAGAAAATCAGGCTCTGTTTCGAGGCCACGCAAAGCGAAGATCCGGATCTCGCCTCGCAGGCTGACGTTCGTTTTCATCTCGCCATTGCGGAAGCCTCGCACAACGTGGTGCTGTTGCAGACCATGCGCGGTTTCTTCGACGTCCTGCAGTCTTCGGTAAAACAGAGCCGCCAACGTATGTACCTGGTACCGCCCGTATTTTCTCAACTGACGGCGCAGCATCAGGCCGTGCTGGACGCCATTGTTGCCGGGGATGCCGACGGGGCGCGTAAGGCCATGATGGCGCACCTCAGTTTTGTCCACACCACAATTAAACGATTTGACGAAGATCAGGCCCGGCAGGCGCGTATTACTCGCCTGCCCGGTGATCCTGGTGAGAATAGCAGGGAGAACAACACATGATTATTTCAGCAGCCAGCGACTATCGCGCCGCAGCCCAGCGCATCCTGCCCCCCTTCTTGTTCCACTATATTGACGGCGGGGCGTATGCCGAGCACACCTTGCGCCGTAACGTGGCAGACCTGTCAGAGGTGGCGCTGCGCCAGCGCGTACTGAAGAATATGTCCGACCTGAGCCTGGAAACCAAGCTGTTCAACGAAACACTCTCCATGCCGGTAGCCCTCGCGCCTGTCGGCTTATGCGGCATGTACGCACGCCGGGGCGAGGTTCAGGCCGCCGCCGCCGCTGATGCCAAAGGCATTCCGTTTACGCTTTCCACAGTGTCCGTATGTCCGATTGAAGAAGTCGCCCCGACCATCAAGCGTCCGATGTGGTTCCAGCTGTATGTTCTGCGCGATCGCGGTTTTATGCGTAACGCGCTGGAGCGCGCCAAAGCGGCGGGTTGCTCCACGCTGGTCTTTACCGTCGATATGCCAACGCCTGGCGCACGCTACCGTGACGCCCATTCCGGTATGAGCGGCCCAAATGCGGCACTGCGCCGCTACTGGCAAGCAGTCACTCATCCACAGTGGGCATGGGACGTTGGTCTGAAAGGTCGCCCGCATGATTTAGGCAATATTTCGACTTATCTGGGAAAACCCACCGGCCTTGAAGATTACATCGGCTGGCTGGCGAATAACTTCGATCCGTCGATTTCCTGGAAAGACCTCGAGTGGATCCGTGAATTCTGGGATGGTCCGATGGTGATCAAAGGGATCCTCGATCCTGAAGATGCCCGCGACGCCGTACGCTTTGGCGCAGATGGCATCGTTGTCTCTAACCACGGTGGCCGTCAGTTAGATGGCGTGCTGTCTTCAGCTCGTGCGCTGCCCGCCATTGCCGATGCGGTGAAAGGCGATATTACCATTCTGGCTGATAGCGGGATCCGCAATGGTCTGGACGTTGTACGCATGATAGCGCTGGGCGCGGATAGCGTGCTGCTGGGGCGTGCTTATCTGTACGCGCTGGCGACCCACGGCCAGGCCGGTGTGGCGAATCTGCTGAACCTGATCGAGAAAGAGATGAAGGTGGCGATGACCCTGACCGGTGCGAAGTCGATTAGCGAAATCAGCCGTGATTCGCTGGTACAGGAACTGGGTAAGAGCCTGCCTGCCGCGCTGGCACCTTTGGTCCAGGGTAGCGCAGCGTAACAACATCCCCGTAAACCCCATTTTCTGAATGGTCGGTCTGTTTTCAGCCCGACCATTTTTTATCCAAAAATAACGACTAGTTAACATTTACAACCAATATATTTGACAACTTTTTATCCACCTGCCAAATGTATAGACAAGCTAATACAACAGCATTTTATACATATAACAACCATCATAACGGGCGAGGGTGACATGGCTCATTCCGGAAAAGTGAATATCCAGCAGGCGATAGATGACAGTGCTTTTTCGCGCTTCCACTGGGTCATTATTGTCCTGGGTTTTCTGGTTTTAGCCATTGACGGCTTCGATACGGCGGCGATGGGCTATATTGCCCCCACGCTTTCAGCCGACTGGGGCATCAAGAAACAAGATCTTGGACCGGTGTTAAGCGCCGCGCTATTGGGCCTCTCATTTGGTGCCCTGCTGGCCGGACCGATTTCCGATCGTATGGGCCGTAAGCGCGTCCTGGTCTTTTCCTGTCTGTTCTTTGGCCTCGCCAGTCTGGGAACCGCCTATGCCCAGACGCTGAATATGCTCACGTTTTGGCGCTTTCTCACCGGGCTTGGGCTTGGCGCGGCAATGCCCAATGCCATCACCCTGGTGTCAGAATTCGCCCCGAAACGCTGTCGTTCAATGGCGATTAACACCATGTACTGTGGCTTTCCGTTAGGGGCTGCGGGCGGCGGCGTGATCTCCTCCTGGCTGATCCCCAACTACGGCTGGCACAGTGTTCTGCTTGCTGGTGCGATCGCCCCACTGGTCCTCACCGTACTGTTGGTGCTGTTCCTGCCGGAGTCGGTTAAGTATCTGGTTCACCGCGGTAAAGGGGTTGCACAGATCAAACGCATTGCTCAACGCTTTATGTCGGGAAGTCTGGAACAGGTTACCCAGTTTTATCTGGATGAAGACCGTATCACGGTCAAAAAAAGCAGCGTGGCACAGTTATTTAGTATGCCCTGGCTGCCGGGTACGCTGATGCTCTGGATGACCTACTTTATGGGGCTGGTTATCTATTACGTGCTGCTGAGCTGGATGCCAACGCTGATGCTGGGAATGGGCTATCCGCTGGCCGAATCCGCCTGGCTGACATCGCTGTTTACCTTTGGCGGTACGGCGGGGATCCTGCTGGCCGGTTGGTTAATGGACCGCTGGGAAGCCCATAAAGTGGTGTCACTTGGCTTTATTCTGACGATGCTGTTTGCCCTCGCTCTCGGGTTTGAACATAACCACATCATCTTGTTCGGCGCACTGATCTTCCTGATGGGGATTACCATGAACGGCGCGCAGTCCGGGCTGCAGACGCTGGCCGCCACGTTTTATCCAACCCACTGCCGTGCGACGGGCATTGCCTGGATGCAGGGCGTGGGCCGCTTCGGCGGCGTAGCCGGTACGATGATGAGCGCCCAACTGCTTTCCCTGCAATGGCAGGCAGACAGTATCTTAATGTTCCTCAGCCTTCCGGCCCTGGTCGCTGCTGCCGCGACAATTTACAAGCTGCAACGCTATAAACCGCACACGCTGACCGTCGCATAGTACCCGCTCTTTCTGCTATTCTGCCCCCCGTTATCAAGGGGGCAGTATGCTTAACATCGTTTTATTCGAACCAGAAATCCCGCCAAATACCGGCAATATTATCCGTCTTTGCGCCAACACCGGCTTTCGTCTGCATATTATAGAGCCAATGGGCTTTACCTGGGACGACAAGCGCCTGCGTCGCGCGGGGCTGGATTACCATGAATTTACCGCCGTGCTGCGCCACTCTGATTACGCCGCCTTCGTCGCCGCAGAACATCCGCAGCGCCTGTTTGCTCTGACCACCAAAGGTACGCCAGCGCATAGCGCGGTATGCTATCAGGACGGGGATTATCTGATGTTTGGTCCGGAAACACGCGGTCTGCCAGCCAGCATCCTTGACGCGCTGCCGGCCGAACAAAAAATTCGTATTCCAATGATGCCAGACAGTCGCAGCATGAACCTGTCAAATGCGGTGTCGGTGGTGGTGTATGAGGCCTGGCGCCAGCTAGGGTATCCGGGCGCGGTACTGCGTAGCTGATGATTGTTGGATGGCGGCTAGCGCCTGATCCGACCTACATTAATTTGATGAAATTCATTTCGCGCGTTATCGGCGCAGACAGATTGAACACGGACTGCGCGCAGTCACTGGAGCGTACACGCAATACGTGAGGATGACGAGCACAGCTCAGGTTTAATCTGCCAGGTAATATAGCTCGAAATCAGATACCATCTCCATACTCAAAAGTATGATGTATCCCGTTGAAATGCTGATCCATATCCATGGACGGCTTATCGCTGTCAGGCTTACCGACGATGCGTGCCGGAACGCCTGCTGCAGTGGTATGCGGGGGTACCGGCTGTAAAACGACGGAACCTGCGCCAATCTTCGCGCCGCGCCCGACTTCAATGTTACCGAGAATTTTTGCTCCCGCGCCAATCATCACGCCTTCACGAATTTTCGGATGGCGGTCACCGCCGGCTTTACCGGTCCCGCCCAGCGTGACGGATTGCAAAATAGAGACGTCGTTTTCAATCACGGCAGTTTCACCGACCACAATACCGGTGGCGTGATCGAGCATAATCCCACGGCCAATTTTTGCCGCCGGGTGAATGTCTACCTGGAAGCTAACGGACACCTGATTTTGCAGGAAGATCGCCAGCGCCTGACGCCCCTGATGCCACAGCCAGTGACCGATACGGTAGGCCTGAAGCGCATGAAAGCCCTTCAGATACAGAAGTGGGGTGGAATATTTATCGACAGCCGGATCACGCGTGCGTACCGCCTGAATATCACAGGCCGCTGAGGCAATCATTTCAGGATCGGCCGCGTAGGCCTCTTCCACGACTTCGCGAATGGCAATGGCGGGCATGATCGGAGAAGCGAGTTTATTCGCCAGCATATAGCTCAGCGCACTGCCGAGGTTTTCATGCTTGAGCAACGTTGCGTGATAAAAACTGGCCAGCATTGGCTCACATTCCGCCAGTGCCCGGGCTTCCGCTTTAATGTTTTTCCAGACGATATCCAGTTCTTCACATGGCATTGCGTACTCCAGAAGGTAGCAAAACGACCGACCCGTTCTTCGCGGGTCGGGTCGTTATATTCAACAGTTCCTTACAGCTAGTGGCGACTCAGCTCGTCCCTGCGTGCACGGCCTAATAACGTCAATGCTGCCTCGCGCGCGTTTTTTCCGCAATACAATACTTGATAAATTTCCTCGGTTATTGGCATCTCAACACCAAAACGGTGCGCCAATTCACGAACTTCTTTCGTATTGCGGTAGCCTTCAACCACCTGACCAATCTTGTCCTGCGCCCCCTGCACGTCCATCCCCTGGCCGAGCATCATGCCAAAACGACGGTTACGCGACTGGTTGTCGGTACAGGTCAGCACCAGATCGCCTAAACCCGCCATACCCATAAAGGTGGCAGGATCGGCACCCAGCGCCGCGCCAAGACGAGACATTTCGGTCAGTCCACGGGTGATCAATGCGGTTCGCGCATTCGCGCCGAAACCGATGCCGTCAGACATCCCCGCGCCAATCGCAATGACGTTTTTCACCGCGCCGCCAAGCTGCACGCCAATGAAATCCGGATTGCTGTAAACGCGGAAGCTCTTGCCGCAGTGCAGCAACTGCTGGAGATCGTCAGCAAAGGTGTCGTCCGTCGAGGCCAGAGAAATCGCCGTCGGCATGCCCGCCGCCAGCTCTTTGGCGAACGTCGGACCGGAGATAACCGCCAGTGGAATAGAATTCCCCAGCGCTTCACGCGCGACGTCCTGCAGCAGGCGTCCCGTTTCCGCTTCCAGACCCTTTGTCGCCCAGACCAGACGCGCGTCAGGACGCATCAGCGGTTTGATGTTGCGCAGCACTTCGCCAAAGACGTGGCTCGGCACCACCACCAGAATATTACGACTGGCGGCCAGCGCAGTGGCTAAATCACTTTCCAGGCGCAGCGTTTCGGGAAAAGGCACATCAGGGAGGAACGCGACGTTGCAGCGATCGTGCTCGAGGGTCGCGATATGTTTCGGATCATGGCCCCACAGGACAACCTGATGGCCATTTCTTGCCAGGGTGATGGCAAGAGCGGTGCCGTACGAGCCGGCACCAATCACAGTCATTGAAGCATTACTTTGGTTCATCAGGCATCCTGATGTTCTTCAGTACCTTCGCCAGCCTGCTGCTGTAAATAGTTCATGAACAGCGCATCAAAGTTGACCGGCGCAAGGTTCAGTTGCGGGAATGTACCGCGGGAAACCAGGCTGGTGATGCATTCGCGGGCATACGGGAACAGAATGTTCGGGCAGTATGCACCAAGGCAATGCGCCATCTGAGTCCCTTCAATACCACTGATGGAGAAAATACCGCCCTGCTGAACTTCACACAGGAACGCAGTTTCTTCACCCAGAGAAGCCGTTACGGTGACACGCAGCACTACTTCATACACATCATCTGCCAGTTGGGTAGATGCGGTATCAAGATCCAGTTTAACCTCTGGCTGCCAATCTTTCTGGAAAACATGTGGTGCATTTGGCGCTTCGAAAGACACATCCTTGGTATAAATACGTTGGATCTGGAAAGCCATTTCAGTGTTATTTTGTTCTGACATGTTGAGAAAACCCTTTAGTGTTGTCCTTTAAATACTTCGGTACGCCTTAACGCAGCAGTGGATCCAGTCCACCACGTGCATCCAACGCATACAAGTCGTCACAACCACCAATGTGCTGTGCATCAATAAAAATCTGCGGAACCGTTGTACGGCCACTGCGCTTGATCATCTCTTCACGCTTCACGGCATCGCCGTCAATCGGAAGTTCCTGGAAACTCACACCCTTGCTGTTCAACAGCGCCTTTGCGCGATGGCAAAACGGGCAGGTCGCTTTGGTATAGATCTCTATATTGGCCATGACTTATCTCCAGTGTTCTTTTACCCTGAGGCATGAAAGAAGACGGGTAAATTACTTGCCGCGAACCAGTGGCAGATTCTCGCCACTCCAGCCCGCTACGCCGTCTTTCAGTACAGATACCTGCTCAAAACCGGCTTTAATCAGCGCAGTTGCTGAATCCTGGCACTGCATACCAGAGCCATCAACCACAATAACAGGTTTGTTTTTGTGTTTTTCCAGCTCGCCAAAATTGTTGGCTTTGATTTCGCTCGGCAGCAGGTTAGTGGAGCCCGCGATATGGCCTTTGCGGAAGTCGTCGCGCTGACGTAAATCCACAATCACCGCATCTTCTTTGTTGATAAGACGAGTGGCTTCTCCGCGCGTAATTACCTTCACTTTCGAAGTCAGGCTCTTAAACGTGGTAAATAATACAGCCGCCAGTAACGCAATCCAGGCGATACTCAATACAGGGTGGCGACTAACAAATTGCATAATTTCTTGCATGGGGGGTAACAACTCCCGACTTAGTGATTAAAAAACCAGGAAAGGAGTATACCTGCGCGTTGGCGCAAATACAGCCAGAGCGTGCATTGGATTGCATTTTTGCGGGGCGCTACGGAAAAAAAAACGTAAATCCGCGCCCTCTGCGACACGCTCTGGTCGATTATTTGATCTTCTGGGGCTATTTTATCGATTCAGCTGTAGTAAAATTACGCAATTATTTTTGTCTATTGAGTGTGAGGTTGTCGCAATGTCGGTTTCTAAAAAACCTATGGTACTGGTGATTCTGGATGGCTATGGCTATCGTGAAGACAGCCAGGATAACGCCATCTTTAATGCCAAAACCCCGGTAATGGATGCTCTGTGGGCAAAACGTCCGCATACCCTGATTGATGCCTCTGGCCTGGAAGTCGGCCTGCCCGATCGCCAGATGGGCAACTCCGAAGTGGGTCACGTCAACCTGGGCGCGGGCCGCATCGTGTATCAGGACCTGACCCGTCTGGATGTTGAAATTAAAGAACGGACTTTCTTCGCTAACCCAGTGCTGACCGATGCGGTCGACCAGGCAAAAAATAGCGGCAAAGCGGTTCACATCATGGGCCTGCTCTCTGCTGGCGGCGTTCACAGCCACGAAGATCACATCATGGCGATGGTCGAAATGGCAGCTGAACGCGGTGCTGAGAAAATCTATCTGCACGCTTTCCTTGATGGCCGTGATACCCCGCCGCGCAGCGCTGAACATTCGCTGCAGAAATTCGAAGAGAAATTTGCCGCGCTGGGCAAAGGCCGCGTAGCGTCCATCATCGGTCGTTACTACGCCATGGACCGCGACAACCGTTGGGATCGCGTTGAACAGGCTTATGACCTGATGACGCTGGCAAAAGGCGAGTTCCAGTTCGCTACGGCTGTTGAAGGCCTGCAGGCTGCTTATGCCCGCGACGAAAACGACGAATTCGTGAAAGCGACCGTGATCCGTGCTGAAGGCCAGGCTGAAGCCGCCATGGAAGACGGCGATACGCTGATTTTCATGAACTTCCGTGCTGACCGTGCGCGTGAAATCACCCGTGCGTTTGTTAACGCTGACTTCGACGGCTTCGCCCGTAAGAAAGTCGTTAACCTCAACTTTGTGATGTTGACTGAATACGCAGCCGATATCAAAACTGCTGTTGCTTACCCACCAGCGTCTCTGGCCAACACCCTTGGCGAGTGGATGGCGAAGAATGACAAAACGCAGCTGCGTATTTCCGAAACTGAAAAATATGCCCACGTGACCTTCTTCTTTAACGGCGGCGTAGAAGAGCCGTTCAAAGGCGAAGATCGCATCCTGATCAATTCGCCGAAAGTCGCGACCTACGATCTGCAGCCGGAAATGAGCTCTGCTGAGCTGACCGAGAAGCTGGTTGCTGCGATTCAGAGCGGAAAATACGACACCATCATTTGTAACTACCCGAACGGCGACATGGTTGGTCACACCGGGGTGATGGAAGCTGCGGTTAAAGCGGTTGAAGCGCTGGATCACTGCGTTGAGCAGGTGACTAAAGCGGTTGAATCCGTTGGCGGCCAACTGCTGATCACCGCGGACCACGGTAACGCAGAGCAAATGCGCGATCCGTCCACCGGTCAGGCGCATACAGCACACACCAACCTGCCCGTTCCGCTGATTTATGTCGGTGGTAAAAACGTCAAAGCAGTTGAAGGCGGCAAACTTTCTGATATCGCCCCGACGATGCTGACGCTGATGGGTATGGAAATCCCGCAAGAGATGACTGGTAAGCCGCTGTTCATCGTGGAATAATCCCTCCCCATGAGGGGAAAGGCGATTAATACCATCACTTGGGCCGTGAAACTGCAAAAGCTTTCAGTCAGGCCCTTGTTCTACGCCAGCGCGCTTAGCGCTGGCGTATTGCTGTGCGCCTTTTCCGCCCACGCGGACGAGCGCGATCAGCTCAAATCTATTCAGGCTGATATCGCGGCAAAAGAACGCGCGGTACGCCAACAACAACAACAACGCTCCACTCTCCTCGCTCAACTTAAAGCTCAGGAACAGGCCATCGCCGTTGCCGCCAGGCAACTACGCGAAACGCAAAACTCGCTGGCGCAGCTGAATGCACAAATCACAGAGATGAATGCCGCCCTCGCGAAGCTGGAAAAACAGCGGGCTGCGCAAGAGCGTAGCCTGGCAGCCCAACTTGACGCAGCGTTTCGCCAGGGCGAACACACCGGTATTCAGCTCATTCTGAGCGGGGAAGAGAGCCAGCGCGGGCAACGCCTGCAGGCCTATTTCGGCTATCTGAACCAGGCGCGGCAGGAAACCATCGCGCAGTTGAAACAAACCCGCGAAGAAGTCGACTCGCAAAAAGCCGAGCTGGAAGATAAGCAGAGCGAACAGCAGACGTTGCTGTACGAACAGCGCGCTCAGCAGGCTAAGCTGGAGCAGGCGCGTAATGAACGCAAGAAGACGCTCTCGGGTCTGGAGTCATCGATTCAGCAGGGTCAGCAGCAACTGGGCGAAATGCGCGCCAACGAATCACGCCTGCGCAACAGCATCGCTCGCGCCGAAGCCGCAGCCAAAGCACGCGCGGAACGTGAAGCACGCGAGGCGCAGGCCGTACGCGACAAACAAAAGGATGCGTCACGGAAAGGCTCAACCTACAAGCCAACCGAAAGCGAAAAATCACTGATGTCCCGTACCGGCGGTTTAGGTTCCCCACGCGGCCAGGCATTCTGGCCCGTTCGTGGCCCAACGCTACATCGTTATGGCGAACAGTTGCAAGGTGAGCTACGTTGGAAGGGGATGGTTATTGGCGCATCCGAAGGCACCGAAGTTAAAGCCATTGCCGATGGTCGCGTCATTCTGGCGGACTGGTTGCAGGGCTACGGCCTGGTGGTCGTCGTTGAGCACGGTAAAGGCGATATGAGCCTGTACGGTTATAACCAGAGCGCGCTGGTCAGCGTCGGTACGCAGGTTCGCGCCGGGCAGCCTATTGCACTTGTGGGTAGCAGCGGCGGACAGGGCAGGCCGGCACTCTATTTCGAAATTCGTCGCCAGGGTCAGGCGGTCAATCCACAGCCGTGGTTGGGAAGATAAGTTTTGCCTCAATTTCGTCGTCTATTATTCTCTCTCGCCAGCGTGCTGGCCTTCGCAACACCTGTTTTTGCTGGCAAACTTGCCATCGTTATTGATGATTTCGGCTATCGTCCACACACCGAAAATCAGGTTCTGGCGATGCCTTCCACCCTCTCCGTTGCCGTTCTGCCTAATGCCCCACACGCGCGTGAAATGGCGATTAAAGCGCATAACAGCGGGCATGAAGTGTTAATCCATCTGCCGATGGCGCCGCTGAGCAAACAGCCGTTAGAGAAAGATACTTTGCGCCCGGAAATGAGCAGCGAAGAGATTGAGCGGATTATTCGCGACGCGGTAAGCAAAGTACCGAATGCGGTCGGGCTGAACAACCATATGGGCAGCGCGATGACCTCCAGCCTGTTCGGCATGCAGAAGGTGATGCAGGCGCTGGAACGCTACGATCTCTACTTCCTGGACAGTATGACCATCGGCAACAGTCAGGCAATGCGCGCAGCATCAGGAACCGGCGTGAAGGTTATCAAACGCAAAGTCTTCCTGGATGACACGCAAAACGAAGCCGATATTCGCCGTCAGTTTAATCGTGCCGTTGAGCTTGCACGCCGCAACGGTTCAGCAATTGCCATTGGGCATCCTCACCCTTCGACGGTTCGCGTCCTGCAGCAAATGCTTTATAACCTGCCTACGGACATTACGCTGGTTCGCCCAAGCAGCCTGCTCAATGAACCACAGGTAGACACCTCCAGACCAAACTTTACACCGCCGAAGAATGGTAAACCTGATGCGCCACGTAATCCTTTCCGCGGGGTGAGATTATGCAAACCGAAGCAGCCGTTAGAGCCGGTTTACGCCAGCCGCTTCTTCAGCGTGCTCGGTGAAAGCATCACCCAAAGCACGCTGGTGCAGTACATGCGCCTGCAATGGCAGGGCTGGGGGAATACATCCTCACCCAGCCCTATGAACGCTAACGTAAATTAAGCGTTTTACGGGCAATACGAGAGGGCGAGGATGTTTTATCGCGCCATTTCCAGAGACGGAATGACCATAGCAGCGCCTGGTACAAAACTTTGGCGCTGCGTACGTTAGTAATCATGCGTTTATACATACCAGAGACAAAAATCTCTGCAATCATGCGTTGACGAATATGGACATCCGGCTCTTTGCGTACTGCGTGGCAAACGCGTAATGCTTCATAGGTTATTTGCTGATGAAATTCCGGATAAATAGTAATCCGACCCGCATATTCACGATTCAACTTATCCAATAACCGTGTAATTTTAATATAGTGGCGTTGGTAATTGAGATTTTTTAAGCCTTGTCTTTTAAGACGGCTAACTGATTGATCGTGTAAGAAGTATTTATACAATGATTGCTCGGTATATCGCACACGTTTGGCGTTAAACATAAACTCCGTCGTCCATACAATATCCTGATGATGCAACCCTGGAATAAACGCTATCTTGTTTTTCTCGATAACATCTCTGCGATAAACCCCCATCCAGACCACATGCGTCCAACGGCGTGAAGCCAATGCCATACGTAACCAGTCGGGGCCGGTCAATACACCCGTAGACCGCAGACGGTCCGTCGGTATTGATTGCCAGGTGTCCCCCGTTTCGAAAATGCACCAATCAGAATTGCACTGTGCCAGATCGAGATCATCCTGAAGCGCCATGGTCATCAGGGTTTCATACATATTGGGATAAACCAGGTCATCGGCATCGACAAATGCAACATAATCCCCTTTGGCCACTGCCAGCCCACTATTACGCGCGACAGATGCCCCGGCGTTAGCCTGATGTAACAACCGGACATGGGAATAGTTATCAGCATAATGTCCTGCAATATCAACAGAGTTATCCGTTGAACCGTCATCCACAATAATGATCTCTATCGCAGCCCATGTCTGTGCGATCAAAGATTCCATGCAATCCCGAAAACTATCACCCGCGTTATACAACGGAATAATAACACTCAACATATTTGTGCGGTTTCTCATCAGATAACCCAAGTTTGTCAGTACACTGATGACTTTTACTACAGTTTCATTAAGGAATTATTAAGGTTAGAACATTTAATTTTCAGAAGCGGCGCAGCGAAAGCAACCAGTATGGGAAAATGCCATGCGGCGCCTGAGTTCAGCGGCCGTGATAGCTCAGATCGTCTACATATTGAGGGACACAACCTGTATACTATACCCCTGTAAATTAACGCGCGATGTACACTGATATTGAGGAAAGTGATGGCCATCAGTAAGACACATGAAAAAGGTTATACGGTCTATTGCAAAGAGACCAAAACAGACCTTAAGTCACTGATGAATAAGTATATAAACAAAGAAATCAGTGGCAAACCGTTGAGCAGTGGTAACGCCATGCGCAGTGTAGAACTGGTCGAGTACAACTCACAAAAATTTATCATCAAAAACGACCGTGAAGTTGATCCTCGATTTGAGAAAAAAATGCAGAATTTTATCTCCGGCCCCTTTTATTCCAGGCTCATCAAGAAGCTGGACACACTCTCCCCGGAAATGCGCGCCTGTACAGCGGATCTCTACTATGCCGCTGAAAAAGTACGCCTTCGTCAGTGTCATGATGTTTATATTATTCATGAATATGTTGAAGGCACTCCTTTAAAAGAAATTAACCATAAGAATGCCGATGAAGTGAAGCAGTGCGTTCTGCGCCTTCACAAAGCCGGGTTGGCATCTAATGATATCCATCCTGGAAATTTCATTCGTACGCCAGGCGGTGAATTAAGAATAATTGACTTATCCTGTAAGGGAAATATGAAGATTTGCCAGGCTAATGATATTTTAGCTTTGCAGCGAAAATATCATATTAACATCAAAGGAAAAGGATTAATCTATAAGCTCATCTGGCTCAAAGAAGCGGTAAGATCTTTATCCAGAAAGCTTCGTGGCAAATAGTATTTATTCTTTATACGGCCAGAATAAAGAATCTGGCCGTTGGTAGCATTTAATACAAGTCGAGCATTCAATCCCAGCTCAGGATCACTTTCCCTGACTGGCCCGAACGCATCGCGTCAAAGCCCTGCTGGAATTCATCAATGGAGAATCGATGGGTGATGATCGGCGACAAATCCAGACCAGACTGAATCAATGCGGCCATCTTGTACCAGGTCTCAAACATCTCACGACCGTAGATACCTTTAATAAACAATCCTTTAAAGATAACTTTAGTCCAGTCGATGGACATGTCTGATGGTGGAATACCCAGCATAGCAATACGGCCACCGTGGTTCATGGTGTCCAGCATGGCGCGAAACGCTGGCGGCGCGCCGGACATCTCCAGACCGACATCAAACCCTTCGGTCATGCCCAGTTCAGCCATCACGTCGGTCAGACTCTCTTTCGACACGTTGACCGCGCGAGTGATGCCCATTTTACGCGCCAGTTCAAGTCGATACTCATTAACATCGGTAATCACCACGTGGCGTGCGCCAACGTGCCTGGCAACCGCTGCCGCCATAATACCGATTGGACCCGCGCCGGAAACCAGCACATCTTCCCCAACCAGATCGAACGACAGCGCCGTATGCACCGCATTACCGAACGGATCGAAGATAGACGCCAGGTCGTCAGAGATGTTGTCCGGAATTTTAAACGCGTTAAATGCCGGGATCACCAGGTACTCTGCAAAGCAGCCTGGACGGTTTACGCCAACACCGGTCGTATTGCGGCACAGGTGAGTACGTCCACCGCGGCAGTTACGGCAATGCCCGCAGGTGATATGACCTTCGCCTGAAACGCGATCGCCGATTTTAAAGCCTTTAACTTCCTGGCCGATGCCAACAACTTCGCCGACATATTCATGTCCAACGACCATCGGTACCGGGATGGTTTTTTGCGACCATTCATCCCAGTTATAAATGTGAACGTCAGTCCCGCAGATGGCTGTTTTACGGATTTTAATCAGCAAATCGTTATGGCCGACTTCCGGTTCAGGAACGTCGGTCATCCAAATGCCCTCTTCCGCTTTCAGTTTGGATAACGCTTTCATTTCACATCCTCAGGCAATAACGCCCAGTTGTTTACCAATGCGTGTGAACGCCTCAACAGCACGCGTAATCTGCTCAGGGGTATGCGCCGCAGACATCTGGGTACGAATACGCGCCTGACCTTTTGGAACCACCGGATAGAAGAATCCAGTAACGTAAATCCCCTCTTTTTGCAGCTCGCGGGCGAACTCTTGCGCCACTACCGCATCCCCCAACATGACCGGGATAATTGCGTGATCCGCTCCCGCTAACGTAAAGCCTGCGGCAGACATTTGCTCGCGGAACTGACGTGCGTTCGCCCACAGGCGATCGCGCAGCTCGCTGCCTGCTTCGACCATCTCCAGCACTTTAATGGAGGCAGAAACAATTGCAGGAGCCAATGAGTTGGAGAACAGATACGGACGGGAACGCTGACGCAGCCACTCAACAACCTCTTTGCGCGCTGCGGTATAACCGCCAGATGCGCCGCCGAGCGCTTTACCCAGCGTACCAGTGATGATGTCCACACGCCCCATAACGTCACAGTATTCATGTGAGCCACGACCATTTTCGCCGACAAAGCCGACAGCATGGGAATCATCAACCATGACCAGCGCGTCGTATTTATCCGCCAGGTCACAAACGCCTTTCAGGTTAGCAATCACACCATCCATAGAGAACACGCCATCGGTGGCGATCAGGATATGACGGGCTCCCGCTTCACGCGCTTCTTTCAGGCGCGCTTCCAGCTCGACCATGTCGTTGTTGGCGTAACGGAAACGCTTTGCTTTACACAAGCGAACACCGTCAATGATAGAAGCGTGGTTGAGCGCATCTGAGATAATTGCATCTTCTGCGCCCAGCAGCGTTTCAAACAGGCCGCCGTTGGCGTCAAAGCAGGAAGAGTAAAGGATGGCATCTTCCATACCGAGAAATGCCGCCAGTTTTTGCTCCAGTTGCTTATGGCTGTCCTGGGTACCGCAAATAAAGCGGACCGAAGCCATACCAAATCCGTGAGAATCCATACCTGCTTTTGCAGCTGCAATCAGTTCCGGGTGGTTAGCCAGCCCCAGATAGTTGTTCGCACAAAAGTTAATAACGTGGCTTCCGTCCGCCACGGTGATATCCGCCTGCTGGGCAGACGTAATAATGCGCTCTTCTTTAAACAATCCTTCCGCACGTGCGGTTTCGAGATCGTTCGTTAACTGTTTGTAAAAATCCCCACGCATTTCAATTCTCCAGACTGGGCAAATTTCAGCACATATTACCCAAAGCTATACGCTGATACGAGATGACGCATCATCACTTCTTCAAAATGAAGCATAAATCACGTATACCCACATGGCTAATCAGTGATGCCGTCGTATGGATTCATTGGACGCACTGAATCGCAACCAATTGAATTGGCTGGATTTTATAAAAAATCATAAAAAAACAACAGCAATAGCAGAAGAATGCCTTTGCAGCATTCTATCTGGTTAGGTAACCCTTCAATCTCATTCAAGCCACTACTTTCGAGTGAGAAAAATTCGCAATGCCTGGAGTTTTGCACCTAAAGCGGTTCGCCGATAAACACGGAACAGATCGAACCATTTGCCACGACCAAGGTAATTAAGCATTAATAGATCAGGGCGCTTGTAATAACACATGACAAAAATACCCTGATCATCATCAACAATATTATTTCTGAGAGTCTCTTTTTGACACTCAGTGACTAATGAGTAAAACTCTTTCCATTTCTCTGGTGAACCAACAATAGCGCCGCCGATAATATAAGTATGATTTCCGATCATAAAATCAAAAACCTGTTTTCTGGATGATATAACCAGACCCTTTTTAATCGTGAAGAGATGCATTTTATTACGGTCAAAAGGGAAGTCCCATACTTTTAATCCGCGAGTAACCTGCGGTTTACGGCAATATCCGAAGTCTACCCAGGCAACCATCGGAGTATTAACTAAGCCTGCATTTATGGCCTTCACTACAAAATATGCTTTTAAATTATTGATCAACACATATTCTGGAGACCAGTACTCAGGGTTACCTAGCTGTCGCGTCTCTAATTTACTCTTAAAAGTATCATCCTGCTGGATTTGTCTTATTTTATTATTAATATGCTTAAATTTTTTACCTAAATCTATGGTTATAATTTTTGTGGGCTTACCTTTGCGTATTTCCGCAACTCTGTCCTCAAACTCAGACGAAGTAAAAATAACCATATCATTTTCTAAAGCGGCTAACCGTTTGAAGTAGTCAAAATAGACATCAGAAGATCGGGAAAGTTTTTCACGGAAGCCTTTATTAACAGTCCACTCCCCCCTACCGATATCAAAATATGCTGTCACAATAGTGGTAGACGATTTCATAACCATTTTCAAACCATTAATAAAAAAAATATTATATCACATAGCTTTTGTTTTTGTACATATAATATACATAGATGGATATAAAAAAACTAAGTACATTTAAGATTAATTTAATAGACTTAATAACCATTAAATAAGCATTCTTATACTGGTGTTTATAGGCCTTCTACCGACCCACCATCTTACTTAAGAGGCTGAAGGGATGCCGATGTGATGGTATGATTACAGGCATTAGTGTCTGAGATTGTCTCTGACTCCAAAATTCGAAGGTTACATTTATGATCATCGTTACCGGCGGCGCGGGCTTTATCGGCAGCAACATCGTCAAGTCATTGAATGATAAAGGCATCACCGACATCCTGGTGGTGGACAACCTGAAAGATGGCACCAAGTTTGTTAACCTGGTGGATCTGAATATTGCTGACTACATGGACAAGGAAGACTTCCTGATCCAGATTATGGCCGGAGAAGATTTCGGCGATATCGAAGCGATTTTCCACGAAGGTGCATGCTCCTCCACTACCGAGTGGGACGGCAAGTATATGATGGATAACAACTATCAATACTCCAAAGAGCTGTTGCACTACTGCCTAGAGCGTGAAATTCCGTTCCTGTATGCGTCCTCTGCCGCCACCTACGGCGGTCGTACTTCTGATTTCATCGAATCCCGTGAATATGAGAAACCGCTAAACGTTTACGGCTACTCAAAATTCCTGTTCGACGAGTACGTTCGTCAGATCCTGCCAGAAGCCAATTCTCAGATTGTTGGCTTCCGCTATTTCAACGTCTACGGACCGCGTGAAGGCCATAAAGGCAGTATGGCGAGCGTCGCTTTCCACCTCAACACCCAGCTCAACAATGGCGAAACACCAAAACTGTTCGAAGGCAGTGAAAACTTCAAGCGTGATTTCGTTTACGTAGGCGATGTGGCTGCGGTGAACCTGTGGTTCCTGGAAAACGGGGTTTCCGGCATCTTTAACCTTGGTACCGGTCGTGCGGAATCTTTCCAGGCCGTTGCCGATGCAACGCTTGCGTACCACAAAAAAGGCAGCATTGAGTACATCCCATTCCCGGAAAAACTGAAAGGTCGCTACCAGGCGTTTACCCAAGCCGATCTGACTAATCTGCGCGCTGCGGGCTATGACAAGCCTTTTAAAACCGTTGCTGAAGGTGTAACGGAATATATGGCCTGGCTGAACCGCGACGCGTAAGTATGAAAATTTTGGTGGTAGGCCCGTCCTGGGTGGGCGACATGATGATGTCGCAAAGTCTCTATCGCACGCTTAAGGCGCGCTATCCCCAGGCGATAATCGACGTGATGGCACCTGCATGGTGCCGTCCGTTATTATCGCGCATGCCTGAAGTTAACGAAGCTATCGCCATGCCGCTTGGACACGGCGCGCTGGAGATCGGTGAGCGGCGTAAACTCGGTCATAGCCTGCGTGAAAAACGCTATGACCGCGCCTATGTGCTGCCTAACTCGTTTAAATCCGCGCTGGTACCGTTCTTTGCTGGCATTCCCCATCGTACCGGTTGGCGTGGTGAAATGCGCTACGGCCTGCTAAACGATGCGCGCGTGCTGGATAAAGATGCCTGGCCGCTGATGGTCGAACGCTATGTAGCCCTGGCCTATGATAAAGGCGTAATGCTGTCAGCTAAAGATTTGCCGCAGCCTCTGCTATGGCCGCAGTTGCAGGTAAGCGAAGGTGAAAAGTCCCTGACCTGTCGCCAGTTTTCCCTTTCTGCCGAACGCCCCATCATCGGCTTTTGCCCTGGCGCGGAATTTGGTCCAGCGAAACGCTGGCCACATTACCACTACGCAGATCTGGCGAAGCAGCTGATCGATGAAGGCCATCAGATTGTGCTTTTTGGCTCTGCAAAAGACCATGAAGCCGGAAATGAGATCCTGGCAACGCTGAGCGTTGATCAGCAGCCCTGGTGCCGTAATCTGGCAGGCGAAACACAGCTGGAGCAGGCCGTCATTCTGCTCGCCGCCTGCAAAGCGGTGGTCACCAACGACTCTGGATTAATGCACGTTGCCGCAGCGTTGAATCGACCTCTGGTAGCGTTGTATGGCCCCAGCAGCCCGGATTTTACTCCGCCGCTTTCACACAAGGCGCGCGTAATTCGCTTGATTACGGGCTATCACAAAGTACGCAAGGGAGATGCAGCAGAAGGCTATCATCAGAGCCTGATTGACATCACACCCCAGCGCGTGCTGGAAGAACTCAACGACCTGTTGTTACAAGAGGAAGCCTGACGGATGCGGGTACTGATCGTTAAAACATCGTCTATGGGCGATGTACTGCATACGTTACCGGCATTAACCGATGCGCAGCAGGTCATGCCGGATATTCAATTTGATTGGGTAGTGGAAGAAGGCTTCGCGCAGATCCCATCCTGGCATGCAGCCGTTGACCGGGTTATTCCAGTGGCGATCCGCCGCTGGCGTAAAGCCTGGTTTTCAGCGCCGATTAAAGCCGAGCGTAAAGCCTTTCGCGATGCGGTGCGTTTACATCAGTATGACGCGATAATTGATGCGCAGGGTCTGGTAAAAAGCGCGGCGTTGGTTACGCGTCTGGCACGTGGCATCAAGCATGGTATGGACTGGAGCACGGCGCGCGAACCATTGGCGAGCCTGTTTTATAATCGCAAACATCACATTGCCAAACAGCAGCACGCGGTAGAACGTACGCGTGAATTGTTCGCCAAAAGTCTGGGATATTCCAGGCCCCAGTCGCAGGGTGATTACGCTATCGCTCAGCATTTTCTGAAAGAAAGTAATGCTGATGCGGACCAGTATGCCGTATTTCTGCATGCCACAACGCGTGATGATAAGCACTGGCCAGAAGCCAACTGGCGGGAGCTAATTGGCCTGTTAAATAACGCTGGCATACGTATTAAACTGCCATGGGGTGCTCCTCACGAAGAAGCACGAGCCCGTAGGCTGGCAAATGGTTTTTCTTATGTTGATGTTCTTCCACGGATGACTTTGGGAGAGGTCGCTCGCGTACTGGCGGGGGCAAAATTTGTGGTGTCGGTTGATACAGGCCTGAGTCATTTAACCGCTGCACTGGATCGCCCTAATATTACGTTGTACGGTCCAACGGACCCAGGATTGATTGGTGGGTATGGGAAGAATCAAGTGGCATGTCGCTCAGGAAGTGAAAATCTTTCCGACTTGCGTTCTTCGACCGTATTAGAATCAATTAATTGCAATTTTTTAAATAATTGTCTGTAAGTATCGGAGAAATGATGGCTTTAACAAAGTTTTTTTTAGATGAGAAAAAAAACTGGAAGATAAACTGGAATAGAGGACTTATATTTCTGTTTGTCGCCACCTATTTCTTAGGTGGTATTACTCGTTATAAACATTTGATTGTCATCCTGATGACTATCACAACGATAGTTTATTTATGTAAGAATCCTCGACATTATATTCCTATTTTTAAAACATTTGTTTTTGCAAGTGTATCATTTCTTGTAATCGCTACCTTCGTCTCTTTAGTGTTCACTCCTGAACTAAAAGCTAGCCTGAAAGAGATAAACAACTCAGTTGTTGAAAATGTCTTATTATGCACTATTGCGATCCCTGTATTACTAAGAGAAGAAAGCAAAGAAACCATTTCAAAGTTGATATTCTTCTCGTTCCTTACAGCTCTTAGTTTGCGATGCCTTTCAGAACTTGTCCTTTATTATCAGGACTATCAGCAAGGGATCATGCCTTTTACTAATTACCAACATCGCGGAATTTCAGATGCAATGGTGTTTTTATTCCCAGTGCTTCTGAATCTATGGCTCATTAAATCAGCAAAATACCGTATCTTATTCCTGTCGCTAGGGGCGATATATACTTTTTTAATTCTTGGAACATTGTCCCGTGGCGCATGGTTATCTGTATTTATTATCGCTCTTACATGGATAGTTATGTACAAACAATGGCGATTGCTTACTGTAGGTATCCTCGTGGCCATTGTTGCTCTGACAGCTATATTTTCATACAAAAATATGTCAGAAAACCTGACCGTTAAATTGCAGCAAACTGACAGTTCATATCGCTATACTAACGGTACGCAAGGGAGTGCGTTTGACCTAATCTTAGAAAATCCAGTTATTGGTTATGGTTTTGGTAATAACGCTTATAAAACTGTATACAACAAGCGTGTGGTGGATTATCCAAACTGGATATTCCGCGAGTCAATTGGACCACACAACCTTATTCTCTTTGTATGGTTTGGTACAGGATTACTTGGACTTGTGGGTTTAATACTGGTGTACACTAGCATTGTGAGGGAATGTGTTACGCATGCTTTTAGGGAGAATTACTATTCCCCATACAATGCTTATATAATAATTTTACTTTCATTTGTCGGTTATTTTATTATACGTGGCAACGTTGAGCAGATTGAGTTAGATCTGTTGGGTATTTTTGCAGGTTTTCTGTTAGCGCTGAAGAATAAATAAAATAGTAAAAAAAAGGCTACTTTATGTAGCCTTTTTATCACTCGAACCAGTTACAAATAACCTCTTCAAACCGTTGTGTAACCGCAGACCAACTATAGTTTCCAAAGACATATTGCTGACCTCGTTGGGCGGTATCCGCTAAACTACTTTCCGCCATTACCCTGGTAATATCCTGAGCAATAGTTTCTGCAGTCATCGGCTCTGTAAGGTGATAGCCTGTAATTTTATCTTTAACAAACTCAACCATGCCGCCCCGAGTACTGACTAATACAGGTCTTCCAGCGCCCATAGCCTCAATAGCCACCATACAAAATGGCTCCTGAAATTGAGAAGGAATCACAACTATATCTGCCAGTGGATAGTAATAGTGCATTTTCTCGGGTGAGATACTACCTAACATAATACAATGTGGTTTGAGGCGCTCAGCTATTTCCCGAACTTCACGCTGATAATCACCTTTATCGTTCTTACTTACTTCCATGTGATCACCAACAACCACAAGCTTCAGATTTTTGTTCTCATGCAGCAACTTTTCAAAAGCCTGCAGAAGCAAGAGAACGCCTTTATCAGGGACTATACGTCCAGCAAAAAATACCACCTTGCTTTCAGGGGAAATATTTAATTTATTTTTTGATATTGATTCATATGACGATTGATAGATATCCAGGTCAATACCATTAGGCACAATAACAATATCAGCTTCAGGAAGATAAGATTGATAATAGTTCTTCAAAAACAAACTTGGTACGATCATCTTAACTTTTTTATCAAGCAACTTAGGTTCAAACGCATTATGCATATGAATCACAACTTTAGCCTGAGGAGCTTGCGAACGAATTTGTCGATATAGCTTCATACTGTTATGGACAACAATCACACTTTGATCGGTTATCTCAAATTTTTCGGCAACTTTCAGTATGCGCTTTGAATAAGGTAACGGATCCAGCCGAGTCCACTTTTGGAAAATACGCTTATATACTGAGCTAAATCCAATACGATGAATACTGCATCTTTCGTTTACGTAAGAATAATCAGAATATCCTTCGTTCTTTATACAGACAATACGATTAGGGAATTTAGTTCTCTGGGCAACCTGATACATCCAGGTCTCAACTGCTGCGGCACCACGTGGTGGAATAGAATAAATAGGTGTTACAGTAAATATGATTTTATCAATCATAAAGATCACCATTACATTGTTTTATATTTAATTGCTGCGATCAGGCCTGGAATTATTTTATTTTGATAAAGAAGGTGTTTATATTCTTCTCTATATTCGTGCTTTTGTTTTGCAACTTGATAAGGCTGATTCTTCCATGGTGAATTCTCATATACTGTGCGGAAAAATTGTGCTGAGGAATAGTCAGCCCACTCGTGCCATGGTTTTGTTACACCAGTATAATGAATAAATACTGTCTCTTCATTAATCACTGATTTATAGTAATTTTTATTTTTAATCTCAAACTCAGACTTCAATGAATAAATTGAGTTATATTTCCTCGGTAGTAATACCGCATGATGCAAAAACATGATATTTAAAATATCCTGGTCAGGATATTTTACTCTGGAAACTATACTTTCATCTGACAATAGTTCGAAGAATTTTTTCGTTAAATTAGAGTTAAGCCATTGCTGCAAGTTTATATACATGACACCCGAGTTAAAGTAGTTGCCTTTAAACTCAGGATTATGTAGACGCTCTGCACTTTTATCCTGCATTGAATCAACATCTACTACAACCGCACCATATTCCCCATCAAATTTCAGTGCGGCAAGATCCTCTAAAGAGCCTTTACACGTAATATCAGCATCAAGATATAGCAGTCGATCTAATCGTTCAGAAAAATAATCAAATGAAAGCAAGCGATAGTATATTGACACTGGCCATATATTTGTTTTAGGTAGTGACACCAACGGTTCAGAATCAATATGATATAGCTTAATAACTGTTTTATACTGTTCTGCTAATTGTGTCAATAGTACAATATATTCTTGGTCTAAATAATCCGCAATAATATGAAAAGTAAAATTAATATTATTCTGTTTATTATTTTCAAGGATTGATGCAATAGAAATTGCCGCGCCAGTTTGGTAATTTTTATCGATTCCCCATGAGATATTAAAAGTGTCACGATCATCACATGGTGTAACACGTCTGTCTAACTCAATAATATCTTTGAAGTTAGTTAATCTTTTGAAGTCCAATTTAATTACCTTTAATTATTTCAGCTATATTTCCCAGCGGCTAAGATATGCATTGCTGTTGATTATTTTAACAATGTACTTAGCCAGCAGTTAACCTTTCAACTTGGTCAGATAATAATTAAAGTAGTTACACAGTCCCTGAACGTATAACCCTTGTTTAAATTTATGCTTTGCACAATATCTGAATTGATTGCTATTGGTCGGTTTGAGAAGCGCTACTGAATGCCAGGGCGAGGCCTCTTTCGCAACTAAAAAACTCTTCGATACCGGATAGTTGGCCCACTCATGCCAGGGTTTTGTCGGTCCCACATAATGAATGAAGACAGTTTCATTATTCACAGGATTGACTACTTTATCTTTCAGTTCATAATTAATGCTAAAGCGTGTATTGTATTTACCATTGATAAAAGTTACTTTTCCGGCTAACAACACATTAAGGACATCTTGATCAAGATGAGTTATTCTTTCCACCCATTCTGGAACTCGCAACATTTCGATGGCTCGGGAAGAGATATTATTACTGTGCCATGCGTTGATGTTGATAAGTAAGAATCCAGCATTAAAGTATCCGGTGATTAATTCTGGAGTGGCCAGAGTTACAGAACGATTATGCCACCATTCGGAATCTCTTTCCGTTACAACGACAGCGATCTCATCTGCGGAAAACTTATAATCGACCAGTTCTCGTACACTACCCTGGCAAGCAATATCGGCATCCAGGTATAATAATTTATCTATTTTATTATAGAAATAATCTGCAATAACAAAACGGAAGTATGTTGCATAAGTCCAGTTTTTTGTACTAGGTAAGTCTTTTAATTTATTGCAATCAATTAGGTAAACTTTGATACAGGATTGATATTGTTTAGCAAGATCGGCGAATCTGGCTTTATCACTCTCATCGAAATAATCAGTAAATATATGAAATGTGAAATCGATTTTTTTATTCGACAATAATACAGAGGCTATTGATACACCGCAGCCAAATAAAAAATTCCTGTCAATACCATAACCGATATTAAAACAGTCTGCAGAAGCATTTTCCCGAAAATCGTACTCAAAAACAGAAAGGATAACTTCTTTATCGCTAAATTGAGACATTTGACTCTTACCAATTTTTGAGAAATAGACCATGTTCTCACATGATGCATTTCAAATAGTTCAGGATAAATTAATCACAGAGATTTACGGATTGTTCTTTCGCGTATTTTATTAGCTTTAACCTGAGCTTCCTTGAACAAATCAGCCTCCTGACTTAGGATGCTTTTCAACGGCAACTCGCAATAGATGCGTAGAAATCTATAAATATCACGCTGGGTTAATCCAATGTTCATGGAAGAAAAATAGAGACCGATCAAGTCCTTATCGCGCCAGCGTCG
The DNA here is from genome assembly GCF_050434985.1 of Citrobacter sp. 506. Classification (NCBI taxonomy): domain Bacteria; kingdom Pseudomonadati; phylum Pseudomonadota; class Gammaproteobacteria; order Enterobacterales; family Enterobacteriaceae; genus Citrobacter; species Citrobacter sp. 506. The sequence continues at coordinate 270,071 of NZ_JBNDJN010000005.1, forward strand.
GGGAACAGTCGACCGAATCTGAGCACGGTGCAAATCAATCACTGAAATCTTGAGATCGTCCTCACGCCCTGAAAAAGGCAGATGTAATAAAAAGTGGCAAATATAGCAATCGCGATGATTGATACCTCCAGCATGCATCTTACGCACCATGGTGGCAACACGATCAATAATTATACGCTTCACTTTCACATCGGGAGAATTTGTGGCCCAATCAGCACAGTAATCTTCTAAGCTGATAGTTGGTGTGAGATCCTCAGTAATAATAAACGAGGTTTTAGTCAGTGGATTCAACCCTTTCTCACCAAATCCCACGCCTGTCATTGTATCCACACCTAACTGACTCAGGCGATGAATAGCATTCCATTCTCTATCAGCACCTAATACTGGCATGCGTAATGAAAGTAGGTTTTTAACAATCTCTTTCAGAGAAGTGCCTCTGTGCCATTTTAAAAAATAGCTTTTACCCGTTAGTTCAAATCGTAGAGTACGGCGAGTCTCCAGTTCTCTGAATACTTCACCATGTAAATTTTTAACTTCATCAAATGCATCTTTCCCGCGCCATAGTGTGGCTAACGGTTCTTTTAATTCAACCATCTAAACCACCCGTAATCATATCCGCAGCTTTCTCCGGTAGGCTGTATAAATCTTGCGTATCCGCATAGTGTCGTGCATTTGCCCTCCATTCCGAACACAATGAAGGCTCTACCAGCGCTTTACGTAAGGCTTCATTCAGCGTTTCTTGCCGGAATGGTTCTGTAATTGCCATACCACAATTAGCATCAACAATATAATGCGCGTAACCGCATACGGCTGTGGTCAACACCGGCAGCCCGGCAGTGATTGCTTCTAGTAAAACAATACCTGCCGCCTCCTGATAAGCTGGATGCATCAATATATCAGCCGCAGCCATTAATTCTGCAACATCATTACGGCCAGAGTAGAAATGGACATTACTGCGTACGCCAAGTTTTTCCGCCAGCGCCTCAAATTTTCTCGGTCTGTCTTGTCCAACAACATACAGTAGTGTATTAGTTCGAAGCGTTTCTGGTAACGAGGCCAGTGCACGTATTGAACGATCCACACCTTTACGAGTGAAATCAGAGCCTACCTGCAATAATAGATTTTGTTGCTCTGTTATACCGTTTTTCTGGCGATAAACTTCACGGCTATTCGGAATCTGCTGGCTATACTTCCTGTCCGGATAAATCCCTGGAGGAAGAATATGAAATCGTTGAGCTTCTGTCTGATAGTGCTTCTGAAAATCAGCAATCTGCTTATCAGTTAGCATCAATAGCTGCGTCGGTTTACCCTGCTCAAACGTCGCGCGTTCAAACGCTGCATAGTGCCGATATCGTGAAGTTAACCGATAGAGGAAACCTTTTTCTTGTGCCACTTTCTCGGCATAGCAAACGTCAGCAGCATAGTAGAGATCCAGCCCTGGCATTTTATTAAAACCAACAACCCGATCGACAGGGTGCTGAAGTAAATGTGCCTGGACCCAGGAATAATACTCCGCATTGCGACCATGGTTTGTCCGGGACTTGACCGGTACAAGAACCAATTCAAAAACGTCAGGACACTCACCTTCCCAGGACTGCGTATAGACACGAACATGGTGACCACGTGCCGCTACAGTTTGCGCAATGCGCATAAAATCACGCTGTAACCCACCGAATGGGAAGTATTTATACAAACAGAAAGCAACAATCATACGGGACTCCCCGCTTGTGGCGGCACAAGTCTACCCGGTAATAATTTATCGATAGCAGCAATAACATCGTCAGCGGGTATCACCGAAAGATACATTTCATTGCGATCGCGCTGTTCGCGTGGAGGCATCGGACGGTAATCACCAGCCCAAAATTGAATCATCTGCTTTGACCATGGTCGCCAAAAATTATGATCCGTTGCGCCAAACAGGCATATCAATGGTGTATCAACCGCAGCAGCAATGTGTCCCGGAGCAGAGTCCACCCCAATAAACAACTGCGCATGATCGATGACCGCTCCTAGCTCGGGGAAGCTCATTTTTCCCGCCAGCGCAGTAACGGGCTTTTCTTTGCAACCTTGTGCAATTTCATTCACGCAAGCCAGATCGTCTTCGCCTGGGCCAGAGGTCATAACTACCTCCAAACCACGCTGGTGTAAGGCGTCAATTACCTGTGAAAACTTTTCGTTATTCCAGCACTTGAAGCGTTGGCGTGCCGTTGGTTGAATTACAACATATTCATCACCAACCCCAGCCCGATTTAATTCTGTGCGCATACGTTCCCAGCTATCCGGAGGATAGCTCATTGTTGTATGTGTAACAGTCGATTTAAGTTTCAACGGGGCCAGCACAGACAGATTGCTTTCCACCACATTTTCACCGCTAAGCGGAGCCAGACATGTAAAACTATTTTTCCAAAAAGAAGATTGCCGATGTGCATAATCTTGAGAGATTTTGATTGGCGCGTTCAGTAGCCGCATCAGTATCGCAACCATCCACTGATCGGTAAGGTTTACAACTAAATCATACCCATTTGCGCGCAACGTTCCGATCAGGTGCAGAAAATTAGTAATTTTATCAGTTACTTTTGTCTTTTTATTTTTAATACCATAAAGGGCATTAATTTCTGGGTTTTCCGACAAAATTGGGATGGTATCCTGATAGAGAAGCACGTCGATTTTCGCATCAGGATAGTTCTGCTTTAGCGTACTAATGACCGGAGTTGTTAACAACATATCTCCGTGAAAACGCATTTTTATGACCAGAATTCTATTAATTGGCTTATCCACAAGCGGCTCTTTTATCGTGAGTGTCCGGTAAAGTTAAGCAGAAAAAAGCACGCTACCGCCCCAGGCTCAACAGCTACCTGATTACTGATATCGCACTGATTTTTTACGCGCTAGTGTATCACTTCTTTCGCCATGTTCCGACTCGAATAATTCTTGCACAGCCAATGGTTTTAAAACATGTAAATCAATGAATTAAGATGTTCAGACCTTTTGATTTTTAGCCCTCTATCTCGACTAAACCGGAAAATATCAACAGAAAACGTAAAGATGCAAAAGATGCTGGTACCCTGGACATCCCCCGCGAGGGACGCTATTTAATTTAAAAATAGGAAAAGTATTGGTAAAGCCACAGCTAAATACATAGAATCCCCAGCACATTCATAAGTCAGCTACCATTATGCTCGAATTGCTTTACACCGCCCTTTTCTACCTTATTCAGCCTTTGATCTGGGTACGGCTTTGGGTGCGCGGACGTAAGGCTCCGGCCTACCGTAAACGCTGGGGTGAACGCTACGGCTTTTACCGCCGTCCGCTAAAACCAGGCGGCATCATGCTTCATTCGGTTTCCGTGGGCGAAACGCTGGCAGCTATCCCATTAGTCCGCGCTCTGCGACATCGTTACCCCGACTTGCCGATCACGGTCACCACCATGACACCAACCGGTTCCGAGCGCGTACAATCCGCTTTTGGCCCTGACGTTCAGCATATTTATCTGCCGTACGACTTACCGGATGCCCTAAACCGTTTCCTGAATAAAGTTGACCCCAAGCTGGTGTTAATTATGGAAACCGAGCTGTGGCCGAATCTGATCGCGGCACTGCATAAGCGCCATATTCCGCTGGTCATTGCCAATGCACGTCTTTCCGCTCGCTCAGCTGCTGGCTACGCTAAATTAGGTAAATTTGTTGGCAGGCTACTGCGCCGAATTACGTTGATTGCCGCCCAGAACGAAGAAGATGGCGCTCGTTTTATCACGCTTGGTGCCAGAAGCAATCAGGTCACCGTTACCGGTAGCCTGAAGTTTGATATTTCCGTCACGCCGCAGCTGGCCGCAAAAGCGATTACATTGCGTCGTCAATGGGCACCTCACCGCCCGGTATGGATTGCAACCAGCACGCACGACGGCGAAGAAAGCATTATCATTGCCGCCCATCAGGCGTTATTAAACCAGTTCCCTAATCTTTTACTGATTCTGGTACCCAGACATCCTGAACGGTTCCCGGATGCCATTAACCTCGTACGCCAGGCTGGGCTAAGCTATACGACACGTTCTTCGGGCGAAGTTCCGTCATCAGGAACCCAGGTCGTAATCGGCGACACCATGGGCGAGTTGATGTTGCTGTATGGCATTGCTGACCTTGCATTTGTTGGCGGTTCGCTGGTTGAACGCGGTGGACACAACCCACTGGAAGCCGCGGCGCACGCCATTCCGGTACTGATGGGGCCACATACTTTTAATTTTAAAGATATTTGCGCCCGCCTCGAACAGGCAAGCGGATTGATCACCGTCACCGACGCAACTACGCTGGTGAAAGAGGTCTCTTCTTTACTGACCGATGCAGATTATCGTAATTTTTATGGCCGTCACGCAGTTGAAGTTCTGTATCAAAATCAGGGCGCGCTTCAGCGTCTGCTGCAGCTGCTGGAACCTTATCTGCCACCCAAAACGCATTGAGGCAAGTCATGCAAAAACGGGCGATTTATCCAGGAACCTTTGATCCCATTACTAACGGCCACCTCGATATCGTGACACGAGCGACAAGCATGTTCGATCACGTAATCCTGGCAATTGCCGCAAGTCCCAGTAAAAAACCGATGTTTACTCTGGAAGAGCGCGTTGAGCTGGCACAGCAGGCAACGGCGCATCTCGGTAATGTGGAGGTTCTGGGATTCAGCGATCTGATGGCAAACTTTGCCCGCGATAATCAGGCTAACATTCTGATCCGTGGCCTGCGTGCGGTAGCCGATTTTGAGTATGAAATGCAGCTGGCCCATATGAACCGTCATCTGATGCCACAACTGGAAAGCGTCTTTCTGATGCCGTCTAAAGAGTGGTCATTTATCTCATCGTCACTGGTGAAAGAAGTTGCCCGCCACCAGGGTGACGTAGCGCACTTTCTGCCGGAAAACGTTCATCAGGCATTATTGAGTAAACTGAAGTAATGCGTCTGGCCGGATGAGGCATACGCTACGTCCGGCCGATAATGGTGTTATTTCTGACAGCGACGGCAATAAAACGTTGTGCGCTGAGCGTGTTTTGTCGCAATGATTGGCGCGCCGCATACGCGACAGGGTTCACCTTCTCTCCCATAGACCTGCAGCTCCTGGGCAAAATAACCCGGCTTACCGTCACTTTGCAGAAAGTCCTTCAGCGTGGTCCCGCCCTGCTCGATAGAACGCAGCAAAACCGCCTTGATAACGCGCACCAGCAGTTCGCACTCATCCTGCGACAAAGATGACGCCAGACGGTCAGGATGGATACCAGCCGCAAACAGCGACTCGCTGGCATAGATGTTTCCCACCCCCACGACCAGCTTGTTATCCATCAGCCAGGGTTTAATCGCAGTTTTCTTCTTCGCACATTTCTGCTGCAGATAACCAGCATTGAAATCGTCGCTCAGCGGCTCAGGGCCAAGATGGGCGAGGACATTATGCCCATCCAGCTCTTTAGTCCACAGCCAGGCGCCAAAACGACGCGGATCGGTATAGCGCAGGACTTTGCCGTTACTCATCACTAAGTCGACGTGGTCATGTTTTTCTGCCGGAAGCTCTTCAGAAAGGATACGCAAACTACCCGACATCCCCAGGTGAATGATTACCCAGCCATCTGATAGCTCCAGCAGCAGGTATTTCGCGCGCCGCTGTACGCTCAGGACAGGTTTATCACTCAGACGATAGATTTCCTCTGATACAGGCCAACGCAAACGACCGTTACGCACAGTCGCGTGCATAATCGTTGCCCCCACCAGATGCGGCTCAATACCGCGGCGGCTGGTTTCGACTTCAGGTAATTCAGGCATAGTATCTCCGGCGATGTATCAGGTCTCATTAATATGGGGACGGCCAGAAAACAAAAAACCCCGCCGAGGCAGGGTTTTTCTTTACATCAAAGCGGAAATTATTTGATTTTCGCTTCTTTGTATAAAACGTGCTGACGAACAACTGGATCGAACTTTTTCAGCTCCAGTTTTTCCGGCTTAGTACGTTTGTTCTTCGTGGTGGTATAGAAGTGACCAGTACCAGCAGAAGAAACCAGCTTGATTTTCTCACGAATACCTTTAGCCATGATTTATTTCCTCTTAGTACTTAGTACTTTTCGCCACGGGCACGCAGTTCAGACAGAACTGTTTCGATGCCTTTCTTATCAATAACACGCATACCTTTAGCAGATACACGCAGGGTGACAAAACGCTTCTCGCTCTCAACCCAAAAACGGTGAGAGTGCAGGTTAGGCAGGAAACGGCGTTTAGTCGCGTTCAGTGCGTGGGAACGGTTGTTACCGGTCACCGGACGCTTGCCAGTAACTTGGCAGACTCGGGACATGTCTATTCTCCAAAAATCAAATTAGCTCGAGCTTCGTATGGGGTATTGGCGCCTCGTCAGGCTTCTCAGCCCGGTTATCGCAGTTCAATACACTAAATCTTTCATCGTTGCCTCGTCATTGGACGCAACAAGAATGATTTTGCGTATTTGCGAACTCTCGATTGCCAGGCCCAAATGCCAAACCCGAGATTCTCAAAGGTGGCGTAGTATACGCTGAGTCAGCGATGTGCTCAAGTCCCGAACAGACAAAGATCCCGATGGATCGCGTAAAGTGCGTTAAATCCAACCGCGTTCCGCAAAAGAAACGTACTCTCCGCGCCCAATGACCAGATGATCAAGCACCCGGATATCCATGAACTGACAGCATTTCACAACACGCTCGGTGATGAGTTTATCTGCTTTGCTCGGCTCTGCACACCCCGAAGGGTGATTATGTGCAAGGATCACCGCAGAAGCATTCATTTTTATCGCTTCGCGGACAATTTCTCGCGGATGCACTTCAACGTGGCTTAGCGTTCCGGAAAAAAGTTTACGGTGTTTAATCACGCGATGTTGAGAATCCATAAAGATCACATAGAAGATCTCGCGTTCCTCTTGCGAAAGCTGGCTTTGCAGAAATTCACGCGCCATTTCCGGGCTAAGTATCGCACGCTCCTCTATCACCTGTACGTTGTAGTAGCGCCTTGCCAGCTCCACTATTCCCTTCAACTGTGCGTACTTCGCGATACCGATGCCCTGAACATAGCTGAAATCCATGTAATCAGCAGACAACAGGCCATACAACGAATCAAAATGCTGAAGCATCTCTTTCGCCAGCGTAAGCACATCTTTACCCAGTATCCCGGTGCGTAGAAAAAGAGCCAGTAGCTCTACGTCGGTCAGCGAACTGGCCCCCTGCGCCAACAGCTTTTCCCGAGGCATTATACGTCCTGTATTTTCCATGCTTTTCCCCTCCTTTCGCGTCCGCATAGTGGCATAACGCCAGCGGCGAATCGACGCTCTGTTTTCACTTCTTCGTAGAGCCTCGCAAACTGGAGCGCGGGCAAAAGCACGACACATTGCGGATTGTGATAAAATATCCGCCTTCTGGTGAAACCCAACAGGAAAGATCATGATGAGCCTGGCCGGTAAAAAAATCGTACTTGGCGTCAGTGGCGGGATTGCTGCGTACAAAACCCCTGAGCTGGTGCGTCGTTTACGGGAACGCGGCGCAGACGTCCGCGTGGCGATGACCGAAGCAGCAAAAGCGTTTATTACTCCTCTGAGCTTACAGGCGGTTTCGGGCTATCCCGTATCCGACAGCCTGCTTGACCCCGCAGCCGAAGCCGCGATGGGCCACATTGAGCTGGGGAAATGGGCCGATTTGGTTATACTGGCCCCTGCGACGGCAGACCTGATTGCCCGCGTTGCCGCAGGTATGGCCAACGATCTGGTGTCTACGATCTGTCTGGCAACGCCAGCGCCTGTTGCCGCGCTGCCGGCGATGAACCAGCAGATGTACCGCGCTGCCGCAACCCAACACAATCTGGGCATTCTTGCCTCGCGCGGTTTGCTCATTTGGGGCCCTGACAGCGGTAGTCAGGCATGTGGTGATGTCGGTCCTGGACGTATGCTGGATCCGTTAACAATTGTGGATATGGCGGCAGAACATTTTTCACCTGTCAAAGATCTGCAACATCTCAACATCATGATTACAGCAGGCCCGACGCGTGAACCGCTTGATCCCGTGCGTTATATTTCCAACCACAGCTCCGGGAAAATGGGATTTGCTATCGCGGCTGCTGCCGCAAAACGCGGGGCAAACGTCACGCTGGTATCAGGTCCGGTTTCGTTACCTACACCACCTTTTGTCCAGCGCATTGATGTGATGACCGCACTGGAAATGGAAGCCGCCGTGCAATCTGCGGTGCAACAACAGCATATTTTTATCGGCTGCGCCGCAGTCGCTGATTATCGCGCTGAAACTGTCGCCAGTGAAAAAATCAAAAAACAGGCAACGCAGGGTGATGAATTAACAGTAAAAATGGTCAAAAACCCGGACATCATCGCTGGTGTTGCCGCACTGGATGCTAATCGTCCTTTTGTCGTTGGGTTTGCCGCCGAAACAAATAATGTGGAAGAATATGCCCGGCAAAAACGCATCCGCAAAAACCTTGATGTGATCTGTGCGAACGACGTTTCGCTGTCTACTCAAGGATTTAACAGCGACAGCAACGCATTACACCTTTTTTGGCAGGATGGAGATAAAGTCTTACCGCTTGAGCGCAAAGAACTCCTGGGCCAATTATTACTCGACGAGATCGTGACCCGTTATGATGAAAAAAATCGACGTTAAGATTCTGGACCCGCGCGTAGGGCAACAATTTCCGCTCCCGACGTACGCCACTTCTGGTTCTGCCGGACTTGACCTGCGTGCCTGTCTTGATGACGCCGTAGAACTGGCGCCTGGCGCAACAACGCTGGTGCCAACCGGGTTAGCTATCCACATTGCCGATCCTTCTCTTGCGGCGGTGATGCTCCCGCGCTCCGGGCTGGGCCATAAGCACGGGATCGTACTGGGCAATCTGGTCGGTTTGATTGATTCCGACTACCAGGGCCAGCTGATGGTTTCAATCTGGAACCGTGGTCAGGACAACTTTACTATTGAACCGGGCGAACGTATCGCGCAGATGGTATTTGTACCGGTCGTCCAGGCTGAATTTAATTTGGTGGAAGAGTTTGAAGCCACCGATCGTGGCGAAGGTGGCTTCGGCCATTCCGGGCGCAAGTAACCCGCAGAAAAGTATCTCACAGCGTAATAACGCAATAACACACCGCAAACACCAGTTTGCGGTCGCTGTGTGGATGCCTGCCTGGCAAGAGCTTATTTTCAGGGGTATTTTGTAACATGGTAGAAAAGCAAACTGCGAAAAGGAATCGTCGCGAAGAAATACTTCAGTCTCTGGCACTGATGCTTGAGTCCAGCGATGGTAGCCAACGCATCACGACAGCTAAACTGGCGGCCTCTGTGGGCGTTTCCGAAGCGGCCTTGTATCGCCATTTTCCCAGCAAGACCCGCATGTTCGATAGCCTGATTGAGTTTATCGAAGATAGTCTGATTACCCGTATCAATCTGATTTTGAAAGATGAAAAGGACACTAACGCGCGATTGCGTCTGATCGTACTGCTGATTTTAGGGTTCGGTGAACGTAATCCTGGCCTGACGCGAATTCTGACCGGACACGCGTTGATGTTCGAGCAAGACCGTCTGCAAGGCCGTATTAACCAGCTTTTTGAGCGAATTGAGGCGCAGTTACGCCAGGTTCTGCGAGAAAAAAGAATGCGTGAAGGTGAAGGCTACACCGTGGATGAAACGCTGCTGGCCAGCCAGCTACTGGCTTTCTGCGAAGGTATGCTGTCCCGGTTTGTACGTAGCGAATTTAAATACCGCCCAACGGATGATTTCGACATCCGCTGGCCGTTGGTTGCCGCTCAATTGCAGTAACACCGTTGTTGGATGGCGACCTCGCCTATTTTGCCTACGAACCCTGCGGTGCGTAGGCTGGATAAGCGCAGCGCCATCCGGCAGTTCTTATACGCCGTACGCTTCGCGATACGCCCGTACTGCGGCCAGGTGTTCTGCCATTTCTGGTTTTTCTTCCAGATACGCAATCAGATCTTTCAGGGTAATGATAGAAATCACGTTGCAGCCATAATCGCGTTCCACTTCCTGAATCGCTGAAATCTCGCCGCGACCGCGTTCCTGACGATCGAGAGAAATCAGTACCCCCGCCAGCGTAGCGCCGTTAGCCTGAATAATTTCCATCGACTCACGAATAGCCGTACCTGCAGTGATAACATCATCCACCAGCATTACACGCCCCTCAAGTGCGCTACCTACCAGATTACCGCCTTCACCGTGGGTCTTCGCCTCTTTACGGTTAAAGCAGTACGGCAAATCTTTATCGTGGTGTTCCGCCAGCGCAACAGCCGTGGTGGTCGCAATCGGGATACCTTTGTAGGCCGGACCAAACAGCAAATCGAACTCAATACCGGAATCCATCAGCGCTTCGGCATAAAAACGGCCTAACAGTGCCAGGCAGCGCCCGGTATTAAACAGCCCGGCGTTGAAGAAATAGGGGCTTTTACGCCCGGATTTCAGCGTAAACTCGCCAAACTTTAGTACCTGCTTGCTAAGCGCAAACTCAATAAACTGGCGCTGATACGGTTTCATGGATTCGCTCCTCATCTCACTTTATTACAGACAAAAAAAAGGCGACTCATCAGTCGCCTTTAAAATCAATTTTCTAACGCCGCCTTCTGCGTCGTTACAATGGATTCGATTCCCCCTCGGGCTAACGCCAGTAGGGTGAGAAGTTCTTCATGGCTGAACGGCTCGCCTTCTGCCGTACCCTGCACCTCTATAATGCGTCCGTCTTCAGTCATCACCACGTTCATGTCGGTTTCTGCGGCAGAGTCCTCAACGTATTCGAGGTCACAGAGCGCTTCACCGTTCACAATGCCCACGGAAACCGCGGCGACCATCCCTTTCATCGGGTTAGTTTTCAGTTTACCACTCGCAACCAGCTTGTTCAGCGCATCAGCCAACGCCACACATGCGCCGGTAATTGATGCAGTGCGCGTACCGCCATCTGCCTGAATAACATCGCAGTCCAGCGTAATAGTGAATTCACCGAGCGTCTTCAGATCAACGGCGGCGCGCAGCGCACGAGCGATCAGACGCTGGATTTCCATGGTACGACCGCCCTGCTTACCTTTCGCCGCTTCACGGGCGTTACGGGTGTGCGTGGCGCGTGGCAGCATGCCATATTCTGCGGTGATCCAGCCCTGGCCCTGACCTTTCAGAAAACGCGGTACGCCTTCATCAATAGAGGCGGTACACAGCACTTTGGTATCACCAAATTCGACCAGCACGGAGCCTTCAGCGTGTTTTGTATAATTACGGGTCAGGGTGACGGGACGCACCTGGTTGGCACTACGACCTGCTGGACGCATGATAAAATCTCCGGCTTGAAACGAATGTGGCTGCGCATTATACGGACTTCCGACTGTTATTCCTATCCTGACAAGACGTGGATGGCTATAATCCTCCCATCTCATCTTTAAAAACAGGAACGTCTATGATCCGCAGCATGACCGCCTACGCCCGGCGTGAAATCAAGGGTGAATGGGGTAGCGCTACCTGGGAAATGCGCTCGGTAAACCAGCGTTATCTGGAAACTTATTTTCGCCTGCCGGAACAGTTCCGTAGTCTTGAACCCGTTGTTCGCGAACGTATTCGCACGCGTCTGACGCGCGGTAAAGTCGAGTGTACGCTGCGTTTTGAGCCTGATGCCAGCGCCCAGGGCGAGCTGATTCTAAATGAAAAGCTCGCTAAACAGCTCGTTAGCGCTGCTAACTGGGTCAAAATGCAGAGTGATGAAGGTGAAATTAACCCAGTTGATATCCTGCGCTGGCCAGGCGTAATGGCTGCCCAGGAGCAAGATCTGGACGCCATTGCCGCCGAGATCCTCGCCGCGCTTGACGGTACGCTGGATGACTTCATCGTCGCGCGTGAAACCGAAGGTCAGGCGCTGAAAGCGCTGATCGAGCAGCGTCTGGAAGGCGTCAGCACTGAAGTCGCTAAAGTGCGTGCACATATGCCGGAAATTCTGCAATGGCAGCGTGAGCGTCTGGTAGCCAAACTGGAAGACGCCCAGGTGCAACTGGAGAATAACCGCCTTGAGCAAGAACTGGTGCTGATGGCGCAGCGCATCGATGTAGCAGAAGAGTTAGATCGTCTGGAAGCCCACGTCAAAGAAACCTACAACATTCTGAAGAAAAAAGAGGCTGTTGGCCGTCGTCTGGACTTCATGATGCAGGAATTCAACCGTGAGTCGAACACTCTTGCATCCAAGTCTATCAATGCCGAGGTGACTAATTCCGCAATTGAACTGAAGGTATTGATCGAGCAAATGCGCGAGCAAATTCAGAATATCGAGTAAACTCCATTCCACGTAGCCCACCCATAAACGACGGGGCTACGTGTTTTTCCCAACACTTCGGTTGTGACCCATCCAGTTCGAATTATATTTTCTCATCATTTATTGTCACCATTCATAAAGTAAAGCGCATGCCATAACGCATTTACAGCAAAATCACATTAGCTGTAGTTATTAAAATTGCTTCACCTTAGAAAATCTCAATCGTGACAATGCGCACAAATCGTTAACCTTAGCCCCAGCAAATCAGGGGGAATACATGCTGTTACACGTTTTATATTTAATTGGTATTACTGCCGAAGCCATGACCGGTGCGCTTGCGGCTGGGCGTCGTCGTATGGATACATTTGGCGTCATTATCATTGCCACCGCGACGGCCATTGGCGGCGGCTCGGTACGCGACATTCTTCTCGGCCACTATCCGCTCGGCTGGGTAAAGCACCCTGAATACGTCATTATCGTGGCGACCGCTGCGGTACTCACCACCATTATTGCCCCCGTCATGCCCTATCTGCGTAAAATATTCCTCGTCCTGGATGCGCTGGGCCTGGTGGTCTTTTCTATTATTGGTGCCCAGGTGGCGCTGGATATGGGTCATGGACCGATTATTGCCGTGGTCGCTGCGGTCACTACCGGGGTCTTTGGTGGTGTATTACGTGACATGTTCTGCAAACGCATCCCGTTAGTATTCCAGAAAGAACTGTATGCCGGCGTTTCATTTGCCGCTGCTGTGCTGTATATCGTGCTGCAACATTATGTCTCCAGCCACGATGTGGTGGTGATCTCTACCCTGCTCTTCGGCTTTACCGCCCGACTACTGGCCCTGCGCCTGAAGTTGGGGCTGCCAGTATTTTACTATCGCCATGAAGGCCATTAAGGCATAAAGCCCGTGATCCGCTGAGCAGCTAACCAGTTGCTCAGCGCTGTGATCTCTTTATCCTCCAGCCACTGAATAACCTGTCGTGCCCGTCGCTCTCCCATGAAAGGAAATTGCCGCCAGCTTTGTTCACTGCGATCCCGTAACTGCTGCCACGAACCATCCCGACTGGCATTCAACGTTGCCTGTGTTAACGGTATTCCCATGGCAATCACCCAGCGCGTAAATGGAAGATGGCGTGACAGATTGAACTGATGCCACAGCTTCCCCCCTTTGTTCACGCCAAATGTGGACTGTAGCTGCTCCTGCGTTAATCCAAGCCAGGAAAAGATATGTTCAAAGCGATACGTCTGATGTAGCTCCCGCCATCCCGCCTCGCCCATACCCTCCAGCCCTAACACATCTTTGGCCCCCAGCCAGACGAGCCTGGCAACAAACTGTTCCTGACACTCCGCTGTGGCATAAAAACAAGTTAGTGAATTGAAGCGCCCCTCAGGTGGTGCTGGCTTATTACGCTGGGTGCTGCGCCAGACCACCTCATCTATACGGGGAATCCCCTGTCCGGCCAGACTTATCAGAATCTGATCGCCAGGCGCAATATCCCATTCATTCCAGCGCCGGATTGAGCCAATATTGACGCGCTGCACCCGCTTATCATCCAGCATGACGGGGACCAGCAATGCAACCACCGCAATTTTCCCGCTTTTGCCAACGGAAAACTGAATACCCGTCACCTCAGATACCCTGGCCACGGGAGGATATTTCCACGCTGCCAGCCAGTCTCCCTGTCCGGGTAGCCAGTATTGCGCCCGCGGTTCTTTTCCCGTTCGCACCACAACACCATCCGTCACAAAAGGTAACGCTGAAGTCCACCACCTGGCACGCGCCTGCTCGACGTCATCCACACTCTTCACGGCCTGAGTATATCGTTGCGTGAAACTGAACCCGGCAGCAGTGAGTTGCTCAAGTCTTTCCGACATGGCAACTGGACCATCAGGCCAGGCCCAGATAAAAATAGCCAGCGAGCGTAACATTTCCGGATTGCTCTGGCGCATCATCATTCCAGCAACCTTTGAGCGGGCGTTCATTCCCCCTCTCTGCTGCTGAATATGCCCTTGTTGCTGCAAAAATATCTCCCCCTGCAACGTACTGTTAGAGAGCGGCCCGCTGGTAGTACGTGGAACGGAAGGGATCTGAACAACCTTTTGCGTCCAGTCTTCGCCTTTCAGACCGTTACCACGGCTAATCGCCCGTATCAGATTTCCATTGCGATAAACCAGCGTGACCGCCACGCCATCCACCTTCGGCTGCACCCAGAGATCGCTACGAGCATGCATCCATTGCTGTAGCGCTTGCTTATCGGCCAGTTTTCGAACTCCCGTGTGGGGAACGGTGTGCGAGACGGTTCCACTTATTGGGGGCACAGATAGATCTGGTGGGGCTTCATCGCCAAAACAGCGCTGCCACTGGATGAGCTGCGCATTGAGCTGGTCATAAACGGCGTCGTCTACGACACTTTCCCCTTGTTTCCAGTAACTGTCATTCCACTGTGTTATCTGCTGCTGTAGTCGTGAAATTTCCTCTTGTGCCCTGGCAGGCGACCAGACGGGGCATACCGCCCATGAGGGTTGATACCACATTAGCAAAACCAGCCCTATGCATTTCCATAATCCCATGCTATCTCCGCTGAACAGTACGTTTCCCGGCAGATATAACGCGAATTGAAATGGAAACAGAGCGGCAAAAAATCATCCTGCGAGCAACGTTCCTGACATTTGCACGAATTGCTGCAAATCGCGGATAAAACAGAAAACTGGTACGCAAAACGCAATAAACATGCGCAAAAAGTGTGACAAGGGCTACGTCACATAGCGGCTACGTGTATAATAAGCCCGTATGTAGGCTCTCTTTCGACAATCACATACATTAAGATACTCATGGCTCAAGGCACGCTTTATATTGTTTCTGCCCCCAGTGGCGCGGGTAAATCCAGCCTGATTCAGGCTTTATTAAAGACCCAACCGTTGTATGACACCCAGGTTTCTGTTTCGCACACCACGCGCGCACCGCGCCCGGGGGAAGTGCACGGTGAACACTATTTTTTTGTGAACCATGACGAATTCAGAACCATGATTGGCAGAGACGCGTTCCTGGAACACGCTGAGGTTTTCGGTAATTACTACGGCACCTCGCGTGAAACCATTGAGCAAGTATTAGCATCCGGCGTAGACGTCTTTTTAGATATCGACTGGCAAGGTGCGCAGCAAATTCGTCAAAAAATGCCGCATGCGCGCAGTATTTTTATTTTGCCGCCATCTAAGATTGAGCTGGATCGCCGTCTTCGTGGCCGCGGTCAGGATAGCGAAGACGTGATCGCAAAACGTATGGCGCAAGCTGTTGCAGAAATGAGCCATTACGCCGAATATGATTATCTTATTGTGAATGATGATTTCGATACCGCCCTGGGCGATTTGAAAACTATCATTCGCGCCGAACGTCTGCGCATGAGCCGCCAAAAGCAGCGTCATGACGCTTTAATCAGCAAACTGTTGGCAGACTGAACCCACATTCAGTATCATGCCCAGTCATTTCTTCACCTGTGGAGCATTTTAAGTATGGCACGCGTAACTGTTCAGGACGCTGTAGAGAAAATTGGTAACCGTTTTGACCTGGTACTGGTCGCCGCGCGTCGCGCTCGTCAGATGCAGGTAGGCGGAAAGGATCCGCTCGTACCGGAAGAAAACGATAAAACTACCGTTATCGCGCTGCGCGAAATCGAAGAAGGTCTGATCAACAACCAGATCCTCGACGTGCGTGAGCGCCAGGAACAGCAAGAGCAGGAAGCCGCTGAATTACAAGCCGTTACCGCTATTGCTGAAGGTCGTCGTTAATCACAAAGCGGGTCGCCCTTGTATCTGTTTGAAAGCCTGAATCAACTGATTCAAAACTACCTGCCGGAAGACCAGATTAAGCGTCTTCGGCAGGCGTATCTCGTTGCACGTGACGCTCACGAGGGCCAGACACGTTCAAGCGGTGAACCCTATATCACGCACCCGGTAGCGGTAGCCTGCATTCTGGCCGAGATGAAACTCGACTATGAAACGCTGATGGCTGCGCTGCTGCATGACGTGATTGAAGATACCCCAGCCACCTACCAGGACATGGAACAGCTTTTTGGTAAAAGCGTTGCTGAACTGGTAGAAGGGGTGTCGAAACTTGATAAGCTTAAGTTTCGCGATAAGAAAGAGGCGCAAGCTGAAAACTTTCGCAAGATGATTATGGCGATGGTGCAGGATATCCGCGTCATTCTCATCAAACTCGCTGACCGTACCCACAACATGCGCACGCTGGGCTCATTACGCCCGGACAAGCGTCGCCGCATCGCCCGTGAAACCCTCGAAATCTATAGTCCGCTGGCACACCGTTTAGGTATTCATCACATTAAAACCGAGCTGGAAGAGCTGGGTTTTGAAGCGCTGTACCCGAACCGCTATCGCGTGATTAAAGAAGTGGTTAAAGCCGCTCGTGGCAACCGCAAAGAGATGATCCAAAAAATCCTCTCGGAAATCGAAGGGCGTTTACAGGAGGCAGGTATTCCGTGTCGTGTAAGTGGCCGCGAAAAGCACCTGTACTCTATTTACTGCAAAATGGTGCTCAAAGAGCAGCGTTTTCACTCCATCATGGATATCTACGCTTTTCGCGTTATCGTTCATGATTCCGATACCTGTTATCGCGTACTCGGCCAGATGCACAGCCTGTACAAACCTCGTCCTGGTCGCGTGAAAGACTATATCGCCATTCCGAAAGCGAACGGATATCAGTCTTTGCACACCTCAATGATCGGCCCTCACGGCGTCCCGGTTGAAGTACAGATTCGTACCGAAGACATGGACCAGATGGCAGAGATGGGTGTAGCAGCGCACTGGGCTTACAAAGAGCACGGCGGCGAAAGCAGCACCACCGCACAAATCCGCGCTCAACGCTGGATGCAAAGCCTGCTGGAACTGCAGCAGAGCGCCGGTAGCTCGTTTGAATTTATTGAAAGCGTCAAATCTGATCTCTTCCCGGATGAGATTTATGTTTTCACACCGGAAGGGCGCATTGTCGAACTGCCTGCCGGTGCAACGCCTGTCGACTTCGCCTACGCCGTGCATACCGATATCGGTCACGCCTGCGTCGGCGCACGCGTCGACAGACAACCTTACCCGCTTTCGCAGCCGCTCTTTAGCGGCCAGACCGTTGAGATTATTACCGCTCCGGGCGCCCGTCCGAATGCAGCGTGGCTCAACTTCGTCGTCAGTTCGAAAGCGCGCGCCAAAATTCGCCAACTGCTGAAAAACCTCAAGCGCGATGATTCCGTCAGTCTGGGTCGTCGACTGCTCAACCATGCCTTAGGCGGTAGCCGTAAACTGGCTGAGATCCCGCCAGAGAGCATCCAGCGTGAGCTTGAGCGCATGAAGCTCGCCACGCTTGACGATCTGCTCGCGGAAATCGGTCTGGGTAACGCCATGAGCGTGGTAGTAGCGAAAAACCTCCAGCAGGGCGAAGCAACGGCAAACGTGCCAGCGCAATCAGGCCACGGTCATCTGCCGATCAAAGGCGCAGATGGCGTGCTGATCACCTTCGCGAAATGCTGTCGTCCGATTCCTGGCGATCCAATCATTGCCCACGTCAGTCCGGGTAAAGGTCTGGTGATTCACCATGAATCCTGCCGTAACATTCGTGGCTATCAAAAAGAGCCAGAGAAGTTTATGGCGGTGGAATGGGATAAAGAGACAGAGCAGGAGTTCATCACCGAGATTAAGGTGGATATGTTTAACCACCAGGGTGCTCTGGCGAACCTGACGGCGGCAATCAACACGACTACCTCCAACATTCAAAGTCTGAATACGGAAGAGAAAGATGGCCGCGTCTATAGCGCCTTTATTCGCCTGACCGCTCGCGATCGCGTGCACCTGGCGAATATCATGCGCAAAATCCGCGTCATGCCGGACGTGATAAAAGTCACCCGTAACCGTAACTAGAACACGTTTTATGAATACTCAACGTTATGCACGTATTTGCGAGATGCTCGCACGTCGTCAGCCCGATCTGACCGTCTGCATGGAGCAGGTCCACAAACCTCATAACGTTTCTGCAATCATTCGTACTGCAGACGCGGTCGGCGTGCATGAAGTCCACGCCGTCTGGCCTGGTAGCCGTATGCGCACCATGGCCTCTTCTGCCGCAGGCAGCAACAGTTGGGTACAGGTGAAGACTCACCGCACTATTGGCGATGCGGTCACACATTTAAAAAGCCAGGGTATGCAGGTTCTGGCAACACATCTGTCAGATAAAGCCGTGGATTTTCGCGAGATTGATTACACGCGCCCCACCTGCATCCTGATGGGCCAGGAGAAAACCGGCATCACTCAGGAAGCGTTGGATCTGGCGGATCAGGACATCATCATTCCCATGACTGGCATGGTGCAATCGCTGAACGTTTCGGTCGCCTCCGCGCTGATTCTGTACGAAGCACAGCGCCAGCGGCAAAACGCCGGCATGTACCGACGAGAAAACAGCATGCTGGCGCAAGATGAGCAGCAGCGTTTGCTGTTTGAAGGCGGTTATCCGGTGCTGGCGAATGTCGCTAAGCGCAAAGGTCTTCCCTACCCCCACGTAAACACGCAGGGCGAAATTGAAGCCGATGCAACGTGGTGGGCCACTATGCAATCTGCGAGATAAACGCGATGAAAGGCCGTTTACTGGATGCCATCCCACTCAATTCTCTGACCGGCGTTGGCGCAGCGCAAAGCAGTAAACTGGCGAAAATTGGCCTGCACACCGTGCAGGACCTTCTGCTCCACCTCCCTCTGCGTTACGAAGACCGCACGCACCTGTACCCGATTGGCGAACTGCTGCCGGGCGTTTACGCCACCGTAGAAGGCGAAGTGCTGAACTGCAATATCACCTTCGGCGGACGCCGGATGATGACCTGTCAGATCAGTGATGGCTCCGGCATTCTCACCATGCGCTTTTTCAACTTCAGCGCCGCAATGAAAAACAGTCTCGCCACCGGTCGCCGGGTGCTGGCCTATGGCGAAGCCAAACGCGGAAAATACGGCGCAGAGATGATCCACCCGGAGTATCGCGTGCAGGGCGATCTCAGCACGCCGGAATTGCAGGAAACGCTCACGCCGGTATATCCAACCACCGAAGGCGTGAAGCAGGCCACGCTGCGCAAACTGACCGATCAAGCGCTGGACCTGCTCGATACCTGCGCCATTGCCGAACTGCTGCCGCCAGAGTTGTTGCAGGGCATGATGAGCCTGCCGGAAGCTCTGCGCACATTGCACCGTCCACCGCCGTCACTGCAGTTGAGCGATCTGGAAACCGGTCAGCATCCAGCACAGCGACGTCTGATTCTGGAAGAACTGCTGGCGCATAACCTCAGCATGCTGGCACTACGCGCCGGGGCGCAACGTTTCCACGCCCAGCCGCTGATCGCAAACAACGCGCTGAAAGATAAGCTGCTGGCGGCTCTGCCGTTTAAACCCACCGGCGCCCAGGCCCGCGTTACCGCTGAGATCGAACGCGATATGGCACTGGATGTCCCCATGATGCGTCTGGTACAGGGCGATGTCGGCTCAGGTAAGACGCTGGTTGCGGCGCTGGCCGCCCTACGTGCCATCGCACATGGTAAGCAAGTTGCGCTGATGGCCCCCACCGAACTGCTGGCTGAACAGCACGCCAATAACTTCCGCAACTGGTTCGCGCCACTGGGCATTGAAGTAGGCTGGCTGGCAGGTAAACAGAAAGGCAAAGCGCGCCTGGCACAGCAGGAAGCTATCGCCAGCGGTGAGGTGCAGATGATTGTCGGCACGCACGCAATTTTCCAGGAACAGGTGCAGTTCAACGGACTGGCACTGGTTATCATCGACGAACAGCACCGTTTTGGCGTACATCAGCGCCTGGCGCTGTGGGAGAAAGGCCAGCAGCAGGGTTTCCATCCACACCAGCTAATCATGACCGCCACCCCAATCCCGCGTACGCTTGCGATGACCGCCTATGCCGATCTCGACACGTCGGTCATTGACGAACTTCCTCCGGGGCGTACGCCGGTCACCACGGTGGCAATTCCGGATACCCGTCGCAGCGATATTATTGACCGCGTGCGCAACGCTTGTACCCATGAAGGGCGCCAGGCGTACTGGGTCTGTACGCTGATTGAGGAGTCTGATTTGTTAGAAGCTCAGGCCGCTGAAGCCACGTGGGAAGAGCTTAAACTGGTGCTGCCAGAGCTGAATATTGGCCTGGTACACGGCCGTATGAAGCCCGCAGAGAAGCAGTCGGTAATGGCGGCCTTTAAGCAGGGCGAACTGCAGCTGCTGGTTGCCACCACGGTGATTGAAGTGGGCGTAGACGTACCTAACGCCAGCCTGATGATTATTGAAAACCCGGAGCGCTTGGGCCTAGCGCAGTTGCACCAGCTACGTGGTCGCGTAGGTCGTGGCGCGGTGGCCTCCCACTGCGTCCTGCTCTACAAATCGCCGCTGTCAAAAACCGCGCAAAAACGCCTGCAGGTTCTGCGCGACAGCAACGACGGATTCGTGATCGCGCAAAAAGATTTAGAGATCCGCGGGCCCGGCGAGCTGTTGGGTACGCGCCAGACCGGAACGGCAGAATTCAAAGTCGCAGATTTATTGCGCGATCAGGCGATTATCCCGGAAGTTCAGCGCATTGCCCGTCATATTCACGAACGTTACCCGCAACAGGCTGTGGCGCTGATTGAACGCTGGATGCCGGAAACCGAGCGCTACTCCAACGCATAGTCGATTCATAGCGGCGGCGGATGTGACTCCGCCGCACAGACATTATTGCGCAAAAATCGGCAGCAGCAGATACAGCTTAATCACCAGCGCATTGACGATATCGATAAAGAACGCCCCCACCATCGGCACCACCAGAAACGCCATATGGGATGGCCCAAAACGTTCTGTAATTGCCTGCATGTTGGCAATCGCCGTGGGTGTCGCACCGAGGCCAAAACCGCAGTGTCCGGCTGCCAGCACGGCGGCATCGTAGTTCTTACCCATCATGCGCCAGGTGACGAATATCGCGTACAGCGCCATGAAAATGGTCTGCACAACCAGGATTGCCAGCATCGGCAGGGCCAGAGAAGCCAGCTCCCACAGCTTCAGACTCATTAGCGCCATCGCCAGGAACAGCGACAGGCTAACGTTACCCAACACCGAAACCGCACGCTCGAACACCCGATAAAAACCCATTAACGCCAGGCCGTTACTGAGGATCACCCCAACAAACAGCACGCAGACGAAAGTCGGCAGTTCCAGCACCGTTCCGACCAGCATTTGTGCAACGATTTTACCCACCGTCAGACAGATAGCGATCAGCGCAATGGTTTCAATCAGCACCAGCGAAGTGATTATGCGTCCGACATCCGGCTTTTCAAATGCGGTAGGCACAGCCTGATCGTCCGGCATGCCGTCTGGCGTGGTAGAGTGTTTGACCAGATAGCGGGCCACCGGGCCGCCAATCAATCCGCCCAGCACCAGGCCAAACGTTGCGCAAGCCATCGCCACTTCCGTCGCATTAGCGAAACCATAGCGCTCAATAAACAGTTTGCTCCATGCGGCCCCGGTTCCATGCCCACCAGAGAGGGTTATCGAACCGGCGATCAGACCCATCAGCGGATCCAGACCCAGCAGAGTCGCCATACCAATACCGATGGCGTTTTGCATCAGCAGCAGGCCAACAACCACAATCAGAAAGATACCCACCACGCGGCCACCCGCGCGCAGGCTGGCGATATTGGCGTTCAGGCCGATAGTGGCGAAGAATGCCAGCATCAGCGGATCGCGCAGGGTCATATCGAAGTTCACTTCCCAACCCATGCTTTTTTTCAGTACCAGCAGCGCAATCGCCACCAGCAATCCGCCAGCTACAGGTTCGGGAATGGTGTATTTTTTCAGGAAGGAAACAGACTGGACGAGCTTACGTCCCAGCAACAACACAAGGGTTGCCGCAACCAGCGTTGATAACGTATCGAGATAAAACATTTACAACTCCATTAGTGCGTTTAGCACAATCACGCACGATGCATTCCAGACCGATTTTTAGCTCTTATTGAGTTTTCGGTGTGGATTTTAAGCAGAAAATCATGAAAAGTTATATAAAAATGTTTGTTTATCCGTTTTAAATATTAAGAACACCTGGTAGCAAACGTTTGCATTTCCGCCATGGTCAGATAAAATCACCGCTTTTCCACCATGGGATTGCCTCTGATGTCCGTTAACGCCGTAGAGTCAACAAATGCGCAACCGGTTGCGCAGACTCACAACAGTGAACTGATTTACCGTCTTGAAGATCGCCCCCCACTAGCCCAGACCCTGTTTGCCGCCTGTCAGCACCTGCTGGCCATGTTCGTCGCGGTAATCACCCCAGCGCTGTTAATTTGCCAGGCGCTCGGTTTACCGGCTCAGGATACTCAACACATTATCAGTATGTCGCTGTTCGCTTCCGGCGTGGCTTCTATCATTCAGATCAAAGCCTGGGGGCCGGTCGGCTCAGGGCTATTATCCATTCAGGGCACCAGCTTTAACTTTGTTGCGCCACTGATTATGGGCGGTACAGCGCTAAAAACCGGTGGTGCAGATGTCCCAACCATGATGGCGGCGCTGTTCGGTACACTGATGCTGGCAAGCTGCACTGAGATGGTTATCTCACGCGTACTGCATCTGGCGCGTCGTATCATTACCCCGCTGGTCTCAGGCGTGGTGGTGATGATTATCGGCCTGTCGCTGATTCAGGTGGGGCTGACGTCGATTGGCGGCGGCTATGCGGCAATGAGCGACAACACCTTTGGCGCACCAAAGAATTTACTGCTGGCTGGCGTCGTGCTGGCGCTGATTATCCTGCTTAACCGCCAGCGCAACCCGTACCTGCGCGTTGCGTCACTGGTGATTGCGATGGCGGCAGGTTACCTGTTGGCGTGGTTTATGGATATGCTGCCGCAAAATACCGCGCCGGTAAGTCAGGACCTGCTGATGGTGCCAACGCCGTTGTATTATGGCCTGGGTATCGACTGGAGCTTACTGCTGCCGCTGATGCTGGTGTTTATGATTACCTCGCTGGAAACCATCGGTGATATTACGGCCACCTCCGATGTCTCCGAGCAGCCCGTTTCTGGTCCGCTGTATATGAAACGCCTGAAAGGCGGCGTACTGGCGAACGGTCTGAACTCGTTTGTTTCAGCCGTATTCAACACCTTCCCGAACTCCTGTTTTGGACAAAACAACGGGGTTATTCAGTTAACAGGTGTTGCCAGCCGCTACGTTGGTTTTGTGGTTGCGCTGATGCTGATCGCGTTGGGCCTGTTCCCGGCGGTCAGCGGTTTTGTACAGCATATTCCTGAGCCAGTACTCGGCGGTGCTACGCTGGTGATGTTCGGTACTATCGCGGCATCCGGCGTGCGTATCGTATCCCGCGAACCGCTGAACCGCCGCGCAATTCTGATTATCGCGCTGTCGCTGGCCGTCGGCCTCGGCGTTTCCCAGCAGCCGCTGATCCTGCAGTTCGCTCCGGACTGGGTGAAAAACCTGCTCTCTTCCGGCATTGCCGCAGGCGGTATTACCGCTATCGTTCTGAATCTGGTGTTCCCACCAGAGAAGCAATAAGCAAAATGCGGCGTTGATTCTGAATCAACGCCGCTGTAACGCTCTTTCACCATTCCCGCCTTGAGCATTGCGCCTAAATCGTGCATAACTTGACTATGTGCACTTCGCGGGATGGAAGACCATGAAATTTATTGGAAAGCTGCTTCTTTACGTGCTGATCGCCCTTGCAGTGGCGATCCTCGGCTTATATTTTCTACTGCAAACCCGCTGGGGCGCAGAGCACGTCAGCGCCTGGGTTTCGCAGAACAGCAGCTACCATCTGGCATTTGATGCCATCGATCACCGGTTTTCTTCTCCTTCCCATATTCTGCTGGAAAACGTCACCTTTGGCCGGGATGGTCAGCCCGCAACGCTGGTCGCCAAAACGGTCGATATTGGACTGAGCAGCCGCCAAATCACCGACCCGCTGCACGTAGACACCATCCTTTTGCAAAACGGCACGCTAAATCTTTCCCAGCAAACTGCGCCGCTGCCGTTCCAGGCCGATCGCCTGCAATTGCAAGATATGGCGCTTAATAGTCCCGGTAGCGAGTGGACCCTGAGCGCGCAGCGCGTTAACGGCGGAGTCATTCCCTGGAGTCCTGAGGCGGGTAAAATTCTCGGGAGTAAAGCGCAAATTCGGCTCAGCGCCAGTTCGTTGACGCTGAACGACGTCCCCACGACCAACGTATTGATTGAAGGCAGTATTGACCATGACCGTGTGATGCTGAGCAATATTGGCGCAGACGTGGCGCGTGGCGCATTAACCGGCGTGGCGCAACGCAATGCCGACGGTAGTTGGGTAGTGGAGAATCTGCGCCTGAACGATATTCGGCTGCAAAGCGATAAATCGCTGGCCGAGTTTTTTGCTCCGTTAAGCACTATTCCTTCCCTGCAAATTGGTCGTCTGGAAGTAACAGATGCCCGTCTGCAAGGCCCTGACTGGGCGGTGACGGATCTCGATCTGAGCTTGCGCAACATGACCTTCAGCAAGGACGACTGGCAAACTCAGGAAGGAAAACTGTCGATGAACGCCAGCGAGTTTATCTACGGCTCTCTGCACTTTTTCGATCCGATTATGAACGCCGAGTTCTCGCCGCAGGGCATAGCGCTGCGTCAGTTCACCACCCGCTGGGAAGGGGGAATGGTCAGAACATCCGGAAACTGGCAGCGCAACAACAAAGCGCTGGTCCTCGATGATGCCGCCATTGCCGGTCTGGAGTACACGCTGCCGGAAAACTGGAAACAGCTGTGGATGAAACCTCTACCAGCCTGGCTAGCCAGCCTGACGCTGAAGAAATTCAGCGCCAGCCGTAATCTGGTGATTGATATCGACCCGAGCTTCCCATGGCAGCTCACCGCGCTGGACGGCTACGGTGCTAACCTCGGGCTGGTGCAGAACAATCAGTGGGGGATCTGGAGCGGGAGCGCTAACCTCAACGCCGCTGCCGGCACCTTTAACCGCACCGACGTGCGTCGTCCTTCGCTGGCGCTGACGGCGAACAGCAGCACCATCAATATCAGCGAACTAAGCGCCTATACGGAAAAAGGGTTGCTGGAGGCCACTGCCAGTATTTCACAGTTGCCTCAGCGTCAAACTCAGGTCAGCCTGAACGGGCGCGGCGTGCCAATGACGATTCTGCAGCAGTGGGGATGGCCCGCACTGCCGCTTTCCGACGACGGTAACATCCAGCTTACCGCCAGCGGCAATATTCAAGCCGATGCGCCACTCAAGCCAACGGTCAGCGGCCAGTTGCATGCGGTGAACGTGGAGAAACAGCAGGTAACGCAAACCATGCAGGCGGGCGTGGTATCCGGTAGTGAAGTTACCGCCCCACCCGCTGCGCAGTAAAATCTGACGGCCCGGCGGCGCTTTGCCGACCGGGTCGCCGTTTATCGCTGTAAGCGCGCATATTCACTGCACAACAGCCACTTCACCGGCTCGTCCTCTTCTATCGCCGGGAAGCGACCGCCTGGCTCAAGGAAGTGATTGTCATGCAGGTCGTCATTGACCATCGAGATCTCCCAGCCCAGCACGAACGCTTTCTCCGCCCAAAAGCGATGATACAACCGCGGCGGCAGGGATACCCCCTGCCCCGGTTTCAATACCAGCGTCTCGCCAGCGTCAACGGAACGCCGCTGGCCATCGACGCTAACCTCAACAATGCTCCGGGCATCATACCCGTCATCAGGCGTAGCCCACGCCAACTGCATACATAAATCACCGCCGCCGTGGTTAACGATATCTTCCATTTTATGGCGATGAAAATGCCATGGCGTCTGCTGATCCTGCTGAATCTGCAGCATCTTTTCGGCGTACGGTTTGGGGTAGCTGGCTGACCCTAACTGACCATTGCGCAACGTCAGTAACGTCAGCCCCGTTTGCGCAAAATCTCCGCGCCCAAAGTCGGTTATATCCCAGCCCAGTTGGAGATCGAGCACTTCACGCCACAGAGTGTGATCCTGTTGCCGCCAGGCGTCAGCCGTAAAATACGCAAAGTCAGGCAGGCAAACCCGAAAAGTCTCGGCGATGGCATGCGCTTTATCGACGGCATAATTAATGTGTGAACGCTTCATTCCACTTTTCCTTGTTGCGAAAAAGGCGGGTCACCCCGCCTGTATGCGGTTAGTAAAGTGACGCTTTGCCGGTTGAGCCGAACAGTTTCATTTTGTGGCGGATCACATCCCGCGCGGCGCTAATGGCTTCCGGGTAAATAATGTTCGGGTCCCACCAGGTTTCTTTCGCCAGGATTTCGCGGACTTTCTGGAAGTAAGCGTATTTCATATCGCTGGAAATGTTGATTTTGCCAACGCCCAGCGTAACGGATTCGGCAATTTCCGCATCCGGGTTCGCGGAACCTCCGTGCAGCACCAGCGGAATGTCTACTCGCCCGGCGATGTCGCGCAGGATGTTCATTTGCAGCTCTGGCTGCATCCCTTTCGGGTAGATGCCGTGTGCAGTTCCAATCGCCACCGCCAGCGTATCCGCGCCGGTACGGGCGATAAAATCCTGTGCCTGATCAGGATCGGTATAAGTGACCTTCGATACACCGCCTTCCACTGACGTCCCGGTTTGACCAATCGTACCCAGTTCCCCTTCCACCGAAACGCCTACCGCATGCGCCAGCTTGACCACTTCACGGGTCAGCGCCACGTTCTCTTCATACGGCAACAGCGAGCCATCAATCATCACCGAGGTAAACCCACACTGAATCGCCCGCAGGACATGCTCGACCGAAGCGCCGTGGTCCAGATGCAGAGTAAAGGGAACCGGGCTGCGCAGAGTGATATCACGGACGTAGCTAAAAAATGCATCGCCTACAAAATCATGTTCGCTGGGGTGAATGGAGATAATCGCCGGGGTATTGGTTGCTTCCGCTTCTTCCACTACTGCACGTACAAAGCAGCTGTCCGCCACGTTGAATGCGCCGATGGCGAAACCGTGCTGACGGGTAGGTTGCAGTAATTCTTTCATCGAAACTAACATGTTAATTCTCCAGTTTCAGGGTGTAGAAAGCCCTGCCAGTGCGTCGTCGCAGAGGCATAGAAGGCGTTACAGAAAATGAATCAGGCTTTGTCGATAGCGCCGCTGGCCTGCAGGTACGGAATAATGGCTTCCTCGCAGGCCTGCTCCATCAGGGCCAGGGCATCAACGAGTTCACCGGATGTGTCGCGACACAGGGTATGCAGTAGTGCAGCCTTTCCGGCTTCGAAAACCGCCGCGCCAACGTTTATCTTGGCGACGCCAAACGTCGGGCAGCGCTGCAGCTGGTCAAACGGCGTCCCGCTGCCGCCATGCAGCGCCAGCGGCACCGTTGATAAACGGGCAATTTCCTCCAGTCGCTGGAAATCAATGGCGGGTATGACACCGGGCGCGTACATGCCATGTGCCGTGCCGACCGAGACCGCCAGTAAATCGATACCGGTCTGTTGGATAAAGGGCTCCACATCGGCGGCCTGGGTCATCAAATCAGCGTTAGCTGCGTGATCATAGCGCGGGGCGTCGGCCAGATGCCCCAGCTCACCTTCCACGCACAGAGAAACGCTGGTCGCGAGCTCAACCACCGCCCGGGTTTGGCGAATGTTCTCCTCCAGCGCAAAGGCGGAGGCGTCGATCATTAACCCGCTGAATCCGGCGCGAAAAGCCTGGCGAATGCGCACTGGGTCCTTTCCATGATCCAGCGCCAGCGCGACCGGTACCGACGCTTCCTGTGCCAGCGTTTTGACGACCGCCACCGCTATCGGTGCAGGAAAATGGCCCAGATGCCCCTGATACAGATTCAGAATGATGGGCGCACGGTGTTTCTCAGCCACCCGCACCGCCGCACGGGCGCTTTCCAGGTTCATACAGTTGATGGCCAGCAGCGCGTACTGCTCGCGCCAGGCTTTCGTCACCATGCTTTTCATATCGGCAAACATACGGCCTCCGGTTATTCCAGGGTGAAGGTGATCTCTTCGTCTTTCAGCTTTTGATCGCTAAGTTCATCAAACTCTTCGTCACGTTCGGTCACCGGTTTCTTCCACAACGACAGCATGACGCCGCAAATCACCGTGCCGATCCCAAGCGCCAGGCAAAACAGTAGCGGATGTGTAAAGAGCGGGACCACGAACATGCCGCCGTGCGGTACCGGGCTTTCGACGCCCCACACCATAATCAGACCGCCCGCTATCGCCGAGGCCACCACGCAGGACCCCACCACGCGCAGCAGGTCGCGCGCCGCAATGGGAATGACCCCTTCGGTAATCATGCAGATCCCCATCGGGAATGCCGCTTTCAGCGCCTCGCGCTCCGCACGGGTGTACTTGTGACGTGTCAGCAAAAAGGAGAGCGTAATGCCGAACGGAGGGATCATCGAACCGACAAACTTCACCGCTTCCGGACCGTACACGCCGCTGACCAACATGCCGTCAGCAAAGAGCGACATGGTTTTATTCACCGGTCCGCCAAAGTCGAATGTCGCCATTGCGCCAAGGATGGCCCCCATTAAAAAGCGTGACCCGCCCTGCATGGACTCCAGCAGATGAATCAACGCGTCCTGCAGCCAGGCTATCGGTTTGCCAATGAGCGTCATCATCAACAGGCCGCCAATGACGGTACTCAGTACCGGCAACACCATGATGGGCATCAACCCCTGCATCGACTGCGGCAAACGGATATAGCGCTTGAGCAGCAGGACGGTATAACCGACCAGAAAACCGCCCAGCATCCCGCCGATAAAACCGGTATGAATTTCACCGCAGACAAAGCCGACAATCAGACCCGGCGCGAATCCGGGGCGGTCAGCAATGGAGTACGCAATCGCCGCACTAATCAGCGGTACGATTAACCCCATCCCCCAGCCGCCAATCTGGTTGAGCATCCAGGGTATGGTTCCTGTTTTTTCACCCACGTTAGTGCCGCCAAGTATTTGCCCGAGAGCAATACAGATCCCGGCGGCAACAATTAACGGGATCATCCACGAAATCCCCGTTAATAAATGTCTTTTTATTTCCTGAGATAGCGGAATTTTATTTTCACTCATGTGAAATCCCTCCAGAATGGGGATCGCTACTGGTTATTATTAACTAATGATTTTTCGACCTTTTCAAGAAACTGAATGGGCGATTTTATGACGATTTCAGTTTTTACTCGCACAATACGTTTATTTAAAAATCGTTCCTCCCCTTTTATTTTTACATCCACAGCGAGAATCACGACATCAGCAGCAGAAATGTCCTCTGTCAGCAGTTCGTTTTCCGTGCCGATAGTCCCCTGGGTTTCTACTCTTATATTATGACCAAGCGCTTTAGCACCTTTAATTAACTTCTCACGGGCAATATAGGTGTGCGCAATACCTGCCGTACAGGCGGCAACACAAACAATATTCATAACATGCTCCACGTTTTATTTAGCAGACATTGGATTCAGCATATTGGCTAAAAAGCTCAATAATTTTCTGTGGACTGCTTTCGACTAACAGTTGTTCAATAATGTCGTCATCCGCCAACGCGCCAGCAACCTGCGAAAGCAGACGAATATGGGTAGTGTTTTGATCTTCAAGGCGTACGGCAAACAGAATGATGCAGCGCACGTTGCTGCCGTCCAGGGTTTCCCAGGGAATATCCTGGCGGGTACGCCCAATCGCCAGTGTGGTATTGACCACCGCCGAGGATTTCCCGTGCGGAATCGCAATATGATTTTCGAAGCCGGTCGAGCCTTCTGATTCACGCTGCCAGACATCCTGAATAAACGTTTCCCGGCAGCTAATTGCCCCATCTTTTTGCAGAATATCTGTCAGTTCCTCAATAACCTCCGTTTTGTTTGTGGCCTTCATGTCCAAAATAACGCGATTTGTATTGAGTATTTTCGTGATGTCCATAAATCATACCTCATGGAGTTCAGACATTAATTTTCAACGACCAGCGACGTCGCCCGATGTAATTTTTCCGTAATAACCGTTTCTGTTACCCGCTTAATATCCGCATCATTGAAGAAGGCGGTGACATACACGACCGGCATGGCAACGGCAGGTAAATTGATCGTCGATACCACCAGTTCAATATCGTCCGTCAGGACGGAGGGCAAGCTGCCTGCCGACACCACGCCGACGATGGTCCAGTCCGGAAAGGCGCGCAGAATGCGGCTTTTGAGTAAGTGAGAGGTGCCGATACCGGTTGAGCAAACCAGCAGCACACGTTTACGCGCTATCTGACGCTCCATCGCGGCCTGAAAATGCACGGTTAAATATCCCACCTCATCATCCGACACGGCCCGCTCGCCCCAGCCGCTAAACACCCGATTCACCGCGCACTGTGTCAAACGCCAGACGTCCTGCAACTCGCCTTTAATGTCCTCCAGCAGCGGATTACGAATGCGGATCTGGTAGTTCAGGCGGTTAATCAGCGGCTTAATATGAATCAGCAATCCGTCATACAGCGCAGTGTCCTGGCTAAGATCGCAGTCAACCATTTCGGCGAAGGTGGCAATCAGCCGATGGGTAATCAAGCGTGCTTCGTCGCTGGAGTGCATATGGCCAATTACGCTCACATCGTTATGCTCTTCAATCACCATACCGGAGGAGATAATATATTGATAAATAAACCAGACTTCGTCTTCCGGCAGCGGGTGGGCAATGCGTTTTTCGATATGCTGAATCATGCGACTGGCAATGGAAAAAATGTTCTCATCACATGACGTGATGCTTTCTTCTTTTCTCGGCAGCGCATTGCCCCGCGTAATGCGGTACATCATGATCAGAATATGAGTAAAGATATTGACGTAATAAGGCTCGCCCAGCGACCAGCACAGATCGTTCTCCATTTCCTGCAACAGCGTCTGGACAAATAAAACGTCTTCTTCGCCGAAGTAATGCACTAACGCTTTATAACTGCCCGGATCAAGTCGTGAATAAATCACGCTTCCAGGTTCATTATGGTTAATCACACCGTTAATCAGCGACGCCATCGCCTGGCGCACGCCGCTCTCGCTGCCTTCAATGTGTGTACCACTCTGGCTGCGAATCAGCGACAGGCCCAGCGGGGTAATCCACGATTCAATCACTTTCAGATCGTTAACAATCGATGCACTACTAATAAAATAACGTTCGGATAATTTATTGATCGATGTTTCATGCGGCGTTTCACTTAATAATTGCGAGGCTATCTTAACCCGCCGTGAATTATTCATCATGCCGTCAGCATCATCACCCTCCGACCCTAATAACTGATCCAGATATAAAAGGTCAGTAATGTTATCGGCACTTAATATCACGCCCGCACCGGCACGTTTATCGATGGATATTTTCCATTCCGATAACCATTGCTCCAGTAACCGCAGATCGCGCTGGACGGTCTTCTCTGAAACAGATAAATATTCGGCAATTTTTAGCAGCGTAACATATTCCTTCCGGGACAGAAGAAACTTTAATAATCTGTTTTGTCGCGAGGTAATCATTTGCATTATTTACCCTTATTACATACCAGATTAAATATCTATACCCGTCATACTTCAAGCTGCATGTGCGTTGGCTTTCCTCGCTCACCTCAGTCACGTACTTATGTACGCTCAGGGGACTCGCTACGTCGCCGCCTTCCTGCAACTCGAATTATTTAGGTAATAAAGAAGCATTTATGCTCCACGTGTAATCCGTGATGATAAATATAAGAGGACTACGATGCGCCAACAATACTAAATCGTGTCCTGTATTCCGGACAGAAATAAGACAAAAAGAGGAAATAGTGAGATATTTACGGCGCAGATCACATTTTTCGCGGGAATTAGAGTGATAGCGCTCGCAAATATGGTGAGGTAAAAATTTAAGTCGGGATGTTTTTGATTTTCAGATCTGGAACGCTGCTCGCGGCGTGGGCCGGATAAGACGCATCCGGCACCACGTTCAGATTCGCTTACAGGGTTATCGTCAGCACATCTTCATCCGGCGTGACAACCGTTCCCCACTCGCTGCCCGCAGATGAACCACCCTTCACACCGCTAACCTGTGGAATATTACGCAGGCACAGCGTCCAGTTACGCGCATCTCCACTACCTTGCACGATGATGGTATTACCCGTGCGCGTCGCCTTCAGCGTGAAGATAACCGAGCCGTCAGCAGCCGGAACTTCACAGAGTGCTTCCCGCCCCTCCTGCAGATGGAACAGCTGGAACGCGGTTCCTTCATGCCAGGCGTAGTCCGGCTTCTGGTTATTGCTGCCCAGCGCCAGCAGGGTATTGTCACGCACATAAACCGGCAGACTCAGGAAGTCATGCTGCTGCTTATGCCAGCGGCTGCCGGCCACCTCATCATTACGCCACAGATGCGTCCAGCGTCCTTCCGGCAGATAGAAGTGCACATCGCCCGCCTCGCTAAACACCGGCGCGACCATCACGCTATCGCCCAGCATGTACTGGCGGTCGAGATAATCACACGCCGGATCGTCCGGGAACTCCAGCATCATCGCGCGCATCATCGGGGTGCCCTGCGCATTAGCGAGCGCTGCTTCACGATACAGGTACGGCATCATGCGGCATTTCTGTTCGGTGAAGTAGCGCACCACATCGCAGGATTCGTCATCGTACGCCCATGGCACACGGTAGGATTTACTGCCATGCAGGCGGCTGTGGCTGGAGAGCAGCCCAAACGCACACCAGCGCTTGTAGACGTGCGCCGGAGCGGTATTCTCAAAGCCGCCGATATCATGGCTCCAGAAGCCAAAGCCGGACAGGCCAATAGACAAGCCACCGCGCAGGCTTTCCGCCATCGATTCATAGTTGGCGTAGCAGTCGCCGCCCCAGTGCACCGGAAACTGCTGTGCGCCCACGGAGGCCGAACGAGCAAACAGCACCGCCTCTTCTTCACCGACGGTTTCTTTCAGCACGTTCCACACCAGTTCGTTGTAGATGTACGCATAATGGTTGTGCATCTTCTGCGGATCGGCACCGTCAAACCACTGCACATCCGTGGGGATGCGTTCGCCAAAGTCAGTTTTGAAGCAGTCAACGCCGATATCCACCAGACCTTTCAGCTTGTTGGCATACCACCCGCAGGCTTGTGGATTAGTGAAGTCATAAATCGCCAGGCCCGGCTGCCATTTATCCCATTGCCACAGGGAACCGTCCGGGCGCTTGAGCAGATACCCTTTCGCTTTCAGTTCATTGAATAGCGGGGATTTCTGACCGATGTAGGGGTTTATCCATACGCACACCTTCAACCCTTTCTCTTTCAGGCGGCGGATCATACCTTCCGGGTCCGGGAAGGTCACCGGGTCCCACTCAAAGTCGCACCACTGGAAGGCCTTCATCCAGAAACAGTCGAAGTGAAAGACGTGCAGCGGCAGATTGCGCTCGGCCATACCGTCGATAAAGCTGTTCACCGTCGCTTCGTCGTAATTGGTGGTGAACGATGTGGTCAGCCACAGACCGAACGACCAGGCTGGCGGCAACGCCGGACGGCCGGTAAAGCGGGTATAGCGATCCAGCACCGCCTTCGGCGTTGGGCCGTCGATGACGAAATATTCCAGATACTCGCTTTCAACGCTGAACTGCACTTTCGACACTTTCTCAGAGCCGATTTCAAACGACACGCACTGCGGATGGTTCACCAGCACGCCGTAGCCGCGGTTGGTGAGATAAAACGGGATGTTTTTGTAAGACTGCTCGGTACTGGTACCGCCATCGCGGTTCCAGGTTTCTACCGTCTGGCCGTTACGTACCAACGCGGTAAAACGCTCCCCCAGCCCGTACACCGTTTCCCCCACGCCCAAATCCAGACGCTCAAACATATAGTTACGCCCGCTGTGGGTATCCTGCACGTAACCGCTATTCTTTAGCTGACTGCCGGTAATACGTTCACCATTACGCAGGAAATCCAGCGACCAGAACTCACCTTTGGTCACCCGAACGCTCAGATTGCCGCTCTTCAGTTCGGCAAATTCAGCGGTGTTTCGCATCTCAACATTGACGTCCTGCAACACGTTCAGCGGGTAATGCGGGCCGGTATCCAGCGCGCCCTGGAAGTGTTCCATACGTACGCCCACCACACCTTCCTGCGGCGAGAAAAAGCGTAAGGTGAAGAGTGGGGTATCCAGTTGCCAGGTACGTTCACGCACGTCGCGCGGCGCAACGTAGACAATCATCTCGTTACCCTGCTGTTCAACGTCGAACACCTGAATTGGGTGTATTAAATTCAGGCCAGGTTGGGTCAGCCAGTTACCATCGCTAATTTTCATCGTCAGTTCCTTAGTTCTGTAATTCTTTCGTCGTGAAATCCTGCTGGTTGCGGCGCGCGCCCTGAGCCAACTGACTCATAATTTCCGTCAGATACGGCGTTTTCAGGGTATAGAAGCGTTTGGCAATCACGGCACTCAGCAGGTAACAAATCGCCGGGACAATGGTGAACAGGGCGATGATGATGCTAATGGTGGCGCTGTTCTGGGTTTTCGCTGCGGCGTCGTAGCCACCACCCGCCAGCATCCAGCCGATCAGCGCCCCGCCGAGCGCCAGACCCAGCTTGAGCACGAACAACGTGCCCGCAAAGCTGATCCCCGTCAGGCGTTTACCGTTGCACCATTCGCCGTAATCAACGGTGTCGGACATCATTACCCACTGGATTGGCGTAACGAGCTGGTGCAGTACACCAATGACAAAAATAAAGATAAACATGGTGATGCTGGCGTGCATCGGCACAAAGAACATCGCCAGGCTCGCTACCGCCAGCGCAGCGTTGGTCCACCAGAAGACGCTGACTTTGCATTTCCAGTCGGTCAGCGGTTTTGCCAGCGCAGAGCCGATCAGGTTGCCGACGCAATAGGCGGTGAGAAAGGCGACAAACACCTCCGGCTTACCCAAAATCCAGGTGACGTAATACATCATCGCCCCGCCACGAACGCAGACGGCCAGAATATTGAGGATGGTCAGCAGGCCGACGATGCGCCATTGGTCGTTTTGCCAGATGTCGCGCAGGTCTTCACGCATAGAGGTGGTGCTCGGCGGCGCTTCCACGCGTTCTTTGGTAGTGAAGAAGCAGAACGCCAGCATCAGGAACGCCACCACGGAGAGCACCGCAATCCCACCTTGAAAGCCGAACGCTTTATCCTCGCCACCAATCAGATTCACCAGCGGCATCATCAGCACGGTGGAGAGCATGCCGCCCGCCGTCGCCAGCACAAAGCGCCATGATTGCAGGGAGATACGCTGCGTAGGGTCATTAGTGATCACGCCGCCCAGCGCGCAGTAGGGAATATTGACCACGGTATAAAGCAGGGTCAGCAGCGTGTAGGTGATTGCGGCATAAATCATTTTGCCGTTCAGGCTGAGATCCGGCGTGCTGTAGGCCAGCACGCAAACCAGACCAAACGGCAGTGCGCCGAACAGCACCCACGGACGGAATTTCCCCCAGCGCGAACGGGTACGGTCGGCCAGCAGCCCCATGCAAGGGTCTGAGATGGCATCCAGCGCGCGGGCCAGTAAGAACATGGTGCCAACAAATCCGGCTGGGATACCAAAAATATCGGTATAGAAGAACATCATATATAACATGACGTTATCGAAGATAATGTGGCTAGCCGCATCGCCCATTCCGTAGCCAATCTTCTCTTTAACAGACAGAATTTCACTTTTCATTACGCATCCTTGTTAGCACTTTCACACGCCCTGATACCGGTTACAGTTCTTGTAAACCATCCCTGTGAGCGCGGGTATTCCGATATCTCGTTATCAAATTACGATTCTTGTTTTCTGTGATCAGCGTAGCGTCTAAAAATGTGTCTAAGTGTAAGTAATGGATTTTGCGGGGATTTATTTGAAACTGGTCATGGTATAGAGAAACGGAAGTTAAAAAAGTGAGTGAGGGGGTGTGGAAACGTTTGGAAGTAGCTATAATGCGCCCCGCCTCCATGTAGCAATCGAGGCGCGGAAGATCGTCATCTCCGGTGAGGTGGCTGGACTTCAAATCCAGTTGGGGACGCCAGCGTTCCCGGGCAGGTTCGACTCCTGTGATCTTCCGCCAAAATGCCTCTCCTGAGCTCCCTCGAAGTCAACAAAACCCCTGTAATACCTGATAAAAAAAAGAGAAATAACCCCACCATTGTCGCCTGAAGGTAATCGGCATCAAGTCCTTTTTTGGGGCACATTAGGGGGTGTTATTTTCCTTTAAAATATCAGCACCCCATAATGGTAAAAATGTGATTTATAACAACATGTTACAAAGATATCTTCCCTCATACAGGAAGACACCCAACCGTCGATATTAAGCCGATGGACTGGCTTGAGATTCTTCGCCGCCTTGAGCGGAAAGCGATCGGGTGCTGACGCTGCCCTGGCTGAACTGTAACAGCCAGAGAGGCGCGCGAAATCTGATGAACAGAGCGGTACTTCGCTTCGGTGAAAACCGAATTGCGCCGACAGCGAAAGTGCGTTTTGTGAAGCTTGACGAGCTGCCGTTTGATTTTGTGCGCCTCCGTGTATCTGCGTCGGTAGAGGATGTACGTAACGGTGATAATCGTCTGATTTGCAAAGGCGCAGTGGAAGAGATGCTGATGGTGACAAGGTGGTCACGCTGGATGAAACCGTCGTGAGTTACTGCTGACGAAAACGGAAGGTTACAACGCGCAAGGATTCCGGGTGTTGCTGGTGGCGACCCGCAAACGGGATGATTCAGCGCTGCACCTGCCACTCAGCACGGGTGATGAACAGGGCATAGGTACACGGCAATGGTAATAGTGGCAACCATGGCAATAATAGTGATAATCACGGAAATAAAGGGAATGCGCAGAAAGGCAATGCGGGTCAGAAAAATAACGCATCATCCGATCACCGTAAAAACTATGGCAAACCGGATCATGTCGATTCTGATATCAGTTTTTCGGCTGCCCGACATTTGGCGGTGAATTATGGCCTGAAGGGGTGTGGCTCCTTACCACCAGGCATTGCGAAAAAACCGGTTCCGGCATCGATGTTGGGGCAACGACCTTATTATCCTGGCTATGAATGGAAAATAGTAAGGAATGATTTCGTTCTTATTGCACTGAGCACCTCAGTAGTGACCGCAATTATCAATGGCGTGTTTGATTAATTGATTAACAAGCCGGGGAATTTCCCCAGCTTTTGTTATGCTATCTCAATAATAAGTAAACGTCACCGGTAAACTGGCTGTGTAATTACCTGCCGGTATGGTCCCTGTATGTGGAGACACTCTGGCCAATAAGGAGCCATCAAATTGCTTTTGGCTCACAAGAAACGGTGCTTTACTCAGCTCGATCGGCTTCCCGAATTCTACGGCTCCTCCACCTTTCTTCCATGACAAGGTGATATCAACCTTATTATTTGACGTGCTGAGTTTCGAATTACTGCCCCCTGCCAGAGTAACTTCAAATTTGGTGATATCACTGGCACAGTCAATCACAATGGGAACTTCAACGTTACTATCACCTAATAAGGCACCTGAAGTTGTGATTAGCGGAAGTTGCACGGTTTCAGGCAGGCCAAGCCCTTTATTGATTTGGCACTGAGGATTAGTGACCTGCATTGCAATGGGGAGACTTACGCTTGCCTTTTGTGCGGCCTGGTTATTAAACGCCGTTAATGTGCTTAACAGTCCCGCCAGCAATGGGAAAAAAAGACATCTCCTGTCAATCATAGGTCACCTCGACAGTCAGACTGGTGGAAATATTCCCTGCCTGGAGCGTTTCACCCGGAATTTGTTTAGGCAACAGCTGAAACTGACCAAGCGTTTCATTTTTGTTACTTGATGCAGTTGGGAGCGCAAAAGGCTTATTTAATTCTAGCGACTTAAAATCTGTGCCGGCTGGATCTTTCCATGACA
Source organism: Citrobacter sp. 506 (assembly GCF_050434985.1). Lineage (NCBI taxonomy): Bacteria > Pseudomonadati > Pseudomonadota > Gammaproteobacteria > Enterobacterales > Enterobacteriaceae > Citrobacter > Citrobacter sp. 506. Next base: position 308,202 of record NZ_JBNDJN010000005.1, read on the forward strand.
ACGCAAGCCCAACGCCGGATAACCCCGTATTCATCAGGTTAGTGCTGCTCTTGGAAACGTCAGCAGCAGGCGAGAATTTTAGTGAGATCCCGGTTGCGGGCCAACTGCAAGCAATATTCAAATCAACTGTCTGTGGTGTAGTTGCGTTGTTTTCAAGTTGGCTTACACTCACTTGCTGAAAATTAATATTTGCAGGTGATAGTGTTACCGCGCATGTATTTAATGCTATTTCTGCATTAATAGTTACTTTCTTCGGTATTGTTACTGCAAATCCTTTACAACAAGGGAGCATTATCAAGAACAGATATAAACACCACCTTTGCATACAACCACCAATTATCTATAAACAAGAGAAACATTTAAATAAGTAGATACAGCACCAGAAGGTAGTGGCGTAGAAGGCATAACTTTTACGTCATAATAGACTCTACCAGATGTATCTGAGGCCGATGGGGAAACCATTGGCCATAATGTGTTAAGAGGAATAGTGCTATTGGAATAAGAAGGTGTGCTTATTTTAAAAATTAAATTATTCCCACTCTTGTCTTTGGCACTAAACGTGCCTTGGGAGGCATCTATTGTGTGTTCTGGTTCATACTTGATATATACACCATTTACTGCACCTTTATTTTTACAGGAATAATCTAAGTAGAAATCCTTTTTAATATTTCCGTTATTAATATCTGGCGGGGATAAGCGTCCAAAGTTTAAGTTCTCAGTAGATAAAGACATCGTACAGGTACCTTGATTATATATATTCATTTGTCTCCCCTTTTCAATAACGGAACCAACATTGATAGTTGGGCTATTGTCTAAAACTCCCAACCCGAAACTTGGAGAGGGTATCATTACACTTCGCTGATCATCTACATGATAGTTTTTCCAATATGCTGAACCTATGAGTAATTTAGCTGATCCAATGGTTGTTCCATTAGGCCACTTAGCTTTTTGATCCCAAGGTGTACTCTTTGTCGTGGTCGAGCGTATCTTATTATTCTCGCAGACCATTCCAGTTAATTTCCATTCCGCGCCGGTCACTCCATCTATTGAGATGGTACTACTATCCTTACATTGTAGCCCATCATTTAACCTCATTATCATTCGGCTAATCCCTGTAACTCCATCCATGTAATCGGCGTCACAATACATATCACCATTAATGGTAGCTATAAGCTCCCCTGCATAGTAACTATCCACGGAGGTATAATAACCTGATGCTAAATATTCTGAACCTGCACTTCCTAAATTCCATACGATGCCGAGTCCTGTCCCACAATTTTTTGCACTGGCAGGATGTATCAATAATGAAAATGGTATCAGGAGATATAAAAAAAATTTAAGCATATAGATATTCCATCTACTAATTAATGTTGAGAAATATTATATTCTCTATCAACACCGTAATCATCAAAAGCAACGAAACTAATATTTCCAGTTAGTTTTTTGTTGAGTGATATTTTCTCAAAAGGAGAAAATACAGCTATTTTATTTTTAACATCATCTCCCAGATTTACATTTTTTCCATTTTGCTTAACATTGATTACCGCAAAATAATATGGAGAGTCATTGAACAACACCGTACTGCTTTCATCATTAATAAGTTTTATGTTCTTTTCTGCATTTTCTCTTTTGTCCTTCAATATATCAGGTCGATATATCATTTTCACCTGAGTGTGAAGGGCGATAGACAATGCATTTGCGCCATCTTTTGGTGCCTTCGGGATCTCCTGTACGTTTATCCAAAAGAGAGATTCTTTATCTTTTGGTAGCGCATCATTAATTTTCAGGATACGCAGGATCTGTTTGTGCTGATCGGCCACTTTAAAGAACGTCGGGCTGGGTACAAAATAGACGTTCTTGTCGTCTTGGTCCTGGTTTTCAATCCATATCTGTCCGCCATATTCCTGAGTAGACTGGTTATCAACCTGTACAGAGATATTCTCTCTTTTTTCATCAAACACATAACGTGTGCTGTTAAGGACAAACGCCGCATGACTTGATGCTGTAAATAACAACAGTGATGCAGAAATGAAAAACTTTCTCAGTGTATTGTTCTTAGCCACACTTAATCTCCTGTACTTTACCCATATCTTTCTGCAGCGATCGTGAATCGAATTTGCAATCACCAACCGAAATGATCCCTTCATCTTTATCTTCAAGATTCATTAACAGAATCCCGCCGTTGTTGACGTAGCCGATTTCCTGATTTTCTGCATTTTTAGCGATGCTTCCCATTGGAATAACAAAACCATTACTGCTGATGACTTTTACGATATACGTGTTAATTTTTCTGTATTTCACTTTTTTATAGATAATCGCGTTTTCCGTCGGCGTCACATTGATTGCGTTTTCTGTTAACTCAACGCTCTGTGGCAAGTTATCCGCATTGACGGTGATGGTATTATTGTTATACGCGGTTAAAGGTATGACAGCGCGCCCTTTTTTATCGCCAGGCATGGAGCCATTAAATCTGACGCCTGGAACATCATCCATTTGTACAACGGCAATTTCATCATTTTTCACTGGCGTAAAAAGAATACCTGCATCTGGCAGTCCGATAACACTTCCGCCAACCTGGAAGGAAGAGCTGGACGTGTTCCCCATTTGCGAATAGCTGGCCGAGGTTTGAACCTCATCAAACAGATAAGAAGCTGAAATCGCGCTTCCCGTGGTGTTGCGTGACTGACTGATGGATGCGTTATAACTCAGGCGAGAATTAATGCTTCCCGAAACACCGGTATTGAAATTCGTACCATTACGGCGATCGTAATTTATGCCAGAGAAGCTATAGTGCGATTTATCAAACACGCTAAAGGGCACGCTCAGTGAAATACCGGTGTTATAATCGTTTTCCATCCCCTGCAGTCGGGAATACCCGGCATTCAGAGAGACAGAAATATTATTAAAGCTCTTACTGAGGTTCAGGTTTGCACCTACCTCACTGGAACTGTCCCAATAGTCTTCCTTCCAGGCCGACATGTTGAAGAACACATTCATTTCCGGAAGCTGATAGGTGATAATCGATTCGTATCGCTGTTTAGGCCTGTTGTTTAACAGGCTGTAATAGCGATAGTTAAAATCCGTGTAATCAATATAGTTTTCTGAGTTAAAACGATAACCAATCAACTGTAAATTTGCGTTTTCCCCTAAGGCGCGGGCATATTTCACCGATGCGCTAAAGCCGTTCATGGCTTTACCATTATGGTATTTTGCCTGTGACAGGTTGCCACTCATTGCCACCGCGCCAAACCAGCCGAAAGAGCGGATCAGACCCAGACCAATGTTGTTATAGTTTTTATCGACCAGTGCAGAGGTATTGAGCGTAAAGGGCTCAAAACCGTAATCATAAGTAATTTGCGCGAATAAGCTGTCATCATCACGCTTGTCACTGTATTGGTCAACTTTACTCCCCACCGCGATATTGTAATTATAATTACCGGGTTTCAATAAATTTGGCAGCACGGCGACGGGGAATCGCTGTTCTTTTACCGAACCATCCTCTTCATAAATTTTTAAGATAATGTCGCCAGAATATACACCGGTCAGATCGTTAATCACAAAAGGACCCGGTGGAACCACGAACGACTTTAATGTGTATCCACCTTGTTCGACTGTGACACGGGCATGTGTTCTGGCAATACCATTAATGACCGGAGCATAAGACTGCGAGTCCCAGGGATACATATCCTGATTGGACTTTAACTGCGCGCCATAAAAGGTAAAACCATCGTTCAGGGTATTGTAGGACTGGGTTTTACCGATAAGAATATCTGATTTAATCGATTTTATCGCATGTGTTAACAGCAGGTTATTGCTCTCAAACTTTTCTCCCTGATATGCATACCCCCTGCCCAACAGGACCCATTCGCCGATATTAATCTGGCCTTCGATGTTACCGTATGTTGTCCGATCCTGGTCAGTAGATTTTGACGTATTAAGATCATAGGCGAGTTTGAAACCGGTACTGCCATAATCCCAAGTGCCGCCTTCCTTTTTTGAATCTATAAAGCCAGCCTGAGGCATATCGATTGATAACTCCTGCAAGGTAGGATCAAATTTTACCCGACTGTTCTTTTCTTTATCGATAAGATAGCAGTTGCGTGCGGGATTAAGATACAGTTTATAGAATTCTTTATTGATATGAATGTTTTGTTCCTGTAGCCAGTTATCAGAAAGGCAAATATGCTCAGCATCATCATTGCTGATAGCTAATTCTACAGAGGCCGCTGTCTTGGAGCCATTAAATAGTAAATCGACAACATAGTTTCCGGGTATGTTTTGCCCGGTATTCTTCAACACCTCAGGTACATCTTTACTACCACCACGGATAAAACTGTAGTTAAAATCGTCGGCAAGAATTTCATTCGACCATAAATGAAAAATGATAGCGACACATAATACTTTTATTTTCATTTTTAATCCTTGCCGACGAAAATATTATTTAAGAAGGGAGTAATAACTCCCTTTTAATAAAAAGATAATTATTTATAGGTTACAACATAGCTTGCAGATGCATTGAATGGGCCTGCAGTCAGAGCTGCGGTAGGTTTTGCAAGTACTGCGCTATAATCAAAAGATTTAACACCACCCTGGGCAGTATAATCAAAAGAGGTTTGCCCTTGTTTGATATAAGCATTATTACCTGTCTGGGCAGCGTTGGTTGCTGCAACCAACAAATAAGCGTTAGTACCCCCAGTAGCGGCGTTATTAATACCTGCCGCATCCAGCGTGGAGGATGTCCAGGCTACATTAGCAGAAGTTTTAGCAAGGCAAGTCGCATCTTGAGGTACCAACTTAAATTGGACAGGAGTACCATTTTTGGTTGATGTATTTGAAAGAACACCTAAATTAACATTTGAAATATCCCCACCAGCATTATCTTTCAAAGAAAGATCGCAAGTAGCAGTCGAAACACTACCCGTAAAGTTTACAGTACCGGTGTTTGGCGCAGCCATAGCACTAGACGCTACACCCAGAACTGCCACAATTGCCGAACCTAAAATCAGCTTTTTCATTTTATACTCCATTAATAGGCTTAATTCATAATTCAGCTCATAACAATCTTAATGAGCGAGACGGAATATATTGATCTAAAAACTCGCTGGCAAACCCAAAAATAGCAATCATTACTTTTTTATCGGTTTTTTTTATTTGCGATTCGGTCAATTTTATTATTTCAATTTTTATAACTAACTCTTTTATTTTCAATAGAGCTGATAAAAATAGAAAAAGGTGGCAGTAAATTCCTCATTACAATGCTCTTTCAGGATAAAAAAATAAAAAGACGCTTTTTTTTATTGACTGAATCTGATTTTCATTTAAATGTCATTTATTTAAGCGGATAGTGACTGGGGGAAACGTGAATAAGATATACGCGATAAAAAAGAACAGTAAAGGTGAGGCGGTTGTCGTTTCAGAAGTCAGTGAAGGTATAAGGAAGAACATCACTCCACGGATATCAATAAGCGTACTGCTAGTGAGTATGTTGGGGATATTATCTTCTGCTGCATCAAATGCTTCTGTTGTCAGCAGTGGGGTTAATTATCAAACATATCGCGATTTCGCTGAAAATAAAGGCTCGTTTAAACCAGATGCAGAAAACATCCCGCTATATGATAAAAATGGAAATGTCGTCACCACGTTAAATAAAGCGCCCATGATAGATTTCAGTTCTAATGACAGGACTGGGGTTGCTACATTAGTTGCGCCACAATATATCGTCAGCGTTAAGCACAATGTGGGCTATAAAAAGGTGAAGTTTGGTTACAACGACGACACTACCTACACCCTGGTTGACAGAAATAACCACAAGCGAGACTTCCATACCCCCCGACTAAACAAAATTGTGACAGAGGTTAGCGCTCTGGATATGACTGACGCGGGAACGGCCAAAGGCACATATCAGAATCAGGAGCGGTTCCCCGTTTTCTATCGGGTCGGTACGGGAACGCAATATGTAAAAGATGAGAGTGGTAAACTGACTAAGCTGTCAGGGGCATACTCGTATAAAACCGGGGGGATCGTAAATCATCCGTTTATTTCGGACTGGAGTTTTGTCACTAATACAACAAATACGCCACTTTCCACCTATGGTACACCTGGCGACAGTGGTTCCCCACTGTTTGCCTGGGATGCTAAGCAAAACAAATGGGTTGTCACTGCCGTGCTCAATTCTTACGCAGGTGTGAATGGAAAAACTAACTGGTATACGATCATCCCTGTCGGAGATGTGGCTGATACCATGAAACAGGACGCTGATGCTCCCATTAAATCACAACAAAATGAGGGAGATATTCGCTGGTCATATGATGATAACACAGGCGTTGGCACATTAACCCAGGGTGCAGCCTCATGGTCAATGCATGGCAATTTCGGCCCTACTGCGCCAACCTCATTAAACAGCGGTAAAGATCTCACCTTCCAGGGCGGTGGCACCGTTGTATTAGAACATGCCGTTAACCAGGGTGCAGGAACGCTGACTTTTGATGACGATTATACGGTCAAACCGCTCGACTCTCAGACCTGGAAAGGTGGTGGGATCATTATCAACGGCGATCATAGCGTTGACTGGCAAGTTAATGGTGTTCAGGGCGATAACCTGCACAAACTTGGTGTCGGGACATTAAAAGTTAACGGCACGGGAATCAACCCCGGAGGGCTGAATGTTGGCGAAGGAACTGTCGTCCTGGCACAACGGCCGGATAGCGATGGTAATGTTCAGGCCTTTAATAATGTCAGTATTGTAAGCGGTCGCCCAACCGTTGTTTTAAGCGATGACAAACAGGTTAATCCCGACAATATCAAATGGGGCTATCGCGGCGGTAAGCTCGATATCAACGGTAACAGCCTCACCTTCCATCAGCTGAACGGCGCCGACGATGGGGCGATTCTGACCAACAGCGGGAGTCAGGCCTCCGTCAACCTGGATTTCAACAAGCCAGATGTCACGACGGCGGTTGCCAACATCTGGCATGGCCATTTTACCGGTAATGTTGATGTTAAAAATACCGTGACGCCCGGAACGCAGAACGACTTTGTCATGGATGGTGGGATGAACACGGAGGGAAACTTCACCCAGCATAATGGCCGCCTGTTTATTCAGGGGCATCCGGTTGTACATGCCGTCAGTACTCAGGCTGTCGCGGATAAGCTGAAGGCGCTTGGCGACAATTCTGTCCTCACTCAGCCGGTTTCCTTTACCCAAAGTGACTGGGAGACCCGCCAGTTCAGCCTGAAACAGCTTAATCTTTACAATACTGATTTCAGTCTGGCGAGGAATGCCAGCCTCAATACAACGCTTTTTGCAGACCATTCTGCCGTGACGCTGGGTAGTGAAGATCTCTATATCGATCTCAATGACGGTAACGGTGTGAAAACCACGCCGTCATTCGGGCAGTCAAAAGCGACAAACGACGCCGATCGGAGCCGTTTCACCGGCCGCGTACAGCTGAATAACGGTTCTACTCTTAACATTAATGAGCATTTTACCGGCGGGATTGACAGCGCAGACAGCTCGGTGACGGTGGCGTCCACCGATGCCGTTCTCAACCAGAAAAGCAGCTTCAGCCATTCATCGCTGTCGCTGGCGGATGGCGCGAAGCTGACGGCAACCTTGGGTCTGATTTCTGACAGTGAAGTGGCTGCCGGTGCGGGATCGACACTTTCGCTGTTGTCCGGACAGTACTCGGCTGAGCGCTGGCGCTTTAACGGCCAAGGCACCACGCTGAATGTCGGCACGGGTAGCGTAATAACGGGAAATATTCAGGCGAATGATACTGCCAGCCTGAATTTTGGTACAGCAGAGGAAGCCAGTGAGAATCTGCTCACGGCTTATGGTGGCAACCTGAGTGCGCCACTGGCAGGCGCGGTGATGACGAATACCCTCTGGCAGGCGAACGGGCAGTCCATGGTGAAATCCCTCAACCTGGACGGTTCGCAAGTGCGCTTCAGCAAAGCCGGCTCACCAGGCTCTCTGACAGTAGACACCCTGACTGCAAGCAACAGCCAATTCGTCATGAACACTGATGGAAAAACGGCAGATACGGTAACGGTTAACCAGTCGCTGTCCGGTAAAAACAATGCGCTGGTTGTTGTCCCGTCTGTGGCTTCAGTGAGCCAGGGAATGTCATCCGTAGCGTTAGTCACAGCGCCGAAAACGACGGCTGCCGATGTGTTCACGCTCAAACCAGTGACACAGCGCGCGGGTATTCATACCTTCACGCCGCAATTGGGCATCGTGGAGAGCGAAAACAGTAAACAATGGCGGCTGGAAGGATTTGACGTGCAGCAGGACAACGCGGCGCTGCAGGCCAGCAAATCAGTTATGAATGCGGGATTTAAAAATTTCCTGACAGAGATGAACAACCTGAACTACCGCATGGGCGATCTGCGCAACACCCACGGTGAAACCGGGGCGTGGGCGCGAATCTTCAGCGGTACGGGTTCCGCTGAGGCGGGCAATTCCAACAGTTGGACACATCTGCAGATTGGAGCCGACAGAAAGCACGCGTTTGACGGCGGTGATCTGTTTACCGGTGTGACGGCAACGTTCACTCACAATAGCAGCCATGGTGATGGCTGGTCCGGTCAGACAAAATCAACCGGTATCGGTTTCTATGCTTCCGCGATGTTTGACTCCGGGCTGTATGTGGATGCAATCGGTAAATATGTCCGCCACGATAACCACTATTCGGCAAGCGAAATCGAAATGCCGGAGCAGGATTACCGCTCACATTCCTGGTATCTGGGCGCAGAAACCGGCTGGCGCTTCTCGTTACCTGACGAAACCTTTATTCAGCCGCAGACGGAATTGGTTTATGGCTCGGTGTCAGGAAACCGGTTTGACTGGCAGTCTGCAGGCTCAGACATCCGTATGCAGCGTAAGCAGGATAATCCATTGATAGGTCGTACCGGCGTTGATATCGGTAAAACCTTCACAGGTAAAGACTGGAAGTTGACCGCGCTGACGGGCGTTCATTATCAGTATGACCTGTTTAATCCTGCGAAGACGGTCATTCGTGATTTTGCCGGGAAAACGTCCATCAGAAATGGTAAAGATAGCCGGGTAAACTTTAATTTCGGTGTCAATGCTGAAATAAAAGAAAACACCAGGATTAGTCTTAATGTTGAGCGTTCGGCGTTTGGTCATTACGATATTGATAAGGCAATTAACGCCAATATTCGTTATTCATTTTGATTTTAAATTTTGAGCAAGTAAAAGCCTGAATCGATAGTTCAGGCTTTTTTATGGATTAATTGCAAGTGATAATTAAATCCATTTACACTATAAATTGTGGTACATAATTTTATCGCAATGGACTATTTTTTAGGGTGGTTTTTGTACTTTTCATACCTTATAGTCACTTTTAGTTAAGGTGTCTAATACATTTGATAGCGAAGAGTTCTTATGTCCATTGCTTTTTTATTGGCAAGTAAAAATGCTTTTTTCAATTACGGATTATCATTGCTCGCCAATGACAATTCAGATATTAAATGTTACGAGTGCAGGAATTTTTATTCTGCTCATGAAATACTGAATAAATATAAAAAAGTCTATTTGGTTTGTGACAGGGATGATTACTTATCTTACTGCTTTTTGATGGAAAAATTCCCGGTAACCTGCCTCTGCTTTAAGCAGGTATCATACCAGAATGAGCAGCTACGTGTGTTCTCAAGCCGAACACCTTCGCCTGCTTCAGTGTTCAATGGCTTGACGGATGATGAACGAAAAATAGTCTATCTGTATTTTTTTAAGAGGAAGAGAATCGGAGAAATCGCGACGCTAACGCAGCTAAAAGAGAGCAGTATTTATTATAAAATACAATCGATTAAACGCAAACTGGGGGCTGAATCCAGCCGAAAGCTTCCGATATTGCTTAAGAATTTTTTTCTTGCACCGAATGTGTGATTACCATATTTCCGCACTATTTCTAATTGAAAATATTAAAATTGTTAATCATCTCACCAAAGCCACTGGGTAATTCTTTGTATTTTAAAGAAATACATAGTTAAAAAACAAATAATTAGAATTATACACTTTTTCTATTATTAAAAAATTCCGAGTTTACATGGCTGATAACCCATGAAATTATATGCATGCAAAGCATGGGGGTGACTGTATGAATAGCCAAAGTGCTTTAAGTAACCTTATTTTCCCGGCTAAGGAAAATTTTGCACACAACAATCTGTTGGTGCTGAAAAAAATCCGTTTTTATAACTGTGCGATTATCTATCTGCGGGATGCGCAACTGCTTATAAAAACAAAAGATGGGCAGTCCTTTAATGTTCCCCCTGAATCACTTTGTTACGTCGAAAAAAACACCGTGATTGATATTACATTAAAAGTGTTAGGCAAAGGTGTTCCCTATGAGCTCTATCAAGTTGACAGTGATGTATTGAGTTGTATCTGTAAAGTGATGGAACCGCTTCTGTTGGATCCGCAAAGCGTTAACCAGATGCGGCGTAAAATATTTACTTGTTCTGTTGATGAAACAGATACAAAAATTTTCAAACGATTAACTGGAAGCGATGTCCCACAACACCGACAAGTTTATAAAATAACTTATCTTCTTTCTAAAATGAGGGATATAGAATCGTTAGTTTATTCCTTGTCAGTATCAACGGATACCACCTTTACTGAGCGGCTGAAGTCAATCATTGAAGCTGATCTCTCTAAATCTTGGAAGCTGGCAGATCTGGCGAGCATTTTACATATGTCGGAGGTGTCGATTCGTAAAAAGCTGGAGAAAGAGAGTAATAATTTTAATACGCTAGTGCTGGATATTCGCATGCATCAGGCAGCAAAACTCATCACCACTACCGAGAAGCATATTAATAGAATCGCCAATGAAGTGGGCTACACCAGTACATCTTATTTTATTCGTAACTTTAAAGAGTTCTTTGGCATTACACCGAAGCAGTTTGCTTTGAAAGTAAAAAAATAGTCCTGATGATTTATACATACAATTTTCCTTAAATTATTCTTCTATATCTTTAAGGAACTCCACAGAAAAAAACGGCTTTGGCGCAACAGGTGGGGGGATTGCTGAAATCTTTATCCGGCCTCCCCCCCACAAAAAATAAAGCCGCTGACCCATTAATCAGCGGCTTTTCCATTACCTGCAACTACGTCAGAAGTTATATTTCACGCCCAGCATACCGCGGGTATCGCTGTAGCCTTTATCGCCGACCTGTTGGGCCACGTTGCTCCACACGTTGAGCCGCGGAGTGATTTGGCCTTCAACACCGACTTTCAGCTCGCCAATGTTCTTGGTGCCACGCATGTCGTTGCTCACATCATCCATCTTCACGCGAGTCGTCTGCGTGTTGTGGATCCAGTTGGCTTCAACAAACGGCTGGAACTCACGAGATTTACCGTCGTCGATGGCGTTGTGACCGTTGATAAAGGCTTTTACCCCCAGACGGGTCATCAGGTTGCCATCGGTGTTGTCCTTCACGCGGGTACCGTTCGCTTCACGGTGGCTGTCGGCCTGCACGTCCATCCACACCACCTGAGCTTTCGGTTGCAGCCAATAGCTGTTGCGCTCATTTTCACCCAGTTTGAAGCTGTAACCGGCTTCAACAGAAGCGGTGATCCCGCTGGATTTATATTTCTCCGTCGCCTGCTCCTGGCCCATCACCTTGTTATCAAACCAGTTGTACAGCATCCAGGTGTCTACATAAGTGCCGGTCTTGTCAGCGTCATTGGCATACCAGGTGCCGTACAGCCCCACGCTGTAACCGGTGACCTGACCACGTGAATGGTAGCCGGTCAGACTGGACTGCGTGCGGTTCTGGCTGTTGGCATAACCAGCCATCGCGCCGAGGTGCCAGCGGTCGAGGCCGTCGCTGCTCCACTGCGCCAGGTCACCGCCTAACTGCAGGACATAGCTGTTGCTTTGGGTTTTCAACTGCCCGCTACCGTCTTTGAAGCGGGTATGTGCCCCGACGTTACGCATCCACAGACTGGTGACTTTTTTCTCGCCCGTCAGCATATCGACGTACTGCGTTTCCCCCAGACGATCGTGGAGTCGGGTCATGAACAGCGTGTTAGCAGCGTAGTTGTTCGCCAGATAACTGCCTGCTTCCGGGCGGTACTGCTGCTCAGTGACAGGGGGCGCAACAGGTTCTTCCGGCTCAGGGATAATCGGGTCGACAGGATCGACCGGGTCCGGGTCAACAGGACCTGGGTCAATAGGGTCAACCGGGTCCGGGTCAACGGGATCTGGGTCAATAGGGTCAACCGGGTCCGGATCGACGGGGTCCGGCTCTTCCGGATCCGGCGGAGCAGGAATAAAGCTGGTCAGATACCAGTTGCTGCCCTTTTGCACCACGTTATAGTCGTACGCACCGGCAACAATACGGCCCGCTTTCTCAAAAGTACCGTCAGAATTACCGGCCACTTCGATGATCTCAATTCCCTCAACGGTTTGCGCCCCGGTTCCGCCAATATTGTTCACCGCCACAAACGCGTTACCCGCGGTGTTGCCGAGCACTTTCAGCTTGTCGGTTTCGGAGGCATCGTCATTCAGGACGGTATTGAAAACGAGTTTTCCGCCGTTGCCGGTAAAATCTTCATTGATAGTAAGCGTCTGCCACGGTTCGCCGTCAGCATGCCCAAAGTTCACCACTGACCCGCCGTTCAGCGTCAGGTCAGTGAGCGTTGAGCTGTTGGTCATGTTCCAGGTCGCATCGCTCATTTGCAGCGAGATAACCCCCGTCCCGGCAGTGGCGCTGGTGACGTATGACGCCCCACTCCACAACGAGTTGTCAGTCATATTGAGTTTGATGGTACTGTTTTGCTGCGGCTGGGTGTTGTTTGCGGCAGTAGCACCGGCGGCGTGAAGATCGCCGTCGATAAGGAAACGCCCGCCAGCAGAACCGTCGACGATGCCGCCCGTTTCTGTACTGATGGCATAGCTTTCATTGCTGTGATTGCCCGCCATGGTAATGGCGGCGCCACCTGCCAGGTTTATCGCACCGCGTGAAATCGCATACAGGCCGCGTGGCGCTTTGCTGTATGACGCCGCTTTCGCCGAATTGTTGACGTTGATCGTTGCGTTTTCGCCGAGATTCACGGTTGCATTGGTGGAATAAACCGCATGTGCGCTGGCGCCGTTGACCGTAATCGTGGCATTGTTGCCCAGTTCCGTTTTGGAAGATGAGGCGGCATAAATCCCTGTCGAGGAAGCACCCGACGTCTCGATGGTGGCGTCATTGCCAAGGCGGATTGAGGACCCGCTCTGCCCAGTGCGGAGACCTTCTGAGCTGCTACCGGTCGTCACAATGTGTGCCCGGTCGCCGACGATAATCGTATTTTTAGCCAGCGTTTCGTCTCTCATCGCGTTTGCCGTGATGCCGCGCCCCTGGTTACCGGTGGTTTGAATATACAGATCGTCGCCGACGTAAATGTTGGCCGAGCCTTTCCAACCCTGCCCATTATTATAGGCGTTGTAACCGGCGTTAATACCATCACCATCCTGGCCGTCCACATAAATACTGGTGCGATCCCCGGTGATAATAAAGACTGGATTATCCGGCGTATTAGCCCCGTGCGTGCGGATACCGTCAACATCTTTACCATTATTAGCGGCATTCTTTGACTGTGTGCGAATCGTCAGGTCGTCACCGAAAATAACGCCCGGGCTACCCGTCGTGCTGTTCTGAATAACGGTAATGGTGTGTTCGAAGGCTTCTCCTCCTGGCCCATTCAGCGTTAATCCATGACCATAAACGGGAATGGTACCGGCACTCCACTGATAAACATAATTCGGCGTAGCGCTGGTTTTTTCGAAACTGGCATTCGCTTGTGCAGGAAATAAAGCCTGCAACTCCGGCGAAAGACTGCTCACCAATCCACTGGCAGGAAGACTATCAATATCAATCCAGGCCGCGTGGGTTGAAAATACCATTGACGTTAACGCGGTTGATACCGCTATCGCAATGCGTGAGTAATGCTTAGGTTTTTTCATAATAGCCTCCTGCTTTCGGGCGTAGGGCGTCCACCACATCGCAAAGATGTGAAAATAGTAAAAATCAAAAATGCGTTATAAAATATTCGACAGTATTTGATGAATGCTATGGCCTAATTTATCTTCAAGCCTGAGCTTGTAGACATATATTTTCTTAATATCTATATTATCTATTTTTGTAATTTGCTGAATACTTTTCCCTGACACAAATCGCTTCAGTAATATCATTTCTGTATAGTTGAGTGAGCGTCCGCGTTTACTGTTCGCAAGGTGGCCGGTAAATAATCGGCGAATTTTCTGATGCTGAACTTCATCATCATCATCGGAATATATAATCCCTTGTATTTTATTGCTTTTCGACAGCCAGTAGTTGGCTAACGGCGCGAGATTCCTGTCCGCTATCAACACAATATACATACCGCTGTAGGCCAGCCGGTCAACCCATTGCGGATCGGCGAACAGGCGCAGGTTTGGGAAGGAAAAGTCTACAAAAATAAACCCACGCGACAAATGATTTTGATTATTAAGGAGAAGTTTTTCAATAATTCCTTTTTGCAGAAAACTATTTCCCTCTGGCCAGATCGCAAAAGTGGCTCGGTGACAGTAGCTGGCGCGTACCACAGTATCCGGAAATAATTGACAGGATAATTCACAGCTTATGCAACGAACACTCTGTGATGGTGATCTCTTCATCAAAAATGACTCCTGTTATTTTTCCATAAATATTTCATTGGTAAATAAATGTGTCAATCCGACACGTGTGACATTCCTTGTCAGTTAATAACAGTGACACCTAAAAAATGTAATAAACTCCTGATATGTTATTATGTATAGGCTATAAGTAATGCGATTGCGCTAAGCTTTTTTCTGCTTTATCTCAGAATAACAGTCTGGGTATTAGGAATTTTATGCATAAATCCAAATCCCAGAATAAAAATTAAAAAAGCACTATTTGCTAAAAATTAACCAATGAAAGGGGCTCTTATTAATTACACAATTCTGATAACTCAATCCCCCTTGAAGTGCTGTTGATAAATATAATGAGAATTCAGATAAAACTGTAATGAATTCTCATTATTTAACATTAGTTAATACTTACCTAAGAACCTACACACGTAACGCATTGTATTTAAAGTGTTTTTAATCCTTAAGTGAAATTCTTATCTTCGATCACGTACAAAGAGTGAGGCATATTCACGATTTGGATGTAAAATTTAAGGTATGTGTAGGCACACGCGGTGATACGTTATAGTTACTGAGGGCTGGGCAATTGTACCTTATCAATCAGTTGGTCGAATTTAATCCTGACAGCAAAAGTCTGGTCAATCGTCAGACCGGGCGCGCAATACAACTTCAGCTCCCAGCTTCGCTTTGCTTTCTCTATTTAATTACTCACGCAAGTGACATTGTTTCGCAGAACACATTGATAAAAGTGGGTTGGGGTGAGAGAAATAATGTGACCACAACCAACACATTTTACCAGGCTATTCTGACGCTACGTAACGCGCTGGCGGATGTGGGTCTGCCACGTGATACGGTGAAAACTATTTCACGACGCGGACTCAGATTAAATGAAAATACGCAGGTAGAGGCGATAACGCATCCTCAGAGTGAAGTTTTCCAGTCACCGCTAATAGAGGAATACGCGCCCCCAAAGATAATTCCTCCCGCGGCACAACAAACGACGCGGGTCCCTTGGTGGAATATTATATTTAGCGCTGGCATCGTTATTGCCACATTGATTATCTGGCTGGTGTGGTATCAGACACGTCCTGTTATGCCGTTTAGTAAATTCATTTCTGTTTCTATGCAGGTCCCATCTCGGCAAAACTGTAAAATTTATTACTCACTGAATGATCACGATCAGGAAAATTATTTCAATCTGATGCAACTGCACCCTTCTCTCTGTGAAAACAACAAGCATGTTTTCCTTTCCGGCTACCGTAAAGCGGAGAGGATCGTGGCATTTGTTTGTGATAAAGATGCACGGGTAGATGCGCACGCGTTTTGTACTACCCATTATTACTGGATGCGCGGGCAATGAAAAAAATACACCACCTTATTTTAATCGTAATCGGCGTGGCGACATTGCTCGGCTCAGGCGGATGGCTATGGCATTCACGCTATGCCGAAAAGCAGCTAAATTGCGTTGGAAATGTCGAATGGAATATTGGCAGCAACCGCTTTGCAGGTACGGTTTCATTTCGGATGTACAAAGATGCAGGGCTAGCGACCATTACCGGAAAACTGTACGGACGTAATACCTCAGACATTAGCAGGAACATCTATTTCAGTTATACCCGGCAGCACGAAGCCCGAGTGCTACAGGCAATGCAGGTGGTCAAAACCTTCGCTGACAGCGCCGATGAAGCTGATATTAACAACACATTACCCGGATTTTACCGTCAAAGCGGACGAAACCTGAGCCTGGTTATGGAGGAGTATAAGGGCGCATGGATTTTTGCCAGCTCAAATGTCCCCTCGCTGTATTGCCGCAAAAGGTAACGTCATATCCGGATACAAAAAGCACGCCCCCTTCAATAGAATTCATATTTGCCATCATCGACTTACGCGACATGGGTCACTGAATCCACTCATATCCCATTGCTATTCTTCATCCCGAATCAGGAAACATCCTGAATACCACGATATCCATTGCGCAATAATTAAGCGAAATGGGCGTTTTATTTTGCCCAGAAGACTTCAACCTACGGATGGATATTTGGAGAAGACGTGGACAGGGGCGTTTATCTCTCTCGCGAGCAATGTCTGAGCGTTCAGTCGTTATCGCATTTCAGGAAACGGTGTGTTTCCGGTGTATTTTTGGCGTACATATGAGGGATACGTAATGTTTACTTTTAAAAAGTGCCTGATTGCACTTTCTATAAATTTGGCCGTTGTTTCATCAGGTTTTGCTTGTACGACCCTATTGGTCGGTAATGAAGCATCAGCGGACGGCTCCATGCTGGTAGCCCGTAGCGCTGACAGTGATGCCCTGAAAGCGCAGCATTTTGTCATTCATCCGGCCAAGCAGAATCAGACCGGGGTATACAGCACCAAAGCACATAATGGCGCAAATGACTTTACCTGGCCGCTACCCAAAAACTCTCTGCGTTATACCACCGTTCCAAACTGGAAAACCCAACTGCACGGCGCGACCGGATTTAACGAATTGGGCGTTGGCGTGAGCGGTACAGAATCTATTTTTGCCTCAGCAAAAGCGCTGGCTGCCGACCCCTACGTTGAAGATAAAGGGATCACCGAAGATGATATCCCGGATATTCTGTTGTCCCAGAGCAAAACCGCGCGTGAAGCCGTGGCGTTACTGGGTCATATCGTTGAGACCGTCGGCGCTGGGGAAGGTTTTGGCGTGGCCGTCGTCGACGATAACGAAATCTGGTACCTGGAAACCGGCAGCGGTCACCAGTGGATGGCGCAGCGCCTGCCGAATAACCAATATTTTGCCACCGGTAATCAGGGCCGCTTACAGGATTACGACCCTAAAAACCCGGACATGATGGCGTCAAAAAACCTGATTCAATTTGCGACCGAAAAAGGTCTGTACGAACCGGCAAAAGATGGCAAATTCAACTTCTCCAAAGCCTATACCCGTGATGATGAGCGTGACCGCACGTATAACGATCCTCGCGTATGGACCATCCAGAAAGAGTTCAATCCTTCCGTAAATCAGGATATGGCCAAAGGGCGCGAATTCCCGGTGTTCATGACACCAGAGAAGAAGATGACGCTGGACGATGTGAAGGCCGTGCTGCGTAACCATTACGAAGGCACCAGCCATGACCCGTACACCAACGGTCTGAATGGCAAAGAGCCATGGCGTCCGGTTAGCGTCTTCCGCACCTATGAAGCACACGTGATGCAGGTCCGTCCGTGGTTGCCAAAAGAGATTGGTGAAACGACCTACATTGGTCTGGGTATGGCCGACCTCACCGCGTTTGTTCCGTACTACAGCGGCCTGAAAGCGTATCCGGCAAACTATACGATGGGTACCGATAAAGCGGACGATCAGTCCATTTACTGGAAATACCGTAAGTTACAGACGCTGACGATGACCGATTATCCGAAGCTCGCGCCAATCGTCAAAAAAACCTACAAAGCATGGGAAGATAAAGTGGCGAAGGAGCAAAAAGAGGTCGAAGCAAAATATCTGAAGATGGCGAAAACCGATAAACCTGCCGCAGATAAGATGCTGAATGACTTCAACTTGCGCATCATGGCCGATGCCGAGAAGCTGACGGAAGATCTGACTAATCAGCTCTTTACCATCCGCACTAAAGACATTCAGTCTGATATCTTCTTCGCAAACGCTGCGAAAAAAGACTGAGTAACGACACGATGACATGCTTGCGCAAAGTAAGCTTCAAAACTTTGCGCCAGTAGTACGGCTTACATTTCCTTCCGCGGCAGTTGATCGAGAGCCAGACTTCTTAGATGCAAGTTGGCCCAGCAGGCTGCCTGTGTTCGGTTATTCACAGATATCTTTTTAAATATATTATAAATATGCGTTCTCACTGTATTTTCACTAATAAAAAATGCGTTAGCAATTTCTACATTAGACGCACCTTTCGACAACTCAGTCAAAATTTCATATTCTCTTTCGGTTAAAACTCCGTAGTTATCATCTGATGGCGTGAGGTTTACATACTCTGGCAGCGGTGACAGTGAGCGTGGTGGACGGGAGGTTTTTAGCCCCTCTTTAAGGAGTTCTAACAAATATTCTGTAGAGCAATTATTTGGTACGATCGACTCAAAATTTGGCCATAGCATACTCTCATAGAGTGGGAGCGACCGAAGGCAGTTAATAATATAAACGCGCAAACTATATGCGCTGTCATTGAGTAATTTTGACCAGATCTTTTTTAATTTACGGCTTGATGCCTGTATGTCATAGAGGATGATACTTCCCTCAACGATAAATGACATGTCTGGTCTGCTAATGTTAACAAAATCAACCAAGATATCGTTTTGCTTATTGAGATAATCCAGCAAGAGTTGCGTCTGTATTGATTGGTTACTAATGAGTATTATCTTACTGTCCATGTTAAGCATATGTAGCCTTCATTCAAATGATGATTGACAATATTCCTTATCGTTATTGCATGCCAAGCCAATAACAAGTCACTACTTAAGATTAAAGATAATCTGATTGAATTATAAGAATTTAGCTAATTGTGCAATTCGATCATTCGCTTTTTCCGAATGCAGGATTCGATTTTTCTTTATAGCATTTAAATAAGTATCACAATACAAACATAACATATTGTATTCCAAGTGTTTTTATTTCACCTTAGAGTTGAGGACTATCTCAATCACAATCTGCTTATAGATAATAATAATTCATTAATACTCATAGTTAATGATCATTATTAATATTATAGGATGAGTGAAATACGTCCAATCTACGATGTACAACAATAATTTATCTAACATAATTGATAGCGGGCGACAGCCTTACAGGGCGCAAGAAAAAAGGAGCCCAGACAATGTTACTGATAATAGGGACGATCTATCTCTAAATGAGGAGTGCATTATGAATAAATTATTCACTGCGATTTTAATAACATATGCAGTATCAATTCCTTCAGCGATGGCAATAGGTTTAGGCAGCAATACCCACGATCCTCAAGGCAAAGTTAATTTTACTGGTCATGTTTATTCCAGTTCCTGTAAAATTGTAAATGATGATAGTAATAAAAATGTGAAATTAAAACCGGTATTGAGCCATAAAGTTAATAAATTCAGTTCTGAGCAGGATCAGATATTCCATATTAAGGTTAAAGATTGTTATATACATGAAAAATTAATCCCTAAATTAGCATGGGTTAATAACGGCAATTTGACGAATGAAGGTTATCTCCAAAATAATGATGCTAATGGTGCCAAAAACGTTGCATTAGTGTTGAAAGATAAAAACGGGAGGACCATTGACTTAAACGATAAATCTAATCGTTTTGAGCCAGAAAATTATCAATCCATCGGTCATAATGATTCTCCATTAACATACACCTTCAGTGTCGGTTACATCAAACCGCGTAATACTCATTTTTGGGATCAGGTTACTACAGGTCCGGTAACTGCCCAGGCAAACTACAGCATTACCTATCTCTAAATACATGATGCCGTAGCACTTGCTGCTATGGCATTTTTTGCCAGAGGTCATATGAAAATCATCCTTGCTCTGTTTGTTTTTTTTTCTATTTCTATTGCACATGCTAATAACATTATCGTGAATGGTACTCGATTCATTTACTCTGAAGAAACTACCGAAATTACCATACAAATGTCCAATTCAGGAGACTCACCTTCACTGGCTCAGGTATGGCTGGATAATGGTGACGCAGGAAAATTACCCGAAGACATTTCCACTCCATTTATTATCTCACCACCGATTGCTCGTATTGATGCAAAAAATGGACAATCAATAAGAATAAAAAAAGCTATTGATAAACGCATTGCCGCGAACGATAGAGAATCATTATGGTGGTTAAATATTCTGGACATTCCCTCCGTAGATAAAAGCCAGGCTACGGAAAACACAGCCATTCTCAATTTAGCCATTCGTTCTCGGTTTAAATTTTTCTGGCGGCCGATCGGTTTAGGAGATCGGCAAAATGCCGAAAGTAAGATGGAATTTATTGCCACCTCTGACGGCATTACGTTGGTCAACCCGACGCCCTTTTTTATCACAGTTGTAGATGTTGTTAGCGCCTCAGGAAACGGGTTATTGAAAGAAAGCATCATGGTTGCGCCTAAAAGTAAAACTAAGGTCAATTCAAAACAAAAAATCAAACCTGGAGAAGCTGTAGTTTTACAAGCAGTGAACGATTACGGCAGCGTCGTGGAATTCAAAACAGCCATTAATAAATAGAAATAAAAAAGGAATACACAATGGGCTTACGTAAAAGGATCTTAACCATACCCGGCTGCGTAATTTTATATGGTTCGTTATTTTCAGCCATGCTTCATGCAGACAGCACTAGCCGATATGAATTTGATAATGCCATCTTAATGGGCAATGCTTCACTTAACGATTTGCAGTCCTTTAATGCCGCAGGCTTATTGCCTGGGACATATATCGTAGATATTTATATTAATGATAACTGGCGTGGACGTCGTGAACTCTTATTCAAAAAAGATAATCACGGCGATTTAGTTAGCTGTTATTCAGAAGCATTTCTCAAAGGCGTGGGCATTAACCCAGAAAAAATGAATCAAACGCTGGCCGCTCACCCTTCACGCTGCGGCAGCATTGCCGATTGGGACACCAGCGGGAAAGCAACGGAGAGACTCAACACCAGCCAGCTTGAGCTGCGCATCACCATCCCGCAGGCTTATGTTGATAATATCGAAAACAATTATGTCCAACCTGAACTCTGGCAACCAGGGGCGCCGGCGATTAATTTCAGCTATAACGCCGATTACTACAGCACCCAGCAACGTGGTAACGATCGTTCAAGTACGGACAGCGCCTGGGTGGGAATGGATATCCGAAGCTCTGCTGGAGGGTGGCTAATTGAACATTTTGGTAGCCAAAATTGGGACAGCAAATTAGGTAGCCATTACGCCAATAATCGCACGACGCTAAAACGGCCCATCACTCGTTGGAAATCCATGTTAAGCGCTGGCAAGTTCTATACTGACAGCCAGATGTTCGACAGTATGGCTATTCTCGGAGTGGGATTGGCTTCTGAGGATTTAATGCGCCCGGATAGCACGCTGAACTGGGCGCCGATTATTCGCGGCGTAGCTGAGACCAACGCCCGCATCACCGTCACCCAAGATGGTCAAACCATTCATCAGTCCTCGGTTCCGGCTGGGCCATTCTCGATTGATTCCGTGTTGCCCGCGAATACTGGCGGCGAGTTGCTGGTCACGATTCAGGAATCAGACGGGCGTATCCGCCGCTTTACCGTTCCATACTCTTCGGTACCACAGCTACTAAAACCCGGCATTTCGCGCTATGGCATCACTCTCGGCACCGTCGATGAAGATAATTATGATGAAGATCCGTTTTTAGCCCAGGCCTACTGGCAGTATGGCCTGAACAACTATTTAACGTTGTATACCGGGGCCTCTGGATTCGAGCGCTATCAGTCAGCCCTCATCGGTAGCGGTCTGAACACCCAGCTCGGCGCATTCGCCCTTGATATCACCCAATCGCGCCTAAAGCTTGAGGACAATCGTCAACAAGGACAACAGTATCGTCTGACATGGAATAGCACCCTACCCTGGTCGGCAACCGCGCTCTGGCTGGAAGCAAAATACAGTTCACATCACTTTTACGGTCAACGCGATGCGCTGGATGCCCTGGATGCACAGGCATTCGTCAGCCAATATTTCTCGTCACGCGAGAAGCAGTCGTTTAGCGCCAGTATTAATCAGCCGTTATCCGATACCTGGGGTTCATTCTATTTATCCGGCTCTCTTAAGAAGTTCTGGGATCAGCAGGATAATTATCGCCAGTATGCCGTGGGATACACCAATGCCTGGGGCAACCTGACCTGGAGTATATCCGCCCAGCGTTTCTGGAATGAGGATCAACAGGGTTCGGTCATCAAAGATGACCAAATCATGCTCTCATTCAGCTATTTCCTGCCCCGGGACAACGCCGGTTTTACGCAGATCTCCTCTGATAGCTACAGCAATAACGGCAAAGCCAGCAATACACGCCTCGGCTTCACGACCTCGACTGATGAGGAAAACAATATCGTTTGGGGAGCCAATACCGGCTATCTCCGCGGCGGTAGTGTGGAATGGGGAGTAAACGGCATGGTGCGTACGCCTTATACCTCGCTGAACGGGACGTGGAGTCAGAGTAACTCATGGCACCAGGTAAGCGGTGGAATGAGTGGCATGCTGGTTGGGCACGCGGGGGGAATAACCTTCTCGCCAGAGCGCTCAGATACCGTCGCGCTGGTCTATGCGCCTGATGCGCATGGCGCTCATCTTGAAGGCGTACCTGGAACCCGCTTCGATAAAAATGGCTACGCCATTCTGCCCTGGCTTCGTCCGTGGCGCGTGAATGACGTTACTATCGATCCAAAAGGTTCAACTGAAGGTCTGAACTTTACCAAAACTCAGGCCAAGGTTGCGCCTTACGAAGGTAATGTCATTCCAGTCACCTTTGAAACGACGCTCAGAAAACAGAACATTATTTATCCCCGCCTGCAGGGTCAGCAGAGAATGCCATTCGGTGCCATCATCCGCGACAATGCCAATAATCATGTCGGCTACGTCGGACAAGGCGGTGCGCTTTATATTGATGAAACCACCTCACCAGAAGTGTTCGTTTCACTGGAAACAGGGAAATGCACGATCGTGTTAAAAAACCAGGAGGCCACATGTCGGTAATACGTACCGCTTTAATTCTGGGCTGTGCCTTGGGCATTCATCAGGCAGCCAGTGCTGCATGTACCCTGAACACACAAAAGTTTATTTTATCGCCGGAAATCGTTAACGATAAGCAATCAATCCAGTCAGGGGGAGTTATTCAGACGCGCACGCTTTCGCTACAGAATATTCAGGCGTCAGGCTGTACTGACAACCACCCTTTTTCCGCACAGATTATTGGCGATCGGTCCGCAATGAAACAACCCGGTATTATACGCAGCAATGTGAGTGGGATTGGCATTAAAGTCACCCTGGAAACCTCAACCGGACAAACGATCCAGTGGCCATCAACTTTCAGAGCGACGGCAGATGAATTCAGAAACAGCAAAATAAAGATTGAGCTGATCAAACTGGATGATCAGCTTGCGGCAGGAGCCGCTGCGGGTTCCATCAACCTGCAAATCAGAAGTGAGGCTCAATCGTTGCCCGTGGTGGATATCATTGTGCCGGCAAAATATATCACGATGCTCAACCGGTCATGCGCAATCAAAGGCAACCGCTCGATCAACGTCAAACTGCCCGATATAGCACTTGAGCAATTCAGAGGCAATGGAAGCACTGCGGGAAGAAAACCATTTACTATCGACCTTCTTTGTAAAAGTGATTTTACGACGCCTTCCCGGGTTATTCTAAGCTGGAGCGACACAGAGAATGGTCACCACAGTATTATCGGTGTACTTAAGAATATCCACCCCAAAGGCGCTGCTGGCATCGGCATTCAGGTGTTAGATCAACAACAACAGCCTGTTAAATTCAATACACCTTCATATATCAATTTAGCGCCTCAAGATAAAGGTAATCATTCCATCCCGTTTTATGCTCAGTATTATCAAACAGCTAACAATGTCAGTCCCGGCATTGTACGTTCAGTTTTGTATTTCAATGCTGAGTACCAATAATTAATCCTAATTTAGGCGTACTGCGAAGTCTTTGCTCCACGCAAGTGGAGCTTTTTTACATTACATATCTATCGGAATGTAATGATCACAGGTAATTATTTTGTTTTTAAGATCCTCTTGGTCATAATGGAATATTTCAATATCATAGCCTGCCTTTCTTTTTAATTTACTCTCCGGCAACATCTTAAAATAAATATATCTTGAATAGAGTGGATAGTCCTCTTTCTTGAATCTGAATGAAAAACAGGCATACGTTCCCGAAGGACACTCATAACGATTATAGGCATTGGGCGAATGATGACTTTTATTACCAATGATGCTTTTAACTTTCAACCGCATCATTGAGTTTGGATTAGACGAGAAATCAGTTAATGCCCACACATTTTGTTTTGAACTGGTAAGTTGCTCAAATATTAGATTTAATCGATGCAGATGTGAGTCACTGGCAGGCGGGATTGGTGTGTCATAGTTGTACTGAAATCCATGCACGGTATCAGCAGGTAAGGTACGTAGTTGCAATTCGCCGACAACAATATCACTGCGTAGTACAAACGACATTAACGGCGAAAGATCCCAACTGGGATTTTTACGGTATTCTGTGGGGGTATAACCGGTTAGTTTTTTAAATTCACGGCAGAAAGATTGCTGAGAATCGAATCCCACCCGCACTGAAATATCGATAATATCCATATGAGTAAGGCGTAACAAGCTTGCTGCTTTGGTTATCCGTCGCCTACGAATATAAAGCCCCACAGGCATATTTATTCGCTGCTTTAAAATATTCTGTATATGCCTGCGGCTGTATCCGGAAAACTGTGAAATGTCATCAATACCAATGCCTGAAACAAAATTATCTTCTATATAATACAATACATCATTTATAGTCTTTGACTTCAATGGCCCTCTCCTACCCCAATAAATAACGTAATAACAAAAAGCATCAATGCGTTTAACAATCAGGCAAAGAAATAGGTATGTATCGGGGCTATTATGTTTTATATCGTAGCGGAAGGTATCTCGTCAAATACCTTTTAATAAATATACAAGTCATTAAATCATCGACCAAAAAATTCTTAACATAAATATTATAAACACTGCATTAATTTAAGAAACAATATTAATCGAAGAAACTATACTCAATGAAACAATTATCACTAACTGATCGGCGTTCCGATCAGATTAATGCCCCCAACAGAGATTAGCTATTATTTATGCGTATGGCTATCGAATAATATTCCTGCAATTGAACACCTCACGGGGAAACGCCCAACGTGTCACACCGCGCCTTCACGGCGTCATGCAGCAGACGGACAGCCGTTGAAAGCTGCTTACGATGTGGGCAAATCATATTTAGCGGGGCTTTCTCGCCCAGGTAATCAGGCATCAGTAGCTGCAATCGTCCATCACGCACATCCTCGCTGACATCCAGCCACGACTTGTACGCGATGCCTTCTCCGGCAATCGCCAGCCGTCGGATTACTTCAGCATCGTCGCTCATAATGGTGCCGTTAACCTGCACACTGCTAACCTCGCCGTTATGCGTAAACGTCCAGCGATCGTGCAGGCGTCCGCGTAAGACGAAGGTCATGGCGTTGAGCTGTGTTAAATCATCCGGGGTTTGCGGCGCGCCGTTTTGCACAACCCATTCCGGTGATGCCACCAGCACGCGTCGGTTACCAAGTGCGACAGGCAGCGCAATGTAAGATGCGTCTTCGGTGTTGCCATAGCGAAACGCCACATCGACGGGGTCTTTAAAGACATCCGTCACCTGGTCGGAGAAAAAAATCCGCAGGCGCAGCGCGGGATAGCGGCGTCGAAACGACTGAAAGACCGGCAGCAGTAGGTTCCGACCGAGATCGGAAGGTACGGCGATTTGCAGCGTGCCTGAAACTTCATCTTCCGGGGTCTGAATTTTTTGCAGTCCGGCATGCATCACGTCCAGCATCTGGCGGGCATAGGGTAGCCAGACCTCACCTTCCGGCGTCAGGCGCAGACTGCGCGTGGAGCGGGCGAACAAGCGGATAGCCAGCGTAGATTCCAGGCGCTTAATAGCAGAACTGACCTGAGCAGGCTGAACGCCGACTTCGCGTGCGGCATCGCTAAAACTATTTAGCGCCGCGGCGCGGACAAACAACGTGAGATCTTCAAGCCGGAACATTTTCACTCCCCGAGTATAAGTCCTGTCGCCGAAGGGCTATTTTTCCCGTTCTGCTACCGGTTTACCATCGAATTATTCAACAGATAGAAGGTTTATTAACCGGAGAGATTATGAAAGCCATCGCTATTACCCGCGCCGCAACCGACGGCAGTAACATTGAATTTTTACAAGAGATTGACCTGCCCATGCCCGTCGCCTCCGGGCACGATCTGCTGGTTGAAGTGAAGGCCATTTCCGTCAACCCCGTTGATACCAAGGTCCGCGAAGGTTTTAACGCTGATGTGCCCCGCGTGCTGGGTTGGGACGCCGTTGGCGTAGTGAAGTCCGTGGGTGAAGCAGTCACCCTGTTCGCTCCTGGCGATGAAGTCTGGTACGCCGGTGCGCTGGGTCGCGCTGGCAGTAACAGTGAATTTCAGCTGGTTGATGAACGTATTACCGCGCTGAAGCCGCAATCGCTGGACAACGCTTCTGCTGCGGCACTGCCGCTGACCGCCATCACCGCCTGGGAAATGCTGTTCGACCGTCTGGGCGTTGAGGAAAATGGCAATGAAAATGATGTGTTATTGATTGTTGGCGCTGCTGGCGGCGTCGGTTCTATCCTGACGCAACTGGCCAGTAAGCTGACCAAAATGACAGTCATCGGTACCGCTTCACGTCCACAGAGCCAGAAATGGGTACGTGAAGCAGGCGCTCATCACGTGATTGACCATAGCAAGCCGCTGATGGAAGAGCTGGCTCGGATAGGCATTAAAGAGGTGACGCACGTTGCCAGCCTGAACAATACCGAGCAGCACTACCCGCAAATTATTGCCGCCCTGGCGCCGCAGGGCAAACTGGCGCTGATTGACGATCCGCAAACCCTCGATGCACGTCCACTGAAGGCCAAAAGCATTTCGCTGCACTGGGAATTTATGTTTACCCGTTCGATGTTTACCACCCACGACATCATTGCGCAGCATCAGCTATTAACCCGCGTGGCACAGTTGATCGATGACAACACCATTCGCACCACGCTGGGCGAGCATTTTGGCGCAATCAACGCGGCGAATCTGCAAAAAGCGCACGCGCAAATTGAAACCGGTCGTTCAGTCGGCAAGATTGTGCTGGAGGGGTTTTAACATGTATGATTCAGAGGTGATTTCAATTATTGCGGTACTGAAAGCCAGACCGGGGAAAATCGACGCACTGAAACAGGCGCTGCAGGCTCTGCTGCTGCCCACGCGCCAGGAGCCGGGCAATATTGAGTATGCCCTGTTCCAGTTGCGCGACACACCGGATGTCTTCTACGTTCGTGAATCCTGGCGCGGTCAGGCCGGTCTGGACGAGCATATCGCCCTGCCCCATTTCCAGACGTTTATTCTGCAAATGAACGAGCTGCTGGCCGAACCGCTACGACTGGATTATCTGACGCCGATTGCGCCGTAAGATGACTGCCGAAGCCCCCTGCGGTGTGGGGGGCTGTGCCCGTCATGTCTCACTCGCTTCGCTATCTCTGCTATGATGCCTGCACACAAATAAAACAAAACAACATGCAGAGGGAAAGATGAGTTCCACCAGAAGAGGGATGATGAACGTCCTGATTGCCGCCGTATTATGGGGAAGTTCAGGCGTTTGCGCGCAGTACATCATGGAACAAAGCCAGATGTCGTCGCAGTTTCTGACCATGACGCGCCTGATTTTCGCGGGGCTCATTCTGCTGATGCTCTCTTTCGTTCATGGCGACAACGTGTTCTCCATTATCAAAAACCGCAAGGACGCCATCAGCCTGCTGATTTTTTCCGTGGTCGGGGCACTCACCGTACAGCTAACCTTCCTGCTGACCATCGAAAAATCCAACGCCGCCACCGCGACGGTGCTGCAATTTTTGTCACCGACCATTATCGTGGCGTGGTTCTCCGTGGTGCGCAAAGCGCGGCCGGGGGTTTTAGTGCTGACTGCGATCTTCACCTCGCTCATCGGCACCTTCTTACTGGTCACCCACGGTAACCCGACGTCGTTGTCTATCTCAGCTGCCGCGCTGTTTTGGGGAATAGCCTCGGCGTTTGCCGCCGCGTTCTATACCACCTACCCCTCAACGCTCATCGCGCGCTACGGCACGTTGCCGGTTGTCGGCTGGAGTATGTTAATCGGTGGAATGATCCTACTGCCGTTCTATGCCGGGCAGGGAACTCATTTCGTGGTGAATGGCAGTTTAATTCTGGCGTTTTTCTATCTGGTGGTCATCGGCACGTCGCTCACGTTTAGCCTGTACCTGAAAGGCGCGCAGATGATTGGCGGACCGAAAGCGAGCATTTTAAGCTGCGCGGAACCGTTGAGCAGTGCGTTGCTGTCCCTGCTGCTGTTAGGCATCACCTTTACCCTGCCAGACTGGCTGGGTACGCTTTTGATCCTCTCATCGGTCGTGCTTATCTCAATGGACTCACGTCGCCGCGCCAGAGCGGTTTAACCCCAACCGGCGCGGCAACGGGTGACGATTACCAGCCCGGAACTGCGCCGCCGTTGAAGATAGTTTCTGCCGCCTTCGCCACTTCCGGTGACTGATAAGATTGCAGGAATTCTTTCACATTCTCGGCATCTTTATTGTCTTCTCGCGCCACCAGAATGTTCACGTACGGTGAATTTTTGTCTTCGATAAATACGCTGTCATGTACCGGAGAAAGCCCGGTTTGCTGGATGTAGGTGGTACTGATAATCGCCACATCCACTTTTTGATCGTCCAGTACGCGCGGTAGCTGCGCCCCTTCCAGTTCCATAATTTTCAGATGTCGCGGATTATCCGTAATATCCAGCGCCGTTGGCAGCAGGCCGGTATCCGCTTTCAGAGTGATTAACTTCTCTTTTTGTAGCAGCAACAGCGCCCGCCCAAGGTTGGTCGGATCGTTAGGTATCGCAATCGTCGCACCGTCTTTTAGTTCATCAACAGTTTTGATTTTCTTCGAATAACCCGCCATCGGGAACACAAAGGTATTGCCCACCGCTACCAGCTTATAGCCGTGCGCTTTATTATCTTGTTCAAGGAATGGACGATGCTGGAAGACATTGGCATCCAGCTCACCATGATTAGTGGCATCGTTGGGCAGCAGAGAACCGCTAAACCCCACCAATTCCACCTCCAGGCCATATTTTTCTTTAGCGACTTTCTTCGCGACTTCCGCCACATCCTGCTCTGCACCGTTAATCACGCCCACTTTAATATGCTTTGCATCATTGTTCTGCTGATCGCATCCTGCCAACAATAATCCCGCCAGTAATAACGCCGCCCCAGCCCCGAAATAAGGTATCTTCAGTTTCACGTTTTTTCCTTTTGCAATAACCGCCTGATGAGTAATGAAATGACTATAGCGGGAAGGCCGCTGCGGTTTAAAAAACGAAAAAGCATCAGCAAGAAGAAAAAAGCATAATGCGAAAAGGAAAATGAGTCGGAATGTGCCGTTAGGTCATCCCTTTTGCAGTCCTTCCGGTCATCAAAACGTTTTCGACAAATAATGGCGCGCGGAACCGGTTTCTGGAAAGTTATCGAGGGTCATTTGCAACTGATAGCCGTTTTTCTGATAAAACGGCAGCGCCTGGAAACTCATCGTGTCCACCAGGGCATGCAGGCATCCTCTCTCACGCGCCGTCTGTTCAGCGGCCTGCATCAACTTTGTGCCGTAACCGCCTTTACGCAGCGAGTCATGCATCCACAGGAAATCAATGCACAGCCATTCGCCTTTGATTTTACCGATCAGCCCGCCCAGTATTTCATTGTGCTCATCGCGCCAGTACACCGCCAGGTCGCCAAAATTGGTGGTCCTCAGGAACTGGCGATTGTAGGCGCGCAATCCAACAAGCAGAGCATTTTGATCGTCTTCAGTAATGGTATCTGTAATCTGTATTTGCATCCTATCCTCCTGAAAAACTAAAACTTCTGGCTGATTTTCTTTTTAGAAATTAACACAGGCTGATGAGTGAGGCGCATGCCGTCTACACTTACTCTTGAGATGATGCGCATCGACAACAAGGATTATTATCATGAAACAAGCCGTTTTACCGCTCATTGCCATTCTTTTCATGCTGCCGGGTTTGGCGCAGGCCGATTCGGCTTATGGCTCTCTACAGTCCGTTCATGAAAAAAACACCGTATTGAAGGATTTACGCAAGATTTGTACCCCGCAGGGGTCGCCATCGGATGAGGTGTGGGAAAAAACGATTATGGCTGATACGCGTAATCAGCAACACATCCGCGAAGCCATTCTGGCAATACAAAGAAACAATCAGAACAACTACTGGGAAGCGCTGGGCAAAGTTGAATGCCCGGATTTGTAACTATCGCATTGAAAAACGAGTGCTGTAACCGGTTTCTGTTTTGCAAAATCGCCTATTGTGTAGGGAAATGAAACACATCAAGGAGCAAGATAATGCGATACCGTTTTCCCGAAAACTTTTGGTGGGGCAGTGCCTGCTCGGCGCTGCAAACCGAAGGGGATAGTCTGAACGGCGGCAAAAGCCAGACGACATGGGACGTGTGGTTCGACCGCCAGCCTGGGCGTTTCCATCAGGGGGTTGGCCCGGCGAACACCTCGACCTTTTATCAGCACTGGAAACAGGACATCGCACTGCTCAAACAGCTGAAGCACAACAGCTTCCGCACTTCAATCAGTTGGTCACGACTGATCCCCGACGGTACTGGCGACGTCAACCCGCAGGCAGTTGATTTCTATAACAACGTCATCGATGAGCTGCTGGCGCAAGGCATTACGCCATTTATCACCCTGTTCCACTTCGATATGCCGATGGTGATGCAGGAGAAAGGTGGCTGGGAAAACCGTGATGTGGTTGAGGCGTTTGGTCGCTACGCACAGACCTGTTTTACCTTGTTCGGCAATCGGGTGAAGCACTGGTTCACCTTTAACGAACCGATTGTCCCGGTAGAAGGCGGCTATCTGTATGACTTCCATTACCCTAATGTGGTGGATTTCAAACGCGCGGCCACCGTGGCGTATCACACCGTACTGGCGCATTCCACGGCGGTACGCGCGTACCACGCCGGAAGTTATGACGGTGAAATCGGTGTGATCCTGAATTTAACGCCCTCTTATCCGCGCTCACAACACCCGGCGGATGTAAAAGCTGCGCACCATGCGGATCTGCTGTTTAACCGCAGCTTCCTTGACCCGGTGCTAAAAGGTGAATATCCGGCGGATCTGATAGCGCTGCTAAAAGAGTACGATCAACTCCCAGCATGTCGGCCAGGCGACAGTCAGCTCATCGCCGATGGCAAAATCGACCTGCTCGGTATTAATTATTATCAGCCGCGCCGCGTGAAATGTCGTGATACTGCCGTCAATCCTGACGCGCCGTTTATGCCGGAGTGGCTGTTTGATTATTACGAAATGCCGGGGCGTAAAATGAACCCTTACCGTGGCTGGGAAATTTATGAGCCAGGTATTTACGATATTATTACTAATCTGCGTGATAACTACGGCAACCCGCGCTGTTTTATTTCTGAAAACGGCATGGGAGTCGAAAATGAGCAACGTTTTATTCAGCAGGACCAAATCAACGACAGCTACCGTATTGAATTTGTTTCCGCGCATCTTAAATGGCTACATAAAGGCATTAGCGAAGGGTGTAATTGTCTTGGCTACCATATGTGGACCTTTATTGATAACTGGTCCTGGCTCAACGGATATAAAAACCGCTACGGTTTTGTCCAGTTAGATTTAGATACGCAAAAACGTACAGTGAAGAAAAGCGGCGAATGGTTTGCCCATACCGCCGAAAACAAGGGTTTTGATTGATTCAGCCGTCAGATAGCGGTGTTGCCTGAAAGCTGCGCGCCATCAGGCAACAATCTCACTGTATTCTGACCTTCATCGTGACCAGAAGCGCCGTCAGCAGCATCAGGCTGCCGGAAAGCATCAGAGGCGAAAGCAGTCCGAGGTTATCGAGCGCATAGCCTCCCACCGCAGCCCCGCAGGTATTGGCAAACTGGATCACGGCGACCTGGACGGATCCGGCTTTTTCTGCCTGATCGGCAAGCGATCGGGTGATCCACGTCGACCAGCCGACCGGAACCAACGCAAACGCCAGGCCCCAGATAATCGCAATACCTGCCGCCACAACTTTGTCGCTACCCCACAGGATCAGGACCAGCGCGCTAAGCGCCAGCACCAGCGGCGCACCGGCTAAGGCCAGTTTGACCGAGCGCTTCAGAACTACCGAGGAGAGCGACGTCCCGACAAAGCTGGCGATACCAAAACTCAGCAGCACCAACGTCAGGCCATCAACTTCAAAGCCTGCCAGATTCATATAGATCGGGCGAATATAGGTAAAGAAGGCGAACTGTCCGGCAAAGGACATAAAGATGGCAATCATCCCGGCCATCACCCCCGGGCGCTGCAGCAGGATGAACATATTTTGTTTCTGATGCGAAGGTTCACCTGGCAACGACGGCAGCGCTCTCACCACCCAAATCGTGCACAGCACGCCCATTACCGCCGCCGCATTAAACACGTTGCGCCAGCCGATAATACCGCCCAAAAAACTCCCCAGCGGCGCGGCAATCACCAGCGCGACAGAGACCGCGCCAAAAATCACCGACAGCGCTTTCGGTACCGTACGGGCGGGAACCAGACGCATGGTCAGCGACGCCGACATCGCCCAGAATCCGCCAAGCGCCAGACCGAGGCAGGCGCGGCCAATGAGCAGCAGTGAAAAAGAGTTGGCAAAGGAAACCAGCAGGCAGGAGAGCGTCAGCAGCACCGAAAACACGATCACCACGTAGCGACGATCGGTCGCCTGGATAATTTGCGTCACAAACAGGCTGGCGAACATGGCAACAAATGCCGTCACAGTCACCGATTGTCCGGCAACACCTTCAGAAATCCCCAGATCCTGCGCCATCGGCGTTAACAGGCTAACGGGCAGAAACTCAACGGTTATCAGGCAGGCAACGCAGAACGCCACGGCGAATACCGCCGACCAGTTCGGTCGGGCATTTGCCTCAGCGCGGGATTTTTGTTCAACAGCTTCACTCATTTTGTTACCTGCGTGGGGTTATTGCAGAAAAGTTACGCAGTGTAACATTAAATTTGTGACGCATTTAACGTTTTGGCAACTACTTTCATCTAACACAAAATCCAGGCCACACGGATTTTTAAAGATGAAACGCGACTCTTTTACCTGTCGGTAACTTAACATCAATGCTCAGTTCGCCACCTAACGCTGTGACATAACGCTTAAGCGTCGACAGACGAGGATCGTTATCCGCCTGTTCCATTTTTGCGATTGTTGGCTGCTTAACGCCCATTGCCGAGGCAAGTTCCGCCTGAGAGAGATTCAGTTCTTCCCGTAACATATTTAACGCAATCACCTGACGTAGCACTTCTACTTTTTCAGCAATGCGCTCTTGGCTTTCCGGGCTTTGTTTCGCCATCAATTCTTTAAGCGTCGCCATAATTTTCCTTACTTATTAAGGTGATTTCGGTATTCAGCGTCAGCAAGCCTGATCATCTCTTTATAGAATTTCTTCTCGTTTAACCCTGTTTTGTCGCCAGCGCATAACACGATGCCATGGCGAGAAGGATCAAACACGAAGAACGCCCGAATCGGGTTGCCCTGATGCTGCACTCGCAACTCTTTCATATTTGAAAAAGCAGAAGCATTTACCGTATCAGCAAACGGCCTGCCTAACTGAGGACCATACTCGGATAAAATCATCATCGCTGCGAGCATATCTTCCTTGAGCGCCTCGGTCTGTACGTCAAACCATTTATCGAAAACATCCGTTGTTTCCACTTCCCACATCAACGATCCCTCATAGCTAATAAGCTATAGGTAAATTATAGCCCATTAGCTATTAAATCAATTTATATTTGCACAATTAATTCGCCAACAGGCATGACTGTCAGTGCAGCCAGTGCACGCCATCTTCGGGCTGGAAAAAGGCGTTATAGCGCATCTGAAACGCATTAAACTCCTGCATATCCGGCTCTATCTCGCGCAGAAAACCGAGCGCCAGACGCACCTGTGCGTCAGTAATCGGCGTGGCCAATCGGGCTTTTTGCAGCCAACGGTGCCATTGCAGCAGATTCGACTCACTGCCGTCGACAATAACGATTTGCCAGATCAACAACACCTGGGCAGCATTTTGCAGATGTGATTCATCTGGGCGGTGGAGGTACTGTAAAAAGGCCTCACCCTGTACTTTTCCCATCTGATCGATCATCGACTCTACCGGCACAACATCAATATTCACTCGCTCGCTCAGACGGCGAATTGCCCGTCGAGATCCGGACGTCAACACCCGAAAACCCACTACAAAAACAACGACCAATGTGGCCAGCATTATCCAAATCATGCGCACATCCATTACCAGACAGGATGCCCATCATAACGGCAAATTCCTCTCTGTCGACGACTGAACGTATCAACACGATCCAGGATGGATCCGCGACATAAAAAAGCCCGCCATCCAGGCGGGCAAAAGTTACCAATGCACACTTAACTTAAGCGACTTTCAATTGTTGAATTTTTTTCTCGCGGCGAATTTTACGTTCTTCAAACACGGCCACGATGGCCATCAGGCAGATACAACCGATGGCGGCGGTATCCAGCGCGGCGAACGTGCCCGCCCAGCCGGTCAGACCAAAAATCGGCGTGCCGTCGGCAATCATCCCCAGACCCAGCTTGGCGAAGCTGTCACCAATCAGATATGCGAAGGTGCCTTTAATCCCATCGGCTGCGCCGATCGCTTTTTTCGGTACGAATCCGACGGCTGCAACGCCGATTAACAGCTGAGGACCGAACACCAGGAAGCCCAGCGCAAACAGCGAAGCCAGATAGACATACTGGTTGCTGGCGTGCTGATAAACGCCCAGAGTTGCGATAATCAACGCCAGCGCCACGCAGGCTACCAGCGCACGACGACCGTTAGCCAGGTCAGAAAGCCAACCCCACAGTAACGTGCCGACCAACGCGCCCACTTCAAACAGGGTAAAACCCTGAATCGCCACTTCTTTGGAGAGCTTCAGCTCCTGGAAAGCGTAGACAGTGGACCACTGGTCGATACCGATGCGCACCACGTACAGGAAAATGTTGGAGAAGCACAGCAGCCAGATCACTTTGTTTTTCAGCACGTACTCAACAAAGATCTGCCATTTGGTCATCTCATTTTCTTCAGTCTCTTTGTCCTCTTCGCTTATCTCCTCGCCGAACAGCTCTTCAGCTTTACCGAGGCCATAAGACTCCGGGGAGTCGCTGCCGTAGCGCAGGCCGATAAAGCCGACAATCAGGGCGATAATTGACGGGAAGATAAACATACCAATGACGTGACCGTCGAACAGATAGTTGGCGCCAAACAGCGCCACGCCAGCCGCACCCGCACCACCGAGGTTATGGGAGATATTCCACATACCGAGGTAAGAACCCCGCTTGCGACGCGGCGTCCATTTGGTGATGGTGGAATAGCTACACGAGCCGCCAGTACTCTGGAAAAAACCGCTCAGCGCGTAGAAGGCGATCATCAGGAACAGGCTGGTTGAACCCGCTCCCATGCTGGCGCTGAAGCCGAGCATACAGATGGCGGAGAGGATCAGCATAAACGGCAGGAACTGCTTGGTATTTTTGCCGTCTGCGTAGTAGGAAACCAGCGTTTTACCCACACCGTAGGTGATGGAGAAGCCCAGGCCAATCATCCCCAGCTGCGTCATGCTCAGCCCGTAGGTGGAGATCATGTCGTTCTGCGCGATGTTGAAGTTTTTGCGGATCAGATACATGGTCAGGTAGCCAATAAAGACTACCAGATAGGACTGCATGAACGGTTTGAACCACATTTTGCGCCGCACATCGAGCGGCAGATCCAGGGTCGGCTTGCGTACCTGGTTTAGAAAGGCCAGCATTTGACACTCCCGAGCTAATTTTTATACCTGCGAATGGCAGGCATTGTAAAAATCAGCCGGGGGACGCGCCTGAGACAGCGTCCAGGTGAAACCGGGAAAATTTCTTAGTTTTACCCTACTCGGGGCAAAAAGGTGAGGTGCATCACGCTTCGTTGAGTTCGCGTGGAGCCTGGGCGTTCAAAAACGGCAGCAGCAGCAGCGCGGATATCCCCGCCGCAATGGCGATCACCACAAAGAATCCAGTCCAGTGCCAGACCTCCATCACCTTCGCCAGCGGCCAGCCGGAAAGCGATGCCCCCAGATAGGCAAACAGCCCGACAAATCCGGTTGCCGCGCCCGCTGCCTCTTTGTGCGAGCACTCTGCCGCCGCCATGCCGATCAGCATTTGCGGGCCGAAGACGAAGAATCCGGTGGTGAAGAAGCACGCCGCCTGCATCACGTAACTGGCGAACGGCATCAGCCACAACGAGCCCACGGAGAGCAAAATTCCGGCAGCAAAAATCAGGTTCATTGGACCGCGGTTGCCGTTAAACAGTTTGTCCGAGCCCCAGCCTGCGACCAGCGCGCCGATAAATCCGCCCAATTCGAACATGGTCACGGCGGTATTGGCGGTCACCAGATCCACGCCGAGCGTCTCCGACATATACAGATTGCCCCAGTCGTTGATGGCGGCGCGGACGACGTACACCAGCACGTAACACAGCGACAGCAGCCAGATATAGGGATTCAGCAATACATAGCGGGTGAGAATCTCTTTACGACTCAGCCCTGCGCCTTCCTGCTGCTGGGCGATTTCCAGCTCATCATGCCGCCAGTCGCCAATCGGCGGCAGACCAATCGCCTGCGGCCTGTCGCGCAGCCGCCAGCAGAGAAAAATCCCCACCACAATCGCCAACAGCCCAGCGATCATCATCCCGGCACGCCAGCCGTAGTGCAGCGCCGTCGCCGCCATCACGATAGGGATCAGCGCCCCGCCAACATTGTGCGCAGTATTCCACAGCGCCCACCAGCCGCCGCGTTCGGTACGCGAATACCACGCGGTCAATAAACGCGCGCAGACCGGCGACCCCCAGCCCTGGAAAAAGGCGTTCAGCGCCCAGAGCACCGCAAAAGCCCAGAGCGAGGTGGAGAAGCCAAACAGAATGTTCACCACGCCGGTGGCGATAAGCCCAAACCCCATAAAATAGCGGGCGTTGGAACGGTCACTGACGATACCGGAAACAAACTTCGACAGGCCGTAGGTGATGTAAAACAGCGTCGCCAGCAGACCAATGTCGCTGCGGGTCAGCACGCCGCTGGTGAGGATATCCGGTACGGCGGCGTTGAAGCTCTTGCGTGTGAAATAGAACAGCGCGTAGCCGAGCCAGATAGTGGTCAGAATATGTCGCCGCCAGTAGCGGTAGAGGGCATCCACTTCACGCTTATCGGTGATGAGCGGCGCGCTGACTGGGGCTTTTAAAAACGAAAACATGATCGCTCCTTACACATAACGCTGGGGTAACGACACGCTGACCCGCGTGCCGTGCGTACAGGAAATCGAGAGCGATCCCCCGAGGGCGGTAATACGTTCACGCATCCCGGTGAGGCCAAATCCCTGCTGATTCGACCCCGGCGGCAGGCCGCTGCCGTCGTCCTCAATCACCAGCATCAGCCGTTCATCCTGCTGCCAGCCCTGAAGCGTCACCGCGCTGGCGTTGGCGTGCTTAACGATGTTGTTCAGCCCTTCCTGACAAACGCGAAACAGCGTCACCCGCTGACTTTCGCTGAGTGCAGATTCGTCAATTCGCCAGTCAAGGTGGCTGACGATGCCGCGGCTTTCCAGCTCCATTTCACGCATCAATGAGCGGATCGCTTGTTCCAGCGTGAGATCATCCAACTGGCGCGGACGCAGACGACCCAACAGACGACGCACAGAATCGTATACGCCAAGAGAAAGTTGTTCGATATGCGCCCCGCTGCGCTTCACCCCTGCGTTTTCCGGCGCCAGCCGCTGGACAATGCCCGCCTGGGTGCGAATGGCGGTGATGGTCTGACCGATATCATCGTGCAGTTCGCGCGCCACATCCCGGCGCACACTCTCTTCGGTCTCCAGCAGGCGTTCAGCCAGACGGTGGTTGCGCGCTAATTCGTTTTGCAGCGACTGGTTAAGCTCGCGCAGACGCTGGATCCCCGCGCCGAGCAGCAGCCCGGTCAGGCTTTGCACCAGCAGGGAGAGCAACAGGTCAACGGGATGATCGTGCCAGGTCTGGCTGGCAATCAGCGCAATGGCGTTCATTAACGTGGCAATCAGCGCCCCCTGCCAGCCGTAGTGCCAGGCGAGCGCAATGATCGGCAGTGCGAGGCAAAACGGCGTGAAGCGCGACAGTTCATCGGGCAGGCCAAGCTGCAACCACAGGCTGACGCTAAACAGCAGCAGATACCAGACCAGATGCCGCCCGCGCCAGTTCACCGGCTGAGACACCACCGCCGGGCCCAGCGGCAACCAGGTGGTGCTGGTAAGATAGTGCCAGAAAACCAGACAGATCGGAGCCAGCGTTAATCCACCAGTGAGCGTCAGCAGTAGGGCATTCCACGCCTCTTCGCCTTGCCCAAGCCAGGGCAGCGATTGCAGCAACGCCGCCGCCGTCAGCGCCGCGCCCTGCAACAGCAGCGTGCGCCAGTCGCGCTGATGGCGGTAGCGCGAAATCAGCATCACCGGGAGTAACGTGAGGAAGCTCCCAATCATCAAAAGTAGCAAGTGAGCCAGCGCCACTTCCTGCGCCAGCCAGAAAAGAAGCAGCCATTCCGCACCCAGCAGCACCGGCCAGTAGCCGCGTGGACATTGCAGCATCAGCCCCAGACGCAGGCCAAACGGAAACAGCAGTACCGCCAACTCCGGGCGCTCAACCAGGTGCAGGCTGATACTCCACAAGCAGAACCACGCGGCAGAGAAGATAAAGAAGCAGGCAACAACGGTGATGAACCGGGAACAGAGCGTGTTCATTGCCAGCCGTCAAACATCCGGCGGGCCAGTTCGACATCGTTGCTAACGCCCAGTTTTTCCATCAGGTTAGCGCGATGCACGTGCACCGTTTTCGGCGACAGGCCCAGTTCGGCGGCAATCTCTTTAACCGCCATGCCTTGCGCCAGTTTCTCCGCCACCTGACGTTCGCGTTTGGTCAGCGGATCCTGACGACCAGCCGCCAGTTTGACGGCGATATCCGGCGTCAAATAGCAGCCGCCGGTCGCCACGGTATGCACCGCCGCGATCAGCTCATCAGGGCTACAGCGTTTAGAAAGGAAACCACGCGCGCCCGCGTTGAGCGCCTGCTCCACCAGCGCGGGGCTGTCGTGGACGGAGAGCATGATAATCGCCATCCCTTTTGGCAACTGGCTTAACAGTTCAAGACCGGAGATATCAGGCATCGAGATATCACAGATACATACCTGCACGCCACGTCCCGGTAATCCCGCCAGCGCCTCGCTGCCTGAGCCGAACTCAGCCACAACCTGCAAATCAGGTTCCAGCCCCAGCAACTGGGCAAAGCCGGAGCGGACGATAGTGTGGTCGTCGATAAGGGCAACGGTGATCATGGGTTCTGTCCTGGGGGATAAAAAACGTGCTTACCTTAACGATATACACTTTATCCTTCAAGCAGCCTCTGCATTGGCTTGGTCTGCTCACCCCAGTCACTGACTTGAGTAAGCTTCTGAGGTGAGCAGACTTGCCGCCTTATGCAGCTTGAAGGATTTTGTGTTCCGACGCGCTGCTGTTTAAGCCTTGAGCGATCAGGCGATGCCAGTTGTGACGGTAAATGTGCGGGTGTGCTGCGGTTCTAGCTGAATCAACGTGCCTTTTCGCTGTGCCGCCAGGAAGCCTTCAGGGCGACAGGTCGCAGGTAGGGCGAAGGCTGCCACCTGTTGATCGCCGTTATAGAGGATCCAACGGGTGACATAATTCAGCTCCGCGCTGGAGAAACGCGTCACGAACGTGGTGCCATCAGGTGCGATCATGCGAAATTCAGGATTATCCGTGTATCGGTCCAGTTGGTCAGCGAAGAAAACGATTTCCGGATCGTAAAAATCGGGCTCGTTGAGGCGCCCCAGCGAGGTCTCGCCCTGGATGATCCGCTGATTAAACGCCAGCCACTGCTCGGTAGGCTTAACATGCGCGGGTACCGACTCACGCAACTTCATGGCTTCATCCGGGATATTCTGGCTGAAGGTCGCTTCCGGTACGTAGGCATAGTTCATATGGCACATATACTGTAAAGGCATTGCCACTGAGGCGAGGTTGGTGACCGCCATCTGAATATCAAACAGCGCACTCGCTTTGCGCATAATCACCGCAGGATGCGCCTGATAATGATGACCGAATCCCATCACATACTCGTAGCGTCCACTCACGCGCAAATTCTCTCCCTCCAGCTCCAGCCAGGCCTCATCCATCGCGGCACAGGCCATTTCGCCATGCAACGGGTGAGAATCTTCCGGCGAAGGGCAGCCATTAGCCAATATACCCGAGTGGAAAGCAAAGCAGCCGTATGTTGCTACCACTTCCGCAGCCGGTTTCGGCTGACTGAACATGTTGCGCATGGTCAGTTCATGCCCGTCAAACTGAGCATCCCAGATCATCTGCCCCATCCAGGGCAGAATAACCAGATGTCCACGACTGTTTTCTACCTTCAGCCCTTCCACACCGCTGGCGTAACGAAATGCGGTAACCGTGAAGTCGCTATTCTTCAGTAAGATTCGCGGATGCTCTGCAAAGAGTTCCCGCCACAGCGTGATACGTGTTGTCATGATCGCTCTCCTCAGGAAACAGTCGCTTCAGCCAGGTTATTGCGCACTTTGCTTTCACGCCAGAAGTAGATACCGACGTACACGAAGCACAACATGGAGACCAGGAACGAGAGTTGTAGCGAGTGGAACATATCGGCCACATAGCCCTGAATTGCCGGAACCACCGCTGCACCAACAATCGCCATGACAATGACTGCTCCCGCCATTTCAGTATGTTCGTTATCCACGGTATCCAGCGTACCGGCATAGATTGTCGCCCAGCAGGGTCCAAACAGGACGCTCACCAGTACGGCAACGTACACGGCGCTGAAGCTTGGCGCCAGCGCAACATAGACCAGAAACAGTGCGCCAATGATGGAGTAGAGGATCAGCACTTTTTCCGGATTGAAGCGTGTCATCAAGATGTTGGCGATAAACTTGCCGATAAAGAAGCAGGCAAAGCTATAGACCATGAAGGTTGAGGCGTCGCGCTCGTTGATATCACCCAATTCCAGCGCCAGACGGATGGTAAATGACCACACCGCGACCTGCATCCCCACGTACAGGAACTGCGCCACAATCCCACGGCGGAAACGGGCATTGCTGGCCAGATAACGCAGCGTATCCATCGCTGACGGACGTTTATGACTCGCCGTTTGCGCGACTTTACAGGTCGGGAAGCGGGTCAGCAGGAACAACACCATCACCACAACCAGCACCATAATCATGTACTTGTAAGGCTCAAGGGTATTTTCCAGCATCAACACTTTAAAGTTGTGGATCTGCTCCGCGTTCATCCCAGCCATCTGTTTTTCCAGACTCTCGCCTTCAGAGAAGACCAGATATTTACCCAGCAGAATACCGGCGGCTGCACCAATGGGGTAAAAGGTCTGGCTGATGTTCAGGCGCAGGGTGGCATACGCTTTTGGGCCAATCATGGAGCTGTAGGTGTTGGCTGCAGTTTCCAGGAAGCTCAGGCCAATCGCAATCGCAAAAATTGCCGCGAGGAACATGGTGTAGGTGGCCATGTGCGATGCCGGGAAAAAGAGCGTACAGCCAACAATATAAAGGGTCAGTCCCATTAAGATGGCGATTTTATAACTGGTCTTTTTAATCACCAAAGATGCTGGAATCGCAATTAAAAAATAACCGCCATAAAAGGCACTCTGAACTAATGCCGAAGCAAAGTTGCTGAGTGAAAATACGCTTTTGAATTGCGTAATCAGAATATCATTTAATGCGGCTGCGCATCCCCATAAAGGGAATAAACAGGATAACAAAATAAACTGGAACAGAGGCGTCTTATTCAGATAGCCGTCGGGCATCTGAATGATGTTTTTATCGTTCATAGTGCTACCTTTTACAATGCAGGAG
Organism: Citrobacter sp. 506; assembly: GCF_050434985.1. Lineage (NCBI taxonomy): Bacteria > Pseudomonadati > Pseudomonadota > Gammaproteobacteria > Enterobacterales > Enterobacteriaceae > Citrobacter > Citrobacter sp. 506. Next base: position 350,656 of record NZ_JBNDJN010000005.1, read on the forward strand.
TATTATTCGTTTAAGGTAAGAAACTCATTAAATTGTTCGATGCTTGGATAAGATGATTGAGTGCCTTTCCCGGTAACGCTGAATGCAGCGAAGAGAGCGGCTTTTTTCATGGCGGCTTCGACATCACCGCTTTGAACGTAATAGTGGGCAAAACAACCGATGAAAGCGTCACCTGCGCCACTGGTATCGACAGCGTTCACTTTAAACGCCGGGACATGGACTTCCTGGTCACGCGTCATCCACAGAGCGCCTTTCTCCCCCATGGTGACGATAATATTGTTCAGACCTTTATCGACCAAAGAACGTGCCGCGGCGCGAATATGGTCATAGGTATCCACCGGCATACCGGTTAATATTTCGAGCTCGGTTTCATTTGGCACGAAGAAATCGCATTTACAGGCATAAGACATATCTAATTCCCGTAATGCAGGGGCGGGATTTAATAACACTTCAATACCGTGTTTTTTACCGAATTCAATCGCGTGATAAACCGTTTCCAACTGTACTTCCAGCTGCAGGACAATAAGTTGACACTTTTTCAGATCTTCCGCCGCGCGATCGATATCTTCCGGGGAGAGAAACTTGTTGGCACCTTTAATAATCAGAATGCTGTTGCTGGAGTTTGCATTAACAAAGATCGGTGCAACGCCGCTGCTGGTGCAGGGTACCTTTTCGACATAGGTCGTATTAATCCCCCAGGATTCGAGATTACGAATGGTGTTATCCGCAAAAATATCATCACCGACTTTCGTCAGCATCAGCACTTTGGAGTTGAGCTTAGCAGCCGCAACGGCCTGATTTGCCCCTTTACCGCCACAACCAATTTTAAAGGCGGGTGCTTCCAGCGTTTCCCCTTCTTTGGGCATCTGGTTGATGTAGGTGATGAGATCCACCATGTTGGAGCCAATAACCGCGATATCCATTTTACTACCTCTCAGAAACAATCACACAACAATGATATTAAAATAACATTATCATGTTACTTCCGTATCATTTGTGACTAGGATCGCGATTGGAGGATCATTTTATTGTTTATTTATTATGCTAAATGTTGCATCTCTATCACACTCAAAATGATTAACTTGCTTACAATTGACTGAAAACTCGCTGCTTATAATCAATAAAACGTGTAAAAACACGCTTTTATTTCCCAATGGTCAGACGTATAGTAATGCAGCAATATCATGTTCCCAGAAACACATAAATGTTACTGAAGGAACATGAAAACATGATTCGTGGAGAGTGTGCATGGAAACCAAGCAAAAAGAACGTATTCGACGTCTGATGGAATTGTTGAAGAAGACCGACAGAATCCATCTGAAAGAGGCGGCGCGCATGCTGGAGGTTTCCGTGATGACCATCCGTCGGGATCTCAGCCAGGATGACGAACCATTGCCGCTTACGCTACTCGGTGGTTACATCGTGATGGTGAACAAGCCCGCCACCCTCGTTAACGCTCCGCTCCCCGTGCAAAAGCAGTATCATCGCGACGATTTACCGGTTGCCATTCTGGCCGCGGGACTGGTCAGTGAAAACGATCTGGTCTTTTTTGATAATGGATCGGAAATGCCATTAGTCGTCAGCATGATCCCGGACGATATTACCTTTACCGGAATTTGCTACTCACACCGGGTATTCGTGGCGCTAAATGAAAAACCCAACGCCACGGTGATTCTTTGCGGGGGCACCTATCGGGCGAAAAGTGATGCCTTTTACGACACCAGCAATCCCTCTCCGCTGGATGCGCTCAACCCACGAAAAGTGTTTATCTCTGCCAGCGGAGTCCATGAGCATTTCGGCGTTAGCTGGTTCAATCCGGACGATCTGGCCACCAAACGCAAAGCGATGGAACGCGGATTGCGCAAAATTCTGCTGACGCGCCACGCCCTGTTTGATGAGGTTGCCCCCGCCAGCATTGGCCCGCTATCTACTTTTGACGTACTGATAAGCGATCGCCCGTTGCCGGCAGATTACGCAACCCACTGCCGGAACGGTTCTGTCAAAGTCATCACTCCGGATTCAGACGGCGACTAACTCACTCAAAGAAAACCGTGATTTTGTTAAACATCGACGGGTCGGACTGGTTGCGGGCCACTTTCACCACATCTTCCAGCTTGTCGATCTGGCTTATCATCTGCTCAAGACGCTGATCGTCGTTGACCAGTAGCCAGATGCGGCTCTTGTCGCTGTCCTGAATCGGTAGACAGAGAATGCCTTCCACGTTGAACGCGCGGCGGGCAAACAGCCCGCAGACGTGGGTCATTACGCCCGGATGGTTGCGTACGGTGAGTTCCAGGATTACGTTGTCATGAGTCTGCTGTTGCATGGCTTATTCCCCCACCATTTCTGTGTTTGCCGCACCCGGCGGCACCATCGGGTACACTTTTTCTTCGGCATCGATGCGCACGTGGATCAGCGCAGGTCCAGGGCGATTAATAATCTCCTGCAACGCTGCCTGTGGATCCGCTTCGTTATTCAAATCGCAGGTTTCGAGGCCAAACCCGGCGGCTATCTGCATAAAGTTAATCATCCCCGGATATGTCGCCGCAAAAACGCCCTGCTTATAGAACAAACTCTGCTGCTGATACACCAGACCCAACGCTTCGTTATTCATCAGGATGATTTTAATATCCAGCTGATTTTCGCTGGCCGTTGCCATTTCCTGAATATTCATCATCAGGCTACCGTCGCCGGAGAAGCACAGCACCTTTTTGTCCGGGTTGACCAGCGCTGCGCCAATTGCCGCCGGCAGGCCAAAGCCCATGGTTCCCAGACCGCCGGAGGTCAGCCACTGACGCGGACGGTTCAGCGGGTAAGCCTGTGCGGCCCACATCTGATGCTGGCCTACGTCGGTGGTGATAATGGCATTGTCATCCACGCAGGCCGCTACGGCGTTGATCAGCCCATAGTGGCTGAGCGGGTCGCTTTCCTGCGGAATGCTGCAGGGGAATTCGCGTTGTAAATCGGCCACCATTTGATGCCACGACTCTCGCGGCTGCGCGTCAATTAATGGGATCAGTTGCGCCAGAACCTCATCGACATCCGCCTGAATTGCCACGTGCGGCTGTTTGATTTTACCCAGTTCCGCGCGGTCGATATCCACATGGATGATTTTGGCGTTCGGACAGAACTGCTCGGTTTTACCAATCGCCCGGTCATCAAAACGCGCGCCCAGAACAATCAATAAGTCCGCTTCTTGCAGAATAAAGTTAGTGCTGCGCGCGCCGTGCATACCTAACATGCCTAACGACAGCGGATGCGCTTTCGGCAACATACCGAGCGCCATTAAGGTCATGGTGGTGGGCAGCATGGCTTTTTCTGCCAGTTCACGAACCCGCTCAGGCGCGTTAATCACGCCGCCGCCGAGATACAGCACCGGACGCTGTGCGGCGTTAATCATGGCCGCGGCATCGCGAATGCTGTCCTGGCTGAACGCCGGTGCCGCCATTTTCTGCGCGGGCTCCGGCATCTCTTCAATCTCAAAAACGGCGGTTTGAATATCCTTAGGAATGTCTATCCACACCGGGCCCGGACGGCCGGACTGCGCAATGCGGAACGCATCGCTCATGACCTGCGGTAATTCACTGATATGGCGGACCAGATAGTTGTGCTTGGTGATGGGGATAGAGATGCCGTAGGTATCGACTTCCTGGAAGGCGTCGGTCCCGATCATTGAGGCCGGAACCTGCCCGGTGATACACACCAGCGGGATGGAATCCAGCCGCGCGTCGGCAATGGCGGTCACCAGGTTGGTCGCGCCCGGTCCGCTGCAGGCCATACAGACGGCGGGTTTACCATCGGTTCTCGCCATCCCCTGCGCGATAAACCCCGCGCCCTGCTCGTGGCGCGCCAGGATATGACGGATTTGCGTGCTTTGGCTCAAGGCGTCATACACGGGAAGAATCGATCCGCCAGGAATACCGGTGACCACCTGAATCCCCTGGCGTTCCATGAAATGAACGATGAATTCTGCGCCCGTAAAACGCGTACGCTTGGATGTTATGCCCGAACTTGCCATGCTCCAGTCCTTTTATTCTGGGCCTTTGCTTCGGGCAGGTCTCTTAAACGAAAAACCCCGCCCGGTTTGCGCCGGCGGGGTTTTGGAATCGTGTGTTGATCCGGACCCTACGGCGCATTGCCGACGACCACCACCACACGCACGACGACCGCTGCGCGAGATGGCGCAGTTTTTAGTAGGGTCGCAGTCAGCATGGAAGGGTTCATTAGGGACCTGTCTGTTTGTTGATTAACTGGATTTATACAAACACAGGTTTTTCAGCGTGACAATGGAAAATTTTTCATCTGCATAAAAATGCGTCAACGATCACATTTCGCTGTGCAGAGTCGGAAAACAAAAAACCCCGCCGGAGCGAGGTTTTTTTCAGCGCTGTGCGGTTGGTAGCCGCCGAACACACTGTGTTATGTCAACGGAAAAAGTATACGCGTTCTGCGAAGAACACGCAATTTCGGCACGAATTTTGATGGTTTTGAGTATGGAACATGAATGGCACAATGTCTATAAAATACTGTTAATTTATACAGTACTTATCTATAATGTCTCGGTACGCAATGTGTTATGCGGGGGCCGCATCGTAAACCGGCGCATCAAAGTCCTGGCTGAAACGGGTGGTGCCGTCAGCGCCTTAACCCCCGTGTGAGCACACTGTGTTATGTCAACAAAGGTGCTGGCAACAGGCAGCGGCGAGGTACGTCAGCACCGTGCTCCTTGTACCAAAAGGAGAGCGTATGAGCCTCGTGGATATCGCTATTCTTATCCTCAAACTCATTGTTGCAGCACTGCAACTACTTGATGCCGTTCTGAAATACGTTAAGTAATTCGGATTCAAGTCGCACCTAAGGGGAGCGGGTAACACTCCGCTCCCCTTTCACCTTCTCCCTGGTGCTTGTCTCGCGCCAATATGTTACGTTTTTATGACATTCTCAGGGAAGAACGCCACCATGACGCTTTCTGTTTTCTGCATTTTGCTGTTTGCCGCGCTGCTGCATGCCAGTTGGAATGCCATTGTTAAAGCTGGAAACGATAAACTGTACTCGGCGATTGGCGTCAGCGGCTCCGCGGCGATTATGGCATTGATCTGCTTACCCTTCGCGCCTCAGCCTTCCGCCGCCAGCCTGCCGTTTTTGGCCGTCTCAACCGCGTTGCAAGTGGTGTATACGGTCCTGGTCGCCAAAACCTATCAGGTTTCGGATATGAGTCAGACCTATCCTCTGATGCGTGGGACAGCACCGCTGCTGGTTGCGATTATCAGCGTCTTGTTCCTTGGCGATAGCCTGTCTGTGTTTGCCTGGGTGGGGATTGCTACGATCTGTCTGGCCATTCTCGGCATGGCATTTAACGGACGCAGCAGCTCACAACGCGGGATCGTACTGGCGCTCATTAACGCCTGCTTTATCGCCGGTTACACGCTGGTTGATGGCACCGGCGTACGCTTATCAGAAACCGCGCTCGGTTATACGCTGTGGACCTTCTTTCTGAACGGTTCCTGTCTGCTGGGCTGGGCGATGATCGCCCGGCGCCGGGAAGCGTCACGCTATCTGGTACAGCAGTGGAAGAAAGGTATTCTGGGTGGAATTGGTACGATGGGTTCTTACGGTCTGGCGCTGTGGGCCATGACCCAGGCTCCGTTGGCGGTGGTCGCAGCGCTACGTGAAACCTCCATTCTGTTTGGCGCTCTGCTCGCCTGGCTGCTGCTGAAAGAAAAGGTTGCCGGAATACGCCTTGTCGCGGCCGCCGGTATTGCCGTAGGCGCTGTCTTACTTCGCTTGTCATGATCGCGCCGTAAAGCCGATGCAATCCGGCAACATTTGTTGCCGCTTTTTGTTTACATTTCCTGCCGTTCATCGCGTAAACATTCCAGCCCACTATCTGGCCTTCTTTTTCTGTTGTGGTAGATTCCACGCGCATTTATGGGAAAGTACAGCACCTTATTCTTATTTTTTCTCTTTTTTAAAAGTAATCAGCGAAATGAAAAGGCATAGAAGCGTCAATTTGTTGTTGATGTTGGTATTACTGGTGGCGGTAGGTCAGATGGCGCAAACCATTTATATCCCCGCGATTGCTGATATGGCGCGTGAACTGAACGTTCGCGAAGGAGCGGTGCAAAGCGTAATGGCCGCCTACCTGCTGACCTACGGCCTGTCACAACTGTTTTACGGCCCACTTTCCGATCGCGTTGGCCGCCGTCCGGTGATCCTTACCGGAATGTCTATTTTCATGCTGGCCACGCTGGTCGCGATAACCACCCACAGCCTGACGGTACTGATTATCGCCAGTGCAATCCAGGGCATGGGAACAGGCGTCGGCGGTGTAATGGCGCGAACCTTACCGCGCGATCTGTACGAAGGCACGCAGCTGCGCCACGCGAATAGTTTGTTAAACATGGGGATTCTGGTGAGTCCACTGCTGGCCCCGCTGATTGGCGGCATGCTGGATACCCTGTGGAACTGGCGCGCCTGTTACATCTTCCTGCTGGTTCTGTGCGCGGGCGTCACGTTTAGCATGGCGCGCTGGATGCCGGAAACGCGTCCTGCGGGCGCACCGCGTCCACGCCTTATCGCCAGCTATAAAACGCTGTTTGGTAACAGTTCTTTCACCTGTTACGTGCTGATGCTGATCGGCGGCCTGGCGGGCGTTGCGGTCTTCGAGGCCTGCTCCGGGGTATTGTTGGGCGCAAGGCTCGGTTTAAGCAGCATGGTGGTCAGTATCCTGTTTATTCTGCCCATCCCGGCGGCATTTTTCGGCGCCTGGTTCGCCGGTCGCCCGAATAAGCGTTTCTCGACGCTGATGTGGCAGTCGGTTATCTGCTGTCTGGTAGCCGGTTTAATGATGTGGATCCCGGGCCTGTTTGACGTGATGAACGTCTGGACGCTGCTGATTCCCGCCGCACTATTTTTCTTCGGTGCCGGGATGCTGTTTCCGCTGGCAACCAGTGGCGCAATGGAGCCTTTCCCATTCCTGGCAGGCACTGCCGGTGCGCTGGTTGGGGGATTACAGAACATTGGTTCCGGCGTGCTGGCGTGGTTCTCTGCAATGCTGCCGCAGACCGGGCAAGCCAGTCTGGGCCTGCTGATGACCCTTATGGGACTGTTGATTTTTGTTTGCTGGCTTCCGCTGGCGTCACGCGTGTCGCATCAGGGGCAGGCGGTTTAAGCGTATGATGGCCCGGCTTATCGCCGGGCTTTTCGCATTCAGGCGCGATCATCGTCGTCAGTAACGGCTCCAGCGCCGGACGCCAGGCACCTTCCTCGCCATCATAAAACTGCGTATCCGCATTGATAGCATAGGGAATTTTCGCTTTTTTCAGTTCGCACGCCATAAAGCGGGCAAACGCCATTTGCGAGGCAGAAGGCACGTTCCTGATGGTTTCTCCTGGCGACCAGCCTCCCACCCAACTGACATGACCCGTTTTCTGCTGCCAGTGAATGGCGGTATTGATACGAGCTCGAATAGCGGCCTTTTCTGCCGCTGTGCCTGAGGTCCACGGATATTTACCGTTATTTTTCAGCGGCCCCCACGGAAAAATATGCCATTGAGCCAGCACGGTATTCTGACTTTGCGGCGGCAGTTTCAGGTCAGGCAAATCTTCCGGCGCGGCGCGTAGTCGCGGCGCGATAAAAATCATCCGCTGCGGGTCGATGGCATGGACAGTACGAATGGTTTTGTCATACACCCGATTGAGCGATACCTGATTATGGTTGAGCTTATCAGAGGGTTCGTATATCAGGTCGAAACCCAGCAACGGCGAGCTTTGACCAAAGTAATGCGCCACCGCCACCCACCAGTTAACCACCTCTTTTTCGTTACCGATACTGGGATCTTTTTTATATTCGTCAGCCTGATAGGCAATTATCGGGATCACGCCATACTGCTCGCAGGCTTCCACCAGCTTGCGCAGATGTATAAGCCGCGCCTCCGTGGGCTCTCCCGCCACGCGAATGCGCACGTGGGTTAACCCTTTCGCCTTGTAATCCCGCACCACCAGCGGATCGAATTCACGGATACCCCGATCGGTGCGCGCCCAGTCTACGTCCATCCCAACGCCAAGCTGCTGCGCATACTGCGCCGCAGTCAGCACAGGTTGCGCGGCACACACGGTGGCGCTGGCTAACAGTAAAAGGGAAACAATCGGCTTTAACACGGTCGTCCTTACGCAAATCATCAGGAGTGATATCACGTATTTAGCATGCTTTTTCACTTTGCGTGTAGCGAGAAAGCGTAAAAAATATTCGCGGCCCGCTTATTTAACCTGTTCCTGAAGCCAGCGAATAAACGCCTCGATTTTCGGCCACTGTCTGCCTGGCAGGGTGGTGATGTAGTAGTGCTGATGGCATTTCAGCGCCATATCGCCAAAAGGCGCAACCAGCTCTCCACTGTCGAGGCGTTTTTGCACCAGCCGCTTTCGGCCCATCGCCACGCCGATATGATTCATCGCCGCAATCACCGCCAAATCAGAACGATCGAAACCAATTCCCGACGATGTCGGCAGATTCACCGAAAAATGCTGCGCCCAACTGTGCCATTCATCGGTCCCGGAGTCGTTACTCCACGCCTGTCTGTCATGCAGCAACGTACAGTGCGGTAAATTCACCAGCGAACCGGTTAGGTCATGGCGGCGAGCGTAGTCCGGGCTGCATACCGGCAGGATCTCTTCATCCATCAGGAAGTGGTGCGTGAGCTGCGCGGAGGGCGCGTCGTCAAAATAGATGGCCAGATCGACCCCGGCACGCTGCAGATTGACGTTGTCGTTCCCGGTCAGCATGGTCAGCGAAATCGATGGATAGCGACGGGTAAAGTCGCCGAGCGCCGGAACCAGCCAGCACTGAGCGATAGAAGGCCGTGAGTAGACGGTGAGCGTCCCGGACAACTCCTGATTTTTAATATCAAGGATTTCCTGATTCAGCGTATCCAGCGATGATTTCAGCGCCCAGAACACCCGCTTGCCTTCGTGGGTGAGTTCCACTTTACGATGCGAACGAACAAACAGCTGAATACCCAGCTCATCTTCCAGCTGATTAATGCGATGGCTGACAGCGCTGGGGCTTAATGACAGCTCATCTGCCGCCAGCGCAAACGACTGATGTCGGGCCGCCACTTCAAAGGTATACAGCTTTGACAACTGCCAGCCGTTGAGCAGCCGATTTCTGACCTCGCGTAAGGGATCCATGTTCACCTCCTGTCCTCCTGATTCATTCGCCGGAGTGTAAAAAAGTTCGCTGCAAAAATCAGCACAAAGATGAATCAAGGTGAACCATATCGCATAAACAAAGCGTAATTAGACGTAAATCACCTACTTGATGCAATCTGGTTCATGTGAAAGGGGATTTATATCGTTTGTCAGACCATGCCTTATTTTTGTCCAATAACCCTATATTAATCACAGGGCAAGGTGAGTTATGCACTCTCAAATCTGGGTTGTGAGCACGCTGCTGATAAGCATCGTGTTAATCGTTTTGACCATCGTGAAGTTCAAATTCCACCCGTTTCTGGCGCTGCTGTTAGCCAGCTTCTTCGTGGGTACGATGATGGGTATGGGGCCGCTGGATATGGTCAATGCCATTGAGAGTGGCATCGGCGGTACGCTGGGCTTCCTCGCCGCGGTTATCGGCCTTGGGACCATTCTTGGCAAAATGATGGAAGTGTCCGGCGCGGCCGAACGTATCGGCCTGACGCTACAGCGCTGTCGCTGGCTTTCCGCTGACGTCATTATGGTACTGGTCGGGCTGGTTTGCGGGATCACGCTGTTTGTTGAAGTCGGCGTAGTGCTGTTGATTCCTCTGGCCTTTTCAATTGCCAAAAAAACCAATACCTCGCTACTGAAGCTGGCGATTCCGTTATGTACAGCGCTGATGGCGGTACACTGCGTCGTGCCGCCGCATCCAGCCGCCCTGTTCGTGGCGAACAAGCTGGGCGCGGACATTGGCACCGTGATTGTCTACGGCTTACTGGTGGGCTTAATGGCTTCACTGATCGGCGGTCCGCTGTATCTGAAATTCCTCGGTAACCGTCTGCCGTTTAAGCCGGTTCCGGCTGAGTTTTCCGACCTCAAGGTGCGCGACGAAAGTACGCTGCCATCGTTGGGCGCTACGCTATTTACCGTACTGCTGCCGATTGGCCTGATGCTGGTAAAAACCGTCGCTGAGCTGAACATGGCGAAAGGCAGCACGGTTTATACGCTGTTGGAGTTTATTGGTAACCCGATCACCGCGATGTTTATTGCCGTTTTCGTGGCCTATTACATTCTCGGCCTGCGTCAGCACATTGGCATGGGGGCGCTGCTGACCCACACCGAAAACGGTTTTGGCTCCATTGCTAACATTTTGCTGATTATCGGCGCAGGCGGCGCATTCAACGCTATCCTCAAGAGCAGCGGACTGGCGGATACTCTCGCGCTGATCCTCTCGAACATGCATATGCACCCGATTCTGCTGGCTTGGCTGGTGGCGTTAATCCTGCATGCTGCGGTGGGCTCTGCCACGGTGGCGATGATGGGTGCGACGGCAATCGTGGCCCCGATGCTGCCGCTCTACCCCAACGTTAGCCCGGAGATCATCGCCATTGCCATCGGTTCCGGCGCGATTGGCTGCACGATCGTCACCGATTCCCTCTTCTGGCTGGTGAAGCAGTACTGCGGCGCCACCCTAAATGAGACGTTCAAATATTATACGACCGCGACATTTATCGCGTCCGTTATTGCACTGGTTTGCACATTCCTGCTTTCCTTTATTATCTAAGCGCAAAGAGACTGACTATGGAAAACATTCAAACACTTATCGCCCAGCATCCTTTAGTGGAAGATCTGGTCGCTCTCAAGGAGACGACCTGGTTTAACCCTGGCACTACCTCTCTTGCGGAAGGTTTACCGTATGTTGGCCTGACAGAGCACGATGTTCAGGATGCCCACGCTCGTCTGACGCGCTTCGCGCCGTATCTGGCGCAGGCATTCCCGGAAACCGCAGCCACCGGCGGCATTATCGAATCTGAACTGGCCGCGATCCCAACGATGCAAAAGCGGCTGGAAAAAGAGTATGGGCAGCGCATCAACGGCGAAATTCTGCTGAAGAAAGACAGCCATCTACCGATTTCCGGCTCAATTAAAGCGCGTGGCGGTATTTATGAAGTGCTAACCCACGCGGAAAAACTGGCGCTGGAGGCTGGTCTGCTGACCACACAAGACGATTACAGCATTCTGCTTTCGCCTGAGTTTAAACAGTTCTTCAGTCAGTACAGCATCGCCGTAGGCTCCACCGGCAACCTTGGGATGTCGATCGGCATTATGAGCGCCCGTATCGGCTTTAAGGTGACGGTTCATATGTCTGCCGACGCTCGCGCATGGAAAAAAGCCAAACTGCGCAGCCACGGCGTGACGGTCGTGGAGTATGAAGAAGATTATGGCGTGGCGGTTGAGCAGGGCCGTAAGGCGGCACAGTCCGATCCGAACTGTTTCTTTATCGATGATGAAAATTCCCGCACGTTGTTTTTAGGTTATGCGGTCGCCGGCCAGCGTCTGAAGGCGCAGTTCGCGCAGCAGGGGCGCGTGGTGGATGCCGACCATCCGCTGTTTGTTTACCTGCCGTGCGGCGTCGGCGGTGGGCCTGGCGGGGTGGCTTTTGGCCTGAAGCTGGCATTCGGCGATAACGTGCACTGTTTCTTCGCAGAACCGACCCATTCACCGTGCATGCTGCTGGGGATTTATACCGGGCTGCACGATAGGATTTCTGTGCAGGACATTGGCATCGATAACCTGACAGCGGCAGATGGGCTGGCGGTGGGCCGCGCGTCCGGCTTTGTTGGCCGGGCAATGGAACGTCTGCTCGACGGTCTGTACACCCTGGACGATCAGACTATGTACGACATGCTGGGCTGGCTGGCGCAGGAAGAAGGCATTCGCCTTGAGCCGTCGGCGCTGGCCGGGATGGCCGGTCCGCAGCACGTTTGCGCTTCTGCTGACTATCAGCAAATGCACGGCTTCAGCGCGGAGCAGCTCAATAACGCCACCCACCTGGTGTGGGCGACCGGCGGCGGCATGGTGCCGGAAGCCGAAATGGCGCAGTATCTGGCCAAAGGACGTTAAACGCCGCTGAACTTAACGCAGCATCGCCATCAGTTCCATCGGTGAGCGATGTTGCTTCAGAAGGTCACGCATCACGCGCATATGCGGCGCGGTATGATTGAAGAAAGCGCTGTATCCGCCGCAAATCGCACTCTTTCCACTGCTGTCGCGATGCTTTGGACAATCGCCATGGCAAAAGCGTAATAGCGAACACGCCTGGCATTCCGCGCTCAGCGTGGTTCTCTTGGACTGACCAAACGCCGCTGCCCACGGGCTGGCGTTGAGCTCACTCAACGACGTGCGATGAATATTACCCAGGCGAAAATCTGGGTGGACATAGTGATCGCACTGATACAAATCGCCATTCGCTTCCAGAGCAAAAGCATGTCCGCAGGTGGAGCTTAGCGAACACATCTGCGCCGGGTGTCCGCACCATACGCCCAGAGTTGAATCAAATAACTGGACGAATACGCGGCCAATATCTTCTCTGACCCAGATATCAAAGACGGAATTCAGGAAGGTTCCCCACGCCTGAGGCGGGACGGATTCGGCGGTAAGCTCGCCGTCTTCATCATATTCAACCAGCGGAATGAACTGCAAAAAAGGCGTGCCAAGCTGGCGAAGGTAGCGATACATCTGTCCTGGTCGCTGGCTATTCAGAGAATTAACCACTACCAGCAGATTGAACTCCACCTGATGCTTACGGAGCCTGGCAATGGCGTCCACCACCTTATGGTGAGTCGGTTTTCCGCTGCGGTTAACACGATAAGCATCGTGCAACTCGGCGGGGCCATCCAACGAAATCCCCACCAGCCAGCCGTTATCGTGCAAAAACTGACACCATTCGTCGTTGAGCAAAATCCCGTTGGTCTGGAACGCGTTATGGATTTTCTTCCCTTCCCCGTACTGTTTTTGCAACGTCACTACGCGGCGGAAAAAGTCGATGCCACAGAGGGTTGGCTCTCCGCCCTGCCAGGCGAACATCACGTCAGCCCCCGGCTGTGCGGTGATATGCTGACGAATAAACGTCTCTAAGGTGGCGTCATCCATTTCGGGTTGAGTGGGTTTATCGATGTAAAAACAGTAACGACAATCCAGGTTACAACGAGAGCTGGCTGGTTTGGCCATGACCTGACATCCTGTCATGCTAAATTCCCGATAAACGCAATAAGTTGGCGGACATGCGTTACAGCAAACAGTATTGCGAGGGATAACACCGCGAGGGAGATCATAAATTTGTCACGCACCGCGCGAGATTCAGAAAAATCGCTATGCGTAACATCCATCAGATTACGGCTGCGGGTATAGCGCCACAGAACGATTGCCACCAGCGCCAGCACCACAATTGAAACCCAAAACAGGAAGCCCGCCTGATGCCAGTTGTGCTTCAGCGCCAACGCCATTAGCGCGCCATAACCCAGAAGCGTACGAAACCAGGCCAGCGATGTTCGCTCCGGTTGTAACCCCGGATCGGCGATACGTCGCGACTTACGGCTATCCGGCATACAGCACCAGTCCCATGACAATCACCGCGACAATAAACAAAATCAGACTGATGATTAACAGGCTATGGGTATAGGGCAAATCCTCTTTCAGGCGCATCGCCCTCTCATTACGCAGCCAGCGCAGGTAGCCATAAATCGCCAGACCACCGGCAAACAGGCATAGCAACAGCGCTAAAAGCTCACGAATTACCGGCGTGGCAAAATCCGGAGCCAGTTGGTCGAGACCAACGCCCGCCGCCAGAAACCCCAGCGCGGTACGGATCCACGCCAGAAAGGTACGCTCATTTGCCAGTGAGAAGCGGTAATCCGGGGCTTCTCCAAGGCGGGAAATTTTCATTCAAACTCCTCTGGCTGTCATTGCCGGATGGCGGCTAATGCCTTATCCGGCCGACAGGTAAGTGCAAATATGAGTATCTGCGCCAATTGGCATTGTAGTCAGAACTTCTGCTTTTTCTCCTCCACTTTTACGCCCTGGGTTGGTAAACCGGTGTCGTAATCGCGTACCACGGGAGAATAGCCGTCTTGCGGGCGCGGGCGAAAAGCGCCCATCCAGCGCGGTACAGCGTCAGGACGCCAGGGACGCAAACTCCACTGATAGGTGCGGAATGGATCGCGGATTTTATCCATATAGTCCAGCAGCGCGTCGTGCATCTGGCAGCGAACATCGGCTAATTGCGGAGAATCTATCTGGTTGTGTAGCTCATCGGGATCGTTTCGTCTGTCGTAAAGCTCATCACTGGTAAACAGGTTCAGCACCAGCTTCCAGTCATCCGTCACCCAGCAACGTACCGGTATAAATCCGCCAAAACTGTCATGTTCAATCTCATAACGATTGAACTCCACCATCACACCGCGTGGTTTTTCAACGGTAAGGATGTTTTCACCCGGCAGGATTTGTGGCTTCTCAATACCCGCCAGCGCCATCATCGTCGGCAGCAGATCGATATGGCTGACCGGCGTGTCTACCTGCATGGATTCTCCCTGAGGCGAGCGCATAATCAGCGGAATTCGCGTGATGTCGTCATACATCGCTGCCCCCTTACTGATAAGCTTATGCGCCCCCATCATCTCGCCATGATCGGAGGTGTAAATGACCCAGGTGTTGTCCCGCTGCATGGGCGTTAAGGTATTAATAACCCGGCCAATCTGGTCATCGACAAAGTCGTTGCAGGCAAAATAGAGCGGATGGTGATAGCGCCCATCATCACCTACCGGCGAAGGCATCGCTTCAGACCAAAGACGATGATGTTCAGGTTTGTTACTCAAAGAGTCGTGCGCCTTCATCCCCAGGTCATAATAAAAATCCTGATATTTCTGCAGATACTCCACGGGACAGGTAAACGGGTGATGCGGCTCGTCGTAGGAAACTACCATCAGGAAGGGTTCTTCATCACGTGCAGGGTGGCGGAGGAAATCAACCGCCCGGTTACTGATGCGGTGCGCCCAGGTAAAGGTTTCATTGATATTGTTAGCCAGCAAATCCTCCACGCTGTTCAGACCGTTACGCCACAAACCGATCTCTTTGTCCGTCAGTTCCGCGAGGTAATTTGCCCCGTCATACCAGTAGTCAGCATCCCATTCGGGCGGGCACTCACCGGTACCAAAGTAATCGTGCCCGTCGAGATGCCACTTGCCGATGTAGCAGGTGTGATAGCCCGCATCCTTAAAATAGCGTCCCATGGTGGAGATATTTTTCCCCGGCGCGACGTTATTGGTCCACGGGCCGGACTGGTTGGCATAAATACCGGTAAACAGCCCAGCGCGGGCCGGGGTGCACACCGGTGAGCAGGTATAAGCAGAATTGAAGCGAATACCTTCCGCCGCCAGGCTATCAATGTTATTGGTATTCAGCGACTTACCACTATAACAGCCGACCATATTGGTCGCCTGGGTATCAGTCATAATGAACAGAAAATTAGGGCGGGTCATGCTTTATCCTTAGCGTCAGAGACAGAAAGCGCAGTGGCCAAACGACGCGTCTGCCAGCTGCTGTAAATTAAATACATCATCACTGCCGCCGTAATTGAGTAGCAGAGAATCGTCAGCCATTGGGTGTTGTACCCTCCAAACTGCGCCAGTCCGGCATAGACGCCGAGCATCGCGGTCAGGATACCGACAGAGGCAAGTTTGGCGTTTTTCCACGGCTTCATGTCTACCGCAAAAGCATCATGGAATTTAAACGGCGTCGCACGCGGCTTGATAATGCCGATAACCAGCATCACCACCACGTTGATGCAGAAGGTACAGGCCAGTACGTAAAGGAAGTGAAAGTCGAACTTCACCAGATAATTAATGGTGATGTAGCTGACGATACCGAATCCCATAGCGACTTTCGCTGCCAGCGCAGGGATGCGCGGGAAAAAGAATCCCATGATGATGATGGTCACCAACGGCACGTTATAAATACCGTTGAGCTGTTTCATCCAGCTGTAGAGTCCTTCCGGTGCATTAGCGATCCACGGTGCTACCAGCACGGAAATTACCGCGATAAAGAATCCGAACTTACGCCCAACCCGAACCAGCTGTTCCGATTGGGCGTGTTGATTAATAATCCGCCGATATATTCCCATGCTAAATAAGGTACTGGCGCTGTTTAAAAATCCATTGAATGTACTGATTACCGCGCCGAATAAAACGGCACCGAAAAACCCCACCAAAGGGACAGGCAGCACGTTATTTACCAGTGTCGGATATGCCATATCCGCCTTTGGCAGATCCTGGTATAGATGAAAAGCAATTAAACCTGGTAATACCAGCACCAGTGGATCGAGCATTTTCAATACCGCTGTGAGCAATGCTCCTTTCTGCCCTTCGGCGAGGCTTTTGGAAGCCAGCGTACGTTGTACGATGCCCTGATTAGTACACCAGTAGAAGGTATTCACCAGAATCAAACCGGTAAAGGCTGCACCTATCGGCAGCGGATCGTTCGCTCCACCAATTGAGTTTAATTTCTCCGCATGTACGGTGGTCAGTTGCTCAACACCTTGTAAAAAACTGCCTTTTCCCATCGCAATCAGGCCGAACACGGGGACCATCAATCCACCAATCACCAGCCCTATACCATTGATAGAATCGGCCACCGCCATCGCACGTAAACCGCCGATCACCGCATAAATAATCCCGGCAAGGCCCAGCAAAATAACCAGTAACCAGATTGCTGCGCCCTGAGAAATATTCAGCGATTCACCGATGTGAAAAAGGCTATTCAGCGCCAGCGCCCCTGAATAAAGCACAATCGGCAGGAAGCAGACGCCAGTGGCAATAAGAAAGCAAAAATCGATAATGATTCGCGTGGTTTTATCGTAACGCTCTTCCAGAAAATCTGGGATCGTAGCGATACCACGTTGCAGATAGCGAGGTAGAAAAATCAGCGCCAGAAAGATAAGCGTCACCGCAGAGGTGACTTCCCAACCCATAACCGACATTCCGCTTTTGTAAGCCTGACCAGACAGACCAACCAACTGTTCGGTTGAAAGATTAGTTAACATCAATGACGCGGCAATCACCGGCGCTTTCAATGAACGCCCGGCAAGAAAATACCCTTGTTGCGATCCGGTATCCGTTTTACGTACCTTCCACCAGGTGATTAGCGCCACCAGCAGCGTAAAGCCCACAAAGCTCAGAATTTGTAGCGTATTCATCTCATAGCCCTTATTTTTCATTATGTCCCGGCAGCTGTAGGGGGAATGCAAGGTAATGTGCGCCGGGTCAGGCAGTCAGATTTCTTAAAATAAAAACGTCATATCCCTGAACAGATTTTTTCTGTTAAGTTCAGGTTGTGGGCATAATTCTCCGGTGGGAAATTAAAATGAATGGAAAGATGCAAAGTTCGCATGTAAAAAACGAAACTACGTACAATATTCCCCTGTTGATTCATGAAAGTGTGATCTCCAGCGGGATTTCATTGATCTCGCTGTGGCACACCTATGCCGACGAACATTATCGGGTTATTTGGCCACGTGATAAGAAAAAACCGCTGATTGCTAATTCATGGGTTGCGGTCTACACCGTCCAGGGCTGTGGAAAAATCCTTCTTAAAGGCGGTGAACAAATCACGCTTACCGGAAACTGTATAATCTTTTTAAAACCAACCGATATACAGTCTTATCACTGTGAAGGATTGGTATGGGAACAATACTGGATGGAATTCACACCAACCAGCGTAATGGATATTCCGCTACGACAACAAAGCATTATTTATAATGGTGATATTTATAATCAGGAGCTGACCGAAGTTTCGCGATTAATTACATCCCCAGACTCAATAAAAAATAATCTGGCAGTCGCCTTTCTCACAAAAATAATTTATCAATGGATTTGTCTTATTTACGCCGAAGGTAAAAAAGACCCACAGCGAATACAGATTGAAAAACTGATTGCCACTCTACATGCCAGTCTACAAAAACGGTGGAGCGTGGCGGATATGGCAGCCACTATCCCCTGTAGCGAAGCCTGGCTACGTCGTCTTTTTTTACGCTATACCGGAAAAACACCGAAAGAATACTATCTGGATGCGCGGCTGGAACTGGCGCTGTCGCTGCTAAAGCAGGAGGGAAATACGGTCGGGCAGGTCGCTGATATACTTAACTTCTTTGACTCGTTTCATTTCAGCAAGGCGTTTAAACACAAATTTGGCTATGCGCCGTCGGCGGTATTGAAACATGCGGACCGGCACCCAGAGGATGCCGGTCAACTGGGTTAGCGCAGTTCCGGCCAGTACTCTTTGTTCGCGTCGATCAAATCATCCAGAATCGCTTTAGCTACAGACGCACTCGGCACGGTTTTCGACAGGGTGATAGCCTGCCACAAACGCTGGTAAGAGCGGTGCTCCCAGGCATCGACCACCAGCTTCTCAACCGCCACCTGCTGGCTCATCAACCCTTTCTGGAACTGCGGGATATCCCCCACCGTCAGCGGTTCCGGGCCGTTATGCCCCACCAGGCATGGGATCTCGACCATCGCTTCATCATCAAAGTTATGAATCGCACCATTATTTGGCACAATCAGCAGCATCCGCTCCTGAGTGTTAAAGGCGATGGCCGCCGCCAGATCAACAATGTAGGAAGCATGTTCGTCAATCTCCAGTTCACCGGCCGCAGAATGGCCCGCCTCAATAATGGCCCGGCAGGAACCGAACACCTGTTTTTCGCGGTGATCCATAACCTCGTTGGCACGGGTACGCTGCGGATTGGAGTGCTGGACCACGTAATCCGGGAACAGATAGTATTTCAGGTAGGTATTTGGCATGGTGTCCGGATCCAGCGCCTGCACATCCTTCGCCTTAGCGAAGGTATCGTTCCAGCTCGCCTCCGTATGCGGGTCGTTCGATGGCGGCACATAGCCATGCTTCGCCACGTATTCACGCAGCTTCGGCATCAAATCGTTACCCTGGAGATCTTCAATTGATGTCCACCAGCCAAAGTGGTTCAGCCCGTAGTAGCGCACGCGCATCTGTTTACGATCTTTAAGGCCGACGATCTGCGCCATCCGTCCTTCAATACCGATGGGCATATCGCAAATATTGAGGATTTTCGCATTTGGACGCAGTCTACGCGTGGCTTCAGCCACAATTGCCGCCGGGTTAGAGTAGTTAAGCATCCAGGCGTTTGGTGAATATTTTTCCATATAATCCACCAGTTCCAGCACACCGCCAATAGATCGCATGCCGTAGGCAATCCCGCCCGGCCCACAGGTTTCCTGGCCTAACACCCCGTGACGTAACGGGATTTTCTCGTCTTGTTCACGCATTGGGTATTTACCCACGCGGATATGTGCCATCACGAAATCAACATCGGTAAACGCAGTTTTGGGATCGGTGGTGTAACTAAACTCTATCTCCGGCGCCTGCTCTTTGAGGATGATTTTACACGCCTCGGCAATCACCTCCTGACGCGCGCCATCGTTGTCATAAAATTTCAGCGCACGAAGCGGGAAACGGTCCTGATTTGCCAGCAACATCAGCACGATGCCCGGCGTAAAGGTACTACCACCACCTGCGATAACCACTGAGAATTTTTTCATGATACTGCCTCCGTCATGGGGATCTGTTCGTTTGATAAAGTAGATTTCATTAGCGTTTCGAGCTGGTCGCGTACCTGAGGGACGTGTAAACCAACAATGACCTGAATACCATTGCCGCGACGCACAACACCGTGTGCACCCAGCGCTTTGAAGACGTCATCGCTTTGCGTTTTCGCCATGTCGTGAAGCGCAATCCGCAGGCGAGTGGCGCAGTTATTAATACTTTCGATATTGCCTGCGCCGCCTAACGCTTGCAGAAAACCGGCCGCCTGTCCCAGTTTGGTGTCTGGCGCAGCGGCGGTGGTTTGCCCACGCGCGGCTTTATAGTCAGCTTTGGTGTAGAGTTTGATTTCGCTATCTTCCCGGCCCGGCGTTTTCAGGTTGAAGCGCAGGATCAGCGCGCGGAAGATGGCAAAATAGAGTGCAGTAAAGGCCAGGCCAATCGCTATCTGGGTGAACATCATTCCGGCATGGTTGTGGAACATCGGGATCCAGTTTTGCGGCAAGAACTGATCAAGCAGGCCGCCGCCCATATTGCCTACCACCCCACAGAGATACATCACCGTTGCCATAGACGCCGCCAGCACGGCGTGTACAGCAAACAGCAAGGGTGAGATAAACAGGAAGGTGAACTCCAGCGGTTCGGTGATCCCCACCAGCACGGCCGTCAGCGTGGCGGGGATCAGCAGTCCCGCCACCTTCACCCGGTTTTCCGGAGAGGCCGTGAAGTAAAGCGCCAGAGCAATACCTAATGAACCAAAGATTTTCGAGTTGCCGTGCAGGGCAAAACCCCCTTCCGGGAACAGTGTTTTCAGCGACTCTGTGCTTTGGCTGAATTCCTGCAAATGCTGCGCCCAGTAGACCTGGATGCCGCCTTCCACCGCCGCAGGGCCGAAGATAAATGGACCATAGACGAAGTGATGCAGCCCGGTCGGGATCAAAATACGCTCAAGGAAGGTATACACCCATACCCCCAGCGCCCCCGCAGAACGCAGAAAAGCTTGCAGAGATTCAATCCCCATCTGCACCTTTGGCCAACCCAGCAGCGTCAGCCAGGCACAGGGAATCATCACCAGAAAGGCAATGATCACCACAAACGATGTTCCCTGAAAAATACCGAGAAATACTGGCAAGGGTTTGTCGAAATAACGGTTATGCAAGGCAGTAACAATACCGGAAATGACAATGGCGCCGATAATGCTGGTATCAAGTGTTTTAATCCCGGCCATCATCGTTAAGCC
Organism: Citrobacter sp. 506; assembly: GCF_050434985.1. Taxonomy (NCBI): domain Bacteria; kingdom Pseudomonadati; phylum Pseudomonadota; class Gammaproteobacteria; order Enterobacterales; family Enterobacteriaceae; genus Citrobacter; species Citrobacter sp. 506. Next base: position 371,494 of record NZ_JBNDJN010000005.1, read on the forward strand.
GCTACCTGCCGTCGGGTCTGCGCTAAAATCCACGCCGAAGAAATGTCCCCAGGTCATGCCCATGGCATTGATGAAGTAATTCCACGTAAGAAAGCTGACCAGTACCGCCAGACAAGCGCGCCCCTGAGCCTGTTTCGCCAGACCGATCGGCAGACCAACGGCGAAAATCAGCGGCATATTGCGAAATACCGTCCAGCCACCTTCTTCGATGATATGAACGATTTGTGCGAACAAACTGTTGGGATCGGTAAGCGCTTCACCCACAAACAGCGGGTTGCGCAGCATAATAGCGATACCGACGACGATACCGGCAAAGGGAAACAGCAGCACCGGGGTGAACATCGCGCCGCCAAAGCGTTGTATTTGACTGAGCATTTTCACATCCTCATATAACAACCAGTAGGGGAGAGGCTTTTTTGTAGTGATTGCTGGCCTGATACGAGAATAGAAAGTTGCGATCCTTCAGACATGGCATGCCGCTGCGATTCGTGATCGCTTTCATGGTTTTAATTTCGGCAATGAGGTCTACTTTTTACGTAAAAGTTAGACATCAAAAGGTTTATGGTGCAGTAATTAAAAGAAAAAAGAGGTCTGGTAGTGATCTACAAATCAATTGCGGAACGACTACGAATTCGCCTGAATTCGTCTGATTACAACATCGGTAGCCCGTTGCCGGGTGAAAAAAAGCTTGCCCAAGAGTTCGCGGTTTCACGAATGACGATCCGTAAAGCAATTGATATGTTGATTGGCTGGGGATTGGTCGTACGCCGTCATGGGAGTGGAACTTATGTGGCGCGCAAAGATGTCCATCATGAAACCACAAACCTTACCGGACTGGCGGAAGTACTGAAGCGACAAGGGAAAGAGGTCACCAGTGAAGTACTGGTATTTGAAGTGATGCCCGCACCACCAGCAATTGCCAGCCAACTGCGTATCCAGATTAATGAACGCATCTACTTCTCACGTCGCGTTCGCTATGTGGACGGCAAGCCGCTGATGCTTGAAGACAGCTACATGCCGGTAAAATTATTCCGTAATTTATCGCTGGCGCATCTGGAAGGGTCAAAATTCGATTACATCGAGAAAGAGTGCGGAATAACTATCAGCGGCAACTATGAAAGTCTGACTCCCGTTCTTGCCGATAAGCAGCTTTCCGCGCAGATGAACGTACCTGAACAGACGCCATTGCTGCGGATTACCTCACTGTCCTACAGCGATAGCGGGGAGTTTTTGAATTATTCGGTGATGTTCAGAAACGCCAGCGAGTACCAGGTGGACTACCACTTACGGCGCGTCCACCCAGACTCAGCCTGACTAACCCATCCCCCAAAAAATCACCGCCAGCAGTTGCGGCGTGATAATTCGCAGGAACATCACCAGCGGATAAACGGTCGCATACGACAGCGCCGCTGCCCCGCTGGTGGCATGCAGGTTGTTAGCAAATGCCAGTGCAGGCGGATCGGTCATTGAGCCAGCCAGCATTCCGCACAGCGTGAGGTAGTTCATTTTGACGAAAATCCTCGCCAGCAGCCCCACGGTAATCAGCGGAATCGCGGTGATGAAAATACCGTAACCCACCCAGCTCAGGCCATCCCCCTGCGTCAGGGTATGAACAAAATCACCGCCTGACTTCAGACCAACCACTGCGAGAAACAGCACGATACCCAACTCTCGCAGCGCCAGGTTAGCGCTGGGGGGCATAAACCAATACAACTTACCGATGCTGCCAATACGCCCCAGGATCAACGCCATAATCAGCGGCCCACCGGCCAACCCCAGTTTAAGCGCCACCGGGAACCCAGGAATGAACAGCGGGATTGAACCCAGCAGAACACCCAGCCCGATCCCGATAAATACCGGCAGCATCTGCACCTGCTGCAGTTTTTGCTGGGCGTTACCCACCACATTAGCAACAGCATCAATCGAGGAAGGTCGACCGACCAGATTGAGGATGTCGCCAAACTGCAGACTGGCGTCGCTGCTGGCTACCAGCTCAACCCCCGCACGGTTCAGACGGGAGATAACCACGTCGTATCGTTCTTTGAAACGCAGGTCGCGGATTCGTTTCCCCAGCACCTGTTCGTTGGTCACCACCACGCGCTCAACGCGTAAATCGGTGCCTCGCGTCGACAGCGATGTGTCCACCTCCTGCCCAATCACCACCTGCGCGTTGTGCAGATCAGCAGGCTGACCAACCAGGTGTAGCAGGTCGCCCATCTGGATAATCGTCCCCGGCGACGGCACCATCAATGTTTCTTCACGTTTTAAACGTGAGCAGATAATTTTGTCGCTGTTCAGGATTGGGACATCCTGAATCGCCATATTGTTGAGGTTCGGGTTTTCCACACGGATATTCATCGTCTGAATCAGCGCGTGTCCGTTGGTCAGCGTGGATTCATGCTGATGGGCTTCGGCATCGACGTTAACGCGAAAAATTAGGCGCATCAGCCACATAGTGAGCAAAATACCGCAGATACCAAAAGGATAAGCCATGGCATAGCTCATCCCCATCTGATCCACCACATCAACAGGAGTACCCAGATCGCGCAGAATCTGCTGCCCCGCGCCTAACGCCGGAGTATTGGTGACCGCACCGGAAAAAATGCCCAGCACCACGGGAAGGGGAATGGCAAAAATCTTATGCAGGATCGCGGTGACCAGGCCACCCATGATAACAATCAGCACGGCAAACAGATTCAGCCGTAGGCCCGAAACGCGCAGTGACGCAAAAAAGCCCGGCCCCACCTGAATACCAATGGTGTAGACGAAAAGAATCAGGCCAAATTCCTGAATAAAATGCAGCATGTCGCCGCTCAGGGTCATCCCTGCCTGATCGACAAAATGCCCGACAATAATACCGCCGAACAGCACGCCTCCGATGCCAAAACCAACACCACGTATTTTTATGTTGCCGATCCATAATCCGACAACTGCCACCATTGCCAGAACGCTGACCGTCAATGCTATATCACTCATTTTCCTGTTCCCTGTGAATAACATTTTATTTAACGAAGATTATGACTGAACCGTTCAGGCATGAATGCAGAGTGGCGCACATTATCATGCTACAGAGCGCCCAGGAGCGCTTAAGAAGGGCGTTCTTTACTGTTTTTCTTAACGTCGATTTGAAATTGCTGAATGCTTTTTTCTGGCAATGGCAGCGCTTCCGGCATCCTGCCCTCCCAGATAATAGTTTCATGTGGGCTGACGCACAAAAAAGCCCCGTCATTTCTGGCGGGGCAAAGGCATGGAGCTATTTAACTGTCTAATGCGGGACGTTCGCTGATGGCGATACGTTGTGGAGCGATGGTTTCAGGTTCATTCCGGGTCAAATCGATATGCAGCAAGCCGTTAGTGAAGCTTGCGCCGGAGACTTCCATATTTTCAGCCAGCGTAAAGCTCAGGCTGAACGGCTGAGTGACCAGCCCCTGATGCAACCATTTGGTCTCTTTTTCCGGCTGCTGCGGCGTACCTTTCACGGTCAGGCGTGTGCCTTCCAGTTGAATATCCAGATCTTCCTGGCGGAAACCGGCTAACGCAAGGGTAATGCGGTAGTGGTTATCATCGCTCTTTTCGATGTTATAAGGCGGGAAGCTCTGGCTTTCGCCCGTGTTTTGCAAGGCATTGGCCAGTTTGTCAAAACCGATCCATTGACGCAGCAGTGGGGATAAATCGTAGTTACGCATAATAATCTCCTTCTAAGAAGCGAGTAAGTACCTTTTGGCTCCCTGACGGCAAGCCGATTGCTTAGCAGGGCCGCCTGAAGCGGCCCACAGAATTAGTTGATTTCGATGCGGCGCGGCTTATTCGCCTCGGGAATCACGCGTTCGAGATCGATATACAGCAGACCATTCACCAGGTTCGCGCCGCGAACATGAATGTTCTCCGCTAACTGGAACTTACGTTCGAAGTTGCGCTCGGCAATCCCCTGATACAGGTAAGTACGTTCTTTTTGATCGTCCGCATGGGCACCTTTCACCACCAGCAGATTGTCCTGGGCAGTAATTTCCAGTTCGCTTTCAGCAAAACCAGCAACGGCAATCGCAATTCGGTAATGGTTTTCGTCTACCAGCTCAACGTTATACGGAGGGTAGCCGCCATTGCTCTGGCCCTGATTGTTTTCCAGCAGGTTAAACAGGCGATCAAAACCAATAGCAGAACGGTACAGTGGGGATAAATCAAAGTTACGCATAATCAATAGCTCCTGAAATCAGCGAGAATAATAGACCTTCCATCATGGACAGGTCAGGTAGCCAGGACACCCATCAGGCATGCCCTTCATTTGTCTACACTCTAAAAATGGGTCTTAATACAAACTTTTCAAGCGTATTCATCTGACTTTTTTTGCAGTTTGTTGTCTATTGCATACACTGGTGGGAGCAGTTGTTATCGTTAAATCGCGATAGCCGCCACAGTGTGACGAAATGGTGATGTTATTTTCGCAACGGATCGCTTTAACTCACCATGCAAACACAATAAATACAGATGAAAAAAATGATGATAAAAAAAATGTTGGTAACACTGACAATGTGCAGCGGGATGGCGTTTGTGAGCGGCTGTTCCAGCATTATGTCGCATACCGGAGGCAAAGAAGGGACGTATCCTGGCACGCGCGCCAGCGCCACAATGATTAGCGAAAGTGATACAAACTGGGGAACCAAGTCACTGGCGATTCTGGATATGCCGTTTACCGCAGTACTGGATACAGTATTACTTCCGTGGGATCTCTTTCGCAAAGATAACTCGGTGAGATCCCGTGTAGAAAAAAGCGAGGAGAGAACGCAGGCCGCGAATGCCGTTATCCCTCCAGCTGAAATGCCTGCTCCTTAAGTTAACGCCCTGTCTCTGTCACCCACAACTGGCGGAAACCCTCGACGTCTTCCATCCACGCAACCTGTCGACCATCAGGAGAGAAGATGATCGCATCGCCCGATGGTGGGTTGCCGTGACGGTCCGTTAGAAAATCAACCTCTCCCGTCTGAGCATCACAACAAGCAATTTTGTTATCCAGTACAAACCCCAGCCATTTCCCCGACGGATGCCAGTTGAATGCTGACTGAATATCCGTGGCGCAGCGGGTAAGCTGACGCGGTTCTCCTCCTTGTGGGGAAATCAGCCACAGTTGCACAATGCCGACGTCATCACGCATTAAAAATGCAATCTCAGATGCCTTTGGATTACTGCGCACCCAATGGCGCGGCTGATTTACCAGACCGGGAAAGGCGCGCGCATGAGTAAACGTCAGGCGGCGTTGATTAATACCAAATGGCGGCGCAGGCATTGTCGCCTCAGTGCCCTCCAGCGGAGCGTCGCCCGGCTGTTTCCAGCCGCTTTCATCCTGTGGTAAATCAACAATAAATAACTCCGGCACTTTCTCGCCCGTGACTGATAACGTATCACCGATAAACGCCAGTCTGTTTTCCCCTACCCAGCCCTCTTCATAGGCGCGGTTAATCTCATCGCTACCCGGTTTAGGCGTGGGTGTCGTCTGGGTTACCAGCACGCACCAATGGCTCCCGCTGTACTCACGGGGATGCTGCGCGGAGACCATCACCGGACCATAGGGCGCAGCCACACCGACATTGCGTAGATCCAGCGCCGGTGAGCGCTCATGCAGCACATGGTCGTTATAGGTGAAACTGACAAACTCGCCGCTCGGGCTAAATACATGCACATGACTACCGCCACGCAGCGCGCCCGGCGTATATGGGGCGGTAATATCCATTGCATCCAGATTCTCCACTTTTGCCTGCGTAGCTATCACCCCACGCCGATGATGGAAGTCGTAATGCCATGTTTCATCAGGATTTTCAGGCCCATGAATAAACACATATTTTTCCGACTTTGGATGAACGGTCACCACGCCAACGTGCGATCCCTGCATGGCCCGATAAATCACCTCCAGCTCGCCAGTATGAATATTGACGCGCTCAATTGTGTCGCCGGTAAAAGAGGCACCGGAAGGGCGCACATCAAAGACCAGCCACTGGCTGTCCGGTGTCCAGGTATTGATATTGGTAAGCTGATGATTACGCGGCGTAAAGGTGATTTGCTTCATGGAATGCCCTGATACAAGACGATTTCAGCAATCATACTTCACAAGCACTTCACTTTCAGGCTTTAGCGTATCGCCATCTTCATTTTTGCGGACAGAAAGATGGAACATTTTGACGTAGCCATTATCGGGTTAGGCCCGGCAGGCGCAGCGCTGGCGCGGCAGTTGAGTGGAAAAATGCGCGTGATCGCGTTGGATAAAAAACACCAGTGCGGCAACGAAGGTTTCACCAAACCCTGCGGCGGTCTGTTGGCCCCGGATGCCCAGCGTTCGTTTATCCGCGACGGGATAACCTTACCCGTTGATGTCATCGCTAACCCACAGATATTTAGCGTTAAAACGGTTGATGTTGCAGCCTCTTTGACGCGTAACTACCAGCGCAGCTACATTAATATCAACCGCCATGCTTTTGATTTATGGCTTAAATCTCTCATTCCTGATGATGTACAGGTGTACCACGACAGCCTGTGTCGGAAAATCTGGCGCGAGGGCGATAAATGGCATGTTATCTTCCGCGCCGACGGTTGGGAGCAGCAGATCACCGCGCGTTATCTGGTGGGAGCCGACGGCGCGAACTCACTGGTACGCCGTCATCTCTATCCCCGGCACCAGATCCGTAAATATGTTGCTATTCAACAATGGTTTGCGGAAAAGCATCCCGTCCCGTTCTATTCCTGCATTTTTGATAACGACGCAACCGACTGTTATTCCTGGAGTATCAGCAAAGATGGCTATTTTATCTTTGGCGGTGCCTACCCGATGAAGGACGGCCAGGCGCGCTTTGACGCGCTGAAAGCGAAGATGGAAGCGTTCCAATTTCAGTTCGGCAAACCGGTGAAAAGTGAAAAATGTACTGTGCTGTTTCCTTCACGCTGGAAAGACTTCGTCTGTGGCAAGGACAACGCATTTTTGATTGGCGAAGCGGCCGGTTTTATCAGCGCCAGCTCACTGGAGGGGATTAGCTATGCGCTGGACAGCGCGGAGGCACTCAAATCTGTATTGTTGCGGGATGCACCAGATATGAATCACGCTTACCGCAAAGCCACCCGCAAGTTACGTCTCAAACTGTTTGGCAAAATCCTGAAAAGTCGGGCCCTGACGTCGGCGTTTTCCCGCAAATGGATAATGCGCAGCGGCGTGGCGCATATTCCTCAAGGTGACCACTCAGTATCACAAATAATTGCTGAAACAGGGCAAATGCGCCAAGGCATTTGCCCATAACATCTTATTTCAGCGCAAACTTCTCAATGGCATACGCGACGCCATCTTCAAGGTTAGATTTCGTCACAAAGTTGGCGATTTCTTTGACTGACCCAATAGCGTTGTCCATGGCAACGCCCACACCTGCGTATTCAATCATCGCGATGTCGTTTTCCTGATCGCCAATCGCCATCACCTCTTCGGCTTTTATACCCAACGCATCGGCCAGCGATTTCACGCCAGTCCCTTTATTGACGCGTTTATCGAGGATTTCGAGGAAATACGGCGCACTTTTCAGCACGGTGTACTTCTCTTTTACTTCCGCAGGTATGCGCGAGATAGCTTTATCGAGGATCTCCGGCTCGTCAATCATCATCACTTTCAGGAACTGGGTTGCGGGATCCATTTTCTCGGCTTCACAGAACACCAGCGGAATCGTCGCAACAAACGATTCATGTACCGTGTAGTAACTGATATCACGGTTCGCGGTATACAGGGTGTTGCGATCGAGAGCGTGGAAATGCGAGCCAACGTCCCGGGAGAGCTGCTCCAGATAACGATAATCATCATAGCTCAGCGCGGTTTGCGCGACAGTACTGCCATCCCCTGCTTTCTGCACTAGCGCGCCATTGTAGGTAATGCAGTAGTCACCGGGTTCTTCCATATGCAATTCTTTCAGATAGCTGTGGACGCCGGCATACGGGCGCCCCGTGGTCAGCACCACATTTACGCCACGCGCGCGCGCTGCGGCAATCGCCGTTTTGACCGCGGGTGAAATGGTGTGATCGGGCAGCAGAAGTGTGCCATCCATGTCGATAGCAATAAGTTTGATAGCCATGAGTTCCCCGGATTAAATGAGTCCGTCCTCATGCTAACGCGATTCCGCTCAAAAAACAGCTACGAAAAGGGGGATAGAAAGGGGAATCGAGATTCCCCTTTTGCAGGACGGTTGTAGACCTGGGTGCAAGTTAGATATCGATGTTCGCCGCTTTCAGGGCGTTTTCTTCGATAAACGCGCGACGCGGTTCAACGGCATCGCCCATCAGCGTAGTGAAGAGCTGGTCGGCGGCAATCGCATCCTTCACGGTAACGCGCAGCATACGACGGCTTTCCGGATCCATGGTGGTTTCCCACAGCTGATCCGGGTTCATCTCGCCCAGACCTTTATAACGCTGGATAGCGAGGCCGCGACGTGACTCTTTCTGCAGCCATTCCAGCGCCTGCTCAAAGCTGGCAACCGGCTGGCGGCGCTCGCCACGTTCGATAAACGCATCGTCTTCGATCAGCCCGCGCAGCTTCTCACCGAGCGTACAAATACGACGGTATTCGCCACCGGTCACAAACTCGTGGTCCAGAATATAGTCGGTATCCACACCGTGAGTACGGACGCGCACAATCGGCTCAAACAGGTTCTGCTCTGCATTGTGGTGGATATCAAACTTCCACAGGCTGCCGTGCTGTTCTTTTTCGTTCAGCTCGGTAATCAACGAATTAACCCAGCGGGTAACGGTCTGCTCGTTCGCCAAATCAGCTTCCGGCAGCGTCGGTTGATAAACCAGTTCTTTCAGCAGCGCTTTCGGGAAACGACGTTCCATACGGCCAATCATTTTCTGCGTCGCGTTGTATTCAGAAACCAGTTTTTCTAACGACTCACCTGAAAGAGCAGGTGCGCTGGCATTAGTGTGCAGCGTTGCACCATCCAGAGCGATAGAAATTTGGTACTGATCCATCGCTTCGTCATCTTTAATGTACTGTTCCTGCTTGCCTTTTTTCACTTTGTACAGCGGTGGCTGTGCAATGTAAACGTGGCCGCGTTCCACGATTTCCGGCATCTGACGATAGAAGAAGGTCAACAGCAGCGTACGAATATGCGAGCCGTCGACGTCCGCATCGGTCATGATGATGATGCTGTGATAACGCAGTTTGTCCGGGTTGTACTCGTCACGACCGATGCCACAGCCGAGCGCGGTGATCAGCGTCGCCACTTCCTGAGAAGAGAGCATTTTATCAAAGCGCGCTTTCTCGACGTTGAGGATTTTACCCTTCAGCGGCAGAATCGCCTGGTTTTTACGGTTACGGCCCTGCTTCGCAGAACCGCCCGCGGAGTCCCCTTCCACAAGGTACAGTTCGGACAGCGCCGGGTCGCGTTCCTGACAGTCCGCCAGCTTGCCCGGCAGACCCGCTAAGTCCAGCGCGCCTTTACGACGGGTCATTTCACGCGCGCGACGTGCCGCTTCACGGGCACGTGCAGCATCAATAATTTTGCCAACGACGATTTTCGCGTCAGACGGGTTTTCCAGCAGGTATTCGCTCAGCAGTTCGTTCATCTGCTGTTCTACCGCCGATTTCACCTCAGAGGAGACCAGCTTGTCTTTGGTCTGTGAGGAGAACTTCGGATCCGGTACTTTCACGGAAACAACGGCAATCAGGCCTTCACGGGCATCATCACCGGTGGCGCTGACTTTGGCTTTTTTGCTGTAGCCTTCTTTGTCCATGTAGGCGTTCAGGGTACGGGTCATCGCCGCACGGAAGCCTGCAAGGTGAGTACCGCCGTCACGCTGCGGAATGTTGTTGGTGAAGCAGTAGATGTTTTCCTGGAAACCATCGTTCCACTGCAGCGCAACTTCAACGCCGATACCGTCTTTTTCGGTGGAGAAGTAGAAGATATTTGGGTGGATCGGCGTTTTGTTTTTGTTGAGGTATTCAACAAACGCCTTGATGCCGCCTTCGTAGTGGAAATGGTCTTCTTTACCATCGCGCTTGTCGCGCAGACGAATAGAGACGCCGGAGTTCAGGAACGACAGCTCGCGCAGACGCTTAGCCAGAATCTCGTATTCAAACTCAACGACGTTGGTAAAGGTTTCGTGGCTTGGCCAGAAACGTACCTGAGTACCCGTCGCTTCTGTTTCGCCGGTTACCGCCAGCGGCGCCTGCGGCACACCGTGCACGTAAGTTTGCTGATGCACTTTGCCTTCACGACGAATCACCAGCTCCAGTTTCTGTGACAGGGCGTTTACTACGGACACACCTACGCCGTGCAGACCACCGGAAACTTTATAGGAGTTATCATCGAATTTACCGCCTGCGTGCAGAACGGTCATGATAACTTCCGCCGCCGAAACGCCCTCTTCCGGGTGAATACCGGTTGGGATACCACGGCCATCATCGGTAACGGACACGGAGTTGTCAGCGTGAATCGTTACAACGATATCTTTACAGTGACCCGCGAGCGCTTCGTCGATAGCGTTATCTACCACCTCGAATACCATGTGGTGCAGACCGGTGCCGTCATCCGTGTCGCCGATATACATACCCGGGCGCTTACGCACCGCATCCAGTCCTTTCAGGACTTTGATACTGGAGGAGTCATAAGAATTCGACATCAACGTTTCTCGCTCATTTAAACTTGGGTTAATCCGTTATTTTACCCTTTTCCACGGTGAACATCTTCGAATTTTTGTCCGACATGTCCAGAACGTGTTCAGCGCTGATTGCGCTGACAAAGACCTGAGATTGCGTCGCTTTTAAGCGGCTGGCTAACAGCCCACGACGGGCATCATCAAGTTCAGAGGCAAAATCATCTATCAGGTAGAGACACCGCCGCCCACTTTCGCGGGTGAGGAACTCCCCTTGCGCCAGACGTAAGGCGCACATCAGCAGCTTTAGCTGCCCACGCGACAACGTGTCTTCCACCGGCGCACCGTCAGCGCGAATGCGAAAATCCGCTTTGTGCGGACCGTGCGCGGTGTAGGTCAACATGCGATCGCGTTCAAAACTGCGTTCCAGCACTTCGGCATAATCGGTCTCTTTCTCCCAGCCGCGCTGGAATGAGAAGGAGAGAGAAAATTCGGGTAGAAACTGCTGACAGGTATCCGCCATATCCTGCGCGATACCGGCGCTGTACTCCGCGCGCCAGGTGCTGATTTGTTCCGCCAGCGGGATCAGTTCTTTATCCCACGGACGCAGTTGCTCATAACGACTCACCTGGCGCAGGGCTGCGTTGCGCTGCTTGAGCAGTCGCTTCAGATTGCTCCAGGCGGTGAAAAATCCGGCTTCATTGTGAAAGCATCCCCAGTCAAGGAATGCTCTTCTGTATTTGGGGCCGCCATTGAGTAAAGTAAACCCCTCTGGCGTGATCAGCTGCATCGGCATCAGGTGCGCCAGTTCCGCGACCTTGTGCCCGTCAGTGCCGTCAATGCGCACTTTGCTGTCGCCCAGTTTGTCTTTCGTCAGGCCAATCGATGTCTCACGCTCTTCCCCCTGCAAACGCCCGTGTAAAACAAACGACTCCTGCTCGTGGCGAATTACGCGGCCAATCTGCAAACTGCGAAACGCCCGACCGTGGCCGAGCGTATAGATGGCTTCCAGCACGCTGGTTTTGCCGCTGCCGTTCGCGCCAACCAGGAAGTTAAAGCCAGGGGATAAAGCGAGATCCGCGCTTTCGATATTGCGAAAGTCGCGGATCAACAGACGGGTGAGCGACATTACAGTCTCATTGGCATAACAACATAAGCCGCGCTCTGGCTGGCAGCATCTTCAATCTGTACGCTCGATACGGAATCGGTCAGCAGAATACGAACGTTCTCGCACTTCAGCGCGTTCAGTACGTCCAGTACGTAGCTAACGTTAAAACCGATTTCCAGTTCAGTGCCAGGATAGGAGACATCCAGAATTTCTTCCGCTTCTTCCTGCTCCGGGTTGTTGGCGGTAATTTTCAGCTGGTTTTCACTGACATACAGACGCACGCCGCGGAATTTCTCGTTAGAGAGGATCGCCGCACGAGCAAATGCCTGTTTGAGGATATCGCAACCGGCTTCCAGATGTTTGTCCGGATTCTTCGGCAATACGCGGCGATAATCCGGGAAACGGCCATCAACCAGCTTGGAGGTAAAGATGAAGTCACCCACGTGTGCACGAATGTTGTTGCTGCCAATCTGCACGCGCAGAGGGTTGTCGCCGCCGTCGAGCATACGCATCAGTTCAATCACGCCTTTACGCGGAACGATCACCGAATGGCTGGGTAACTGCTGACCGACAGGCATTGAACAGACCGCCAGGCGGTGACCGTCGGTCGCCACGGTACGCAGCTCTTCCCCTTCGGTTTCAAACAGCATGCCGTTTAAGTAGTAACGCACGTCCTGATGCGCCATCGAAAACTGCGTGGCTTCAATCAGGCGCTTCATCGTGGCCTGCGGCAGCGTGAATTCGACTTCGCTCTGCCAGTCGTCCAGATTCGGGAAGTCGGCGGCAGGCAGCGTAGACAGCGAGAAACGGCTGCGGCCAGACCGCACCAGCATGCGATCGCCTTCCAGTTGAACGGCAATTTCCGCGCCTTCCGGCAACCCACGACAAATATCGAAGAATTTACGCGCCGGAACGGTGGTCGCACCAAGTTCATGAGGCTGGATCAGCGCCACGCGCGCCACCATCTCCATTTCGAGATCGGTACCGGTCAGAGAAAGCGCACCGTCAGCAACCTGCAGCAGCAGATTTCCGAGAATAGGCAGTGTAGGACGTCCACCCAGCGGGCCGCTGACCTGCTGAAGCGGTTTTAATAAATGTTCACGTTCAACGGTAAATTTCATAGCGTCACGAAGATAATGTTCTGATTAAATTGGAGAAATCTTCTTTAATATCATGGCTTTCTTCACGCAACTGCTCAATCTTGCGACAGGCATGAAGCACGGTAGTATGGTCACGCCCACCAAACGCGTCGCCAATTTCCGGCAGACTGTGGTTAGTGAGCTCTTTTGCCAGCGCCATCGCCATCTGGCGCGGACGAGCTACCGAGCGAGATCGACGCTTAGAAAGCAGATCCGCAATTTTGATTTTGTAATACTCCGCCACCGTCTTCTGAATATTGTCGATGGTGACCAGCTTTTCCTGCAAAGCCAGCAGATCGCGCAACGCTTCGCGCACGAAATCGATGGTAATCGCCCGGCCGGTAAAATTAGCGTTGGCGATCACACGGTTCAGTGCGCCTTCCAGCTCACGTACGTTAGAGCGTAGACGCTTGGCAATAAAGAACGCCACTTCACCCGGCAGACGAATGTCGTTTTCGTCGGCTTTTTTCATCAGGATCGCGACGCGCGTTTCCAGCTCAGGCGGCTCGATCGCAACAGTCAGTCCCCAGCCGAAGCGGGATTTCAGACGATCTTCAACGCCGTTGATCTCTTTCGGATAGCGATCCGAAGTCAGGATGATCTGCTGATTGCCTTCCAGCAGGGCGTTAAAGGTGTGGAAAAACTCTTCCTGCGATCGTTCTTTATTCGCGAAGAATTGGATATCGTCAATCAGCAGCGCATCCACGGAACGGTAGTAGCGTTTAAACTCTTCGATCGCGTTGTTTTGCAGGGCCTTAACCATGTCCTGCACAAAACGTTCGGAGTGCATATACACCACTTTCGCGTTTGGCTTACGCGCCATAATACCGTTACCGACAGCGTGCAGAAGGTGGGTTTTACCCAGACCCGTACCGCCATAAAGGAATAACGGATTGTAGGCGCCGCCAGGATTGTCCGCCACCTGCCGTGCCGCCGCGCGCGCCAGTTGGTTAGATTTACCTTCAACGAAGTTATCAAACGTGTGTTTGACGTTGACGTTAGAACGATAGGTAGGTTCTGCCGGTGCCGGGACGTTATCCCAGCCTGAGCGCGCCGACGGAGCGGCACGTTGCGGTTGCACTTGCTGAGCCACGTAAGCGGGCGCAACAACGTTGTTCACCGGCGTTTTCAGCGTTTGCGTGACGGGTTTAGTACCGACTTCAAAGCGCAGCTGCGGGGCATCCGCTCCACAGAAGTTATTGAGTAATCCATTAATATTATTAAGGTATTTATCCCTTACCCAATCAAGCACGAAACGGTTTGGCGCATACAAAGCCAGCGTGTTATCGCTCAGTTCCGCCTGCAACGGGCGTATCCACATACTGAACTCTGTGGCTGGTAACTCATCCTGCAATCGGGCAAGACACTGCTGCCAAAGCGAAAGTGACACGGCGGACTCCACTCGAACAAAAGTCGATAAATGACAAAGGCTGAAACATTCATGATTGTTGACGCACATCGACAAGACCCTATGCAAAGGGTGACGTGCGAATTGCTATCTGCAATTTTTACCCGATCAGGATCCATTGAAACGATCAGGACCGCGGATCATAGCGTAAACTGAGAAAGAGATCTTCTGTTTCTCACAGATTCTTCCCGATTTATCCACAGGATGATCCAGAATCGGCTAAGTGTAAACGATCCTGGAGAAGTGCTGCAGGTTTTAGCGCGCATATTGAAAAAATTAATGAGTAAAGATGCTTTACTGCTTAAACGATCTAATAAAGATCCCGAGCGATCCTTGCGCTTTATCCGCCAGCCCGTATAATTCTTACCCCCAGCGAGTAACGGTCGCCTTACGGCGTCAACGCTGCCTGTTTTATACGCGAAACCATGCGGAAAAAAGCGGGAAATAAGGAAAGAGAATTGACTCCGGAGTGTACAATTATTACAATCCGGCCTCTTTAATCACCCACACTGTGGCGTAAGTCGTTCGAAATTCGTTCGGGTATACGCAAAAGTCAGTGAATTTATTCAAGTTTAGGTAGAAATCGCCATGAAACGCACTTTTCAACCGTCTGTACTGAAGCGCAACCGTTCTCACGGCTTCCGTGCTCGTATGGCTAATAAAAATGGTCGTCAGGTTCTGGCACGTCGTCGTGCTAAAGGCCGTTCTCGTCTGACCGTTTCTAAGTAATAAAAGCTAGCCCCTGAGTGGTTAAGCTCGCATTTCCCAGGGAGTTACGTTTGTTAACTCCCACTCATTTCACATTCGTCTTCCAGCAGCCACAACGGGCTGGCACGCCGCAAATCACCATCCTCGGCCGCCTGAATTCGCTGGGGCATCCCCGTATCGGTCTTACCGTCGCCAAGAAAAACGTTAAACGCGCGCATGAACGCAATCGGATTAAACGTCTGACACGTGAAAGCTTTCGTTTACGTCAGCACGAACTTCCAGCAATGGATTTCGTGGTGGTGGCGAAAAAAGGGGTTGCTGACCTCGATAACCGTGCTCTCTCGGAAGCGTTGGAAAAATTATGGCGTCGCCATTGTCGCCTGGCTCGCGGGTCCTGATAGCCCTTATTCGGGTCTATCAACGCCTGATCAGTCCGCTGCTTGGGCCGCATTGCCGTTTCACTCCAACCTGTTCGAGCTACGGAATTGAGGCATTGCGCAGGTTTGGAGTGATAAAAGGCAGTTGGTTGACGGTGAAACGCGTATTAAAATGCCACCCTTTACACCCTGGTGGTGACGATCCCGTCCCGCCCGGACCATTTGATACCAGAGAACACTAACGATGGATTCGCAACGCAATCTTTTAGTCATCGCTTTGCTGTTCGTGTCTTTCATGATCTGGCAAGCCTGGGAGCAGGATAAAAACCCGCAACCTCAGGCTCAACAGACCACGCAGACAACGACCACCGCAGCGGGTAGCGCCGCAGACCAGGGCGTACCGGCCAGTGGCCAGGGGAAACTGATTACGGTTAAAACTGACGTGCTTGATCTGACCATCAACACCCGTGGTGGTGATGTGGAACAGGCTTCACTGCCAGCTTACCCGAAAGAACTCGGTTCTACCGAACCGTTCCAGTTACTGGAAACCACGCCACAGTTCATCTACCAGGCACAGAGTGGCCTGACAGGTCGTGACGGCCCGGATAACCCGGCTAACGGCCCGCGTCCGCTGTACAACGTCGAAAAAGACGCGTTTGTACTGGCTGACGGTCAGAACGAACTGCAGATCCCGATGACCTATACTGACGCAGCGGGTAACACATTCACTAAAACGTTTGTACTCAAGCGCGGTGAATATGCTGTCAACGTTAACTACAGCGTGCAGAACGCCGGCGAAAAACCGCTGGAAGTCTCCACCTTTGGTCAGCTGAAGCAATCCATCAATCTGCCATCTCATCGCGACACCGGTAGCAGCAACTTTGCGCTGCACACCTTCCGTGGCGCGGCGTACTCCACGCCGGATGAGAAGTATGAGAAATACAAATTCGACACCATTGCTGAAAACGAAAACCTGAACGTCAATGCTAAAGACGGCTGGGTCGCAATGCTGCAACAGTATTTCGCAACGGCATGGGTTCCGCGTAACGACGGCACCAACAACTTCTATACCGCTAACCTGGGTAACGGCATTGCCGCTATCGGCTATAAATCACAGCCGGTGCTGGTTCAGCCTGGCCAGACTGGCGCGATGACCAGCACCCTGTGGGTCGGCCCGGAAATTCAGGATAAAATGGCGGCAGTTGCACCGCACCTGGATCTGACCGTGGATTACGGCTGGTTGTGGTTCATCTCTCAGCCGCTGTTCAAACTGCTGAAGTGGATCCATAGCTTCCTGGGTAACTGGGGCTTCTCCATCATCGTTATCACCTTTATCGTTCGTGGCATCATGTACCCGCTGACCAAAGCGCAGTACACCTCCATGGCGAAGATGCGTATGCTGCAGCCGAAGATTCAGGCTATGCGTGAGCGTCTGGGCGATGACAAACAGCGTCAGAGCCAGGAAATGATGGCCCTGTACAAAGCTGAGAAGGTTAACCCGCTGGGCGGCTGCTTCCCGCTGATCATCCAGATGCCAATCTTCCTGGCGTTGTACTACATGCTGATGGGCTCCATTGAACTGCGTCATGCGCCGTTCGCTCTGTGGATCCATGACCTGTCTGCACAGGACCCGTACTACATCCTGCCGATCCTGATGGGCGTGACGATGTTCTTCATTCAGAAGATGTCTCCGACCACCGTGACCGACCCGATGCAGCAGAAGATCATGACCTTTATGCCGGTCATCTTCACCGTGTTCTTCCTGTGGTTCCCATCAGGTCTGGTGCTGTACTATATCGTCAGCAACCTGGTAACCATTATTCAGCAGCAGCTGATTTACCGTGGTCTGGAGAAACGTGGCCTGCATAGCCGCGAGAAGAAAAACTCCTGATACTAGTCGCAGGGGCGTTGGCTGAATTTGCTTGCCGCCTTCCTGCACTTGAATTATTTCGAGTATTCACGGTAAAGTTAATGCCAGAGAAGGCGGTCATTAGACCGCCTTTTTTACATTTACAAGAGAGCTATCATGAACCATAACGACACCATCGTCGCTCAGGCCACCCCACCGGGACGTGGTGGCGTGGGTATCCTGCGCATCTCCGGCCTGAAGGCGCGCGAGGTTGCAGAAACCGTACTGGGGAAACTACCAAAACCGCGCTATGCCGACTATCTGCCGTTTAAAGACGCGGATGGCAGCACGCTGGATCAGGGAATTGCCCTGTGGTTCCCCGGCCCGAACTCCTTTACCGGTGAAGATGTTTTAGAGCTTCAGGGCCACGGCGGTCCGGTGATTCTCGATCTGCTGCTCAAACATATTCTGACCATTCCCGGGCTGCGCATTGCCAGACCGGGTGAATTCTCCGAGCGTGCGTTTCTCAATGATAAGCTTGATCTGGCCCAGGCAGAGGCAATTGCCGACCTGATCGATGCCAGCTCAGAGCAAGCCGCTCGCTCGGCGCTGAACTCGTTGCAGGGCGCATTTTCTGCACGGGTAAATCATCTTGTGGAAGCGCTCACTCACCTGCGCATCTACGTGGAAGCGGCGATCGACTTTCCGGATGAAGAAATCGACTTCCTGTCTGATGGCAAGATTGAAGCGCAGCTCAACAACGTTATCAGCGATCTCGATGCCGTTCGTGCCGAAGCGCGTCAGGGCAGCCTGCTGCGCGAAGGGATGAAGGTGGTCATTGCCGGTCGCCCAAATGCCGGAAAATCAAGCCTACTGAACGCGCTGGCAGGTCGTGAGGCGGCCATTGTGACCGACATTGCGGGTACGACTCGCGACGTACTGCGTGAGCATATTCATATCGACGGTATGCCGCTGCACATCATCGACACTGCCGGTCTGCGCGATGCCAGCGATGAAGTTGAACGCATTGGTATCGAACGCGCGTGGCAGGAAATTGAACAGGCCGACCGCGTTCTGTTTATGGTTGATGGCACCACCACCGACGCCGTGGACCCGGCTGACATCTGGCCAGACTTTATTGCCCGTCTGCCAGCCAAACTGCCGATTACCGTGGTGCGTAACAAAGCGGATATTACCGGTGAGACGCTGGGTCTTAGCGAAGTAAATGGCCACTCACTTGTTCGCCTATCCGCGCGTACCGGTGAAGGCGTTGACGTGCTGCGTAACCATCTCAAACAGAGCATGGGCTTTGAAACCAATATGGAAGGCGGCTTCCTGGCGCGCCGTCGTCACCTGCAGGCGCTGGCAGAAGCGGCGGAGCATCTCGAGCAGGGTAAAGCCCAACTGCTCGGAGCATGGGCCGGAGAATTGCTGGCAGAGGAACTACGTCTGGCGCAGCAGAACCTCAGTGAGATCACCGGGGAATTTACCTCCGACGATCTGCTGGGAAGGATTTTCTCCAGCTTCTGTATTGGCAAATAACGTTGTGTTGCCCGGTGGCGCGATGCTTACCGGGCCTACAGTACCCGTAAGTCGGATAAAGCAAAGCGGCTAGCCGGCCACAAATGATTTCCCATATGGAAATCACTGTTGTCCAAATGGCAACTCGTGCAGTTGACTCTCTGCCCGTATGCTTAGCGCCACATTCCTCATGAGGTCGCTATGACACGCTTTCTAATCTGCAGCTTCGCCCTAGTGTTACTCTATCCCGCGGGTATTGATATGTATCTGGTGGGGCTGCCCCGTATTGCTGCCGATTTACAGGCCAGCGAGGCGCAACTGCATATCGCGTTTTCGGTTTATCTGGCGGGAATGGCGACGGCGATGCTGTTTGCCGGGAAAATTGCCGACCAGTCAGGACGCAAACCCGTCGCTATTGTCGGCGCCCTCATCTTTATTTTCGCCTCTGCGCTGTGTTCATTCGCCGAAAGCGGTACGCCGTTTCTCACAGGCCGCTTTATTCAGGGTGTAGGCGCAGGCTGCTGCTATGTGGTGGCGTTCGCCATCCTGCGCGATACGCTCGACGATCGCCGCCGGGCGAAGGTACTGTCGCTGTTGAACGGTATCACCTGTATCGTGCCGGTACTGGCGCCGGTGATGGGGCATCTGATTATGCTGAAATACCCGTGGCAGAGCCTGTTCTACACGATGATCGGTATGGGTGTGGCCGTTTGCTTGCTGTCAGTGTTTATCCTGCGAGAATCGCGCCCAGCGACGCTCCCGGCATCTGCAGAGAAGAACCACCTATCTGAATCGCTGGTGAACCGTTTTTTCTTAAGCCGTCTGGCCATCACCACTCTCAGCGTGTCGGTGATCCTGACCTTCGTGAATACTTCGCCGGTGCTGTTGATGGAAGTGATGGGCTTTGACCGTGGAGAGTACGCCACCACGATGGCCATGACCGCAGGCATCAGTATGGCGGTCTCGTTCTCTACGCCATTCGCCCTGAGCGTGTTTAAACCTCGTGTTCTGATGCTGACCTCACAAGTGCTGTTTCTGTCTGCTGGTGTGGTGTTAACCCTTGCCAGTACGCACATGGTGACGCTGTTTGGGCTGACCTTAATCTGTGCCGGGTTCTCGGTCGGCTTCGGTGTCGCGATGAGCCAGGCGCTGGGACCTTTCTCGCTGCGTGCGGGCGTTGCCAGCTCGGCGTTAGGTATTGCGCAGGTTTGCGGTTCCTCGCTGTGGATATGGCTGGCGGCGGTGCTCGGTCTTGATGCGCTGAATATGCTGATCGGGATTCTGATTGGCTGTAGCATAGTGAGTATCATGCTGATTATCACAGTTGCACCTAACCGGTCCACGCCAACTCATGAAGAAATCCCTCAGCAGTCTCGATCTTAATTTATTGCTCTGCCTGCAGCTATTGATGCAGGAACGCAGTGTTACCAAAACAGCCAAACGGATGAACGTCACGCCGTCGGCGGTCAGCAAGTCGCTGTCTAAACTGCGGGCCTGGTTTGACGATCCACTGTTTGTAAACACCCCGCTGGGGCTAACGCCAACACCGCTGATGGTCAGCATGGAACAGAACCTGGCAGAGTGGATGCAGATGAGCAACCAGTTGCTGGATAAGCCGCACCATGAAGCGCCGCGCGGGCTGAAGTTTGATCTGGTGGCCGAAACGCCGCTGGTGATGATCATGTTTAACGCGCTCTCCCGACAGATCTATCAGCGTTATCCCCAGGCGACGATCAAAATACGCAACTGGGACTATGATTCGCTGGATGCAATTATCCGCGGCGAAGTGGATATCGGCTTTACTGGCCGGGAAAGCCATCCGCGTTCGCGTGAACTGTTGAGTTTGCTGCCGTTGTCGATCGACCATGAAGTGCTGTTTTCCGATCTCCCCTGCGTCTGGCTACGTGAAGATCATCCGGCATTGCAGGAAGAGTGGAATCTGGACACATTTCTACGCTATCCGCACATCAGCATTAGCTGGGAGCAAAGCGATACCTGGGCACTGGATGAAGTCCTGCAAGAGATGGGGCGCGCGCGCAATATTGCGTTATGTCTGCCCGGTTTTGAGCAGTCGCTGTTTATGGCCGCCCAGCCGGATCATGCGCTAATAGCCACAGCTCCGGTTTATTGCCAGCGTTATAACCAACTCCACCAGCTTCCGCTCGTGGCGCGCCCTATGCCTTTTGATGCCGCGCAGCTGGAAAAAATGCGCGTACCGTTCACCCTTCTTTGGCACAAACGTAACAGTCATAATCCTAAGATCGTCTGGTTGAAAGACACCATCAAGGCGCTTTATCGCGATATGTCCTGACGTTGCACCGCCACTTTGTTGCCAAATCGACTATTCTGGCAACAGAAATGTAAATATCGCGTAATGTATTCTATTTCAGCTTACTTTTTGGGCAGCAAAGCCTGCCTGGATGCCGCGTAAATGTTACTCTGGTAATTATCACGGACCATTAATCACGGAGCGAAAAATGGCGACACATTTTGCCAGAGGGATTCTTACGGAGGGACACCTGGTTTCAGCTCGCCTCCCTTCTCCATGTCATATCGAAGCAAGAGATCTCCCCGCTCATCGCCGAACACGTTTCCTGGCTTCCCGAAGTTTACTCGCTGAACTGATGTTTATGCTTTACGGCACCAGTACGCTGCCCGAGATTGTTACTCAGGCCAAAGGTAAGCCCGTTTTTCGCGATAAGAACCTGCCGGGATTTTCGATTTCTTATGCCGGGAATATCGTTGGCGTTGCGCTAACAACTGAAGGAACGTGCGGGCTGGATATGGAACTGCAGCGAGCTACCCGCAGCTTTCACCATCCGCATTCAACGGAAACATGGCGCTTCTCCAGCAACGAAAATCTGTGGATCAATAACCAAAACGACCCCAACGAAGCACGCGCGCAGCTCATTACGTTGCGCCAGAGCGTACTCAAACTCACCGGCGATGTAAGCAATGATGATCCACACGAACTCCAGCTTTTACCCGGCGCAGGACGTCTGAAATGTGCCCATGTTGCGCAGGTTGAAGCCATTTGCGATGCGGAAGATGTTCTGGTGTGGTCGGTTGCGGTTACGCCAACCATTGAAAAACTCAAGGTTTGGGAGTTTGATGGTAAACAGGACTGGAAAAGTTTGCCTGATATCCAGACCCGCGCCAATGAGCCTACGGGTCGTCTGATCCGGTTCTCTCAATTATGCGCAGCGAAGAGCCATACGCTTTGATTTAACCTTTATGATGAAACAGGAGTCACCATGTCAGAAACATTGAATGTTGTTACGTTACTGGGAAGTCTACGCAAAGGTTCGTTTAATGGAATGGTTGCCCGTACGCTGCCCAAGATTGCTCCAGCAGGAATGGAAGTCAACGCGTTGCCATCAATTGGTGATATCCCACTGTACGATGCCGACCTCCAGCAGGAAGAAGGTTTTCCGGCAAGCGTAGAAGCGCTGGCAGAGCAAATCAGGAAGGCTGACGGTGTCGTCATCGTGACACCGGAATATAACTATTCCGTGCCTGGCGGACTGAAGAACGCCATCGACTGGCTGTCCCGCCTGCCGGATCAGCCATTATCGGGTAAGCCGGTGCTGATCCAGACCAGCTCCATGGGCGCCATTGGCGGCGCGCGCTGCCAGTATCATCTGCGTCAGATCCTGGTGTTCCTCGACGCCATGGTAATGAACAAGCCGGAATTTATGGGCGGCGTGATTCAGAACAAAGTGGACCCGCAGACGGGTGAAGTGATCGACCAAAGTACGCTGGACCATCTAACCGGCCAGCTGACCGCATTTGGCGACTACATCCAGCGTGTGAAAGCCTAAAAGAAAAAGCCCGCTGGCTGCAATGCCTGGCGGGCCGTATCCGGTTATCAAATTTGCCTGATGGCGCTGCGCTTATCAGGTCTACACGCCTCGCGCAGCACCGTCTCAGCGGCAATTAATGCGCGTCGATAAACACAATCTTCAACACAAACAGCAGTGCGACAACGATGACGCATGGGCTGAGATCGCGGAAACGTCCGGTACCGATTTTCATCACACAGTAGGAAATAAAGCCCAGCGCGATACCTTCGGTAATCGAGAAGCTAAACGGCATCATCACGGCGGTAATAAACGCCGGAACGGCTTCAGTCAGGTCATCCCACTTCACGCGTGACAGGCTTGATGTCATCAGGACGCCAACGTAAATCAGCGCACCAGCGGCCGCATATCCCGGTACCATTCCCGCCAGCGGCGACAGGAAGATAACCAGCAGGAACAACAGGCCGACAACTACCGCGGTCAGGCCAGTACGTCCACCGACAGAAACCCCGGAAGAAGACTCGATATACGCGGTAACGGAAGAAGTACCGATAAACGCACCAGCAACCGATGACACGCTATCCACATACAGCGCCTGCTTCATGCGCGGAAACTTACCCTTCGCATCCGCCAGACCGGCTTTATCCGTGACGCCAATTAGCGTACCGGAGGAGTCGAACAGGTTGACCAGCATGAACGAGAAAATTACGCCCGCAAGACCAATGTTAAACGAACCAGCCAGATCAACATGCCCGATAACGGACATTACGCTCGGCGGCGCGGAGACGATCCCGTTGTAATGGACATCGCCCAGCATCCAACCCAGCAGCGTGGTCACAATGATAGAGATCAGTACCGCCGCATGGATGTTACGTGAAGCCAGAATCGCGATGATAAAGAAGCCCAGAATACCGAGCAGTACGCTGTGGGACGTCAGGTTGCCAATAGACACCAGGGTGTCTTGGTTGGCGACGATAACACCAGCGTTTTTCAGCCCCATCATGCCGATGAACAGACCAATACCGCTGGTGATCCCCACGCGCAAACTAACCGGGATGTTGGCAATCATCCAGTAACGTACGCGGAAAATCGTCAGTAGCAGCAGACCTACCGCGCCCCAGAAGATTGCGCCCATACCGATCTGCCATGACAGGCCCATCGCGCCAACGACCACGAAGGCGAAGAACGCATTCAGACCCATAGCAGGCGCAAGTGCGACCGGCAGGTTGGCAAACAGGCCCATCAGGATGCTACCAAATGCAGCAATCAGGCAGGTGGTCACAAAGACGGCGCTGGTATCCATGCCAGCCACGCCAAGAATTTGCGGGTTAACAAAAACGATATACACCATCGTCAGGAAGGTGGTTAAACCGGCGATCACTTCGGTCCGTGCCGTCGTGCCATGTTCGCGCAGTTTGAACACGCGTTCCAGCATCCCCTGGCCAGAAGCCTGGGTTGTGTGTTGTTGACTCATTATCAATTTCCGAACAAGGAGGGAAAATTCGTCGCTATCCTATACCAAAATGCGACAATAGGGTTGGGTTATGAGCAACTTTTTTCATTGATTTTGCTTATACGGCAACGATTGCGTCGCCCAATAATGCATTACGAAAACGTTAAACTTGTTAAAACGGAAATGACATGTCCCAGATAGAAGCCGTATTTTTTGACTGTGACGGTACCCTTGTCGACAGTGAAGTGATTTGTTCTCGCGCGTATGTCAGCATGTTCCAGGCGTTCGGCATTACGCTCGATCTTGAAGAAACTTTTAAACGCTTCAAGGGGGTAAAGCTGTACGAGATCATCGACATTATCAACGAAGAGCACGGTGTCGAACTGGCAAAAGCCGAATTAGAACCGGTTTACCGCGCAGAGGTCGCACGTCTGTTCGATACGGAACTGGAGGTGATTGCCGGAGCCAATGCGCTGCTGGACAGCATGACCGTCCCTATGAGCGTGGTATCTAACGGTCCGGTCAGCAAAATGCAGCACTCGCTGGGTAAGCTGGGTATGTTGCACCATTTCCCTGATTTGCTGTTCAGCGGCTACGATATTCAACGCTGGAAACCCGATCCGGCCCTGATGTTCCATGCGGCGAAAGCGATGGACGTTAACGTTGAGAACTGCATTCTGGTTGATGACTCCAGCGCAGGTGCCCAGGCGGGGATTGCTGCAGGGATGGAAGTATTTTACTTCTGCGCCGATCCGCATAACAAACCAATCGATCATCCAAAAGTGACGACGTTTACCGATCTGGCGCAGTTGCCAGCGTTGTGGAAGGCGCGGGGTTGGAATATTACGCGTTAAATAAGCAACCATCACACAATCTGCGTTCGCGGGAAAAGATAACCCCACCGAAAACAGCGGGGTTATCGTTCTTTTTCAAATCAGCGCTTATTTGGTGAGGCCATTAACAAAATGGCTGCAATATTCCCCGGCCACACGCTGTTCCGGGTTGCTGCTGGTTGTCAGGTCAACATAGGTGTAAGACGAAGGATTGTCGCGGTTAAAATCCCAGATACCGATAAAATTCATGCCATTCTGTTTGGCAAAGGTGGCCAGCGTATCGGCATCATGAAGTTTAAACATGCTACCATCGTCATTCATACCTATCATCGGTGTAACCGCCACCGCCGAGTAGCCGCCGCTCACTGACAGAGAGGCTAACTGACTGGCGATGCTGCGGGCTGCGTCAACCGCAGATTTACCCATATCAGCACGATACTGCGCGCTGTAATAATCCATTGCCATACCGTTTACCACAAACGTTAATCCGGTATTATGCGCTTGTTTTACAATATTCACCCCAGTACTAGTTAAACCGGTTGGCATGGTGGGCAAAGTAAAGGAAATAGCGACTTCTGGATTATTTTTAGTTACCACTTTCAGCGCTTCACAAATATTACTGATATTATACTGACCATTTTCCAGATCAAAATCCAGGCCATATGCAGAATAATCATCAATAAAAGACTGGTAAATTTCAACCAATTCGGAAGTGCTAAAATAGGTTGATATATCGCTATTCACCGCGCCGCCAAAAGAAATAATAACCTTTTTACCGGCCGCATTGAGATCGTTTGCTAACGGCAATGCCCAGTCCATCGGCATGGTGTCCTGGGCAGCCCAGCAGGCTTTTTTGTTCGCTGATAAAGTAATAAAACCAAATACCAGACCGTCTACCTCCCACGCTTTAGCTTCCTGAGAATAAAGCGGATTTGGACGGCCATTGGGATAATCTTGCCAGTCAGACCATTCTGCATTTACGGTGACATCTATAAACGGGGTATAAAGCGTCTTCATATTTCACCTCATTATTTTTTCATATTAATCAATAATGCCAGAAAACTATTTATCTGGTCTCTGGCTGAGGTGATGCTATATTTTCAGAAACGGATAATTTATGACGATAGTCACACCCAAATGGTTCATGATAAAAACAAATATTTAATGATAGATATTATCATAGCAATGATGATTATCTGATAAATCTGGTCAGAAGCAGATGCCGTATAAGGGGTTTGAGGGTCAATGGGCAATTCGTGGAAGTTGTCGATCTCCATACGCTGAGGATTGGCATCCGGGAGCAGCAGTTGCGCGACTGCCAGCGCAATGCGCCGTTTAGGTCGGGTTGGTGATCGGGTTGACATCAATATGCCTGGTGAGCAGTTAAAGATTACCTTTAGGTTTGATTTCAAGTCTGTATGCGTGGCCCGGTACATAAAATCGCCAGCCTTCGCCATGTGTGGTGCTTATCGCCGTGCCCATATCGTCGGTCTGGGAATGGCGTTAAAACCTCGCCCCTGCCGATGTGGCAGGGGCGAGGTTTTAACGCGCGGAGATTTCCCCCGTTTCGCTATTCAGGTGGAAATTTCGTGAAGGGCCGCCCCGCAGGTATTTATCGATAACGCTAAAAATACTGCCAAAACGCAGGCGGAAAATAGTCTCGAAATCGCTATCCGCCATCACCGCAGAAGCCTCATCTGGTAAGGAATGCGCCAACGTGCGGGTTAGCAAATGATATTCGCGTAAGCGTTGCGCGGAAATATCGCGCAGCGCCAGCTCATCGGCATTGCGCAGACGATAAAAATCCACCGCCAAATCAAAGCCGTTCCAGGATGCAAACTGCTCCAGCGTCATTCCGGCATCCCGAGCTAAAGTTAGCGCTTTTTGCCGCGCCAACTGCCATGCTCCAGCATTTTTTTGCAGGTAAATTTGCCCGATAGACCTGACAGGAGGCACGTCTCCTTTAGCGCACACGGCACGATCGCTGCTCATAGGTACAGTCAGAACATCTTGCCAAGAGTTATGACTGCTCAACTGACTCAGCGTCAGCATTTCCGCACCATTCAGGCTAAAAAGCATCTGCCGAATTTCACACGGCCACTCTTCGGGAATAAAGCGCAGCCGGGTGAGCTCGGTAATATGCCAGTTAGTAAAGTCATAATAATCCTTCGCACTCAGCACCGCCTTGTTCCATAAATGCGCAGAGCCCGTCGCTTTCAGATGCTCCCACTCTTGCTGATAATGTTCAAAAAGCTCATTAAAGCGCGGGACGCTGTCCAGGGTAACGGTCTGAACATCGATTTCGCTACGGTTAGCGAAATTGAGGATTTTATACGCTGGGACGTAGGCCGCCATGGAAGGTGCCTGAATATTAAATAGCAGGCTGCCGTCAGGATATTTACGCACGCCGGTATCGTTAAAGTGCATATGTCCGCCAACGTGTACGCCAATACCTGTTTTCGCTAACGCATGGCTGGTATCCTCCTTCGGAGCCCGCTTCAACTGAAATTTACCTTTGCCAAAGATGGATTCCAGATCGCTGGCAGCGCCGTTATCAAACTCCACCATAGGGAAATGGCTAAAGGTAATCAGCGTCTTTTTCTGCTCTTTTGCTCGCATGGCAACGGACGTCATCCACGCCACGACCTGCTGCTTGTGAGTGAGCATTTTGTTGTAGCCTGCGTCACCTGAACCCGCGAAGTTTTTAGCAGACTGCGGATTCGTCAGGTCCGCATCCTCGCGCGGCACGTAAACATTCGCATCAACGGCCAGCAGCCATAGGCCTGGTATCGGCTCAACGAGATAGCTGCTGTCAGCGACGGTAAAACAGGGGCCATAATCTGGTTGTCGATATGAACCGCCTGTTCCCTGAGCACAGATTTCATACTGCCGCTGGCGGAAGTCGCTGGCTTGCTTTGCTTTGGCAAACGTATAATCCTGCTGCCCATAGGATGAATAAGGCGTTTCCCAGTAAATATCTTCAGGCTGCGGATCGATACCGAATGGGGACATCATTTTCATGATGTACTCATAACCACGGCTTACCATCTCTTCGCTACAGATGGTCGGCAGTTCCGCACCTGTTGAGATAAGCGCAGTTTTTCCCTGATAACCCGTACACTCTTTGGCGCCAAAACTAAAAATACGTTGAGTTTTCCCTCCCTGACCTAAGAAATCCTCTTCCCCATCGGGTAAATCAAAGGGTCGGTTTGGGTCATGATTACCCGGCGTTGCAAAGAATCGCATTGCATACTTTTGCTCATACTCCTTCAGCAGGGTTACTAACCCGCGAATATGCACAGACTGCCCGTCATCGCTAAAATCACCGGGAAGCGCGATCAGTTTGATCCCCTTTTTCCCGGCGTCATCCAGTGCTGCACGCAGGGCAAAGTAGTTTTCATTAAATAATCGCGTTGACGTGAGCTGAGCATACATGGTGCGAATCATCGCACGCTGCCCACTTTTGCGATTCTTTAGCCCGCTAAATGCGCCATCCTGAAATTCGCCGTACACATCATGAAAATGGATATCCGGCATAAATGCGACGCGATATTGATAATTTTCAGTAGCAGCAGCATGGCTACAGAGTAAAAACGCCGTTATTCCGGCTATGGAAATTACTCTCATTGAATATCCTTATTTTTATCAAAAAAAATAATTAGAGTTTGTAGGTAATACCTACGCGATAACGCATCTCCCAGGCATCACGATAAGTTTTGCCATCTTTCACATATGAACCATCATCCCAATTCGACGTAAGGCACCCAGGTTTTATTTCCTCTCCAGGCCACAGTCATATTATGCACACAATCTTTTTCTTTACCGCGCAATGCCGGGTAGTCAGGGCTAAGACCGTTGGGCAAGCAGCAACACAAACAATGTACATAGCGCATCCTTCTGGTCGATTCAGGCAATAAAAAAAGCACAATAGCGAGAGCGCGCATTGTGCTTTGAGAAAGGCAGATTTGGTTATTCACTACGCCGTCGCTATCGGCACCACTGGCGTGGCGACAAACCACGAGCTGATGCAGGCTGGAAATACGGAAGCTGAAAGTTAGCTCATCGCGCTTACGCGAGCACAGCAACACCTGCGGAAACTGACGATGAGCATATCTTTTCATTTCGCACGACTGTCTAAAACCAGAACAGAGAGCCTGACCTGCACAATCCCAAAGCAAGGACCATTTCTGGGTTATCAGGTTTTCGGCACAAGAGGTAGGAGTAATATCAATTTCAACCAAATCGTTGACGGAATTAAACCAGCATGAATCAGCAAGTATGACTTTAATTTTGCTGTCGATGGAGAGCAAAATTAAAGTCATGCTTTTTAATAATCGCAATATGAATGACATTAACATAAGCTCCCACGAAATAATAAAGCGAGTGTAGCGCAAAAAAAATGGCAATAACTGTGACTTATTGCACAGAGCATTAAATGTTTATTTTATTTTTCATCAAAAATCAGAACAAAAAATTCAGATATTAAATAAGAAAATATAATCTATTCTACTGCTATATGACCGCGCGACTGTCGCTGTTCCGGCGTCATGCCAATCTCACGGTTAGACATCAACGAAAAGTCGTAACTGCCTTCAAACCCATACTGCATCGCCAATCAGCCGTTCGGTATGTTGCAAGTATTGTGCGTGGCAGAGGTACAGCTGTCACAGGTAATTGTTGATGGTCATACCTATATGCTGATGAAACTGCTTGCGTAGCGCTCGCTAAACCGAGCCAGAAAAAAAGGACGATTACGACTGAACCGACCCCAGACCCCGCTTCCCTGCAGGTAAACCCATTCCTCTTCGTCGTTAAGCCAGCGGCTGAGTTCAGGATCTGTTGCGTCTCTTTTGACAGTGCGTTCCAGCCTTCGGCTACGCTACGCACCCCGCCCTCACTGAGGGCGGGGTGCGCCGGGTAACAAAGCCAACACACCAGCAACGTGACGGATGACGAGTATCTTTCTCACTCTTTCGGATCTTTGCCCGCCAGCAGCTTATCCAGCTCATCACCGCCCACGTGACGGAAGTCTTGTCCCTTCACGAAGTAGAAGATGTATTCGCAGATATTCTGGCAACGGTCACCGATACGCTCGATGGAGCGCGCGCAGAGCAGCGCGGTCAGCACGCTTGGAATGGTACGCGGATCTTCCATCATGTAGGTCATCAGCTGACGCACGATACCTTCATACTCCTGGTCGACTTTCTTATCTTCGCGATAAATACGTACCGCTTCGTCAAGATCCATACGCGCAAACGCATCCAGCACGTCATGCAGCATTTGTACAGTGTGGCGCCCCAGTGATTCCAGGCTTACCAGCAGCGGCTGATGCTGTTGAGAAAATTTCTCCAGCGCGGTGCGGCAAATTTTATCCGCAACGTCGCCAATACGTTCCAGCTCAGCGATCGTTTTGATAATCGCCATCACCAGACGCAAGTCACTGGCGGTCGGCTGACGCTTGGCAATGATACGCACGCAGGCCTCGTCGATCGCCACTTCCATCATATTGACGTTCTTATCGCCCTCAATGACGCGCTTCGCCAGCTCACTGTCCTGATTGTGCATGGCGGTAATCGCATCAGAAAGCTGCTGCTCGACCATGCCGCCCATGGTCATCACCTGGGTACGGATGCTTTCCAGCTCTGCATTGAACTGGCCGGAAATATGTTTATTAAGGTTAAGATTATCCACAACAAGCTCCTGAATCAGCCGTAACGACCGGTGATGTAGTCTTCAGTTTGTTTCTTCGCGGGCTTGGTGAACAGATCGTCCGTGTTACTGAACTCAATCAACTCGCCCAGGTACATAAATGCCGTGTGATCGGAACAACGCGCAGCCTGCTGCATGTTGTGGGTAACGATAACGACGGTGTAATCCTCTTTCA
Organism: Citrobacter sp. 506; assembly: GCF_050434985.1. Classification (NCBI taxonomy): domain Bacteria; kingdom Pseudomonadati; phylum Pseudomonadota; class Gammaproteobacteria; order Enterobacterales; family Enterobacteriaceae; genus Citrobacter; species Citrobacter sp. 506. The sequence continues at coordinate 402,185 of NZ_JBNDJN010000005.1, forward strand.
GCTCAGTGATCAGCTCTTCGATACGCCCGGTAGAAATAGGGTCGAGCGCTGAACACGGCTCATCAAGCAGAAGCACTTCCGGGCGAATGGCGATCCCACGCGCAATACACAGACGCTGCTGCTGACCACCGGAGAGAGAGTACCCGCTCTGGTGTAATTTATCTTTGGTTTCGTTCCACAGCGCGGCCTTGGTCAATGCCCACTGCACACGCTCGTCCATATCCGCACGAGAGAGTTTCTCAAACAGACGCACGCCAAAAGCGATGTTGTCGTAGATGGACATCGGGAACGGCGTCGGCTTCTGGAATACCATGCCCACTTTGGCACGCAGCAGAGCGATATCCTGAGTGTTGGTGAGAATATTGTCGCCATCCAGCAGGATTTCGCCTTCCGCACGCTGTTCCGGGTACAGTTCAAACATTTTATTGAACGTACGCAGCAACGTCGATTTACCACAGCCTGACGGCCCGATAAACGCCGTTACCTGGTTTTTGGCAATATCCAGGTTGATGTTCTTCAGGGCATGGAACTTGCCATAGTAGAAGTTCAAATCACGAACCTGAATCTTACCCGGGGCAGTATCAACCATACTCATTTCAATCTTTTCCTCATCATGCCTGATGGCGCGCAGCTTTCAGGCCTACAAATGTCTTCAATCGTAGGCCGGATAAGGCGTTTACGCCGCCATCCGGCACTTCGTCTTAACCGTGTTTCTTCTTCGCGAAAATGACGCGCGCCAGAATGTTCAGCAGCAGTACGCACAGGGTAATAATCAGTACCCCGGCCCAGGCCAGTTGCTGCCACTCAGCAAACGGGCTCATCGCAAACTTAAAGATAGTGACCGGCAGGTTGGCGATAGGCTGCATCATGTCGGTGCTCCAGAACTGATTGGAGAGCGACGTAAACAGCAGCGGAGCCGTTTCACCTGCGATACGTGCAATAGCCAGCAAAACGCCTGTAATGATGCCTGAGACAGACGCCTTCAGGGTGATAGCAGAAATCATCTTCCATTTCGGCGTACCCAGCGCATAGGCGGCTTCACGCAGGCTATCCGGTACCAGCTTAAGCATGTTCTCCGTGGTACGAATAACAATGGGCACCTGCAGCAGCGCCAGCGCGATAACGCCCGCCCAGCCGGAGAAGTGCTCCATTTTTGCTACCACGATGGTGTAAACGAACAGACCGACCACGATTGATGGCGCAGAAAGCAGGATGTCGTTGATAAAGCGGATCACCTCAGCCAGCCAGGACTTACGTCCGTACTCTGCCAGGTAGATGCCCGCCATAATACCAAGCGGTGTACCAAACACGGTCGCCCACAGAATTAACAGTCCGCTACCGGCCAGGGCATTCGCCAGACCACCACCAGCCGTATTCGGCGGAGGTGTCATTTCGGTGAACAGCGCCAGTGACATACCGTCAATACCGCGGGTGATCGTGGACATCAGGATCCAGATAAGCCAGAACAGACCGAATGCCATGGTCGCCATAGAGAGCGTCAGCGCGATGCGGTTCTTGAGACGACGACGCGCCTGCATTTTACGGCGGGATTCCGCAAGCGCAGCGGTGTTTTGCATTTCAAGCGTAGCCATTAGCGTGCCCCCTCGTTCTTCGCAAGGCGCATGATCATGAACTTAGACGCCGCCAGCACGATGAAGGTAATCACAAACAGAATCAGGCCCAGTTCCATCAACGCGGCAACGTGCAGTCCTGATTCCGCTTCGGCAAATTCATTCGCCAGCGCAGAAGTAATACTGTTGCCCGGCATGTACAGCGAGGCACTATCGAGCTGGTAGGTGTTACCGATGATGAACGTCACCGCCATGGTTTCACCCAGCGCGCGGCCCAGACCGAGCATCACGCCGCCGATCACGCCGTTTTTGGTGAACGGCAGGACGATGCGCCAGATAACTTCCCAGGTAGTACAACCGATGCCGTAGGCTGACTCTTTCATCAGCACCGGCGTTTGTTCGAACACATCGCGCATAACCGCCGCAATGTACGGGATGATCATGATAGCGAGGATCACGCCAGCGGCCAGAATACCGATACCAAACGCCGGACCCGCAAACAGCGCGCCAACAAACGGAATGTTGGAAAGGATGTTCCCGACCGGCTCCTGGAAGTAAGTCGCAAACAGCGGGGCAAAGATAAACAGGCCCCACATGCCGTACACGATACTCGGAATTGCCGCCAGCAATTCAATAGCGATACCCAGCGGGCGACGCAGCCAGCCAGGAGCAAGTTCAGTCAGGAATAAGGCAATGCCAAAACTCACCGGAACGGCGATCAGCAGTGCGATAAGCGAGGTGACCAGCGTACCGTAAATCGGTACTAATGCACCGTAGATATCGTTTGGCGCATCCCATTCTTTAGTCCACAGAAAGGAGAAGCCAAATTTCTGAATGCTTGGCCAGGAGGAGATAACCAGAGAGACAATAATGCCACCCAACATCAATAGCACAATCAGCGCAGCCAGTTTTACCAGCGCGCTGAATATCATGTCACCTTTTTTACCCGGTGGGTTCAAAGCAGGCTTGGTTGCAGCCATAAATCACTCTTTAAGTTTGGGCCAGGAAGCACGCATTTTATCGTGCTTCCCGGCTAACGTAATGCCATACCCTAAATAATTCGAGTTGCAGCAAGGCGGCAAGCTTGTGAATACCCAGGAGCATAGATTCACTATGTGACTGGGGTGAACAAGCACAGCCAACACAGCTGCGGCTCGAAGTATGACGGGTATTTAGTACAGCGCTTTACCGCTGCTGTCCTTCACGTTGGTCTTCCATGCAGCACGAATCTGCTCAACCACGCTGTCCGGCAGGCTGGCGTAATCCAGGTCATTAGCCTGTTTGCCACCATTTTTGTACGCCCAATCGAAGAACTTCAGCACTTCAGCGCCCTGCTCAGGTTTCTTCTGCTCTTTATGCACCAGGATGAAGGTGGTGGAAGTGATCGGCCACGCATCGTCACCTTTCTGGTTAGTCAGATCCTGAGCGAAGGTTTTGCTCCAGTCAGCGCCTTTTGCAGCGTTGGCAAAGTTTTCTTCGGTCGGACTTACCGGTTTGCCATCAGCAGAGACCAGCTTGGTGTACGCCAGGTTGTTCTGCTTAGCGTAAGCGTACTCAACGTAGCCGATAGAACCCGGCAGACGCTGTACGAACGCAGCGATACCGTCGTTACCTTTACCGCCCAGACCGGTCGGCCAGTTAACGGTAGAGCCGGAACCAATTTTAGATTTCCACTCTTCGTTCACTTTCGCCAGGTAGCTGGTGAAAACGAAGGAAGTACCGGAACCGTCAGCACGACGCACAACGGCGATATTCTGAGAAGGCAGCTTCAGACCCGGGTTCAGTTTGGTGATGGCTTCATCATCCCACTTCTTAATTTTACCGAGGTAGATGTCGCCCAGCGTTTTACCGTCCAGCACCAGTTCGCCGGATTTCAGGCCAGGGATGTTCACCGCCAGCACCACACCACCAATAACAGTCGGGAACTGGAACAGGCCTTCTTGCGCCAGTTTCTCGTCAGACAACGGTGCGTCAGAGGCGCCGAAATCAACGGTATTGGCCGTAATTTGTTTTACACCACCGGAGGAGCCGATACCCTGGTAGTTTACTTTGCTACCGGTCTCTTTCTGATAGGTATCTGCCCATTTGGCATACACTGGCGCAGGGAAGGTTGCACCTGCACCTGTCAGGCTCGCTGCTGCAAACGCAGAAAACGCGCTCATGGATAAGGTCGCGGCGACAACAGTTGCGACAGTGGTACGCATAACTTTCATAATGTCTCCTGCACGGTTTTCGTAAATCGTTGTTTGAGTTGCTACTGTGAGCAAAATAGGACAAACAGGTGACAGTTAAATGTACGAAATATGACAGTTTTATGACAATGAAAAACTCGGGAAGTTTTTTATCTAAAAATACATTTAAAACAGGATGTTAATTACCATCATGACAATAACATTTCGCTGAAATTTTCTTTTTATGACACTGAAAACAGTAGTTGAAGATGACGGTTTGTCACATAAAACAGGCGGGATAATTGATTAAAAACAGAACAAGCTAAAAAAATGCCCCACTTACAGCAGGGCATTTTCAGTTCAGTTAAGTGCGGATTACTCTACGGTAACCGACTTTGCCAGGTTACGCGGCTGGTCCACGTCGGTGCCTTTAATCAGCGCCACGTGATACGCCAGCAACTGCAGCGGAACGGTGTAGAAGATCGGTGCAATCACCTCTTCCACATGCGGCATCTCAATGATGTGCATGTTTTCGCTGCTGGTAAAGCCAGCATCCTGGTCCGCAAAGACGTACAACTGACCGCCACGAGCGCGAACTTCTTCAATGTTGGATTTCAGTTTTTCCAGCAGTTCGTTGTTCGGCGCAACTACGATAACCGGCATATCGGCATCAATCAGCGCCAGCGGACCGTGTTTCAGTTCGCCTGCAGCATAAGCTTCAGCGTGAATATAAGAGATCTCTTTCAGCTTCAGCGCGCCTTCCAGCGCAATCGGGTACTGATCGCCACGGCCCAGGAACAGCGCATGGTGTTTGTCTGAGAAACCTTCCGCCAGAGCGGCAATGCGTTTGTCCTGAGACAGCATCTGCTCAATACGGCTCGGCAGTGCCTGCAGACCATGAACGATCTCCTGCTCGATAGACGCATCCAGACCTTTCAGACGAGACAGTTTCGCCACCAGCATCAGCAGAACGGTCAGTTGGGTGGTAAATGCTTTCGTGGAGGCCACACCGATTTCGGTACCGGCATTGGTCATCATCGCCAGGTCGGATTCGCGCACCAGAGAAGATCCCGGTACGTTACAAATAGCCAGCGAGCCCAGATAGCCCAGCTCTTTAGATAAGCGCAGACCCGCCAGGGTATCCGCCGTTTCACCGGACTGGGAAAGGGTAATCATCAGACTGTTACGACGCACGGCGGATTTGCGATAGCGGAACTCGGAAGCGATTTCGACATCACAAGGAATACCAGCCAGCGATTCAAACCAGTAGCGGGACACCATGCCGGAGTTGTAGGACGTACCGCAGGCGATAATCTGGATATGCTCAACCTGAGACAGCAACTCGTTGGCACGTGAACCCAGCTCGCTTAAATCCACTTCACCGTGACTAATGCGCCCGGTCAGCGTATTTTTAATTGCGTTCGGCTGTTCGTAGATCTCTTTCTGCATGTAGTGGCGATAAATACCTTTTTCGCCCGCGTCATACTGCAGATTCGATTCGATATCCTGACGCTTCACTTGTGCGCCAGACTTGTCAAAAATAGAGACTGAACGACGGGTCACCTCCGCGATGTCACCTTCTTCCAGGAAGATAAAACGACGGGTTACCGGCAGCAACGCCAGCTGATCGGAAGCGATAAAGTTTTCCCCCATCCCCAGACCAATCACCAGCGGGCTACCTGAACGGGCCGCCAGCAGAGTTTCCGGGTTACGGGTATCCATGATCACCGTGCCATAGGCACCGCGCAACTGTGGAATAGTACGCAGTACGGCTTCACGCAGCGTACCACCCTGTTCCAGTTCCCAATGCACCAGGTGAGCAATCACTTCGGTGTCGGTTTCAGAAACAAAGGTGTAACCACGGGTTTTCAGTAGTTCACGCAGAGGTTCATGGTTTTCAATGATGCCGTTATGCACCACAACAATGTGTTCAGAAACATGGGGATGCGCGTTCGCTTCTGAAGGTTCACCGTGTGTCGCCCAACGGGTATGAGCGATACCTGTACCACCATGCAGCGGATGTTCTTCCGCAGCAGCAGTCAGCATCTGCACTTTACCCAGACGACGCAGACGGGTCATGTTGCCTTCAGCATCGACAACGGCCAGACCAGCAGAGTCATAACCACGATATTCCAGACGACGTAAACCTTCGAGAAGGATTTCAGCTACATCACGCTGCGCGATAGCGCCAACAATTCCACACATATTTTTTGATTCCGAATTTAGGCATTTGCCTGTCGTTGTCGCTGACCTGTATTTGCCCTTTCCGGGCGCCCCGAGCCTTGTAGAGAGTGGGGTTATTTTTATGGTACTGCTTGTTGAGCGGAGGATTATGTTATCCCCTCATCTCTTGTCTGCCTGATGGCGCTTACGCTTATCAGGCCTACAGAACGTCACCGCACGTAGGCCGCCATCCGGCAAAAATCACTTACTTCTTCTTCACCGGACGCTGCCAGCCCTGTTTATGGACCTGAGGTACACGGCTTAATACCAGTTCGTTATCGGCGACATTACGCGTTACGGTGGTTCCGGCGGCAATCGTCGCACCTTTACCCACGGTGACAGGCGCCACCAACTGAGTATCTGAACCCACAAACACATCATCACCAATAATGGTTTTAAACTTATTGGCACCATCGTAGTTGCAGGTAATCGTACCCGCGCCGATATTCACATTATCGCCAATTTCCGCATCGCCCAGATAGGTCAGATGACCAGCTTTAGAACCTTTACCCAGACGCGCTTTTTTCATTTCGACGAAGTTACCCACGTGCGCGCCTTCCTGCAGCTCAGCACCCGGGCGCAGACGCGCGAATGGGCCGATGGTGCAAGCGGCTTCCAGATGGGCATCTTCCACCACACTGTATGGGCTAAGCTCACAACCTTCACCAATCACGCTGTTTTTGATGATACAGCCAGCACCAATCTTGACGCGATCACCAACGGTTACGTTACCTTCAATGATAACGTTAGTATCAATTTCAACATCGCGCCCGTGAATAAGCGTACCGCGAAGATCAAAACGTGCAGGATCGCGCAGCATCACGCCCGCCAGCAGCAGTTTCTCTGCTTGCTCGGACTGATAAACACGCTCCAGACGGGATAACTGAAGACGGTTATTCACCCCTTCCGTTTCGCTAATACGTGCTGGATGTACCGCAGCAATTTCGCGTCCTTCCTGATACGCCATCGCAATGATATCGGTGATGTAGTATTCACCCTGCGCATTGTTATTGGTGAGTTTGGACAGCCAGCGCTTCATATCAGCGCCATTGGCAATCAGAATACCGGTGTTGATTTCCTGGATTTGGCGCTGCTCGTCAGTTGCATCTTTATGCTCGACGATACCGGTGACGTTACCGTTCTCACGCGTAATACGCCCATAGCCGGATGGATCATCCAGTTTTACCGTTAACAGGCCGATGCCGCCCTGCGGTTTAGCATCACGCAGGCTACGTAAGGTATCGGTAGAAATCAGCGGCACATCGCCATAGAGCATTAAAATGTCTTCGTCATCACCAAAGAATGGCGCTGCCTGCTGCATTGCATGGCCGGTCCCCAACTGCTCTGCCTGCAGAATCCAGTTTAGATTGCCATCTTTCAGCGTCTGCTTAAGCAAATCACCACCGTGCCCGTAGACCAGATGTACGTGAGTCGCACCTAATTCATTAGCGGCATCAATGACATGCTGAACCATCGGCTTTCCTGCGAGGGTATGCAGCACTTTAGGGAGATCGGAATACATACGCGTGCCTTTGCCTGCGGCAAGGATCACGACGCTCATAGCATTATTCAACATACACGTCCTGACTGTAATTTGAGAACGAATTTATACCGTTTCACATTGAAAATACTACATTTTTTTCATCGTGAAATGGACCGAAGATAAAACGTTCAATCGGGGAAATTTCCCCTCTGATAACTCTCTATTTTCGTCTATTTCGGCGTCTTTTGTCTCCCAAAAACCAGGAGTCTGCTCTTATTAAAGCCTAGGTTAATGTTTTTGCTATTTTTTTACTGCATGAATAAAGAGTTACAAAAGAAAAGTATAATTTTATTAATGTGATTCAGCGAGAAGCAGAAAAATACTGTTTTAAAAGGGAAGAGGACAAACGATAAAGCGGAGGAGGGGGATTTAATAACAGCTGGCGCGTGCTGATAACCGTATGAAGCATCGCGCCACAGAGCAGGTTGGGAAGACTAAACTTCCATGCTGCTGAAAAGGGCGATGATTTTATTAATCAGTTTCATGTTGGTATCCTGTTTTTATCTGAGTTAATTATGTGATACACATCACATAAAAAAGAGTCTACGCCTCATTTTTTAACCGATCAATATTTTTGTGATATAAATCACAAAATAATAAAACAGCTTTTTAGTTCCACTTTCACTGAAACAAAACCATAAAAAAAGCCAGCCTGGCAACCAGACTGGCTTTTGTGCTTTTCAAGCCGGTGTTACATCGCTTTTTTGGTCAACTCGATAACGCGCAGTTTCGCGATCGCTTTGGCCAGTTCCGCAGATGCCTGAGCGTAATCCACGTCACCATGAGAGCTCTTGATGTGCTCTTCAGCCTTACGCTTCGCTTCCAGGGCTCTCGCTTCATCGAGATCCTGTCCGCGAATCGCGGTATCAGCCAGAACGGTCACGCTGCCAGGCTGCACTTCGAGAATGCCGCCGGACAGATAGATAAACTCTTCATGACCGAACTGTTTAACGATGCGGATCATACCAGGCTTAATGGCGGTGAGCAGCGGTGCGTGACCCGGGAAAATACCCAGTTCACCTTCACTACCCGTTACCTGGATTTTTTCGACCAGACCAGAGAACATTTGCTGCTCTGCGCTGACGACGTCCAGGTGGTAAGTCATTGCCATATCACCCTCCGATTAAGGCGTTAAAGTTTTTTGGCTTTTTCCACGGCTTCGTCGATAGAACCAACCATGTAGAACGCCTGCTCTGGCAGGTGGTCGTATTCGCCTTCCATGATGCCTTTAAAGCCACGGATGGTGTCTTTCAGGGATACGTATTTACCCGGAGAACCGGTGAATACTTCCGCAACGAAGAACGGCTGGGACAGGAAGCGCTGAATTTTACGTGCGCGTGCTACCACCAGTTTGTCTTCTTCAGACAGTTCATCCATACCCAGGATGGCGATGATGTCTTTCAGTTCCTGATAACGCTGCAGCAGGGACTGTACGCCACGCGCGGTGTCGTAGTGTTCCTGACCAACAACCAGCGGATCCAGCTGACGGCTGGTGGAGTCCAGCGGGTCAACTGCCGGGTAGATACCCAGAGATGCGATCTGACGGCTCAGTACCACGGTTGCATCTAAGTGAGCAAAGGTGGTTGCTGGGGATGGGTCAGTCAAGTCATCCGCAGGTACGTATACCGCCTGAACGGAGGTGATAGAACCGGTTTTGGTAGAGGTGATACGTTCCTGAAGAACACCCATCTCTTCCGCCAGGGTCGGCTGGTAGCCTACCGCTGATGGCATACGACCCAGCAGTGCGGATACTTCTGTACCGGCCAGGGTGTAACGATAGATGTTATCGACGAACAGCAGAACGTCACGACCTTCGTCACGGAACTTCTCTGCCATGGTCAGACCGGTCAGAGCAACGCGCAGACGGTTTCCCGGCGGCTCGTTCATCTGGCCATATACCAGGGATACTTTGTCCAGAACGTTGGAGTCGGTCATTTCGTGGTAGAAGTCGTTACCCTCACGAGTACGTTCACCCACGCCCGCAAACACGGAGTAACCGGAGTGTTCGATCGCGATGTTACGGATCAGCTCCATCATGTTTACGGTTTTACCTACACCCGCACCACCGAACAGACCAACTTTACCGCCCTTAGCGAACGGACACATCAGGTCGATAACTTTAATGCCGGTTTCCAGCAGTTCCTGAGAGCTGGACAGCTCTTCATAGGAAGGTGCCGCGCGGTGGATAGCCCAACGCTCTTCTTCACCGATATCGCCTTTCATGTCGATCGGGTGACCCAGGACGTTCATGATACGACCCAGAGTTGCTTTACCTACCGGGACTTCGATCGGGTGCTCGAGATCTTTAACTTCCAGACCACGACGCAGACCGTCGGAAGAACCCATGGCGATGGTACGTACGATACCGCCGCCGAGCTGCTGCTGAACTTCCAGCACCAGGCTCTCTTTACCATTCATAACCTCAAGAGCATCGTACACGCGCGGTACGGCATCCTGAGGGAATTCGACGTCAACCACGGCGCCGATTACCTGGACAATTTTTCCAGTAGCCATCTTGAATCCTCTACGAATTAACCTGGTTATACCGCGGATGCACCACCGACGATTTCGGTGAGTTCCTGAGTAATGCTGGCCTGACGAGCTTTGTTGTATACCAACTGCAGCTCTTTAATCAGGCTGCCGCCATTGTCGGTCGCGGCTTTCATCGCCACCATACGTGCGGCCTGCTCGCTGGCCAGGTTTTCTACCACGCCCTGATAAACCTGAGACTCGACATAACGACGCAGCAGGGTATCCAGCAGCGCTTTCGGGTCTGGCTCATACAGGTAATCCCAGGATTTACGCTTCAATTCATCATCATCTGATGCCGGCAGAGGCAGCAGTTGGGTGATGGTTGGCGTCTGAGACATGGTGTTAATAAATTTGTTGCTGACAACGTACAGTCTGTCCAGACGACCTTCATCGTAGGCCTGCAGCATCACTTTAACCGGACCGATCAGTTCGGACAGGGAAGGGTTATCCCCCATGCCGGTTACCTGAGCAATCACATTACCGCCAACGGAGTTAAAGAAAGACACGCCCTTAGAGCCGATCATTGCGATATCGCACTGAACGCCTTTATCGGACCATGCTTTCATATCCGCCAGCAGCTTTTTGAACAGGTTAATGTTCAAGCCACCGCACAGACCACGGTCGGTCGACACCACCAGGTAGCCCACGCGCTTAACGTCGCGTTCTTCCAGGTAAGGGTGCTTATATTCCAGATTACCATTCGCAAGGTGACCAATCACTTTGCGCATGGTCTCTGCATAAGGACGGCTGGCCGCCATGCGATCCTGCGATTTACGCATTTTGGAAGCGGCGACCATCTCCATCGCTTTAGTGATCTTCTGCGTGTTCTGGACGCTTGCGATCTTACTACGTATCTCTTTTGCGCCGGCCATGAGCTTCTCCTCAATGCCTTGCGGTCCGCCCTAAAGCAGACCGCCAGACGTTACCAGGACTGGGTTGCCTTGAAGGAATCGAGGATAGCTTTCAGCTTGCCTTCGATTTCATCGTTATAGCCACCGGACTGGTTGATCTCTTGCATCAGCGGAGCGTGGTCACGGTCAACGTAAGCCAGCAGAGCGGCTTCAAAGCTACCGATTTTCGCCAGTTCCACATCTTCGAGGTAACCGCGTTCAGCCGCAAACAGCACCACACCCTGCTGTGCTACAGACATTGGGGCATACTGTTTCTGCTTCAGCAGTTCAGTTACTTTCTGACCGTGGCTCAGCTGCTTACGAGTAGCTTCATCCAGGTCGGAAGCGAACTGAGAAAACGCTGCCAGTTCACGATACTGCGCCAGTGCGGTACGAATACCACCGGACAGTTTCTTGATGATCTTGGTCTGCGCTGCGCCACCTACACGAGATACGGAGATACCCGGGTTAACTGCCGGACGAATACCGGAGTTGAACAGGTTGGTTTCCAGGAAGATCTGACCATCTGTAATGGAAATTACGTTGGTCGGAACAAACGCAGAAACGTCACCCGCCTGGGTTTCGATAATCGGCAGAGCGGTCAGGGAGCCGGTTTTACCTTTAACTTCACCATTGGTGAACTTCTCAACGTATTCCGCGTTTACGCGGGATGCGCGCTCCAGCAGACGGGAGTGGAGGTAAAATACGTCGCCCGGGAATGCTTCACGTCCTGGTGGACGACGGAGCAGCAGGGAAACCTGACGGTAAGCAACAGCCTGTTTAGACAGGTCATCGTAAACGATCAGCGCGTCTTCACCGCGGTCACGGAAGTATTCGCCCATTGCGCAACCGGCATATGGCGCCAGGTATTGCAGAGCAGCAGATTCAGACGCGGTCGCCACAACAACGATGGTGTTGGACAGTGCGCCGTGTTCTTCCAGTTTACGAACCACGTTAGAAATGGTGGACGCTTTCTGGCCGATAGCCACGTACACACATTTGATACCGGAATCACGCTGGTTGATGATGGCGTCGATTGCCATCGCGGTTTTACCTGTCTGACGGTCACCGATGATCAGCTCACGCTGGCCACGACCGATTGGGATCATGGCATCAACAGATTTATAACCTGTCTGTACTGGCTGGTCGACGGACTGACGTTCGATTACGCCTGGTGCGATAACTTCGATTGGCGAGAAGCCATCGTTATCAACCGGACCTTTACCGTCAATTGGGGAACCCAGAGTGTTCACCACACGACCCAGCAGGCCACGGCCAACCGGAACTTCCAGAATACGACCCGTACACTTAACCTTCATGCCTTCGGCGAGGTCAGCGTATGGACCCATCACAACGGCACCTACGGAGTCGCGCTCCAGGTTCAGTGCGATAGCGTAACGGTTACCCGGCAGGGAAATCATCTCACCCTGCATACAATCGGCCAGGCCGTGAATGCGGATAACACCGTCACTTACAGAAACAATAGTACCTTCGTTGTGAGCTTCGCTCACAACATTGAACTGAGCAATGCGCTGCTTGATCAGTTCGCTGATTTCGGTGGAATTCAGTTGCATGCTCCAGTCCCCTTAAGACTGCAAGACGTCTGCAAGGCGCTCAAGACGGCCGCGTACGCTGCCATCAATGACCATATCACCCGCTCGGATGATTACGCCTGCCATTACAGACTTATCGATTTTGCAATTCAGCTTAACTTTGCGTGACAGACGTTTTTCCATCGCTGCACTAATCTTCGTAAGCTGTTCATCACTCAGTGCATTGGCAGAAGTGACTTCTACCTCAGAGATAGCCTCACTAGCTGCACGCAGATGAATAAACTGCTCAAGAACATCCGGGAGCGCATTCAGACGGTTATTTTCAGCCATTACCCTAATCAGGTTTTGGCCGCTTTCGTCCAACTGCTCACCGCACACGGCGATAAACGACTCAGCGAGCGTTTCCGGCGCCAGCGCGCCAGAGAGAAGCTCTGCCATTTGTTCGTTTTTCGTCACCTCAGCGGCAAACGTCAGCATATCCTGCCAACGGTCAACGCTTTGGTGCTCAACGGCAAAGTCAAAAGCTGCTTTGGCGTAGGGGCGAGCTACCGTAATAAATTCAGACATCAGCCCCTCCCTCCTTACAGTTCAGCGACAAGTTTGTCCACGATGTCGCTATTAGCAGCTTCATCCACGGAACGTTCGATGATCTTCTCGGCGCCAGCAACAGCCAGGATAGCAACTTGCTTACGCAGCTCTTCGCGAGCACGTTTACGCTCGGCGTCAATTTCCGCCTGCGCCTGTGCCACGATTTTAGTACGTTCCTGCTCTGCTTCAGTTTTAGCTTCGTCCAGGATCTGAGCACGGCGTTTGTTCGCCTGCTCGATGATTACCTGAGCTTCCGCCTTCGCTTTTTTCAGCTGGTCGGTCGCGCTGGCCTTTGCAAGGTCAAGATCCTTATGTGCTCGTTCTGCAGAAGCAAGGCCGTCAGCAATTTCTTTTTGACGTTTTTCGATGGCAGCCATTAAAGGCGGCCATACGTACTTCATGCAGAACAGAACGAACAGGACAAACGCGATGGCCTGGCCGAGGATTGTTGCGTTAAGATTCACAGCACAATGCCTCTATCTAGTTAACGTTCTGATATTGCTCTTAATTCAAGCAACGCTTACTACGCGACAGCAAACATCACGTACAGACCCAGACCTACAGCGATCATTGGGATTGCATCCACCAGACCCATAACGATAAAGAACTGAGTACGCAGCAGAGGAATCAGATCCGGTTGACGCGCTGCGCCTTCCAGGAATTTACCCCCGAGGATGCCGATACCGATCGCAGCACCGATTGCCGCCAGACCCATCATCACAGCGGCAGCAATGTACAGCAGATCCATATTCAGGTTTTCCATGACAGTCTCCAGTTTGTTTCAGTTAAAACGTAGTAGTGTTGGTAAATTAATGCTCTTCAGATGCCATCGACAGATAGACAATCGTCAGAACCATAAATATGAAGGCTTGCAGCGTGATAATCAGTATGTGGAAAATGGCCCATGGCACATTCAGGATCCACTGTGACCACCACGGCAACAGACCAGCAATCAGAATGAAAATCAGCTCACCGGCATACATGTTGCCGAACAGTCGCAGACCAAGAGAAATTGGTTTGGACAGCAGGCTTACCCCTTCAAGGATTAAGTTGACAGGGATGAACGCCCAGTGATTGAACGGCTGCAGCGTCAACTCTTTCGCGAAGCCGCCGATGCCTTTCATTTTGATGCTGTAGAACAGAATGAGGATAAATACGCCCAGCGCCATCGACAGGGTGATGTTCACGTCGGCAGACGGAACTACACGCAGAGCCGGCAGGCCAAAGATATGCTCACCGATGTACGGCAGCAGGTCGATAGGCAGCAAATCCATCAAGTTCATCAGGAATACCCAGACGAAAATCGTCAGGGCCAGCGGAGCAATCAGCTTGCTTTTGCCATGGTACATGTCTTTCACGCTACCATGCACAAAGCCGATTACCAGCTCAATCGCGGTCTGAAATTTACCTGGTACGCCGCTGGTCGCCTTTTTAGCTACGCTACGGAACATAAGCAGGAACAACAGACCCAGAACCACCGAGAAGAAAATGGAGTCAATATTGAGCGTCCAGAAGGTGGCTGGGGGGTTGTGCGGATCCACCAGCGAGAATGTACGTAGGTCCAACTGAAGGTTATTCAGATGGTGTCCTATGTAATCCTGCGGCGTCATATTTTCTGAAGCCATGATGCCTTTACCCTTTGTTGTTAATTACAGCCGGCGCCAGTATCTGAACCACCAGCACCAAAACCCACGTAACGATCAGCGGCATGAATACCGCTTTCAAAACAGCCAACGCCACCACCAGCAAAACCAGCATAGCTAACACCTTGAAGGCTTCGCCGAAGGCGAACGTCCAGGCTACTCGGCCTTTAGCTGGTGTATGCGCCTGGTGACGCCAGGCAAATATCATAAACAACACATTAGGCAGTAACACTGCCAATCCACCGCACAATGCGGAGATGCCCCAGAAAGGGTCTTTGAGGCTAAACAGCAATCCACTTGCTATTACCGCCAGAAACTGTGTGAGCAAAAGCTTACGAGCAACGTTTCGACTCAAGAGCGACATAGACATCACGTTTTTACTCCTGCTCCCTTCGAGGTATGCCGCGTGTCGTATAAAACGTTCTTTATGGCTTAGAGTCAAGCATCAAAAAGCGGTCAAATTATACGGTGCGCCTTCGTGATTTCAAACAATAAGTAGCTAAAAAGTGAATAAATGTTTAAATATTTTTCGCTACCCCACATTTATCACTTTTAAGCAAACTGTGAACGATCATGCAAAACTGCAAATGCCGCGTAAATACTGGCGGCAAAGCGTGCACCAGATCACATATTGAACATATTCACCTTCGCATAATTTATTTACGTGGCAAATGATGCCTTTTCATCTTTTTGATATTTAAGCGTAAAAATAGCCACTATTTCAAAAACAACAGCTAACAACAAAAAAACCACGCATTGACATTTATAATAAAAAATTAACATAACGGGTGGTTCTTACGTTCTATTTTTAGCAGACTGATATTTTCACAGCTGACTTGTTTCGCTTTTAACAAAAAACGGTACGTTATAGTTATGATGCAAAACCGTAAGGCGCTAGTGAATTGTAACGACATTTAACCACACTATTCCCTATGACTTTTAACACCTGAATAGCCGTTTTTTTTCTATTTTTTTTGATAAAAATTAAATTTTGTTTGGCTTAATAACCACCAGATGACGTTCACCATCCAGTTGCGGAACGCGTAATTTTTCGACCAACTCGACGCTGAATTCTGCAGGCAACGTAGCAATTTCATCTTCTGGCAACTGCCCTTTTAGCGCATAAAAACGCCCATCCAGTCCAGGCAAATGATGGCACCAACTCACCATATCAGTAAGTGACGCGAACGCACGGCTAATGACCCCATCGAACGGCGGCTCTGAAGGGAATTCTTCAACTCGGCTTTGCACAGGAGTGATGTTAGTAAGCGCAAGCTCATGCTGCACCTGACGCAAGAAACGGACGCGTTTTCCCAGACTATCCAGCAGTGTGAAATGCGCTTCAGGGCGCACGATAGAGAGAGGAATACCCGGCAGGCCCGGTCCCGTACCCACGTCAATAAAACGCTCCCCCTTCAGATACGGCGCGACGACAATACTGTCCAGAATATGGCGCACCAGCATTTCGTTGGGATCCCGTACCGACGTCAAATTGTACGCTTTGTTCCATTTGTGCAGCATATCGACATACGCAATCAGCTGATTTTTCTGGTGATCGGTAAGAGAAATACCAGCATCAGCCAGCAGACGAGAGAGTTTGTTGAGCACGGTCGTTACCTGTTCATAATCAATTTCCCGATGCGCTATAGCTTATCGGGACTACAAATTTGTAGGGCGGGCAGGCGAAGCGCCCGCCGCCAAAATAGTGTTATCAAGCGCTGCGGCGCAGCATACCTTGTTTCTTCAGCCATACCAGCAGAATGGAAATGGCGGCAGGCGTTACGCCAGAAATACGCGATGCCTGGCCGATCGATACCGGTTTGTGATCGTTCAGCTTGGCGATAACTTCATTCGACAAGCCTGAGACCTGACGATAATCCAGCGTTGCAGGCAACAGGGTGTTCTCATTACGCTGTTGTCTTTCGATTTCTTCCTGCTGACGGGCGATATACCCTTCGTATTTCACCTGAATCTCAACCTGTTCCGCGGCCTGAGCATCGTCGAGCGCTGGTGCGAACGCAGATAAAGAGGTCAACTGAGCATAGGTCATATCCGGGCGGCGCAGGAGATCTTCACCGCTGGCTTCACGAGACAAAGGCGTAGCCAGGTGAGCATTCACTTCTGCTGCAGATTCCGCTAACGGATTTACCCAGGTTGATTTAAGACGCTGACGTTCCTGTTCGATACGCTCCAGCTTCTCGTTGAAACGAGCCCAGCGCTCGTCGTCCACCAGACCCAGTTCACGACCAATTTCGGTCAGACGCAGGTCGGCGTTATCTTCGCGCAGCATCAAACGGTATTCTGCGCGTGAGGTGAACATACGGTACGGTTCTTTGGTGCCAAGCGTACACAGATCGTCCACCAGTACACCAAGATAAGCCTGATCGCGACGCGGTGCCCAGCCGTCTTTCTCAGCAGACAAGCGTGCGGCGTTCAGACCCGCCAGCATCCCTTGCGCGGCAGCTTCTTCGTAACCGGTAGTACCGTTAATCTGGCCCGCAAAGAACAGACCCTGGATGAATTTGCTTTCCAGAGTGGGTTTCAGGTCGCGCGGATCGAAGAAGTCATACTCAATCGCGTAGCCAGGACGGACGATTCTGGCATTTTCCATTCCCTGCATGGAGCGGACAATTTGCATCTGCACATCGAACGGCAAGCTGGTGGAGATACCATTCGGATAAATTTCGTTAGACGTCAGTCCTTCCGGCTCGAGGAAGATCTGATGCTGATTACGATCGGCAAAGCGCATCACTTTGTCTTCGATCGACGGGCAGTAGCGCGGACCGATACCTTCGATCACGCCAGCGTACATCGGGCTACGATCGAGGTTATTGCGGATCACGTCATGGGTTCTCTCATTGGTATGCGTGATGTAACACGGCATCTGACGCGGATGTTGAGAAGCATCGCCCAAGAATGAGAAGACCGGCATCGGGTTATCGCTGTTTTGCTGGCCGAGCACGCTAAAATCAATAGTGCGTGCATCGATACGCGGCGGCGTACCGGTTTTCAGGCGGCTGACGCGCAAAGGCAGTTCACGCAGACGGCGTGACAGCGGGATAGACGGCGGATCGCCAGCACGGCCGCCGCTGTAGTTGTCCAGACCAATATGAATTTTGCCGTCAAGAAAAGTCCCTACGGTTAACACAACCGCTTTGGCACGGAACTTCAGTCCCATTTGGGTCACTGCACCCACAACACGATCGTTTTCAACAATCAGATCTTCAACCGCCTGTTGGAAGATCATCAAGTTGGGTTGATTCTCGAGTGCGGTGCGTACTGCCTGGCGATAGAGCACACGGTCGGCCTGAGCTCGGGTAGCACGAACGGCTGGCCCTTTGCTGGCGTTTAGTATCCTAAACTGGATACCTGCATGGTCGATCGCTTTTGCCATCAACCCACCAAGCGCATCCACTTCTTTTACCAGGTGTCCCTTCCCAATACCGCCGATCGCCGGGTTGCAGCTCATCTGTCCCAGAGTGTCGATATTGTGTGTCAAAAGCAGAGTCTGTTGACCCATTCGCGCCGCGGCCATTGCGGCCTCGGTGCCTGCATGACCCCCGCCAATGATGATGACGTCAAAAGGATCCTGATAAAACATGGTAATTGCCTCGCATAACGCGGTGTGAAAGTGGATTGAAGCCCGGGCCGTGGATTCTACTCAACTTTAGTCGATCGAGAAAGCCCTGGGATCCTGGGTATTAAAAAGAAGATCTTTTTATTTAGAGATCTGTTTTATTGTGATCTCTTATTAGGATCGCAACTTTCTGTGGATAAGGGCGATCCTTTGAATAAGATCAACAGGTTGTTGAGGATCATTAGCTGTGAATGATCGGTGATCCTGGCCCGTATAAGCTGGGAGCAGAATGAAGGGTTATACACAACTCAAAAACTGAACAACGGTTGTTCTTGGGATAACTACCGGTTGATCCAAGCTTTTAACCAGAGTTATCCACATAAAAAAGTACGATCTTTACAAATCTCTGAGCAATGGATGCCAGGATCCCAGCCAAATTTCAGCTGGATCTTCCGGAATTTCATGTTCCAGTACGTTGATCCTGAGCGTTTCGCCGATCTGTTTTGCCCCGCAGGCTTTCAGTTCAGCTTCCAGCTTGTCGATTGCGCCGCAAAAGGTGTCATATTCACGACTGCCGATCCCGATTGCACCAAAGTGCACTTGTGAAAGGTCCGGTTTTTGCTCGCATAAGGCATCATATAAAGGCTGCAGGTTGTCAGGAATGTCTCCCGCACCGTGCGTGGAGCTAATAATCAGCCAGATCCCATCAGTCGGGACCTCTTCAAGCATTGGCCCATGCAGTATTTCGCTGGAAAAACCCGCGTCGTCCAGTTTTTCAGCCAGATGCTCTGCTACATATTCCGCACTGCCAAGCGTGCTGCCGCTGATAAGAGTGATTTCTGCCATGATCGCCCACCTTTATAAAGAGGGCGTATTGTACGCTGTGAGCGAGCTGGGATCTACCTGTGGAAAAATAGGGGATTAAAAAAAGCGATCATGGCTTGATGGTACGCATGATCGGGTTTTGCAGGACGATCAGGGTCTCCGTGGACTGAATTTCATCAATTGTTTGGATCTTGTTGATAAGTACCTGCTGTAACGCGTCGATCGACTTGCACATCACCTTTATAAAGATGCTGTAGTGCCCGGTGGTGTAATACGCTTCGGTCACCTCATCGAGGCTTTCCAGTCTGGCCAACGCTGACGGATAGTCTTTCGCACTTTTCAGGATGATGCCGATAAAGCAACCGACGTCATAGCCTAACTGTTTGGGACTAACATCAATCCGCGCGCCGGTAATAATCCCGGCCTGCTTCATCTTCTCTACGCGAACGTGAATTGTCCCCGGGCTAACGCCGAACTGTTTGGCCAATTCGGCATAGGCCGTTCGGGCATTTTCCATCAGGGCGTCAAGAATGCCGCGGTCCAGATTGTCGATCTGATAATTTTCCATAGGTTTTTCTTATGTAGATTAATGATTCCCTCTATTTTAGACGTTAATTTTAACGAATCAAAATCGAAGACGGCTTTTTGTTTGTTGATTATTGAATATTACCTACATTCTGTTGCTTAATCATAGGCAACAGGACACAGGAGTACACATAATGAAAACCGCTTACATTGCCAAACAACGTCAAATTAGCTTCGTAAAATCTCATTTTTCTCGTCAGCTGGAAGAGCGTTTAGGTCTGATCGAAGTTCAGGCTCCGATCCTCAGCCGCGTAGGAGATGGCACGCAAGATAACTTGTCGGGCTGTGAAAAAGCGGTGCAGGTGAAGGTTAAAGCATTGCCAGACGCTCAATTCGAAGTGGTTCATTCACTGGCGAAGTGGAAGCGTCAAACATTAGGACAACACGACTTTAGCGCAGGCGAAGGGCTGTACACGCATATGAAGGCCCTGCGTCCTGATGAAGACCGCCTTTCCCCGCTGCACTCAGTGTATGTTGACCAGTGGGACTGGGAGCGCGTGATGGGCGACGGCGAGCGTCAATTCTCCACTCTGAAAAGCACGGTAGAGGCTATCTGGGCGGGAATTAAGGCTACCGAAGCTGCGGTGAGCAAAGAGTTTGGTCTGGCACCGTTCCTGCCAGAGCAGATCCACTTTGTTCATAGCCAGGAACTGTTATCTCGTTATCCGGGTCTTGACGCAAAAGGTCGTGAACGTGCGATTGCTAAAGAGCTGGGCGCGGTATTCCTGGTGGGGATCGGCGGCAAGCTCAGCGACGGTCACCGCCATGATGTACGTGCGCCGGATTATGATGACTGGAGTTCAGCGTCCGAGCTGGGTCACGCCGGTCTGAACGGTGATATTCTGGTCTGGAACCCGGTACTGGAAGATGCGTTTGAGCTGTCTTCTATGGGGATCCGTGTGGATGCTGACGCTCTGAAACATCAGCTGTCTCTGACCGGAGATGAAGATCGTCTGAGTCTGGAATGGCACCAGGCGCTGCTGCGCGGTGAAATGCCACAGACGATTGGTGGAGGAATTGGGCAGTCGCGTCTGACCATGCTGTTGCTGCAATTACCACACATTGGTCAGGTTCAGTGTGGCGTATGGCCGGCACAGGTACGTGAAAGCGTCGCCTCTCTGTTGTAAGAATTAACGCCGCCAGCGTCTGAGCAGGCGGCTTCGCATCCCGGTATCAAAGCGCCAGATATGATCGAAAATGCGCATGATACCGGGTTTACCATGTGCTGACATCGCCACCGCGTGAAAACGGTGTTGGTGCACCCGCTGTAATTCCCCCACTTTGCTGACAACCTCATCGGGCAATCGCTGTGCGATAAAATCTGAGATCACCACCGCATCAGCATCAAACCATTCCCGACCCTGCATGCGCTCAGTAATGGCGCGAAAACAGCTGGCAATATCGGTACCGCCGCGAAAGCGCTGACTTAAAAAACGGATCGCCTGTTCGATGCCCTCCGGGCCGGATAGCTCATAGCGCACTACTTCTGTTGAAAACAGCATGATGAAACAGCGTCGGTTATCGGCAAGGGCGACGCGCATTAGCGCCAGGCAAAAGGCTTTCGCACACTGCTCATTAAACCCGCCCATCGATCCCGAAGTATCAACGCAGACGATAAACGGTCCGCGCGGTTGCTCGTCAAAATCCTGATGCACCACGGGGCGTTCCGTGACTTTCTCACGCCATGCTTCGCCGTGCAGGCGATAGGTCAACAACTGCTTTTCCACCAGTCGTCGGTAGAACTCGTATTCCAGTTCGGTAATGCCCAGCGTGGCCAGTTCCGGCGGCAGCAGGCGCAGGATATCGTCGCTTTGCTGGATGCCATCTACTTGCTCCGGGACGGTTGCCGGTTCGCGCACCAGGGTACGGAAGGTTTCCATTGGCGCATCTTTTCGCGGTACGGATTTCGCTTCTCTGGAACGGCCTAACTGCTCAGCCAGACGCTGGAGTTCAGGTTGTTGCGTCAGGAATTCGCCATATTTCACCATCAACTGATAATCACCGCGCTTGATTTGACCTGCGCTCATATCCCACAACCGGCCTGCGGCGTTGTCATTTTCTGCCAGTACGGGTTCCAGTTGCCCGCTAAGGGTCATCCGTTCCTGTACTTCACTGAGCAAATGCTCGCGCTCTTCTTCCAGCAGTTGCTGATTCAGCGTTGTGGTTTGCACCACCAGGCTCAGGCGCCAGCGCTGGAGAAAAAGCGTATGTAGGGCAGGCGTAAACGCGCTGTTGTCATTGACCAACTGCTGCGCTTGTCCGGCCCATGGCGAATGGAGGTGGTGTAATAGCGACAATATTTGCGGTAGCTGGACGATAAACTGCGCATGAGAGAGGAGCTGGCTTTGTTGATAGCATATAACCTCTTCCGCTAACTCCGGCGGTACATGGGTATCTTTGAGGCGGCTACGCAAAGATTCACGCCAGCGGGGAATATCGTCAGTGATCGCTTTTTTAAGACGAGGGAATTTGTTAAAAAATACCACCATCTTCGGAGAAGCCAGTAGGGCGACGATCATCTCTTCGATCATCGCTTCTTCACTGACTGCCAGCATGATGTTGAGTGTATCAAGGGTCAGCATTGTTGCGCCTGGCGGATTTGTGCCCCGACATCCTGCAGGCTGGCCTCAATGCGGCCTAACCAGTCGCTATGAATAAACAGACATTTTTGCTGCTCGCTAAATGCGCTGTGCTGCTGATGCCACTCGTTATCGAGCGCTTCAAGCTCCTGTTTTATTTCTGCGGGCATACTCTCTTGTGATGTACCGGGCAATGCCAGGCGAGAGCCTTGTAAGCTGACGTCGCGTACAACCAGGTGCTGCGCGCTATCCACTTCCATGTTCAGCGTCTGGGCAAAACCAATGCCGTTTAATTTTCCGCGGATCTCACCGCCTTTGGTTAACCACAGTTCCAGCGCGCTACGTTCGAAAGCAATATGGATAACTTCCATATCATGCAGCTTTAAGGGCTTTTGCAGTAATAATGTCACGACGGAAGACGTGGCCTCCGGCGGTAAATCATAATGAGGACGACGGCTGAACATGCCGCCCTGACGGATCACGGTGAATGCTGTTTTATCGCTCTGCTGCTGCTGGAGCTGAATGCGGCGCTGCACAATACTGCCCAGACGGGTCAGCATGGCTTGTTGTTGCCATGCGTGTCCGGTCATCAATATTTCCAGCTGCTGCTGCATCAGATTCAGGCTTTGTGCGTCGTACCACAGGCAGTCTTTCAGCAGGATCAGATCGATGGGAACTACCGCATCACGTCCGCTAAAGAAGGCGCTGGCCTGGAGCAAGCGAATGGCTTTTTTCCAGCGACGATCGGACACGTAGGGGGCATTCGGTAGCGTGTCCAACTGCTGGCGCAGCATGAAAATAAGCTCAAACACGCGATCGGGAAGCGTGAGGGCGCCAATGTCCTTTTGCCACTGGTAATACTCTTCATCCGTTACCTGTAACGATGCCGGGACCGGATTGTCGCTTTCATCCTGCTGACTTAACAGCATCGAGCGGAAGTTGGCCTTGTCCTGGACTTTATCCAGCCACAGACGAATCAGCATACGGTCGTACAGCGCTTCCAGGCTGCTGTCTGCTTCAGGCAGTTCGTTGGAGGCTGCCACCAGCAGGCGCATCGGGATTTTCTCTTCATGCGCGCCGTTGCGGAAGTGGCGTTCGTTGATGGCGGTCAGCAGGGTGTTAAGAATCGCCGGTCCCGCCTTCCAGATTTCATCGAGAAAGACGATTTCAGCTTCAGGGAGATAGCCTGCCGTTAAGCGTTCATAGCGACCTTCGTCTTTTAACGCCTGAATGGACAGCGGGCCGAAAACCTCTTCCGGCGTAGAGAAGCGCGTCATCAGATATTCGAAGGCGCGAGCATTTTGAAAGGCAAATTTCAGTCTGCGGGCAATTAAGCTTTTCGCGATCCCGGGAGGACCTAATAAGAAAACGCTCTCGCCGCTAAGTGCAGCCAGCAGACACAGACGAATGGCGTGGCTACGTTCATAAAGTCCCTTTTCCAGCGCATTGCTCAGACGGGAAATTCTTTCCGCTAATAAATGTGGGTGAGCCATAATGAAGTGGCGTCCTTTCGCCAAATGTACTGCATAAACAGCGAGTATAGATGCTTCACACCAGTGCAGTAATAGACTGAAGGTGCGCTTATTTTTCTTTGAGCCAGATTAATCTGGTCTCATTTAGGGGTACGATTTTGCGATTAATCGTGCATACTGTGCGCCTTTTTGTGGGCCAAGGGACGACGCACACATTTCTTATATATACACCAAATCAATCAAGCTGCACCAAGGCGGCAATGGAGTTTTCTTCTGGGATGGGGGGAATAACGAATGCAGCCCACGCGGAGGTGGCTTGAAAGATGATGTGTATAAACGAAAGACGAGTCTATGAGCACTGATAATAAACAATCATTGTCTGCGATTACCCTTGCGGCCATTGGGGTTGTCTACGGTGATATTGGTACCAGCCCACTTTATACGCTTCGTGAATGTTTGTCCGGCCAGTTTGGTTTTGGCGTTGAACGTGACGCCGTATTTGGCTTTCTCTCGCTGATTTTCTGGCTGCTGATCTTTGTTGTCTCCATTAAATACCTGACGTTTGTCATGCGCGCGGATAACGCCGGAGAAGGCGGGATCCTGACGCTGATGTCATTGGCCGGGCGTAATACTTCAGCACGAACAACCTCCATGCTGGTGATTATGGGGTTGATTGGCGGCAGCTTCTTCTATGGAGAAGTGGTGATAACGCCTGCTATCTCGGTGATGTCGGCGATTGAAGGTCTGGAGATCATTGCCCCGCAACTGGATACCTGGATTGTTCCGCTCTCGATAATCGTACTGACCCTGCTGTTTTTGATTCAAAAACACGGTACCGGCATGGTCGGTAAGCTGTTTGCGCCGATTATGCTGTTGTGGTTCCTGACGCTGGCGGTGTTAGGCGTGCGCAGTATTATTGGCAATCCGGAAGTGCTGCAGGCGCTCAATCCATATTGGGCGGTGCATTTCTTCCTCGAATTCAAAACGTTGTCCTTTATTGCGCTGGGTGCGGTGGTGTTGTCGATTACCGGTGTTGAAGCGCTGTATGCGGATATGGGCCACTTTGGTAAGTTGCCGATTCGCCTGGCATGGTTCTCCGTGGTATTGCCTTCGCTGGTACTGAACTATTTTGGTCAGGGGGCGTTGCTGTTAAAGCATCCTGAAGCGATTAAAAACCCGTTCTTCCTGCTGGCGCCGGACTGGGCGCTGATACCGCTCCTGATCCTCGCCGCGCTGGCAACGGTTATCGCTTCACAGGCGGTTATCTCCGGCGTCTTCTCACTGACGCGTCAGGCCGTGCGTCTGGGGTATTTATCGCCGATGCGTATCATCCATACCTCGGAAATGGAGTCGGGCCAGATCTACATTCCTTTCGTTAACTGGATGCTCTATTTTGCAGTGGTTATTGTGATTGTGAGCTTTGAACACTCCAGCAATCTGGCTGCGGCGTACGGGATTGCGGTGACGGGGACGATGGTGCTGACCTCAATTCTGTCGACCACCGTGGCGCGCAAAAACTGGCACTGGAATAAATACTTCGTCTTCCTGATCCTGGTGGCGTTCTTGTGCGTCGATGTTCCGCTGTTCTCCGCGAACCTCGATAAACTGATTTCCGGCGGTTGGCTGCCTCTGACGCTGGGTCTGGTGATGTTCACCATCATGACTACCTGGAAAAGCGAGCGTTTCCGTCTGCTGCGTCGCATGCATGAGCACGGCAATTCTCTGGAGGCGATGATTGCCTCTCTGGAGAAATCACCACCGGTACGCGTGCCGGGAACGGCGGTGTACATGTCTCGTGCATTGAACGTCATCCCGTTTGCGCTACTGCATAACCTCAAACATAACAAGGTCCTGCATGAACGCGTTATTCTGCTGACGCTGCGCACGGAAGATGCGCCATATGTTCACAATGTGCGTAGGGTGCAGATTGAGCAGTTATCGCCCACCTTCTGGCGCGTGGTGGCCAGCTACGGTTGGCGCGAAACGCCGAACGTTGAAGAAGTGTTCCATCGCTGCGGTCTGGAAGGCTTAAGCTGTCGGATGATGGAAACCTCGTTCTTCATGTCGCATGAGTCGTTGATTGTTGGCAAACGACCATGGTATCTGCGTCTGCGCGGCAAGCTGTATCTGCTACTACAACGCAATGCGCTGCGCGCCCCGGACCAGTTTGAAATCCCACCGAACCGGGTTATTGAGCTCGGTACTCAGGTCGAGATTTAATCTCATCGACGCCCTCTTTCATCGCGAAAGGGGGCGTTTTGTTTTGTCCCTCCCAGTTTTCATTTCATCGAATGATAATCCTTGCGAAACGTTTCGATGGCGATCACATTTTCGTAACTTCGCGGTGGTTTTATGTCCACTCTTCGCTCTACACTTATCTTCAGCGAAACGTTTCGCTAGTGGGGAAAGAAAATGAAGAAAGGCACGGTACTCAACTCTGAAATTTCATCGGTGATCTCCCGTCTGGGGCATACCGATACGCTGGTGGTGTGTGATGCAGGTTTACCCATCCCGAATAGCACAACGCGTATCGATATGGCATTAACCCAGGGCGTACCTTCTTTTATGCAGGTACTGGATGTGGTGACACGTGAAATGCAGGTCGAGGCGGCCATTCTCGCGACGGAAATTAAACAACATAATCCGCAACTCCACGAAACGTTGCTCAGCCACATTGAGCAACTGCAACAACACCAGGGAAACACCATAGAAATTCGTTACACCACGCATGAACAATTCAAAAAACAAACCGCAGACAGTCAGGCGGTAATTCGCAGCGGAGAGTGTTCTCCGTATGCGAATATCATTCTCTGTGCTGGCGTCACGTTCTGAGGCCATCATGAACGCATTACTGCAACTCAAAGGGATCGATAAAGCGTTCCCGGGCGTAAAAGCGCTATCCGGCGCCGCGCTGAATGTCTACCCAGGCCGCGTAATGGCGCTGGTGGGCGAAAACGGCGCGGGCAAATCCACCATGATGAAAGTGCTGACCGGGATCTATACCCGTGATGCCGGTTCTTTATTGTGGTTGGGAAAAGAGACCACCTTTAACGGCCCTAAATCCTCCCAGGAAGCTGGAATCGGTATCATCCACCAGGAGCTGAATTTGATCCCGCAACTCACTATCGCCGAGAACATTTTTCTTGGCCGTGAGTTCGTTAATCGCTTTGGCAAAATTGACTGGAAGAAGATGTACGCCGAAGCCGATCTGCTGCTTGCCAAACTGAATCTGCGCTTTAAAAGCGACAGACTGGTCGGTGAACTGTCGATTGGCGATCAGCAGATGGTTGAAATTGCCAAAGTGCTGAGCTTTGAATCGAAGGTCATCATTATGGATGAACCGACGGATGCGCTCACCGATACCGAAACCGAATCCCTGTTCCGCGTCATTCGCGAACTTAAATCCCAGGGACGCGGCATTGTCTATATTTCTCACCGCATGAAAGAGATCTTCGAGATTTGTGACGACGTGACCGTTTTTCGCGACGGGCAGTTTATTGCCGAGCGTGAAGTCGCCTCGCTGACCGAAGACTCGCTGATTGAAATGATGGTGGGACGTAAGCTGGAAGATCAATACCCGCGCCTGGAAAAAGCGCCGGGTGATATTCGCCTTAAGGTCGATAACCTGTGCGGCCCTGGCGTAAACGATGTTTCATTCACGCTGCGTAAAGGCGAGATCCTTGGCGTATCGGGGCTGATGGGTGCCGGACGTACCGAGCTGATGAAAGTGTTGTACGGCGCATTGCCGCGCACCAGCGGTTACGTCACGCTTGATGGCCATGAAGTGGTCACCCGTTCGCCGCAGGATGGGTTGGCTAACGGCATCGTCTATATTTCTGAAGACCGTAAACGCGATGGTTTAGTGCTGGGCATGTCGGTGAAAGAGAACATGTCACTAACCGCGCTGCGTTATTTCAGTCGCGCTGGTGGAAGCCTTAAACATAAAGACGAGCAGCAGGCGGTAGGTGATTTTATTCGTCTGTTCAATGTTAAAACGCCATCGATGGAACAGGCTATCGGTCTGCTTTCTGGCGGTAATCAGCAGAAAGTGGCGATTGCGCGCGGTCTGATGACCCGACCAAAAGTCCTGATCCTCGATGAACCAACGCGCGGCGTTGACGTTGGGGCTAAAAAAGAAATCTATCAGCTTATCAACCAGTTTAAGGCCGATGGGCTGAGCATCATTCTGGTCTCCTCTGAGATGCCAGAAGTATTGGGCATGAGCGATCGAATTATCGTTATGCATGAAGGGCATCTCGGCGGTGAGTTCACTCGCGAGCAGGCCACTCAGGAAGTATTAATGGCTGCCGCTGTGGGCAAGCTTAATCGCGTGAATCAGGAGTAAAAAAGATGACTACCCAGGCTGTTTCTGGTCGCCGTTATTTCACTAAAGCATGGCTTCTGGAACAAAAGTCGCTCATCGCTCTGTTAGTGCTGATCGCGATTGTTTCCACCATGAGCCCTAACTTTTTTACCGTTAATAACCTGTTCAACATCCTCCAGCAAACGTCGGTGAACGCCATCATGGCCGTTGGCATGACGCTGGTTATCCTGACGTCGGGGATCGATCTGTCTGTCGGTTCTTTGCTGGCGCTTACCGGTGCGGTTGCGGCTTCCATTGTAGGGATTGAAGTCAATGCGCTGGTGGCTGTCGCTGCGGCCCTGGCGCTCGGTGCTGCTATTGGCGCGGTAACTGGGGTGATTGTCGCGAAAGGCCGGGTACAGGCGTTTATCGCGACCCTGGTGATGATGCTGCTGCTGCGTGGTGTGACCATGGTATACACCAACGGCAGTCCGGTTAATACCGGGTTTACTGACAATGCCGATCTGTTTGGCTGGTTTGGTATTGGTCGTCCGTTAGGCGTCCCTACGCCTGTGTGGATTATGGGGATTGTCTTCCTCGCGGCGTGGTACATGCTGCACCACACTCGTCTGGGTCGTTATATCTATGCGCTGGGCGGTAACGAAGCGGCAACGCGCCTGTCCGGTATCAGCGTAAGTAAAATCAAAATTATCGTTTACTCCCTGTGTGGTCTGCTGGCATCGCTGGCGGGCATCATTGAAGTAGCGCGCCTCTCCTCTGCGCAACCGACGGCAGGTACTGGCTATGAGCTGGATGCTATCGCCGCGGTGGTGTTAGGTGGTACCAGCCTGGCGGGCGGTAAAGGACGTATTGTTGGGACGCTGATCGGCGCATTGATTCTTGGTTTCCTCAATAATGGTTTGAATTTGTTAGGTGTATCCTCCTATTACCAGATGATCGTCAAAGCGGTGGTGATTTTGCTGGCGGTACTGGTAGACAACAAAAAGCAGTAACAACGATTACAGGACATCTTAAATATGAACATGAAAAAACTGGCTACCCTGATTTCTGCTGTTGCGCTGAGCGCCACCGTGAGCGCGAATGCGATGGCGAAAGATACCATTGCGCTGGTGGTCTCCACCCTCAACAACCCGTTCTTTGTTTCTTTGAAGGATGGGGCGCAAAAAGAGGCCGATAAGCTGGGCTACAACCTGGTGATTCTGGACTCACAGAACAACCCGGCGAAAGAGCTGGCTAACGTTCAGGATTTAACGGTTCGTGGAACTAAAATTCTGCTGATTAACCCGACGGACTCCGATGCTGTTGGTAACGCTGTGAAGATGGCTAACCAGGCGAAAATTCCGGTTATCACCCTTGACCGCGTTGCGTCCAAAGGCGAAGTAGTAAGCCATATTGCATCTGATAACGTGCTGGGCGGTAAGATTGCGGGCGATTACATCGCGAAGAAAGCGGGTGAAGGCGCGAAAGTTATCGAACTGCAGGGTATTGCCGGTACTTCAGCGGCGCGTGAGCGTGGCGAAGGTTTCCAGCAGGCTGTTGCGGCACACAAATTTAACGTACTGGCCAGCCAGCCGGCCGACTTTGACCGCACCAAAGGTCTGAACGTCATGCAGAACCTGCTAACCGCGCATCCTGACGTGCAGGCCGTATTTGCCCAGAACGATGAAATGGCGTTGGGTGCTCTGCGCGCACTGCAAACCGCGGGTAAATCTGATGTGATGGTGGTTGGATTTGACGGTACTCCAGATGGCGAAAAAGCAGTAAATGATGGCAAACTGGCTGCGACCATTGCTCAGCTGCCGGATCAGATCGGCGCGAAAGGCGTTGAGACTGCGGATAAAGTCCTGAAAGGCGAGAAGGTTCAGGCTAAATATCCGGTTGACCTGAAGCTGGTCATCAAGCAGTAATACCGATTCAGGTCGCTCGCGGCCTGATGGAGACATAAAGACGCCATCCCCGTATCGGGTTTTGGGGATGAAAGCGTAAAAAGAAAAGCAGGGCACGCGCCACCCTAATCCGGTGGCGCACTTTGACTTGGAACACCAAATATGAAAACCGCAGGCAACCTCGTTGTTCTTGGCAGTATCAATGCCGATCACATCCTCAACCTTAACTCTTTCCCGACACCTGGTGAAACCGTAACCGGTAACCATTATCAGGTCGCATTTGGTGGTAAAGGCGCGAATCAGGCTGTTGCTGCGGGGCGTAGTGGCGCGAATATCGCATTTATTGCCTGTACGGGTGATGATGATATTGGCGAAAGTGTTCGTAAACAGTTAGCCAAAGATAATATCGATATTGCGCCGATTAGCGTAATTTCGGGGGAATCGACCGGTGTGGCGTTGATTTTTGTGAATGGTGAAGGTGAGAACGTCATCGGCATTCATGCTGGTGCGAACGCGGCACTTTCGCCTGCGCTGGTGGAAGCTCAGCATGAGCGTATTGCCCAGGCGTCTGCCTTACTGATGCAGTTAGAGTCGCCGATCGAAAGCGTACTGGCTGCGGCAAAGATTGCACATCAAAATAAGACCACGGTAGCCCTTAACCCGGCCCCGGCACGTGAACTTTCTGACGAACTGCTGGCGCTGGTGGATATTATTACCCCGAATGAAACCGAGGCTGAAAAGCTCACGGGAATCCGGGTTGAAAACGATGAAGACGCGGCCAAAGCTGCGCATGCATTGCACGCGAAGGGGATCCATACTGTACTGATTACCTTAGGCAGTCGCGGTGTGTGGGCCAGCGTAAATGGTGAAGGTCAGCGTGTGCCAGGGTTTAAAGTGGACGCCGTTGATACCATCGCCGCTGGGGATACCTTTAACGGCGCGTTAATTACAGCGTTACTGGAAGAGACTCCGCTGCCTGAAGCGATCCGATTTGCACATGCCGCTGCGGCGATTGCGGTCACCCGTAAGGGCGCTCAGCCTTCCGTTCCATGGCGCGAAGAAATAGAAGCGTTTTTAAGTCAACAGAGGTAACGCTTGGCTACAATGAAGGACGTCGCCCGCCTGGCGGGGGTTTCCACGTCGACGGTTTCTCACGTCATTAATAAAGATCGCTTTGTCAGTGAGTCTGTCACTGACAAAGTTGAAGCGGCGATTAAAGAGCTTAACTACGCGCCCTCAGCACTGGCGCGTAGTCTCAAGTTAAACCAGACCCACACTATTGGCATGTTAATCACTGCCAGTACCAACCCCTTTTATTCCGAGCTGGTGCGCGGCGTTGAACGTAGTTGTTTTGAACGCGGTTACAGCCTGGTGCTGTGCAATACCGAAGGTGATGAACAGCGCATGAACCGTAATCTGGAAACGTTAATGCAAAAACGGGTGGACGGCTTGCTGCTGCTCTGCACGGAAACACATCAACCTTCCAGGGAGATCATGCAACGCTATCCTTCTATACCGACCGTCATGATGGACTGGTCGCCTTTTGATGGTGAAAGCGATCTGATCCAGGATAACTCCCTGTTGGGCGGGGATTTAGCCACTCAACATCTTATCGAAAAAGGTTTTACGCGCATTGCCTGCATCACCGGGCCGCTGGATAAAACTCCGGCGCGTTTACGTCTGGAAGGATATCGGGCGGCAATGAAGCGGGCGGGGTTGCCGGTCCCGGAAGGTTACGAGATTACCGGTGACTTTGAGTTCGGCGGCGGCTTTGAAGCTATGCAAACGTTGCTGTCGCATAAACAGCGACCGCAGGCCGTTTTTACCGGCAATGATGCCATGGCGGTTGGCGCGTATCAGGCTCTGTACCAATCGGGATTGCGCATTCCGCAGGATATGGCGGTGGTGGGTTATGATGATATCGAGCTGGCGCGCTATATGACGCCGCCGCTGACGACCATCCATCAACCAAAAGATGAACTGGGCGAACTGGCCATCGATGTATTAATCCACCGGATGGCGCAGCCCGCATTACAGCAACAGCGCCTGCAACTTACTCCTGTTTTGATGGAGCGGGGGTCGGTTTAGGATTATGTCGCTCTTTAATCAGGTTACGTCCATCTTTTGCTTTTAGCAGCATGAACATCAGCGCAGACACTACCGTGATAGCGCCCATCGTCATAAAGGTGTAGTGGAACTGCTCGACCGTATTGGTTCCTTCCATACCTTCATAGATACGCAGAACGGCAGCGCTGATGGCGACCCCTAAACTGATTGATAACTGCTGAGTAACGGCCAGCACACTGTTGCCGCTGCTGGCGTTTTCATCGGTCAGGTCTGCCAGAGTGATGGTATTCATGGAGGTAAACTGGGTGGACATCGCCATACCCAAAATGAACAACGGCAGGATCAACATCCAGACCGGCATGGCGGGAGATTGCAATGCGAACTGCGCAATCATCAGGCCGATAAATACCGTAACACCCACCAGTGTGGTTCTGTAGCCGAGCCGGCGCAGCACCTGCGTCACCATTGATTTCGCCAGTATTGATCCCAGCGCCGTTGGCGCCATCATGCAACCGGCTATCAGCGCCGGGTATCCAAAGCCTACCTGCAACATCAGCGGCATTAAGAAGGGCACGCACCCTGTACCCAGACGAGTGGCAAGGTTTCCGGCGATCCCGACGGAAAAAGTTCGGGTCTTAAATATAGGAAGCGATATAAGCGGCGTTGGGTGACGACGCGCGTGGCGAATGTAGGCGAGCAGTAACAGAATGCTGGCAAGAATAATGCTGAGCGCTATCCAGGTCTCGACAAGCTTCTCACCGAACAGCTCTACCCCGCTGGAAAACAACACCAGGCTCAAACCAAACAGAAAGAAACCGGTCATATCAAAACCGCGGCGCGGCGTGGTGAAGTTCGGCATATATTTGCGGGCATAGAAGATACCGGCAACCCCAATTGGAATATTAATCAGGAAGATCCAGTGCCAACTGGCCCACGTGACCAGTACACCGCCCAATACTGGACCTAAAATCGGCCCCACAAGTCCAGGCATGGTTACGAAGTTAAGCACGGGAAGCAGTTCGCTGCGGGGGTAAGCACGTAATAATGCCAGACGGGCAACGGGCATCATCATGGCGCCGCCAATGCCCTGAATGACGCGGAAAATCACCAGTTCGCTTAGGGAGCTGGACAGCGCACAGGCCAGCGAACCCAGCGTAAACAGGCTAACAGCTATCATAAAGACGCGCCGGGTACCGAACCTGTCTGCCAGCCATCCACTCACCGGGATCAGCATCGCGACCGTCAGGGTGTAACTGATAATGGCCGACTGCATGGCGAGCGGAGAGCGGTTAAGGCTGTGTGCTATTGCGGGTAAGGCGGTATTGAGGATCGTGGCGTCTAGTGCCTGCATAAAAAAGGCCATGGCTGCTATCCACGGTAGCCCGGCCATACTGCGTGATTTCTTTTCTGACATATTATTTATCCGGTAGCACGTTCGGTGCTATCAGCAATGCCTGACAGGCAGCGAAGGCGCGATCGCCATCGCTCTCATCTATTGCGTCGACAATGGCCTGGTGTAAATCCAGCTTGACCACGTCGTTATAGGTAATAGAGGTAAAGTAGGTCTGGTAAACGGAATGGAAGAGTGACGCGAAGGAGATAAGGAACGGGTTCGCACTCATTTCATAGATGTGTTCATGCCAGGCGATATCAACCTCAATCCAACGCTCGCGTCTGAAGTTTCTTTTCAGCTCGACCATTTCTTCCATCAGCGTGTTGAGATGCGCTTTCTGTTCTGCCGTACCTATAGTCGCCGCCAGTAAACACGCCTGAGGCTCCAGGCTGATACGCATCACCAGAAAATGTTTAATGACCTGAGAGAAATTATCTTCTGTCATCCACCAGGTGAGCAGCTCCTGGTCGAGGAAGTTCCAGTTTGCCTGCGGCATGACGCGTGTACCAATACGCGGGCGCGGTAATACCATACCTTTTGCCGTTAACGTCTTTACCGCTTCTCTTACCGCGGTACGACTCACGCCAAACTGATCGCCCAGCTCTATTTCGCCAGGCAATATAGCGCCCGGTGCGTATTCACCTTTTAATATTCGCTGAGCCAGCTTTTCGGCCAGAACGTAGGACAGGTTTTTCTGTGCGGCTAGCTGTTGGGCATTTAACGGCATGAATGGTTTTCCTTACTTTATTTCTTATTCATTAGTATGCCACCTGGAAGTGTTATTGCGGCTGCAAAAACGGCAATTTGCTTATTTTATGGCATGTTAATGGTGGTTTTGCTGAAAAAACACGCACTCGGAAAGTTATTTTAAATTTCCCCTTGTCAGCCTGAAATAACTCCCTATAATGCGCCTCCACTGACACGGAACAACGGATTACAAACCGCCGGGTCAGCGGAGAAAAGCGAAAATAAACGCTTGACTCTCCAGCGGGATGGCGTAATATGCACACCCCGCGCCGCTGAGAAAAAGCGAAGCGGCACTGCTCTTTAACAATTTATCAGACAATCTGTGTGGGCACTCGAAGATACGGATTCTTAACGTCGCAAGACGAAAAATGAATACCAAGTCTCTGA
>NZ_JBNDJN010000006.1:0-316162 GCF_050434985.1 Citrobacter sp. 506
CGTTTACGGGCCGTAAGTAACGAAGTCTGATGCAAATGTCAGATCGTATGCGCCTGTTAGGGCGCGGCTGGTAACAGAGCCTTATAGGTGCATCCCTCCGGCTATGCCGGAGGATATTTATTTGTCTCAAATCGCGTTCTTCGGCGTGGGTTCCTGAAATATTGCAACGACCTGCAACGCGACAAATATTCCTCGTAGCTCGCCGTAGAAACCGAATTTCCCGCTCGTTATTCATTTTCCTCACGCCATACTGGCGACATGAAAAAACAACACGGCTACACGCTTCTCGAAACCCTGATTGCGATGCTGATCGTCGCGGCGCTTGGCGCCTCGGGGCTGTATGGTTGGCAGCGCTGGCAGCAGCAACAGCGGCTATGGCAAACCGCCATTCAGGTGCGAGATTACCTGCTGCAACTGCGTGAAGATGCTAACTGGCGTAACCGCGATCACGTCATCAGCGTGATTCGGGATGGCACATCCTGGTGTTTTGTCAGCTCTGCTGCTGTGCAAACCACGTGTCTACCCGTTTCGCCCTTGGTTTTTACACCGCCCTGGGACGATGTCGAAATGGCAGAGATAACGCCTTCACTGGCCTTTTTTGGTCTGCGCAATACGGCATGGGCTGGACATATTCGCCTGAAAAATACGACAGGGGAATGGCGCGTGGTGGTGTCTGGCTGGGGGCGAATCAGGCTTTGCGAGAAAGATGAGGCCAGGTTATGTCAGTAAATGAACGGGGCTT
This sequence comes from Citrobacter sp. 506, assembly GCF_050434985.1. Lineage (NCBI taxonomy): Bacteria > Pseudomonadati > Pseudomonadota > Gammaproteobacteria > Enterobacterales > Enterobacteriaceae > Citrobacter > Citrobacter sp. 506. The sequence goes on from NZ_JBNDJN010000006.1 coordinate 743, forward strand.
TTCACTCCTGGAGGTGCTGATTGCTATGGCGATTAGCAGCGTTTTATTGCTTAGCTCAGCGCGATTTTTACCCGCGCTGCAGCGAGAGATCCTGCGCAACACGCGCCAGTTAGCGCTTGAAGATGAAATATGGCAGCGGGTATACACCGTGGCGAAGCATCTTCAGCGGGCAGGGTATTGCCGCGGAAACTGTGTCGGAGAAGGGCTGGAGATATCGGCTAAGGGCGACTGTGTCATTGCGCGCTGGGATGCCAATAGCAACGGCATTTGGGAGAGCAGTCCCGCGAAAGAGGCCGATACGATTGGATTTCGTTTACAGGACAAGGTACTGGAGACCCTGCGGGGAGTAACGGACTGCAATGGAAAAGGGTGGGAGAAAATGTCCGATCCAGCCACGATACAGATTGAGGCATTTCAGGTTGAACGTCTGAATATCAGCGGATATTCCCCGCTCCTTACGCTGCGTTTGCGCGGAGTGAACAATGTCGAACCACAAAAGGTTATTGAAGCAGTCTACAGCGTGACAGGATTCAACCTGTGAACCGTGAGCGGGGCGTTTCATCTTTAGCGATGGTCCTGTTACTGCTGGTGCTCGGTAGCCTTCTGCTGCAAGGCGTTAGCAGGCAGGAGTCCCGTTTTGCTTCGCGAGTGGTCACGCAAAGTCAGGCTCTGCAGCGCCAGGCGGTGGTGCAATCTGCGATGGAATGGGGGCGTATGCAGCCCTGGCGCTTACAACTCGCCGCACAGTGTCGGCGTTATACCACGCAGGATGCCGCGGTTTGCCTGCGACTGCTTACTAATAATTTCGTGCTGCTTATAGTCCATTATGAAGGGGTATCGTTATGGCGGCAGGGGGCGATTATTGATGACAATATCGAATATTCGGCGCATGGCTGGAGCGATTTTTGTCCGCTAAAGGAGCAGGCACTATGTCAGATCCCCTGAACAGACAGCGTGGCTTTAGCCTGCCGGAAGTGATGCTGGCAATGGTGTTGATGATCATGATTGTGACCGCGCTGTCAGGATACCAGCGGGCGCTGATGAACAGCTTTATCATCAGAAACCAGTATCAGCAACTCTGGCGTCACGCCTGGCAGCAAACCCAGCTGTATCAGTTTTCATCGCCTTTGAACTGGCAGGTTAGCCGAATGCAGACAATGAGCGCGGGATGTGTCAGCATCAACGTTAAAATTTCTTCACCCTTGGGCAGGCAGGGTCAGATGACGCGTCTGCATTGCCCGAATCGTCAGTAGTCAGGAGTCGCTATGTTAAGGGTCTACCACTCCAATCGTCTGGATGTGCTGGAAGCGTTAATGGAATTTATCGTTGAGCGCGAGCGGCTGGACGACCCCTTTGAACCTGAGATGATCCTGGTTCAAAGTACCGGTATGGCGCAGTGGCTACAAATGACCCTTGCACAGAAGTTTAGTATTGCCGCCAACATCGATTTTCCGCTGCCCGCGAGTTTTATCTGGGATATGTTTGTGCGCGTGCTGCCGGATATCCCGAAAGAGAGCGCGTTCAGCAAACAGAGCATGAGCTGGAAGTTGATGACGCTGTTGCCGCAATTGTTGGATGGCGATGACTTCGCATTGCTGCGCCACTATCTGACGGACGACACCGATAAACGTAAGCTGTTTCAGCTTTCCTCGCGCGCGGCTGACCTCTTCGACCAGTATTTAGTCTATCGCCCTGAGTGGTTGACCCAGTGGGAAGCCGGGCGACTGGTTGAGGGACTCGGCGAATCTCAGGCCTGGCAGGCGCCGTTGTGGAAAGCGCTGGTGGAACACACCGAGGAATTGGGCCAGCCGCGCTGGCATCGCGCCAATTTATACCAACGATTTATTCAGACTCTGGAAAGTGCGTCCGAGTGCCCGCAGGGACTGCCTTCTCGCGTCTTTATTTGCGGCATTTCAGCGCTGCCGCCGGTTTATTTGCAGGCATTGCAGGCGCTGGGCAAGCACATTGATATTCATCTGCTGTTTACCAACCCTTGCCGCTACTACTGGGGAGATATAAAAGATCCCGCCTGGCTGGCGAAGCTGATGGCGCGTCAGCGTCGGCACAGCTTTGAAGAACGCCATCTGCCGCTGTTTCGCGATAGTCAGAAAGCCGAAGGATTGTTTAACAGCGATGGTGAACAGGATGTGGGCAACCCGATGCTGGCCTCGTGGGGCAAACTGGGGCGCGATTACATTTATTTGCTTTCAGAACTGGAAAATAGTCAGGAACTGGATGCGTTTGTCGATATTACGCCTGACAATCTTTTGCATAATATTCAATCGGATATTCTGGAACTTGAAAGCCATGCCGTGGCGGGTGTTACGCTGGAAGAGTATTCGCGTAGCGATAATAAACGACGGCTTGAGCTGAACGACACCAGCGTGACTTTCCATGTTTGTCATAGCCCACAGCGCGAGGTAGAAATTCTTCATGACCGCCTGCTGGCAATGCTGGAAGCGGATCCCACGCTGACGCCGCGCGATATTATTGTGATGGTGGCGGATATCGACAGCTACAGCCCGTTTATTCAGTCGGTCTTTGGCAGCGCACCAGCTGAGCGTTACTTACCTTATGCGATTTCCGACCGTCGGGCGCGCCAGTCTCATCCTGTCTTACAGGCCTTTATTAGCCTGCTGTCGCTGCCGGATAGCCGTTTTGTCTCAGAGGATGTGCTGGCATTACTGGATGTGCCCGTGCTGGCGGCGCGTTTCAATATCGATGAAGAAGGGCTGCGCTATCTTCGGTTATGGGTCAATGAATCCGGGATTCGCTGGGGAATTGACGACGATAACGTGCGTGAACTGGAACTTCCGCCTACAGGTCAGCATACCTGGCAATTTGGTTTAACGCGCATGCTGCTCGGCTACGCGATGGAAAGCGCGCAGGGCGAGTGGCAATCGGTATTGCCATACGATGAGTCCAACGGTTTGATTGCCGAGCTGGTAGGGCATCTGGCCTCGTTGCTGATGCAGCTCAATCTCTGGCGTAGAGGGTTAGCGCAGGAACGGCCGCTGGAAGAGTGGCTGCCCGTTTGTCGGGACATGCTTAATGATTTCTTCCTGCCGGATGCAGATACCGAAGCGGCGATGACGCTGATTGAACAGCAGTGGCAGGCCATTATCACTGAAGGTCTGGGGGCTGAGTATGGTGATGCCATACCGCTTTCTCTATTGCGTGATGAGCTGGCCCAGCGTCTTGACCAGGAGCGCATTAGCCAGCGCTTCCTGGCGGGGCCAGTTAACATTTGTACGCTGATGCCGATGCGCTCTATTCCTTTCAAGGTGGTGTGCCTGCTGGGTATGAACGATGGCGTTTATCCGCGTCAGCTTGCACCGTTGGGCTTTGATTTGATGAGTCAAAAACCGATGAGGGGCGATCGCAGCCGTCGCGATGATGACCGCTACCTGTTTCTTGAAGCATTGATTTCAGCACAGCAAACGCTCTACATCAGCTACATTGGCCGCTCCATTCAGGACAACAGCGAGCGCTTCCCGTCGGTACTGGTGCAGGAACTGATGGACTACATCGGGCAAAGCCACTATCTGCCGGGCGATGAATCGTTGACCTGCGATCAAAGCGAGGCCCGGGTAAAAGCACACATTACTCGTTTGCATACCCGTATGCCCTTTGATGCACAAAACTATCTGCCGGGCGAACAGCAAAGCTATGCCCGGGAATGGCTGCCTGCGGCGAGCCTGTCAGGAAAAGCGCACACGGATTTTGTCCAGACGCTTCCCTTTGAGATGCCTGAAACGCTGACGCTGGAAACGCTGCAGCGATTTTGGGCTCATCCGGTAAGGGCTTTTTTCCAGATGCGGCTGAGGGTCAACTTCCGCTCTGAAGAAAGTGAGATCCCGGAAACGGAACCGTTCACTCTTGAAGGATTAACCCGCTATCAGCTTAATCAGCAATTGCTTAACACGCTGGTTGAAGAGAAGGATGCTGAACAACTGTTTCGCCGTTTTCGTGCGGCGGGCACGCTTCCCTATGGGCCATTTGGCGAAATTCTGTGGGATACGCAGCGTCAGGAGATGCAGTCGCTGGCTGAACGCATTATCGCCTGTCGTCAGCCCTGTCAGAGTATGGAAATCGATCTTAACTGTAACGGCGTGCAAATCACCGGTTGGCTGCCACAGGTGCAAGAGGACGGTTTGTTGCGCTGGCGCCCATCTTTAATAAGCATTGCGCAGGGGGTGCAACTTTGGCTGGAACATCTTGTCTATTGTGCCAGTGGCGGTACGGGAGAGAGCCGGTTGTTCCTGCGTAAAGACGGGGAATGGCGTTTTCCGCCACTGGATGCAGAGCAGGCGCTGCTGTACCTGTCGCAGCTCATTGACGGGTATCGGGAAGGCATGTCGTCACCATTGCTGGTATTGCCCGAAAGCGGCGGCGCCTGGATAAAAACCTGTTATGACGCCGTAAATGATGCCATGTTAGATGACGATGCAACGTTGCAAAAAGCGCGCAGTAAGTTTCTGCAGGCCTATGAAGGCAACATGATGGTACGGGGTGAAGGTGATGATATCTGGTATCAGCGTCTTTGGCGTCAGCTGGATGCGGCTACGCTGGAGACCATTGTTTTACAGTCTCAGCGCTACCTGTTACCGATTTTTCGCTTTAATCAGTCATGATGATTGTATAAAAATTGCGCAGTTCGATGGCTTCCACTATGATGCGCATTCTGTCACGGACTGATTCTTACAAAGAGAGGATGCTGGCTCGTTCAGCACATAGTCTTGCCCTGTTCAGACCACGTATTTATGCGTGCTTTGCTGTGAACAGGTGAATACGTTAATGATGAGGTTTGTGAATGCCCCGCAGCACCTGGTTCAGCGCATTACTGTTGTTCGTCGCCCTTTGGGTTCCCGTAAGTCAGGCAGATACCGGTTGGCAGCCTTTAGCTGAAACCATCCGTAAAAGCGATAAAGACACCCGCCAGTATCAGGCCGTGCGCCTTGATAACGGCATGGTCGTGTTGCTGGTATCCGATCCTCAGGCCGTGAAATCCCTTTCTGCACTGGTGGTTCCCGTGGGCTCGCTGGAAGATCCGGACGAGCATCAGGGGCTGGCGCATTATCTCGAACACATGTGTCTGATGGGCTCGAAAAAATACCCACAGCCGGACAGTCTGGCTGAATTCCTGAAAATGCACGGCGGCAGCCACAATGCCAGCACCGCGCCTTACCGTACGGCCTTCTATCTTGAAGTCGAAAACGACGCGTTGGTGGGGGCGGTGGATCGCCTGGCGGACGCTATTGCCGATCCGTTGCTGGATAAAAAATATGCCGATCGTGAGCGTAACGCGGTTAACTCCGAGCTGACGCTGGCGCGTACCCGAGACGGGATGCGTATGGCGCAGGTGAGTGCTGAGACCATCAACCCGGCGCACCCTGGCTCGCGTTTCTCCGGCGGAAATCTCGAGACATTAAGCGATAAACCGGGAAACCCGGTGGTGCAGGCATTACAAAAATTTCATGAAAAGTACTACTCCGCGAACCTGATGAAGGCGGTGATTTATAGCAATAAGCCGCTGCCAGAGCTGGCGCGGATAGCTGCTGACACCTTTGGACGCGTACCGAACAGAAATATCGTAAAGCCTGAAATTACCGTACCGGTAGTCACCGACGCGCAAAAGGGCGTCATCATCCACTATGTTCCGGCAATGCCGCGTAAAGTACTGCGCGTCGAGTTTCGTATCGATAACAACAGCGCGCAGTTCCGCAGTAAAACCGATGAGCTGGTGACCTATCTGATTGGTAATCGTAGCCCTGGCACGTTGTCTGACTGGCTGCAAAAGCAGGGACTGGTTGAAGGTATTCGTGCGGATTCCGATCCGGTGGTCAATGGGAACAGCGGCGTGTTAGCCATTTCCGCGACGTTAACCGACAAAGGGCTGGCGAATCGCGATGAAGTTGTTGCGGCAATTTTCAGTTATCTCAATCTGTTACGCGATAAAGGCGTCGATAAACGCTATTTTGACGAACTGGCGCACGTACTGGATCTCGATTTCCGTTATCCCTCCATCACCCGTGATATGGACTACGTGGAATGGCTGGCTGATACCATGATCCGCGTTCCTGTCGAACATACGCTGGATGCGGTGAATATTGCCGACCAGTACGATGTGAAAGCCGTTGAGCAACGCCTGGCAATGATGACGCCACAGAATGCGCGTATCTGGTATATCAGTGCGAAAGAACCGCATAATAAAACCGCTTATTTTGTCGATGCGCCTTACCAGGTGGATAAAATCAGCGACAAAACCTTTGCCGACTGGCAGCAAAAAGCGCAGGGCATTGCGCTGTCGTTACCGGAGTTGAACCCCTACATTCCGGATGATTTCACGCTGATTAAAACGGATAAAAAATACGCGCACCCGGAACTGATCGTTGATGAGCCGGATCTACGCGTGGTGTATGCGCCGAGCCAGTATTTTGCCAGTGAGCCGAAGGCTGACGTCAGCGTGATCCTGCGTAACCCGAAGGCCATGGACAGCGCTCGCAACCAGGTATTATTCGCACTTAACGATTACCTGGCGGGGATTGCGCTCGATCAGTTAAGCAACCAGGCGTCGGTAGGTGGAATTGGTTTCTCTACCAACGCTAACAATGGGTTGATGCTTAACGCCAACGGCTATACCCAACGTCTGCCGCAGCTTTTTCAGGCGCTGCTGAGCGGCTATTTCAGCTACACCTCAACGGATGAACAGCTGGAACAGGCGAAATCCTGGTATGCCCAGATGATGGATTCTGCAGAGAAGGGTAAAGCCTACGATCAGGCAATTATGCCAGTGCAAATGCTTTCTCAGGTGCCGTACTTCTCACGCGATGAGCGCCGTAAGCTACTGCCTTCCATCACCCTGAAAGAGGTGATGGCGTACCGCGACGCCTTAAAAACCGGTGCGCGGCCTGAATTCCTGGTAATTGGTAATATGAGCGCCGCTCAGGCGACGACCATGGCGCGGGATATCCAACAACAGCTTGGCGCTAACGGGTCACAGTGGTGTCGCAATAAAGATGTGGTTGTGGACAAGAAGCAGTCCGTCATCTTTGAAAAAGCAGGCAGTAGCACGGACTCCGCGCTGGCGGCGGTATTTGTGCCAACCGGATACGATGAATACGCTAGTTCAGCCTACAGCGCCATGTTAGGGCAGATTGTTCAGCCGTGGTTCTACAATCAACTGCGTACTGAAGAGCAGTTAGGCTACGCTGTATTTGCTTTCCCAATGAGTATTGGCCGTCAGTGGGGAATGGGGTTCCTGCTGCAAAGCAATGATAAGCAGCCGTCTTACCTTTGGGAGCGTTATAAAGCGTTCTTCCCGACGGCGGAAGCGAAGCTGCGGGCGATGAAACCTGAAGAGTTTGCGCAAATTCAGCAGGCGATTATTGCGCAAATGCTGCAGGCGCCGCAAACGCTGGGGGAAGAAGCCTCACAGTTAAGCAAAGATTTTGATCGCGGCAATATGCGCTTCGATTCACGTGATAAAATAGTGGCTCAGATTAAACTGCTGACGCCGCAAAAACTTGCCGACTTCTTCCATCAGGCGGTGGTTGAGCCGCAAGGCATGGCGATACTGTCACAGGTTTCCGGCAGTCAGAACGGGAAAGCAGAATATGTGCACCCGGAAGGCTGGAAAGTGTGGCAGACAGTCAGCGCGTTGCAGCAAACCTTACCCCTGATGAGTGATAAGAATGAATGATGCCGCTGAGTCCCTTGATCCACTGCGCTTGCCCCTGACGGGCGAGCGCCTGATTGAAGCCTCTGCGGGCACCGGTAAAACCTTTACCATCGCCGCCCTGTATTTACGTTTACTGCTTGGACTGGGCGGCTCTGCCGCCTTTCCTCGTCCTCTGACCGTTGAAGAACTGCTCGTGGTCACCTTCACCGAGGCAGCCACCGAAGAGTTGCGCGGTCGAATTCGTAGCAACATTCATGAACTGCGAATTGCCTGCCTGCGTGAAAAGACCGACAACCCGCTATATGCCCGTTTGTTAGATGAAATCGCCGATAAAAAACAGGCCGCTCACTGGCTGCTATTGGCTGAAAGACAGATGGATGAAGCGGCGGTGTTTACCATCCACGGCTTTTGTCAGCGTATGCTCAGTCTCAACGCCTTTGAATCAGGCATGCTGTTCGAACAGCAACTGATAGAAGATGAATCGCTGCTGCGCTATCAGGCCTGTGCGGACTTCTGGCGTCGGCACTGCTATCCGCTACCCCGCGACATTGCGCAGGTGATTTTTGAAACGTGGAAAGGACCGCAGGCTCTGCTGAGAGACATCGATCGCTATCTGCAGGGGGAAGCGCCGGTCATCAAGGCTCCGCCGTCTGATGACGAAACGCTGGCTTCCCGGCACGAACAAATTCTCACGCGCATTAACCAGATCAAGCAGCAATGGCGTGAATCCGTTGATGAGCTGGATGGCCTGCTGGAAGCCTCCGGGATTGACCGGCGTAAATTTAATCGTGGTAACCAGGGCAAGTGGATCGAAAAGATCAGCGCATGGGCGCAAGAACAAACCCAAAGTTATCAGCTTCCTGACGCGCTGGAGAAATTCTCACAGCGTTTTCTGGAAGAGCGCACTAAAGCGGGCGGAATAACCCCTCAGCACCCGCTGTTTGTCGCTATTGATGAACTGCTTAGCGAACCGTTAACTCTCCGCGATCTGGTGATCACCCGGGCGCTGGCGGAGATCCGTTCGGCGGTTGCCGAGGAGAAACGACGCCGCGGTGAGCTAGGCTTTGACGATATGCTCAGCCGTCTGGATGCGGCGTTGCGCAGTGAAAGCGGCGATGCCCTGGCGACGGCTATCCGTACCCGTTTTCCGGTCGCGATGATCGATGAATTTCAGGATACCGATCCGCAGCAGTACCGTATTTTTCGCCGGATCTGGCAGCATCAGCCGGATACCGCACTGCTGCTGATTGGCGACCCAAAACAGGCGATTTACGCGTTTCGCGGCGCGGATATCTTCACCTATATGAAGGCGCGCAGCGAGGTCAGCGCACACTATACGCTCGATACCAACTGGCGTTCGGCCCCCGGCATGGTCAATAGCGTAAATACGCTTTTCAGCCAGATGGATGACGCCTTTATGTTCCGCGAAATCCCCTTTAGCCCGGTAAAATTTGCAGAAAAAAACCAGTCGTTTCGGTTTGTTTTACATGGTGAGACACAGCCAGCCATGAGCATGTGGCTGATGGAAGGGGAAAGCTGCGGCGTAGGCGATTATCAGAACTACATGGCCCAGGTGTGCGCCACGCAAATTCGCGACTGGCTTAAGGCCGGGCAGTCAGGCGCTGCGCAACTGGTCAGTGGTAAAACATCCAGTCCGGTACGTGCATCGGACATCAGCGTACTGGTTCGTAGCCGCCTGGAGGCGGCACTGGTCCGTGATGCGCTGACGCAGCTGGCAATTCCCTCCGTCTACCTTTCCAACCGTGACAGCGTATTTGAAACGCTGGAAGCGCGGGAGTTGCTGTGGGTGCTGCAGGCGGTGATGACGCCGGAACGTGAGAACACGCTGCGTAGCGCGCTGGCGACCTCAATGATGGGGCTGAATGCGCAGGATCTTGAAGCCTTAAATAACGACGAAAATGCCTGGGATGCGGTGGTCGAAGAGTTTGATGGCTATCGTCAGATCTGGCATAAACGCGGCGTGATGCCGATGCTGCGCGCGCTGATGACAACCCGCCAGATTGCGGAAAACCTGCTGGCGACGGCGGGGGGCGAACGCCGCCTGACCGATATTTTACATATCAGCGAACTGTTGCAGGAAGCGGGCTCGCAGCTGGAAAGCGAGCATGCGCTGGTGCGCTGGCTGTCCCAGCATATTCTTGAACCCGACAGCAACGCGTCCAGCCAGCAGCTCAGGCTGGAAAGCGACAAGCATCTGGTCAAAATCGTCACTATCCATAAATCTAAAGGGCTGGAGTATCCGCTGGTCTGGTTGCCGTTTATCACGAATTTCCGCGTCCAGGATCAGGCTTTCTACCACGATCGCAGCTCTTTTGAAGCCGTGCTGGATCTCAGCGATGCCGAGGAGAGCGTTGAGCTGGCTGAAGCGGAGCGTCTGGCGGAAGACCTGCGTTTGCTCTATGTCGCGCTAACCCGTTCGGTATGGCACTGCAGCCTTGGCGTTGCGCCGTTGGTGCGACGTCGGGGCGATAAAAAAGGGGATACCGATGTGCATCACAGCGCCCTTGGTCGCCTGTTGCAAAAAGGTGAGCCGATGGATGCCGCGGGTCTGCGTAGTGCGATTGAAGCGTTGTGCAGTGATGATATTGCCTGCCAGACGCCTGCACAGCCTGACGGTGAACGCTGGCAAGTTGCGCAGACTGTTATCTGCGAACTGAGTGCGAAAATACTGCAGCGTACGCCCGGCGATAGCTGGCGCGTGACCAGTTATTCCGGTCTGCAACAGCGTGGGCATGGAATCGCGCAGGATCTGATCCCGCGACTGGATATTGATGCCGCAGGCGTTGGTGAGGTTATTGAAGAGTCAGGGCTAACACCGCATCAGTTCCCGCGCGGCGCTTCGCCAGGTACATTCTTGCATAGCCTGTTTGAAGATCTCGACTTTACTCAATCGGTAGATCCGAGTTGGGTCGAGGAAAAACTGGCGTTGGGCGGTTATGACGCGCACTGGACGCCGGTTTTGACCGAATGGCTGGATGCCATTTTGCAGGCGCCTCTCAACGAGACGGGCGTGAGTTTGAGCCATCTTTCCGCGCGTGAAAAACAGGTGGAGATGGAGTTTTACCTGCCGATTTCGCAGCCGCTGATGGCCAGCCAACTTGATGCGTTAATTCGCCAATACGATCCGCTCTCCGCGGGGTGCCCTGCGTTGGAATTTATGCAGGTACGCGGCATGCTGAAAGGATTTATTGACCTGGTTTTCCGCCACCAGGGGCGTTATTACCTTCTCGATTACAAATCGAACTGGCTGGGGGAAGACAGCTCAGCGTATACGCAGCAGGCGATGGCCTCTGCCATGCAGGCGCATCGCTACGACCTGCAGTATCAACTTTATACCCTGGCGCTGCATCGCTACTTGCGCCATCGCATTGCTGATTACGATTATGAATGCCATTTTGGCGGCGTTATCTATCTCTTCTTGCGTGGCATTGACAGTGAAAATCCGCAACAGGGAATTTACGCGACCCGACCTGACGGGGAGTTAATCACCTTGATGGACGAGATGTTTGTCGGTGCGCCACTGGAGGAGATGTCATGACAATCCAGAAACGATTACTGGAAGCTGTGGAGCAAAAACAGCTCCGGCCTCTGGATGCCCAGTTTGCGCTGGCGGTTGCCGGAAATGACAACCCTGCCGTTGCGCTGGCGGCGGCGTTGCTCAGTCGTGAAGCAGGAGAAGGGCACGTCTGCTTACCACTTTCGCGGTTATCCCTGAGCGAGGATGCCCATCCCCTTTTAAGCGCCTGGCTCGCTGAAGTGGGGGAGCCAGAAGACTGGACGGAATGTCTGCTGGCCTCCGGGGCGGTAAGCCGTGGTGAGCAACCCACGCCGCTGGTGCTGCACGGCGATCGCTTGTATCTGAACCGGATGTGGCATAACGAACGGGCGGTGGCTCGCTTTTTCAGTGAAGTTAACCATGCCATTGAGGTGGATGAACAACGGCTTACCCACACGCTGGCGGCGTTGTTTCCACCAGCGGAAGGTGTTAACTGGCAAAAAGTGGCCGCTGCGGTGGCGTTGACCCGTCGTATATCGGTGATCTCCGGCGGGCCGGGGACCGGAAAAACGACAACAGTGGCGAGGCTTTTGGCGGCGTTGATTCAGATGGCGGAGGGAGAACGCTGCCGTATTCGTCTGGCGGCTCCTACTGGAAAGGCGGCAGCGCGCCTGACTGCCTCGCTGGGCGCAGCGCTACGAGAACTGCCGTTAACCGAAGAGCAAAAGAAACGCATTCCCGATGACGCCAGTACGTTGCATCGATTATTAGGCGCTCAGCCAGGCAGTCAGCGCCTGCGCCATCATGCGGGAAACCCGCTGCATCTGGATGTGCTGGTGGTGGATGAAGCCTCGATGATTGATTTGCCGATGATGTCGCGCCTTATCGATGCGCTGCCGCCGCACGGGCGGGTGATTTTTCTTGGCGATCGTGACCAGCTCGCTTCCGTCGAAGCGGGGGCGGTGCTGGGGGATATCTGTGCTTTCGTCGGTAACGGGTTTACCCCGGAACGCGCCCGCCAGCTCAGTCGTCTGACCGGAAGCGCTATTCCGGCAGGTCCGGGAACTCAGGCCGCCGCTTTGCGCGACAGTTTGTGTCTTCTGCAAAAGAGTTACCGTTTCGGTAGTGATTCCGGAATCGGTCAGTTGGCTGCTGCGATTAATCGTGGTGACAAAGCCGCGCTCAAAACGGTCTTCCAGCAGGGGTTTAGCGACATCGAAAAACGCACGCTACATAGCAGCGAAGATTACGCCGCGATGCTGGATGAGGCGCTGGCGGGTTATGGGCACTATCTGGATTTACTGCGTGAGGGCGCTGAGCCGGAAGCTGTCATTCAGGCCTTCAATGAGTTTCAGCTGTTGTGCGCCCTGCGTGAAGGTCCGTTTGGCGTGGGTGGTTTGAATGAACGCCTTGAGCAAGTGATGGCGCAAAAACGTAAAATTCATCGTTCAACGCATAGCCGCTGGTATGAGGGAAGGCCGGTGATGATCGCGCGCAATGACAGTTCGCTGGGATTATTTAACGGTGATATCGGCATTGCCCTCGATCGTGGACAGGGCCTGAGGGTGTGGTTTGCGCTGCCGGACGGTTCTATCAAATCAGTCCAGCCCAGTCGCTTACCTGAACATGAAACCACCTGGGCGATGACCGTGCACAAATCGCAGGGATCTGAGTTTGACCATGCGGCGTTGATTTTACCCAGCCAGCATTCACCCGTGGTTACCCGCGAGCTGGTCTATACCGCCGTCACCCGCGCGCGCCGGCGTCTGTCACTGTATGCCGATGAGCGGATATTAAGTAACGCCATTGCCACCCGCACCGAACGTCGCAGCGGATTGGCGGCGTTGTTTAATCAATAAAATTCGTTGCCGGATAAGGCATTTATACCGCATCCGGCAACGACCACTACCCCAAATCCGCCATCAGCACCTTTGACCGCCGCTGATAGTTGTACATCTCTTTCTTGCTTTCCGGCAGCAGGTCGATATCTACCGGCGTGAAACCACGTTCCTGGAACCAGTGAATGCTGCGCGTGGTCAGCACGAACAGTTTGCTCAGTCCCATTTGCCGGGCCTGCGCGGCGATCCGCTCCAGCAATACTTCCCCGCGCGATGAGCTACGGTAGTCCGGATGCACCGCCACGCACGCCATTTCGCCAATTCTCTCCTCCGGGAAAGGGTACAGAGCGGCGCAGGCGATGGTCAGGTTATCGCGCTGAATAATCGTGAATTTGTCGATCTCCATTTCCAGTTGTTCGCGGGAGCGACGTACCAGAATGCCTTGCTGCTCCAGCGGGCGGATCAGCTCCAGAATCCCGCCGATATCGTTAATGGTAGCGCGGCGGATCTGCTCGGCGCTTTCCATTACGATCTGCGTACCGATCCCGTCACGGGAGAACAGTTCCTGCAGCAATGCGCCATCTTCCTGATAGCTGATCAGATGGCAGCGCCGTACCCCACTGCGACAGGCTTTCACTGCCCCACGCAGGAAGCGCACTGTGCCGGAGCTGTAATCGCCTTTCTCTTCCTGCAACTCAACGCGCGCCTGGGCTTCGTTAGGAAACAGCTCGGAAATAATATCGCCATCATCGTTGGTGACGCCCTGAGAGGAGCAAAAGCCGATCATTTTCTCTGCCTTCAGTTTGATAGCCAACTGCGTGGCGACCTCTTCTGAAGTCAGGTTAAAGCTCTCACCGGTGACGGAAACGGCGACCGGACCCATCAGCACAATCGCGCCACTGTCTAACTGACGGTGAATGGCATCTTCATCAATACGACGAATACGTCCGCTATGGCAGTAATCCACGCCGTCATCAACGCCCAGCGGCTGGGAGATAATAAAATTACCGCTGACCACATTGATGTGCGCCCCCTGCAATGGCGTATTATTCAGGCTCATTGACAGGCGGGCGGTAATATCAAGCTGAAGTAACCCTGCCGCCTGTTTGACCAGCTCCAGGGTTTTAGCGTCGGTAACGCGCGTATTCTTGTGGTACACCGGTTCATGATGATGCGCCGCAAGATTGGCATCAATCTGCGGTCGTGCGCCATAGACCACGACAAGGCGGATGCCGAGGCTATGAAGAAGGCCAATGTCATTGACGATACTGGAAAAGTTTTCATGCTCGATGGCTTCGCCGCCCAGCATAATGACAAACGTCTTTCCCCGATGGGTATTGATATAGGGAACAGAATGGCGGAATCCCTGTACCAGTTCGGTTCTACGCTCCTTCACCACGGCACACCCTCATTGCATGATTATTCGTAATTTGTGTATTTTTATTCTGTTTTGACGCTGTGCGCAAGCGTAATTTTTACCCATGCCGAAGATTTTTCTCAGTAATGCCGTGAATATAAAAAGAATGTTTACCCTTTTATAGATGACAGATTATGCGTCATTCGCTAAAGTTTCCGGTCAATTCAGACGTTTTACGTATTACCTCAATAAAGATTTCTTTTTGCTCGGGAGAAGCATGTCGGGATCCAATTCAGCAATCAGTCGCCGCCGTTTACTGAAAGGTGCGGGTGCTATGTGGCTTTTGAGCGTCAGCCAGGTTGGTCTGGCTGCCATGAGTCAGGTCGTTGCCGTACGTGTCTGGCCAGCGTCCAGCTACACCCGCGTCACGGTAGAATCTAACCGTCTGCTGAAATACAAACAGTTTGCCCTGAGTAATCCTGAGCGTGTGGTTGTGGATATTGAAGGCGTTAATTTGAACTCGGTGCTCAAGGGCATGGGTGCGCAGATCCGTCCTGACGATCCGTATATTAAATCGGCGCGTGTCGGGCAGTTTGACCCACAGACCGTGCGGATGGTGTTCGAGCTGAAACAGAATGTGAAGCCGCAACTTTTTGCGCTGGCTCCGGTGGCGGGCTTTAAAGAACGTCTGGTGATGGATCTCTATCCTGCGAATGCCCAGGATGTTCAGGATCCGCTGCTGGCGTTGCTGGAAGAATACAACAAGGGCGATCTGGACAAACAGGTGCCGCCTGCGCAAAGTGGCCCGCAGCCGGGTAAAGCGGGGCGCGATCGTCCCATTGTCATTATGCTCGACCCAGGGCATGGCGGAGAGGACTCCGGTGCGGTGGGGAAATACAAGACGCGTGAAAAAGATGTGGTGCTGCAGATTGCCCGACGCCTGCGAGCCCTCATAGAGAAAGAGGGCAACATGAAGGTCTTTATGACGCGAAATGAA
This sequence comes from Citrobacter sp. 506, assembly GCF_050434985.1. Lineage (NCBI taxonomy): Bacteria > Pseudomonadati > Pseudomonadota > Gammaproteobacteria > Enterobacterales > Enterobacteriaceae > Citrobacter > Citrobacter sp. 506. The sequence continues at coordinate 16,133 of NZ_JBNDJN010000006.1, forward strand.
GATATCTTCATTCCGCTTAAAGTCCGCGTGGCGAAAGCGCAGAAGCAGCGTGCAGACCTGTTTGTCTCTATCCATGCTGATGCATTCACCAGTCGACAGCCCAGAGGTTCGTCGGTATTTGCGCTCTCGACTAAAGGGGCGACCAGCACCGCCGCGAAATATCTGGCGCAAACTCAGAACGCCTCGGATTTGATTGGCGGCGTCAGCAAGAGCGGCGATCGCTACGTCGACCATACCATGTTCGATATGGTGCAATCGCTGACCATCGCCGACAGCCTGAAGTTTGGTAAAGCGGTATTGAATAAGCTCGGTAAAGTTAACAATCTGCATAAGAACCAGGTTGAACAAGCCGGGTTTGCGGTACTAAAAGCGCCGGATATTCCGTCTATTCTGGTGGAAACCGCATTTATCAGTAACGTTGAGGAAGAGCGCAAGCTCAAAACTGCGACCTTCCAGCAGGAAGTTGCAGAGTCGATTCTGGCGGGGATCAAAGCCTACTTTGCCGATGGTGCGACGCTGGCGAGAAGGGGATAACAAAAAAGCGCTGAAAAGCGCTTTTTTTATGGACCGCAGATACAAAAAAACACCCTTTAGGGTGTTTATAATGTTGGTTGCGGGGGCCGGATTTGAACCGACGACCTTCGGGTTATGAGCCCGACGAGCTACCAGGCTGCTCCACCCCGCGTCACCGTACTGCTTTATATTTTATCAAATTTGATTGGTTGCGGGGGCCGGATTTGAACCGACGACCTTCGGGTTATGAGCCCGACGAGCTACCAGGCTGCTCCACCCCGCGTCACCGTACTGCTTTTATTTCATCAAATTTTAATTGGTTGCGGGGGCCAGATTTGAACTGACGACCTTCGGGTTATGAGCCCGACGAGCTACCAAGCTGCTCCACCCCGCGTCCGTGGATGCGCACTATACTCTGCTCGCATTTTCATGCAACCCTTTTTTCACCTTGATCACGTTTTTAAGGTGAAAATGAACAAAAACAACGCATTCTGGATTGTTTTTTGCTCAAAATTTGCGTTCGGGTATGTATACGCATTTCATTAGGTTCGGGGGTTTGTTATCTTCGTCTCGCATTCAGGCAACATAAGACGAGAACAATGAAAGGACGTTGGGCAAAATATCTTCTGGCGGGAGCAGTCGTCGCGATGCTCGCCGCGTGTTCCTCAAAACCCACCGATCGTGGGCAGCAGTATAAAGACGGGAAATTTACCCAGCCTTTCTCACTGGTGAACCAGCCTGATGCGGTTGGCGCACCAATCAATGCCGGTGATTTCGCCGAGCAGGTTAATCAAATTCGCAGCGCTTCGCCACGTTTGTACGGCAACCAGAGCAACGTTTACAACGCTATCCAGCAGTGGTTACGTGCAGGCGGTGATACGCGCAGTATGCGCCAGTTTGGTATTGATGCCTGGCAAATGGAAGGGGCGGACAACTACGGTAACGTCCAGTTTACCGGTTACTACACGCCGGTTATTCAGGCGCGCCATACGCGCCAGGGCGAGTTTCAGTATCCTATCTATCGCATGCCGCCAAAACGTGGGCGCTTACCAAGCCGTGCCGAGATTTACGCGGGTGCGCTGAGCGACAACTACATTCTGGCATACAGCAACTCCCTGATGGATAACTTCATTATGGATGTGCAGGGCAGTGGTTACATCGATTTTGGCGATGGCAGTCCGCTTAACTTCTTTAGCTATTCCGGGAAAAACGGCCACGCCTATCGCAGCATCGGTAAGGTGCTTATCGATCGTGGCGAAGTGAAAAAAGAAGATATGTCGATGCAGGCTATTCGCCATTGGGGTGAAACGCACAGCGAAGCCGAAGTGCGTGAGCTGTTGGAGCAGAACCCATCGTTTGTCTTCTTTAAACCGCAATCTTTTGCACCGGTCAAAGGGGCCAGCGCGGTACCGTTGATTGGCCGCGCGTCTGTGGCTTCTGACCGCAGTATCATTCCGGCGGGCACAACATTGCTGGCGGAAGTCCCGTTACTGGACAATAACGGCAAGTTTACCGGCCAGTACGAACTGCGCCTGATGGTGGCGTTAGATGTGGGTGGCGCTATTAAAGGGCAACACTTCGATATCTATCAGGGCATTGGTGCTGACGCCGGACACCGTGCGGGGTGGTATAATCACTACGGTCGCGTCTGGGTACTGAAAACAGCGCCGGGTACGGGTAACGTGTTCAGCGGTTAATAGCCGGATGGCGCTCGATATTAATGAATTTGAGGTGTTATGTCTGTGGTTATCAGTGATGCCTGGCGCCAGCGTTTTGGCGGTACGGCGCGTCTGTATGGCGAAAATGCGCTGCAGTTGTTTGCCCAATCGCACGTTTGCGTGGTCGGGATTGGCGGGGTAGGGTCGTGGGCGGCGGAAGCGCTGGCGCGTACCGGTATTGGTGCCATCACGCTCATCGATATGGATGATGTGTGCGTCACCAATACTAACCGCCAGATCCATGCTCTGCGCGATAACGTCGGCCTGGCAAAAGCTGAAGTGATGGCTGAACGTATCCGTCAGATTAACCCGGAGTGCCGGGTGAACGTGGTCGATGATTTTGTCACGCCGGATAATGTTGCTGAGTATATGAGTGCGGGTTATTCGTATGTCATTGATGCTATTGATAGCGTGCGCCCAAAAGCGGCACTGATCGCCTGGTGTCGGCGTAACAAAATTCCGCTGGTGACCACCGGTGGTGCGGGAGGGCAGATCGACCCGACGCAGATACAGGTCGTTGATTTGGCAAAAACTATCCAGGATCCGCTGGCAGCCAAGCTACGCGAGCGACTGAAAAGCGATTTTGGCGTGGTGAAAAACAGCAAAGGCAAGCTGGGCGTGGACTGTGTGTTCTCGACCGAAGCGCTGGTTTACCCGCAGGCAGATGGCTCGGTATGTGCGATGAAGGCGACGGCGGAAGGGCCGAAGCGCATGGATTGCGCATCCGGTTTTGGCGCGGCCACTATGGTGACCGCCACCTTTGGCTTTGTTGCCGTCTCACACGCGCTGAAGAAGATGATGGCGAAAGCGTCGCGCCAGAGTTGAGTGTGTTGTGCCGGATAAGGCGCGTTCGCGTCGCCATCCGGCAACCATCAAACCTGTCGGGCAGCCTCAAGAATCGCCTCGTTCAGAGCATGCAGCCCCTGGGTACGCGAGGCGCTGAGCTGCGCGCGTAAACCTAGCTCGTCAAATAATGCCATAGGCGAATGCGCCAGTAACTCGGCTGCGGTTTTACCTTCAACCGCCGTGAGTAATACCGCCAACAGCCCGCGAACAATGCGACCTTCGCTGTCGCCGAAGAAATGCAAAGTACCATTCTCATGAAGGGTATGCCCCAGCCAAACGCGGTTTTCGCAGCCCGCGATCTCTTTGGCCTGTGCCTTTAGCGAATCAGGAAGAGCTGGCAACTGCTTACCCAGCAGAATCAGCTGGCGATATTTATCTTCCCACTGGGTGAGCGGGGTAAAGGTATTGCGTAACGTCTCTTCCGTTACGGTTGTGCCAAACGGGTGTCCGGCGAACAGAGGGCTTGTCATTAATCCACCAATATTTCCAGCGCGCGGTCAACGGCTGCGACCAACGCATCTACATCACTTTGCGTATTATAAGGTGCAAATGAGGCGCGTAGCGTCCCGGACACGCCCAGTTCTGCCAGCAGCGGTTGCGCACAGTGTTGTCCTGCACGCAGTGCAATGCCATATTCGGCCAGCAACGTCACCATGTCGCTGTGATGAACGCCTGCGAAATCAAAGGCTAACAGACTGGAGTCCTGGCAGCGGAAGGAGCGAAAGCCGGGGCGTTTCGCCAGCGCATCTTCTGCCAACGTCGCCAGACCCCGGCTCCAGTTTTCGGCCTGCACCACGTCAACGTCCGCCAGCCATTCGAGCGCCGCGCTTAGTCCGATAACGCCAGCAACGTTAGGCGTACCGGCCTCCAGCTTCCATGGAGCAGCCTGGGTGGTGAAACCGTCAAAACTGACTTCGCTAATCATTTTACCGCCACCGAGCCAGGGAGACATGGCATCCAGCAGTTCCGGTTTACCGTACAGCACGCCAATGCCGGTTGGGCCATACACCTTGTGGCCCGAGAACGCATAGAAATCAATGTCTAATTGCTGTACGTCGGCGGGGAAATGGACAATCCCCTGGGCACCATCCACCATCACCACCATTCCAGCCGCATGGGCGAGCGTAATGGCGCGGGCCAGATCCGGGCAACCGCCGGTAACGTTCGACATCTGCCCAAGCGCCAGAATGCGGCTGCGTGGAGTGATGAGTTGCGTGAGGCATTCAACGTCTGGCAATAAATGGGCGTTAAGCGGCAGCCTGACGACCTTCGCCCCCGTTTGCTCCGCCACCATCAGCCAGGGCACGAGGTTGGCATGATGCTCTGCTGCGCTAACGATAATCTCATCACCCGGTTGTAAGCGCGGTCGCGCATAGCTTTGGGCAACCATGTTGATCGCTTCCGTCGTACCGCGGGTCCAGACGATTGTTTTGTCATCCGGCGCATTAATCAGGCTTGCGACTTTTTCCCGCGCGGCTTCATAACGTGCGGTCAGGCGCTGTGCTTCGGCAAACTGGCTGCGGTGGACGTTCCCGGCGCTCAGGCTATAAAACTGATGGGTGGCCTCAATCACTGCCTGCGGCTTCAGTGCTGTAGCAGCGCTGTCGAGATAGACGCCAGCATCGTTGAGTGCGGGAAATTGCGCGCGAAACTGCGCGGGGTTAAAAGCGTTCATGGTATTCCTCAGTTCAGTAAACCGATCGTGGCGCAAAAAGGGCGCTGATACAAGGGGGGGGCTAACCATCGGAATACTCTGGATATCCTGGCAAAGTCCACGCAGTGTCTTATGCTATATACCGTTAGGCGAGCAATTTAGCCTGTTACGGAGTGTGTTTTTAATAGCATAAATCGCTTTAAGGAGAAAAAGATGAAAAAGACTGCCGCAATTATCTCTGCTTGTATGCTGACTTTTGCCCTGAGCGCCTGTTCTGGTTCGAATTACGTGATGCACACCAATGATGGTCGATCAATCGTATCTGATGGTAAGCCACAGACCGACAATGAAACGGGGATGATTTCGTATAAAGACGCTAACGGCAACAAACAGCAGATTAACCGTACCGATGTGAAAGAGATGGTAGAACTGGATAACTAACCGGTCGTCCATCGACAAAGAGTCGGACAAAAAAAAGCACCGCAATTTGGCGGTGCTACATTAATCACTATGGACAGACAGGGTAAATGTACAGGAAGTGAAAAAGGGTAGCTTTGCTACCATGGTCTGAATCGCAGACCAATTGCAAACACAACAACACAACATCACAACCGTAAGCCAAAAGCCCACCAGAACACGCATTCCGATAAAACTTTTCGTTCCGGCTTCAGGAAGTGCCGCCACTATAGGTATTTGCTGGTAGAACCTCAACGGACAATTTATAATGGCTCAGATAAAAAAAACTAATAGGTTACAACCTGTTGGTTAATTGTTAAATTCATTTAACATCAAAGCCTAAAAGTCATGTCAAAACGATTACCACCCCTAAATGCGTTGCGTGTTTTTGATGCTGCAGCGCGTCATTTGAGCTTTACTCGCGCAGCAGAAGAGCTTTTTGTGACACAGGCCGCAGTAAGTCATCAAATCAAGTCACTTGAGGATTTCCTGGGGCTGAAGCTGTTTCGTCGACGCAATCGATCTTTGCTGTTAACGGAAGAAGGCCAAAGCTACTTTCTCGACATCAAAGAGATTTTTTCGCAATTAACCGACGCGACGCGTAAACTTCAGGCACGCAGTGCAAAAGGTGCGCTCACCGTGAGTTTATTGCCCAGTTTTGCAATCCAATGGATGGTTCCCAGACTCTCTAGCTTTAACTCAGCTTATCCGGGAATCGATGTCAGGATCCAGGCGGTGGACCGTCAGGAAGACAAACTGGCTGACGATGTTGATGTGGCGATTTTCTACGGACGTGGCAACTGGCCGGGTCTGCGCGTTGAAAAATTGTACGCAGAATATTTATTGCCGGTCTGCTCGCCGCTATTACTCACCGGTGATAAACCGCTAAAGACGCCCGAAGATCTGGCGAAACACACATTATTGCACGATGCGTCGCGCCGTGACTGGCAAGCCTATACGCGCCAGCTTGGCCTGAATCATATCAACGTACAGCAGGGACCCATCTTCAGCCATAGCGCCATGGTGCTCCAGGCTGCTATTCATGGACAGGGAATTGCGTTGGCTAATAACGTCATGGCGCAATCCGAAATAGAAGCCGGACGTCTGGTCTGTCCGTTTAATGATGTTCTGGTCAGCAAAAACGCATTTTATCTGGTTTGTCATGACAGTCAGGCAGAACTGGGTAAAATAGCCGCCTTCCGTCAGTGGATTCTGGCGAAAGCGGCCACGGAACAAGAAAAATTCCGCTTTCGTTATGAACAATAATTTACGTAGGGTATTCACATGACCAGCCGTTTTATGCTGATTTTTGCTGCCGTAAGTGGCTTTATCTTTGTGGCGTTGGGCGCCTTTGGGGCACATGTTCTGAGTAAAACCCTCGGTGTCGTTGAGATGGGGTGGATCCAGACTGGCCTCGAGTATCAGGCGTTCCATACGCTGGCTATATTTGGCCTGGCCGTCGCCATGCAGCGGCGTATTAGCATTTGGTTTTACTGGAGTAGCGTGTTTTTGGCATTAGGAACGGTGCTGTTTAGCGGCAGCCTGTATTGCCTCGCGCTCTCGCATTTACGCCTGTGGGCGTTTGTTACCCCCGTCGGCGGTTTCAGCTTCCTTGTGGGCTGGGCGCTGATGTTAGTGGGCGCTATTCGATTGAAACGTAAGGGCGTTAGCCATGAATAAGGTTGTATTGTTGTGTCGCCCAGGTTTTGAAAAAGAGTGCGCCGCAGAAATTACGGATAAAGCAGGACGCCGGGAAATCTTCGGTTTTGCCCGCGTGAAAGACAATGCGGGTTACGTCATCTTCGAATGCTATCAGCAGGACGATGCCGAAAAGTTAGTGAAAGAGTTGCCGTTTAGCTCGCTGATTTTTGCCCGTCAAATGTTTGTGGTGGGCGAACTGCTGCAATATTTACCGCCGGAAGACCGCATTACGCCGATTGTCGGCATGTTGCAGGGCGTGGTAGAGAAAGGCGGCGATCTGCGCGTTGAAGTTGCTGATACCAATGAAAGCAAAGAGTTGGTTAAATTTTGCCGTAAATTTACCGTACCACTGCGCGCGGCGCTGCGGGAAGCGGGCGTGCTGGCAAAATATGAAACGCCAAAACGTCCGGTGGTTCATGTGTTCTTTATCGCACCAGGCTGTTGCTATACCGGCTATTCCTGGCCTGACAATAACTCCCCGTTCTACATGGGCATTCCGCGTCTGAAGTTCCCGGCCGATGCGCCGAGCCGTTCAACACTGAAGCTGGAAGAAGCGCTGCACGTGTTTATTCCTGCCGATGAGTGGGATGAACGTCTGGCTAACGGAATGTATGCGGTGGATTTAGGGGCATGCCCGGGCGGTTGGACCTATCAACTGGTTAAACGCAACATGTGGGTTTACTCCGTGGATAATGGTCCGATGGCGCAAAGCCTGATGGATACCGGACAAGTTACCTGGCTGCGCGAAGACGGATTTAAGTACCGGCCAAATCGCAATAACATTTCGTGGATGGTTTGCGACATGGTGGAAAAGCCCGCGAAGGTTGCCGCCCTGATGGCGCAGTGGCTGGTCAACGGCTGGTGTCGTGAGACTATCTTCAACCTCAAGCTGCCGATGAAAAAACGCTACGAAGAGGTGTCGCAAAACCTGGCTTATATTCAGGCACAGCTTGACGAGCATGGCGTAAATGCCCAGATTCAGGCGCGTCAGCTGTATCATGACCGTGAAGAAGTCACCGTGCACGTCCGTCGCCTGTGGGCTGCTGTTGGTGGTCGTCGCGACGAGCGATAAGGTAAAATTGCAGGCCGGATGAAGGCGTAAATGCCTCATCCGGCCTGCATTGTTTCAATCAGCGGCGTATCTGAAATAATATGCGTCACATCATCCAGATGCCCAATCCGGGCCTCCCCCGAACGATTAAATTTACTTTTATCGATCAGCAATAATGACTGCGCTGCGCGCTTAAGCAGAATGGACTTGAAGTCGGCATTGGTCGCGTTAGAGTCCCAGAGTGCGCCGTCGCTGTCGATCCCTACGCAGGAAAAAATAAACAGATCGATCTCGAGTGGTTTGAGCTGCGAGATGAGCGAGGGGTTAACATAGCAACCGTATTTACGCTCAAGGCGACCGCCGGAGCTGATGAGCTGAAGGTGTTCGCGTTTAGCCAATTCCTGGCAAATGGGCTGGCTGTTGGTAAAGACGTGAATGTTGATGTCCGGTAACTGTCGCGCCAGGTACCAGCACGTTGAGCTGGCGTCCAGGGCTATCACCATACCTTCTTCGATCCATGCCAGCGCTTCGCGGGCAATATTCGCTTTGTGGGCATAGTGGCTTTTGAGTCGCATATGAAACGGGTCGCCGCTGTCCTGATTTTCCCGATGAATCACTTTGGCCCGCCCGTGATTGCGCAGCACTTTTCCCTGGGCTTGTAGCTCGCTGAGATCGCGGCGTATGGTCTCTTTGCTGACCTTAAGTTGCAAAGCAAGGGTTTCGGTTGTCAGATTTTTGTGGTTGGTAAGCAGATCTACGATCGCCTGCTGGCGCGTCGCTTTCATGTTCTGATCCTCATCTTATGATGAATGCCCGTAGCTGACGGGCATTCAGACCAGAGATTACGGGGTTACTCCTTTTTTTAATAGAATATTCCCGTACTTTGCCCGCTCTCCAGTGATAACGATCGCAAACGCCTGTTGCGCGCGTTCATAGAAGGCATAGCGGTCAATACGCGTGATGTCCGGGCAGGGGGTTTGCAGTGAAAGCGCCTGACGATAGCGGGCCTCGACGTCAGGATCGAGGGCATCGCCTTCAACAGCCGCCATCATCACCAGCGGTGGGGCATAGCTGTCCAGTTCAAAGAGCGGAATAATCGCCTGTAGCAGGTCGCTGACCAGCAGACCGTCGGTGCGGATAACCTGCGGTCCCATGCTGTGGGCCGGGAAGTGGGCATCGGACAATATAATCTCATCGCCGTGCCCCATTTCAGCCAGTACCTTCAGCAGGTCGGGCGAAATTAAGGGAGATATTGTTTTGAGCATATTACTCAACTCCTGTTAGTTCGGATTCGGTTTGCGGATAAAAGTAACGGTACTGGTAGCGTACCTGCCCGCGTGCCTGTTCCGGTGAGGCAAATTCCCCAATGCCCGACCACGCAAACATTGCGGCACCTGCCACGGTGGTTTCGGCGTCATCCAGCACTTTGACAGGTATCCCGAGAACATTCGCTTTGATCTGATTCCACAACGCGTTGCGGCTTCCCCCACCAACCAATAGCAGTTCTGTGGCCTGGAAATGACCGATTTTTTCCAGCGTATGGAGGTTTCGCTGCAGCTGTTCTGTCAGTCCTTCCAGCGCGGCGCGATAAAAGTGCCCACGGGTGGTATTGAGCGTAACCCCTTGCCAGCCCGCATTCTGACAGGCCAGCAGGTCGCAGTGCATCTTCACGCCTTCGGCGCCTGCCGGGATGGCCCTGGCTTCGTCAATCAGCGTCTGCCAGGGGGTGTCGGCAGTCCACAGCAGCTTACGCACCCACTCGAGTACACCGGAAGCCAGCCACTGCATGCCGGGGTTATTCAGTCCAGCCTGGCTATCCAGCTCACAAGTGGAACCCGCATATTGGCTGAGCTGGGAGGTATCCACCTGCGCACTGCGCACCATCAGAATTTCCCATGTGCCGGAAGAGAGCACCGGTTCATCTGGCTGGGCTCCAGCGCCAAATAGCGCAAACTGCGTGTCGTGTCCGGCAGAGATGACCGGAATTCCCGCCGTAAGCCCGAGCAGGCTGGCAGCCTCTGGTTGCAAAGCCCCAATCTGTTCGCCTGCTTCAACCAGGCGCGGGAACAGACGGCGCGGTATACCCGTAGCCTGTAAAATGTCATGACTAAAATCGCGCTGCCGGATGTCCAGCAACTGGCTGGTGCCCGCCATGGTGATATCTGTAGTGAACTCGCCGGTTAAACGGTGGTTGATAAGCGACGAGATAAACAACCAGGCGTGCGCCTGCTCCAGAAATTGCGGATGGTTTTCTTTCAGCCACACCAGTTTATACAGCGTGTTGAAGCTAAATGCGCCGACGCCGGAAATTTCCTGCAATTGCTGCGGTGATATGTAGCGGTGAATATTCTCCATCACCGCTGCGGTGCGTGGGCATTTCCAGCTAATCACCGGATACAGCTGCTTGCCGTTCTTATCAACCAGCGCGCCGTCTACGCCAAAAGTGGTGACGGCGATCCCGCGGACATGGCAGGCGGCTAGTTGCGTGCAGAGGCGCTGACAGCAATCGGCGAAGCGTTGCAGAATGGACTCCAGCGACCATTGATGCCAGGTACTGTTTTCTGTTGCGATGTCACTGGCGTTCGGGGTTGCTGCGCGGGCGACAATCTTTCCCTGTCGGTCAACGGCGATAGCCCGCACGTTGGTCGCGCCACAGTCGAGAACCAGGATAACGTCTTGTTTCATAATCGCTCCCCAAACGTAGCCGGATGGCGCAGCGCTTACCCGGCCTACAAAATTCACCGCGCAGGCCCGGTAAGCTTGCGCCACCGGGCCAGAGTCGCATTAACGCTTATACAGCGGGCCGTAGTTCTGGCAGGCGCGATAATCCTGGCCTTCCATATCCATACCATGGGCTGCCCAGGCTGAAGGGCGGTAAATTTTTTCGTCTTCCACGTTGTGCATACAAACCGGGATACGCAGCATGGCGGCGAGCGTAATAAAGTCCGCGCCCACGTGACCTATCGTCAGTACGCCGTGGTTTGCGCCCCAGTTAGCCATGACGGAATAGACATCGCTGAACGGGCCTTGACCGGTTAAGCGCGGGGCAAACCAGGTGGTTGGCCAGGTGGAGTTGGTGCGCGCATCAAGCTGGTCGTGCATCTCTTTCGGCAATTCCACGCTCCAGCCTTCCGCGATTTGCAGCACCGGGCCCAGGCCTTTGATGATGTTGATGCGGGTCATGGTGAACGGCACGCCGCCCTCGGTCAGGAAGCGAGAAGAATAGCCGCCGCCGCGGAAGTATTCGTGAATAGCCGGACACCATTCGGTAGCCGCCAGGCAATCATCCGCCTCTTTCTGTGAGATTTCCCAGTGCGGCTTCATGGTCGGCTTCCCTTCGCCGTCGCGCTGTTTGCAGGAGCCATCCAGCGCTGCCGAGCCGGAGTTAATCAGGTGAATAATACCGTGCTCAGCAAGGCCGGTCAGCGGTTTACCCGTGACACGTTCAACCGCCTCTGGCGACCAGTAGGTACGCACATCGGCAAAGACCTGCGCTGTGCCGGTGAGTTGATGACCAAACAGCATCGCCACGCCGTTCAGGCTGTCGTTTTCGGTGGCGACAACGAACGGTTCGCGAATGCCGTTCCAGTCAAAGGAGCTGTTGAGCAGTGCTTCGGCGGTATCGCCATTCGGGTATTGATCGGTCCAGTGACGCTGGCCCTGGAAGCCTGCGGCAATCGCGTTGTACCCCAGCGACTCTTCAACCCGACCTTTGTCTGCCAGTTTCTGGTTACCCTGCATCATGTCGCGAATGCACATGGCCATCAGCAGGCTCTCTTTCAGCACCGCACGGCTCTGCTCTGCGTTACGTTTATATTGCTGTGCGTTCTGATCTTCACCGTAGCGGAAGTTTTTATCCGCCCACGCCAGCGCCATTTCCAGCTCAGCTTCGTCATAGATTTTTTGGTCGATGCGACGACGCAGTTCGGTCATATCAACGGGTTGAACCTTCATTCCCAGCCAGGATTCAAAGAAGTTATGATCGACAATCGAGCCGGCAATGCCCATTGAAACACCGCCTACGGACAGGTAGCTTTTGCCTTTCATACTGGCAACCGCCAGGCCCGCGCGGGCAAAGCGCAGCAATTTTTCTTCAACATCGGCAGGAATCGTGGTGTCACCGGCATCCTGTACGTCATGGCCGTAAATAGAGAAGGCGGGAAGTCCTTTTTGATTATGCGCAGCCAATGCTGCGGCCAGATAAACTGCGCCGGGACGTTCTGTTCCGTTAAAGCCCCAGATAGCTTTCGGGCGCATCGGATCCATGTCGATGGTTTCGCTACCGTAGCACCAGCATGGGGTAACAGTAATCGTCACGCCTACGTTCAGGCTGCTGAATTTTTCTTCACAGGCGGCAGATTCAGCCATCCCGGCAATGCAAGTGTCGGCAATCACACATTCAATTTGTGCGCCACAGGCGTGACGAAGTTTCTCTGTGATCAGCGCAGCAGTGACTTTGGCCATATTCATGGTTTGCTCTTCGAGCGATTCACGAACACCCATACGGCGCCCATCAATCACCGGACGAATTCCAATTTTCGGTAAGCTATTTTTGTTCATTCGAGGTTCCTCATCTCACTTTATGCCGTGCTGCAAAAGCGGATGTTGAACACCACTGTCGCAGTTGGCTGAATAACCCATTTTTGCTAACTCGAGTTAGCTTAGGTATTAGAGAGTTTTTTGCACAACTTTTTTGTTGTGGAACTGTGAGAGGCTTCACGAGAAGTGGTTAAAATTCGATCTGCGTCAAATAAACCTGGACGGGTATTTTCAATAAATCCTTTTTAAATTAATCGGTTGTAATAAATTGTCTGTTCAGCGTCACAGTTTTAAACCAAATGATTTGGCTATTTTGAGTAGCTAAAATAGCTTTAAAAGGCACTTCGCTAACTCGAGTTAGCATAATTGATAAAACGCATATGAACTTATAGGTAGTATTCGCATTAACGGTGACGATGGCTCCCTGGCAACGTTTTGCGCCTGATTCACTGATTGCAGTTTCTGTATATTGAGGAAAGCAGCAATGTCTGAAACATTTTTACAGATGAGTCATATTACGAAACGTTTTCCCGGCGTATTAGCGTTGAGTAATGTGGATTTTGCTTTACGCAAAGGAGAAGTTCATGCGCTGCTGGGTGAGAATGGCGCAGGAAAGTCTACGTTGATGAAGATTTTATCCGGTGTTTATCAGCCTGATGAAGGGGATATTATTTTTGAGGGACAACCTGTTACTTTTGCGAACCCGTTAAGTGCACAAAGCGCAGGTATCACCATCATTCACCAGGAGTTTAACCTTTTCCCTGAACTCACGGTGGAAGAAAATATATTTATTGGCAGGGAGTTTTGCAAAAATAATCGCTGGCGTCTGGATGAAAAACAACAGCGACAGGCAGCTATCGATATTTTGCAAAAATTAAACCTGAATATCTCTCCAGAAACGCTGGTGGCCGATCTGACCGTCGCGCAACAACAAATGGTTGAGATTGCTAAAGCGATATCGGTGAATGCCAAGATTCTTATTATGGATGAACCGACGGCAGCACTGACTGAAACGGAAATTGACAGCTTATTTCAGGTAACTCGTTTGCTGAAAGAACAGGGAACGGGCATTGTTTATATCTCGCACAGATTAGAGGAACTGGCGCTGATCGCCGATCGCGCGACGGTGATGCGGGATGGTCAGTTTATTGCCACTGTGGATTATGATGCGGTTAAAATTAGCGATCTGATTGCCATGATGGTTGGGCGCGATCTTGGCAATATCTATCCTCGCCGCGAACCTTTGGCTCAACGCAAGCCGGTGTTGGAAGTAAGCGGTCTGACGCGCAATGGCGTATTGAACAATATTGATTTCACTCTGTATCAGGGCGAAATTTTGGGCTTCGCCGGTCTGATGGGGGCAGGACGTACTGAGCTGGCGCGGGCGATTTTTGGTGCGGATCCCATTGATGGCGGAACCCTCAAGCTGAACGGTAACGTGACGGTAATTAAAGATATTCCTGATGCTATCAAACAGGGTATCAGCTATTTAACCGAGGACAGGAAAAAAGAGGGGCTGGCATTAGGACTGTCCGTTGAGCGCAATATTATGTTGGGCAATTATCCTGAGTATTCCGATCGTTATGGCAACGTGGACAGCAAACGTTGTCAGAAAACCAGCGAAGAACAGGTGAAAGCCCTACGTATTAAAACACCACATTTAGAACAGGCTGCTCTGAATTTAAGTGGTGGTAATCAGCAGAAAATTATTATTGCCAGATGGGTGTGTAAAGACACCGATATTCTCATCTTTGATGAACCCACTCGCGGTATTGATGTGGGTGCCAAACTTGAGATTTATGAATTAATGAATCGACTGGTGGCAAAAGGGAAGTCAATTATCATGATCTCCTCTGAATTACCGGAAGTGCTGGGTATGTGCGATCGCATTTTAGTGATGCGTAATGGACGTATTACCGGGGAGTTAGCTTCTGATGACGCCACACAAGAAAAAATCATGCAATATGCGACGTTAGAGGACTAATTTATGACTATCTCTGTAACCTCTTCAGACAGCAATAATAAGAAAATAAAAATTAACAAAGAACTTTTAATGCGCCTTGCGCCGCTTTTGAGTCTGATTATTTTAGTAATATTTTTTAGCTTTGGTTCGCCATTTTTCTTTAACACTGAAAACATCATGACAATCGCTCTGCAAACTTCAGTGATTGGCATTATGGCGATTGGCGTTACCTTCGTCATTATCACGTCAGGAATCGACCTTTCTCTTGGCTCGGTGGTGGCCTTTTCGGGTGTTGCGGTGGGCATCAGCGCCACGCTGGGATTGCCTCTGCCCGTATGTATTCTGGCCGGGGTGCTGGCCGGTGGATTATGCGGCTATATCAATGGTCTGCTGGTCACCAAAATGACTATCCCGCCTTTTATCGCCACGCTGGGCCTGATGATGTCCGTCAGAGGCATCAATATGGTGATGACAGATGGTCGTGCGATTTATTTCGCTGATTACCCCACCTTCAAAATGCTGGCCCAGGGACGTTTGTTCGATGTGTTGCCTTATCCCGTTTTTTACCTGGTGGTGGTGGCGCTAATCGCCGCCTACATCCTGAAGAAAACGGTGATTGGTCGCTATGTTTACGCTGTGGGTAGCAATGAGGTGGCCGCACATCTTTCCGGTATTAAAGTTCAACGCGTCAAAATTTTCGTCTACGCCTTTTGCGGTCTGCTGACCGGGATCGCCGGCGTTATTCTGGCCTCACGTCTGAACTCTGGTCAGCCAACGGTTGGCGTGGGTTATGAACTGGAAGCCATCGCAGCGGTTGTTATTGGTGGGACGAGCCTGATGGGGGGAATTGGCACCATCGGCGGGACTATCATCGGCGCATTCATTATGAGCGTGTTGAAAAATGGTCTGAACCTGATGGGGGTTTCCCAGTTCTGGCAAATGGTGGCCATGGGCGTGGTGGTCATTGCTGCGGTTTATCTCGATACATTACGCAAAAAAATTCGTTGATTTACGCTCCCGGAAGTCACGGGGCATCATAACCCTGACGTTTAGGGTGACTCACTCAGAACGGAGTAAAACAATGAGAACCAGGAATTTTGTCTATGCGTTATCCCTGCTGGCCTGTATGACATCCAGCGTATTGGCTAAAGATATGAACCTTCCGGTGGTCAGTAAAGGTTTCCAGCATGAATTCTGGCAAACCGTAAAAATGGGGACGGAAGCGGCAGCAAAAGAGTCGGGTGATAAAACCAGCTATGTCGGCCCGGCGGATGAAACTCAGATTGCCGAGCAGATTCAGCTAGTTGAAAACGCGATGGCGCAAAAACCCAATGGGCTATTGCTGGCAGCGTTAGATGCCAATGCGCTGGCGCCATTAGTTGAGACCGCAAATTCACGCGGCATTAAAGTTGTGACGTTTGACTCCGGCGTGAATTCCGATATTCCAGTGAGCTTTGTCGCCACGAATAACCGTAAAGCCGGTGCTGAAGCGGCGGATGCACTGGCTGCGGAAGTGGGCAGCAAAGGTAAAGTGGGCATTATTGCGCACGTAGCGGGGACCTCCTCAGCGATTGAGCGTTCGGAAGGGTTTATTGCCCGCATGAAGGAGAAATACCCGGAAATCCAGGTGCTACCGGTCCAGTACAGCGATGGCGATCCGCAAAAAGCGATGGATAAAACCATCGATATGATCCAGGCCAACCCTGATATTGCAGGGATTTATGGCACCAATGAAGGCTCAACGCTGGGCGTAGCAAACGCCATTGATAGTCAAAATCTGAAAGGCAAAGTGAAAGTGATTGGTTTTGATAGCACCGAGGCAATCATTGCTTTCCTGAAGTCTGGGGTCATTCAGGGCTTTGTCGTGCAGGACGCTTATCAGATTGGCTACCAGGGTATCAAGACACTAAATGCAGCGGTATCGGGTCAGTCTGTACCGAAAGAAATTGATATTCCGGTTAAATTCGTTAATGCGAAGAACATTGACACCCCGGAAATTGACAAGCTGTTACACCCATTTGGTAAAAAATAACCCCGTTGGGGCGAAGTGCTCGCCCCATCATTCGCCAGCGTCAGGGAGTTACTATGGGCAGTGGATATTTCCTCGGTGTGGATGTCGGTTCCGCCAGCGTCAGGGCTGGTGTCTTTGATGCCAGTGGCAAACGGCTGGCTTTTGCGACACACGCCATCTCGCAGTTTCGACCCGGTCCTGAGCGGGTTGAGCAGTCATCTGCAGAAATCTGGCAGCAGGTTTGCCATGCAGTGAAGGAGGCGGTGTCGTCATCCGGGGTTCGCATTGAGGAAATCCGCGCATTGGGATTTGATGCCACCTGTTCATTGGTGGCACTGGATGAACAGGGGCGGGGCCTGGCGGTTTCACCAGGCGAACCATCAGACCATAACATCATCATGTGGATGGATCATCGTGCGGCGCAGGAGACGCAACGTATAAACGCCACGCAGGATCCGGCTCTGCGCTACGTTGGCGGTGAAGTCAGCGTCGAAATGGAGCTTCCTAAAGTACTGTGGCTGAAAAACCATTTTCCAGCCACCTGGCAGAGTGCGTATCGCTTCTACGATCTGGCGGACTTTCTGGTCTCTAAAGCTACCGCCTGTGATGTTGCTGGTCTGTGCACGCTGACGTGTAAATGGAACTATCTGGCACATGAACAACGCTTTAGCCACTCTTTGCTTGACGCTGTTGAGCTAACGGATTTGTTGGGAAAAATCCCGTCGCGGATCCTGCCGCCAGGCGCTGCCGTTGGAACGCTTAGCACCGATGCGGCCCAGGCACTGGGGCTGACGACTGCAGTGGTCGTCGCCAGCGGAATGATTGATGCCCATGCGGGCGGAGTAGCGCTTGCCGGTGTTGAGCCTGAGGGGACGTTGGCGTTGATCAGCGGAACGTCAAATTGCCATATGCTGTGCAGCGAGCAGGAAATTCATACACCAGGTGTATGGGGGCCGTACTGGTCAGCCATGCTGCCAGGCTACTGGCTGACAGAAGGGGGGCAAAGTGCCGCTGGGGCGTTAGTCGACTGGACGCTTCAGGAGTCAGGAGCCAGCGCGGCGCTATTTCACAAGGCTGAGGCGCGGGGTTGCCATCCCATCGTTTTAGTTAATGAATGGGTTGCCGCACTTGAGGCGCAGGAGTCAGAGCCAGGTCGTTATTTGCATGTGCTGGCCGATCATCACGGTAATCGTTCACCGCGCGCGCGACCCGATGCCCGGGGGAGTGTTTGCGGTTTGACTCTTGAGCGAGGCGAGATGCAGGTTGCTCGTCTGTACCTGGCGACATTACAGGCGATCGCCTGCGGTACGCGGCATATTATGGAAGTGATGCGCGAAAACGGTCACACCATTTCCCGACTGACGCTGTGCGGCGGCGCAACGCATAATCCACTGTGGTTGCGAGAATATGCCGATGCCACCGGATGCGATATTCATCTGATGCAGGAAGAGGATGCGGTGACGTTAGGGGCGGCCATCACCGGCGCGGTTGCCTGCGGCGCGTGGGAAAATATTCCATCTGCATGCCAGGCGATGGTTCGATCAGGCGAGGTGATTAAGGCTAACCCGGCACGGCGCAACTTCTATGACCGCAAATATCAGGCTTATCTGATGATGTGGGATCAGCAGCAGGCGATTAACCAACTTATGCAGTAAGACAAAAGTTTAAAATACTTTTATGATTGTAGATTGACGTTTTTGGATGTGAACTGGGGCATATAAATGGCTAAAACAGTAGAACAGATAGCCAGCGATCTGAATTTATCGGTTACGACCGTACGACTGGTGCTGAACGGGAAAGCAGAGCAATATCGAATCAGTGTCAAAACCCAAACGCGTATTAATGAATATGTCGAGCGCTATGGTTACGTCATTAACCATTCAGCACGTAGCCTGAAATTGAATAAAACGGATACGTTGGGATTGATTGTGCCCAATATTTCCAACGTGTTTTTTGCCACACTCGCAGAAAAACTTGAGCAACGCTGTCGTCGTTCCGGTTATCAGCTAACGATTAGCTGTACCTATGACGATGTTGATTACGAAAATAAACTGACCAAAGCGTTAATAGCTCGCAATGTCGATGGCCTTTTTATTGTTCCCTCAACATTAGAGAATCAGCAGCACCATTTACGTCAGGTCAGAAAACCGATGGTGTTACTTGACCGTGATTTTAAGTATACCGATAACGCTCTGGTAGAAAGCCATAACATTTTGGGCGGCGAAAAATTGACGCAAAGTTTGTTTGACGCTGGAAAGTCGCCGATCTGGTTTTTGGTGGGAGATACCGGATTACCCAGCATCGGCGACCGTTTGCAAGGTTATCTTAATGCATTGAACAATAATGGTATTTTGCATAGCGATTGGGTGCGCGAAGGGCCGGACAACACGCCCGAGGGGGGTTATCGACTGATGGATGAGTTGATCGGCGAACAGGGCTGTCCACAGGCATTTATCGCCTCATCATTACCCGTACTGGAGGGGGCCATTAATGCTATTCGTAATCGTTTTGGCACAATTCCACCTGAAATTAACATTGGGACATTCGATGAACACCCAATGCTGGGATTCCTCGCCAATAATGTCTGGTCAATGCAGCAGGATGAAAATGTTTGGGCGGAAAAAGCGTTCGATATGATGATGAGTGCTATTGATGACCAGCCAATTAAAGAAACTGTAAAAGTTGAGATGAAACTTATTAAGCGCGTAAGACAACCTTAATACGCCGCTATAAATAAATCGGCCTACTGAACCTGAATATATACGTTCAGTGGCTGCCTGTATCTGAAACCTGACCCGTCTTACTCTGCGGCTGCATTTTTCGCAATAAAGACGAGGGGAAACTGTACCCGGAGAATCATTATGGAAAGAATGCGTTTGTCGCGAGAAATCATTGAAACCTGCCTTGAAATGACCAGCCTTGGATTGAATCAGGGGACGGCGGGAAATGTGAGTGCGCGTTATGAAAATGGGATGCTGATCACGCCCAGCGGTATTCCTTACGAAAGACTTACTGAAAATATGATCGTGTATGTAGATAACGACGGGAAATATGATAAACGACAATTACCCTCCAGTGAATGGCGTTTTCACCTGGCGGCATACCAGACGCGTCCGGATGCCAATGCGGTTGTCCATAACCATGCCGTACATTGCACGGCCGTTTCTATTCTTAATCGCCCTATCCCGGCAATTCACTACATGATTGCGGCGGCAGGGGGGAACTCTATTCCGTGTGCGCCTTATGCGACGTTTGGTACACGAGAGCTGTCAGAGCATGTGAGCGTCGCCCTGAAAAACCGTAAGGCAACGCTTTTACAGCACCATGGGTTGATTGCTTGTGAAGCGAATTTGGAAAAAGCACTGTGGTTGGCGCATGAAGTGGAAGTTCTGGCCCGCCTTTATCTGAGCACGCTGGCGATTGTTGACCCCGTGCCGGTGCTGGATGACGAGGAGATCGCCATTGTGCTGGAGAAATTCAAATCTTACGGATTACGCATTGAAGAGTAATTTCGCATAGCGAAAAGGAGAAATACGATGGCGAACAGAATGATTCTGAACGAAACGGCATGGTTTGGCCGGGGAGCTGTTGGTGCATTAACCGATGAAGTCATCCGTCGTGGTTATCGCAAGGCGTTGATTGTGACTGATAAAAATCTGGTGCAGTGCGGCGTTGTCGATAAGGTGACTTCCCGAATGGATGCTGCTGGTCTGGCATGGGAAATCTATTCAGGCGTTATTCCTAACCCAACCATTGCGGTGGTGCAGGAAGGGTTGGGTGTCTTTAAGCAAAGCGGCGCAGACTATCTGATCGCCATCGGCGGAGGCTCCCCTCAGGATACCTGTAAAGCGATTGGCATTATCAATAATAACCCTGAGTTTGCGGATGTACGCAGCCTTGAAGGGTTATCGCCAACGCGCAACCCGAGCGTGCCGGTTATGGCTATCCCCACCACCGCGGGAACGGCAGCGGAAGTGACCATTAACTACGTGATCACTGACGAAGAAAATCGGCGTAAGTTTGTTTGTGTCGACCCCCATGACATCCCACAGGTAGCGTTCATCGATGCAGACATGATGGACGGCATGCCAGCGGCGCTAAAAGCCGCCACCGGAGTGGATGCCCTGACCCATGCTATTGAGGGGTACATTACGCGGGCGGCGTGGGCGCTTACCGATGCGCTGCACATTAAAGCCATTGAAATGATAGCCGGGGCATTACGTGGTTCCGTTGCGGGCGATACCCAGGCCGGGGAAGCGATGGCGCTGGGCCAGTACGTGGCCGGGATGGGCTTTTCCAACGTTGGTCTGGGATTAGTGCATGGAATGGCACACCCGTTAGGCGCGTTTTATAACACGCCGCACGGCGTAGCAAATGCCATTTTGCTGCCGCACGTGATGCGCTATAACGCCGAATTCACCGGGGAAAAATTCCGCGATATCGCCCGGGTGATGGGAGTTAAGGTTGAAGGAATGACGCTGGCAGAGGCACGTAAAGCGGCAGTAGATGCCGTCTTCGCCCTTAACCGCGATGTAGGGATCCCGCTGCATTTACGCGATGTTGGCGTACGTAAAGAGGATATTCCTGCGCTGGCGCAGGCGGCATTTGACGATGTTTGTACCGGGGGAAATCCCCGTGAAGCGAATCTTGGGGATATCGTTGAGCTGTACCACACCGCCTGGTAATTTTTCAGCATGACGGCGTGAAAGCCTTATCCGGCCTACCGGGGTTCGACGTGTAGGCCAGATAAGCACAGCGCCATTCGGCAACAGAACTATCGCACCAACCGTAATTGCTGCAGGTTTCCGTCGATATGTAAGTCCGTTTGCAGCCGTGCGATATCGCGACACAGAAACGCCATCTCCTGGTGCATCTCTAGTTTCTTGCGCCACTTGTCCGGTACTTCATCAAGATGCGCGTAAATGCCTTCCAGATGTTGAAACTGTACGAGCAGCTGCGTGGCGCTTTTGGGACCAATACCTGCAACCCCCGGAACTTTCGAACTGCTGATCCCGGCCAGTCCCCAGTAATCAGGCAACTGCTGCGGCAGCACGCCAAACTCTTTCTCAATAAACGGTGCATCCAGCCAGCGCTTCTGGAAGTAGTCACGAATACGCAGCGTCGGGGAGAGCAACTGACAATAGCCTTTATCGGTTGAGACGATGGTAGCCTGATGTCCCGCCTGGCTCACTTTAACCGCCAGGGTTGCGGCTAAATCATCGGCTTCATTCCCGCTGGAGACCCAACAGCAGACGCCGCGCTGTTCAAAAGCGGCGCGTAAGGCGGGCATTTCCTGGTGCAATTCATCAGGCATCGGGGGGCGACCTGCTTTGTAGTTAGGCAACCGTTGGTGACGCCAGCCGCTGTTGCGCGCTTCATCATCGAATACCGCCACGGCGTGCGTAGGCTGACTGTGCACAATCAACTGATCGAGCGCGTGCTGGCACGTCTCTACGCAGGGTGAGCCCTGTACGGCGTGAATGCGGCGGATAAGGTTCAGTGCATCGACAATGAGCAGGTGGACGGCCACGGTGTTCTCCCTAACAAATAAGTTTGTAGGGTAACATTCACGGAGAGGGGAGGCGAGTGTTGCAAAATAGCGTTATCCGTAGACCGGATGGCGGCGAGCGCCTCATCCGGCCTACAGATCCTGAAACGTGGTGGGACTTAATCGCAGGTGACAATCTTCATCGCCAGACCGCCGCGAGATGTTTCACGGTATTTGGCGTTCATGTCTTTACCGGTTTCGTACATGGTCTCGATGACTTTATCAAGGCACACGCGCGGTTCGCTGGTACGGCGCAGCGCCATACGTGCGGCGTTCACTGCTTTAACCGAAGCAATGGCGTTACGCTCAATGCACGGTACCTGTACCTGGCCGGCAACCGGATCGCAGGTCAGACCCAGGTTATGTTCCATACCGATTTCCGCCGCGATGCACACCTGCATTGGGCTACCGCCCAGCAGTTCAGCCAGACCGGCCGCAGCCATGGAGCAGGCAACGCCGACTTCACCCTGACAGCCCACTTCGGCGCCAGAGATAGAGGCGTTCATCTTGTACAGTGAACCAATGGCGCTCGCGACCAGCATGTAGCGTGCCAGCGAGTTAGCGTTCACTTCGCGGATAAACTTGTCGTAGTACGCCAGCACGGCAGGAACAATCCCGCATGCGCCATTAGTTGGCGCCGTAACCACGCGTCCACCGGCAGCGTTTTCTTCGTTCACGGCCAGCGCGAACATGTTGATCCAGTCAACAACCGCCATCGGATCAGTGGTGGTTTTGTCGCTGCTGACCAGCATACGACGCAGCGCCGCCGCGCGACGTGGAACGCGCAGTTTGCCCGGCAATACACCTTCGGTGGTGATGCCGCGCTCAATCCCGCTGCGCATGACGTCCCAGACGTTGGCGAAGTGTTGTTCCAGCTCTTCTTTGCTGTGCAGCGCCAGTTCGTTTTGCATCATCAGACCGGAAAGTGACAGGCCGGTTTCCTGGCAATAACGTTGCAAATCAGCCGCAGATTTATACGGATACGGCACGTTTACCGGAGAGTTGTTCGGTAAACCAAAATGTTCTTCATCAACGATGAATCCACCGCCAATGGAATAGTAAGTCTGGCTGTAAATGGCTTTTTCGCCCGCCAGTGCGGTAATACGCATCCCGTTTTCGTGCAGGGACAGATTGTCCGCATGGAAATTCATGCACTTGTCGACCGGGAACTCGACCTCATGTTGACCGTCCGCCAGCAGCAAACGTCCATGAGTATTCACATCCTGGATAAAGGCCGGGATGGCATCAATGTCTACGGTATCCGGCAGATTACCCGCCAGGCCCATAATAATCGCGATGTCGGTATGGTGACCTTTCCCCGTCAGAGACAAAGAGCCATAGACATCAACCACTACGCGGGTTACGTCAGTGAGAATTCCGCGTGCAATCAGGTCATCCGTGAATTGTTTGCCTGCTTTCATCGGGCCAACAGTGTGGGAGCTGGAAGGGCCAATGCCGATTTTGAAAATATCGAATACGCTAATCATGAGGCGTCCATTGTGTATCGAGGTGCGCCGCCCCGAGGAGCGGCGCAGGGGAATTAACTGAACAGAGAGTAGAAAATAGCGGAGATAGCGATCAGGCCCATAATCACAACGAAGACGTTGCTGATATGGCCGCTGTATTTACGCATTGCCGGTACTTTCTGAATTGCATACATCGGCATCAGGAACAGAATCATCGCGATGATTGGGCCACCCAGGGTTTCAATCATACCGAGGATACTTGGGTTCAGCGTCGCCACAATCCAGGTGGTTACCAGCATGAACAGCGCAGTGATTTTGTTCAGTTTGTTGATTTCGATGGTTTTGCCTTTGCCGCGCAGAGACTTAATCACCATACCGTTGAAACCTTCACGTGCGCCCAGGTAGTGGCCGAGGAAGGATTTGGTGATAGCGATAATCGCGATGATCGGTGCCATCCAGGCAATGATCGGCGCGTTAAAGTGGTTTGCCAGGTAAGACAGGATAGAGATGTTCTGCTCTTTCGCTGCAGCCAGATCCGCTGGGGTCAGGCTAAATACGCAGCTGAAGACGAAGAACATAACGGTCAGCACCATCATGATGTGAGCGAATGCCAGAATCTTAGAGCATTTCTTCTCAGCTTCATCACCGTATTCTTCACGCTTCGCCACGGCGAAGGAGGAGATGATTGGTGAGTGGTTGAAGGAGAACACCATTACCGGAATTGCCAGCCACAGGGTCAACAGCAGTCCGTTGCCGGTGGTTGCTGCAGAGTCAAAGGACAGGGTTTCAAGAACTGCACCGCTCCACTGAGGGATCAGGTACAGCGCCAGCAGCATCAGGGCGGCAACAAACGGGAATACCAGGATGCTCATCGCCTTCACGATCATCTGCTCACCGAAACGCACGATGGTCATCATGCCGACAATCAGGATCAGAGACAGGATTGCGCGCGGCGGCGGCGTAATTGCCAGCTGGTGGGTCAGGAAGCTTTCGACGGTGTTGGTGATTGCTACGCTGTAGACCAACAGAATTGGGTAGATAGCGAAGAAGTAGAGCAGGGTAATCAGTTTACCTGCGCCTACACCAAAGTGTTCTTCTACAACTTCAGTAATGTCTTCACCCGGATTTTTACCGGACAGCACGAAGCGAGTCAGGCCGCGGTGTGCAAAGAAGGTCATTGGGAAAGCAAGGATCGCCATGATGATCAGCGGAATCATACCGCCTACGCCTGCGTTAATCGGCAGGAACAATACACCCGCGCCAATCGCCGTGCCGTAAAGGCCCAGCATCCACATGGTGTCTGTCTTGCGCCATGCGCTGCGGGTCTGGCCCGTAACGATAGTGCTGGTTTGAGTGTTTTCCATCTATTTCTCCTGGAGGAAGCTTAAAAAGTCGGGTTTGGGGTCAATCCAATGAGAAAATACCCGACTGTAAATCGAAATTCGTTGAGCGATTTTTTATATAATTTTTCGCCGTAATAATTTGCGGGCGGAAAGATACATTTTAGTAATGAATGTATCAGTGATCGCGATCCCAAATGCAATAATCCACCTTTTATGTGGATAAATTTGGACCATTAATCTGTTAAAAAATAGTCAAAGCGAATTTACGGGCGCGAAGGCTAACATTAACGACATATATCATGAAAGCGAAGGCGCGAAGATACGAGCGTTACGCTGTAAAAACTGTTGTTTTTAGAGGATTTTGGCGACTAATAATAATTTCCTAAGATAAATCACGGTTGGGTTTTAAAGGTAATCGTTTGCGTGGCTCGCTATTTTTAATGAAACATCATCGGTATTTATATGATCGTCTGAGCTATGTGACTGGTATCACTAAAAAAAGCCGGGAGGCTGATGCGCCAAACCCGGCTTTGATATGGACAAAACTGTCACCGCGATAGCGTCTGCTGGCGGCTGTTGGAGGTTAGGCGCAAATCTCGTAGCAAGGGATATACGCGGAGCCTGGTAACTTCATACGATGCTGTGCAACAAAGCCCTGCAGGAGATCGTCCATGCGGCGCATCATTTCGTGGTCACCGTGGATTTTGTACGGGCCAAACTCTTCAATGGCGCGGATCCCGACTTCCTTCACGTTACCGGCTACAATCCCCGAGAACGCACGGCGCAGGTCTGCCGCCAGTACTTCCACGGGTTGATCCGGGTACAGCTTCAGGTTAGCCATGTTTTCATGGGACGGCTCGAACGGCATCTGCAAATCAGGCGCGATACGAATCGACCAGTTAAAGCTGTAGGCATCACCGGTGTCACGGCGGTTCTCTTTCACCAGCGGCATCGCTTTTTTCATCAGACGAGCCACTTCTGCTGCATCGTCTATGATAATGCGATAGTGGCGACGCGCATCTTCCCCCAGCGTGTGCACGATAAATTCGTCCAGCACGCGGAAGTAATCGGCGCTCTCTTTTGGTCCAGTCAGGATCAGCGGTAAAACCTGATCTTTGTTGGCCGGGTTCATCAGGATCCCCAGCAGATACAGCAGTTCTTCTGCTGTCCCTACGCCGCCTGGGAAGATGATTATACCGTGGGCGATACGCACGAACGCTTCCAGACGTTTTTCAATGTCCGGCATGATGATCAGTTCGTTAACCAGCGGGTTAGGCGGCTCAGCGGCAATGATTGACGGTTCGGTCATACCGATAAAGCGGCTGTCTTTGTATCGTTGCTGGGCGTGACCGACCGCAGCGCCTTTCATTGGCGCTTCCATCGCCCCCGGACCACAGCCGGTACAGATGTTCAGTTCGCGCAGGC
Organism: Citrobacter sp. 506; assembly: GCF_050434985.1. Lineage (NCBI taxonomy): Bacteria > Pseudomonadati > Pseudomonadota > Gammaproteobacteria > Enterobacterales > Enterobacteriaceae > Citrobacter > Citrobacter sp. 506. Next base: position 42,367 of record NZ_JBNDJN010000006.1, read on the forward strand.
CCAACTGGGTACCAACGCGGCGGGCGTACAGGTACTCATTTTCGTTGATTGAGTGACCCCCCCAGCAGACGACCATGTTCGGCGCTTCACCCACGTGTAGCGCCCGGGCATTGCGCAGGATCGAGAATACCAGGTTGGTAATATGCACCGAGCTTTCGAGATCCAGATGCTGAAAGCGACCGGCGTTATGGATCTGGCCATTGACGAACAGAATGTCGCGCAGCACAGCAAACAGGTTGGCCTGCAGTGCGCGAATAATGCGTCCATCAACAAACGCATCTTCAGGCGGGTTGATCAGTTCCAGCTTTACGCCCCGTTCGCGGCGCAGCACGTTAATGTCGAAACTTTCAAAGCGTGACAGCAGCTCTTTGCTGTTGTCGGTCAAACTGCCGGAGTTCAGAACGGCAAGCGAACAGTTACGAAACAGTTGATACAGGTCGCTGCTGGCCGTGCGTTTAAGCATATCGACTTCCAGCTGCGACAACATGTCCATTGAGCCAAGCGGGCTAATATGTGTAATCAAGTAAACTCCTTATGGGACGCAACACGTCATTCCCTGTTGATTACAATAGCCCTGGCTTATGACCTTTCACAACCTTGCGCGCGGAATCCGGCACGCAAAATTGAGAAAAAAGATTACTGACGTACCAGGCGCCCCGTTGCTGGGGTGAAATCGGTGTTGGTGCGCCATGGGTTAATGTCCAGGCCGCCACGTCGCGTGTAGCGTGCGTAAACGCTCAGTTTCTCCGGCTGGCAGAAGCGCAGAATGTCATTGAAAATGCGTTCCACGCACTGCTCGTGAAACTCATTATGGTGACGGAAGGAGACCAGATAACGCAGCAGGTTCTCGCGATCGATTTTCCGTCCGCGATACTGAATCTGTATGGAGCCCCAGTCCGGCTGGTGGGTGATCAAGCAGTTAGACTTCAGCAGATGGCTGACCAGCGTCTCTTCCACCGCTTTTTCACCGCCAACGGCATTTTCCAGATACTCTGTGCTGAACTGGTAGTTATCGATGACGATATCCTGATTGTCGATACAGGTGCCGTTAAAGTGGGCTATCGGTTGTCCTTCCAGTTCGTCAAGACGGTACAGCGCTACGCTGACATCACCCTGAGCACAAGCGCGCAGATCGTTTTCCAGCGTCTGGCGTACCGCATCCCAGGAATCAAAACGCGTCTGGTTAAAACTGTTCAGGTAAAGCTTAAAGCTTTTCGATTCGATCAGATTTACGCTGGTGTAATCCAGTTCTACATGACCGACCGCTACCTGCGGTAAACCGTTGGCATTCAGCCAAGACAGTTCATATAGCGTCCAGATATCGGCACCGTGAAAAGGCAGATTATCGGCCTGTAAATCCAGCGGGTCGCGGTTCAGGCTGCGTGGAACGCCCTGCAGCAGGCTGGCATCGTAATTGTCACGGTAATCTGTTGATTTACCGAGAGTCAGGCCGTCAAGCGCCTGATGATTTTCATAAGAGGACATGTTTCACCGTCATAAACCAGATACACTATGCGACAAGTGTATCCTGGCTTTTGTGAAGAGAGAAATCAGTGGACGAATTGACAGCGCAGGCGTTGACAGCCTTTACGACACGTTATTGCGACGCATGGTACGAAAAAAACAACAGCTGGCCCCTCAGCGATGAGCTGTATGGCGTACCTTCTCCGTGCATCATTTCTTCCACAGACGATGCGGTATTCTGGCAACCTCAGCCTTTTGTCGGCGAAAAAAACCTCAATGCGGTTGAACGCGCCTTTGATATCGTGATACAACCAGCCGTTCACGCTTTTTACACCACCCAGTTTGCCGGGGACATGCACGCGCAGTTTGCGGATGAAAAACTAACGCTGCTGCAAACCTGGAGCGAAGACGACTTCAGGCGCGTTCAGGAAAACTTGATTGGTCACCTGGTTACGCAAAAGCGCCTCAAGCTGTCGCCTACGCTTTTTATTGCCACCCAGGACAATGAGCTTGACGTTATTTCGGTGTGCAATCTCTCCGGTGAAGTGTGCAAAGAAACGCTGGGAACCCGTAAACGAACGGTGCTGGCAGACTCACTTGCGGAATTTCTCACTCAGCTTAAGCCAGTTCTGTAATCCAGATTGCCCTGAACCTTGTGAGAGATCTCTTACAAACCCTGTAGGACATTGCCAGGTAATAAGTAAAGACTTAATGAACGGATAAAATAATTATCCCTTATTATTCATAAAGTTAATGTTTTATTGTCAACTTTCATACGAAAATAATCTTAAGGGAGTGTCTGTAAGCATCTTGTAAGACAAGGCGAAACAGGCGATTCTATATCTGTCGACAAGGAGTCGCACAACGAAGAGAACATCAGGATGATGGCTCTTCGGCAGGACACACCAGGACGGTGTTACAAGGACAGGCTTCAGGATGAAGCGAAGCGGAAAGCGCTGGATGCGTTAAGGGACACCTCCAGGATGGAGAATGAGAGCCGGTCAGGATGTTCGGCGGGTCAGGATGGCCAGGACACTTCAGGATGAAGTTTTCACATCGGGGTGATGTGAGCAGGATGCACAAGTTCAGGATGAACAAGGTCGCAAGACCACAGGAAAAGTTGTCACGGATGAGCAGGGAGCACTAAAAGTAGCTGGAACGCTGCGAAACGAACCGGGAGCACTGTTTTTACAGTGCTCCCTTTTTTTATTTCCCTTCACTAGTGCTATTCTTCGCGCCAGATTTTTCATCATTGAGGTTAATTTCATGACGACTCATGACCGTGTGCGCCAGCAGTTACACGCGCTTGAAGCGCTACTGCGTGAACATAATCACTGGCGGTTGGATGAGCCTGCAGAGCATCTGTTTACCAGCACGCAGCCTTTTTGTATGGATACCATGGAGCCGGTTGAGTGGCTGCAATGGGTATTGATTCCCCGCATGCATACGCTGATTAATAACGCTCAACCGCTTCCGCAGGCTTTTGCCGTCGCACCGTATTACGAAATGGCGTTGGCAGCCGATCACCCGCAACGCGAAATTCTGCTGACGGCATTGCAGGAGTTGGATGCACTGTTTACAAGTGATAACGCCTGATGCTGGAGATTCTGTATCAGGACGAATGGCTGGTCGCAGTTAACAAACCTTCGGGCTGGTTGGTTCACCGCAGTTGGCTCGACCGGGATGAGAAAGTGGTGGTGATGCAAACGGTACGCGACCAGATTGGTCAGCACGTTTTTACCGCCCACCGACTCGACAGACCGACTTCCGGGGTACTGCTGATGGGACTGTCCAGCGAAGCCGGGCGGTTGCTGTCCCAGCAATTTGAACATCATCAAATTCAGAAACGCTATCATGCGATTGTGCGTGGCTGGCTGATGGATGATGCTGTGCTGGATTACCCGCTGGTCGAAGAACTGGATAAGATCGCCGATAAATTTGCCCGTGATGATAAAGGCCCGCAGCCTGCCGTCACCCATTATCGCGGTTTGGCGACGGTTGAGATGCTGGTAGCGACCGGACGTTATCCGACGACCCGTTATGGATTGGTGGAACTGGATCCTAAAACCGGTCGAAAACACCAGCTCAGACGCCATCTGGCGCACTTACGCCATCCAATTATCGGCGACAGTAAGCACGGTGATTTGCGGCAAAACCGCAGCGCCGCTGAGCATTTTGGCTGTCAGCGTTTGATGCTTCATGCCAGCCAGCTTGCGCTGACTCATCCTTTCACCGGCGAACCGCTGGTTATTCGCGCCGGGCTGGATGATGTCTGGATGCAGGCGCTATCACAGTTTGGCTGGCGTGGACTTCTCCCTGAGAATGAAAGGGTTGAGTTCAACGGGCTGTCAGGTCAGGATGAGCAGATAGATTCTTAAGTCCCAGGAGATTACGGTTATGGCGGAAATTGGAATTTTTGTCGGCACGATGTACGGAAACGCGTTGCTGGTTGCCGAAGAGGCCGAAGCTATTTTGACGGCGCAGGGTCATAAAGCCACGGTGTTCGAAGATCCCGAGCTCAGCGACTGGCAGGCATATCAGGAAAAATATGTGCTGGTGGTGACCTCAACGACCGGACAGGGCGATCTGCCGGATAGCATCGTGCCGCTGTTTCAGGGGATCAAAGATAATCTCGGTTTCCAGCCAAATCTGCATTACGGGGTAATTGCGCTGGGTGACAGTAGCTATGTTAATTTCTGCAATGGCGGCAAGCAGTTCGATGCACTGTTGCAGGAACAAAGCGCCCACCGTGTTGGGGAAATGCTGCTGATTGACGCCAGCGAGCATCCTGAACCGGAAAGCGAATCCAATCCCTGGGTAGAAAACTGGGGAACCTTGCTTAAATAACCTTGCGCCCGGCAGCGCTTTGTTTGCACGGGCCTGTGACAAATGATGGACATGGAGAGAACAATCTGATTATCACTAAGGGAGATTTGCTTTAATTTATCTGTATTATAAATACAATCGCATAATTTTATTTGTAACCCGAATTTATAAAAATTAAATTCGGGTTTTTTATTATTTATGAGATCAAAAGCACAAACAAATAACCCGGTTATCATGCTTTAATAAAAACAGGCCCAAAATCTGGATTTTGTGAATGAATTAATGAGGTGAATAAATGAGATAGAATGATAATAATTGGAAATTATTAAGCTAAGGAGATGCAATTTGTTTACTTTGTATAATTCACGGGATTTTAGCCAAAGCGCCAGATTAGAAGACTTCGAAAAAATAATTTCACCTAAAGAAGGTATTAGGTTAGCAAGGATATATTATGAACTTGATGATGATAAAAATCAGCGCTCAACTATATTTGGCCTGCCACAGAGAAAATGGAATGTAAACCGATATTCTTCTGGTGCGTATGAAAGGCCCTCTATTGGTAGATGTAATCGCATTTATGATGAGATACAACACAAATTAAGCGTGGGCTGGATAATAGCGATAGATTATGATGAGCATTGGTCCTGGGACAGAAATCCTTTTTATTTTGATCAGGACGGGGAGTTAGTTTATGAACCATTTATGCCTGATGTATTCGACAGTATCTTCGCAGAGAGAGTAAGGAGAGCTTATCAGGAAACCCTCGACAGGGGACTGGGAAGAAAAACCAGACCCACTCAAAAGATTGAGTATGGCGCACCAGGTTATCTTGAACCCACACTAAAACCTCTTGCCGTAGTACCAAGGCATTCATGTCCGGTTGAAGAGGATAAACCGTCTCGCGAACCTGTAGATGCAGGATTTTGTGTACTGCCCTATGAGGCCACACCGTCATCTTTCGAATCCAGCTTTTTTATTAATCCTCCGGATGGTACACGTGAGTTATATCACAAGCTCAATCCAGATATAAAAAAACAACCGGGTTCAATTCTGCTTGTCGTTGATCCTGAAAAGCAAGATCAGCAACAGATTGAAATATTGCAAAAAGCGCGTGATCGAATTGATAACGCGCTTGCACCATTAACACTGCCAGAAGCCCGTGTGTTACACAAAAATAGAGCTTCCGTGGATATTTTTTCTTCACAATTATACAGCGATGCTTTAGGACAAAGCGGGGATATCTTAGGTTACATAAAAGATACCGGTGGGGGGTATTATGAAGAAATAAATAAAACACTCAATGAAATACAGGCGCTTTATAAGAAAACATATAGTAGTAATTCTGGTCGTATTTCTGGAGAGGAGTTTTTTGGTCAACGAGAACGACTATTTAAAAAATTAGACGGTATTTTGAATAAATTCTCAAAAGAACGGCTAAATTTAAAACAATATGAAGATATAAAGCAGGCATTAGGTTTATCAACCAAATCGATTATGCATAAGTGGGATCAAACAGGAGTAAAGGATATTGAGGGATATGCAAGCTACATAGAAAAGTCAGCCAAACTGATAAAAATAATGAGAACAACAGGCTATGTAGGTGTTGGTCTTGATTTTGCGAGTTATACAACTAACGTTTATGAAGCTTGCGCAAAAGGACGTGAAAGCGAATGTAGAAAAGCAGCGATAACGGAGTACAGCAAATTCGGCTTCAAACAAACTGCAAGTTTTGCTGGCGGAGCTGCCGGGGGAATTATGGGGAGAGCCGCGTGTACATGGGTTCTGGGATTGATTACATCAGAAGCAGGAGGTATTGGCGCAAGTGTATGTTTGGTAAGTGGCATTGCTTCAAGTATTGCAGGAGGTAAATTTTTGGAAAAAATGGGTGAGAAACTAGGTGATAGGTTTGGTGGATTAGTGAATGACGATATTGATAATCCAGAACTTAAACTGTATGACCCAGATTCATTTAATGAAGCAGCAGGTATTCTAATATATGAATAGATTTTTAACAGATAATCTAGATGTCATTAATATGAGCCTTGGCATAATGCTGGTTATTATAACTTTGATTTTAATACTTATTTCTTATGTGATAAATGATGAGAAGTATAAAAAAATAGTAATATTATACGAGGAGGAGTTTGGTCGTCTTCCTATCACTGCAAGTTTGGCGAGAACAGCAAGCTTAATTGGTACTCCCGGTATCTACTTTGCAAAAATAGATTTCATTATGTCTAGTCTGATTTTTCCCTATAACAGGGTTTTTAATAATGATATGAGTATTGAAGCATATCATTTTATTCGTTCCTTACCCAAAGAATTAACCACCGGGTTTAAAGTTGAAGCGGCGTTCTGGTTTGTTGAGTTTATTGTTCTGGCTTTTTTGGTGATCCTTTATTATTTTTTCTGAAAAATCGAATGTTAATAGGGACTCCAATAAACTAGAGTCCCTTTTTTATTTTTATTTTTATTTCAATGTCCCATATTCCTGATCAACAATCTCACCATAATTAGCGGCAGGTAATAACCCCACTAAAAAACAATTGAGTCACGTTAGGAGTTGGTGCGCAATCTAAGAGATCAGCTTCCTAAACTGTTAGTCGTCATAAGTAGTAGCGCCTTAAACCCAGATGGGCACCGCTGGTTAGATGTTGCCGCTACCCGGCAACAAATCGCCCACCAAACGCCAATTTCGTGAAGCATCTTCCATTCCCTTAGGCTTATGCCATAAACAACCTCATTCACCTCCCGCAATGTTGTGTTTTTGCACGGTGAGGGTAAGAGGCACTCCTTCATATACTTTTCCCGTCAGTTCCCGAAAAGGCAGCGAGTCAGAATAAAACGGCCCTGAGCTGTACCAAAACTGCCACACACTAACCTCTCATTCTGATCACCCTACAGGTGCTGTACAGAATGAACTGGCGAAAGCCAAGATTCAGGAGTGCAACAATGAGTTCATTAAGTCAGGCGGCGAGCAGCGCGGAAAAACGCACTAACGCTCGCTACTGGATAGTGGTGATGCTGTTTATCGTCACATCCTTCAACTACGGCGATCGCGCCACCTTATCCATCGCCGGCTCGGAGATGGCCAAAGATATTGGTCTGGATGCGGTGGGGATGGGGTATGTATTCTCCGCTTTTTCATGGGCCTATGTTATCGGTCAGATCCCCGGCGGCTGGCTGCTCGACCGCTTCGGTTCAAAACGTGTTTACTTCTGGTCCATTTTTATCTGGTCCATGTTTACCCTGCTGCAGGGCTTCGTCGATATCTTCAGCGGCTTCGGCATTATCGTTGCGCTGTTTACCCTGCGCTTCCTCGTGGGGTTAGCCGAAGCGCCATCCTTCCCTGGCAACAGTCGTATTGTGGCGGCGTGGTTCCCGGCGCAGGAAAGGGGCACGGCGGTCGCTATTTTTAACTCGGCGCAGTACTTTGCCACCGTAATCTTCGCGCCAATCATGGGCTGGTTGACCCACGAAGTGGGCTGGTCGCATGTGTTCTTCTTTATGGGCGGTCTCGGGATTGTTATCAGTTTTATCTGGCTGAAGGTGATTCATGAACCGAACCAGCATCCGGGCGTAAACCAAAAAGAGCTGGACTACATTGCCGAAGGCGGAGCGCTGATCAATATGGATCAGGCGGCAGCCAAAGCCAAAGTGCCGTTCAGCGTGAAGTGGGGGCAGATCAAGCAACTGCTGGGCTCACGAATGATGATCGGTATTTATATCGGCCAATACTGCATAAATGCACTTACCTACTTCTTTATCACCTGGTTCCCGGTTTATCTGGTACAGGCACGCGGTATGTCGATTTTGAAAGCCGGTTTTGTTGCCTCGGTCCCGGCCATTTGCGGATTCGCAGGCGGCGTGCTCGGCGGCATTATTTCCGACTGGCTGATGCGCCGTACCGGTTCGCTGAATATCGCCCGTAAAACGCCAATCGTACTGGGTATGCTGTTGTCGATGGTGATGGTGTTCTGTAACTACGTCAACGTAGAGTGGATGATCATCGGCTTTATGGCGCTGGCCTTCTTCGGCAAAGGTATCGGTGCGTTGGGATGGGCGGTGATGGCCGATACTGCGCCAAAAGAGATCAGCGGTTTGAGCGGCGGTCTGTTCAATATGTTTGGCAACATCTCCGGTATCGTTACGCCAATTGCTATCGGCTACATCGTAGGTACCACTGGCTCGTTTAACGGTGCGTTGATTTACGTCGGGGTGCATGCGCTGATTGCTGTAGTGAGCTATCTGGTGCTGGTGGGTGATATTAAACGTATCGAACTGAAACCTGTCGCAGGGCAATGATGATGACAACACAATCGAGTCCCATTATTACCGATATGAAGGTCATTCCGGTGGCCGGTCATGACAGCATGCTGCTCAATATTGGCGGGGCGCATAACGCATACTTTACCCGCAATATCGTCGTGCTCACCGATAACGCCGGAAATACCGGCGTCGGTGAAGCGCCGGGCGGCGAAGTGATTTATCAGACGCTGGTGGACGCGATTCCACAAGTGTTGGGCCAGGAAGTCGCGCGCCTGAATAAGGTGGTTCAGCAGGTGCATAAAGGCAACCAGGCCGCTGATTTTGACACCTTTGGTAAAGGTGCCTGGACCTTTGAACTGCGGGTTAATGCGGTGGCCGCGCTGGAAGCCGCACTGCTCGACCTGCTGGGCAAGGCGCTGAACGTACCGGTCTGCGAACTGTTAGGGCCAGGCAAGCAGCGCGATGCGGTCACCGTGCTCGGCTATCTGTTCTACGTGGGAGATCGCAGCAAAACCGATCTGCCGTATCTGGACAGCACGCCGGGTAACCATGAGTGGTATCACCTGCGTCACCAGCAGGCGATGAACAGTGAGGCGGTGGTGCGTCTGGCTCAGGCTTCGCAGGATCGCTACGGCTTTAAAGATTTCAAACTCAAAGGCGGTGTGCTGCCTGGCGAACAGGAAATCGACACCGCTCGCGCGTTGAAACAATGCTTCCCGGATGCGCGTATTACGGTCGATCCTAACGGTGCCTGGCTGCTGGATGAAGCTATCTCCTTGTGTAAAGGGCTGAACGATGTTCTGACCTACGCCGAAGATCCGTGCGGCGCAGAACAGGGTTTTTCTGGCCGCGAAGTGATGGCCGAGTTCCGCCGTGCAACCGGCCTGCCGGTAGCAACGAATATGATAGCCACCAACTGGCGTGAGATGGGCCATGCGGTGATGCTCAACTCGGTAGATATTCCACTGGCCGATCCGCACTTCTGGACCCTTTCCGGCGCGGTACGCGTGGCACAGCTATGCGATGACTGGGGACTGACCTGGGGCTGCCACTCTAACAATCATTTTGATATTTCCCTGGCGATGTTCACCCACGTCGGTGCCGCTGCGCCGGGCAACCCAACGGCGATCGACACCCACTGGATCTGGCAGGAGGGCGATTGCCGCCTGACCAAAAATCCGCTGGAGATTAAACACGGAAAAATTGCGGTACCCGACGCGCCCGGCCTGGGCGTGGAACTGGACTGGGATCAGGTACAGAAAGCGCATGAAGCCTATAAGGCGCTGCCCGGCGGCGCGCGTAATGACGCAGGCCCGATGCAGTATCTGATCCCTGGATGGACTTTTGACCGTAAACGTCCCGTTTTCGGCCGCCACTAATTTTGAATAAGGACTTAATTATGAGCGCACAATTTACTACCCCAGTCGTAACCGCGATGCAGGTGATCCCGGTTGCGGGCCATGACAGCATGCTGATGAATCTGAGCGGCGCACATGCTCCGTTCTTCACGCGTAATATTGTGATTATCAAAGATAACTCCGGTCATACCGGCGTGGGTGAGATTCCCGGCGGCGAAAAAATTCGTCAGACCCTGGAAGATGCCATTCCGCTGGTGGTGGGCAAAACGTTAGGTGAATACAAAAACGTACTGAATGCGGTCCGCAATACCTTTGCCGATCGTGATGCCGGTGGCCGCGGTTTGCAGACCTTCGATTTACGTACCACTATTCATGTGGTTACCGGGATCGAAGCGGCCATGTTGGATCTGCTGGGTCAGCATCTGGGCGTTAACGTCGCATCTCTGCTGGGCGACGGTCAGCAGCGTAGCGAAGTTGAAATGCTGGGTTATCTGTTCTTCGTCGGTAACCGTAACGCGACGCCGCTGCCGTATCAGAGCCAGCCGGATGAGAAATGCGACTGGTATCGCCTGCGTCATGAAGAGGCGATGACCCCGGATGCAGTGGTGCGCCTGGCGGAAGCCGCATATGAGAAATATGGTTTCAACGATTTCAAACTGAAAGGCGGGGTGTTGGCCGGGGAAGAAGAAGCGGAATCTATTGTGGCGCTGGCGAAACGCTTTCCACAGGCACGCGTCACGCTCGATCCCAATGGTGCGTGGTCGCTGAATGAAGCGATTAAAATTGGTAAGTACCTGAAAGGATCGCTGGCTTATGCGGAAGATCCGTGCGGCGCCGAGCAGGGGTTCTCAGGCCGTGAAGTCATGGCGGAATTCCGTCGTGCTACCGGCCTGCCGACCGCCACCAACATGATTGCCACCGACTGGCGTCAGATGGGACATACGCTGTCGTTGCAGTCCGTGGATATCCCGCTGGCGGATCCGCACTTCTGGACTATGCAGGGTTCTGTCCGCGTTGCGCAGATGTGTCATGAGTTTGGGCTGACCTGGGGCTCGCACTCTAACAACCACTTTGATATTTCGCTGGCGATGTTTACTCATGTTGCGGCGGCGGCGCCGGGCAAAATTACCGCTATCGATACCCACTGGATCTGGCAGGAAGGCAATCAACGCCTGACCAAAGAGCCGTTTGAAATCAAAGGTGGCATGGTGCAGGTACCGGCGAAGCCGGGTCTGGGCGTGGAGCTGGATATGGATCAGGTTATGAAAGCTCATGAGCTGTATCAGCAACATGGACTGGGAGCGCGCGATGATGCCATGGGAATGCAGTATCTGATCCCGAACTGGACGTTTGATAATAAGCGTCCGTGCATGGTACGCTAAGCGAACTGGGACCGCTCCCACAAAGGGGCGGTTTTTCTCCTGGTGTATGCTTAACACAGTCAACATGCGTAAGGATGCTTTATGAAAATAGTAATCGCACCGGATTCCTATAAGGAAAGTTTGAGTGCGCTTGAAGTGGCAACGGCTATTGAGCTGGGATTTCGTGAGATCTGGCCTGAGGCGAATTACGTGAAGATCCCGGTCGCGGATGGCGGTGAGGGAACGGTCGAAGCGATGGTTGCCGCAACGCAAGGCCACCTTGTGCATGTTGATGTTACCGGCCCTCTGGGTAAAACGATTCAGGCATTTTATGGTTTATCCGGGGATGAGCGTTCGGCGTTTATCGAAATGGCGGCCGCCAGCGGACTGGAGCAGGTTCCCGCAGGTTTACGCGATCCGCTGAAAACGACCTCCTGGGGAACCGGGGAGCTAATCCGTCATGCGCTGGACGCGGGCGTTGAACATATCATTATCGGCATTGGCGGCAGCGCCACCAATGATGGCGGTGCCGGGATGGTGCAAGCGCTGGGAGCAAAATTACTGGATGCGCAAAATAACGATATTGCTCATGGCGGGACTGGCCTTGAATCACTCGCCCGGATTGATATTTCTCAGCTAGACCCGCGTCTTGCCGCGTGCCGTATTGAAGTGGCCTGCGATGTGACTAATCCGTTGACCGGTGAAGAGGGGGCCTCTGCGGTCTTCGGTCCGCAAAAGGGGGCGACGCCGGAGATGATTCTTCGTCTTGATCGGGCGCTCACGCATTATGCGCAACTCATTGCCCGCGATCTGGACGTCAACGTGCTGGAACTGGCGGGTGGTGGCGCGGCTGGTGGTATGGGGGCGGCACTGTATGCGTTTTGCGGTGCGCAGTTACGCTGCGGTATTGAGGTCGTGACGGATGCGTTACACCTCGACGACTGCGTTGCGGATGCGGATTTAGTGGTCACGGGTGAAGGACGTATCGACAGCCAGACCATTCACGGTAAGGTTCCGGTTGGCGTGGCGAAGGTGGCAAAGCGTTACAACAAACCGGTTATCGGCATTGCTGGCAGCCTGACGGCTGATGTCGGTGTTGTACATGAGCATGGGCTGGATGCGGTTTTTAGCGTTATCTATACCGTTTGCACACTGGATGAGGCGCTGAAGAACGCGAGTGAGAACGTGCGAATGACGGCGCGAAACGTGGCCGCGACCCTGAAAGCGGGTCAGCAATTACGTTGAATGATGTGGCATGAAGGCCGGATAAGACGCGTGAGCGTCGTCATCCGGCAATCAGATCTTTACCCTAACAACTTCTTCGCTTCGCGCGCAACGTTATCCATTTCATCCAGAAGCTCTAAAAACTCAGGCTCCAGCTCTTCTTCTTTGCTCCCGCTACGTAATTGCTGCTCAATCAGCTGACACAGGTTTTTCATGCGGGGAACGCCGCTATAACCGCAACTGCCATGCAGTTTATGGATCATATCCACCAGTCCTTCAGGGTTTTCACCTACCAGCTGTTCTTCAATTTTGTTACGCACTTCGGGCAGAAAATCGAGCAGCATTTGCAGCATATCCCGCGCCAGATCGTTTTTACCGGCGGCTTGCCTTAACGCCAGTTGCCAGTCGAGTGTGGTATTCGGATTGACGACCGGTTCAACAGCGAGCGCCCTCAGCGATGAGCTCGCGCCGGGTTTGTAGCGTAACAGCAGATTATGCAGCTTATCTTCTTCGATAGGCTTCGCCAGGTAATCGTTCATCCCGGCGCTGAGCAGCTTCTCTTTTTGCCCGGCCATGGCATGTGCGGTGACCGCAATGACCGGCGTCTGTTGTTGATGAGGAAGCTGGTGGATCAGTTCGCAGGCGCGAATACCGTCCATGTCTGGCATCTGAATATCCATCAGGATGAGATCAAACTGCATCTGTTTGGCGCGATCCACAGCCTGATGTCCGCTGTCGCAGAGCACGACGTGCTGCACTTTATCTTCCAGCAGAGCACCAATCAGCTTGAGGTTCGCCGGGTTGTCGTCCACCGCCATGACGGTCATCGCAATTTTGCTCTCGTCTAACAGCAGCGGAGCCGCGCTGTGGTTCAGTTGACAATACTCTGTCAACGCTGGCAGTAAGCGGGTTGAGGTAAGAGGTTTCAACAGGCACGCCGCCGCGCCGCCCTGCTTTAATTTCTCGGCGTTGATCTGCGCATGGCAAGGCAGAGCCAGTAACAAAAAGTCGGTCATCGCCGCTGCGCTTGCCAGCCGCTCATGCTGCATGGTGAGCGGTTCGCGTAAAGTGACCGGTATGCCAAGCAGCAGAATATCGTAGTGATCCTTCGGCAGCCCGGAGAATGAAGGGCTGTAAATCACTTCCAGCGGCGTTTCACTCAAGATATCTAACGTGCATTGCGCCGCTGTGGCGTTAGGTTCAACGTAGGCCAGCCGCTTTCCTGCCAGACAGTGCGTGGTTGAGCGATCCACGAGAACGTTAGGGTTGAGATCGAGGCTGATATGGAACCAGAACGTGGAGCCCCGGTTCGGCTGGCTGTGGAAGGAGATATCCCCGCCCATTTCATTGACCAGCTTTTGCGTAATGACCAGGCCCAGTCCGGTCCCGCCGTGGCGGCGGGAAATACTGGCATCGGCCTGGCGGAAGGCCTGGAACAGGCGTGACTGATCGCGCTCAGGGATGCCAATTCCGGTATCGCGGATTTGCACTTCAATTTGCACTTTCGTGTTACTGAGGGCGCGTTTCTCGACCAGAATGTCGATATTACCGCCTTCGGTAAATTTGATGGCATTGCCAACCAGATTAGTGATTACCTGCTGTAAGCGCAGCGGGTCCCCGATGACGTTGTCCGGCACGTCATTCTTAATATTTAGCGTCAGCTCAAGCCCTTTATCATGGGATGAGTGCGCTAACAGCGTGACGACGTCATCCAGCGTGCTACGCAGCGGGAATGGGATGCTTTCCAGAATCAGTTTGCCCGCCTCAAGTTTGGAGAAGTCGAGCACATCATTGATGATGGCCAACAGATTGTTGGCCGAGCGTTCAATCGTATTCAGGTGATCGCGCTGCGTCGTGTTGAGCTCGGTTTTAAGCGTCAGGCGGGTGAAGCCAATCACGCCATTCAGCGGCGTACGCAGCTCATGCGACATGTTAGCCAGAAACTCAGACTTAATACGCGCCGCTTCCTGGGCGCGTTTCTTCGCCAGATCCAGTTCGACGTTCTGGATTTCCATCTGCTCCAACGTTTCGCGCAGGTCAGAGGTGGCCTGGTCGATGTTGTGCTGCATCTCTTCATGGTAGGCCGCAAGTGACATCGCCATCGAGTTGATGCCATTTTTGAGCATATCCAGCTCGCCCAACATGAAACCTTCGACGCGGCTGTCGAGCTGGCCTCTACGTATTCGGTCAACGGTATTCACCATATTGCGAATCGGGCCAGTCACGTCGCGCATCAGACGCCAGCCAAAAATTAACGCAATACCGATACAAAACAGCATCATTACGCTGGAGATAAAGATCTCTTTATACTGCTGCAATCTTACTGACTTAAGGTCCAGTTCAAGCGCCACATACCCCAGCATATTTTCCGTATTTTTGGCGTCGCTGACTGCAGATTCATCCGGCGAATAGCTTTCCGATATAATTGGCGTTCGCAGGATCATAATATCCCCGAGCCGGGTGACGCTCAGCTTTCGGGGAAATGGTGAACCGGTTGCCAGCTGCATTTCAGACGGATCGAGATGAAAATTGGATGTGACAAACAGCCGGTTATTCTCGTCATAGACAGAAATTGCCCGCACGATATCGGAATGGCGACGATGCAGCACGCTGATAAGTTGGCCGATGGATTCTCTGTTTTGCAGATTCATGCCATATTCGCTGGAGACCGCGAGTGGCTCAATGATGCTGGCGCCAGCATCTTCCAGTTGACGCTGCAAGTCGTTATAGCGATGCACAACAAAAAAGATACTGAGCAGCAAACCAATCAGGACGGTCGGGGCCAGGATCAGAATCATCATGCGTGCGCGCAGGCTGTAGTTGGTCATGGAGTTCCGTTATGGGACAATTAGGGTCACACTGTTAAATAGAGAAATATCTCGTCGATGGCGCAATTCTACTCTGCAAAACGACGCGTGACGACGCGTCAGATCATAACCGTTACCGTCAATGACCTTGATCCTTTCGGCCAGGGCGTTGCTCGCCATAACGGAAAGGCGTTGTTTATACCGGAATTGCTACCTCAGGAAAGCGCCGAGGTGGTGATTACCGAAGATAAAAAACAGTTCGCCCGCGCGCAAGTAAAACGACGTTTAAACGACAGTCCGCAGCGTGAAGTGCCACGTTGCCCGCATTTTGGCGTGTGCGGCGGCTGCCAGCAGCAGCATGCCAGCATCTTGTTGCAGCAGCGTAGCAAAAGCGCGGCGTTGTCGCGTTTAATGAAATGTGAAGTGTCGGATGTTATAGCTGATACCCCGTGGGGCTATCGTCGTCGCGCCAGGTTGAGCCTGAACTATCGGCCAAAAGAACAAAAATTGCAGATGGGGTTTCGCAAATCTGCATCCAGCGACATTATCGATGTTAAACAATGCCCTATTTTGGTGCCCCAGCTTGAAGCGCTCTTGCCCCACATCCGGGCGTGTCTGGAAAGTCTGCAAGGGTTACGCCATCTTGGTCATGTCGAGCTGGTGCAGGCGGGGAGCGGAACCCTGATGATTTTGCGCCACACGGCGCCATTAAGTGTTCAGGACAAAGAAAAACTGGAATGCTTTTCGCATTCTCAGGGGCTGTCTTTGTTTCTGGCCCCGCAAAGCGAGATACTGGAATCAATATCAGAAGAGTCGCCCTGGTATGACTCAAATGGACTACGGTTAACCTTCAGCCCGCGTGATTTTATTCAGGTCAATGAAGGGGTAAACCAACAAATGGTGGCCCGTGCGCTCGAATGGCTGGATGTGCAACCTGAAGATCGCGTACTCGATCTGTTCTGTGGAATGGGTAATTTTACCCTGCCGCTGGCAACCCGGGCTGCAAACGTGGTGGGGGTGGAAGGGGTACCGGCGCTGGTGGAAAAAGGCCGGGAAAACGCGCTGAATAACGGATTACACAATGTGACATTCTTTCATGAAAACCTTGAGGAAGATGTTACCCGGCAGCCGTGGGCGAAAAACGGATTCGACAAAGTATTGCTCGATCCTGCGCGTGCGGGGGCTGCAGGTGTGATGCAACATATTATAAAATTAGAACCTATACGCGTTGTTTATGTATCCTGTAACCCGGCAACGCTGGCTCGTGACAGCGACGCTTTGCTCAACGCGGGATATGCCATACGGCGACTGGCGATGCTTGATATGTTCCCGCACACTGGACACCTGGAATCAATGGTCCTGTTTGAGCGTATGTAATAAATTTTGTACCCATTGGATTTCGGGTGGTAATGCAGCGTGAAAGACAATGGGTATGGCTTGTCGACTTCGACAGGCCAGGCCCCTTAAGGAGAGGACAATGGTTGCGGTAAGAAGTGCACATATAAATAAAGCTGGTGAGTTTGATCCAAAGAAATGGATCGCGAGTCTGGGGATCTCCAGCCAGCAGTCGTGTGAACGCTTAGCCGAAACCTGGGCGTACTGCCAGCAGCAGACACAGGGGCATCCGGATGCGGATCTGCTGCTGTGGCGTGGCGTGGAGATGGTAGAAATACTCTCCATGTTGAGCATGGATATCGACACGCTGCGCGCAGCAATGCTGTTCCCTCTGGCAGATGCCAACGTGGTCAGTGAAGACATCCTGCGCGAGAGCGTGGGCAAATCCATTGTTCATCTTATCCACGGCGTGCGGGATATGGCGGCAATACGCCAGCTTAAGGCCACTCATACCGATTCAGTCTCATCCGAACAGGTCGATAACGTTCGCCGCATGCTGCTGGCTATGGTGGATGATTTCCGCTGTGTGGTCATCAAGCTGGCGGAGCGGATTGCACATCTGCGTGAAGTGAAGGACGCACCGGAAGATGAACGCGTTCTGGCGGCAAAAGAGTGCACCAATATCTATGCGCCGCTGGCCAACCGTTTGGGTATCGGGCAATTAAAATGGGAACTGGAAGATTACTGCTTCCGTTACCTGCACCCGGCTGAATACAAACGTATTGCCAAGCTGCTGCACGAACGTCGCATCGATCGCGAGCATTACATTGATGAGTTCGTCGGTCATTTGCGCTCAGAGATGAAAACGGAAGGCGTCAAAGCCGAAGTGTACGGACGTCCGAAACACATCTACAGCATCTGGCGCAAAATGCAGAAAAAGCAGCTGGCCTTCGATGAACTTTTCGACGTGCGCGCAGTGCGTATCGTGGCGGAGCGTTTACAGGACTGCTATGCCGCGCTCGGGATAGTGCATACTCACTATCGCCATCTGCCGGATGAGTTCGATGACTATGTCGCTAACCCGAAACCCAACGGCTATCAGTCAATTCATACGGTTGTGCTGGGACCGGGCGGGAAAACCATTGAAATTCAGATCCGTACGAAACAGATGCACGAAGATGCCGAACTGGGCGTTGCGGCACACTGGAAGTACAAAGAGGGCACCGCTTCAGGCGTAGCGCGCTCTGGTCATGAAGATCGTATTGCATGGCTGCGTAAGCTGATCGCCTGGCAGGAAGAGATGGCGGACTCTGGTGAAATGCTGGATGAAGTCCGTAGCCAGGTCTTTGATGACCGAGTGTACGTCTTTACGCCAAAAGGCGACGTTGTGGACTTACCTGCAGGCTCTACACCGCTCGATTTTGCTTATCATATTCACAGTGATGTGGGGCATCGTTGCATTGGCGCGAAAATTGGCGGGCGCATCGTACCGTTTACCTACCAGCTGCAGATGGGCGATCAAATTGAAATTATCACCCAGAAACAGCCCAACCCAAGCCGCGACTGGTTGAACCCTAACCTCGGCTATGTCACCACCAGTCGGGGGCGTTCGAAGATCCACGCCTGGTTCCGTAAACAGGACCGCGACAAAAACATCCTTGCTGGCCGCCAGATCCTCGACGATGAGCTGGCGCATTTAGGCATTAGCCTGAAAGAAGCGGAAAAGCACCTGCTGCCGCGCTACAGCTTCAATGAGCTGGATGAGCTGCTGGCGGCGATTGGTGGGGGGGACATTCGCCTCAACCAGATGGTGAACTTCCTGCAGGCGCAGTTTAATAAGCCAAGCGCAGCCGAACAGGATGCTGCCGCGCTGAAACAGCTTCAGCAGAAAACGCAGGCGCCGCAGAGTCGCCGTAAAGACGACGGTCGCGTGGTGGTGGAAGGGGTGGGTAACCTGATGCACCACATCGCGCGCTGCTGCCAGCCGATTCCAGGCGATGAAATTGTCGGGTTTATCACTCAGGGCCGCGGTATTTCCGTGCACCGGGCGGATTGCGAACAGTTGACCGAGCTGCGCTCCCATGCGCCGGAACGTATTGTTGATGCGGTTTGGGGCGAAAGCTACTCGGCAGGATATTCGCTGGTGGTTCGCGTCCAGGCTAACGATCGCAGCGGCTTATTACGTGATATCACCACGATTCTTGCCAACGAGAAGGTGAACGTGCTGGGGGTTGCCAGCCGGAGTGATACCAAACAGCAACTGGCTACCATCGATATGACCATCGAAATCTATAACCTGCAGGTGCTCGGGCGCGTGCTTGGCAAGCTGAACCAGGTGCCGGATGTGATCGACGCACGTCGTCTGCACGGTAATTAATTATTTTATAGGCCAGATAAGTTTGCATGCCTGGTGAGGCGCGTTAGCGTTGCCATCAGGCATTGCCATGTTGCCGGATATCGGCTGTCGTCTTATCGGGCTTCGCGTATTGAAATTTCAGGATATTCCAATGAACCAAATCGACCGACTGCTCGGTATTATGCAGCGCCTGCGCGACCCGGAAAACGGTTGTCCCTGGGACAAAGAGCAGACATTCGCCACTATTGCCCCTTACACCCTCGAAGAAACCTATGAAGTGCTGGACGCAATTGCGCGGGAAGACTTCGACGACCTGCGTGGAGAACTGGGTGATTTGCTGTTCCAGGTGGTGTTTTACGCCCAGATGGCGCAGGAAGAAGGACGTTTCGATTTCAATGATATTTGCGCCGCCATCAGCGATAAGCTTGAGCGTCGCCACCCACATGTTTTTGCTGATGTTTCTGCCAGTAACAGCACTGAGGTGTTGACCCGCTGGGAGCAAATCAAAAGCGAAGAACGCGCCCAGAAGGCGCAGCATTCCGCACTCGACGATATTCCCCGTAGTTTACCGGCGTTAATGCGCGCCCAAAAAATCCAGAAACGCTGCTCTAATGTTGGCTTCGACTGGAAAACATTGGGACCGGTTGTCGACAAGGTTTACGAAGAGATCGATGAAGTCATGTTTGAGGCGAAGCAGGCTGTTGTCGACCAGGCTAAACTGGAGGAGGAAATGGGCGACCTGCTGTTTGCGACGGTCAATATGGCTCGGCATTTAGGTACTAAAGCAGAGACCGCATTGCAAAAAGCGAACGAGAAATTTGAGCGCCGTTTTCGTGAGGTTGAGCGAATTGTAGCGGCTCGGGGTCTGGAAATGACTGGTGTTGATCTGGAAACTATGGAAGAAGTCTGGCAACAGGTAAAACGGCAGGAAATTGATCTCTAAGGGATTTCGTCGGTCAAGGGCGATTTGTGTGATTTTTTAAATAACAAGCGCTTGATTTACGTCAAAAACATTTACCCCAAAGGGGCTATTTTCTCACTCCCGATGTTTATGTGAGCCTGGTGAAGAGGAGGAATAATGAAAGTTTGTGGCGCTCGTCATGTTCGGGTATACTACTTTCCCGTCTTGGTAATTCCATCGTTTCACCCTAACTTCTCAGGTCCAGCATGACAACGAACTATATTTTTGTGACCGGCGGGGTCGTATCCTCTCTGGGTAAAGGCATTGCCGCAGCCTCCCTGGCAGCCATTCTTGAGGCTCGTGGCCTCAACGTGACCATGATGAAACTGGATCCGTATATCAACGTCGATCCAGGTACTATGAGTCCAATCCAACACGGGGAAGTGTTCGTTACTGAAGACGGCGCTGAAACCGACCTGGACCTGGGTCACTATGAGCGTTTCATTCGTACCAAAATGACTCGCCGCAATAACTTCACTACCGGTCGAATTTACTCCGATGTCCTGCGCAAAGAGCGCCGTGGCGACTATCTGGGTGCAACCGTACAGGTTATCCCGCACATCACCAACGCGATTAAAGAGCGTGTCCTTGCCGGTGGCGAAGGTCATGACGTCGTTCTGGTTGAAATCGGCGGTACTGTCGGTGATATCGAATCCCTGCCATTCCTGGAAGCGATTCGCCAATTAGCGGTGGATATCGGTCGTGAACACGCGCTGTTCATGCACCTGACTCTGGTTCCTTACCTGGCCGCTGCCGGTGAAGTCAAAACTAAACCGACTCAGCACTCGGTAAAAGAGTTGCTGTCTATCGGTATCCAGCCTGACATTCTGATCTGTCGTTCCGATCGCGCGGTTCCGGCCAACGAACGTGCAAAAATTGCATTGTTCTGTAACGTGCCAGAAAAAGCCGTTATTTCAATGAAAGATGTCGATTCCATCTATAAAATTCCAGGCCTGTTGAAATCCCAGGGCCTTGACGATTATATTTGTAAACGATTCAGCTTGAACTGTCCGGAAGCTAATCTGTCAGAATGGGAACAGGTTATCTACGAAGAAGCGAATCCGGCAGGCGAAGTGACTATCGGTATGGTCGGCAAGTATATTGAACTGCCGGATGCCTATAAGTCAGTTATCGAAGCATTGAAGCACGGTGGTCTGAAGAATCGTGTCACCGTCAACATTAAGCTGATCGATTCGCAAGATGTCGAAACGCGCGGCGTTGAGATCCTGAAAGGTCTTGATGCAATCCTGATCCCTGGCGGCTTCGGCTACCGTGGTGTTGAAGGTAAGATCGCGACAGCGCGCTTTGCGCGTGAAAACAATGTTCCTTATCTGGGTATTTGCCTGGGTATGCAGGTTGCGTTGATTGAGTTTGCACGTAACGTAGTGGGTATGGATAACGCCAACTCCACGGAATTTGTGCCAGACTGTAAGTACCCGGTGGTGGCCCTGATTACCGAATGGCGCGATGAAGACGGCAACGTTGAAGTCCGTACCGAGAAGAGCGATCTGGGCGGCACAATGCGCCTTGGCGCCCAGCAGTGTCAGTTGAGCGACGATAGCCTGGTTCGTCAGCTGTACGGCGCGCCGACAATTGTTGAACGCCATCGCCACCGTTACGAAGTCAACAATATGCTGTTGAAACAGATTGAAGCTGCGGGTCTGCGTATTGCAGGCCGTTCCGGTGATGATCAGTTGGTCGAGATCATTGAGGTACCGAATCATCCGTGGTTCGTGGCCTGTCAGTTCCACCCGGAATTTACTTCCACGCCACGTGATGGGCACCCGCTGTTTGCCGGCTTTGTGAAAGCCGCCAGTGAACATCAGAAGCGTCAGGCGAAGTAAGAAGTAAAAAAGTTAGAACGGCAATGCACCCATCCGGGTGCATTGTTTGTCTGGAGTTTTAGTTTAACTTGTACTGAGGAAAATCTAATGTCCAAAATCGTTAAAATCATCGGTCGTGAAATCATCGACTCCCGTGGTAACCCGACTGTTGAAGCCGAAGTACACCTGGAAGGTGGTTTCGTTGGTATGGCAGCAGCTCCGTCAGGTGCTTCTACTGGTTCCCGCGAAGCACTGGAACTGCGCGACGGCGACAAATCCCGTTTCATGGGTAAAGGCGTACTGAAAGCTGTTGCAGCTGTTAACGGCCCAATTGCTCAGGCTCTGCTGGGTAAAGATGCTAAAGATCAGGCTGGCATCGACAAGATCATGATCGATCTGGACGGTACTGAAAACAAATCCAACTTCGGTGCAAACGCCATCCTGGCTGTGTCCCTGGCGAACGCCAAAGCAGCAGCTGCTGCTAAAGGCCTGCCGCTGTATGCACACATCGCTGAACTGAACGGTACTCCGGGCAAATACTCCATGCCGGTTCCGATGATGAACATCATCAACGGTGGTGAGCACGCTGACAACAACGTTGACATCCAGGAGTTCATGATTCAGCCGGTTGGCGCTAAAACCCTGAAAGAAGCCGTACGTATGGGTTCTGAAGTGTTCCACAACCTGGCTAAAGTTCTGAAAGCTAAAGGTATGAACACTGCAGTGGGTGACGAAGGCGGCTACGCGCCGAACCTGGGTTCCAACGCTGAAGCTCTGGCTGTAATCGCTGAAGCGGTTAAAGCAGCTGGCTACGAGCTGGGCAAAGACATCACCCTGGCGATGGACTGTGCAGCTTCTGAATTCTACAAAGACGGTAAATACGTTCTGGCTGGCGAAGGCAACAAAGCATTCACCTCCGAAGAATTCACTCACTTCCTGGAAGAACTGACCAAACAGTACCCGATCGTGTCCATCGAAGATGGTCTGGACGAGTCTGACTGGGACGGTTTCGCATACCAGACTAAAGTTCTGGGCGACAAAATCCAGCTGGTTGGTGACGATCTGTTCGTAACCAACACCAAGATCCTGAAAGAAGGCATCGAAAAAGGCATCGTTAACTCCATCCTGATCAAATTCAACCAGATCGGTTCTCTGACCGAAACTCTGGCTGCGATCAAAATGGCGAAAGACGCTGGCTACACCGCTGTCATCTCTCACCGTTCTGGCGAAACTGAAGACGCTACCATCGCTGACCTGGCTGTGGGTACCGCTGCAGGCCAGATCAAAACCGGTTCTATGAGCCGTTCTGACCGCGTTGCTAAGTACAACCAGCTGATTCGTATCGAAGAAGCTCTGGGTGAACAAGCGCCGTACAACGGTCGTAAAGAGATCAAAGGTCAGGCGTAATCCTGTTCTTTAACTCTTAACGTAAAAACCCGCTGCGGCGGGTTTTTTTATGCGTTCAGCGGAACTTGAAGCAGATAAATCTGCTGGCTGTTTTTATCGGCAAGTTTCTGAAGGAAGCAAAATAGCGCATGATTAGTTCGCAGATTAAACTTTTTGCGGATGATGTATTTATGCACATAGAGCGTTTTCTCTGAGATTGACATGTTGTGGGCAATCTCAGATGTCGTTATCCCCTGATAGATAAAGGACATAATACGCCTTTGCTGCCTGGTCAGGACTTTATGTGGACAATGAAGACATAATGTTTTCCCAGGTTGTCTTTGCTTTTTTCTTGATTCCCGCCAGGCGGTTAATACTTTCTCTTTGACTGTCGACAGTGAGTCCTGTCGGTGAATAAAAATGATCCGGGCAATGCAAAAGGGCAGATCGGAAGGGGAGTCAATCACCTCATCGGTTAAGCCAATAATAATGCCTGTTGTCCTGTTTTGCAGTTCAGGAAAACACATGAGATGCTCTCCTGGAGCCAGAGAAATAACGACGATATCTGCCTTATCAAAGTTTTGTTGGGAGTAAGATGTTAAAAAAATAATGTTATTGGCGGTTATTCCAAAGAATATCTCTATAAAAAAATGTTTCAATCCATCGCAATAAAATTCGTAAGGGTCCTGTATAAGTATTTTCATATTTAATATACCAGAAGCCAGCAGAGGCATTTATTAATAATAAGGGTATTTTTTATTGATTAAAATTCATTTGTACCAAAGAGTTAAACGTATTGGGAAGGGGGCAGATACCAGCCAGTAAAAAGGTCGCTGGACACAGGGGACAAAGTGCCAGGATAGAATAATTCATTTGTTGCACCATGATAAATATCCTTTACACAGAAATAGTTCGGTTTACTGATGAGTCATTGTGAATTGCAAAATAGTAACTTAATTGTAAGTAAAGTTGGCCTGAACGATACCAGAGATCGTGCCCGGCATCACATTGCCTTTGGAATAGGCCCGGGCACGTAAATTGTATGTAACGGTACGATCGGCCAGTACCGATTGAGTAATATTTTTATTATTTCCTTTCAGGTAACCGGTGCTGGCCTGGATCAGTTCTATCGCAACGTTCGCCGTTCCGGTATTTTTATAGCGTACCGGAAAGTCGGGATCTTCCGTTCCGGTAAACGTCACGACTACGCTGGTGGTTCCCACCGGGCAACTGGCAAGGTTAATGGTAAAATTAACCGGGGTAGAGGTTGTACCTGCCACTGCAATATCTGCAGCCGGGATGTCTCCTAAATTAACATTGATATTGCTGCCACTGGCTACGACACACGGGGACGCAATAACTTTCCCGGTAATATTAATATTGGTGGGTTCGGCCCCGGCAATACTGATTGTCGTCCCCAGATACAGTCCTGCCAGCGCCAGATGAATGTACTTTTTATGAATATTCATTTTAATTCTCTCCTTTTTATAATTCTGATGGCCGAGTTGCTTACTGATAAGTAATATTGAGCGTCGCAGTGGCGTTAGCGCTGCCTGCGGTCACGTTGTTTTTCGTCTGAAAATAGCGTGCGGTAAAGGCTCCCGGAGGAAATTCCTGCCCGCCTGCTGAGGTTTTCAGCACGATGTTGTTATCCAGCTTCAGGGGCGTATTGCCATACAGCAGTTGGATCCCGATTCCGCTCGCAACTCCTGACATTCCTGCTCCCGATAACGCCAGGATACTGTCATTGGCGGTCTCTGCACTTTGCGTCCCACTTAACGATGCGTTAATGCGGACGCCCGCATCACAGTTCAGGTCTATTGTGTAAGTCCGTGTTGAGTTTGAAATATGATCGTCATAATTCATCGGGCAAAAAGACCATGTACCTTCATATATTGCGAAATTATAACGAACGCCAATTCCGTCGATATTCGTGGGATAGACATCGGTATAACCCGCAACGGGGGCCGAATTAACCTGTAAACGCAAGTACACATCTCTGTCGGCGTCAGGATCCCCAAAGCAACCCAACCCCCATACTTCGCTGCCAATAGATCCAAATTTATCACTGAAGACATTCATGGTGGCGTCGTCACGTTGATAATTTAACGTTCCTGAGAACGTGTAATACCCACCGGAATTATTACAGCTGGCCGCTTCAACAGAGGCAGTAAACGCACCGGTTAACCCAAATACCAAAGTGAATATATAATTCTTCTTTTTCTGTAACATAACGCATACTCTCACCGCTATTTCAGGTCCCATTTAGAGCAGGGTAGTTTTGTTTATCGGTAAGTAAAATTCATTTGTACCAGGGAATTAAACGTACCGGGGAGGGTAGTGTCAGAGACAATCACCCGACCAGCCAGTAAAAAGGTCGCCTTGCGCTGAGCGTCAACGGGGACGTTCATGCTGCTGCCGTTGCCCTGCACCTGCGCCTTGTTCGTGTCCCGGGCCATTTGCACGGCGGCGTTGGCGGCGGTCCCCGTATTGGCATACAACGTGGGATCTTCTGCTGCCGGTTGTCCGTTGAACGTCACGTCCACCGATGTCGTTCCTGCCGGGCATTTGAAAAGCCTTACCTCAAACGATTTCCACGCGGAAGCATTTCCGTCGGCGCGCATTTCATTTAAGCGGAGCTGGCCGAAATTAACGCTCTGGTTTTGCGAGGCGATATCGACTACGCAGGGAGAAGCCACAACATGACCACCGATATTGATCTCCGCAGCATATGCAGGGCACGCCAGACAAAGCGCCGGGAGAACATATTTCATTTGTTGCTGCATGATAAACACCCGTTGAGCAGAGAAGTCAGGTTTACTGATAGGTGAAGGTGACTTGTGAAACAGTCACTATCGTGCCGGGCATAACGTCTGCCGCTGCGGCAATGGCACGCGCGCCTATCGGGAAGGAGACTGTGCGGTCGGTTGCAACATTACGCTTTAATGTGGTTCCCGGACCTAAAAACTTACCGTTACCGGAACCCAGACTCTCTTTAAGCTGTACGTTAACATTGGTTGCCGTCCCGGTATTGGCATACTCCCCGGGGCTGTTCGCTGCTGGCGTTCCGGAAAAGGCCGCCGTTACCGATGTTGTGCCGAAAGGACAATCTTTTAAGATTAAATAAAAGATTTTGAATGTTGTGACGTTACCAGGCTGTGCCAGGGCGGTGGCCTGAATATCATCACCCAAATTAACATTGAGCTGTGATTTGGTGGTGTCAACGGTACAAGGTGAGGCGACGACTTTGCCGGTAATATTAATATTGACCGGATTGGCCCCGGCAATATTGATTGTTGCCGCTAAATACAGCCCCGCCAGCGCCAGATGAATGAATCTTTTATGAATATTCATTTTATTCCTCTCCTTGTATAACTCTGATGGCGGAGCCGTCTACTGATAAGTAATATTGAGCGTCGCTGTGGCGTTAGCGCTGCCCGCGGTCACGTTGTCTTTCGTCTGAAAATAGCGTGCAGTGAAGGTTCCCGGAGGGAATTCCTGACCGCCTGCTGAGGTTTTCAGCACGATGTTGTTATTCAGCTTCAGGGGCGTGCCGTCATAAAGCAGCTGGATCCCGATCCCTTTCGCAACCCCTGACGTTCCGGCCCCTGATAACGCCAGGATACTGTCATTGGAGGTCTCTGCACTTTGTGTCCCGCTTAACGATGCGTTAATGCGGGCACCTGCATCGCAGTTAAGATCTATCGTGAAGGTCCGCTCGCCTTTGGTTGTACCTATTGCGGTGAACTCACTGCCTAAAGCATCAGGCAACGGTACGGTAATCGTTGAACTGTTTAGCGAACAGGCTAACTGAATAACCTGACCTGCGACGATACTTCCCCTGATAACCTCAAGGTCACCGTAGGTTTTTTGAAAATACAATCCGCTATCAATATTTTTGGATGTTATCGGTCCCGTCTTATATAGCTCCACCGTTACACCCTTATCCATCCCGGAGTTCTCGACACCGACCGCACCCTGTCCCATTGTTCCTGTCCTGGGTGGGTTATCAAATGTATCTTGCGTGAACGCCGTATAATAGACCTTTATCCCGACGCCGGGGATGCCTGTACTATAGATATGGGGAAAACCGCTAATTGCATCGCGAAACATGGATACTGAAATTAATTCTCCCCCCTGACAACCGAACCATGAGCCAGTAAAGGACGGAAATAATTTTATCGTACCGATCTTCTGACCCACAGGAATATCACGTTGCGCATAGATTGTACCAATATCTATATTATCCCAGGCTATAACCCCCTTTTGTTGTTCGATATTGCAGGTGGCAAGCGCAGGAAATGAGCTGCATATCAGAAAAGCAGCGCTCCAGATAATTTTCTGAAATTGCATTTTGTTCATTGGTATACCTCAATATGCAGCAGATATCAGATAAAAAATTATTTTTTTGAACGGCTAAGTTATTTACTTAATGACATCGCTCGCTAATGATCAGAATATCGCTATTTTCCGGCGGCGCTTTATCCAGGGAATAATTCACCTGACACTGCTGCTCTGCACCGTTCCCCCATTTCACTCTTAGTTCGCCGCTGTCGGCCAGACCGGTCAGATACACCTGTCCGCCATCGCCAACGATAAATGCCTGGGCGCTTTTCTGCGCGGTATCGCTGACCGTCGCGCCAAATGGCACCGGCATTCCACCCTGTCGCAATAGCGTCATCATCACGCGCTGGCCCACGCTGGCGTTAAAGCTGGCCTGCACCACGGCTCCCCGCGTCGGCACCACGTTGCGGGTGGTCTGCGTCAGCTCCACGTTATCGGGCAGCGTCAGCGTATTCAGCTGCACCTGGTTTTTACGGTAGGGCGAGGTATAAGGCACGATGGCATAGCCGCGCCAGTCGGTTTTCACCCCGCTCTGATTGCTCACGCCAACCCCGGAGGCTCCCGGAACCTGAACCAGCGCCATGGTTTCACCCAGCGGTTGGCCGAAGGTGACGCCGCTGGCGTGCGCGACTATCCCGCCCTGTAGCCCGTAGTTCAGCCGCTGGCTGTTTTTGTCGTAAGCATATCCCGCAGTGACTTCAGCATAGGTTCCGCGATAGTCGGCGTTCAGATTGCCGCCGTTGCCCGTCCCCTGGCTGCCGTAACCCTGCTGGATGCTCCAGCTCAGGTTATTGCCCTCAAGCGTCGTACCATTGAGGCCCACGGTGTGATTGGTGCTCCCTTTCTGGCTGCTGCTGACGTTCCACGACGCGTGGGTATTACTCAACCAGTGGCTCAGTGGAATGCTGACGTTCAGTGAGAACACCTGGTCGCGCTCATAGACCTTTTCTTTGCCGGAGCCCCCGCTGCGCGACGTCGAGTTAATGTTATAGCTGTAATTAAGCCCGTAGCTGATGCCGTTCCAGCTATTGTTGTAACCGGCGCTCATCGACCGCAGGGTCCGGCCGCTGTTCCAGTAGTCTTCGTTTATCAGGCTCAGCGACAGCGAACCCGCTCTTTCCCACAAATTCTGGCTCAGCGACAGTTCAGTACGGTTACGCCTGCGCTCGAAAAACGTCGGGGTGTTCCCGCCGCGCCAGGTATCCATGACTTCTGCCAGCGTGTAATAGCCATCGGTCGAGTAGCGATAACCGGCAATGGCGAAGTTAGTCCCGGTTTCGACAATATTTTTGCTGTAGCGGATCCGCCATGACTGGCCTTTCTCCTTCGGCTGGCTCTGTATCTTCGACCAGCCCTGGGTGACGTCCAGCGAAAGCGCGCCAATTTCCCCCAGATTTTTACCGACGCCCAGCGCCAGCGACTGATAGTGGTCCGCGAACTGGCCGCCGCCATAGAGGGTAAAACCCCGGGGCAGGCCGTAGATCAGCGTCGCCTGGCTAAACGGCGTCTTTTCCACGCTGCGGTCATACGAACGATACTGGCCGCTGGTCAGTGAATATTTCAGCCGCTGTTCACGCTGGAGCACCGGCAGTGAGGCAAACGGTACGACGAGATTCTGCTCGCTGCCGTTATCTTCTTTAATCGTCACATAGAGATCCCCGCTGCCACCGGTGGCGTACATGTCGTTGATTTCAAATGCGCCCGGTGCCACATAGCTCTGATAAATAACATACCCGTTCTGGCGGATAATCACCTGCGCATTGGTTCGCGCGATGCCTTTGATCGCCGGTGCATAGCCCTTCATGCTGTCGGGGATCATCTCCTCGTCGGACGCCAACTGCGCGCCGCGAAAGGGAACGCTGTCAAAAATATCGGACGGGGAGGCGCTGTCTCCCAGCACCAGCTGGCTCTTCAGGACACGAATATCACGGGACAAATAGGTATAGACGGTGTCCCAGCTGTCGCGACCGTTATTCTCCCGCTGAAAAGTCGTGTAATTACGCAGCCGCCAGGGACCGATATTCATGCCGGGACGCAGGTTGGCGTACTGGGTCGTACTGTCCGTGCCGCTACGATCCCGTGCCCGGGTACTGGCGCCGTTCACGCTGTAATTAAGCAGCAGGGCGGTGATCCCATCATCCCACTGCGTTTCAGGAACGTAATCGCGTGGATTCATCACAATGCCGGCCTGCGGAATGCTCAACAGCAGTTGCTGCGCGCTAAAGCGAAACTCTGCGCGAGCATGGGGGATCGCGTCCAGCCTGGCGCACGGCGCGGCGGCATCGCCCAGATCCGGGAACAGGTCGGTTTTGACTCCCATCGCGTTAAGCTGGCTCACGCTCAGGCATGGCGACAGAAGCGCTTTCCCGTCCGGGCCGGGCTGCATGCTGAATTCCACTTCCCGGGTTTCCTGAAACTGGTTGTTAACAGAGATATCGACCCGGTAAACGCCCGGCGCCTGGCCGTTTTCCTCTTCAAATACGCTAAGATCGGTCTTTTCCTGATGCGGGTTGTCAATTTCCAGCATCAGCGGATTAAAATATTCCCTGGCGTGTGAGGCAAAAGTCGTTAAATTTAATAGTAAAAAGGGTGTCGAAAAAAGATAAATCAGCCTGCGGATATTATTGGTTTGTGGATATTCGCGCAGGTTTTTTGGGCTCCCCATCTGTGTAGTCCTTCCCTGAAGGGTAAATAATTAACGCCGGATTCCTGTGCTGTTATTTATCAGAACGAAGCACGATGAAGCTCGCCGATTCCGCCGTAATCATTAATAATTTTCCAGCTCACGCTATTACCCGCACCGCTGGGTAATTCAAAAATGGCGCTACTCTGCGGCGCAATATACCGGGCATCTTCCAGCTCTTTACCTGCAACGGTAACGCTCTGGAAATTCATATAAAATGAGGTCGGGTTACTCACCTCCAGCCGGTTGCCGCGGCGCTGCCAGGAAAGCTTATGGGTTAACACTTCCGCGGAGCCTGTTAAACCTTCAGGGCGATAGATCAGTTTGATGCGCGTCTTGACCGCGATCTGCAGCAGGTTTTTACCCTGATCTTTTTCTATCGAGGGGATACTCTTAATATTCAGCCAGTACAGCGATTCCCTATTCTGCGGTAGATTCCCGCCCGCCCGCACGACGCGCAAGACATTTTCCTGCCCGCCGTCCAGACGAAATAACGGCGGGGTGATCACAAACGGCGTTTTCTCTGCGCGATTAATTTCGGGCTCGACCCAGCTTTGTACCAGATAAGGTGCATGGTCCGGGTTGCTCACATTAATTGAAGACTCTTTCTTACTCCCATCGTAAATTAAGCGGGTGCCACCCACAATCAGGCCAGCCTGGGCTAACCCGGAGGTTATTATTAGTGCAGTCAGCAAGGTGAGAGGAATAAGTTTCATCATTAGTCATTCATTAAAAGAGTGAGGACGGACCGACAATAATCCATCGGTCCGAATAACAATTTCGTTATGCAGGTATGACGGGCTATTAATTATAAACAATGGTGAAACTTGCCATTGAATTAGCCTTGCCTGCAGTCACCGTTGTCGATGTGGCGATATAGCGCGCAATAAAATCCAGATTATTCACCACGCCGGTACCTGACGTCAGAGGGTATTGTTTGGATGCGTTATACAGCGGAATCGCGGTATTGGCATCGTCGTATAATTGAATCCCCACGCCGCCTGCCACGCCAGTTTCTGCGGTCAGGGCCAGCACGCCAGGACTCCCTGTCACCGGAGAGCCGTCAAACTTCACGGCCGCCTTGGTTGCGCTTACCGGGCAATCCGTGAGCTGCAACGTGAATTTGGTCGGTGCAGCAGTAGAGCCTGCGTTGGTAAAGGCGCTCTTACTGACCTGACCTAATGTCACCGTCAGCGGACTGGCCGGACTATTGGTGACTTTACAGGCGGCATCAATAATCTCGCCGTTAAAATTCACCTCCCCATCAGCTGCCATCGCTGAAACTCCAGCCAGAGACGAAATCAGCACTCCCAGTGGCAGTAATTTGCTTTTCATGATCTATTCCTTGAGTATATTCAATTTATTAGTATTAATGTATTGCCAGGCAAACGGCAGCTTTTTGAAATTTATCAATAGAATATCGTCCCGTTTCCAGGCTCACAGATCTCTAATGATAATATTAATAAGAATGACAGTTCCCTGCTTTTATATTTAAAACGGGTTTGTCAAACTTTATAATTTGTATGAGATTATTCTTGTACATTTCAAAATATCCGGCAACACTTTTTTGGGTGTAATTTTACACCCTGTGTGTTTTCCGCGATAAAAGGGTTATGCCAGAGGGGTGGTAAGTCTTGGGAAAATAGCGACTGTCAGTTAACAAAACAAGAACATATTATAAGGGTAAACATTTCATCGAAGAGAGTACGTTATTTTTCTTCGTTGATACAATAGGTTAGTACTTTAACGGAAGATGCTCGATTGTCAAAAGGATGCCGTTTTCAATGCTGATATAGCCCCCCTTTTTAAGCTGTGCGAGGATTTTCATAATGCTGCTACGTGAAAGGCTGGTTTTCTGCTGGATATACTGCGCGGCAGAAACATCATGTCTGTATTCCGCTGGTTCACTCATCAACTCCTGTAACTGAACGCGGACAATTTCATAGGCACAGGTGGCCATGAGCCTGGTATTTATCGTATACAGTCGTGAGGTGACTCTGAGGCTATGGCAGGCCAGCAGCCTCCAGAGATTGTGCTCGGTGACGAACTGGTTGACCTTATCGGTACGGGTAATGGCGATCTCAGAGGTACTGTGGGTCTGAATAAACATCCCCGCCTCGGCGTAAAGTGTTCCACTGAGACCCATGATCCCTGGCACATACAGCGTGCCCAGCAGAATTTCACTCGTCTGATGATAGACGTTGCACACGCCGCTTCGTACCAGATAGCAGTACGCAACGCCATTATTATAAAGATATAACCGGGTGTTGGGAGGATACATAGCAAAAGTCGCCAGAGGAGCCAGGCTTTCCAGCAGTTCGGCGGTAGCGGAGAGGATCAGACTGCGATCCGGATGTTCGGTATCCATAACATACTCCTCATGTTGATTGACGCTCACTTAAAATTTGACTCAGAATTATCCGATAGATCTTAATCTTATTTCTTTTTAAATCAATATCTTCAAAGTAATATTTAATCTTGTTTATATAACAAAATAATTCTGATAAGTAATTTATGGTTTTATTACTTATTTCCTTTTACTAAAATGGCTGTAATATCAAATTGGATGATTTTTAAGAAGAATGAATTCAGTACCCATAATAGTATTATGGATATTTATGCAAGTTGTTTATCGGTGTAATTTTACACCCATAAACAACTTTTAAAAATCTAAAACAATTATCATAATTATCGTTTATGTGAGGGGAGTGCGTTAGGGGGATGTTCATAAGCCTATGGAGGGATTTATTTGTGAATAATAAAAAAAGAGCCACCTCAATAAGTTACAGCATCAGACACAAAAAGCCTCTGGCTGATATCAATCAACTGATAAGCATCCTTACACCTTCAGCCAATAAGTTGACGCTCGCCAATAAGCAGTCACTTAACTTTAGAGTGGAAGGGGAGCATAAATGTTTTTTACTTCATCACGGTAACATTACGCTTTATCGCCATGCCGACGGTATTGCCTTAAATTCAGAATCAGCTCCCTACATCTTTGGCTTAAGTACGCAGTTGCTGGAGCATGATTATTTCTATATCAGAACGAATGAGACTTCTGATATTAGCGTTCTTTCTATTGCCGATGCCAACCGGATTATCGACAGGAGTAACCTGTGGAAAGGCGTAGCCGCGCTATTAATTTATAGTGCGACAAGAATGTTCGATCACTGCACGAAGATCTCGGCATTATCTTCTTATGAGATTATATGCTATCAGCTCTATGAACTGATGGATGAAACAGAAGAGGTGAGAAATAATGTCAGCATTGTTTCTTATATTTTAAGCCGTACCTTTCTGTCACGCAGCAGCATCATGAAGATACTGGCTCAGCTGAAGACCGGAAATTATATCGAGACTGAAAAAGGCCTGCTCAGAGCGATAAACAACATACCTTCAAAATATTAAATCATCACCGCTGGCGACAGCACCTGAAGCCACAGAGGCGCGGCGGCTCCCGTACATGACCTGATGACCGAAATCTGCGATACTTATGCTTTATCCCCCTCACAGAGATGACTATGCAGTACCCGATTAACGAGATGTTCCAGACCCTGCAAGGTGAGGGTTACTTTACCGGCGTCCCCGCCATTTTTATTCGTTTACAGGGATGCCCGGTTGGCTGTGCCTGGTGCGATACCAAACACACCTGGGATAAGCTTGAGGATCGGGAAGTTTCCCTGTACAGCATCCTGGCTAAGACCAAAGAGAGCGATAAATGGGGCGCGGCGAGCAGCGAGGATCTGCTGGCGGTCATTGTGCGTCAGGGCTATACCGCCCGTCACGTGGTGATAACCGGTGGCGAGCCCTGCATTCACGACCTGATGCCGCTGACAGACCTGCTGGAAAAGAACGGCTTTAGCTGCCAGATTGAAACCAGCGGTACCCACGAAGTGCGCTGTACGCCGAATACCTGGGTGACCGTATCGCCGAAAGTGAATATGCGCGGCGGTTATGAAGTGCTGTCGCAGGCGTTGGAGCGTGCGAATGAAATCAAACATCCGGTTGGTCGCGTTCGCGATATTGAAGCGCTGGATGAACTGCTGGCTACGTTGAGCGACGACAAACCGCGTATCATCGCCTTACAGCCAATCAGCCAGAAAGAAGATGCCACGCGTTTGTGTATTGATACCTGTATCGCGCGTAACTGGCGTCTGTCGATGCAGACCCATAAATATCTGAATATCGCCTGATGATAATGGGTTTATCGGCCTGCATTGAGTGCTACATGCAGGCCGGATAACCTTATGCGTTAGACCAGCTCTGAATCGAATTAACGTTATCCAGGCCGCCATGCAACACTTCATACGACTTTTTCAGGATCACATCGGTGTGCTGGGTTAAATCGCGGAAAATCCCTTTGTTCAGCGCGTCATAGCGTCTGGCGTTGCTTTCTATTGGTGTGAATACATCTTTCACCCGAACCATTTTTTCTATCGCGGTCTCATAGTTCGGATAGAGACCAAGCCCTACCGCCGTGTTAATTGCCGCACCCAGGCTGGCGCAACCGTTAATGGCATTCCGTCTTGCGGGAAGATTGAACACGTCGGCAAAGATTTGCATGAATAGATCGCTGTTTGAACCGCCGCCAGTGATGATAACCTGTTTAGCGAAGTGATTCATTTCATTACACATATTGTCGTAATTGTTTTTCAGCGTCAGCGCAACGCTTTCCAGAATAGAGCGGTAAATCCAGGCGTAGTCCATGCTGGAGTCAAAGCCAATCATGATCCCACGTTTGAACGGTTCCCACGGGTTGGTCAGCCAGTCCAGGACGGTCATCAGGCCATTACAACCGGGTGGTACGCTGGCCGCTTTCTTGTTCAGTAAATCTTCCGGCGACAGATCCTGCGCTTTCGCATCCTGGGTTAGTGATTCCCCCAACATATCCCTCAGCCAACTGACCGTCCACATTCCTT
Organism: Citrobacter sp. 506; assembly: GCF_050434985.1. Classification (NCBI taxonomy): domain Bacteria; kingdom Pseudomonadati; phylum Pseudomonadota; class Gammaproteobacteria; order Enterobacterales; family Enterobacteriaceae; genus Citrobacter; species Citrobacter sp. 506. The sequence goes on from NZ_JBNDJN010000006.1 coordinate 77,483, forward strand.
TGCGAATGCCATAGCCTTCGTAGAGTAGCGTTTGCGGAATCGAAGACATAATTGGCCAATAAGCGACTGGATCTTTGGGCAGCGCTTTGCCGTTCATCATCAGGGCGATATAGGTGCCTAATGAGATCACCGCAGTTTCGTCGTCCAGCAATCCTGCGCCCAGGGCCTCTACCGGTTTGTCGCTGGTGGTGCAAACCACCGGTAATCCTGCCGGGAAGCTGGTCGCTTTCGCCGCAGCATCCGTCAGGTGCCCGAGCACGGTTCCCGGCATCTGCACCTCGAACAGCATCCTGCGCGGGATATTGAATTTCTTCACCACCTCCGGGTCGTCGCTCCATGTCCAGGTTTTGTAATCCACCGGCCACTGACCAAAGTAGTTGGCGATATTGTCTTTAAATTCACCGGTTAAGCGATGTGACAAATAACCTGAAAATGAGGTGACGTAAGCCACATCAGGATTGGCGTGCTCATAGGGGCGGGTGACGCGCGCGTCCTGCCAGCTGATCAATGGCGCAGCGGGCGTGCCGTCTGCTTTGAGCAATGCGCGACAGCAGCGAATGGAGCCCAGACCAATCCCGACAATGTCTTTTGGATCTCCCGCGAACTGGCTCATTAAGTCTTTGCCAGCAAAACACAATGAAGCCCATAAATCGTCGTCCGGATGCTCTGCCGTATCGGCGTCGGGAGTAAACATCGGTTGCAGGAGACCTTTTCCTTCACACACCACGTTACCTTCCAGATCGTACATCACAACCTTGGTACTTTGACTTCCGCCATCAATTCCAATGATGTATTTCTTTGACATTGTCATTCTCCTTTAATTTTCCATCTTCACTCGCCGGAGGTTTCTGCGGCCAGTGAAGTTATCTTTTCCGGTGCGGCGTTGTTGGTGCGAATTTTGCGAAACAATAAGAACGTGAAGAGGATGACCATGCACAGCGCCGCCAGTCCCATCAGCCACATATTGCGATAGGCTTGTGCCGCCGGGAGCGTATCCTGCCAGTGGCCGACAATCGGATAGACGAACACGTCGGGCAGAAAACCGATCACCGAGCAGATCCCTACGGTGGTTCCCATGATGTAAGAAGGGGTTCTGGCCTCGCCGGGACAGGCCCAGTAAAGCCCGCGCGAGGCGTAGCAGGTGAAGCCCAGCAGCAGAATCAGGCCGATCCCCATAACCACGGACTGCGGATTTGAGTTCGTCACCAGCAGGGCAATCAGCGCAGCGGCGCCGACAATTGAAAGCAGTTGTACCACGCGCGTTGGCGACTTAATTTTGCTGTAGGTGGTGATGATGCCGCCCAGCGGCCCACAGATAGCCCGGAAGATCTTGTTGATGACGATCCCCATGTAGCTCGCCGCGACCAGCGACATGCCGTACATTTCAGTCAGATAGTTGGTGGAGTAGCTGAGAATGGCGTAGATCGTAAAGACGCCAAAAATAACCATGCTGCAATACCAGGTGGTGCTGATACGCAGCACGGCGATGATATCTTTGAGCTGAAACGCCTGCTTATCCTCTTTCGCACCGTGGCTGCGGCTGTTGCCATCGTTCACGAAGAACCAGCACAAAATTCCCAACAGGATGTAAACCACGCTATAAATCAGGATCACGGCCTTCAGGCTGTTGCTGTCGTCCGGTGCGAAGCGAGAAAAGACCCACATGGTAAATACCGCCAGCGACATGACGCCGACGCCGCGCAGGCCTTCCATCCAGCCCATGATTTTCCCTTGTTCACTGTGATCCCCCAGCAGCGAGGCGGCTTTAATTGATACCGACCACAGCATCAGGATTGTCGTGATGGCAAAGGCGACCTGAATACAGAGCATGACCCACAGCGGTGGATAGGTCATCATCAGCAGACCGAGCAAGCCGGTAATTATCATGGCTGAGGTGATCATTTTGCGATGGGAGAATTTATCGGCAATAACGCCGCTGGGCGCATACAGAATAATAGCGGCAACGCCAAAGGTACTCATTATTAATCCAATTTCGGTATTGCTAAATCCCATGAATTTTGCCATGGGAATTTGATAGATATAACGTAAATAGGCTAAATCAAAACTAACGCCACCGCTGAAACTAATAATGGCGAGTGTTATCCAACGGCGATATGAGGATTGTTGCATATCGGACTCTCATTTTATGCAGACAAAAAAAAGAGAAAAGTAAACCGCCCTTTCAGGTGGATTACTTTTCTCAGGTCTCTAGTAATTGCGCTTAGAAATAACATGGAAGTGTGGGTTATAGTGTGAGAATAATCACGCTTCTTGTTTTTAGTCATCAATACAAAATGAACAAAACATCTGTGATTTTGATCACGTTAGATATTTTCTCGTTATGCTAAAAATTCATTCCAGTTACCAGAGATAATGAGAAAGGTGACTTCCCTCTAGCGGGGGAAGTTGCCTTTCTTTTTTTTTTGCCTAAAGGAATTTGGAGCCAGCTATGTCAATCGAATCTCTCAATGCATTCTCAATGAATTTTTTCTCCCTGAAAGGGAAAACGGCGATCGTAACGGGTGGCAACAGCGGTCTGGGTCAGGCTTTTGCGATGGCGCTGGCGAAAGCCGGGGCGAATCTGTTTATCCCAAGTTTTGTAAAAGATAACGGTGAAACGAAAGAAATCATTGAGAAACAGGGTGTTGAAGTTGAATTCATGCAGGTGGATATCACCGAGAAAGGTGCCCCGCAGAAGATTATTGCCGCCTGCTGCGAGCGTTTTGGCACCGTTGATATTCTGGTGAACAACGCCGGAATTTGTAAGCTGAATAAGGTACTGGACTTTGGTCGTGCGGACTGGGATCCGATGATTGACGTCAACCTGACGGCGGCGTTTGAACTGAGCTACGAAGCGGCAAAAATTATGATTCCGCAAAACAGCGGTAAAATTATAAATATCTGTTCTTTGTTCTCTTATCTTGGTGGTCAGTGGTCTCCGGCTTATTCAGCAACTAAACATGCGCTTGCCGGTTTTACCAAGGCGTATTGCGATGAATTGGGGCAATATAATATTCAGGTTAACGGTATTGCCCCAGGATATTATGCAACGGATATTACGCTGGCTACGCGCAGCAATCCGGAAACAAATCAGCGCGTACTGGATCATATCCCGGCCAATCGTTGGGGCGATACCCAGGATTTAATGGGGGCCGCGATATTCCTTGCCAGTCAGGCTTCTAATTATGTTAACGGTCATTTACTGGTCGTCGATGGCGGTTATTTAGTTCGCTAATCTCTACCTATAGTTTCTGTATTATTAATTGTTCTGCTAATTATCAGGAAGGAATAGTTATGCCTTTATCTCGCGAAGCGATTGTTGACCAGTTAAAAGAAATTGTTGGGTCCGAACGCGTAATTACCGATGAAACGGTATTAAAGAAAAACAGTATTGACCGCTTTCGTAAATATGCCGATATTCACGGTATTTATACACTACCCATTCCGGCGGCAGTGGTAAAACTCGGTTCGACAGAGCAGGTTTCCCGCGTTCTGGCGTTTATGAACCAACATAAAATCAATGGGGTTCCGCGTACCGGCGCATCCGCGACGGAAGGGGGGCTGGAAACGGTGGTTAAAGACTCCGTGGTGCTGGACGGGGCTGGGATGAACCAGATCCTGAGCATTGATATTGAAAATATGCAGGCGACCGCTCAATGCGGCGTTCCGCTTGAGATTCTGGAAAATGCATTGCGCGAAAAAGGATATACCACCGGGCATTCGCCGCAGTCTAAGCCGCTGGCGCAGATGGGCGGCCTGGTTGCAACCCGCAGCATCGGGCAGTTCTCCACTCTTTACGGTGCCATTGAAGATATGGTCGTGGGGCTGGAGGCGGTGCTGCCGGACGGCACGGTAACCCGCATCAAGAACGTGCCACGCCGGGCTGCCGGGCCGGACATTCGCCACATCATCATTGGGAACGAAGGCGCGCTGTGCTATATCACTGAAGTGACGGTGAAAATCTTCAAGTTCACGCCGGAAAATAACCTTTTTTACGGCTACATTCTGGACGATATGAAAATCGGTTTCGACATCCTGCGTGAAGTGATGGTGGAAGGCTACCGTCCTTCGATTGCACGCCTGTATGACGCCGAGGATGGCACCCAGCACTTCACTCATTTTGCTGACGGGAAATGCGTGTTGATCTTCATGGCTGAGGGCAATCCGCGAATGGCGCAAGCCACTGGCGAGGGCATTGCGGAGATCGTCGCGCGTTATCCACAGTGTAAGCGTGTGGACAGCAAGCTGATTGAGAACTGGTTTAACCATCTGAACTGGGGCCCGGAAAAAGTGGCTGCTGAACGCGTGCAGATCCTGAAAACCGGCAATATGGGCTTTACGACGGAAGTTTCCGGCAGCTGGAGCTGCATCCATCAAATTTACGAAAACGTGATCCATCGTATCCGCACTGAGTTCCCACACGCGGATGACATCACCATGCTGGGCGGTCACTCTTCCCATAGTTATATCAACGGTACCAACATGTACTTTGTGTATGACTACAACGTGGTGGACTGCAAGCCGGAAGAGGAGATTGATAAGTACCACAACCCGCTTAACAAGATTATTTGCGAAGAGACGATCCGTCTTGGCGGCTCAATGGTGCATCACCACGGCATCGGCAAGCATCGTGTTCACTGGAGCAAGTTGGAACATGGCAGCGCGTGGCCGCTGCTGGAAGGTCTGAAACGTCAGTTTGATCCAAACGGCATTATGAACACGGGAACGATCTACCCGATTGAGAAATAAACATCAGCTGGCTTCCTGATCGGGAAGCCACAATTTTACCGGACAGGGGTAGAAATGAACACTTCACCGGTGCGAATGGACGATTTACCGCTTAACGGTTTTCACTGTCGTATTGCCGCCTTGACCTTTGGTGCTCACCTTACCGACGGCTATGTTCTTGGCGTTGTCGGCTATGCCATTATTCAGTTAACACCTGCCATGCAGCTCACACCGTTTATGGCCGGGATTATTGGCGGCTCGGCGCTGCTCGGGTTGTTTCTCGGTAGCCTGGTGTTGGGCTGGATTTCAGACCATATCGGTCGACAGAAAATTTTTACCTTCAGCTTTGTGCTGATCACCATCGCCTCTTTTTTACAGCTTTTCGCCACTTCGCCAGAGCAGCTCATTGTGTTACGTATTCTGATTGGGATTGGGCTGGGAGGCGATTATTCCGTAGGGCACACTCTGTTGGCCGAATTTTCTCCACGACGACATCGGGGAGTGTTACTGGGGGCGTTCAGCGTGGTATGGACCATCGGCTATGTGCTGGCAAGCCTGGCGGGACACCACTTTATTACCGAAAGCCCGGATGCCTGGCGCTGGCTGCTGGCGTCGGCGGCGCTGCCTGCACTATTGATTACCCTGCTTCGCTGGGGGACGCCGGAATCTCCCCGCTGGCTGCTGCGCCAGGGGCGTTTCGCCGAAGCCCATGCCATTGTTCACCGCTATCTTGGGCCGCACGTATTGCTCGGCGACGAGGTTTCTGCGGCGTCCGGGAAACATATCAAAACGCTCTTTTCCCCCCTCTACTGGCGGCGAACCGCGTTTAACAGCGTGTTTTTTGTTTGTCTGGTGATCCCGTGGTTTGTTATCTACACCTGGCTGCCCACGATTGCCGGGACCCTCGGCCTGGAGGATGCGCTCACCGCCAGCCTGCTGCTGAATGCGTTGTTAATCGTTGGCGCATTGCTGGGGTTGGTATTGACACATCTGCTGGCGCACCGTCGGTTTCTGCTTGGGAGTTTTTTTCTGTTGGCTGCCACGCTGGTGGTGATGGCTTTTCTGCCGTCCGGTAGCTCGTTAACGCTGCTGCTTTTTGTCCTGTTCAGCACCACAATTTCTGCGGTCAGTAATCTGGTAGGGATCCTGCCTGCTGAAAGCTTCCCGACGGATATCCGCTCGCTGGGCGTGGGTTTTGCGACGTCGATGAGCAGACTTGGCGCGGCAATCAGCACCGGCCTGCTGCCCTGGACGCTGGCGCAATGGGGGATGCAGGTCACGCTGCTGCTGCTGGCTGGCGTGCTCCTCATTGGATTTATGGTGACATGGCTATGGGCACCGGAAACGAAGGCATTGCCGCTGGTGGCGGCCGGAAGCGTGGAGAAAAGACAGGGAGGATCACATGAACATTCTGTTCGCGTTTAAGGCCGAACCAGACTCCGGCATGTTGGCGGAAAAAGACTGGCTGGCGGCGACGGAAGATACCCGTGGCCCGGACACCGCGCTGCTGCGCTGTTCTCCTGGTGCCGATGAGCAGGCGGCTGCGGCATTACTGCTGGCGCAACGTCGTGAAGGTTGTGATATGACGTTAACCGCGCTAAGCATTAGCGATGAGCGTGCGATTCATTGGTTGCGCTATTTTGCTGCGCTGGGTTTTGATAAGCCGGTGTTGCTGGAAACGACGGCGGATCTGCGCTTTGCGCCGGAATTCATTGCCCGGCAAATAACTGACTGGCAGCGTCATCACGGCGCGGATTTGATTATCACTGGCTGTCAGAGTAGCGAAGGGCAGAACGGGCAAACGCCATTTTTGATGGCTGAAATGTTGGCCTGGCCCTGCTTTACCCAGGTGGAGCGTTTTACGCTGACGCCGCCTTTTGTTGTTGTCGAGCAACGAACGGCTACCGGGTTGCGCCGCTGCCGGGTGCGGCTTCCGGCAGTGATTGCCGTCAGGCAATGTGGTGAAGTTGCGCTTCCCGTCCCCGGAATGCGTCAGCGTCTGGCGGCGGCAAAAGCGGAGATTGTGCGCCAGCCAGCCTCTTATGATGTCCCCCCGTATGTGCAATGTCAGAAGCTGGTACGACCGGCGCAGCGGTGCAGCGCCACGATTATCGACGGCGCGACGGCGCAGGAAAAAGCCCGGATATTGTGGAATGATTATTTGCGCCAGAGGATGCAGCCATGAAGATCGTTGTGATTACGGAATCGGGTGAATGCGCTGCACTGGCAGGCTGGATTGCAGAAAACGCGCTTAATGCAGCAGAACTGGAACGCTGGACTCTCGACCCGATGCCGGACGTGGCGGAGCAGGTGCTGGACGCGCTGGCGGCGCAGTGGTTGCTGACGCCAGCCGACATCCTGATTTTTCCGGCGGGTGCGCTGGGGGATGAGCTTGCGACGCGGCTGGCCTGGCGTCTGCATGGCGGCAGCGTTTGCCAGGTGCAGACGCTGGATGCGCAACAGGGGCTGGTGACGAAATCCCACTGGGGGAATGCGCTGACGGCCCGGCTACAAATTACCGCGCGTCCCTTGTGCCTTTCACTGGCGCGACAACCGGAAACGAGCGCGTCGGGCAACGCGCTGCCAGCGATGGTGGAGCGCCGGATTGCCTCCACCACACCTCCGGGCTGGCTGGATAGCGTAGAAAGCATCGACCGTGTTACAGCTCATCCTTTGTTGCAGGCCGGGCGTGTGCTGGTGGTAGGGCAGGGAAGAAGTGACGCCGATGCCGAAAAAATTACCGCTCTCGGTAAGGTGCTTGGTGCCGAAGTGGGCTACAGCCGTGCACGGGTGATGAATGGCGGCTTTGATGCTGAGCGCGTGATTGGCATCTCAGGTCATCTGCTTGCGCCGGATGTCTGCATTGTGGCGGGAGCGTCCGGCGCGGCGGCGCTAATGGCCGGGGTTCGTCAGAGCCGGTTCGTCGTGGCGATAAACAGTGACGCCAGAGCGCCGGTCTTCTCACAGGCGGATGTCGGCATTGTGGATGACTGGCTGCCGGTGCTGGAGGCGTTGGCAGCCATCGCAGAAAATTAATCCAGGGGGAGGCCGGATCAGGTGTTTACACCGCTATCCGGCGGCTCGGGTTAATGCAGCTTTTTCGCTAACGTCCAGACGTCGGTGTTGGTAGTTGAAAGCGCCGCCACACCGGCTTTCATCGCATTGCGGGCGTCCTCTTCATCGCAAACCAGACCACCGGCAATCAACGGCTGGCGTATTTTTTCCGTCACCCATCCCAGCACTTTTGGCATGCATCCCGGCAGGATTTCAATACAGTCCGGGTTTGACTGTGCGACCTGCTTATCAATGTTGTGAAAGGAGATGGAGTCGACGATAAACAGGCGATGAATACAGAAAAAGCCCTCTGCCCGCGCCGCTTTCAGCATCGACGCTTTGGTACTGATGATGCCGTCGGCCTCGGTGACCAGCTTCAGAAACTGGATCACCACCTCTTTATTGGACGCGCCCTCCAGCAGATCAACGTGGATAAATGCGTACTTACCGGCATTTTTAATCTTCTTCACGATATGGCTGATGGTGCAGATATTACCGTACAAAACAGAAATGAACTGGCATTCGGAATCGATGGCTAATTGCAGGCTGGCGTTGTCTTTCACCGCGGCAATGACCGGATTCTGGCGGAGCAGGTGTAACAGGGGCATAAATTATCCTATTAAATTATCCAAATCGGTAAGTGATGCCAAAGCCGGACGCGGGGTAGCGCCACTGTTGCAGCGTTTTTTCATCACACAGCAGTCGACAGGTGCCGCACTCCAGGCAGCCGCGAAAGTTGACCCGTAGCTCACCTTCCGCCGTAAGAGAAAACAGTCCGGCGGGGCAGGACGTAATCAACCGTTCTGCCGTTTCGCTGTCAATAACGGTCGCAGGAACGATATGTGAAATGTCGGCGGGACGCCAGACGTTACGGGCTACAGACATCGTAAGCTCTTGATGATATCGCCTGCCAGATGACGCAGGCCGTGACGACGAAACTGACGCCAGACAATCTGGCGCAGCGGGGCTACCGGGCGGTCGCCCTGATGCCAGATTTCGCGCGAGACCGACTCCATCAGCATGGGCCATTGGCGATACCATCCGGGGCGCTGGAGCAACGCTGGAACATCCCGGTAACGTTGTAGAACGCCCCACAGCAGGCTGTGCTGGATGTCGTGGTGATAAGCCGGAAACAGGTTTTGCGGCTCGCGTTTCCGGCAGGCGTTAATCAATGTTTGCGCCGCCGCCTGAGCGCCAATGAGCGCCATATCCATGCCGCGAACGGAGAAACCGGTATTCACACAACTGCGCAGCGCATCGCCCACCAGCAGCCAGCCTTCTCCGGCGTACTGTACGGGCAGGCTGTGCAGGCCTCCTTCTGGTACCAGATGTGCGCCATATTCCAGCGTTTCACTGCCCCTGAGCAGCGGATGTAACGCCGGATGCGTCTTGAGCCGCTCCAGCAGTTCAGTCGCTGGGATATCGCTCTGTGCCAAAGAGGAGAGCGGACAAACCACGCCCAGAGAGAGCGTATCTTGATTGGTATAGAGAAACGCGCCGCCGGGAAGCTCGCCACAAATATTGCCACTAAACAGCATTGCCGCGCCTTCGTCATTGGATAAGCGGAAACGTTCCTCAAGTAACGATTTATCCAGCGCCAAAGTCTCTTTAATGCCTAATGCCATTGCGGCTGTCGAGGGACGCGGCAGGAATCCGTAGCGCTCGGCCAGTACGCTGTTTGCCCCTTCCGCCAGTACCACATAACGGGCGCGCAGCGTCTCGTTATCGGCAATGACGCCGCAGATTCTGCCCTCTTCGATATGGAGCGCCTCGACCGTCACACCGCTGATAAACTGTACGCCTTCGGCCTCGGCCTGGGCGACAAACCACGGGTCGAAGCGGGCGCGCAGCAGGCTCCATGAGTCTCCATCCGGTTGCAGGCTGGAGTACGTCGTTGCGCCATCGCGAGTTAACAGCGAGAGATTTTCCTGGGTAATTCGGCGTTCAAGTGGGGCTGAATGTTGGAAGTGGGGAAGAAGTTCACCGAGCGCGTGAGTATACAGACGCCCGCCGGAAAGGTTTTTACTGCCGGGAAGCTCGCCGCGTTCAATAAGCAAAACTGACAGTCCTGCTCGCACGCAGCGTAAAGCACAAGCGGTGCCCGCTATCCCTGCACCGATAATAATAATATCGAAATCGTCAGACATGTTGTGCTCCAGATATCCAGAGCACATAACCCTAACAGAGTGTTAGTTAAGGAAAATTGACCGTTGCCACAGACGATACAATCATTCCCCGCGATACACGCAGCCTGCTGTGCAGGTCTCTTTTACCATTACGGCACTCAGCAGAGGGACAACCGGTTTAACCTGATCCCAAATCCATTTGGCCAGAACTTCACTAGTTGGGTTTTCTAAGCCGGGAATATCGTTCAGATAGTAGTGATCGAGTCTGTTGTAAGTTGGCTTAAACGCGGCTTTTAACTCAGAAAAATCCATGATCCAACCGGTATGCGGATCGACTTCACCGGTAATTTCAAGACGCACCATAAATGAGTGACCATGCAGGCGGCCACACTTATGCCCTTCCGGTACATGCGGCAGGCGGTGAGCGGCTTCGAAGGTGAAATCTTTAAACAAGGTGGTGGACATTTTTTACTCTCAAGAATGCGAAAAACCGCCGTAGGGTACCGTAAAGAGCGAATTTTATCATTAGTTAAAAGGGCGCTGAGTATCAGAACGACCGATTCATGATGGTAATATTTAATAATTATTGATATGTCATATAGTTATCCAATCTGTTTTGCTGTTAATAACTATAACTAAAACAGGTTAGTTCATTTGGTTATTTGTTATTTCTATCCCTTCTTTAATTGTTACTATCCCCGCCGTTAACCTTATCTTCAGTTTGGGTTTTATTGCTGAAATCCGCTTTGCTTACTGGAACATGACAACGCATGACGACACAGGCCCCACCTTCCGCTCTGCTACCGCTAAACCCGGAGCAACTGGCACGCCTTCAGGCGGCCACGACCGATTTCACTCCCGCACAGCTTGCGTGGGTTTCTGGCTATTTTTGGGGCGTGCTGAATCAGCAGCCAGGCAGCAATGCGGCGACTCCTGCGCCTGCTGCTGAAATGCCTGGCATTACGCTTATCTCCGCCTCGCAAACCGGTAATGCGCGTCGTGTGGCGGAAGCCCTGCGCGATGATCTGATCGCTGCAAAGCTCAACGTCACTCTCATCAATGCTGGCGACTATAAATTCAAACAAATCGCCAATGAGAAATTGCTGATCGTAGTGGCGTCGACGCAAGGGGAAGGTGAACCGGCGGAAGAAGCCGTAGCGTTGCATAAATTCCTGTTCTCGAAAAAAGCGCCGAAGCTCGATAACACCGCTTTTGCCGTGTTTGGTCTTGGTGACACTTCTTACGAGTTTTTCTGTCAGTCAGGAAAAGACTTCGATGCAAAACTGGCTGAGCTGGGCGGTGAACGCTTGCTTGACCGCGTGGATGCCGACGTCGAATACCAGGGCGCGGCAGCCGAATGGCGTGCCCGTCTGGTTGATGTCCTGAAAGCGCGTGCCCCTGCGGCATCGTCTGTGCAAATTGCTGCGAGCGGTGCGGTAAATGAAGTACACACCAGCCCGTACACCAAAGAAGCGCCGCTGACGGCATCGCTTGCGGTGAATCAGAAAATCACCGGTCGCGACTCGGAAAAAGATGTGCGCCATATTGAAATCGATCTCGGCGATTCCGGCCTGCGCTACCAGCCGGGCGATGCCTTAGGAGTCTGGTATCAGAACGATCCTGAGCTGGTCAAAGAGCTGGTTGAATTGCTGTGGCTGAAAGGAGATGAACCGGTCACGGTTGACGGCAAAACCCTGTCGCTCACCGAAGCGCTGCAGTGGCATTTCGAGCTGACGGTTAACACCGGCAATATCGTTGAGAACTATGCCACTTTAACCCGTAGCGACTCTCTGCTGCCGCTGGTGGGCGACAAAGCGCAATTGCAGCATTACGCCGCAACCACGCCAATCGTCGATATGGTGCGCTTCTCCCCAGCGCAACTGGACGCCCAAACGTTGGTTGATCTTCTGCGCCCGCTGACGCCGCGTTTGTATTCTATTGCCTCTTCCCAGGCGGAAGTGGAAAGCGAAGTGCACGTCACCGTGGGCGTGGTGCGTTATGACATTGAAGGTCGTGCCCGTGCTGGTGGTGCGTCCAGTTTCCTCGCCGATCGCGTGGAAGAAGAGGGCGAAGTGCGTGTGTTCATCGAACACAACGATAACTTCCGCCTGCCGGCTAACCCGCAGACACCGGTGATTATGATTGGACCGGGCACGGGGATTGCGCCGTTCCGTGCATTCATGCAGCAGCGTGCGGCTGACGGAGCCGAAGGCAAAAACTGGCTGTTTTTTGGCAATCCACACTTTACCGAAGATTTCCTGTACCAGGTGGAATGGCAGCGTTACGTCAAAGAGGGCGTACTGAGCCGCATCGATCTTGCCTGGTCGCGCGATCAAAAAGAAAAAGTCTACGTACAAGATAAACTGCGCCAACAAGGTGCGGAACTGTGGCGCTGGATAAACGACGGTGCCCACATTTATGTCTGCGGCGACGCCAATCGCATGGCGAAAGACGTTGAGCAGGCTTTGTTGGAAGTGATTGCCGAATTCGGTTCTATGGATATCGAAGCGGCGGATGAATTTTTAAGTGAGCTGCGCATTGAGCGCCGTTATCAGCGAGATGTCTACTAATGAGCGAAAAATACCCAGGACCATTGGTGGTCGAAGGCAAGCTGTCCGACGCTGAGCGTATGAAGCTGGAAAGCAACTATCTGCGCGGTACGATTGCCGAAGATTTAAACGACGGCCTGACCGGCGGCTTCAAAGGCGACAACTTCCTGCTGATCCGTTTTCACGGTATGTACCAGCAGGATGACCGCGATATCCGCGCCGAACGAGCCGAGCAAAAGCTGGAGCCGCGTCACGCGATGCTGCTGCGCTGCCGTCTGCCGGGTGGGGTGATCACCACCAAACAGTGGCAGGCGATCGACACGTTCGCCCATGACAACACGATTTATGGCAGCATTCGTCTGACCAACCGTCAGACCTTCCAGTTTCACGGCATTCTGAAGAAGAACGTTAAGCCGGTACACCAGATGCTGCATTCGGTCGGGCTGGACGCGCTGGCGACCGCCAACGACATGAACCGTAACGTTCTGTGTACCTCTAACCCGTACGAGTCCGAGCTGCACGCCCAAGCCTATGAATGGGCGAAGAAGATCTCCGAACATCTGCTGCCGCGTACTCGCGCCTATGCAGAAATTTGGCTGGATCAGGAGAAGGTTGCGACCACCGACGAAGAGCCGATCCTCGGTCAAACCTATCTGCCGCGTAAGTTTAAAACCACGGTCGTAATCCCGCCGCAGAACGACATCGATCTGCACGCCAACGACATGAACTTCGTAGCGATTGCCGAAAACGGCAAGCTGGTGGGCTTTAACCTGCTGGTCGGCGGTGGCTTATCGATTGAGCACGGCAATAAGAAAACCTACGCCCGCACCGCGAGCGAATTCGGCTATCTGCCGCTGGAGCACACGCTGGCGGTGGCGGAAGCGGTTGTTACCACGCAGCGCGACTGGGGTAATCGTACCGATCGTAAAAACGCCAAAACCAAATACACGCTTGAACGCGTTGGTATCGACACGTTCAAAGAGGAAGTGGAGCGTCGTGCGGGTATTAAATTTGAGCCGATCCGCCCGTACGAGTTCACCGGTCGCGGCGATCGTATTGGTTGGGTAAAAGGGATCGACAATAACTGGCACCTGACGCTGTTTATTGAAAACGGCCGTATCCTGGATTATCCGGGCCGTCCGCTGAAAACCGGCCTGCTGGAGATCGCGAAGATCCACAAAGGGGATTTCCGCATCACCGCCAACCAGAACCTGATCATTGCTGGTGTGCCGGAAAGCCAAAAAGCGAAGATCGAGAAGCTGGCGCGCGATCACGGATTGATGAATGCGGTGAAGCCGCAGCGTGAAAACTCGATGGCCTGCGTGTCGTTCCCGACCTGTCCGCTGGCGATGGCGGAGGCCGAACGTTTCCTGCCATCGTTCACTGATAAAGTGGAAGCTATTCTCGAAAAACACGGCATTCCTGACGAGCATATCGTGATGCGCGTTACAGGTTGCCCGAACGGCTGCGGCCGCGCGATGCTGGCGGAACTGGGCCTGGTGGGTAAAGCGCCGGGGCGCTACAACGTGCACCTTGGCGGTAACCGCATGGGCACGCGCATTCCGCGTATGTATCGCGAAAATATTACGGAATCGGAAATTCTCGACTCCGTTGACGAACTGGTTGGGCGCTGGGCGAAAGAGCGCGAAGCGGGTGAAGGCTTCGGTGATTTTACGGTGCGTGCGGGCATCATTCGCCCGGTGCTCGATCCCGCCCGGGATTTCTGGGAATAAGGTGAAATTGACTTATCGGGTCTGCTGAATCTGTAGGCCTGATAAGCGCAGTGCCATCAGGCAAGGTAAACAGCGAGGAATTTATGTCCAAACTCGATCTCAACGCGTTGAACGCGCTGCCGAAGGTTGAACGCGTTATGGCGTTGGCACAAACCAACGACCAACTGGAAAAATTGAGCGCAGAGGATCGCGTGGCGTGGGCGCTGGAAAACCTGCCTGGTGAATATGTACTGTCATCAAGCTTTGGTATCCAGGCTGCAGTAAGCCTGCACCTGGTGAATCAGGTTCACCCGGATATCCCGGTGATCCTCACCGATACCGGCTATTTGTTCCCGGAAACCTACCAGTTTATTGATGAGTTAACAGACAAACTCAAGCTTAATCTGCAAGTCTACCGGGCGAAGGAGAGCGCGGCCTGGCAGGAAGCGCGCTACGGCAAACTGTGGGAGCAGGGCGTTGAAGGCATTGAGAAATACAATGAGATCAACAAAGTCGAGCCGATGAACCGCGCGCTTAAAGAACTCAATGCGCAAACCTGGTTTGCCGGTCTGCGCCGCGAGCAGTCGGGCAGCCGGGCGCATTTGCCGGTGTTGGCTATCCAGCGTGGCGTGTTTAAAGTGCTGCCGATCATCGACTGGGACAACCGTACCGTTTACCAGTACCTGCAAAAGTACGGCCTGAAATACCATCCACTGTGGGATCAGGGCTATCTGTCAGTGGGTGATACCCATACCACCCGCAAATGGGAGCCGGGTATGGCGGAAGAAGAGACGCGGTTCTTTGGATTGAAGCGCGAGTGCGGATTGCACGAAGGGTGATAAATAGCGGACACCAAATCAATAATTCTACTCCCGGCGTTGCCGGGATTTTTTTATATTTTAGCCAAGTTTGTTATTAATTATATTAAAATTCAATGTAAGTTAGAATATACATCATATTATCTAATTAATTGAATTATAAGATATATTGAGCCGTGTCACGAATTGTTTTCTGTAAATACGTAATGATACGAAGACAATTCCTGATTAGCTGGATACGCGGTGTCGATATATTTTTATTGGGGAAAAAGCCGGCAAGTTGAAAAAGATGGTGGCGACGATTACCACCTGCTGTGCTGGCATTCACTGGACGTAGCGGCAGTAGGCTACTGGATGGTGAAAAATAATCTCTACGGGCTTGCTGTTTATTTCCAGAGATTGGGAATAACGAATGTTGAGCAAGCCGCACAATTTTTTGCCTGGTTATTGTGTTGGCATGATATCGGTAAGTTTGCCAGTTCATTTCAACGGCTGTATAGCCATCCCAACCTGCCCGTTCCTTCCGAACGGCGAAAAAACTATGAATCAATCCACCACACGACGCTGGGACACTGGTTATGGAACAGTTGGTTAAGCGAGTTCCCTGAACTATTGCCGGGCTCTCCACTTTCTTCCCGCAAGTTGAAGCGGGTTATCGGTATGTGGATATCGGTGACGACAGGCCATCATGGGCGCCCGCCGCAGGGGATTCGCGAGCTGGATAATTTTCTGCCGCAGGACAAAGATGCGGCCCGGGAATTTTTAACGCGTATTAAATCGCTGTTTCCGCTGATTGATATTCCGCTATTCTGGGATGAAGACGAAGGTATTGTGTTGTTCCAGCACCTCTCATGGCCGATTTCTGCTGCGGTAGTTCTGGCGGACTGGTGTGGTTCGTCCTGCCGTTTTTTCCCTCGCATCGCCTGTTCGATGCCCATCGAAAAATACTGGCCGCTAGCGCTGGATAAAGCGAAGGCCGCGCTTGCTACGATACCGCCTCCTTCTGCGGTTGCTCCTTTCTCCGGTATTCAAACGCTTTTCCCCTTTATTCAGCAGCCCACGCCTTTACAGCAAAAGGTACTTGAGCTGGATATTGATAAAGACGCGCCGCAACTATTCATTCTGGAAGACGTAACGGGCGCAGGTAAAACCGAGGCCGCGTTAATTCTCACCCATCGATTGATGGCGGCAGGAAAAGCGCAGGGGTTGTATTTTGGATTGCCGACGATGGCAACCGCGAATGCCATGTTTGATCGCCTGTCGGAGAGCTGGCTTTCGCTGTACAGGTCGGGTTCTTGCCCCAGTCTGGTGCTGGCGCACAGTGCGCGCGGTTTAATGGACAAATTTAATCAATCAATTTGGTCGACTGAGTCGTCAGGTTCGGAGGAGCTGGATGATAAGCAGCCCTTAAGCCAGGGCTGCGCCGCCTGGTTTGCCGACAGTAATAAGAAAGCGCTGCTGGCTGAAGTGGGCGTCGGCACGCTCGATCAGGCCATGATGGCGGTGATGCCGTTTAAGCATAACAACCTGCGGTTGCTGGGCCTTAGCGACAAAATTCTGCTGGCCGATGAGATCCACGCTTACGACGCCTATATGTCGCGGATTCTGGAAAGTCTGATTGAGCATCAGGCCCGCAGCGGCAACAGTACGATCCTGCTTTCTGCCACGCTCTCACAACAGCAGCGCGATCGGCTGGTGGCCGCATTCGCGCGCGGGGCAGGAAGCCGAGCTGAAGCGCCTTTATTGAGTTATGACGATTATCCCTGGTTGACTCAGGTTATAGGGCAGGAGGTGGTTTCTCAGCATGTGGCGACGCGCAAAGAAGTTGAGCGCAGTGTTAATGTCGGTTGGCTCTATAGCGAGGAATCCTGCATCGCGCGAATTGAACGAGCGGTAAGCAAAGGCAAATGCATCACGTGGATTCGCAATTCGGTGGATGATGCCATTCGGATTTATCGCCAGCTACTCGCCAGAGGCCGTGTTCAGGCCGAACATCTCTCATTATTTCATAGCCGATTTGCTTTTTATGACCGGCAGCGGATTGAGACGCAGACATTGTC
Organism: Citrobacter sp. 506; assembly: GCF_050434985.1. Lineage (NCBI taxonomy): Bacteria > Pseudomonadati > Pseudomonadota > Gammaproteobacteria > Enterobacterales > Enterobacteriaceae > Citrobacter > Citrobacter sp. 506. The sequence continues at coordinate 94,530 of NZ_JBNDJN010000006.1, forward strand.
GCTATTTGGTAAAGGGGAGAGTACGCAACGTGCCGGTAAAGTTCTTATCGCCACTCAGGTGATTGAGCAGAGTCTCGACATCGATATGGACGAGATGATCTCTGATTTAGCGCCAGTGGATCTCCTGATCCAGCGAGCGGGACGGTTACAGCGCCATATCCGCTATCGCAACGGCAGAGTGAAAGGTAGTGGTCAGGATGAACGCGATGCGCCGGAACTGGTGATCCTCGCACCAGAGTGGGATGGCGCCCCGCAAGAAGATTGGTTTTCCGCTGCCATGCGTAACAGCGCCTATGTCTATCCCGATCATGGCCGCCTATGGCTGACACAGCGCGTGCTGCGGGAGCAGGGAGCCATTCGGATGCCGCAATCTGCCCGGTTGTTGATTGAGTCGGTATACGGTGAAAATGTGGTAATGCCTGACGGTTTTGCGAAAACAGAGAATGCGCAGGAAGGAAAATATTATTGCGATCGGGCGTTTGCCGCGCAGATGTTGCTGAACTTTGCACCGGGATACAGCCCTGAAAGTAGCGATTTCCTTCCGGAGAAGTTGTCGACTCGTCTGGCGGAAGAGTCCATCACGCTATGGCTGGCGAAAAGGGTTGATGGCAACGTCACCCCTTATGCCTCTGGTGCTCATCCCTGGGAGATGAGCGTGCTGCGAGTGCGCCAGAGCTGGTGGGAAAAGCATAAAGATGAGTTTGAACGGCTGGAGGGAGAGGTGCTGCAGAAATGGTGTGTGGAGCAACATCAGAATATGGAGTTTGCCGTGGTGATTGTTGTGTCGGAGGATGCAAACAGCGGCTATACGGCGAGTGAAGGATTGATTGGTAAAGTTGATTAGATTGCCCGGAACCAGATGGCTCCGGGACTTATCCCCGCTGGCGCGGGGAACGTTACAGAACTTAGCTTACAAGTTTTCCCAATAAGCGGTTCAACCCTTAATAAAGGGAACAGATCAAGTGTAGCAGGCATGTCGTAAAGTGTCTTTTGATGATTTTTATGAAGTCTTCCCTATAAGCATTTGTTTTTTGTTTTTCATGGGGTATTATCACTACAATTCTTCTGGGGATGGACTTCCGGGCCCTTCATAAGAAGATATGCCCCGAAGCCCAATCACTTTTCTCAGCTTGATAGCGTTCTTTCAGGGATTGGTTGTTTCAATAGTAAATAAGGAATCTGTCATGGAAGAAAAATCAAACCGATGCAAACGGTTGTTCTGTCGGTTGAAGATTCAGTTAGGTAATAAGCTGTCAGCAAGCTTTCAACTGTCAGTTCATTAACACTCCAGGGAACATTAGCGCTATGGATGGCGCATCGTAAGGAAAAGGTATGTTTCCAATAAATTTACTAACAACGCCCTGGCTTCCCGTGCGCTTTAATGACGGCTCGCTGGGCAAGTTGGCCCCCGCCAATCTGGCGGATGAAAACGTGGTGGATATCGCCGCAACGCGAGCTGATTTACAGGGGGCGGCCTGGCAATTTCTGCTGGGATTGCTGCAATGCAGCATTGCGCCAAAAAATAGCGCCCGCTGGGACGATATTTGGGTGGAGGGATTAACGGAAGAAACGCTTCGTGAGGCGCTGACCCCCTTAGAGCATGCCTTTCAGTTCGGTGCTGAATCGCCCTCTTTTATGCAGGATTTTGAACCGTTAAGCGGCGAAAAAGTTTCTATAGCTTCGCTGTTGCCGGAAACACCCGGGGCGCAAACCACCAAATTTAATAAAGACCATTTTATCAAACGTGGCGTCACAGAACGTTTTTGCCCGCATTGCGCGGCGTTGGCGCTATTCTCACTGCAACTCAACGCGCCATCCGGCGGTAAAGGCTATCGTACCGGTCTGCGCGGTGGTGGGCCGATGACCACGCTTATCGAGTTACAGGAGCATCAGGGTACCCGGCAAACGCCGCTGTGGCGCAAGCTGTGGCTTAACGTGATGCCGCAGGACGCCGCAGAACTTCCTCTGCCAGATTTATATGATGCGTCGATTTTTCCATGGCTCGCCGTTACGCGCACCAGCGAACAAGCCAGCGCTGTGACGACGCCGGAGCTGGTTAATAAGCTCCAGGCGTACTGGGGTATGCCGCGCCGTATCCGTCTGGATTTTGCCACCTCGCAGTCTGGTTTTTGCGATATGTGCGGCGCTGACAGCGACGAGTTACTCAGCGCGATGACCGTCAAAAACTACGGCGTTAACTATGAAGGCTGGCGACACCCGCTGACGCCGTATCGTCTGCCGATAAAAGAGAGCGATGGATTCTTTTCCGTGAAACCACAGCCTGGCGGGCTTATCTGGCGGGACTGGCTGGGGTTAAGCCAGGACAACCAGACGGACACGAATAAAGAATATCCGGCGCTGGTGGTCAAAGTGTTTAACGCTCGCAGCCTGAAGGACATAAAGGCGGGTTTGTGGGGCTTTGGGGCGGATTTCGACAATATGAAAATACGCTGCTGGTATGAACATCACTTCCCGATACTTATGACGGAAAATTTGATCCCTCATTTGCGTAAAGCCGTGCAAACGGCTACCCGACTCCTCAGCCTTTTACGTAACGCCCTAAAAGAAGCTTGGTTCGCCGATGCCAAAGGCGCGCGCGGCGACTTCAGTTTTATTGATATTGATTTCTGGAATCTGACGCAGGGACGTTTTTTGACCCTGATTCACGATCTTGAAAATGGCCAGGAGCCGGGTGACAGGCTGAATAAATGGCAAAGGGAGCTGTGGCTATTTACTCGCCGTTACTTTGACGATCGTGTCTTTACCAACCCCTATGAAGATAACGACCTGAAGCGCAGCATGATGGCACGCAAAAAATATTTTACGACATCGGCGGAAAAGCAAAGCGCAAAAACCGTCAGGGACAAAAAGCAGGAGGCTGCTGAATGAGTATTGTGAAAGAAGATCACAAAGCCAGGCTGCGCAAATGGCATGAGGAGTTGCAGGAGAAGCGCGGCGCGCGTGCCAGTCTGCGGCGCAGCATAACGGTAAACGATGCCTGTCTGTCTGAAGGATTTCGCTCCCTGCTGATGCAGACCCATACGCTGTGGAAAATTGAAGGGCAGGAGTGGCGGGTTACCGCGCTGGCGCTGGTTGCTGCACTGGGCGCAAATGTGAAAACGATTGATGAACGCCTGTGTTTTGCCGCGCAGCTTGGGCAGATGACGGGCAATAACCCGGTCATGTCGGAGAAGCGGTTTGCGATATTGTCTGCGGTAAAAACGCCGGATGAACTGCTGCGTCAGCTGCGACGTGCGGTGAAGCTGTTAAAAGGCTCTGTAAACCTGATTTCGCTGGCGGAAGATATTTTCCGCTGGTGTCAGGAATACGACGATTTGCAAAACCATCATCGCCGTCAGCAGCGACCCACCGAATTTATCCATATCCGCTGGGCGCTGGAATACTATCAGGCTGGCGAAACCGATAACGAAGAAAATTAATAGGGACTCCAAATGACAACGTTTATTCAGCTCCATTTACTGACCGCTTATCCTGCTGCCAATCTGAACCGTGACGATACCGGTGCGCCGAAAACAGTAGTGCTTGGCGGAGCAACACGTTTGCGTATTTCTTCCCAGAGTCTGAAACGCGCATGGCGCACTTCTGAATTGTTTGAGCAGGCGCTGGCCGGGAATATTGGTATTCGCAGTGGGCGTATTGCGCGTGAGGCGGCGAATATCTTGATAGAAAAAGGTATTGATCCGAAAAAAGCGGTTGAATGGGTAGAGGGTATCGCAAACTGCTTTGGCAAAGTAAAAGCAGATAAGAAAGCGAAAGATGTACTGACCAACGCCGAAACCGAGCAACTGGTGCACATTAGCCCGGCAGAGTTTGATGCGGTAATTACCCTGGCTCATCGTCTGGCAGAAGAAAAACGTGCGCCAAAAGAGGAAGAGCTGGCGCTGCTACGTAAAGATCGCATGGCCGTCGATATCGCGATGTTTGGCCGCATGCTGGCCAATAAACCAGAGTTCAATATAGAAGCAGCCTGCCAGGTTGCGCATGCCTTCGGCGTCAGCGAAACGATCGTCGAAGACGATTTCTTTACTGCCGTCGACGATTTACGCGCTTCTTCAGATGATGCGGGCGCAGGTCACTTGGGAGAAACCGGTTTTGGTTCAGCGCTGTTTTATACCTATATCTGCATCGACAAAGATCTGCTGGTGAAAAATCTCCACAGTAATGAAGAGCTGGCTAATAAAACGTTGCGGGCCTTTACCGAAGCGGCGCTGAAAGTCTCGCCAACCGGCAAACAAAACAGCTTTGCCAGTCGCGCTTATGCCTCTTGGGCGTTGGCGGAAACGGGAACCGATCAGCCTCGTTCCCTGGCTGCGGCATTTTATAATCCGATCAACGGCACCAACCAACTGGATGTGGCGGTAAAACGCATTACCGAACTGCGTGAAAATATGAAGAAAGTCTATGGTGAGCAAACCAAATCAACCCACTTTGATGTTATGCAGCAACAGGGAAGCATGAAAGACGTCCTGGACTTTATCTGCGCGTAAGGGGCGGCTATGAGCCAATATCTGGTTTTTCAGCTTCATGGGCCAATGGCTTCCTGGGGCGTCGATGCGCCCGGCGAAGTTCGCCATAGTCACGAGCTTCCCTCTCGTTCGGCATTACTGGGGCTGCTCGCGGCAGCGCTCGGTATTTGTCGTGATGAAGAGGAGCGGTTAAACGATTTCAATCAGCATTATGCTTTTCTGTTGTGTGCCAGCCAGGAACCCCGCTGGGCACGAGATTATCACACAGTCCAGATGCCAAGAGAGGTGCGTAAAGCGCGCTATTTTAGCCGCCGGGAAGAGCTGCGCGATCCTGAGTTGCTCAGTGCGCTGATTTCCCGGCGAGACTATTACACCGATGCCTGGTGGATGGTTGGCGTTGCAATGACGCCGGACGCGCCTTATTCGCTGAAGCAGATCCGGGAAGGATTGCAACATCCGGTATTTCCTCTGTATTTGGGGCGAAAAAGCTATCCGCTGGGGTTGCCGCTCGCGCCGGTACTGCTGGAAGGAAGCGCGCCGGATGTCTTACGTGAGGCATATCGTCAGTATGAGAGTAAATTCAAAGCGCTGAAACTTCCTCTGGCGAAATTACAGAATGAATGCTGGTGGGAAGGGGATCACGACGGCTTAACCGCGAATAAAATTTTGCGCCGCCGTGACAGGCCGTTGAGTCGCCAACAATGGTTGTTTGGCGAACGTTCCGTGAATCAAGGGCCATGGCTCAGCAAGGAGGAATAGTGTACCTCTCAAGAATAACGTTACATACCAGCCAGCTTTCGCCTTCACAACTGCTGCATCTGGTGGATCGTGGCGAATACGTTATGCATCAGTGGCTGTGGGATCTTTTTCCTGGTGGAAAGGATCGGCAGTTCCTTTATCGTCGTGAGGAGTTACAGGGTGCTTTTCGCTTTTTTGTTTTGTCACAGGAACGGCCAGCAGAAAGCGCGATTTTCGACGTGCAGTGCCGCTCGTTCAGCCCAGCGTTAAGCGTTGGTCAGACGTTGCGATTTAACCTGCGTGCTAATCCGACAATTTGTAAAGCAGGTAAACGTCATGATTTGCTGATGGAAGCAAAGCGCCAGGTCAAAGCGCAGATGGGTAGTCAGGACATCTGGCTCTGTCAGCAGCAGGCGGCGCTGGCGTGGCTGTCTCGCCAGGGGGAGCAACATGGATTCTCATTGTGTGAGAGTAATGTTGATGCCTATCGGCAGCAGCAGATACGGCGCGAGAAAGCCCGCCAGATGATTCAGTTCAGCAGCGTGGATTATAGTGGCGTGCTGGAGGTCAACGATCCTGAACGATTCCTGCAACGTCTGGCGGTGGGATTCGGTAAAAGCCGGGCGTTTGGCTGCGGCATGATGATGATCAAACCGGGAGATGGTGAGTGACGTTTGTCCCGCTAAGCCCGATTCCCTTAAAAGATCGTACCTCAATGATCTTCCTCCAGTATGGTCAGGTTGACGTACTGGATGGCGCGTTTGTCTTGATCGATAAAAGCGGTATTCGCACGCATATTCCGGTGGGGTCGGTAGCCTGCATTATGCTGGAGCCGGGAACGCGAGTCTCTCATGCCGCAGTGCGACTGGCATCAATAGTCGGGACATTGCTGGTGTGGGTTGGGGAAGCGGGTGTGCGCGTTTACGCTTCCGGCCAGCCCGGAGGGGCACGGGCTGACAAACTACTCTATCAGGCCAAATTAGCGCTGGATGATGATTTTCGGCTGAAAGTCGTGCGAAAAATGTATGAATTGCGTTTTCGCGAGCCGCCCCCAGCGCGTCGTTCAGTTGAACAGTTACGCGGTATTGAGGGGGCCCGTGTGCGACAGACCTATGCCCTGCTGGCAAAACAATACGGCGTAAAATGGAATGGTCGCAACTATGATCCTAAAGACTGGGAAAAAGGCGATGTAGTCAATCGATGTATTAGCGCCGCGACGTCATGTCTTTATGGGATTTCAGAAGCGGCTATCCTGGCGGCTGGCTATGCACCTGCCATTGGTTTCATTCACAGTGGTAAACCGCTTTCTTTTGTTTATGACATTGCCGATATCATTAAATTCGACTCTGTCGTGCCGAAGGCATTTGAAATTGCTGCCCGCCATCCTGTAGAGCCAGATAGAGAGGTGAGATTGGCCTGTCGCGATATATTTCGTAGTTCTAAGCTGACGAGCAAACTGATACCTCTGATTGAGGAAGTCCTTGACGCTGGCGAAATAGACCCTCCGCAGCCTGCGCCAGATATGTTGCCGCCTGCAATACCGGAACCGGAATTGTTTGGAGATGGTGGTCATAGGGGGCGTGGTGGATGAGTATGGTTGTCGTTGTAACGGAAAACGTTCCGCCGCGTCTGCGAGGGCGTCTCGCCGTCTGGCTGCTGGAAATCCGTGCGGGTGTTTACGTTGGTGATACCTCTAAGCGAATTCGGGAAATGATTTGGCACCAAATCATACAGTTGGGCGGAGCGGGAAACGTTGTGATGGCCTGGGCGACAAACACGGAGTCAGGTTTTGAGTTTCAAACCTGGGGAGAAAATCGCCGTATTCCGGTAGATTTGGATGGACTTAGACTAGTGTCTTTTCTTCCTTTTGATAATCAATAGGTTGAGTGTTCTTTAATAAAACGGAATTGTTGTTCCCAAGTTGGTAGATTGTTACTTGATGAAAATTGCAATAGAAAACAGTTATATATATTTAGTGTGTTCCCCGCGCCAGCGGGGATAAACCGGCGGGATGGAAAAAATGTCGGCAAGTTTTAAAGTGTTCCCCGCGCCAGCGGGGATAAACCGCTGTTCCAGATAGGACTCAGCAAAAATCGCATGTGTTCCCCGCGCCAGCGGGGATAAACCGGGCAACGTGAACAGCTTGATACAGACGCGTTAGTGTTCCCCGCGCCAGCGGGGATAAACCGAAGCCAGAGCTATTACGCTGCGTGCTGCGCTGGTGTTCCCCGCGCCAGCGGGGATAAACCGCTGGCAAAGCTGGTGCTGATCTCCCGATCCCCGTGTTCCCCGCGCCAGCGGGGATAAACCGCAGGCAAACGTGATTGCGGGGTTAAATCAACTGTGTTCCCCGCGCCAGCGGGGATAAACCGTCGATGCGCTTAGGGGCTGGATTAAGAAAGTAGTGTTCCCCGCGCCAGCGGGGATAAACCGTTTTTTGGAGTAAATAAAAAGTCAAGGATGGGGTGTTCCCCGCGCCAGCGGGGATAAACCGCGCGATTTCGTTATGGCTAACCGTAACAACACGTGTTCCCCGCGCCAGCGGGGATAAACCGGTCCAGCGTGGCGCGTGCAGTATCACCCACCAGTGTTCCCCGCGCCAGCGGGGATAAACCGTGTGACCTGATCGCCTCTGGCGTGACTGTTCGGTGTTCCCCGCGCCAGCGGGGATAAACCGTGGAAATCATGATCGAACAGATGAGGTATAGCGTGTTCCCCGCGCCAGCGGGGATAAACCGCCATCGCGGCGCGGTAGTCGGTCGCAGATGTAGTGTTCCCCGCGCCAGCGGGGATAAACCGAGCAATTCATAAACGAAATTGGACGGAGTGAAGTGTTCCCCGCGCCAGCGGGGATAAACCGACAGGGGTACTGGTGCAATGCACCGTCGCGAAGTGTTCCCCGCGCCAGCGGGGATAAACCGGTTCCACAGGACATTCAGGACCGATTTATACAGTGTTCCCCGCGCCAGCGGGGATAAACCGGTACGGCGCTAACTGTTTTTCTGGATCAGGTCGTGTTCCCCGCGCCAGCGGGGATAAACCGAGAAACGGCTGTTCGCCGGACAGGTCGATAATGTGTTCCCCGCGCCAGCGGGGATAAACCGAAATTGTTCCGCTGGCCGATACGCTGGTGTAAGTGTTCCCCGCGCCAGCGGGGATAAACCGTGTTCCCGTCCTGATTTTTGGCGATTTTTGTCGTGTTCCCCGCGCCAGCGGGGATAAACCGTGATTCATTGTCATATTTAAGCAATAAAATCAGTGTTCCCCGCGCCAGCGGGGATAAACCGACTTTAAAACCCTTGCTGGAGAAATTGACAAAGTGTTCCCCGCGCCAGCGGGGATAAACCGTTGCACCGGATCAACCATTACACCCGCACCCACGTGTTCCCCGCGCCAGCGGGGATAAACCGTTTGATTCGACATTCGTAGGTGTCGTAACTGTGTGTTCCCCGCGCCAGCGGGGATAAACCGACAGAGGATTCACTGAAGGGCAGCATTCGCAAGTGTTCCCCGCGCCAGCGGGGATAAACCGTAGAAACACAACCAGGGCAACGGGCGCGATTTGTGTTCCCCGCGCCAGCGGGGATAAACCGCGCTTTTTCAGCTTTCGTTTTATACGACTGTTGTGTTCCCCGCGCCAGCGGGGATAAACCCACATGTAGAAAAACGTGGGAAACGATACTTTCGTGTTCCCCGCGCCAGCGGGGATAAACCGGAGGAATAACTTTTCCACTTTCATTAATTATAGTGTTCCCCGCGCCAGCGGGGATAAACCGTTGATAGCCTGGTTAGTTGCGCGAATGTTTTGGTGTTCCCCGCGCCAGCGGGGATAAACCGGGTGGTGCAAGCCTCGTTGAGGAGGCATTGAGGTGTTCCCCGCGCCAGCGGGGATAAACCGGAATTCATGGGAATGGGAGACACGGCGGCAGAGTGTTCCCCGCGCCAGCGGGGATAAACCGGTAGCGTTTGGCTTTATCTTCCAGCGTGGTTTGGTGTTCCCCGCGCCAGCGGGGATAAACCGCCTGTTTTAACGCGTCTGTATCAAGTTGTTCGCGTGTTCCCCGCGCCAGCGGGGATAAACCGGATTATCGCGGTTTGTTGAAATCAACGGGCAAGTGTTCCCCGCGCCAGCGGGGATAAACCTGACAACGCCCCGCGCATTCGAGTTAACTGCGCGTGTTCCCCGCGCCAGCGGGGATAAACCGATGCCTGCGCGGATATTCGCACGGAACATAGCGTGTTCCCCGCGCCAGCGGGGATAAACCGGGCAGCGGGTAGCGTTGGAGAATTGCGCCCGTGTGTTCCCCGCGCCAGCGGGGATAAACCGCGACATCCGGACGGGTGCTGAACTCTGACGAAGTGTTCCCCGCGCCAGCGGGGATAAACCGCACCGCGTGTCCGTTGCAATGATTCTGGAATCGTGTTCCCCGCGCCAGCGGGGATAAACCGCCCCACATGGGCTCACTGCGGCTATTAAACACGTGTTCCCCGCGCCAGCGGGGATAAACCGCAATCCGCGCCGCTGGCATTGGCGTGAAGGGGGTGTTCCCCGCGCCAGCGGGGATAAACCGTCGGCGGCTATACGATACGTGAGGCGGGAATAGTGTTCCCCGCGCCAGCGGGGATAAACCGAACAGAAAAACGAGGGCGACACAACAACCAAAGTGTTCCCCGCGCCAGCGGGGATAAACCGTCGTGACAAAACCGACTATTCAGCAATTGGGGGTGTTCCCCGCGCCAGCGGGGATAAACCGCTGCTGAATTCGATTGCGAGATTGATAGTAATGTGTTCCCCGCGCCAGCGGGGATAAACCGTGATCGAGGCGATGAAGGCCTATGGCGGGATCGTGTTCCCCGCGCCAGCGGGGATAAACCGGCCATTGGAAACAGTATGGCGGTACCGGTTATGTGTTCCCCGCGCCAGCGGGGATAAACCAGGAATGTCAGATGAACAAGCAGTGAAAACTGCGTGTTCCCCGCGCCAGCGGGGATAAACCGTCAGACTGAATTCTTAATGCGGTTCCTTCGCCGTGTTCCCCGCGCCAGCGGGGATAAACCGCAGGGCAACGTTGTCATCGATGAAGCTGCGTTCGTGTTCCCCGCGCCAGCGGGGATAAACCGGCAGATTTAACTGGGCGGCGATTTCTTTCGGGGGTGTTCCCCGCGCCAGCGGGGATAAACCGATCGCGCCGTTACAATGTTAATCTCGATTGGTGTCTTCCCCGCGCCAGCGGGGATAATCCACTTTGAAAGCAGAAATATTATGGAGCTGGATGGGTTACGAGGATTTACCCGCCTTTGCCAGTTCTTTTACCAGCGGGAGCATAATGCGTACCACGTCGCGGCTACGGTGCTCTATCCTGCCCGGTAAGGCTTTATCGATATGCTGCTGGTTATCCAGTCGCACATCGTGCCAGCTGTTGCCTGCCGGGAACGAGGCGCTTTTGGCGCGCTGTTGATAGCCATCTTTCTTGCCCAGACTCCAGTTGGTTGCTTCAACGGAGAGCACGGCAATGCCCGCGTCGTCGAAGACCTCTGCATCGTTACAACATCCAGTACCTTTCGGATAGTTTTTGTTCAGTCCCGGATTGGTGCTGGCTACGATACCGCGGCTGTGCGCGATGGCCAGCGCCCGGTCGCGCGTCAATTTTCGCACCGCTTCCGGGGTTTTCTTACCGCTATTGAAATAGAGCTTATCGCCGACGATCAGGTTATCGAGGTTGATAACCAGCAGCGTATTTTTCTTCTCGGCGGCGCTCATTCGCTTCAGGATGTTCTCCGCGCCCAGTTTGCCTTCTTCCTCGCCGCTGGTGGCGATAAATCGAATGCCGTACTGCGTCGGCACGTCTTTGAGTTTTTCCGCCAGTTCCAGCATCACGCCAAGTCCTGCGGCGTTGTCATCAATACCTTGCAGGGTCAATCCACCCAGATTGGCATCGGAATCGGCGTCGCTCTGTGCGGCGTAGGTGTCGAGGTGCGCCATGATAATAATCTGCTGTGGCGCTTTACCCTCATGTGCGGCAATAACGGTACTCCCCGTGACGTTATGCCAGTTTTTACGGTTATTTTTGGCGGTATAAACATAACGGCTATTAAACGTTCGAATATCACTGCTGTAGCCCATCTGCTGAAATTGCTGGCGAATATAATCAGCAGACAACATTTCTGCCGGAGAGCCGGTTACGCGGCCTGGGAAAAACGTTGCGATATATCGAGCCTGGGTATTTGCGATATCTCCAGGTTTGGAAGATGTTGCCTGTGCGGGAAGGATAAAGCACGCGCCGAGCGCCAGGATTGCAAGAAGGGGGCGCGTTGCGGAAAACATAATGAGTCCTTAAATACCAAGCAGAAATTTTTAGCCGCTAGTATGAAACCGTGATCGAGGTAAAACAATTTCATTTGCTCCTAAATGCCCTAAATTCGGTAGCTTAAGCACTTTTTGATATTTGCTTTTCCGGATCGTTATTCCTTTGAGGAACTACTCATTCCAATTCGTAATTTCATTCGCCCTCTTGCCCTCCCTATAGTCAGGTTATCTGAGCATCGTTAGCAAAATAACGGCATTACATAGGAACGGTTATGGATCAAAAACGACTTACCCACCTGCGGCAACTGGAAGCGGAAAGCATCCATATTATTCGTGAGGTGGCCGCCGAGTTTTCGAATCCGGTGATGATGTATTCCATCGGCAAAGATTCCAGCGTAATGCTGCATCTGGCGCGCAAAGCGTTTTATCCTGGCACGTTGCCGTTCCCTCTGCTGCACGTTGATACCGGCTGGAAATTCAGCGAGATGTACGAGTTTCGTGACCGCACGGCGAAAGCCTACGGTTGTGAACTGCTGGTGCATAAAAACCCGGAAGGGGTGGCGATGGGCATCAACCCGTTTGTTCACGGTAGCGCCAAGCATACCGATATTATGAAAACCGAAGGGTTGAAGCAGGCGTTGAACAAATACGGTTTCGACGCCGCGTTCGGTGGCGCTCGTCGTGACGAAGAGAAATCGCGTGCCAAGGAGCGCATTTATTCTTTCCGCGATCGTTTTCATCGCTGGGACCCTAAAAATCAGCGTCCGGAACTGTGGCATAACTACAACGGACAGATTAACAAAGGCGAAAGCATTCGCGTATTCCCGCTCTCCAACTGGACTGAACAGGATATCTGGCAGTACATCTGGCTGGAAAATATCGACATCGTGCCGCTGTACCTGGCGGCGGAGCGTCCGGTGCTGGAACGCGACGGCATGCTGATGATGATTGATGACGACAGAATCGATCTGCAACCGGGCGAAGTGATTAAAAAACGTATGGTGCGTTTCCGTACGCTCGGCTGCTGGCCGTTAACAGGCGCGGTGGAGTCGAATGCGCAGACTCTGCCGGAAATTATCGAAGAGATGCTGGTCTCAACCACCAGTGAACGTCAGGGCCGCGTGATTGACCGCGACCAGGCGGGCTCCATGGAGCTGAAGAAACGTCAGGGGTATTTCTAAGGAGCCGCCATGAACACGACACTTGCACAACAAATTGCTAATGAAGGCGGCGTTGAAGCCTGGATGGTCGCCCAGCAACACAAAAGCCTGCTGCGTTTTTTAACCTGCGGTAGCGTGGATGATGGGAAAAGCACCCTGATTGGTCGCCTGCTGCACGACACGCGTCAGATTTATGAAGACCAGCTTTCATCGCTGCACAACGACAGTAAACGTCACGGTACTCAGGGCGAAAAGCTCGATCTGGCGTTATTGGTTGACGGCTTGCAAGCCGAGCGCGAGCAGGGCATCACCATCGACGTGGCTTACCGTTATTTCTCTACCGAGAAGCGTAAATTTATTATTGCGGATACTCCCGGCCATGAGCAGTACACTCGCAACATGGCGACCGGTGCGTCGACCTGCGACCTGGCGATCCTGCTGATCGATGCGCGTAAAGGCGTGCTGGATCAGACCCGTCGTCACAGCTTTATCTCCACGCTACTTGGGATCAAACACCTGGTGGTGGCGATCAACAAAATGGATCTGGTGAACTTTAGCGAAGAGACATTTAACCGCATTCGCGAAGACTATCTTACTTTTGCTGAACAGTTGCCGGGCAACCTGGATATCCGGTTTGTGCCGCTCTCTGCGCTGGAAGGCGACAACGTGGCTTCACAAAGCGCCAGCATGTCGTGGTACAGCGGTCCGACGCTACTGGAAGTACTGGAAACCGTTGAGATCCAACGCATAGTTGATACTCAGCCGATGCGCTTCCCGGTGCAGTATGTGAACCGACCGAATCTGGATTTTCGTGGTTATGCCGGGACGCTGGCCTCCGGTAGTGTGAAGGTAGGGCAACGCGTCAAAGTACTGCCATCCGGCGTTGAGTCGAGCGTGGCGCGGATCGTAACCTTTGATGGTGATTTACAGGAAGCACATGCGGGTGAAGCGATCACCTTGGTATTGAAAGATGAGATCGATATCAGCCGGGGCGACCTGCTACTTGATGCCGGTGAAGCGTTACCTGCGGTACAAAGCGCTGCCGTTGATGTGGTGTGGATGGCGGAACAACCGTTGTCGCCTGGGCAGAGCTACGACATCAAAGTCGCCGGTAAGAAGACCCGCGCACGCGTTGATAACGTGCAGTACCAGATTGATATTAATAACCTGACCCAACGTGATGTTGAAGCGTTGCCGCTAAACGGCATCGGTCTGGTTAATCTGACCTTTGATGAGCCGCTGGTGCTGGATACCTATCAGCAGAACCCGGTTACGGGCGGGCTGATTATCATTGACCGCCTGACCAACGTTACCGTTGGCGCGGGGCTGGTACGTGAGCCAATCGTCCAGGAGCACACCGCGGCTTCTCAGTTCAGCGCGTTTGAGCTGGAGCTTAATGCGTTGGTGCGTCGCCATTTCCCGCACTGGGGCGCGCGCGATCTGCTGGGAGGAAAATAATGGCGCTGCATGACGAAAACGTCGTCTGGCATGCCCATCCTGTTACACCGCAACAGCGGGAACAACGCCACGGTCATCGTGGTGTTGTGCTGTGGTTTACCGGGCTGTCTGGTTCCGGTAAATCCACGGTAGCAGGGGCGCTGGAAGAGGCGTTGCACAAGCTGGGAGTGAGTACCTATTTGTTGGATGGCGATAACGTGCGCCACGGCCTGTGCAGCGATCTTGGGTTTAGCGATGCCGATCGTAAGGAGAATATTCGTCGGGTTGGCGAGGTGGCTAACCTGATGGTGGACGCGGGCCTTGTGGTGTTGACCGCCTTTATCTCTCCGCATCGCGCCGAACGCAAAATGGTCCGTGAACGCGTTGGCGAAGGGCGTTTTATTGAGGTTTTTGTCGATACGCCGCTGGCAACGTGCGAATTACGCGATCCAAAAGGGCTGTATAAAAAAGCGCGGGCGGGTGAGTTGCGCAATTTCACCGGAATTGATTCGGTATACGAAGCGCCTGAATCGCCAGAGATTCACCTTGATGGTGAACAATTGGTAACAAATTTGGTACCCCAATTATTAGACCTGCTGAGGCAGGAAGATATTATCAGATCCTGAGACACCCGAGCTTGTATGCCCGGTCAGTCACGGTCACAGGATTAGATATGCGTAACAGCCATAACATTACTATTACAGAGTCAGATACCTTCGCCGCCGACGATGAAACCACCTGGTCACTACCGGGTGCCGTGGTCGGTTTTATCGCGTGGCTGTTGGCGCTGGGGATTCCGTTTCTGATTTATGGCCCTAACACACTCTTTTTCTTCATTTATACCTGGCCCTTTTTCCTCGCATTGCTGCCCGTGGCGATTGTCGCGGGTATTGCGCTGCACTCCCTATTGAAGGGGCTGTTGCTGCTGAGCATTACCTGCACCCTACTGGTGGTTGGGGCGATGTTTGGCGCGCTATTTCTGTGGTTGTTGGGTTAGGCAAACGCCTTTTTTTAACAATCGCTGATGTTGTTCACTCTCTGGTCATAATTCAAACCGTAACCAACAATGAGATTATGTTCTCCTTACACGGGGTATACGTAACAACGGGCAAATGTGGTACATTTGCCCGCGTTGTCGCGGCATTCCCGACCGTTGATGTAAAGTTGTCTGCGGAAGTTATGGGATGTTAATGCCGTTTTTCAGGGGGCAGGATGGGTAAACTAACGCTGCTGTTGCTGGCTTTATTGGTCTGGCTGCAGTATTCGCTGTGGTTCGGTAAGAACGGCATACATGACTATAGTCGCGTCAACGATGATGTTGCTGCGCAGCAAGCTACGAACGCGAAACTTAAAGCACGTAACGATCAGCTCTTTGCCGAAATTGACGATCTCAATGGCGGACAAGAGGCTATTGAGGAGCGCGCGCGCAACGAACTCAGCATGACTAAGCCGGGCGAAACCTTTTATCGTCTGGTGCCTGACGCGTCTAAACGCGCTCAGACTGCAGGGCAAAACAATCGATAAACCGTCCAGGGATTTAACATGGCAGCCACTTTATTGGACGTTTGCGCCGTGGTGCCGGCTGCCGGGTTTGGCCGCCGAATGCAAACAGAGTGTCCTAAGCAGTACCTCTCTATTGGCAATAAAACCATTCTTGAACACTCGGTTGATGCGCTGCTGGCTCATCCCCGGGTGACGCGAGTCGTTATCGCTATCAGCCCAGGCGACAGCCGCTTTGCCCAACTTCCACTTGCCGCGCATCCGCAAATTACCGTAGTGGATGGCGGCAACGAGCGTGCCGATTCTGTCCTTGCCGGTTTGCAAGCCGCAGGTGAGGCCAGTTGGGTACTGGTGCATGACGCCGCGCGTCCGTGTCTGCACCAGGATGATTTAGCCCGTTTGCTGGCAATCAGTGAGACCAGCCGCACCGGCGGGATCCTGGCGGCACCAGTACGCGACACGATGAAGCGCGCGGAGCCGGGCCGAACAGACATTGCCCATACGGTCGATCGCACCGATTTATGGCACGCGTTGACGCCGCAGTTTTTCCCTCGCGAGCTGTTGCACGACTGCCTGACCCGTGCGCTCCTCGAAGGCGCAACCATTACGGATGAGGCCTCGGCGCTGGAATATTGCGGCTTACATCCTCAGCTCGTTGAAGGACGGGCTGATAATATTAAAGTAACGCGTCCAGAGGATTTGGCGTTGGCCGAATTTTATCTGACCCGGACTACCCACCAGGAGAAGACATAATGCGAATTGGACACGGTTTCGACGTACACGCTTTTGGCGGAGAAGGCCCAATTATCATTGGTGGTGTGCGCATCCCGTATGAAAAAGGATTGCTGGCGCATTCTGATGGCGATGTGGCGTTACACGCGCTAACCGATGCTCTGCTGGGCGCGGCTGCGCTGGGGGATATCGGTAAACTCTTCCCTGACACCGACCCGACCTTTAAAGGTGCCGATAGTCGTGAATTATTGCGAGAAGCCTGGCGGCGTATTCAGGCCAAAGGCTATACGCTTGGTAATGTGGATGTGACAATTATTGCTCAGGCGCCGAAGATGCTGCCGCACATTCCGCAAATGCGCGTGTTTATTGCCGAAGATCTCGGCTGCCATATGGATGATGTTAACGTGAAAGCGACCACCACGGAAAAACTCGGTTTTACCGGGCGTGGGGAAGGGATTGCCTGTGAAGCGGTGGCGTTACTCATTAAGGCACCGAAATGACTGTGTTTGACGATCTGACGTATCTCCATGGCAAACCACTGGGCCATGGCGTCCTGAAAGCGAATCCGGAAGACTTTGTTGTCGTCGAAGATTTAGGCTTCGAACCGGATGGCGAAGGCGAGCATGTTTTGGTGCGCATCCTGAAAAACGGTTGTAACACCCGTTTTGTGGCTGACGCGCTGGCGAAATTCCTGAAAATTCACGCCCGTGAAGTGAGCTTTGCCGGGCAGAAAGATAAGCATGCGGTCACGGAACAGTGGCTGTGCGCGCGTGTACCGGGCAATGCAATGCCTGATCTAAGCAAATTTGAGCTCGAAGGCTGTAAAGTTCTGGAGTACGCGCGCCACAAGCGTAAGCTGCGTTTAGGGGCGCTGAAAGGCAACGAATTTACGCTGGTGTTGCGTGAAGTGAGCGAGCGAAATGACGTTGAAGCGCGTTTGCAGGCGATTAGCGAACGCGGCGTACCGAACTATTTTGGCGCTCAGCGTTTTGGTATCGGCGGTAGCAACCTGCAAGGGGCGCTGCGCTGGGCACAAAGCGATGCGCCGGTGCGCGATCGCAATAAACGCAGTTTTTGGTTGTCGGCGGCCCGTAGCGCGTTGTTTAATCAGATAGTCAGTGAACGCTTGAAAAAAACAGACTTTAATCAAGTTGTTGACGGCGATGCGCTACAATTATCCGGACGCGGAAGCTGGTTTGTCGCCACACAGGAAGAACACACAGAATTACAGCGTCGCGTCGATGAGAAAGAATTGATGATCACAGCGGCATTACCGGGCAGCGGTGAGTGGGGAACTCAGCGCGACGCACTGGCGTTTGAAAAAGCCGCTGTTGCTGATGAAACCGTGCTGCAAGCTCTGTTATTGCGCGAGAAAGTCGACGCGTCGCGTCGCGCTATGTTGCTGTATCCACAACAATTAAGCTGGAACTGGTGGGATGACGTAACCGTCGAGTTACGCTTCTGGCTACCGGCAGGTAGCTTCGCCACCAGTGTTGTAAGGGAACTTATTAACACAATGGGTGATTATGCGTATATTGCTGAGTAACGATGATGGGGTCCACGCACCCGGTATACAAACGCTGGCGAAAGCGCTGCGTGAGTTTGCTGACGTACAGGTGGTTGCCCCGGATCGTAACCGCAGTGGCGCGTCTAACTCGCTGACGCTGGAATCCTCACTTCGCACCTTTACCTATGATAACGGCGATATCGCCGTACAAATGGGTACGCCCACCGACTGCGTCTATCTGGGCGTGAACGCATTAATGCGTCCGCGTCCGGACATTGTCGTTTCTGGTATCAACGCGGGTCCTAATCTGGGTGATGATGTTATCTATTCCGGTACCGTTGCGGCGGCAATGGAAGGCCGTCATCTGGGATTCCCGGCGCTGGCTGTCTCACTTGATGGCCATAAATACTACGATACTGCTGCCGCAGTAACCTGTCGTATCTTACGGGCGCTGAGTCGTGAACCGCTGCGCACCGGTCGCATTTTGAATATCAACGTGCCGGATTTACCGCTGGATCAGATTAAAGGTATTCGCGTCACGCGCTGCGGCAGTCGCCATCCGGCGGATCAGGTTATTCCACAGCAGGACCCACGCGGTAATACGCTGTACTGGATCGGGCCACCGGGCGAAAAGTGCGACGCCGGGCCGGATACGGATTTTGCCGCCGTCGATGAAGGCTATGTTTCTATCACGCCGCTGCATGTCGATTTAACCGCATACGGCGCGCATGAAGTGGTTTCTGACTGGTTAGACAGCGTGGGAGTCGACACGCAATGGTAAGCAGACGCGTACACACTCTTCTTGAACAATTACGTGCGCAGGGCATCAGAGATGAGCTTGTCCTCGATGCGCTCGCCGCCGTGCCGCGTGAAAAATTCATTGATGAGGCGTTTGAACATAAGGCCTGGGACAATATTGCCCTGCCGATTGGTCAGGGGCAGACGATTTCGCAGCCCTATATGGTTGCGCGAATGACCGAACTGCTTGAGCTAACGCCGCAGTCTCGAGTGCTGGAAATTGGTACTGGCTCTGGCTACCAGACGGCGATTCTGGCGCACCTGGTGCATCATGTGTGCTCCGTTGAGCGCATTAAAGGTTTGCAATGGCAGGCGCGTCGCCGCCTGAAGCAGCTTGATTTACATAATGTTTCGACCCGTCATGGTGATGGATGGCAAGGCTGGCAGGCGCGAGCTCCGTTTGACGCTATCATTGTAACGGCAGCGCCGCCCGAGATCCCGACCGCATTGATGATGCAACTGGATGAGGGCGGCATTCTCGTCTTACCCGTGGGCGATGAGCACCAGTTTCTGAAGCGGGTGCGTCGTCGGGGAGGCGAATTTATTATCGATACCGTGGAGGCCGTACGTTTCGTTCCCTTAGTAAAAGGGGAGCTTGCGTAGATAGCGCTGCTGAATACCTGGAGTTTTCCTGGTTATTCTCGAAAGAGTAAGCGTATTGTGACGGGGCCTTGCACGGTGATTACGTCACTGGTTTTAACCAATTTTCCTGGGGGATAAATGAGCGCGGGAAGCCACAAATTTACCGTTCGCCGCATTGCGGCATTGTCACTGGTTTCACTATGGTTGGCAGGTTGTTCAAACACCTCGAATCCACCAGCGCCGGTCAGCTCGGTTAACGGTAGTGCATCAACGAACACCAGTTCTGGCATGCTGATTACGCCTCCACCTAAAATGGGCTCGACGTCGACAGTACAGCAGACGCCACAGATCCAGTCGGTGCAGCAACCAACCACACAGCCAACGCAAATCCAGCCTGTTGCTCAACAGCCTGTGCAGATGGAAAACGGTCGTATTGTATACAATCGTAAGTATGGGAATATTCCGAAAGGTAGCTACACGGGCGGCAGTACCTATACTGTTAAGAAAGGCGATACCCTTTTCTATATTGCCTGGATCACCGGGAACGATTTCCGTGACCTCGCACAACGCAATAACGTTCCGGCCCCGTATGGCCTGAATGTCGGTCAAACTCTGCAAGTGGGCAACGCGTCTGGCGTACCGATTACTGGTGGCAATGCCATCACCCAGGCGGATGCAGCACAGCAAGGAGTTGTGACCAACCCTGCACAAAATTCCACCGTTGCTGTTGCTTCGAAACCAACAATTACGTATTCTGAGGATTCAGGTGAACAAAGTGCTAACAAAATGTTGCCGAACAACAAGCCTGCTGGGACTGTGGTCACAGCGCCTGTAACGGCTCCAGCAGTAAGCACAACCGAATCAACTGCAAGCTCAACGTCGACTAGCTCGCCAATCTCTACCTGGCGCTGGCCGACTGACGGCAAAGTGATCGAAAACTTTGCGGCTACCGAAGGTGGCAATAAAGGGATCGACATTGCAGGCAGCAAAGGACAGGCTATTGTCGCGACCGCAGATGGACGCGTCGTCTATGCCGGTAATGCGCTGCGTGGTTACGGTAATCTTATTATCATCAAACATAACGATGATTACCTGAGCGCCTACGCCCATAACGATACAATGCTGGTCCGGGAACAACAAGAAATCAAGGCGGGGCAGAAAATAGCTACCATGGGTAGCACCGGAACCAGTTCAACACGCTTGCATTTTGAAATTCGTTACAAGGGGAAATCCGTAAACCCGCTGCGCTATTTACCGCAGCGATAATTAGGCGGAACCAGGCTTTCACGTGCTAGTTCCGTTAGGGATCACGGGTAGGAGCCACCTTTATGAGTCAGAATACGCTGAAAGTTCATGATTTAAATGAAGATGCGGAATTTGATGAGAACGGAGTAGAGGCTTTTGATGAAAAAGCCTTGAGTGAAGAGGAACCCAGTGATAACGACCTGGCTGAAGAAGAGCTGTTATCGCAGGGGGCCACACAGCGTGTGTTGGACGCGACTCAGCTTTACCTTGGTGAGATTGGTTATTCACCACTGTTAACAGCCGAAGAAGAAGTTTATTTTGCGCGTCGCGCACTGCGTGGAGATGTCGCATCTCGCCGTCGCATGATTGAAAGTAACCTGCGTCTGGTGGTGAAAATTGCTCGTCGTTATGGCAATCGTGGTCTGGCATTGCTGGACCTGATTGAAGAGGGCAATTTAGGGCTTATCCGTGCCGTCGAGAAGTTTGACCCGGAACGTGGGTTCCGCTTCTCAACATACGCAACCTGGTGGATCCGCCAGACGATCGAACGGGCGATTATGAACCAAACCCGTACGATCCGACTGCCGATTCACATTGTAAAAGAGCTGAACGTCTATCTGCGTACCGCGCGTGAGTTGTCGCATAAACTGGACCACGAACCGAGTGCAGAAGAGATTGCTGAACAACTGGATAAACCGGTTGATGACGTCAGCCGTATGCTCCGACTCAACGAGCGTATTACCTCGGTAGACACCCCGCTGGGTGGCGATTCCGAAAAAGCGTTGCTGGATATTCTGGCCGATGAAAAGGAAAACGGTCCGGAAGACACCACGCAAGACGATGATATGAAACAGAGCATCGTCAAATGGCTGTTCGAACTGAACGCCAAACAGCGTGAAGTGCTGGCACGTCGTTTTGGTCTGCTGGGGTACGAAGCTGCGACACTGGAAGATGTGGGCCGTGAAATTGGTCTCACTCGTGAACGTGTTCGCCAGATTCAGGTTGAAGGTCTGCGTCGTCTGCGTGAAATTCTGCAGACTCAGGGACTGAATATCGAAGCGCTTTTCCGCGAGTAAGCACAAGTTCTATCAAGAAAGGCCAGTCTCATTGGGACTGGCCTTTTTCTTTAGGGCTACCGCTATCGGGTTCTTTTTACTACACCAGACTTTTCAACCGGTAGATCCACTCCAGCGCCTGGCGAGGCGTTAGTGAATCCGGGTCGAGATTTTCCAGCGCATCAACGGCGGGTGACGTTTCTTCCGGTACTGACAGCAGCGACATCTGCGTGCCGTCGACCTGGGTTGCGGCAACATTTGGCGCGATGCTTTCCAGTTCGCGCAGTTTTTGCCGCGCGCGTTTGATCACCTCTTTCGGTACGCCAGCCAGGGCAGCGACTGCCAGACCATAGCTCTTGCTCGCCGCGCCATCCTGCACGCTGTGCATGAAGGCGATGGTATCGCCGTGCTCTAACGCATCCAGATGCACATTAGCGACGCCCTCCATCTTCTCCGGTAACTGCGTCAGTTCGAAGTAGTGGGTCGCAAATAAAGTTAATGCTTTGATTTTATTTGCCAGATTTTCTGCGCATGCCCATGCCAGCGACAGGCCGTCGTAGGTGGAGGTACCGCGTCCAATCTCATCCATCAGCACCAGACTGTTCTCGGTGGCGTTATGCAGAATGTTGGCGGTTTCGGTCATTTCTACCATGAAGGTGGAACGACCTGATGCCAGATCATCCGCCGCGCCCACGCGGGTAAAGATACGATCGATAGGCCCGATCTCGACTTTCTGTGCCGGAACGTAGCTGCCGATATAGGCCAGTAGCGCAATCAACGCAGTCTGGCGCATATAGGTACTTTTACCCCCCATGTTTGGGCCGGTGATGATCAGCATCCGTCGCTGAGGCGAGAGGTTAAGCGGGTTGGCGATAAACGGCTCGGTCAGCACCTGTTCAACCACCGGATGACGTCCCTCGGTAATACGAATGCCGGGTTTATCGGTGAAGATCGGACAGGTGTAATTCAGGGTATAAGCACGCTCCGCGAGGTTGACCAGCACGTCCAACTCCGCCAGCGCGCTGGCGCTCTGTTGCAAATCAGCCAGGTGTGGCAGCAGCATGTCGAACAGTTCGTCATACAACTGTTTTTCCAGCGCCAGCGCTTTGCCTTTTGAGGTCAGAACTTTGTCTTCGTACTCTTTCAGTTCCGGAATAATGTAGCGTTCGGCGTTTTTCAATGTCTGGCGGCGTACGTAGTTAATTGGCGCCAGATGACTTTGCCCACGGCTGATCTGAATGTAGTAGCCGTGCACGGCGTTAAATCCTACTTTCAGCGTGTCCAGACCGGTGCGTTCGCGTTCGCGGATTTCCAGTCTGTCGAGGTAGTCCGTGGCGCCATCAGCCAGCGCTCGCCACTCGTCAAGCTCTTCATTGTAGCCTGGGGCAATGACGCCGCCGTCACGGACGAGCACCGGCGGAGCTTCCACGACGGCACGTTCCAACAGTTCACGCAGCTCAGTAAACTCACCCATTTTCTCGCGCAGCATCTGCACGGGGGCACTGTCTACGTTTTCCAGTTGTGCGCGCAGTTCGGGTAATTGCTGGAAGGCATGACGCATACGGGCCAGATCGCGCGGGCGCGCAGTACGCAGGGCCAGACGCGCCAGAATACGTTCCAGATCGCCTACCTGACGCAGCACGGGTTGTAATTCGCTGGTGGTATCCTGCAGCGCGCCGATAGTCTGTTGGCGCTCGGTGAGGATTTTGGTGTCGCGGACCGGCATATGCAGCCAGCGCTTGAGCATACGGCTACCCATCGGTGTCACGGTGCAGTCGAGTACTGAAGCCAGCGTGTTTTCCACCCCGCCCGCCAGGTTCTGGGTGATTTCCAGATTGCGGCGTGTGGCGGCGTCCATGATGATGCTGTCCTGCTGACGCTCCATGGTGATGGAACGAATATGCGGCAGCGAGGTGCGCTGGGTATCTTTTACGTATTGCAGCAGACAGCCGGCAGCACATAACCCGCGTGGGGCGTTTTCCACGCCAAAGCCAATCAGATCCCGCGTGCCGAACTGCAGATTTAACTGCTGACGGGCGGTATCAATTTCAAATTCCCACAGCGGACGACGACGCAGGCCGCGACGTCCCTCTATCAGCGAGGTTTCGGCAAAATCCTCGGCATACAGCAATTCAGCGGGGTTGGTGCGCTGCAATTCCGCGGCCATGGTTTCGCGGTCAGCGGGTTCACTGACACGAAAACGCCCGGAGCTGATATCCAGCGTAGCGTAGCCGTACCCTTTACTGTCTTGCCAGATGGCGGCCAGCAGGTTGTCCTGGCGTTCCTGCAACAACGCTTCATCACTGATGGTGCCTGGTGTGACAATACGTACCACTTTGCGCTCAACCGGGCCTTTGCTGGTCGCCGGATCGCCAATCTGTTCACAAATAGCAACGGACTCACCCTGATTGACCAGCTTGGCGAGGTAGTTTTCTACCGCATGATGAGGAATGCCTGCCATCGGGATTGGCTCGCCCGCAGATGCGCCGCGTTTGGTCAGGGAGATATCAAGCAGCTGAGAGGCGCGTTTCGCATCGTCATAAAACAGTTCGTAAAAGTCGCCCATGCGGTAAAACAGCAGTATTTCCGGGTGCTGAGCCTTCAGCTTGAGATACTGCTGCATCATGGGGGTATGGGAGTCTAAGTTTTCTATTGTACTCATTGGTTTATGATGTCCATTTTCTTAATTTTTGATGAGTTAGTGATTTTTTGGTTATCATTAAGTTTCACGTTGTCTCATCGAATATCATGAAATCCTACATTTAAAGGTGGGTTAAAGTGTGCCTTGCCAACCTATACCTGGGTAAAATATGGGCATATACAGAGTAACCTACCTTGATGTTCATGACTGCATAAGGTGCATGATAACGGAGTCTTTATGGCAGGAAAACAAGAGGGAAAGCTACTTTCGTTTAAAGCGGTAGAAATGATGAAGCCAGGCGACAAAGATAAGTCCATAAATGACTCTGAGGTGTCTGTTAAATCCGTAGTGATTCAACCTGTACGACAACCGGGGCGATACCTCAGTCCGGAGGCCATTAGACAGGCCTCGTCGTGAGGATCGAATCTGCTTACAGATGTAGGGTCGATCCATTATTCTGGAATACACCGGTATCAGGACGATGTTTCATGCAATTTATCTGCTGGAGTTCCTCAATGGTATATTCGCGGTACAAGAAATACTGGATTTGGGTACCGTATCTGAGGTTCATTTTCTGAGCCAAGGCTGATACCCGCTGATACACTGCTTTCGTTGAGCAGTGCAGAAGTTGGGATGTGGCAGTAATATTTATTTGTCGGCGTAACGCACAGGCTACGGAAATCTCGGTATGGGTAAGGTTACGTAGCTCCCGCAAAGAATCAATTATGGTGAGTATATGATAGACAGTATATCTTCGGCCTTCATTAATATACTGGATAAACTCCGTTACAGAGGCGGTTCTGGAGATACCCTCCAGTGATGAAAGCACCTTTGATAACATTCCACGGCCTTTTACAAAAATGATAGAATAGCTGTCGGTCAGTTCATTGCAAATACGATGTTTAATATCATGTAAGCTGAAGAAAGATTCAATATCAATAATACATAAGTTCTCTTCGCGCAGGCTATCTATTGGCATCAGCCCTCCCGCAGACCGGGTAAAAAAAATATCATCAGAGAATACGACAAACGACATTGGGAAAAACCTTAACTCTTTGTTTTTAAGAAAAATGAGTCCGGTGCTTTCCTCAAAGGGATACACTGGACAATAAATGATTTACGGATTTTTTGAGATGAAACTAAGAAATTACAAGAAGATCCTCATTCAGACGCTATTTTTTGTCTGACATCATTAGCGTTATCTCTTTTTTATTTAGCATGGAAATAATCCCCTGATCCTTCAGGCTATCCAGGGCACGCGACAAGGTGGATATCGAAATGCCCAGAACCTGGGCCAGTTCTTTCTTACTGATCGGTAACTCAAGGTTGAGATGCTCAAAGCCATACTCTTTATAAGTGCGAGACAACAGTTGCAGGAAATATTGAACCTTCTGCAAGGTATCACTTTTGGTCAATACTGAAATAAATTGCTGTTTTTCCTGCGCCGAACGTGACAGGATCCTGACAATAAAATCTGTAAATCCTGGCATCAGCTGGCTCATTTCGTAGAAATGATCGCTTCTCAGTACGCAAACTTCTATTTCCGTTGCGGCTTGAATATCCTGCTGACTGTAACCGATGTGCAGCTCCTCCACGCCCATCACCTGTCCTGGCAAAACGATCCCCATCAGCTGCCCGCGCGTATCGTAAACCTTAGCGGCCCCGCTACGTAGGGCATATAGCGCGTCTATTTTCTCTCCCCGACGATAAATATATTCACCTCTGGCAATCTTCTTTTTTGTCTCCAGATTGCGGATAAACAATGGATCTTTCTGCCTGAACAGATAGGCGGAGCACAGTTCTGCAAAACCGCACTCTTCACAATTGACACAATTATTTCTTTTCATAGTGAATGTATAACACTATCCCTGTTATTGAATCACACAGTTCATTAAGGGTGATAAGGTATTTGCAATCGTAATATAGTTATTGTCTTTTTTGTCTAAGGAGATAACGTATTCCCCTTCCATCCCAAATATTTTTGTTGTCAGCAGGGTAATGTCTTCCGGCACATTATCGTGAGCCATGATATCTTTTGTCGTCGTATTCATACGATACTGGTTGCCGCTGACGTTATGGTAGGTAAATGTTATATAACGCGACAATCGATATTGACGCCCCTGATAGTCAATGTTGCCGGAAAGATTAAATACGCCCGTTTCGTTCTTGTTAAATTCAAACGTGATATTTCCTTTGAATAAGAGAGCGTGATCTGAAGCGTCAACATAGGTGATATTCGCAAAGCAGCGTTTGTCAAAATAAACACCCGATCGCAGGCTTAGTTGCCATGTTAACAGACAAATCAACGCGACCACTGCCAGCACTAAGGTTGTCATCAGCTTCATTTTAATTTCCAGTTAAAAGCATAATAGTTCTCACAATAGACAATTTTTGCTGTTGCCTTATCTGTTGGACAATAAGAGTAGAAAAACCGACCATGACTACCGTAAAGAACACTGGGTTGAAAATAAACCATAATCTGCGCGGGTTTCCGGGCGCACTTTAGCTCAAGTTCAGGCTGTAGCTGACGGATAATATTCATGACCTGAGGGTCAACTTCCTCCGATAAATCTTCATAGGCAGTAAATTTGCAGTTCCCGATTTCACCAATACTGTATTCGGCTGCAAAACGCGGTGAACCCTGTTTCTGGCTGAGTATCCAAAGGTTGGCCAGCAGCAAAAACGCGATAGCCGCAATCAGCCAGAGGTTTTTTTTATCCTTCGTTGCCGCCTTACGCAGGGATACCGGAAGAGGTGTGGTACTCACCATTTCTTCATCATTCTGCAGTTCAACGGCGATTTCCGGTGAGAAGTAAAAGCCCACCTTGGGTACGGCTACAATAATTTCCTCAATGAATATTAAGGATGTTAATGTTTTTCTGAGGATACTAATGTACTGGCTCAGCGATGAACTGGAACCCGGATGGCCCGCTTCCTCCCAGACTTTATCCAGAAGATAATCGCGTTCAAGTACCCGGCCTGGCGACGCAATCAGTAACGAAAGAATACGGTTAGCGGTATTTGTTAGCCTTTTACTTTGCTCGTTTCCGGGTTCCTTGACCACAAGTTCCCCGCTCTCGCTATCGTAAATGACTCTATTGGCTATCAAATATTTCATTCGCGTTTTCTTTCGGTAAATTTATACAATATGCATTCTGCGCGGCTGCGATTTCGGGTTATGCCTGGCTTAGTACATCGCAACCAAAGGTCTGAGCACTGCAATATTATGGCTTAGCAGATCGACAATGTCCCGATCCAGACGAAAATTTGACGCCTCTTCCTCGAGAATAATCAATGCTTTTTCGCTGGACATCCCCTGACGATAGGGGCGGTTCTCGGTCATCGCGGTGAAAACATCAGCCACAGCAATAATACGCGAAGGGATATCCAGCGCAGCCGCACCCAGACGAAAAGGGTAGCCGCTGCCGTCGAGGCGTTCATGATGTCTTGCCGCCCAGTGTACGATTTCACCCAGCTCTTCAATGGGATGTAGCATCTCCAGCGTCTTATAGCTGTGGCGCTTCATTTGCGCATACTCGTCCGGCTCCAGCTTTCCCTGCTTCTCGAGGATTTCCAGTGGAATACCCAGCTTGCCAATATCGTGCAGGTACCCCGCGATGCGGATTTTATCCTGGGTGTAGCGATCGCAGCCGTACAGCTCCGCAAGCTTCGCCGCCACGTGAGCCACGCTGGTACTGTGAGTCTGCGTAAAGCTGCTGTATTTATCGACGATATTCGAAATCAGCAGGCAGACCTCCAGAAAATCATGGTGATCCAGCACCACATCATTGAGCGGGCTGATAACACGCAGCACCTGTTGTAATGAGGGCGAACTCAGGCGAAACCAGAAACCATCCTCATGGCTGGCATCCTGTAGCGCCTCGACCAGGCACGATGGCCATAGTGGGCTACTGGCCAGAAAACCGGAAACAATATTATGCCGTTGGGCCACATAGTCACCTTCAATCCCGCGCAGCCACAGCTCAAACTCATCGGCCAGATGCACCAGATGCCAGGTATTTAGCATTGTATTCTGCGTGTAACCCAAGGCATCCGCGTGGCGCGTTTCAAGAATTGCGGTCACTGGCTGTAAAAAACGTACGCCGGACATCATTGAGGCGCCAAGCCGTCCATGCTCTTCAATAAAGGCTTTACCATGGGCGCCACTGAAGGGATGCACTTTGCTCACCGCCCCGATATTGTGCAACATACCCGCAAGCCAGGCGTTATTGATGGCTGCACTGTCAAAACCGGCTCGATTCCCGAGATACCAGCAAATGAGACCCGTGCGTTGCAAATGATGCACCAGTTCAGGAGAAAGCGGGTGCATAATGCTGTGCAGAAGATCAAGCACGGTTTGAACAGATATTTTCATAAAATCCTTTAAGAGAATTAAATTAAAAACTTACTGTAGCCCGTCTGGGCCACAGTAAAATAGGGGGGTTAATCGTAGCCAAACATTATCTGCGCAGTCGCCACCACGCTACCGGTTGATAATGCTGATGCGTTATAAACTTTGTAATAAGCATGAAGATAAATGTATTGCGTATTGCTTATATCATCATCTTTAGCGATATCTAATATTTGTGAGGCATGTTCCATATTATTGCTACTGGATATTTGCACCTCATCATAGTCACCCATAAACATCCGGCTACGAATGGCAATACCTACCCCTCCCGCCGTGGTTTCATCGTTGACCATTATCTGGTAGCTGGTATCCGAACTGACTAAATCATTGCTGGATAACCAGGCCTTAACATTGCGGGTAGACGTTTTAATTCCGGCCAGGTTGCCGCACTTCAGCGGGATCGTGAAATCGGCACCATCTGCCTTTCCATTTTTTTTCAGGACGCTAAACGGAGCGGGGGGTAATTTCACGCTCATGTCCCGCGTCATATTGCAGGTTGTTTCTTTTGGCTCAAACTGAATCGTCAGCTTCTCATAAGCAATAAAATAATCGGTATTCCAGCTTTTGCGTGCGGTTTCAGACATCATATTGGACCAGGCGCGATAAGCATATGTTTTGCTGGAAAGGAACGGTGAGCTGGAGCCGCTTCCGGTACCGCTCATCACCGCAGGTATGACCGACAGTGCGCCGCTGGTTGTGGTTTTGGTATAGCTTTCCATGCCCACAGGCGGAGCCGACATTAATTCTGCTCGCAGCGTATATTGTGTCTGATATGACAGAGAGTGAATGCCCACGATACCGCTGACAGTCACTTTGGTATCGCCACTAATGGTGGACGTTAATTTTATCCAGTAGCTACTTTCACCATCCGCACTGTTGAAATTCAAATAAACAGGAGAACCGTTGAAACCGGTAAAATAATATAAGTGGTCTTGCGCCAGACCACCGATCCCAATATTCCCGTAAGTACAGGTCATACTACCCGACCAACTGGTGGTATAGGAATATTCAACGACGTTTGAATTCACGAAAGCCGATGAAAGATTTAGCGACTTATCCGATTCTGCGACGCTGGTAAAAAGTATACCGGAATTACGGCAGGTATCGCCTGTTACACCGCGAGACTGAGCCTGCGACTGTGCTTGTGCAGATAATATTGGGATTGCGGTCAGTATTATGGCCGTAACCATAAAATAAAATAATTTTTTCATGATTGATTCTGTTAGCTGAGTAAACTGAGTTAGCGACAAATATTTTCAGCATGCTCTGCAGGCTGGGAAATAGTGCAGAATTTTTTAGTCTTACCTTTGCTGATATTCACCTTCAGGCTGGCGGGAAGCGTCTCTGACTTAATAAAAATCTGACTCCCCTGTGCGACATAGCCGACTTCTTCATTCCCGGCACCGCTGACAACCGCGCCAAACGGCAACTGACCCCCTTCAGCGGTTTGCACATCAAAAGTGAAGAGTCTGCGCGTGTCAGTTTTGTACTTCAGCCAGCTGATACTGCCTTCGTACGGCGCCACATTGAGTAAATTACCTTCAAGGTCGACGTCGCTTTTTTGGGTTCCATCCTGCTCCAGATGGAAATTATTCTGTCGGTACGGTGTCGCGCTGGTGATGAGGGCGATACCTTTGCTGTTGGTGTGTGCGGAGGTATCGCCGTTAACGACCGCGTTCACCACTCCTGGCGCTTCAATAATGACAAAATTACGTCCGTTATGAGGAGACGCCAGCAGCCCACCCTTCCATGCCAGCAGATTGCCGCTGGCACCCAGGCTTAGCTGGCGATATTCACGGGCCAGCGTCGCGCCGCTGTTCATGCTGGTATAGTCATTTTTCCAGCTGGTGTAGAGATCGGCTGCTCGCGAATCGTTGTCACTGTCGTGGCTCAGCATCAGGCTGTAGTCAACATCATGCATATTCCCGCTCATGCTGACGTCAGAAGAGGAATATTTGCCGTTCTGCACGCTGGCATGAGAAGACAGGCTGCCGCCGCTGCCGAATATCGACATCGGTATCGTGACAGAAAAATAGAGGTTGTTTTCCGTCTTACCGCGTGAACGCAACGCGCTCACCAGGTCGCCTTCATAATTGGTTTCATAGTCGTAATAGGACTGCGTAACCTCCGAGCGGCGCAGCGAAACCGAGTAGTTGACGCCGTGACTGGCATTGCTCCAGGTCAGGTTGTACTGACGGCTACTTTTCTGACCGCGCCAGTAATCGCGCCAGTAGGCTGAAAGCGACAGTCTTCCAAATTGTTCCCCCAGCGGCTGATTAATATTGGCGCTAAAGGCTTGTTTGCTGTTGATCGTTGAGGTGCCCGTTCCGCCATAATCCTTAATATTGGATTTGGTCAGGATATAATCGCTAAAAGAAGCGTAATCCTGAGTACGGTAATAATACGAAGCCAGCGAAATATTGGTGCGGGTCGGGAAGTATTTACTCCAGGACAGCGCGTATTTTTCTCCGTGGCGACGGCTATCGCCAGGCAGACGATACTGCGACTCCTCCACGGAAGCCGAGAGTGACCCAGCGTAGGGGATGGAAACCGCTCCTCCCAGAAGCAGAGACTGATAATTCTGGCTCCAGATCCCGCCCGCTGACGCGGTGAGGTAGTTATTCACCCCACGTGAATAGCTCACCTGGGTAAAATGGCTGCTATCGTCGACGTTGCGCATGTCCACCGCCCCGACGTTAATCTGATAGTCGCTGCTGCCGGGGCGCTGCATATCCGGGATCGAGGAGAATGGCACAATGAAGTGCTCAATGTTGCCGCCAGTGTTTTTTACCTCGACGGATAAATCGCTGCGTGAGCCGGTAGGCATCAGATCGCGGATGGCAAAGGGACCTGGCGGGACATTGATCTGGTGGATGATATGACCATCCTGGGAGATACTGACCACCGCTGAACTGGTTGCAACACCTTCGATCACTGGCATATAAACGTTTTCGCTGTCCGGTAACATCTGACGACTTTTATTCAGTGTCACCCCACGAAAACGGACCGTGTCAAAATAATCCGACGTCGTATAGCTTCGACCAATGCGCAGTACCGAATCGATTGCCGCAATTGGTTTTTCAACAAAACGCGTGGTATTTATCCAGCTACCTTTGTTCATTGCGCTGTAGCGCATCCACGATGAGCTATCGAGAAAATGCCAGCCATACATGTTTAGTCCGCTGTTCAGCGATAAATACAGATTATCGCTGTCACTATAGCCATTCTGCAGGCCGTGAAAATTGTAATAGTTGAAATTGTAATTGGTATACAGGCCATTAATTCCCTGATCCCATTTTTGCGGTGACACCCAGTTACGGCTATATTCTTTTACGAAAGCCTGAGGTACTTCTAAATCCAGACGCAGTGTGCCGGGTATCAGGGCGCTTTTCCCTCCGTGTAGCAGGGTATTAACGTCGAGCTTTTCAGCGGTGCTTTTATTTACAATATCATCCAGCCCCTGAATATCCAGTAGAGATGCGTCGTCTTTATTAATAAGCAGAGTACCTTTATCGTCATTAGCGACGGAAATATTAAATTTCCCGCGCCAGACGTTATTCACATAAACATCCAAATCATAAGCCCCCGGCGTCATAACCAGCCGAGAATTACTCCAGTCCATATCTGCTGAATTACCTACCAGCAGGCTGCTATTAAAATCCTCCGCCAACGCGCCGTATGAAAATATCGCGAGGCTGACAGAGTGAACTAGCAAACTTATACGAAACAGAGAACTGTTTTTCATCAGAATTGAACCTGGAGTCATTTATCTGGGATATCAGTGGATAGTGCTGAATCTCTTTGCGCCATAATCATCAAGCCATGTTAGGCGATATTGCCCACCGGACTGAATTTTGCTGGATACCAGCGCGCAGCCAAACGGCGGTATAAACGCAGTCTCAGCCAGTAAATTATCTTTTCGGCTTTGCTTTAGCTCGCCCCCCTGCCATGTCACGACCTGAGGGATGGTCATGTAATATGGCGAATTATTCTTCAGGCAAGTTTGACCGCCAGAAGTCGAAACGGTAATTTTCTCCGCCACGCTACTGTCGAGATCGCTCAGTTGATCCGGACGATAGAACAGTTTTATACGATTGCGAATGGCCACTTGTAGGTAGCTATCTCCACTCCCTTCAGGGACGGGAGGGACATCCAGAACGTTAAGCCAGAATACACTTTCGCGGTCTTTTGGCAGCGAATGGGTGTTCATCGCCGAGATTTTCAGAGCCTGTCCGGCGTGTCCGCTCATTTTTACGACCGGAGGCAGCAGAGAAAACGGCACTTTGACTTTCTCCGGCGCGGCGGAAGCATCGCCCTCGTCAATCCAGGACTGCACCAGATGGGTTTGTTCGCTGTCGTTTACCAGTTGCACCGACACAAATTTGGCGCTGGCCGGATAAATAACACGCGTTTCGTTGATCACAACGCTTGCGCTGGCATTCATGGAAATGAACGTAGCCGCAAGAAAAAATATCAGAGTTTTCATAATGTCGTAGAGGAGAGCCGGGGAGACCCCGGCTGAATGAGTTAGTCGTAGCTGAAGGAATAAGTTGCGTCAGTAACTACTTTACCGGTTGTTACGGCCGCGCCACCGTAGTTGTAGTAGTTGGCATACATGGTCAGTGTGACGCCATCTTCGGTGGCAGCGTCAGCGGAACTCAGACCAGTATCGAAAGCGGTATCAAACGGTACGGCAGTGTTACCGTCTTTGGTTAGCGCAATACCCACACCCTCGGCGCCATTGTCGCTGTAGTTTTTCAGGTATTTAGCATCATCCGACAGGTTGCTGCTGCTGAAAGTGATTTTAAGCGTTTTAGCTTCGTCCGATGCCGCAGAGCAGTTTTTCAGATTCATGGTGAAGTCTTTGGCGTTGGTTTTAACTACACCGGCGGTGGTGCCCATATCACCCACAGCAATAGGGGAAAGGTTTACCGTGAAGTCTGAACCGTTATTGGTCACCACGTTACAGGTGGTATCGGACACTGAACCGTTAAAGGTAATAGTGCCACCCGCTACGCCGGTTGATTCAGCTGCAAATGCAGAGCCGGAAACCATCAATGCCGCTACGATGAATGTTTTGTTAAACATTTGTGTATATCCCATTTTCATAATCAAATTTACTTTTGTCAGTAGCGTGAAACTTTTTCCCTGCTCCCTGGTTCGCGCTACATCATCCCTGGCATCTGAACAGATGTTGATGATTCATTTCACCTTCTCTGGAGTGGCGCATTCGGTTGCAGAACAACATTTCGCGTCACGCTGTAAGGTTGGAATATAAGACCATTGTTTGTATATTTGGTAAATGTAAATATCGATTAAATTATTTTTTTAAGATTAAAACGCTATTTTTAATGTTTTTTATAAATTTATATCATGAGCGAGGGGATGAAGAGGCTAGCGTTAAGAAAGTAATTACTGGTTAGATGATGGACAAAAGCTGCAAATGACGTTTTTGCAGAACAGCGGAATAGGCGAATGAATAAATTAATTAACTAATTGTTATCAAAAACTTAATAAAATAAACGTGTTAGATACAATTACTGTGTCGGCCCTGGGCTAAAGTGGACTCCCGGGCAGGGCAATCAATCGGGTTATGAACATGCTCAATACCTGTCTGACCGGATGATTGTGCCGCATTGCAGAATATCAGCTTGGCACACCGTCAAATTTCACCACTAACTCTGCGCCTGAAAAGTCGCCCGAGCTATAAAATCATCGTTGCATCAATATACAACTGTCGGTGACATTTATTACTGGCGGTCAGAGAGGGAAGGGATTATTGGAAAACCAGAAAGTTATAACGCTGGACGAGCAGGGTAACAATGTTCGCATAATCAGCGAGTTATGGTAGTGTAGGTTAGAATAGGGTTTTTATATTATGAGAGAAAATAATCTTTATTAATCAGCATTAACACACCAAGGCATCTTGGGCGTGTAGTTCGTGATGCCCGTATCAAGTGACTCTTTCAAATCGTTTTTGCTCTTTTTTAATCTTCGCTTATTGATTATTCATTTTCCGGCAACGCATAATTCTGGCAGTACAGATAGGGGATCCCCTCTTTGGTAATCAAATACGTCTCTCTATTCAGCGCAAAAAAATCGACATTGGATACGCTGGTGTTGGTCAGGAAGAAGTCGGGGAGGAGTTCCTGAATGAGACTGGCGGGTGCTGTTTCGCGATTGGATATTTGGATTTTCTGCGAAATCCAAACCGGGCTTGAGCCGTAGCTGGATTGTGTAAAAAGTACCATGCGTTGCACGGTCTGCTCATTATTTTCGGCATCTTTGATAATGCCATCAATATTCACAATACCTTTGTTGCCGCCGGTTTTGATATCAATGATCCCTCGGAATGAGCTTGTATTGCGTACAATCTCGATGGCAGACCGACAGGTCAGATTATGTAACTGACCATTGTTTTTACTGTACCGGTAGACGGCGGTAACAATTAGCGCAGCAAAACAAAGCAGCAGGATAATACCTGTCTGGATGCGGGGCGTTCGGGAATAAAAATTCATTAGCTATCATACCGTGGGTAATAAACCGACTGACAGGCGTTTTCCTGCCTGTTTTTCATCGGTGAGCGACATACAAGCACGGATAATTTCTTGGATTCAGGGTAGGTGGTGATATAGATAAATTTATGGCTCTGACACAGCCCAGGATTTTTGTTGATAAATGCCGTATGTCGGGAGAAATTACTGGCATCATTATTAAAATAATACTGACAGTCAGTGGGGGCGTTGTCTGCGGTGATATAGCCGGAGAAATAGTTATCACTGGTTTGCCACGGATACATTATAAGCACACAAATTATCAGGGTAATAGCAAGTATTACCATTTCAGCAGTGGTGATCAAAGGTTGGCGCGCTGTGTCATCTGACAGTTCTTCTATGGCGACATCCGGCACTAAGGGTTCTGCTGTAAAAGATACGCTCTCCTTCGGAGTTTCAATCACCTGAATATTGAACTCTTCCTGGATGATCAGCCCTTTGCGGGGGATCGTGGTGATAAGCGGTTGCTCCAGTTCCAGCTGCAGCAAACTTTTGCGCAAAGAGAGAATGCTTTGATAAAAGGCGTTGAAGCTCACCTGGCGGTGATTTTTACCCCAGCCGAATTCCAGTAGTTCGTTTTGGGAAACCACTTGCCCACGATGTTGAATAAGTAATAAAAGACATAATGACGCCGAGTGTTTGAGTTTTATCCGCTGATTGGGTTGATCTATCCGCGCCAGCGATTGTGTAGCTGGCGTAAATATTATTATTTTTTCAATCAGATAACTGACATTGCCAGTCTCAGACATGATGTTTCTACTCTTGCTGGTGCGCCAGGCGGTTGGCGAGTCATGATACCACTTAGCCCATAAAGACCACCAGTATGGACCCGACCCTACAGCGAGAACCGCGAAGTGTTTCAATTTCGTATCATAATATAACAACAATGATAACTTTTTAATGAAAATAAACTATATATAAATCAATGTATTGTGTCTTTTTGACTACATTGCAAAGAACAGAAAGATGAAATAACAACGACAAAGATGATTGCCATTAATTCTTTATGGACAGCGTCATATACTGCCTGGCACCACCACGCGAAAACAGCATGAGTCTGAACGCGTCAACGGCACCAGGGAATGCCGGTGGTAGATGTAGATGGGAATAAATGTCAGCTTGTTGGTGAGCTGACATTTATTTTTCGTGTTGAGTAAAATTCCACCCTCGTTTTGACAAAGCCATAATTTGCGGTAGAGAGTCCCATGTTTCAGAAAGATATTGAAAATGCTGTAGTGCTTGTTGGTGATGAAATGAAAAAGTCAGATAATGCCTGGCTGTCCTTACGCAAAAAACGCCAGCGTATTGATCTGAAGAGTGATGGAAATATCTTGTTTCTGGAGAAAGGGGCCGTCTCTGTTCATCGTGTGGAAAATGATTTGGTGATGGTAAGTATATCTGCACCGGCCATCCTCGGCTTGCCACAAATGCGTACGGAAGTTGCCGGACACTATTTACGTTGTGATACCGATTGTGAAATGTGGGCGATGAGTGCACCCAATGCCGAACTTTTGTTCACTGCGAAGAATCTTTGGAAACATGCATTTGATATTTTAACGCTACATCTGCAACGCTATTTTCAACGAGAAAAATTGCAATCGCATCGCACTATCCGTGAATTGATTATTGAACACCTGAAATATATTTGGTCGATGGAGCCTGAGATGCGTGAAAACACATCTGTGTATACATTCATTCTCGCTCGAAATCATATCTCACGCAGTGCTATCCACAAAGTATTGCAGGAGTTAGTGAATGACGGAAAAATAATTATGAAGCGAGGGAAACTCTCTTTTTTTGTATGTTAAAGTTAACATTAAAAGCATCTGACGTGTTTTTTTGCACTCAGCTGGAATGATAATGCAAAAACTGGGTTTGTGATTTTTGTTAATTATCAGTATGTTGGTTTTTGTCTTTTTCTTCACCGCTGATGCCAGCTACGCGGAATGTCCATTTTTATCTATAAATTAGTATTTATTTATTAATTTGATATGAATATGATGTTCCCTCCAATAATAACAAAAGTCATATCGCCAATGACCAACGGCAGGCCGGAAAACCTTGAGGCACAGCATAGCCGACTGTTTGGCAAACCTACTACCGATACAACGGATGTTCGCGCTGCACTGCAAAACGCGTTGGATCACAATACCTTTGTCCTGCTGGCCCAGCCTATCGTCAGTACTCGTGGTGATGAATCCTATCATGAGATATTGATCCGCATGCTCAATGAGCACGGGGAGTTTATTTCCCCTGACTATTTTCTGTCGGTTGCACGCGACACAGGGTTAGCACCCGATATCGATCTTTGGGTTATTGAGAACACCCTGAAGTACATGCGCTACCATCCGCTGAGTTGTTTTTCCATTAACCTGGCGCCAGTGACGCTATGTCGTTCAGGTATCGTTGCAAAGATAACTGCGTTGTTGCAGGAATATGTGGTGATACCGCAACGGATTATTTTTGAGATAACCGAGGCTGATACCCTGTCAGATAAAGAACACACGGCAGATACACTACGCTTACTACGTCAATTGGGATGTCGGATCGCGATTGATGACTTCGGTGCCGGGTTTGCAAGCTATGAACGCCTGATGAACATTGAAGCAGATATTTTGAAGATTGATGGGTCTTTCGTTCGTGGGATTATAAAATGTGAGGTTAGTCGCTATATCATCGAATCTTTCTGCCGGGTTGCGGCAATGAAAGGTATGCAGGTTGTCGCCGAGTTTGTTGAAAGTGCCGAAATCCAGATGCACCTGGAACACATGAATGTCGGGTGGTTACAGGGATACCACATTGGCAAGCCACAACCGTTGTTCACGTTAGAGTAATCTATAATCCGTTTATTTAAACGTATCATCACGATGCTGTAATCTGCCGATAATATAACCTCCTGGCGGAGGCTATATTAATATCAAGAACATTAGCTGACCCATAATTTACGGATCCTGCAGCTGAAGCTGATTCTCTAAACGCCGATCGCGCAGGGTTGCATAAATAAAGGTAATCACAAACAGCAGAGAAAATAGTACGACTATGGTGGGAGCCGGTGCGCTGTCGATGAAAAATGACAGGTACACGCCCATAAATGAGGTAATGACCGACATCGCCACCGCCAGCCATAAGGCGTGGGAAAATTTCCGCGTCATTAAAATCGCGATGGCGCCAGGTGCAATCAGTAATGAAATTGACAAAATAATCCCTACCGATTTTAGCGTGGCGACAATCGTCAGGGCGATCATGCACAACAGGCCGTAATGCAGCAGTGCGGTGTTAAGCCCACTGGCCTTTGCCTGATGTGGGTCGAACGCATGCAGTAGCAAATCTTTCCATTTAAGTCCGATGATAAGCGCGATCCCCAGAGTAATAACCGCGGTTTGCATGATATCGCTTAACGATACGCCCAGCATGTCGCCGAACAGAATATGATCGAGATGGACTTCTGACTGGATAGAGACGTACAGCACCAGACCCGCACCAAACATCCCGGAGAAAACAATACCCATGATGGTGTCGCGCTTGATGCGGCTGTTATCGTCGAGGTATCCGGTCGCCACCGCGCAGAACAGACCGGCGATAAACGCGCCAATTGCCAGCGGGATGCCCGCAATCCACGCCAGTACAATCCCTGGGAAAACCGCATGACTCATGGCATCGCCCATCAACGCCCAGCCTTTGAGTACTAAAAATACCGACAGCAGCGCGCAAGGCACAGCGACGATGGTAGAGATGACCAGCGCATTAACCATAAAGCTAAACTGAAAAGGTTCCAGCAGCGTTGTTAAGATCATACTTGCTCCTTGTTCACCAGACGGGCGCGGCGGCGATTCGCCAGCAGACCGTGTTTTGGTGCGAAGACAAATGCCAGCAGGAACAGCAGCGTTTGCAGAACGACGATAATTCCGCCGGTTGCCCCGTCCAGCCAGTAGCTTAGCCAGGCGCCGAAAAAGCTGGTCAGGCTGCCGAGTGCCACGGCGATGGTGAGCAGGCGAGGAAAACGATCGGTCAGCAGCCAGGCCGTCGCACCGGGCGTAACCACCAGGCAAATCACCAGAAAGGCGCCGACGGTTTGCAGTGCGGCGATCGTGGAAACGGAGAGCAACGTAAAAAACAACAGTTTCAGCCGACCCGGATTCAGACCGATAGACCGCGCGTGGTTTTCATCAAAAAAGACCACCATCAGATCTTTCCACTTCAAAAACAGAATGGTCAGCGAAACCACGCCGATGATCGCCAGTTGCAGAATATCTTCCGGCGCAATCGCCAGGATGTTACCCAGAATAATGGTCTGGATGTTCACCGACATCGGATTAAGCGACACCATAAACAGCCCGATACCGAAAAAGGACGAAAAAATCAGCCCGATAATGGCATCTTCCTTCAGGCGTGAACGCTGATTGAGAAACAGCATGCTGCCCGCCGCCAGTCCACCGGAAAGAAATGCGCCCAGCGCAAAGGGAAGCCCTAACATATAGGCTCCGGCCACGCCTGGAACGATCGAGTGCGACAGCGCATCGCCAATCAGCGACCACCCTTTGAGCATCAGATAGCAGGAGAGAAATGCGCACAGGCCGCCGACCATCGCCGAAACCCACATGGCGTTGAGCATGTACTGGTAGCCAAACGGCTCCGTTAGCCAGTTCATGATTACTCCCCCTCGCTTGCCGCGCGTCGCGAAATAAACGGACGTTCATCATCGGTAATCACGTGTTGTTCACCGCCGCTTAGCGCGACGTGACGCAGAACGCCGCTGAATGCCAGTTCGAGATTCTCGTGGGTAAAGGTGGTTTCGGTTGGCCCACTTGCCAGCACCGTGCCCTTAATCATCACCGTGTAATCGCAAAATTCGGTGACGGATCCCAGATTATGGGTAGAGACCAGCATGGTCCGGCCTTCATCACGCAGTTCACGCAGCAGATCGATGATCCGGGCCTCGGTTTTCACATCCACGCCGGTGAAGGGTTCATCCAGTAAAATAACCTGCCCGTCCTGTGCGATGGCTCTTGCCAGAAAAACGCGTTTTTTCTGCCCGCCGGACAGTTCACCTATCTGGCGATGGCGATAGTCCAGCATATCTACCCGCGCCAGCGCCGCATCCACGCAGTCGTGGTCGATTTGTTTTGGTCGACGCAGCCACCCCATATGGCCAAAGCGGCCCATCATCACTACATCTTCCACCAGTACCGGAAACGACCAGTCCACCTCTTCTGACTGGGGGACATAGGCGATCAGATTTTGTTTGAGCGCCTTATTAACCGGTTGTTGCAGAATAGATATTTCCCCTTTCGCCAACCGGACAAAACCCATCAGCGCTTTAAAAAGCGTTGATTTTCCCGAACCGTTTACGCCGACCAGAGCGGCAATTGAGCCGCCCGGAACCTGAAAAGTGGCATCCCGCA
This sequence comes from Citrobacter sp. 506, assembly GCF_050434985.1. Classification (NCBI taxonomy): domain Bacteria; kingdom Pseudomonadati; phylum Pseudomonadota; class Gammaproteobacteria; order Enterobacterales; family Enterobacteriaceae; genus Citrobacter; species Citrobacter sp. 506. Next base: position 135,086 of record NZ_JBNDJN010000006.1, read on the forward strand.
GCGCGGTGTGGCCGTTGCGATACGTCACCGTAACCTGATTCACGGTAATCGCAGATTGACTCATTTTTGGCTCCTTAACCCGTCGTTGATGCCGCTGAGGATGGTTTCTGTCGTCACGCGTAGTAAATCCAGATAGGTCGGTACCGGACCATCGGCAGCGCTGAGCGAATCGACATACAGCACGCCGCCGTAATACGCGCCAGACTCGCGGGCGACCTGACGCGCAGGTTTGTCGGACACGGTGCTTTCGCTAAATACGGTAGGGATTTGATGTTTTCTGATCGCATCGATCACTTTGCGTACCTGCTTGGGCGTGCCTTGCTGATCGGCATTGATCGGCCACAGATACAGCTCTTTCAGGCCGTTATCACGCGCGAGGTAAGAGAATGCGCCTTCGCTGGTGAGCAGCCAGCGTTTATCAGCAGGGAGCTTCGCCAGTTCTGCATGCAGTGGCGCCAGAGTCTGCTGGATTTTCGCTTTATAATTCTCCGCATTTTTCTGGTAGGTTGCGGCATGGTCGGGATCGTATTTCATCAGCGCATCGCGAATGTTATCCACGTAGATAAGCGCGTTCTCCGCTGACATCCAGGCATGCGGATTCGGTTTGCCGTTGTACGGCCCTTCGCTGATACCCATTGGCTGCACGCCATTTGAGACCATGACCTCCGGTACGCCGGACAAATTTTGGTAGAAGCGGGCAAACCATAGTTCGAGATTAAGGCCGTTGGAGAGAATAAGCTGTGCGCCTTGCGCCCGTTTAATATCCCCCGGTGTGGGTTGATATTCGTGAATTTCTGCCCCGGGTTTGGTGATGGAACTGACGTCCGCCGCGTCACCTGCCACGTTGCTTGCCATATCGGCAATCACCGTAAAGGTGGTTATCACTTTGAACTTTTCTTTCGCCCAGGCAGGTGACAGCGTAAGCGCCGTTAACACGCTGGCAAGGAGAAATGACTTCAGATGGGGCAGATGCGGCATAGTATCCCTCACAACAAAGTGGTTAATTTATCATCGAATATAGCCTTTGCTATGTTATATAGCACATGGCATAAACAAATGAAAATAATTCTTATTTGCGTAGGGTGCTAAGGAATGTATCACCGCCAGGTAATAGTCCTGCGCTTAGTTAAGGTGTATTATTTATGCAACTTAATTGTGGAGGCATCATGTCCGGCAAACGTATTGCACGTGAGAAAATGACGATCCAGAGAATGATCTCGCTGTATGAGAGCCAGTGTCCGCAGGCTTCAGATGAACCGGGGCATTACGATGCGTTGTTTGCCTATGCGCAAAAGCGCCTGGATAAATGCGTATTTGGTGAGGAAAAACCGGCCTGCAAACAGTGTCCGGTGCACTGTTACCAGCCCGCTAAACGCGAAGAGATGAAGCAAATTATGCGTTGGGCTGGACCCAGAATGCTCTGGCGTCATCCGATTCTGACCGTGCGTCATCTGATTGATGACAAACGTCCGGTGCCGGAGTTACCCGAGAAATACCAGCGGAAGAAGTGATTTAGCAATTCTATGCCGGATGGCGGCTGCGCCTTATCCGGCCGACAAAGACAAACGCACCAGTGGCGTAGGCCCGATAAGCGTAACGCTATCGGGCAATAATCCGTTAAACCAGTGCGTCCTTATCAATGCCCAGGCGCTTCATGCGCGAGAGTAACGTTGTGCGTTTCAACCCCAGTCTTTGTGCCGCGCCTTTAGGACCGGCGACAACGCCATTGGTTTCTTTCAGAACGCGCATTATCAGTTGGTATTCATCTTCGCCATCCTGTGCGACTTCGGTCGCCACCGGCGGCGTAGACGGCGCCAAAGCGACTACATCCGGCAGGGACAGTTGCAGCACGTTGCCCCGGGTGAGCAGAACCGCGCGTTCTACGACGTTTTCCAGCTCGCGCACGTTACCCGGCCATTCCATGCTGCTCAGCGTACGCAGGGCTTCGGCGGGAATGCTGTCGATATTGCGCCCCATCCGGCGGGCAATTTTGAAGGTGAAGGCTTTCACCAGCAGCGGAATATCTTCCGGGCGCTCGCGCAGCGGCGGCAGATGGATCGGGAAGACGTTCAGTCGATAGTAGAGATCGTTACGAAACTCGCGATCGGCGACCATCTTTTTCAGATCGCGGTTAGTGGCAGCGATCAAGCGAACGTCGGTCTGGATCAGTTTATTGCTGCCCAGACGTTCAAACTCCTGCTCCTGCAGAACGCGCAGCAGCTTGGGCTGAAGCTCCAGCGGCATGTCGCCAACTTCATCGAGAAATAACGAACTTTTGTCCGCCAGTTCAAAGCGTCCAATCCGCTGCGTGCTGGCCCCGGTAAATGCGCCACGTTCATGGCCAAACAGATCGCTTTCCAGCAATCCGGCAGGCATTGCCGCACAGTTCATTTTCACCATCCGACGGGCGTTACGTCCGCTCAGGTTGTGAATTGCTCGTGCAATCAGCTCTTTACCCGTCCCGGTTTCACCAAGAATCAGGACAGTGCTGTCGCTTTGCGCCACCATTTCGACCTGTTTGAGTACGCTGTACATCGCTTCGCTGCGGCCAATGATTTCTCCGAACTCACTTTCTACGTTGTTGAGTTGTTCAGTCAGCGCCAGGTTTTCATCGACCAGCCGCTCCTTCAGGCGGTGGATCTCCTGGTAGGCGAGGGCGTTATCCACGGCGATCGCCACGCGTTCTGCGATTTGGCGCAGCAGTTTGAGATTGGCGGTGGTGAATACTTTCTCTTCGCATTGCGCCAGCTTAAGTACGCCGAGCATATTATTGCCGGACATCAGCGGCAGCAGGCACAGAGTCTGTAGCTGGTTGCCCCAGGTTTCGAACAACATTCTCTCGTAAGGGGCCAGGGTATCGCGTTCGCTCAGGTTAATCAGCAGCATCTCTTTACTTTTGAAGACCCGTTCAGAGAGCGTGCCGGCTTCGTCCACTTCACTTTGTTCGTGTGCCGGATGATGTTCATCCAGATAGTGAGTGGAATAAATGCTGAGCTTGTTTTTGCGATCGCTGCGTAACACGATGCTGATGGCATCAATGTCGAAGTAGTGATGGATCTCTTTGGCGACTTCGCTGACCAGCTCATCAATATCCAGGCGGGAGAGCACAGCATTGGTGATGGCGACCAGGATGCGAAAGTTATCACGCTCACGGCACAGGAGATCGTAATCGACATTGTTGCTGACCCGGCTTTGAATTTGTTCAGCAACGACGCCGACTATTTGGGTGAAGGTCTGCAGCCGGTTGTACTCTTTTTCACTCCACGGTTGGTCTTCGTTACGGATAAATTCGCAACCGCCAAAGATTCGCCCATCTGCTGCCAGCGGTAGCAGGCAGTAGTGACCAAATTTAGAATACAGCCCGCCAGAGGCCAGCTGTGGCCAGGTTTCGTTAAACTCGTGATAGTTGCAGTGCAGCGCATCGGGGCGAGACAAAATACGGCGTACCGGGCCATGCGCCAGCACCGTTTCGTCTTCATAATCGATGGGGTTACCATTTTCACGCGTCGCAAAATAACGCGCACGCTGCGTTTGTGCCTGCCATAAGACAATAGCCGCGCAGTCGGCCAGCGCTGAACGCTTGACCAGTTGCGAAAGCGCCTCGCTGAGAGACGGCAGGTCGGGCTGCTGTAATAATGTACGAGTAATATCGAACAGGCCTTGCTGTCCGAGGTCACTCATCGGTGTATACGACATATTGCTTTTCCAGGAAAAGCACCGCAGAACGGTGCGAAAACGGTAAATGAATTATAGGTATAAGTCGTAAATTATTGCCGGACTGGTCCCGCTACTCGAACCGTAGACCCGATCGGCAAAACGCCATCAGGTGATATTGCAGCGTTAAGGCCGGATGTCGACGCAAATGCGTCTTACCCGGCCTACAGCTTGCTGCCAACCGGCTGTTAGCATATACGAGGTAATGGTTCGGCGTGTGGTAAATCGAGAGTGCGTTTCACGCCGTAGAGTCCGGCAAGACGCACACCTTTGCGTTCTACCACTTCACCAATCATTGCGGCATCGCGTCCTAACGGATGTGCGCGCAGCGCGGCAAGCACCGTTTCAGCAGCCTGACGCTCAACGGCAATCACCAGCTTGCCTTCGTTAGCAAAGTTAAGCGCATCCAGACCCAGCAGTTCGCAAACGCCACGCACCGCGGGCTTCACGGGCAGGGCCGCTTCAGACAGCTCAATACCAAACCCGCATGAGGCGGCAAATTCATGCGTTACCGCATTTACGCCGCCACGGGTCGCGTCACGCAGCGCCTTCACGCCGGGAATATCACGCAGCGTCTGGATAAGCGGTGTCAATACCGCGCAGTCGCTGACCAGTTCGCCATCAAGACCCAGCTGTTCGCGCAGGTTAAGGATAGTTGCGCCGTGATCGCCAAGCGTACCGCTGACCAGCAGCACATCGCCTGGGCCGAGGGTCTGTGCGCCCCAGTGAATGTTGGCGGGGATCGCCCCCATTCCGGCCGTGTTGATGAACAGCTTGTCTGCAGCGCCGCGCTGCACGACTTTGGTATCGCCGGTCACGATGGCGATGCCCGCTTCACGCGCGGTCGCCGCCATACTGTTGACGACGGTTTTCAACGTCTCCATCGGCAAACCCTCTTCGAGGATAAAACCGCAGGAGAGGTAGCGAGGGATCGCGCCGCTGACCGCCACGTCGTTAGCCGTACCGCAGATGGCCAGCTTGCCGATATTGCCACCCGGGAAGAACAACGGATCGATAACATAGCTGTCGGTTGAAAACGCCAGACGATCGCCTTCTGCAACCAGTTGCGCCAGGTCCAGACGGGCCTGATCTTCTTGTTCCGCCAGCCACGGATTAGCAAAAGCCTCCATAAACAGACTGTTGATCAACTGCTGCATAGCCTGACCGCCGCTACCGTGGGCGAGTTGTACGCTGTTCATGCTTCACACTCCTGCTGACGATACTGATACCAGGCGGCACATGCGCCTTCTGAGGAGACCATCAGGGCGCCAAATGCGGTCTCCGGGTTACAGGTTTTGCCAAATAGCGGGCACTGATGCGGTTTGCATCTGCCGGTCAATACCTCGCCGCAACGCGCGCGCGGATCGTCATACACCTGCTGCGGCGCTGGCTGGAAATGCGCTTCGGCATCAAAGCGCTGATAGTCTGGCGTCAGGTGAACGCCAGAGGATTCAATGACGCCCAGACCGCGCCATTCGCTATCGCCATTGACGCAGAACACTTCGGCGATGGCCTGCTGCGCTAACAGGTTACCGGCGTCCGGCACCACGCGGCGATACTGGTTTTCAACCTGGCTATGCGCGGCAATCTTCTGTTCAATCAACATCACCACGCCCTGCAGCAGATCGAGCGGTTCGAAACCGGCGACCACCAACGGACGATGGAAGTCTGAAGCAATGAAATTATAGGCATCGGTGCCAATCACCATGCTGACATGGCCCGGCGCTAAGAAGGCGTCGATGCCGTTGTCCGGCTGTTCCAGCAGGCTGCGCAGCGTAGGGATAAGCGTGATGTGCTGGCAGAAAAAGTAAAAGTTCTGCACGTCACGCTGTTTTGCCTGCTGAAGGGTGATGGCGGTGGTTGGCATTGTGGTTTCAAAACCCAGGCCAAAGAACACAACCTTACGCGTTGGGTTTTCCTGCGCCAGCTTCAGCGCATCCATCGGTGAATAGACGATGCGGATATCCGCGCCGCGCGCTTTGGCTTGTAGCAAAGAACCTTGTTTACCCGGAACGCGCATCGCATCGCCAAAGGTGCAAAAAATCACTTCCGGATGGCTGGCGATTTCCACACAGCTGTCGATTCTGCCCATCGGCAGAACGCAAACCGGGCAGCCCGGACCATGAATAAACTCGACGTTGTCAGGCAACAATTGGTCGAGACCGAACTTGAAGATAGCGTGGGTATGACCACCACACACTTCCATGATGCGCAGCGGACGTTCAGCAGTGTAGGGGAGGTGTGCGGCACGTTCACACAGGTGCTCTATCAACTGCATCACCTGTTCTGGTGCGCGGTATTCGTCAACAAAACGCATTATTTTTCCTCGCCATACAACAACGCGCCGACATCCGGCTCAACGTCAAACATGTTTTGTAGCGCGTCGAGCGTGTCGCGCGCTTCAGCTTCATTAATGATGCTCATGGCAAAGCCGACGTGGACCAGTACCCACTGACCCAGACGGGGTTGGCCGTGTTCATCGCAGCTTCCGACCAGCGTCAGGTCGACGTCGCGCTGAATACCGCAAACATCGACTTTGGCCTGGTTGCCATCAATGGTGCGGATTTGACCCGGAACACCTATGCACATCGCTGCGTCTCCAGCCAGGAGAGCCATTGGTCCATGCCTTCGCCACTGGTGGCGGAAATCAGGATGATCTCAATTTCCGGGTTCACTTCCCGGGCGCTGGCGATGCACTTTTCTACGTCAAAATTGAGGTACGGCAGTAGGTCTACTTTGTTGAGTAGCATCAGCGACGCGGCGGCAAACATATGCGGGTATTTCAGCGGCTTGTCTTCGCCTTCGGTGACGGAAAGCACCGCCACTTTATGGCGTTCGCCGAGGTCGAAGCTGGCCGGGCAAACCAGGTTCCCGACGTTTTCAATGAACAGGATGCCGTTGTCTTCAAGCGGCAAACGTGGCGCGGCGTCAGCAATCATTTGTGCGTCAAGGTGGCAACCTTTACCGGTGTTGACCTGGATGGCGGGCGTACCTGTGGCGCGAATACGGGCGGCATCGTTAACCGTCTGCTGGTCGCCTTCAATGACGGCGCAAGGCACGCTGTCTTTAAGCTTCATCAGCGTTTCGGTCAGCAGCGTGGTTTTACCGGAGCCTGGGCTTGAGACAAGGTTTAATACCAGATGTTGACGGGCAGCAAAGCGGGCGCGGTTGCGCTCGGCCAGACGGTTGTTTTTATCCAGCACGTCAATTTCCACTTCCAGCATCCGGCGCTGACTCATGCCTGGCGCGTGGGTGCCTGCTTCACCGTGACCGTAATGCAAATCGCCTTCTTCATTCTGGCTCGGTGTGAAACTGGAGGTCTTCACCCCGGTAATATTCAGCGCCGGACGAGCCGCTGGGGCAAATGGCGCGCTGCGAAACGCCGAGTGGGGATTATGCTCATCACCCTCTATATAAAGGTTGCCTTCAGCGCAACCACATGTCGTACACATCGCTCACTCCTGATTTATTACTTGCGATACTTCAGTTGCCGGATGATGACGCTTAGGCGTCGGCATCCGGCGCTGGAGTTTCATCTATTTCAATACGTCGAATCTGTAAGCCGTCATCGGCCACAATTCTCAGCATATCGCTGTTGCATTGCGGACATCTGCGCACGCGTTGCGTCAGTAAGGTGACGTATTGCTGACAAGATTCGCACCAACATTCGGCTTCTTGTTCTTCGAGGTGGAGTTTACAACCTTCTGCAAGGGTCCCGCGGCATACCAGATCAAAACAAAAGGCGAGAGCGCTGGTTTCTACGCAAGAAAATGCGCCAATTTTGAGCCAGACCCCAGTTACTCGTTGAGCACCGTATTGCGTGGCCTGTTGTTCAATCAATTCCAGTGCCCGTTGGCAGAGGGTTATTTCGTGCATACCGCCTCCTATGAAGTTGCCGTATTAAAAGCAATAAACATGCCAGCTTGAATTTTTTCTATCGTGACAATGACGACGATGACGAAATGACATGTCGTCACCGCTCTTTGATTTTTTATCTATATGAAAATTAAGATTTTTAATTTTGGCATGAAATGTGCTTAAAGCTGTTCATCTCTGCTAAACGGGTAACCTGACATGACTATTTGGGAAATAAGCGAAAAAGCCGATTACATCGCTGAACGGCATCGTCGCCTACAGGACCAGTGGCGTATTTACTGCAACTCGCTGGTTCAGGGGATCACCCTGTCAAAAGCGCGTTTGCATCATGCAATGAGCTGCGCACCGGACAAGGATCTCTGCTTCGTCCTTTTTGAACACTTCACTATCTACGTCACGCTGGCGGACGGCTTTAACAGCCACACCATCGAGTACTACGTTGAAACGAAAGACGGTGATGATAAGCAACTGATTGCACAGGCTGAGTTGACCATCGACGGTAAGGTTGATGAGCGTATCAGCAACCGCGATCGCGAGCAGGTGCTGGAGCACTATCTCGAAAAAATCGCCACCGTCTACGACAGCCTCTATACCGCGGTTGAGAACAATATGCCGGTGAATTTAAGCCAGCTGATTGAGGGACATAGCCCGGCTTAAGCCTTGGGTGTGCCCACTTTTGTCATGATGCGCTTTCATACTGCGTCACGACGTTTAGGGAATGGGCATGTCGAAAAATGTCGAAATGACATTTTCCAGACATGTTTTCGTCAAAAATGACTATCACCTGAGGAATGCCTGGTGAATCGTTTTGTAATTGCTGACTCCACTCTTTGCATCGGCTGCCACACCTGTGAAGCCGCCTGCTCAGAGACACATCGCCAGCATGGCCTGCAGTCAATGCCGCGCCTGAAAGTGATGTTAAATGAAAAAGAATCCGCCCCGCAGCTTTGCCACCATTGCGAAGATGCGCCTTGCGCCACCGTTTGTCCGGTTAATGCGATTAATCGCGTTGATGGTGCCGTGCAGCTGAATGAAAGCCTGTGTGTAAGCTGCAAACTGTGCGGGATCGCCTGTCCGTTTGGCGCGATTGAGTTTTCCGGTAGCCGTCCGCTGCATATCCCGGCAAACGCCAATACGCCAAAAGCGCCTCCGGCTCCGCCAGCGCCTGCCCGCGTGAGCACGTTGCTGGACTGGGTTCCGGGTATTCGTGCCATCGCGGTGAAATGCGATCTGTGCAGTTTTGACGAGCTTGGTCCGGCCTGCGTGCGCATGTGCCCGACCAAAGCCCTGCACCTGGTGAGTAACGTGGATATTGCCCGCGCCAGCAAACGTAAGCGTGAGCTGACTTTCAATACCGACTTCGGCGATCTCACCTTGTTTCAGCAGGCTCAGAGTGGGGATGCAAAATGAGCGCAATTTCACTGATTAACAGCGGCGTAGCCTGGTTTACGGCGGCTGCGGTTCTGGCATTTCTGTTTTCATTTCATAAACCGCTGAGCGGCTGGATTGCCGGGGTTGGCGGTGCGGTTGGCAGCCTGTGTACGGCGGCTGCGGGTTTCACCGTACTGACTAATGCGCTGGCGGTGAGCGGTGTGATGCCATTTATTGGTCACAGTGTGCAAATTACCCCGTTGAACGCTATCTGGCTGATTACGCTGGGCCTGTGCGGCCTGTTTGTCAGCCTGTACAACATTGACTGGCATCGTCATCCGCAGGTAAAAGCCAACGGGCTGCTGGTGAATCTGCTGATGGCCGCGGCGGTATGTGCGGTGGTTGCCAGCAACCTCGGAACGCTGGTGGTGATGGCGGAAATCATGGCGCTGTGTGCCGTGTTCCTCACCGGCTGCAGCAAAGAGGGCAAACTGTGGTTTGCGCTGGGCCGCGTCGGCACGCTACTGCTGGCTATTGCCTGCTACCTGGTGTGGCAACGCTACGGCACCCTGGAGCTGCGCCTGCTTGACCTGCGCGCACAGGAGCTGCCGCTCGGGTCTGATATCTGGCTGCTGGGCGTGGCGGGTTTTGGCCTGCTGGCCGGGATTATTCCGCTGCACGGATGGGTACCACAGGCACACGCCAACGCCAGCGCACCGGCTGCGGCGCTGTTCTCTACCGTCGTCATGAAGGTGGGTCTGCTGGGTATTCTCTCCCTGTCGCTGCTGGGCGGTAACGCGCCGCTGTGGTGGGGCATTACGCTGCTGGTGCTGGGAATGATCACCGCGTTTGTCGGCGGTCTGTATGCGCTGATGGAACACAACATTCAGCGTCTGCTGGCATACCACACGCTGGAAAACATCGGCATTATTCTGCTGGGTCTGGGCGCTGGCGTAACCGGAATTTCCCTGAATCAACCTGCGCTGATTGCGCTGGGTTTGACCGGTGGTCTGTACCACCTGGTAAACCACAGCCTGTTCAAAAGCGTTCTGTTCCTGGGCGCAGGCAGCATCTGGTTCCGTACCGGTCATCGTGATATCGAAAAACTGGGCGGTATCGGTAAACGTATGCCGGTTATCTCTCTGGCGATGCTGGTTGGCCTGATGGCGATGGCCGCACTGCCGCCGCTGAACGGTTTTGCCGGTGAGTGGGTTATCTACCAGTCCTTCTTTAAGCTTGGCAACAGCGGTGCTTTTGTCGGTCGTCTGTTAGGACCGTTGCTGGCGGTAGGACTGGCGATTACCGGCGCGCTGGCGGTGATGTGTATGGCGAAAGTCTATGGCGTTACGTTCCTTGGCGCACCGCGCACGAAGGAAGCTGAAAATGCCTGCTGCGCGCCAATCCTGATGGGCGTTAGCGTAGTCGCGTTGGCTATCTGCTGCGTGATTGGGGGCGTTGCTGCGCCGTGGCTGCTGCCGATGATCTCCGCTGCCGTTCCGCTGCCGCTGGAAACCGCGAACACCACCGTTTCTCAGCCAATGATCACGCTGCTGCTGATCGCATGTCCGCTGCTGCCGTTCATCATCATGGCGATTTTCAAAGGCAACCGTCTGCCGTCGCGTTCACGCGGTGCGGCATGGGTGTGTGGTTACGATCATGAGCAGTCAATGGTCATTACCGCACACGGTTTTGCCATGCCGGTGAAAGAAGCTTTTGCGCCGGTACTCAAACTGCGCAAATGGCTGAATCCGGTATCACTGGTTCCGGGCTGGCAGAATGCGGCTGCACCGGTGCTGTTCCGTCGCCTGGCGCTGATTGAGCTGGCGGTACTGGTGGTGATTGTGGTTTCACGAGGAGCCTGAGAATGAGTGTTTTATATCCGTTAATTCAGGCGCTGGTGCTGTTTGCCGTTGCGCCGCTGCTGTCCGGTATTACCCGCGTGGCACGTGCGCGTTTGCACAATCGCCGCGGTCCGGGCGTTTTGCAGGAATACCGCGACATTATCAAACTGCTGGGCCGTCAGAGCATTGCGCCTGCGGACTCCAGTTGGGTTTTCCGCCTGACGCCGTTTGTGATGGTGGGTGTGATGCTGACTATCGCCACCGCGTTGCCGGTAGTGACCGTTGGCTCACCACTGCCGCAACTGGGCGATCTGATCACCTTAATTTACCTGTTCGCCATCGCCCGCTTCTTCTTCTCTATCGCGGGCCTGGATACCGGTAGCCCGTTTACCGCTATTGGCGCCAGCCGCGAAGCGATGCTCGGCGTGCTGGTTGAACCTATCCTGCTGCTGGGTCTGTGGGTAGCGGCGCAGGTTGCTGGCTCAACGCATATCAGCAATATCGCCGATACCATTTATCACTGGCCTGCTGCACGCAGCATTCCGTTGATTCTGGCGCTGTGCGCCTGTGCTTTCGCCACCTTTATCGAAATGGGCAAACTGCCGTTCGATCTGGCAGAGGCAGAGCAGGAGCTGCAGGAAGGTCCATTGACCGAATACAGCGGCAGCGGTTTTGCGGTGCTGAAATGGGGCATTAGCCTTAAGCAACTGGTCGTTCTGCAAATGTTCGTTGGCGTGTTCCTGCCGTGGGGACAGATGGAAACCTTCACCTCGGGTGGGCTGCTGCTGGCGCTGGTGATTGCCGTCGTCAAACTGGTTCTCGGCGTGCTGGTCATCGCCCTGTTCGAAAACAGCATGGCGCGTCTGCGTTTTTGCGCCACTTCACGCGTGACCTGGGCCGGTTTTGGGTTTGCGTTTTTAGCGTTCGTCTCCTTGCTGGTGGCGTGATTTAAGAGAGTTTGAGCATGTCTGAAGAAAAATTAGGTCAACAATATCTCGCGGCGCTGCACCAGGCCTTCCCGGGCGTCGTGCTGGATGAAGCCTGGCAGACCAAAGATCAGCTGACGATCACCGTCAAGGTGAACTACCTGCCGGAAGTGGTGGAGTTCCTGTACTACAAACAGGGCGGCTGGTTGTCCGTGCTGTTTGGTAACGACGAACGTCAGCTGTGTGGTCATTATGCCGTGTACTACGTGCTGTCGATGGAGCAGGGTACCAAGTGCTGGATTACCGTGCGCGTTGAGGTCGATGCCAATAAGCTGGAGTTCCCGTCCGTCACGCCGCGCGTGCCTGCTGCGGTCTGGGGCGAGCGCGAAGTGCGCGATATGTACGGTTTGATCCCGGTTGGTTTGCCCGATGAGCGTCGTCTGGTACTGCCGGATGACTGGCCGGACGAACTCTACCCGCTGCGTAAAGACAGCATGGATTATCGCCAGCGCCCCGCGCCGACTACCGATGCTGAAACCTACGAGTTCATCAACGAACTGGGCGACAAGAAAAACAACGTGGTGCCGATTGGCCCATTGCACGTCACCTCTGATGAACCCGGTCACTTCCGTCTGTTTGTTGACGGCGAGAACATCATCGACGCCGACTACCGTCTGTTCTATGTCCACCGCGGCATGGAGAAGCTGGCGGAAACCCGCATGGGTTACAACGAAGTGACCTTCTTGTCCGACCGCGTGTGCGGCATTTGCGGCTTTGCGCACAGCACCGCCTATACCACCTCCGTCGAGAACGCGATGGGCATCGTCGTGCCGGAACGTGCGCAGATGATCCGCGCCATTCTGCTGGAAGTTGAACGCCTGCACTCGCACCTGCTGAACCTCGGCCTGGCCTGTCACTTTACCGGTTTTGACTCCGGCTTTATGCAGTTCTTCCGCGTGCGTGAAACCTCCATGAAGATGGCGGAGATCCTCACCGGGGCACGTAAAACTTACGGTCTGAACCTGATCGGCGGTATTCGTCGTGATCTGCTGAAAGAGGATATGATCCAGACCCGTCAACTGGCGCAGCAGATGCGTCGTGACGTGCAGGAACTGGTCGATATGCTGCTCAGCACGCCGAACATGGAACAGCGTACCGTAGGTATTGGTCGTCTTGATCCGGAAATTGCCCGTGATTTCAGTAACGTCGGCCCGATGGTACGCGCCAGCGGCCATGCGCGTGACACCCGCGCCGATCACCCGTTTGTGGGCTATGGTCTGCTGCCGATGGAAGTTCACAGTGAGCAGGGTTGCGATGTTATTTCTCGTCTGAAAGTCCGTATCAATGAAGTCTACACCGCACTGAATATGATCGACTTTGGTCTGGACAACCTGCCAGGCGGCCCGCTGGCTGTGGAAGGTTTTACCTACATTCCACACCGCTTTGCGCTGGGCTTTGCTGAAGCGCCGCGCGGGGATGACATCCACTGGAGTATGACTGGCGACAACCAGAAACTGTATCGCTGGCGCTGTCGCGCGGCGACTTACGCCAACTGGCCGACGCTGCGCTACATGCTGCGTGGCAACACCGTTTCCGATGCCCCGCTGATTATCGGTAGCCTCGATCCTTGCTACTCCTGTACCGACCGTATGACCGTGGTCGATGTGCGTAAGAAGAAGAGCAAAGTTGTGCCGTACAAAGAACTTGAGCGCTACAGCATCGAGCGTAAAAACTCGCCGCTGAAATAAGGAATCGCCATGTTTACCTTTATCAAAAAAGTCATCAAAACCGGGGCGCCGACATCGTCGTATCCGCTGGAGCCGATTGCGGTCGATAAAAACTTCCGTGGCAAACCGGAACACAATCCGCAGCAGTGCATTGGCTGTGCGGCCTGTGTGAATGCGTGCCCGTCGAACGCGCTGACGGTAGAAACCGATCTGGTCACCCATGAGCTGGCGTGGCAGTTCAACCTCGGCCGTTGCATCTTCTGCGCCCGCTGCGAAGAAGTCTGCCCGACTGCGGCAATTAAGCTGTCGCAGGAGTATGAACTGGCGGTGTGGAAGAAAGAGGATTTCCTGCAGCAGTCCCGCTTTGCGCTGTGTAATTGTCGCGTATGTAACCGCCCGTTTGCGGTACAAAAAGAGATCGATTACGCCATTGCGCTGCTTAAGCACAACGGTGACAGCCGTGCGGAAAACCACCGTGAAAGCTTTGAGACCTGCCCGGATTGTAAGCGCCAGAAATGCCTGGTGCCGTCTGACCGTATTGAACTGACTCGCCATATGAAAGAGGCCAGCTGATGAGCAATTTATTAGGCCCACGTGACGCCAACGGTATTCCGGTACCGATGACGGTGGATGAATCCATTGCCAGCATGAAAGCGTCGCTGCTTAAAAGCATCAAGCGTTCAGCGTACGTTTACCGTGTGGACTGCGGCGGCTGCAACGGCTGTGAAATCGAAATCTTCGCTACGCTTTCTCCGCTGTTTGATGCCGAACGTTTTGGGATCAAAGTTGTACCATCACCGCGCCATGCGGATATCCTGCTGTTTACCGGCGCGGTAACGCGTGCCATGCGCTCTCCGGCGCTGCGCGCCTGGCAGTCTGCGCCAGATCCGAAAATTTGTATCTCTTACGGTGCCTGCGGTAACAGCGGCGGTATCTTCCACGACTTATACTGCGTATGGGGCGGCACGGATAAAATCGTACCGGTGGATGTGTATATTCCTGGCTGTCCGCCAACGCCTGCGGCTACGCTGTACGGTTTTGCAATGGCGCTGGGTCTGCTGGAACAAAAAATTCACGCGCGTGCGCCAGGTGAACTGGACGAACAGCCGGCTGAAATTCTGCATCCGGATATGGTTCAGCCGCTGCGCGTGAAGGTGGATCGTGAAGCACGCCGTCTGGCGGGCTACCGCTACGGTCGCCAGATTGCTGATGACTATATGACCCAGTTAGGGCAGGGCGAGCATCAGGTGGCGCGCTGGCTGGAAGCGGAAAACGATCCGCGTCTGACCGAGATCGTCACGCATCTTAATCATGTTGTCGAAGAGGCGCGTATCCGATGAGTGAAACGGTGGTGTTCAGTCAACTGAGCCGTAAGTTTATTGATGAGAACGATGCAACGCCCGCTGAGGCGCAGCAGGTTGTCTATTACAGCCTGGCGATTGGTCACCACCTTGGGATCATCGATTGCCTGGAAGCGGCGTTAACCTGTCCGTGGGATGAATATCTGGCGTGGATTGCCACGCTTGCCGAAGGCAGTGAAGCCCGCCGGAAAATGGAAGGCGTGCCGAAGTACGGCGAGATCGTCATCGATTTCAACCATGTGCAGATGCTGGCGCGCGCGTTCGATGATGCGCGTGCCGTGCAGACCCCGCAGCAGCAGGAGTGGAGCAAGCTGATGCTCAGCATGCTTCACGATATCCACCAGGAAAGCGCCATCTATCTGATGGTGAGGAGACATCGTGACTGACGTTTTATTATGTGTGGGTAACAGTATGATGGGCGATGACGGCGCGGGGCCGCTGTTAGCCGAAATGTGTGCTGCAAATCCTCAAGGTCAATGGGTTGTCATCGACGGCGGTAGCGCGCCGGAAAACGACATCGTCGCCATCCGTGAGTTGCGCCCGCAGCGTCTGTTGATTGTGGATGCCACCGATATGGGGCTAAATCCTGGTGAAATCCGCATTATCGATCCTGATGATATTGCCGAGATGTTCATGATGACCACCCACAACATGCCGCTGAACTACCTGGTCGATCAGCTGAAAGACGACGTTGGCGAGGTGATTTTCCTTGGCATTCAGCCGGATATTGTCGGTTTTTACTACCCGATGACACAGCCGATCAAAGATGCGGTAGATACCGTCTATCAGCGATTAGCCGGGTGGGAAGGACACGGTGGGTTCGCTGAATTAGAGGCACCGGAAGCCTGAGCCTGAGGGCACTGAATACCGGATGGTGTGTCGCATTACCACCATCCGGATAACGTCGACACCCTCGAAACAGACTATTCACCTGCTTGTTCAATAATTAATTTCCCCTGCGTAACCGATACTTTTACCGACGTGCCCGTTGGGAACCCCGCCTGTTCCAGCCAGTCTCCGTTCATCGTAAGTGAAGCATGGCGGCTTATACGTCGTGTAAAACCGGTTTTGCGATCTTCATGCCGTACTCTGACATAGCTGACTTTAAAATGACGTAATGGCTTGTTGATAACCGCTTCGGCATTACCATTTTTACCAGACATAAACACTCCCTTGTTACGAATAAAACGATGGAAAACTACTGAATAAAATGCCAGTAAAAAGGCGGGAGGGCAAACCCGAAACTGGAAGGCAGATCCAGAAAATAGAATGCAAATAATGAAAGGATGAGAAGTTGATAATAGTTGGGGGGAATATTCTCTTCTTTTACTAATACGGGAGTTATATTATATTTCGGCGTTGTTCAGGGAGGTTATATACTCGAATTATTTAGAATTTGAATATATGGGAAATTAATATACAGGAGTTATTTATGCGTTCAGGTATTCGTTTGGTAAATTTAATTATTATTTCCTCTCTTCTTAGCGGGTGCGAGACGGCGGCTGACGCGTTCTTCTCTGCGGGAGACCAATTATTTCAACCGGGGGAGTCATCAGCTGCGTCAATGCCAACCTTGTCCGTCGCTGATTTTATCGCGCCCTATACCTTAAATCCTGTTAAAGCCAATAAGGACTATCTTGGTGAATGGGTGAAGCTGCGGGGCGTGGTCATTGATATTCGTAAGGTTAATGGTATTTCCAATGCTTATTCTTATCTTGTCAGCCTGAAAGACGAAAATAATAAAACGAACAACGTGATTCAGTTCCAGTTTGGCTCCCATAATAGTACGAATGTTGAGTCATTACAGATTGGCCGGAGCGCGACAATTATTGGTCAGGTCCACGCGTTGGGCGAAGCGCCTTTGCCGCTGCTGCAAAATCCTAAAGTTGTACAATAAAAATGATAACAGACAGCGGGTATATATATTCTGAATAATACGTGTTGCCGGATGGCGGCGTCATCCGGCAACATTGTTATTCCAGATCGGTCCCGTTACTCGCAATCACTTTCTTATACCACCAGAACGATTTTTTGCGTTTACGCGCTAACGTGCCGTTGCCCGCGTCATCGCGGTCCACATACACAAAACCGTAGCGTTTGCTCATCTCACCGGTTGAGGCTGAAACCAGATCGATACAGCCCCAGGTGGTGTAGCCCAGCAGCGGCACGCCATCCTCAATAGCATCTGCCATGGCGCGAATGTGCTCGCGTAAATAGCTAATGCGATAGTCGTCATTGATTTCGCCGTTAGCATCGATCTCATCTTTCGCCCCCAGCCCGTTTTCCACCAGAAACAACGGCTTCTGGTAGCGGTCATACATCATATTCATGGTGATGCGCAGACCGAGTGGGTCGATGCCCCAGCCCCATTCGCTGGCGGCAATGTACGGATTACGCAGCGACTTCACCACGTTAGCGGCGCTGGTATTGCCAGTATTCATTTCAGCGGAGGCGCAGCGCGATGCGTAATAGCTAAACGAGACGAAATCGACGGTGTTTTTCAGGATATCGTCATCTCCCGCCGCTTTTTCTATCACCACGCCTTTTTCGCGAAACACACGGGCAGAGTAAGCGGGGTAAGCCCCGCGCGCCTGCACATCAATAAAGAACAGGTTTTCGCGGTCTTTTTCCAGCGCGGTCCACACATCTTCCGGTTTACAGGAATAAGGATAAAAATTACCGCCCGCCAGCATACAGCCGACCTGGTTTTGCGGATTAATTTCATGGGCAATTTTAGTTGCCAGGGCGCTGGCAATCAGTTCGTGGTGGGCGGACTGATATTTCACCTGATCCTGATTTTCACCTTCTTCAAACACCAGTCCGGCGCCAGAAAAAGGGCTGTGCAGCATAATGTTGATTTCGTTGAACGTTAGCCAGTACTTCACCAGACCGTCAAAGGCCTCGAAGCAGGTACGGGCATAGCGGGTAAAGAACTCCACCATTTTGCGGTTACGCCAGGAGCCATACTCGCTGACCAGATGCATCGGCACATCGAAGTGACACAGCGTAACTAACGGCTCAATACCGTATTTTTTACACTCGGCAAACACGGCCCGGTAAAACGCGATACCCTCTTCATTAGGCGTCAGCTCGTCGCCGTTGGGGTAGAGACGGCTCCAGGCAATGGAAGTACGAAAAACCGTAAACCCCATTTCCGCCATCAGCGCGATATCTTCTTTATAGCGATGATAAAAGTCGATTGCCTGATGGCTGGGATAAAATTCGTCATCCCGCAGCGTAAAGCGTTTTTCCTGACCCAGTTTGACGGCCATGCGGTTTGTGCCGTGGGGGATCATATCGACGGTGGTCAGCCCTTTGCCGCCTTCCCGGTATGCCCCTTCAGACTGGTTGGCGGCCAGTGCGCCGCCCCATAAAAATCCTTGCGGAAAAACAGACATAGTTAACCTCAGTTCATACCAGTCAAATGCTGGCTCTATTGATATTGCCTGGTTGCGCGGCCTGGTTTTTTCTGGCCTGCGCGGCTGCATCTTCGACAGGAATATCTTCAAAGCCGAGGAGCAGTGTTAATACAAAGGAAAGCACGACCGCCAGCGCCATCACGCCAAACACCCAAACGATGGTCATCGGATTGGCTGGATCGAAAAACTGTACGCTGGTGAACAAGCCTGGAGCCGCCATGGAGTGGCTCGCCAGTCCGGCCATTCCGGCAACGGCACCGCAGATAAAGCCGCTGATAAGACTCGCAATCAGTGGGCGTTTCAGGCGGATCGCCACGCCATACAGCGCGGGTTCGGAAATGCCTGCCATGATGGCCGAGGCGGCTGCCGCTAACGCCGTCTGACGCAGTTCCGGGTTTTTGGTTTTCCATGCCACTGCCAGCGATGAACCGCCCAGCGACAAATTGGCGCCAATTTCTGACGGCATCACCATGCCTTCTTTTCCGGTTTCGGCAATGGTCTGAATAATGGTTGGCGTGAAGACGCGGTGCATACCGGTCATCACCAGCAACGGCCACAATGCGCCCATAATGGCCACCGACAGCCAGCCGAGATAGCCGTGAATGGTATAAACCAACGCAGAAATTGCACTACCGATCCA
The DNA here is from genome assembly GCF_050434985.1 of Citrobacter sp. 506. NCBI lineage: Bacteria > Pseudomonadati > Pseudomonadota > Gammaproteobacteria > Enterobacterales > Enterobacteriaceae > Citrobacter > Citrobacter sp. 506. The sequence continues at coordinate 153,961 of NZ_JBNDJN010000006.1, forward strand.
GATGCCGATCGGGCCAATGATGACGATGGCGAGTGGGGCGGCGATCAGCACGATTAGCATCGGTTTAAGGAAGTTTTTGGTTACCGCCGGAGTGATGCGATCGACCCAGCGTTCGATGTAGGACAGACACCAGGTCATGACCAGCGCCGGGATCACCGTGTAGGTGTATTTCACCGCCGTCACCGGGATCAGGGCAAACTCAACGTGCTCACCCTGCGCGGCCTTCGCCATCAGTTCGATGAAGCTGGGATGCACCAGTACGCCTGCGATGGCGATTGCCAGCGACATGTTAGTTTTGAATTTTATGGCTGCTGAGGCGGCAACCATCAGTGGCAGGAAGAAGAAGGCGCCGTCGCCGATTACGGTCAGAATAGTGAGCGTGGACGATCCTTTCACCAGCACGCCGGTCATTTCGAGGATCATTGCCAGCAGCTTGAGCATTGATCCGCCGATAATAGCCGGGATCAACGGGGACATTGTGCCGATCAGCGCGTCGAGGATCCCCGCGCCAATCCGCTTCAGCGTCAGCCGAGGTTTGGTTTGCGGCTCTGCAGGTTGCATATTGGCAGGCAACAGGCTGACTACCTCGCGATACGCCTGCGAAACGGTGTTGCCGATGATCACCTGGCACTGGTTATCGCTGCGCACCACGCCGAGCACGCCAGGGAGCGTCTTCAGCGTCGTGCTGTCGACCTGCGAGTCATCTTTGATAACGAAACGCAAACGGGTCATACAGTGGGTCACTGCTGTGATGTTGTCCACGCCTCCCAGAGCCGTCACAACCGAGCGCGCCAGCGCTGCATAATTTTTGGACATCGGATTTAATCCTGTTTTATCAGTAGAGTACGTTATGTTTTATCCGTTCACGTTGGTCGCTTTTCTGGGTTGATGAAACGCAGATAGGAAACCGGTTCCACAAAATCATGTTTAAATTACACGTAATGGGCAAGGTTTATTTTTAATCATTTTTTATAATTGTGACTCCGATCACCAGATATCAGCGTTTGCAATTGAGCAGCAAGGACAGCGGCGAAACGGTGCAGTACACTGCGTCACATTGAGAGAAAAGGGATGAGTAATATGACCACGATGCTGGAGGTGGCGAAGCGTGCCGGGGTGTCAAAAGCGACGGTTTCCCGGGTGCTTTCCGGGAATGGCTATGTCAGCCAGGAAACCAAAGACCGCGTGTTTCAGGCCATTGAAGAGAGTGGTTACCGCCCTAACTTGCTGGCACGCAGTCTGGCAGCGAAAACCACGCAGACGCTAGGTCTGGTGGTAACTAACACCCTTTATCACGGCGTCTATTTCAGCGAACTGCTGTTTCATACCGCGCGGATGGCGGAAGATAAGGGACGCCAGTTGTTGCTGGCTGACGGTAAGCACAGCGCAGAGGAAGAGCGTCAGGCGATCCAGTACCTGCTCGACCTGCGCTGTGACGCGATTATGATCTATCCGCGTTTTCTTAGCGTGGATGAGATAGACGATATCATCGACGCCCACGCCCAGCCGATTATGGTGCTTAATCGGCGGCTGCGGAAAAATACCAGCCACTGCGTGTGGTGCGATCAAAAGCAAACCAGTTTTAACGCCGTTACTCAGCTCATTGCCGCTGGGCACAAAGAGATTGGTTTTATTACTGGCTCGATGGATTCGCCTACCGGCGTGGAGCGACTTTCAGGCTATAAAGACGCGCTGGCACATCATGGCATTCCGCTTCATAATGATTTGATTGTTAAAGGGAAATGGACGCCAGCCTGCGGCGCAGCGGGAGTCGATACTTTGCTTTCGCGTCAGGTCAATTTTACCGCGCTGGTGGCCAGCAATGATGATATGGCGATCGGTGCGATGAAGCAGTTGCACGCGCATGGCGTGCGCGTCCCTGCTCAGGTGTCGGTGATTGGCTTCGATGATATCGCTATCGCGCCATACACTATTCCGGCGCTTTCCAGCGTCAAAATCCCGGTAACGGAAATGATTCAGGAAACGATAGGCCGCCTGATCTTTATGCTGGATGACGGGGCGTTTACGCCGCCAAAAACCTTCACCGGTGAACTCATTCAACGCGACTCTGTTGCGCCGCTCGTTTTGCGCTGACGGCTGTCATTTGTCATCGTCACTAGTGACGATGACACGGCTTCTCTGCATTCATCAAAATAAAAAACCTTTAATAACAGTCAATTAAATTCTGGCACGATTTATGAATGCTTCGGCAGATAATCTGTCATTGCTGGAGAAATTGATGAACCGTTTCATCATTGCAGACGCCAATAAATGCATTGGTTGCCGTACCTGTGAAGTGGCCTGCGTGGTATCCCATCAGGATAACCAGGACTGCGCATCGCTGACCCCTGAAACCTTTTTACCCCGCATTCATGTCATCAAAGGCGTTAATGTCTCCACGGCGACGCTGTGCCGCCAGTGTGAAGACGCGCCGTGCGCTAACGTCTGTCCGAACGGTGCAATCAGCCGTGATAAAGGCTTTGTCCACGTGATGCAGGAGCGCTGCATTGGGTGTAAAACCTGCGTTGTGGCTTGCCCTTATGGCGCAATGGAAGTGGTCGTGCGTCCGGTTGTTCGTAACAGCGGGGCAGGTCTGAACGTCCGGGCAGAAAAAGCCGAAGCCAATAAGTGCGACCTGTGCCACCATCGTGAGGCCGGCCCTGCCTGTATGGAAGTCTGCCCGACTCACGCGCTGATTTATGTGGATCGCAATAAGCTTGAGCAACTGAGCGCTGAAAAACGCCGTCGAGCGGCGCTGGATTCCACGGCATCTTTGCTGTTCTGATATCTGAAAATCCGCGTAAAATACGTGCCGGATAAGGCGAAGCCGCCATCCGGCAAACGGACATTTCAGGGATACAACACCGCGGGAATTCATCATGACAATAAACAACCACTCCGGCGTACAGCTGCGTATTCGCGGTAAGGTACAGGGCGTCGGATTTCGCCCCTACGTCTGGCAACTGGCGCAGCGATTACAGCTACATGGCGATGTGTGTAACGACGGTGACGGTGTGGTTGTGCGTATACAGGAAGATCCGGCAGAGTTTATTGCGCAGTTGCATCAACACTGCCCGCCGCTGGCGCGCATTGACAGCGTTGAGAGCGAACCGTTCGCCTGGACGCAGCCGCCTGCCGATTTCTCGATTCGGCAAAGTGCTGGCGGAACGATGAATACGCAAATCGTTCCGGATGCCGCGACCTGTCCAGAATGTCTGGTTGAAATGAACACCCCCGGTGAACGCCGCTATCGTTATCCCTTTATCAACTGCACCCACTGTGGCCCGCGCTTTACGATTATCCGCGCCATGCCCTACGATCGCCCGTTTACCGTGATGGCGTCATTCCCACTCTGTGCGCAATGCGATAAAGAGTATCGTGATCCGTACGACCGTCGCTTCCATGCCCAGCCCGTTGCCTGTCCGGCATGCGGTCCCCACCTCGAATGGTTTAGCGCGGGTGAGCGGGCGGAGAAAGAAGATGCGTTGCAGGCGGCAGTATCGCGCCTGAAAGCAGGCGGTATTGTGGCCGTTAAAGGGATTGGTGGGTTTCATCTGGTGTGCGATGCACGAAATGATGACGCCGTAGCGCTGCTCAGGCTGCGCAAACACCGTCCGGCAAAACCTCTGGCAGTGATGCTGCCCGGTGATGACGGACTGCCTGAACCCGCTCGTCGTTTGCTGACAACCCCAGCCGCGCCGATCGTGTTGGTGCAGAAACGCTATATCGCAGCATTGAGCGAGGGCATTGCGCCAGGGTTAACGGAAGTGGGCGTCATGCTGCCAGCGAATCCGTTGCAGCATTTGCTCTTACAAGAGATGAATTGTCCGTTGGTAATGACCTCCGGCAATCTCAGCGGCAGACCGCCCGCTATTACCAACGCGCAGGCGCTGGATGATTTACACGAAATTGCCGATGGTTTCCTGCTGCATAACCGCGAAATTGTGCAGCGGATGGATGACTCTGTGGTACGCGACAGTGGGGAGATGCTGCGTCGTTCACGGGGTTACGTGCCGGATGCGGTGGCGCTGCCGCCAGGATTTCACGACGTGCCGCCGATGCTTTGCCTGGGCGCAGATCTGAAAAATACCTTCTGCCTGGTGCGTGGTGAACAGGCGGTTATTAGCCAGCATTTGGGCGATCTCAGCGATGACGGCATTCAGCAGCAGTGGCGTGATGCGCTGCGCCTGATCCAGAACATTTATGACTTTTCGCCGCAGCGTATCGTGCATGATGCACACCCTGGTTATGTTTCCAGCCAGTGGGCCAGCGAAATGAATCTGCCAACCGAAACGGTGCTGCATCACCATGCGCATGCCGCTGCGTGTCTGGCCGAGCACGGCTGGTCGCTCGACGGTGGTGACGTGATTGCCCTGACGTTAGACGGTATCGGCATGGGGGAAAACGGCGCGCTGTGGGGGGGAGAGTGTTTGCGGGTCAACTATCGTGAATGCGAGCACCTTGGCGGCTTACCGGCGGTAGCGCTGGCGGGGGGCGATCTGGCGGCAAAACAGCCGTGGCGCAATTTGCTCGCGCAGTGCCTGCGCTTTGTTCCTGACTGGCAGCGCTACCCGGTAACATCGGTGCTGCAACATCAAAACTGGAACGTGCTGGCGCGCGCCATTGAGCGGGGGATTAACGCACCGCTGGCGTCATCGTGCGGACGGCTGTTTGATGCCGTTGCCGCCGCGCTTCAATGTGCGCCGGAATCGCTGAGTTATGAAGGTGAGGCGGCCTGCGCGCTGGAGGCGATGGCATCGCAATGTGCTGCCGTTGAGCACCCTGTCACGGTGCCGCTTGATGGCAATCAGCTGGACTTAGCGGTTTTTTGGCAGCAATGGCTGACCTGGCAGGCCAAACCTGCCGAAAGAGCGTGGGCGTTTCACGACGCGCTGGCGCGTGGGTTTGCTACCCTGATGCGTTTGCAGGCCGAAGAGCGGGGGATTAAGACGCTGGTATTCAGCGGAGGTGTGATGCATAACCGCTTATTGTCAGCCCGGCTGGCGTTTTATCTGCATGATTTTACCTTACTGTTCCCACAGCGTTTACCGGCGGGCGACGGCGGGTTGTCGTTGGGGCAGGGCGTGATTGCCGCGGCGCGGGCGTTGGCGCAAAAATAAAAAAAGCCCCGGGACTGGCGGGGCAAGAACAACAGGTCGGGGCATACCGACAAGTGGCAACGCACATCCATGTGCGTGAGGTTAATAAATCAAGCAACGGTATTCTGTACTTACACGGGCAGCGTTTTCAGCAGCGCAAAGGCCTCTTTCATGCGGTCTTCGCTGACGACAAAGGCACATAGCTGGCCTGCGTCGTTCATCCCTCTGGCCACCATCCCTTGCGCTTCGGCGGCAATATGCCAGTTCAGATCGTGGCGCTGGGTTTCCCCAGCCAAATGCAAGGGTAATTCCGGCGTTTTGACTTTTACCAGCATGGCAGGCAACTTCAATGGCGCATTGCCGCCGAGCAGGTTTTTCGCCAGATACATGGCGCTCAGCTGAATCGGTTGCAGGAATGGGAGTACCTGACCGTTAATTTCTGCACAGTCGCCGAGGGCATAAATGTCCGGGTGGCTGGTTTGCAGGTAGCTGTCGACGCAGACTCCACGATTGATGTTCAATCCGGCGCGACGCGCCAGCGCGGTTTCAGGGCGCAGACCCGTAGCGGCGATCACCGCATCGACTTCTACGCTGCGGCTACGATCGAGCGTGGCGCGAATCCCCGACTCCGTTTTCTCCAGCCCCTGAAGCTGCGATTTCAGCAGCAGGTGTACGCCCATATCGGTCAGACGATGCTGTAAGCGACTGCTTACTTCTGGCGGCATCAGCGAAGCCAGAATGCTGGCGGCGTTGTCGATAAGCGTTACCGCTTTACCAGCACGACAAAAATCCATCGCCAGTTCGCTGCCAATCAAGCCGCCGCCGACAATCAGCACCCGTTGGGCGTCACGCAGTTGTGTTTCACAGGCGCGATACTCTTGTTGGCTGTTCAGTGTGAGCATTAACTCACGTCCGGTAATCGGCGGTACGAAGGCAGATGCTCCCGTCGCCAGCACCAGTTTGTCGTATGGCCACTGTTGCTCCTGGCTTTTCACTACGTGAGCATCGGCATCGATGTCGGTTACCCAGGTGTGCGGGAAGAGGCGCAAATTAAACTGTTCGGCAAACTCCCCCGCCGACTGGCGGGTGAGGTCGTCTGCACGTTGCGACTGACTGATAACATGGCTGAGATCGGGCTTGTTGTACTCATCCATACTGTCCGCAGCAATCAGGGTCAGCGGGACATTTGCATCCTGCTTACGGATATTTTTGACTAACTGGCGGGCGGCGAAGCCCGAACCAATAATGACAATTCCGCGGCTCATTTTGCCTCCGTTGCCAGTACGTCAAAGACGTCTTTACCTAATGAACATTCCGGGCACAGGAAGTTATCCGGCACGTCGCTCCACGGTGTTCCCGGCGCGACATCCTGCAGCGGTTCACCTTTTGCCGGGTCGTAAATCCACTGGCATACGCTGCACTGCATGCTTGGACCAAGATCAGCGGCAACCGCCGCGGCACAGGCGCACTCTTCCTCTTTGGTTGCCGTTTTGACGATTGTTTCCGGCAGCGGAGCAAGCGCCCACTGACGTGCGATTTCACGGCCATGCTGGCGACACAGTTCCAGCGCGTCCAGATCCGGACGCCATTTCGCTTTCAGACTCAGCGACATCTCGAAACCGGCATCCTGCAAGCGTGTGGACAAACGGTCTACCGCACCGCCGCTCCAGCCGTGTGAACCAAAGGCGCTGGCGCGTTTGTTACGAAAACGCAGGCCGGTCATCTCTTCTACCAGACCGGCGATTTTTGGCATCATTACGTTGTTCATCGTTGAAGTACCAACCAGCACGCCTTTAGAGCGGAAGACGTTAGTCAGGACTTCGTTTTTGTCGCTACGGGCGACGTTAAAGATTTTCACCGCCACGTTCGGGTCAACTTCGTTGATGCCCTGGGCAATGGCGTCCGCCATCATGCGGGTGTTGTTGGACATGGTGTCGTAGAAAATGGTGATACGGTCTTCCTGATAGTCAGCCGCCCATTTCAGATACATTTCAACGATTTGTGTCGGGTTGTCGCGCCATACCACGCCGTGGGAAGTGGCAATCATATCCACCGGCAGGTTGAAGCCGAGAATCTCAGTGATTTTCGGTGTAACCAGACGGCTGAACGGCGTCAGGATGTTGGCGTAGTAACGCTGGCACTGTTCGAACAGTTCGGTCTGGTCAACTTCGTCGTTAAACAGACGTTCATCACAATAGTGCTGGCCGAAGGCGTCGTTACTGAACAGCACCGCATCGCCGGTCATGTAGGTCATCATGCTGTCAGGCCAGTGCAGCATCGGCGTTTCAACGAAGATCAGCTGCTTACCGTTGCCAATGTCCAGCGAGTCGCCGGTTTTCACCACGTTGAAGTTCCACTCCGGGTGGTGGTGGTGCCCGTTGATAGAGTCAATAGCGTTGGCTGTGCAGTAAATTGGCGTGTCAGGGATGCAGGACATCAGCTCAGTCAGCGCACCGGCATGGTCCTCTTCCGCGTGGTTAATGATGATGTAGTCGATATCTGCCAGGTCAATTTCACTGCGCAGGTTCTGCACGAATTCACGGCTAAACTTGTGGTCTACTGTATCGATCAGGACATTTTTTTCTTCACGGATGAGATAGCTGTTGTAGCTGCTACCGCGCAGCGTTTTATATTCAGTCCCGTGGAAATCACGAACTTCCCAGTCACGTTGGCCAACCCAATGAATGTTATTTTTAACCAGAATAGACATAGCAACCTCAGTAATTAATTCAGCGTTTTCTAAAAAAGATGTTTTGCTTATTGCAGGTTGCGTGCCAACTTTTTAATTGTTGATTTTAAAGGGTTTGTTTTTTAATGCCTATAAGGTGGTAGTCAAAATGACTATTCATTTTATTGTCAATATGACAATATGAATTGTCAAAATGACAATGAGGTCGTCATGAGTTTTTCCGTAGACGTGCTGGCGGGTATCGCCATTGAATTACAAAGCGGTATTGGACATCAGGACCGTTTTCAACGCCTGATAACCACCTTGCGTCAGGTGTTGGAGTGCGACGCGTCGGCATTGCTGCGCTATGAGTCGCGACAGTTTATTCCGCTGGCAATCGATGGGCTGGCGCAGGACGTTCTCGGCAGGCGCTTTACTCTGGAAGGGCATCCTCGTCTGGAGGCGATTGCCCGTGCCGGGGACGTGGTTCGTTTCCCTGCCGACAGCGATTTGCCAGACCCTTACGATGGGCTGATTCCGGGCCAGGAGAGCCTGAAGGTACACGCCTGCATTGGCTTACCGCTGTTCGCCGGTCAAAATCTGATTGGCGCGTTAACGCTGGATGGCATGGAGCCCGATCAATTCGATGTTTTCAGCGATGAAGAACTTAGGCTGATTGCCGCGCTGGCGGCGGGCGCGCTGAGCAATGCGCTGCTGATTGAACAACTGGAAAGCCAGAATATGTTGCCGGGCTCGTCGACGGCCTTCGAGCAGGTGACTGAAACCCAAATGATTGGCCTGTCGCCCAATATGCTGCAGTTGAAAAAAGAGATTGAGATTGTGGCGGGATCCGATCTCAACGTACTGATTAGCGGCGAAACGGGGACCGGGAAGGAGCTGGTAGCTAAGGCTATCCATGAAGGTTCGCCGCGCGCGGTGAATCCGCTGGTGTATCTGAACTGCGCGGCGTTGCCGGAAACCGTAGCGGAAAGTGAGCTGTTTGGTCACGTAAAAGGCGCCTTTACCGGGGCTATCAGCAATCGTAGCGGTAAGTTTGAAATGGCTGACAATGGGACGCTGTTTCTCGATGAGATTGGCGAGCTCTCGCTGGCGTTACAGGCTAAGTTGCTACGTGTGTTGCAGTACGGCGATATTCAGCGTGTGGGTGACGATCGCAGCCTGCGCGTGGATGTTCGGGTGCTGGCGGCAACGAACCGTGATTTACGGGAAGAGGTGCTGGCCGGGAATTTCCGTGCGGATTTGTTCCACCGTCTGAGCGTCTTTCCCCTTTCCGTACCGCCCCTTCGTGAACGCGGCGAAGATGTGGTACTGCTGGCCGGTTATTTTTGCGAACAATGTCGGCTGCGGCTGGGACTTTCCCGCGTGGTGTTAAGTCCCGGCGCGCGTAGCCATCTGTTGAATTACGGCTGGCCCGGGAACGTGCGTGAGCTGGAACATGCCATTCACCGGGCGGTTGTTCTGGCAAGGGCCACCAGGGCAGGGGATGAAGTGGTGCTTGAGGCGCAGCATTTTGCCCTGCAGGATGAAACCCCGGCTCTGCAGGCGGAGGTTGTTGCGGAGATCCCGCAGCATCGCAACCTGCGTGAGGCAACGGAGTCATTCCAGCGGGAGATGATCCGCCGGGCGTTGGCGCAAAATAATCACAGTTGGGCGGCAAGTGCGCGGGCGCTGGAAACAGACGTCGCCAACCTGCACCGGCTGGCGAAACGTCTGGGGCTGAAGGATTAGAGAATACCTGCCTGATAGAAATCCTGCAGGTTGATAGCACCGGTGAGTTTACCGTTTTCATCTACCACCGGTGCGGCAGTGATTTTGCGCTTCATCAGGATCTCTTTGGCGTCAATGGCGCGGCTCTGGGCCTGCAGCGTAATGCCATTATGGGTCATTGCTTCGCTAACCTGAGTGGTGAGCGCTCCGCCGCCAACCAGCCAGCGGCGCAGGTCGCCGTCGGTAAAGACGCCTTTCACCAGCGACTCGTCGTCGCAGACTGCCACCAGGCCAAGACCCGTACGGCTTAGTTCCAGCATCGCGTCCATGACGCTGGTGGTGAGCGTCACCTGCGGAATGGCATCGTCACGGCGCATCAGATGATGCACTTTATTTAACAGACGAGCGCCCAGCGCACCCGCCGGATGCGAGCGGGCAAAATCTTCTTCGTTAAAGCCGCGCGCCTGCATCACGGCGATTGCCAATGCGTCGCCCATCATCAGAGTGTTCACGGTGCTGGAAGTCGGTGCCAGGCGCATCGGACAGGCTTCACGCTCAACGGAAATATCCAGCACGGCTTTGGCTGCCAGACCCAGCGGTGAGGTCGGTTTTCCGGTCATTGCCAGCAGAGCGACGGACTTGTCTTCCAGGCGCGGAATGATGAGATCCAGTTCTTTTGCGCCGCCGGAGTAGGAAATAAACAGCATGACATCACGGCTTTCAATCATCCCTAAGTCGCCATGCAGCGCTTCAGCCGGATGCACAAAAAAGGCGGGCGTGCCGGTACTGGCGAGGGTCGCGGCTATTTTTTTGCCAATATGGCCTGATTTGCCAATCCCGGAGACAATCACTTTGCCTTCGCAGTGGATGATAGTATTGGCGGCGCGGACAAAATCATCGCCCAGTCGTTCAGGCAGTCGGCTGGCTTCCTGTAGCTCCAGCATTAACGTCTGACGGCCCGCGTTCAGTAGTGCATCACTCATTGGTTTCTCCGGTTATGATCACTTCAATCCCTTTTGCTTCCAGCGCCTGACGAAACGCTGGGTCGATACCCGCATCGGTAATCAGCTTGTCGACGCTTTCCAGACTGCACACAACATTGGGGCTTTTGCGCCCAAATTTTGACGAGTCAGCCATCAGAATCACTTCGCGAGCGGCATTGCACATCGCTTTACTGACGCTAAACACCTCATTAAAGGTGGTCACGCCGGCATTGAGGTCAATGCCGTCGGTGCCCATGAAGAGTTTATCAAAGCTGAACTGCTCAAAGGCGTTTTCTGCCAGCTGACCGTGAAATGACGCAGATTTTTTGCGAAAAGTCCCGCCGGGCATCAGGATAGTTTGCTCGTTGTCCAGTTCTGAAAGGGCGTTAACAATGTGCAGACTGTTGGTCATGACGGTGATGTTGCTAAAGCGGGTGAGCATCGGCACCATCTGCAATACGGTGCTGCCCGCATCCAGAATAATCGAGTCGCCATCGTGAATAAAACGGACGGCGGCTTCGGCAATCTGCTCTTTTTTATGCGTATTGATTAGCGTTTTGTGATCGATTGGCGGGTCGGATTCATCTTTATTTAATACCACACCGCCATAGGTACGAATGACGGTTCCGGCATTCTCCAGAATGACCAGGTCTTTGCGAATGGTCGTGCCGGTTGTGTCAAAGTAGTGGGCCAGTTCTTCAACCGAGCATTTCCCCTGCTTTTGCAGGTGCTCCAGTATGGCTGCCTGTCGCTGACGAGGTTTCATAGGCGTGATTACCCTGACTTAATAGGTTGCAAAATGATAATTTCGCAAGCTATTAGCATTCACAACGAAATTACCCATGTTTCAGTTTAAGCGCCAATGATAGTGCATTCTGCGCTAACGGATCATGGGGAAAGATCACATCAGGCTGTAAATCATCAAGATGTTTGCCCATTATCGTGACAATTTTACCGGGCCTGGCAAATACAGTAAGACCTTTCATAAATAACGAATCGGTAACCCGCTGCTGTTCATCTAGCGCGATGGCGACCACCACGCGGGGTTTAAACCGTCCACCGGAACGACCTACGCCAACCCGACCCCGCTGGCAGAGTTGATCAAACGCCCGGTTAAAGCGGGATATTTGCCAGCCACCGAGCGCCAGTTGCAGGCACCAGGCGATAGCGGCGACGGTAATCAGTGCGGAAACCATAATGTGCTCCTTTGATTTTGCCGGATGGCGGCTGTGCCTTATCCGACCAGATGTGTGTAGGCCCGGTAAGCGCAGCGCCACCGGGCAATCATGTTTCTTAGAACATCACCTGACCACCGGTCACGTTAATGGACTGACCGGTGCAGTAAGAGGCTTTCGGGCTGGCGTAAAACAGCAGCATGTTCAGCACGTCCTGATAATCGCAGCCGCGCTTAAGCGGAACCTTATCAATGTAGTACTGCTCGACTTCGTCTGGCTTAAGGCCAAGCTTGGTCGCATATTGCGGTAATAATGACTGAAACATCGGTGATTTCAGCAGATTGCCGAGCATCAGTGAATGCACGGTGATCCCGTATTCCGCCAGATCCAGCGCCAGCGACTGGGTTAAACCTACGCCGCCAAATTTTGCCGCGCTATAGCCTGAGTTGTGTTTACTGCCCACTTTCCCTGATTTGGAGTTGATCTGGATAATGCGTCCCTGGACGCCATCGCGGATCATCAGGCGTGAAAATTCCCGTGCGCAGAGGAAGTAGCCGACCAGATTCACCTGCAGCGAGCGGTCGAAATCCCCAAGCTGAAAGTCGCTGATAAACGCGGCTTTAGCGATACCCGCGCTGTAAACCAGCAGATCGACGCGGCCAAATATTTCATCCACTCCGCGCGACAGCGCCAGCACACTTTGTTCGCTGGTGGCATCAGCGCCAAAACCGTAGGCGGTGCCTTCGCCAAACTCGGCGTTAATTTCCTGTGCGACGTTGGCGGCTTTATCGCTTTGGATATCCACCACCGCGACGCGGTACCCTTCTGTCGCAAGCCCACGGCAAAGGAATGCCCCCAGGGTCTGGCCTCCACCAATGACAACGGCAACCTGATTCATCTTTATCTCCTTCAATCTTAAGCAATAAACTTCAAAATACAGCCCGGTGCGATACCGTCCGGTACGGGGCCCGCAACGTGTACGGTGCCGGGAAATTCCGCTTCACTCAGTCCGTCAAAACGCAGAGTGATATGCCCCAGTTCACGTAAGTTTTGTTCCGCCACGCTGCCAACGGCTGTGACCGGGTAGTGATGCTGGCCTAGCTCAAATTGGATCCCAGCCTGCAAAGAGCCGTTCAGCTCCCCATGGCAATGGATGAAGCAAAATTCTTCGATATCCGCAGGCGCGCCTTCACGAAAGGTAATTAGCATCTGGTCGCAGAGTGCATCCGGGGCGCTCTGGCCGATGCGGGTGATGGTGGTTTCATAAATCACGGTCATTTTTGAGTGCCTCTTATTGGTAAATAAAGCCGGAAACAAACCAGGCGATGAGAACGGTCGGTGCGCCGGTCAGAAAACGACTCACCAGTACGGATGGCACACCGACGCGGACCGTGTCCTGGCGCGCTTCGGCTAGCGACAATCCGACTGGAATAAAGTCGCATGCCGCCTGGGCGTTAATGGCGAACAAGGCAGGTAGCGCCAGATGCGGAGGAATGTTCCCCAAACCAATCTGTACGCCGATCAGGACGCCGATAACCTGGGCGATGACCGCACCAGGGCCGAGGAAAGGGGACAGCAGCGGGAAAGAGCAGATCAGCGCCAGGGTTACCAGCCCCAGCGGATGGCTGGCCAGCGGTGCGAGTCCATGGGCAATCCAGTCCCCCAGGCCAGACGCCATAATGATGCCGATCAGCGCCGAGACGAACGCCATAAACGGCAGAATGGTTTTCAGGACGGTATCGATAGTGTCTCGCCCGGCCTGAAACAGAACCGCAACGGCTGAACCCATTCCCATGCCGACTTTTGCCAACAGACCGTCGCTTTGTTCGGTAATTTTCTTGCTGGTGTCGTACTCGCGACCCATCGTGCTGTTTGCAGGCGTTGGCGCAGCGGATGCTTCACCGATAACGGTAATGTTTTCTTCTTTCACGCCAGAGACATAGATATCTTCGATAATATATTGGGCCAGCGGACCGGATTTACCCGTCGCGTGAATATTCACTGTTGGTATACGGCGTTTTGGATAGATCCCGCAGCGCAGCGTGCCGCCGCAGTCGATGATCGCCACGCCAATTTCGTTCTCTGGCGGCTCGCCTTCTTTGAAGCCATCAACGGCCTGCCAACCTGTCAGGCTGGCTATCCTGTCGACTATTGCGGGGCGAGTCCCGGCGGTGATATAGACAATTTTCTTGCCTGGCACGGCATCCAGTTCAAGCGGGCCGCCCCAGCCGCCGGTGCCTTTTTCAATACGAATACGCGTCATGATGCTACTCCCGCCAGATGTACTTTCTGCTCAAGTTGAATACCCATTTTTTTCTCAAAGATGGTGGTGGTGAAATCGGTCACCCAGCCGCGGAAGAAGTTGGTCACCAGGCCGACCAGCAAATAGCTCACCGCCAGCGGGCTGAGCGGAAGACCCAGCGTGGTCAGTCCGCTGGCGATCCCCAGATAGACGAACAGCTCACCGGGGTTGATGTGGGGAAATAAGCCGTTCATTGAATGGCAGCTGTAAGAGGCGGCTGCGTAGTAGCTGGGCTTGAACTTTTCCGGCATAAAGCGGCCCAGGCTCAGCGTCATAGGATTACAAAACACAAATGTGCCGATGCACGGCAGCAGTAGATAGCGGGACAGCGGGTTTCCGGCGCAGCGCTGGGCAAAACGTTCAATACGTTGCTGACCGATAAAGTTAATCAGCGCATTCATGATGACCAGCAGACTGATCAGCAGAGGCAGAATACCGGTCACCATGCCGGTAAACACCTCTCCGCCTTTCTGGAACAATCCGATAAACCACTCAGCACCGAGTGTGATGGTGTCGATCATTATTCTCTCCTGTAGGGGTTTTAGTTATCTTGCCAAACGGTAACTAATTTTAATCGGATCGAAAGATTTAAAAGTGTTATTTTGATCGCAAAATGAAAGATAAATATTTTAATTTGAAAGATTGTGCGTGAGAACGCGCAAATGTGCCGGTCAGGAGTGCAAGAGGGGAGAAATTCTGTGAAGGAGAGCGACTACTGCTTCCTTGTGTGGCGGAGGATGCTTTACCATACTTCTCCCAGGCTGAATTTGTTTAATGGATGTCTCATGTTCAAGCGTCGTTATGTAGCGTTACTGCCCCTTTTTGTATTGCTTGCTGCTTGTAGCAGCAAACCTAAACCTTCAGAGACTCAAACGACTACGGGTACGCCATCCGGCGGCTTCCTGCTTGAGCCACAGCACAATGTCATGCAAACGGGCGGCGATTTTGCCAATAATCCAAACGCGCAGCAGTTCATCGAGAAAATGGTGAACAAGCACGGCTTTGACCGCCAGCAGCTGCAGGAGATCCTGTCGCAGGCCAAGCGTCTGGACTCGGTATTGCGTTTGATGGACCGCCAGGCGCCGACGACTCAACCGCCAGCCGGACCTAACGGTGCATGGCTGCGGTATCGTAAACAGTTCATCACTCCGGATAACGTACAAAACGGTGTGGCCTTCTGGAACCAATATGAAGATGCGCTGAACCGTGCATGGCAGGTCTACGGCGTACCGCCGGAAATTATCGTTGGCATTATTGGCGTAGAGACTCGCTGGGGCCGCGTGATGGGTAAAACGCGGATTCTGGATGCGTTAGCGACGTTGTCGTTTAACTATCCTCGTCGTGCGGAATATTTCTCTGGTGAACTGGAAACCTTCCTGCTGATGGCGCGAGATGAAAGCGACGATCCGCTCGATTTGAAAGGTTCTTTCGCAGGGGCGATGGGCTACGGCCAATTTATGCCATCTTCCTATAAACAATATGCCGTTGATTTCAATGGCGATGGTCACATTAACCTGTGGGATCCGGTTGATGCTATCGGTAGCGTGGCGAACTATTTCAAAGGCCACGGCTGGGTGAAAGGCGATATGGTTGCGGTTCCGGCGAATGGCCAGGCGCCTGGGCTGGCGAACGGCTTTAAAACCCAGTACAGCATTTCTCAGCTTGCCGCCGCGGGCCTGACGCCGCAGCAGTCTCTGGGTAATCATCAGCAGGCCAGCCTTCTGCGACTGGATATCGGTACCGGTTATCAGTATTGGTATGGACTGCCGAACTTCTACACCATCACCCGCTATAACCACAGTACCCACTATGCAATGGCCGTGTGGCAATTGGGTCAGGCGGTCGCGCTGGCGCGCGTGCAGTAATCATTTGTTATCGGTCTACAGGGGCAATTCCTTGTAGACCGAATAGGCTATCCTGGTGCGTTATCCGGTACTCTTTTGAATGCGGTTTATCTATTTTCTGAATGCCCCTCGTAAAATTGTCTCCTCATCCCCATCTTGGTTATGAAAGT
Source organism: Citrobacter sp. 506 (assembly GCF_050434985.1). Lineage (NCBI taxonomy): Bacteria > Pseudomonadati > Pseudomonadota > Gammaproteobacteria > Enterobacterales > Enterobacteriaceae > Citrobacter > Citrobacter sp. 506. The sequence continues at coordinate 169,930 of NZ_JBNDJN010000006.1, forward strand.
GCTATCTTGTCCGGCATATTTTTTTAACTGACAGAGGCTGAAATGACCGACAGTGAACTGATGCAGTTAAGCGAGCAGGTTGGCCTGGCGTTGAAAGCGCGCGGGGCAACCGTGACGACGGCGGAATCCTGCACCGGCGGCTGGGTAGCCAAAGCAATTACGGATATTGCCGGCAGCTCCGCCTGGTTTGAGCGCGGGTTTGTGACCTACAGCAATGGAGCCAAAGCGCAGATGATTGGCGTGCGCGAAGAGACGCTGGTCCAGCATGGGGCGGTGAGCGAACCTGTGGTGGTGGAGATGGCGATTGGCGCGCTAAAAGCGGCCCGCGCGCATTTCGCTGTTTCGATTAGCGGCATTGCGGGGCCAGATGGCGGCAGTGAAGAAAAGCCCGTGGGGACGGTATGGTTCGCTTTTGCCAGCGCGAGCGGCGAGGGGATTACCCGCCGGGAATGCTTCAGCGGCGATCGCGATGCGGTACGTCGACAGGCGACCGCCTACGCGTTACAAACCCTGTGGCAACAATTTCTACAAAACACTTGATACTGTATGAGCATACAGTATAATTGCCCCAACAGAACATTATCTATCACGTTTCGCGGTTTAACCCGAAAGCGGCATGACAGGAGTAATTAATGGCTATCGACGAAAACAAACAGAAAGCGTTGGCGGCAGCGCTGGGTCAGATCGAAAAGCAATTCGGTAAAGGCTCCATCATGCGCCTGGGTGAAGACCGTTCCATGGATGTGGAAACCATCTCCACCGGTTCGCTTTCTCTGGATATCGCATTGGGCGCGGGCGGTTTGCCAATGGGCCGTATCGTTGAAATCTACGGGCCTGAATCTTCCGGTAAAACGACGCTGACCCTGCAGGTTATTGCTGCCGCCCAGCGCGAAGGTAAAACCTGTGCGTTCATCGATGCGGAACACGCACTGGATCCCGTCTATGCGCGCAAGCTTGGCGTTGATATCGACAACCTGCTGTGCTCTCAGCCTGATACCGGTGAACAAGCGCTGGAAATCTGTGATGCGCTGGCGCGCTCCGGTGCGGTTGACGTTATCGTTGTCGACTCCGTTGCCGCATTGACGCCGAAGGCAGAAATCGAAGGCGAGATTGGTGACTCTCACATGGGCCTTGCGGCACGTATGATGAGCCAGGCCATGCGTAAGCTGGCCGGTAACCTGAAGCAGTCCAACACGCTACTGATTTTCATCAACCAGATCCGTATGAAGATTGGCGTTATGTTCGGTAACCCGGAAACCACCACCGGTGGTAACGCCCTGAAATTCTATGCTTCTGTTCGCCTGGATATCCGTCGTATTGGCGCGGTGAAAGAAGGCGACAACGTGGTTGGTAGCGAAACCCGTGTTAAGGTCGTGAAAAACAAAATTGCAGCGCCGTTCAAACAGGCTGAATTCCAGATTCTTTACGGTGAAGGTATCAACTTCTACGGCGAACTGGTTGATTTGGGCGTGAAAGAGAAGCTGATTGAAAAAGCCGGTGCATGGTACAGCTACAACGGTGAGAAAATTGGTCAGGGTAAAGCGAATGCCACTAACTGGCTGAAGGAAAACCCGGCAACTGCGAAGGAAATTGAGAAGAAAGTACGCGAGTTACTGCTCAATAACCCGGATTCAAAACCAGACTTCTCTGTTGATGACAGCGGTGAAGATGTAAAAGAAACGAACGAAGATTTCTGATAATCTGACGTTATCGCACATAGAAGGGCTGCATACCATGCAGCCCTTTTCCATTTCTGAAGGCTCACTATGACAGAAGCAACTTCCCGCCGCTCCGCTTATTCCCGACTTCTTGACCGCGCTGTACGTATACTGGCGATGCGCGATCACAGCGAGCAGGAACTGCGGCGTAAGCTGGCCGCTCCGGTGATGGGAAAAAATGGACCGGAAGACATTGATGCAACGCCGGAGGATTACGACAAGGTCATCGCCTGGTGTATTGAAAGTCGTTATCTGGATGATGACCGCTTTGTTCAGCAGTTTATCTCCAGCCGTAGCCGTAAAGGTTATGGACCCGCGCGTGTGCGTCAGGAATTAAACCAAAAAGGGATTTCGCGGGAAGCCGTTGAACGAGCCATGCGCGAGTGCGAAATTGACTGGGCAGCACTTGTGCGCGCGCAGGCCATTCGTAAATACGGAGAACCTTTACCTGTAGATTTTTCAGATAAGGTAAAGGTCCAGCGCTTTTTGCTCTACCGTGGCTATCTGATGGAAGATATTCAGGCAATATGGCGAAATTTTGACGATTGAGCGCATACGGGATTTTACTTCCCAGTAAAGAAAACTTATCTTATTCCCACTTTTCGATTGCCAGAGGCGCAGTTTACGTGCCGATGCTGGTAATGACATTTCGTTAGCTTGATTTCTTCAGGATAATTATGAGCAAGAGCACCGCTGAGATCCGTCAGGCGTTTCTCGATTTTTTCCATAGTAAAGGACATCAGGTAGTTGCCAGCAGCTCCCTGGTACCGAACAATGACCCTACTTTGTTGTTTACCAACGCCGGGATGAACCAGTTCAAGGATGTGTTCCTTGGCCTCGACAAGCGTAATTATTCCCGCGCAACCACCTCGCAGCGTTGCGTGCGTGCGGGCGGTAAGCACAACGACCTGGAAAACGTCGGTTACACTGCACGTCACCATACTTTCTTCGAAATGCTGGGCAACTTCAGCTTCGGCGATTATTTCAAACATGATGCTATTCAATACGCATGGGAACTGCTGACCGGTGAAAACTGGTTTGCCCTGCCAAAAGAGCGTCTGTGGGTCACCGTCTATGAAACTGACGATGAAGCCTATGAAATCTGGGAAAAAGAAGTCGGCATTCCGCGCGAACGTATCATCCGTATCGGTGATAACAAAGGCGCGGCTTATGCTTCCGACAACTTCTGGCAGATGGGTGATACCGGCCCTTGCGGTCCGTGCACCGAAATTTTCTACGACCATGGCGACCACATTTGGGGTGGCCCTCCGGGAAGCGCAGAAGAAGATGGCGATCGCTACATTGAGATCTGGAACATCGTCTTCATGCAGTTCAACCGTCAGGCTGACGGTACCATGGAACCGCTGCCGAAGCCGTCCGTGGATACCGGTATGGGCCTTGAGCGTATTGCGGCCGTGCTGCAACACGTTAACTCCAACTATGAAATCGACCTGTTCCGTTCACTGATTGAGTCCGTGGCGAAAGTCACTGGTGCGACCGATCTGAGCAACAAGTCGCTTCGCGTTATCGCTGACCATATCCGCTCCTGTGCATTCCTGATTGCCGATGGCGTTGTCCCGTCGAATGAAAACCGTGGTTATGTGCTGCGTCGTATCATTCGTCGCGCGGTACGTCATGGCAACATGCTGGGCGCGAAGGATACCTTCTTCTACAAGCTGGTTGGTCCGCTGGTGGACGTCATGGGCTCCGCAGGTGAAGAACTGAAGCGTCAGCAGGCTATGGTTGAGCAAGTTCTGAAAACCGAAGAAGAGCAGTTTGCGCGTACACTGGAGCGTGGTCTGGCGCTGCTGGATGAAGAACTGGCAAAACTGTCCGGTGATACACTGGATGGCGAAACCGCATTCCGTCTGTATGACACCTACGGTTTCCCGGTTGACCTGACGGCGGACGTTTGCCGCGAGCGCAACATTAAGGTTGACGAAGCGGGCTTTGAAGCCGCAATGGAAGAACAGCGCCGTCGCGCACGTGAAGCCAGCGGCTTTGGCGCAGACTACAATGCGATGATTCGTGTTGATGGCGCCTCTGAATTTAAAGGCTACGAACACCTGGAACTGAACGGCAAAGTGACCGCGCTGTTTGTTGATGGTAAAGCGGTAGACGCAATTAACGCAGGTCAGGACGCAGTTGTCGTACTGGATCAGACTCCGTTCTATGCGGAATCTGGTGGTCAGGTTGGCGACAAGGGTGAACTGAAAGGCGCAGGCTTCGCGTTTGCCGTGAGCGACACGCAGAAATATGGCCAGGCGATTGGTCACATTGGTAAGCTGTCTGCGGGTACTCTGAAAATTGGCGATGCAGTACAGGCTGATGTTGATGAAACTCGTCGTGCGCGCATTCGCTTGAACCACTCCGCAACGCACCTGATGCACGCGGCGCTGCGCCAGGTACTGGGCACGCATGTGGCACAGAAAGGCTCGTTGGTTAACGATAAAGTGCTGCGCTTCGACTTCTCTCATACTGAAGCTATGAAGCCTGCTGAAATCCGTGCCGTTGAAGATCTGGTGAATGCGCAAATTCGTCGCAATCTGCCGATTGAAACGAACATCATGGATCTCGAAGCGGCGAAAGCCAAAGGCGCAATGGCGCTGTTTGGCGAGAAATATGACGACCACGTGCGTGTTCTGAGCATGGGGGATTTCTCTACCGAACTGTGTGGTGGTACTCATGCCAGCCGTACGGGTGATATCGGTCTGTTCCGTATTGTGTCTGAGTCAGGCACTGCGGCGGGCGTTCGTCGTATCGAAGCTGTGACCGGTGAAGGCGCTATCCAAACCGTGCATGCTGAGAGCGATCGCTTAAGCGATATTGCGCAGCTGCTGAAAGGCGATAGCCAGAATATTGGTGACAAAGTTCGTTCCGTGCTGGAGCGTACGCGTCAACTCGAAAAAGAATTGCAGCAATTGAAGGAACAGGCTGCGGCGCAGGAGAGTGCAAATCTCTCCAGCAAAGCGGTTGATATCAATGGCGTGAAGCTGCTGGTCAGCGAACTCGCGGACGTTGAGCCGAAAATGTTGCGTACCATGGTTGATGATCTGAAAAATCAACTGGGGTCTACCGTTATCGTTCTGGCAACGGTAGTGGAAGGTAAGGTTTCTCTGATTGCGGGTGTGTCTAAGGACGTGACAGATCGCGTGAAAGCAGGGGAACTGGTTGGAATGGTCGCTCAGCAGGTAGGCGGTAAGGGTGGTGGTCGTCCGGACATGGCGCAAGCCGGTGGTACGGATGCTGCGGCTCTGCCAGCAGCGTTAGCCAGTGTGAAAGGCTGGGTCAGCGCAAAACTGTAATAATTATAAGCGTAAGTCGACGCTGCGGACTTCAATCCGCAGCGTTTGTATCAACGCTATCGACAACGATAAAGTCAGGTTGAAGTTGTGTATATCGGCTAAACTTAGGTTTAACAGAATGTGATGCCGTGACTGCTTACACTTAGGTGTTTGTCATCGCTTACTTTTTGGCGTTATATGATGGATAATGCCGGGATACAGAGAGACCCGACTCTTTTAATCTTTCAAGGAGCAAAGAATGCTGATTCTGACTCGTCGAGTTGGTGAGACCCTCATGATAGGCGATGAGGTCACCGTGACAGTTTTAGGGGTGAAGGGCAACCAGGTGCGCATTGGCGTAAACGCCCCGAAAGAAGTTTCTGTCCATCGTGAAGAGATCTACCAGCGTATCCAGGCTGAAAAATCCCAGCAGTCCAGTTACTAAGGTTTTCGCGTCTCACCTTTCTGGTGAGGCGCAACCTGATTGAATTATCCCTTTTCTTCTCTTTTCTTCTTCGTCTTCCTCATTTTTTCGATTCTCATCCGCGCATTGCCTTTCCCTGCGATTTTTCCGTTTGTTCATTGCCTCAGGAAATTGCCAATTTATCTGTTGATAAAACACTCTTTTTGCCGTTTTTGCAGACTAATTGCGCGTGAAATGTGCAAACGATAAAAGCGCTGGAAAAATTGTTTGACTTATAAGTCCCAGAAAGTAATATGTGCGCCACGCAGCGACGATGAGCAGAAACAAGTTCTTCGAAGCACTCGCAAGAGGCGTGTTGGTGAGGTGGCCGAGAGGCTGAAGGCGCTCCCCTGCTAAGGGAGTATGCGGTCAAAAGCTGCATCCGGGGTTCGAATCCCCGCCTCACCGCCATTTGCATCCGTAGCTCAGCTGGATAGAGTACTCGGCTACGAACCGAGCGGTCGGAGGTTCGAATCCTCCCGGATGCACCATCTTCTCTGCAATAGCGCATTAGCGTTGTTACAGAAAATCGATATCACTTTAGCAGTGATATCAAATCTGCAGTAAGTAAGTTTCCCTGATGCATCCGTAGCTCAGCTGGATAGAGTACTCGGCTACGAACCGAGCGGTCGGAGGTTCGAATCCTCCCGGATGCACCATCTTCTCCGAGATAACAGCACAACTGTTGTTTCATGGTCTGCGAGATAATCGCGAGCACCAGGGAGGATAACGTTGCTTCAGCAACGGCCCACAGGGCGAGGCGCAGCCGAGTAATCCTCCCGGATGCACCATCTCTTACTTGATATCGCTCATTACGATATCAATATCGGCAGTAAAGCAAGTTTCCCGATGCATCCGTAGCTCAGCTGGATAGAGTACTCGGCTACGAACCGAGCGGTCGGAGGTTCGAATCCTCCCGGATGCACCATCTTCTCCGAGATAACAGTAAAACTGTTGTTTCATGGTCTGCGAGATAATCGCAAGCACCAGGGAGGATAACGTTGCTTCAGTAACGGCCCGCAGGGCGAGGCGCAGCCGAGTAATCCTCCCGGATGCACCATCTTACTTGATAGCGCTTTAGCAGCGACATCAAGTCTGCAGTAAAGCAAGTTTCCCTGATGCATCCGTAGCTCAGCTGGATAGAGTACTCGGCTACGAACCGAGCGGTCGGAGGTTCGAATCCTCCCGGATGCACCATCTTCTCCGAGATAACTCCCGGATGCACCATCTTCTCTCCTTTGAATCATTTCCACATACTCCCGGAACACCCCTTAATTCGCTGTCAGCGACAAAATCAATCAATTACGATAAAATAACGTCTGGTCATTCGGCTTGTGAGAAGACGATGTACGAACGTTATGCGGGTTTGATTTTTGATATGGATGGCACCATCCTGGATACCGAGCCAACGCACCGTAAGGCGTGGCATGAGGTATTGGGGCATTATGGGTTACGTTTTGATGAACAAGCCATGGTCGCCCTCAATGGCTCCCCAACGTGGCGTATTGCTCAGTCGGTAATTGAATTGAATCATGCCGATCTTGACCCTCATGCCTTGGCGCGTGAAAAAACCGACAAGGTGAGAAGCATGCTGCTGGATAGCGTCCAGCCTTTGCCATTGGTTGACGTCGTGAAAGCCTGGCATGGTCGTCGTCCTATGTCGGTAGGTACGGGGAGTGAAAGCGCGATTGCGGAAGCTCTGCTCGCACACCTTGGGCTGCGTCGCTATTTTGATGCTGTAGTCGCAGCCGATCACGTACAACACCATAAACCTGCTCCTGATACGTTTTTGCTCTGTGCCGAACGTATGGGTGTTGCTCCGGCGCGCTGTGTCGTGTTTGAAGATGCCGATTTTGGACTGCAGGCGGCGCGTGCCGCAGGAATGGACGCGGTGGATGTCCGGTTATTGTGAGTGATGGACTATCGCTCCTGTCACTGTTTGCCAGCAGTTTTCTCAGCGCTACGCTATTACCCGGCAATTCTGAAGTTGTTTTAGTTGCTTTGCTGGTCTCTGGGATAAGTCATCCCTGGGTCTTAGTCTTAACAGCAACAATGGGTAATAGCCTTGGAGGGTTAACTAACGTTATCCTTGGGCGTTTCTTTCCATTGCGTAAAACATCGCGCTGGCAAGAAAAAGCCACTGGCTGGCTGCGGCGCTATGGCGCTGTCACACTATTATTAAGCTGGATGCCGGTTGTGGGTGATTTACTGTGCCTGTTAGCTGGATGGATGCGCATCTCGTGGGGTCCAGTACTTTTTTTCTTATGCCTTGGCAAGGCGCTGCGCTATGTAGTTGTCGCAGCGGTTACGACGCAAGGCATTATGTGGTGGCACTAATTGTGTTGTGAGATAGCCTTCAGGGTAACCAATACCATTATGCTAATTAAAACGATTTTGACAGGCGGGAGGTCAATTTGATCCCGGACGTATCACAGGCGCTGGCCTGGCTGGAAAACCATCCTCAGGCGTTAAAGGGGATTCAACGTGGGCTGGAGCGCGAAACGCTGCGCGTTAATGCAGATGGGTCATTAGCAACGACAGGCCATCCTGAGGTGTTAGGCTCAGCGCTAACGCATAAATGGATAACCACTGACTTTGCCGAAGCGCTGCTGGAGTTTATTACGCCTCCAGGCGACGACATTGAGAAAATGCTCACATTTATGCGCGACCTGCATCGGTATACCGCCAGGAACCTGGGCGACGAGCGTATGTGGCCGCTGAGCATGCCTTGCTATATTGCCGAAGGCCAGGATATCGAACTGGCACAGTACGGTACGTCGAATACCGGTCGTCTGAAAACGCTGTACCGTGAAGGCCTCAAAAACCGTTACGGCGCGCTGATGCAGACTATCTCCGGCGTACACTACAATTTCTCATTGCCGATGGCTTTCTGGCAGGCGAAATGTGGCGTAACGGACGGCGAAGATGCTAAAGAGAAGATCTCCGCGGGTTACTTCCGTCTGATCCGCAACTACTACCGTTTTGGTTGGGTGATCCCGTATCTGTTTGGCGCCTCTCCGGCCATTTGTTCCTCTTTCCTGCAAGGAAAACCGACAACCCTGCCGTTTGAAAAAACCGACTGTGGGATGTATTACCTGCCGTATGCGACGTCACTGCGCCTGAGTGATTTGGGCTATACCAATAAGTCGCAAAGCAATCTCGGAATTACGTTTAACGATTTGCATGAGTATGTGGCAGGATTAAAGCGCGCGATTAAAACCCCTTCCGAGGAGTACGCGGCGATCGGTCTGGAGAAGGACGGTAAGCGTCTGCAAATCAACAGCAACGTTCTGCAGATTGAAAATGAGCTGTATGCGCCTATTCGCCCGAAACGCGTCACTCGTCGTGGCGAAACGCCTTCTGACGCGCTTCTGCGTGGCGGTATTGAGTACATCGAAGTTCGCTCACTGGATATCAACCCGTTCTCACCGATCGGCGTGGACGAGCAGCAGGTGCGTTTCCTCGATCTGTTTATGGTCTGGTGTGCGCTGGCCGATGCCCCGGAAATGAGCAGCGATGAATTGCTGTGTACGCGTAAAAACTGGAATCGGGTGATTCTTGAAGGTCGTAAGCCTGGGTTGACGTTAGGTATTGGCTGTGAAACAGCCCAGTTCCCGCTGCCTAAGGTAGGGAAAGATCTGTTCCGCGATCTGAAACGCGTGGCACAAACGCTGGACAGCATCGATGGGGGAGAGGAGTATCAAAAGGTCTGTGATGAACTGGTTGCCTGTTTTGACAACCCAGAACTGACTTTCTCTGCCCGCATCCTACGGTCTATGATTGATGAAGGCATTGGCGGCACGGGTAAAGCGCTGGGTGAGGCTTACCGAAATCTGCTGCGTGAAGAGCCGTTAGAAATATTGCAGGAAGCGGAATTTATTGCTGAAACCGAGGCTTCAAAGCGTCGTCAGCAGGAGATCGAAGCGGCTGATACTGAGCCGTTTAGCGTGTGGCTGGAAAAGCACGCTTGATACAAAAGAAAAAGGCCACTCGGGAGTGGCCAAAATTTCATCTCTGAAAACAGGGATGATGATAACAAATGCGCGTCTTTCATATACTCAGACTCGCCCCGGAACAAAGAGTTCAGATTATTTTCAAAAAATTTATCGGAGGTGGCTAAATGCCGTTGTTAGATAGTTTTACTGTCGATCACACCCGGATGGAAGCTCCCGCGGTCCGGGTTGCAAAAACGATGAACACCCCGCATGGCGACGCAATCACCGTGTTTGATCTGCGTTTCTGCATTCCGAACAAAGAAGTGATGCCTGAGAAAGGTATCCACACGCTGGAACACCTGTTTGCAGGTTTTATGCGTAACCATCTCAACGGCAACGGCGTGGAGATTATCGATATCTCTCCGATGGGATGCCGCACTGGCTTTTACATGAGCCTGATTGGTACGCCAGACGAGCAGCGTGTTGCCGACGCGTGGAAAGCGGCGATGGCGGACGTGCTGAAAGTGCAGGATCAAAACCAGATCCCGGAGCTGAACGTTTACCAGTGTGGCACGTATCAGATGCACTCTCTTAGCGAAGCACAGGATATCGCACGTCATATTCTGGAGCATGATGTACGCGTTAACAGCAATGAAGAGCTGGCGCTGCCGAAAGAGAAACTGCAGGAACTGCATATTTAGTCATACTGATTAGTTGTTCCAGCATTTAAATTAACCCCGGCTTATAACCGGGGTTTTTTATTGTCCCTCTCCCCTAAACCACCTCCTTGGTAGGTAATGCCAGTCAGTTAAGCATTATGGAGAACATGTGATTTCGGCTCAGGGTTCCGTTCACCTCAGTGGCATCACTTTTCTGAAGCGCAGATACCCGTGAACGCGCAAGGGAGGCTCACCGCCGCCTCCCTTGCAACCCAGGCTCCCGGCGGGAAAATCGTCGCAGTGCGATTCATTCGTCTTATGCCGTCTGCCTGTCGGGTCGGGGCCGGGCCTGCGTCCCTGCAGGCCGTCCCCTCTGCCCGCATCCCTGCGGGCAGACCCGGTCAGCCGTCAACGCCTCATCGATTTTCCCGTCGGGAGCCGGGATTGTTAAGGGTACGGCGATAGTACCCTTAACACGTTCACAGGTCGTATTGCCTCAGAGAAGTGACAAACATAAGGTGAACGTAGCAATACGCCGGAGGCAACAGATTCATTACCTCTGTATGTGCCACTCATCCTCGTTAACTAACAAGCATTACTCCTAGGGGGCAATAAAAAAGGGATCCGCAGATCCCTTTTATCAGATATTTAGTGCGCGCCACCGCCGCCGCCGCCCGCACCGAAGGGTGGTTTGGCAAACCACACCAGGCCAAGCAAGACCAGGAAGATCCCCGCCGACATCCAGAAGATTTCGTTGGCGGAAATAATCAGCCCCTGATTGGTGATCTGCTGGGCTATCCAGCCTGACGCCTGCTGGTGCGTCATCCCTAAATCTTGCAGCTTATCGTACATTGCCTGCGCATTTGGATTGTAGGGATTAACGGATTCCGTTAACTGCGCATGGTGAAGTGACTCGCGGTTAGTCCACATCGTCGTCGTAATTGATGTGCCAATAGAGCCGGCCAGCGTTCGCGTAAAGTTCGACAAACTTGATGCCGCGGCCAGACGCTCAGGTGGTAAGCCGGACAGCGTGATAGTCGTCAGCGGCATAAAGAAGCAGGCTACCGCGAACCCCTGAATAAACTGTGGCCAGGCCGATGCGCCAAAGTCCATACCCGGTTCGAACGTCCACGCACGCCAGTAGAAACAGACGGCGTACATAATAAAACTGAACGTGACTAACCGACGCATATCAAGCTTGTGCGCGAAGCGGCCGATAATCGGCGATAAGATCACCGGAATCACCCCAACCGGCGCTGACGCCAGACCGGCCCAGGTTGCCGTATAGCCGTATACCTCCTGCAACAGCTGCGGCAGCAGGACGATTGCGCCGAAGTAGAGCATATAGGCCAGACTGATACACAGACAGCCGATGGTAAAGTTGCGCGACTTAAACAGTGAGAGGTCGACAATGGGGTGCTCGTCGGTAAGCTCCCAGACGATCAGGAAGCTGATGGCGACAACGGCGACCACCGTCAGGATGATAATCTCCTGAGAGGCGAACCAGTCCAGCTCTTTGCCGCGGTCGAGCATAATCTGCAAACTGCCGATACCAATGACCAGCAGGGCCAGACCAATGGCATCGATGCGCCGCTGCTCGGTTTTGGTTTCCCGACCGCGCAGGGTTTGCAGGGTCATTAATACCACCGCAGCACCGATTGGCACGTTGATGAAAAATATCCAGCCCCAGTGATAGTTGTCGCTGATATAGCCCCCAAGAATAGGGCCGCATATCGGGGCAACAATCACCGTCATCGACCATAGCGCCAGGGCGATGGAACGCTTGGCGGGAGGATAGTTATTCAACAACAAGCTTTGTGACAGCGGAATTAATGGACCGGCGACAATCCCCTGGATTACGCGGAAGAAAATCAGCATGTTCAGGCTGGTGGACATCCCGCATGCCCATGACGCAATGACGAAGGCGATAGTTGACCACATGAATAGCCTTACTTCGCCAAAACGCTTTGCCAGCCAGCCGGTGATCGGAATCGAGATAGCGTTCGCCACCCCGAATGAGGTGATCACCCAGGTTCCCTGGCTCAGTGAAGAGCCGAGGTTCCCGGCGATAGTGGGGATCGCCACGTTAGCAATGGTGGAGTCCAGCACCTGCATGAATGTCGCCAGGGACAGCGCGATCGTCATAATGACGAGCTGCGCGCCTTCCAGCGGTTTTTGCTGTTGCATCACACGCACCTTTGAATTAGCCCGCGTTGGCCTGCACGATCTCTTCGATCATCTTATTGACCGGAGCAAGGTTGATTTCCCGTGCATTACTTTCTGATACCGGCGTGGTGCGAACCTGGCTTGCCAGAATTTGTCCGTCACGATTTGAGGTATCTACCGTAACCAGCGTAGATAAACCGATACGCAGCGGATGCTGCGCCAGCTGCTGTGCATCCAGTTCAATACGCACCGGCAGACGCTGGACGACTTTGATCCAGTTACCCGTCGCGTTTTGTGCTGGCAGCAGGGAAAAGGCGCTGCCCGTACCCATATCCAGCCCGATAACCTTACCGGTATATTTCACGTCATCGCCGTAAATATCGCTGATCACGGTCGCCGGTTGACCGATACGCATGTGCGCGAGCTGTGTTTCTTTGAAGTTGGCATCCACCCACAGGTTCGTGGCTGGAACGACCGCCATCAGCGGCGTGGTCGGGCTAATTTGCGCTCCCGGCTGCACGGAACGACGGGAAACATAGCCAGTCATTGGGCTGACGATTCGGGTTCGTTCCAGCGCCAGCCAGGCATTGCGCACTTCAGTGGCCGCCTGTTGCACGGCGGGCTGGTCTTCCAGCTTACTGCCGAGAATCATCGCCTGGTTGGCATTATATTGTTGGATAGCAACATCAAGCTGAGCCTGAGCGCTGGCGACGGCATCACGCGCATGTTGCAGCTCTTCGCGGCCAATCAGGTTGGCGTTGCCCAGCGGGACACGGCGATTAAAGTCGCTTTGTGCCTGCGCCAGCGCGGTTCTCTGCACTTCAATGCTTGCCTGCAACTGCTTGCTGTTGATCATCAACTGGTGCGTCTGACGCACGCTGGAAGCCAGCGCAGTTTTGGCTTTTTCAAATGCCTGCTTTGCGTCCGTCTGGTCGAGGGTGACCAGCACATCGCCTTGTTTTACAAAGTCAGTGTTATCAGCCCAGACTTTCGTCACGCTGCCTGATACCTGCGCCATGATTTGAACCTGGTTCCCTGCCACGTACGCATCGTCTGTCTCTTCGACATGACGCAGTACTAAAAACCAATAAATCCCATATGCCACGGCAATGATAATAAAGAGCAAGGTCAGAAGGAGCAGCATACTTTTACGTTTGCCATTCTTCTTGACCGGTTGCTGCGGGGTTTGAGTCTCCGCATTTGCGCTCATGTTGTTCTCCACGATCTTCTTTTTTTTTCACATCGGCTGAGCCGACCTGTTTATCAGACAGGCCAGCAGTATGCGTGCTGGCCTGTCGGTTTTTTCATTTATAAATCTGGATTTCTGAGCGAGTCGGCGCGTTAGCGCAACGCTTCTAATACCGCGCCATCCTGCTCCATCTGGTCAAGACGGGTCAGAAGTTTACGGGTAATTTGCTCAAGCTGATCTTTTTCGGTGGTGCTGAGAGATGACCAAAGCTGATGCAGGCAGTTATGCTGAGGCGGTAACACCTCTTGCAAAAATGCGTGGCCTTTCTCGGTCAATTGCAGATGCAGACAGCGGCGATCGTTATCGCTTTCACGACGTTCGATCCAGCCACGTTTTTCTAACTCATCCGCAATGCGGGTTGCGTTAGTGCGTGACGAGCCAAGCGCGCAACTCAGTTCAGAAGGCTGAATACTGTGGTTTTCCTGAGACTCCAGCGTAATCAACGCCATAAACAATGTCTCGTTAATCCCTTGAGCTTTCAGCATCTTATTGCGGTTTTCCAGCAGCTTGCCCTGCATGTGCATGCATAGACGAGTCAGAAGCACTTCCTGATAAGGGAACTCTTCGTAGCGGCTGGCGCGAAATTTTAGCATTTGTTCAATGGGCGTAAACGAACTATCCATTTGGGTATAACCTCATTAATTTCAGCCGATATAGTAACGACAGTGACAAATAAAGTAAATGTATTATTTATTTAAAATGATTGTTTTTATCTATAAGACAATCAGCATTTTCCAGGCTAATCCATAGCCCAGAGCACTCAGTAAGGTTGGAATGATGATGCTGCGGGTCTTATAGAAGCTTGCGCCCAGTATGACAAACCCCACCAGCGTAGGCACGAACCGACGAGAGTCGTGCATCACTTCTGGCGCGGTAGACACCACCAACAGGGCGCAAATTGATGCAATGCCAATGGTGTCGAGTAATATGCCCGTCGCGCCGCGCTTCGTCGGGCGAACATTCCCCACTCCAAGACGGAGCGGCAAATAACGAAAACAGTAGTTAACGCAGCCGACCAACAGGCCAAGCAGCAGGACCTCATAGCTCATCGGGACCTCCCTGCCAAAATGACTGGATAAGAGCCGTCAGACATCCGCAGACAATGCCTGCAAGGATGGCGGCAGGAATGGAAAACAGCATGACGCCAGCCAGCGCGCCGGCCAGTGCTGCAGTTACACAAAGTGCTTGTTGACGTTGGAAAGAGGCGAGCAGGAAGCTCATGAACAGCGCCGGGAGCATGAAGCCCAACGCCGCTTCAACTGCCGGGTAATCCTTGAGTAAACCACTGCCGGAAAACGCGCCGATCACCGTGCCAAACACCCAGGAGGCCCAGGAGCATAGCGCAATGCCGATCATCCAGTTTTCACTCCAGCGCCGGTTATCCCGTACCAGCTTCGCCGTGGCGGCGGCAAAGACTTCATCGGTGAGGCCAAAGGCCCACAGCGCGCTTTTGGGTTTGCTCAGTCGCTGGGCGATTCGGCTACGCAGGGAAGGTCCGTACAAAACATGGCGTACATCCATGGCCATGACGGTCAGTGCGGCGACCCACAAAGAACTGCCTGCGGCGAGCATTGTGGTGATGACAAACTGGCTGGCTCCCGCATAGATAATGCAGGAGAAAAACACGCTTTCAACCGGAGTAAAGCCAAGGCGAGTGGCATTAAGACCAAATGCAAAAGCGACCGGAATATAGCTGATGACTATTGGCAGGCTGTCTTTGAATCCTTCAGTTAGCGTTGCAGAACTGGGTTCAGACTGGGATATCGGGCTTTCCATAGGGTTATAGGTTTCATTACCGAAATTAATATAAATTGGTTCAATGAGTTATAACCTTAGCAGACTGATGGGCTCCTTAACACCCTGCGGAGCCCAATCAGCGGTAAACATACGCTATATGCTTAATTTACGGCTTCCTGACGGTGATATCCTCGCCACCAGACCAACAGGTTGAGTAGGGCAACGGTCGTACCGGCCAGACAAACGCCAGCCCAACCGGCATGCTGCCAGGCGGAGGCCGAAATCAGCGAACCTGCCGCCCCGCCAATAAAATAGCTGGTCATGTATCCGGCGGTCAGGCGATTACGCGCGTCCGGATGAATGCGATAGATAACCGTCTGGTTGGTGATATGTACACCCTGAACGGTGAGGTCCAGGACCAGGATACCGATAATCAGCATTGGCACGGAACTATGCCCTAACCAGATAGCCCACCAGGAGAGCAGCAGTAATAACAGACCTGTGGTCGTGGTGAGATGTGATTTTCCCTTATCGGCAAAACCACCTGCCGGACGCGCGCCTAACGCCCCTGCGGCCCCTGCCAGGCCAAACAGCCCGATCGTTCCTTCGGAGTAGTTAAACGGCGGCGCGGCGAGCAAAAACGCCATAGAGGTCCAGAGAATACTGAAATTGGCAAAGGTCAGGCAGCCCAACATCGCGCGGGTACGCAGCAATTTATCATGGATAAACAGGCTGAATACGGAGCCTAACAGTTGCGGATAGTTGAGATGAGTATCTGATTTCATCTTCGGCAGACCGCGCCACAGCGCAATCGCCATCAGCGCCATTAATATCGATGCGACCCAAAATACGGTGCGCCAGCCGCCAAGATTGGCCAGTAATCCCGCCACGGTGCGCGCCAGCAGGATACCCAGCAGCAGGCCGCTCATAATGGTGCCGACAACTTTACCGCGCTTATCCGGCGTGGCAAGCGTCGCCGCCAGCGGAACCAGAATCTGTGCCACTACCGAGAACAATCCGGTAAGGGCGGTGCCGAGGATCAGCATGCCCAGCGACTGGCTGCTGGCGGTAATAAGCATGCCGCCTGCCGCTAACAGCGTCATGGAGACGATCAGCATCCGACGTTCAAACATATCGCCAAGCGGTACTAAAAACAGCAGGCCGGCGGCATAGCCGAGCTGGGCCGCGGTGATGATAAAGCCAGCGGTACTGGCCGATAGCGAAAAGTTACGTGCGATGGTGTCGAGCAGCGGCTGCGCGTAATAGTTACTGGCGACGGCGAGGCCGGTGGCGATAGACATTAACAGGATCAGCGAAGGGCTAAGTCCCTGAGTGGTTTTCGTCATGGTTTTCAACTGAAAAATGGGTTGCAGAAAACAATCATAACGTAAGTGATTAAATGTTGCTGATTTGTTGGGTGATGGATTGTGCGGTTGGGAGGAGGGCGTGTAGGCCGGATAAGGCGCATCGCGCCACCATCCGGCATTGGTGTGATGGCGCTACGCTTATCAGGCCTACGAGGGGGTTATTTCTGCGCAGCCAGCGCTTCTTTCACCCAGCCATCAAACTGTTGCTGGTGGGCTTTGATCCAGCCGTCAACGTGACCCTGCACGTCGGCTTCAGATGCTTTCCCGTCGTGCATCATCGCGTTCTGCGCGTTGATATCCGCCAGCGGCAGCTTCATGACGGCAAACAGTTTCGCCGCAGCCGGGTTTTTCTCCGCCCAGGCTTTGTTGGCGACGATATGCATAGTGTTCACCGGGAAGCCGTAGTTGGCGCCGTTTGGCAGCTTGGTATCAATGTCTTTCTGCTCGCCTGGCAGGGAAGAGAACGGCACCTGCAGCCAGACCACATCTTTACCCGGTTTCATTACGTCGCTCACCCAGTACGGTGTCCAGGTGTAGTAAAGAATGGGTTTGCCTTCTTTAAAGCGGGTAATGGTGTCAGCCATCATTGCCGCATAGTTACCGTGGCTGACCTCGACGGTTTTTTCCAGATCGAAGGCTTTGTTCTGGTGGTTGATCACCGCTTCGCAGCCCCAGCCCGGCGAGCAGCCCATCATGTCTGCTTTTCCGTCGCCGTTGGTGTCAAAGATTTTGGCGATCTTCGGATCTTTTAACTGGGCAATGTTGGTGATTTTATACTGCTCAGCGGTTTTTTTATCGATCAGATAACCTTGCGCGGCACCCGTAACGAATACCCCCTCGCGATAGAACTTTTTGTCTCCGCCCGCTGCGGCATACATATCATCATGCAGCGGCTGCCAGTTCACAGCGGTAAAAGTTGCATCGCCAGAGGCAATGGAGGTATAGCCGACGTTGTAGTCAACTTCGCTTGTTTTGTTAACGGTATAACCCAGTTTCTCCAGCGCACGGGCGACCAGTTGCGTCTGGAAGGATTCTTCAGAGATAGTGCTCTGGATTGGCTGTACAGTGATGCCTTTGCCTGGCAGATCGGCAGCGAAAGTGCTGGTGGAGACAAGGGTGGCAAACGCTGTGGCAATAATGACGTTCTGTCGCATCGTTGTTCCTTAATTATTGGAGGGACGTATAGGCCCGGTAAGCAATACGCCACCGGGCAGCGGGTGAATTACTTCGTGAATGGGCGAGTGATAAGCCCAACGGGACCGGTGGTGTACCAGCGACGGTTGCCACGGCTACGGGCGTCGCGACCGACAGCCTGCGTCAGGCGGTCGAGAATGATGGCGAGGATCACGATCCCAACCCCGCCGACGGTGGCAAGCCCCATATCCAGACGACCGATTCCGCGCAGAACCATCTGACCCAGTCCGCCGACGGCGATCATCGACGCGATGACGACCATTGAGAGCGCCAGCATCAGCGTCTGGTTGACCCCGGCCATAATGGTAGGCATCGCCAGCGGGAGCTGGACTTTAAACAGCATCTGACGCGGGCTGGCGCCAAATGAGCGCGAGGCTTCAATCAAGTCGGCTGGCACCTGGTTAATCCCCAGAATGGTCAGACGCACGATTGGCGGCAGGGCGAAGATAATCGTCACCACCACGCCCGGGACGTTGCCGATACCAAACAGCATGACGATCGGCACCAGATAGACGAACGCAGGTGTGGTTTGCATGGCGTCCAGCAGCGGACGAACAATTTTTGCTGCCCGTGGACTGCGCGCCAACCAGATCCCCATCGGTAGACCGATCACCACGCAGAACAGCAGCGCGGTAAGTACCAGCGCCAGGGTGATCATGGCCTGCGACCACGCGCCGATGGCCCCGATTGCAATCAATGAAATCAGCGTAGCAACGCCCATTCCAACGCCGGAAATCTGCCAGGCAATCAGAGCGAACAGGATAATCGCCACCGGGGCTGGCATACCCAACAGAAGCTGCTGGAAGCCGTTGAGAATATAATCCACCGGGACTCGAATGCCCTGGAAGACCGGACGGAAATGGGTAACGACCCAGTCGATCCCTTCTGTGACCCAGCTATCCAGCGGGATCAGCGTTTTATGGAACGGATCCATAATATTGAAATGCTCTGGCGCCGGCGCGGGTGCGCTGGTCAGCCAGTCTGCGCCACCGCCGTCAGCTGGCGCGCCTGATGGCGTACTCCAGGCATCGGCGGTTTGTGCGGCACTGTCGGCCGCTGGTGTGGTATCCCACGGATTGGTTTGATCAGCCATTGTTTGCCCCCTCACGATCTAAAGCCTGTAACAGCATGCGTTTTGAAATGATGCCCACATACTGTTGTTCCTCATCAACAACCGGCACCGCGCACGGGGCCTGGCCGACATGAGAAAGCAACTCGCTGAGAGGAGTTTGTGCATCCACGGCTAACGGCTCATCGATCAATGCTGCTTCAATACCTTGCGCCTGACTTAATGCTGTTTTTAAAGAGTCGATAGAGACAACGCCGACGAATTTATTGCCGCGCTCGATCACGTAACCATATTCGCGATCTTTGTCCTGCAATAATTGCAGCGCTGAACGTGGACCGACCCCGGGCGTTTTACGAATTAAACCTTCAGGGCTACGACGTGAAATATCCTTGGCACTAAAGACCTGGCTAATATCAACGCCGCGGAAGAAGGTGCGTACATAATCATTGGCCGGATTATTCAGGATTTCATCTGGCGTGCCGACCTGGACCACTTCACCGTTTTGCATAATGGCAATTCTGTCGCCAATACGCATAGCTTCGTCGAGATCGTGGGAAATAAAGACCACGGTACGTTGATGTTTCGCCTGTAGTTTTACCAGTTCATCCTGCATCTCGGTACGAATTAACGGATCGAGGGCAGAAAAGGCCTCATCCATTAATAAGATGTCAGGGTTAATGGCTAATGCACGGGCGAGGCCCACACGCTGGCGCATCCCTCCGGAAAGTTCATCCGGGTATCCGTGAGCATAATTCTCCAGACCAACCTGACGCAGCGCATCTAACGCTTTTTCACGACGTTCATCCGCGCCAACACCGGCTAATTCCATGCCGAATGCCGTATTGTCCAGGACCGTCATGTGCGGCATCAGGGCAAAGGACTGGAAAACCATCGCAATCTTTTTTCTGCGCACCTCGCGAAGCTCAGCATCGGATATCCGGGCGATGTCTACGCCGTCAATCAATACTTGCCCGCGGGTGGGTTCAATCAGGCGATTGAGAAGGCGTACCATTGTGGATTTACCCGAACCGGATAATCCCATGATGACAAATATCTCGCCTTCTTCAATGGCCAGACTGGCGTTCTTAACGCCAAGCGATAGCCCTGTTTTATCCAGAATCTGCTCTTTTGAAAGTCCTTTTTCAATATATTTGAAGGCTCTCTGCGGATGCTCTCCAAATATCTTATAGAGATTTTTAACTTCTAATTTAATTGCCATGCAATAGAATGATTCCTGTTATTTGTTTATATCGATATATTACCTGATGGAAATAGTGACCTTTTTCTACCCTAACATACTGAGAATCTGAGACAACCCTGAATTTGTTTGTGGCACGAATATTGCCGAAGGCCATGTGGCGGGACTTCCCGTGATATAAGGGCTGAGCGCGAATGTGAATGGGGTAATATTTTTTGTAAATGGCAATGAAAAGTCGCCTGAATTGCTGAAATGCAGGCGAATAATGCGTCTGATATTGAGTGTAGATCACACAATTATATTTGCACGACAAAAGTGTGATCCTGTTAAAATATTTCCGCGAAAAATGTACGGTATTTCCCGCGGAAATGAGTGCTAGAAATTCCAGTCGTCGTCTTCGGTTTCGACAGCTTTTCCCATCACGTATGATGAGCCGGAACCCGAGAAGAAATCGTGGTTTTCGTCAGCGTTGGGCGACAGCGCAGCAAGGATTGCCGGGTTAACCTCCGCCATTTCTGGCGGGAATAATGCCTCATACCCCAAATTCATTAATGCCTTATTGGCGTTGTAGCAAAGGAAGGCTTTGACGTCATCCACCCAGCCGGTTTCTGCATACAATTCTTCCGTATAACGCGCTTCGTTATCATACAATTCCATCAGCAGATCGAGGGCAAAATTCTTTAACTCCTCGCGTGCGGATTCAGAAATGTGCTCCAGACCTTTTTGATATTTATAACCAATGTAATACCCGTGAACGGCTTCATCACGAATGATCAGACGAATGAGATCGGCGGTATTGGTCAGTTTTCCTCGGCTGGAGAAATACATTGGCAACCAGAAGCCGGAATAGAACAGGAAGGATTCCAGAAATACGCTGGCAATTTTTTTCTTCAACGGTTCGTCGCTGGCGTAATGTGTCAAAACGATCTGTGCCTTGCGCTGGAGTGGGGTATTTTCTTCACTCCACGCGTAAGCCGCATCCACGTCTTTGGTCTGGCAAAGAGTGGAGAAAATTGAGCTGTACGAACGGGCGTGCACCGCTTCCATAAAGCTGATATTCGATAGCACCGCCTCTTCATGCGGCGTTAACGAATCGGCCATCAATGCTGGCGCACCGGCTATGTTCTGAATAGTGTCGAGCAGCGTCAGCCCGGTAAAAACGCGGATAGTCAGCTGCTGTTCGGCGGCGTTCAACGTTTGCCAGGCCGGGATATCGTTGGAGAGCGGGACCTTTTCCGGTAACCAGAAGTTACTGGTCAGGCGATTCCAAACCTCGAGATCTTTATCATCCTCAATCTTGTTCCAGTTGATGGCACTCACGCGGGATAATGTCATGTTGTCCTCCTTACAGCGCGCATGACACGCAACCTTCGATTTCGGTTCCTTCCAGCGCCAACTGGCGTAGTCGGATGTAATACAGCGATTTGATGCCTTTACGCCAGGCGTAAATTTGCGCTTTGTTGATATCGCGAGTGGTGGCGGTATCGGGGAAAAAGAGCGTCAGTGAAAGCCCCTGATCGACATGCCGCGTTGCTTCAGCGTAGGTATCAATGATTTTTTGTGGACCAATCTCGTAGGCATCCTGATACAAGGCCAGATTCTCATTGGTCATAAACGGGGCAGGGTAGTAAACGCGCCCGGTTTTGCCCTCTTTGCGAATCTCCACTTTTGACACGATCGGGTGAATGCTTGATGTCGCATGGTTGATGTAGGAGATAGAACCCGTTGGCGGAACCGCTTGTAAATTCTGGTTATAAATGCCGTAGCGCATGACATCTTCACGCAGCTGCGACCACATTTCGCGCGTTGGCAGCGTAATGCCGCTGGCGGCAAACAGTGTGCGAACCTTGGCAGTTTTTGGCTGCCAGTCGCCCTGCAGATACTGGTTAAAATACTCACCGCTGGCGTAGCGGGACTGTCTGAATCCGGCAAAGGTTTTGCCGCGTTCCCGGGCGAGCTTCATCGACGTATTCAGCGCATGCCAGGTGATGGTGTAGAAATAGAGATTGGTGAAATCCAGCCCTTCAGGTGAGCCGTAGGCGATACCTTCCCGCGCCAGATACCCGTGCAGGTTCATCTGCCCAAGACCGATAGCGTGCGATGCGCTGTTCCCGGCCTCAATTGAGGGTACGCTGCGGATATGGCTCATGTCCGAAACGGCCGTTAAACCGCGAACCGCCGTTTCCACGGTGCGTCCAAAGTCTGGCGAATCCATGGTATGAGCGATATTCAACGAGCCGAGGTTGCAGGATATATCGTGCCCTGTTTGTGCGTAATTGAGGTTTTCATCGTAGGTGGAAGCGCTATTAACCTGCAAAATCTCCGAGCACAGGTTGCTCATATTGATTCGACCGGCAATCGGATTGGCGCTATTCACCGTGTCTTCAAACATGATGTAAGGGTAGCCGGACTCGAACTGGATCTCGGCCAGCCGCTGGAAGAAATCGCGGGCGTTAATGTATTTTTTGCGCACTCGTTTGTCGGCAACCAGTTCGTCATACCGTTCAGTTACGGCGATATCACCGAATGGTTTGCCGTAAATTCGTTCCACGTCATACGGTGAAAACAGCGCCATTTGGGCATTTTCTTTGGCTAACTGGAAGGTGACATCCGGGATCACCACTCCAAGCGAGAGCGTTTTGATACGGATTTTCTCGTCGGCGTTTTCACGTTTGGTATCGAGAAAACGCAAAATATCCGGATGATGCGCGTGCAGATACACCGCGCCCGCACCCTGACGCGCCCCTAATTGATTCGCATAAGAAAACGCATCCTCCAGCATTTTCATTACCGGGATCACCCCAGAGGACTGGTTCTCAATGCGCTTAATGGGCGCACCCGCCTCACGCAGGTTAGAGAGCAAAAATGCCACGCCGCCGCCGCGTTTGGAGAGTTGCAGCGCCGAGTTGACCGCCCGTCCAATTGACTCCATGTTGTCTTCAATGCGTAACAGGAAGCAGGAAACCAGCTCGCCGCGTTGCTGTTTACCGCAGTTTAAAAAGGTTGGCGTGGCGGGTTGAAAACGCCCGGAGAGCATTTCATCGGTCAGTTGCAGAGCGAGCGCTTCATCGCCCTGCGCCAGCGTGAGCGCCACCATCGTTACGCGATCCTCAAAGTCTTCGAGATAGCGCTTCCCGTCGAACGTTTTCAGCGTATAGCTGGTGTAGAACTTCCATGCGCCGAGGAACGTCTGGAAACGGAATCCGCTGGCGTGGGCGTGGGCGAATAGCTTCAGCACAAACGCGCGATCGTAGCGGGCTAACACGCTGGCATCGTAATAGCCTTCATCCACCAACGTGTCCAGACGCGCCTGCTGGCTGGCAAACGCCACCGAGTTGGGGCGGACGTGGGCGGTAAAGAATGCCTCCACCGCCTGATGGTCTTTGTCGAACTGAATGCGCCCGGCCTTATCGTACAGATTCAGCATGGCGTTCAGGGCGTGATAATCCAGCGTCTGCTGTTCTACACGTTCTGCAGTTGTCGTTGCCAAAATTCGCTCACTCCTTTTTGCACGTTGTCGATATCGCTTTGGGTGCCCATCAGCTCAAAGCGATAGAGCCACGGCACGCCGCATTTTTGTGAGATGACATCACCCGCGCGACCGTAGGCGTCTCCGAAATTGCGATTGCCGGAGGCGATCACTCCACGGATTAACGCCCGGTTGTGCGTATCGTTTAAAAAGCGGATCACCTGTCTCGGGACCGCGCCAGCTGTACCGCCGCCACCGTAGGAGGGCACGATTAAAATGTAAGGTTCGTCTACCCGGATCCGCTCGCGTTCGTTAAGCGGAATGCGGATGGCAGGCAGCCCCAGACGCTGCATGAAGCGGTGCGTATTTTCGGAGCTGCTGGAAAAGTAGACGAGCTGACTCATGCGCTGGCCACTTGAGGGGCCGAGCGCAGACGGTTGATCATGTCCGGGCGAAATCCTGACCAACTGGTTTCCCCTGCGACCACGACCGGTAACTGACGAAAGCCTTGATCGCGCAGGCGATCAGCCATATCGGGGTGTAAATCGACGTTTACCATCTCAAAGTCAAACCCGCGGCTTTCCATCGCCCGCTTAGTAGCGTGGCACTGAACACAGTTGTTACGAGTGTAAATAACAATGCGCATGATTCGTATTTCCATCTAAAAGTAAAAGAATGACGCGATAGAGGGCGTCAGGTTGTGTGTGTCTTGATAGAGGAGATACTAGATGTAGTTTTAAAAAGATTCAACCATACAAGATATGGTAATTTTAGATTGATGAGGGCATGGGTGATGAGCCTGACGGAGGAAGTGATAGGAACTATGGCAGGTTGCCGGATGGCGTTTATGTCGCCATCCGGCAGCGCAGAATCACATGCGCATCCCTACCGCCAGACGGTTAAAGCAGTTCATCAGGCTAATAGCAAACGTCAGATCGCTAATCTCTTTCGCGCTAAAATGGTCGAGCAGCGGCAGATAAACGTCATCTTCGGCATGGGTGCTGGCTATATGGGTGACGGATTCGGCCCACGCCAGCGCCGCACGCTCCTGCTCGCTGAAGTGATGACTCACCCGCCAGCCTGCCAGCGCGTCCAGTTTGGCCTGCGCAACACCGGATTTGCGCAGCGCCTTACTGTGCATTTCCAGGCAAAAGGCGCAGCCGTTGATTTGCGAGACTCGCAGGTAAATCAGTTCCGTCAGCGTAGGTTCCAGCGCGCAGTTTTCCAGCGCTTTGCTGGCCTGAACCAAAGCGTTATAGATTTCAGGACTGAGTTCATAATAGGGCTGGCGTAACATTGTCATGGTATTTCTCCTCGTTTGGATGACCCGCAATGTAGCACTATAATGGACTGCTACAGAGAGCCATATTGTTGCCAAAAAAGCAGACCATAAATGCCACGCTATCAGCAAATCGCCCGTCAGTTAAAAAACGCCATTGAGAAAGGTGAACTAAAGCCAGGCACAAGATTGCCCTCCAGTCGGACCTGGGCCCAGGAGCTGGGGGTATCACGTTCGACGGTGGAAAATGCCTATGCAGATCTGGTGGCGCAGGGCTGGCTCGCGCGACGCGGGCAGGCAGGAACATTTGTCAGTGAGCAACTGCGACCGGAAAACGCACCTGTGTCTCCCGCCATCTTCGCCGGAGAAAACCCCAGGCCGCAGCCTTTTCAGATGGGATTACCCGCACTCGATCTCTTCCCGCGGGACGTCTGGGCGCGGGTGATGGGGCGGCGTTTACGCACCCAAACGCGTTTTGACCTGGCCGTGGGCGATGTTTGCGGCGAACGGGTTTTACGTCAGGCGATTGTCGATTACCTGCGCGTCTCACGCAGTATTGAGTGCCAGCCGGAGCAGATTTTTATTACTTCAGGCTACGCGGCATCAATGACGTTAACCCTGCGCGCTCTGTCTCAACCCGGTGAGGGGATGTGGGTCGAAGCTCCTGGCTTTCCGTTGATTCACCCTGTGGTGGCTCAGGAGCGCATTGAGCTGATGCCGGTGGCAGTTGATGCCGATGGCCTGGATGTCTGCGCTGGGATCCGTGACTACCCGCAGGCGCGTTTTGTGCTGCTCACACCCGCACACCAAAGTCCGCTGGGCGTCGCCCTGTCATTAGACCGTCGCCACCAACTGCTTGAATGGGCGACTCGGGCACAGGCGTGGATCATTGAAGATGATTACGACAGTGAATTTCGCTATCACGGTAAACCGTTGCCGCCGCTAAAAAGTCTGGATGCGCCCCAGCGGGTGATTTATGCCGGAACGTTCAGCAAATCGATGTTTCCGGCTTTGCGCACGGCATGGCTGGTGGTACCCCTGACTCAGGTCGAACATTTTCGTCAGCAGGCGGCGCTAACGGCCTGTAGCGTTCCGGTTTTATGGCAGCAAACGCTGGCGGATTTTATGCAAGATGGCCACTTCTGGCGCCACTTAAAACGTATGCGCCAGAATTATGCCCTGCGACGTCAATGGATGGAAAACGCGCTGAGCGAACAAGGATTTAACGTCATTCCTCAGGAAGGAGGGATTCAGTTGGTGATAACTGTCGACGGAGATGATGTTGCGCTAGTGCGCAAAGCGAATCAGGCCGGGCTGGCGGTTCAGGCGTTAAGCCGCTGGCGAATAACTTCAGCAGGAAAGGGGGGAATATTGCTGTCGTTTACCAACATCAGCTCGGTGGAAATGGCGCAGCAGGCGGCGTATCAACTGCGGATGTCGCTGACATAATTCTGCGCGGTTCTTAAGATATTCGTCCCACCATCGCCACTCGTTTATGGACTTTTCTGAAAGCGTTGCTAATGCTGAATCAGGTAAGGTAAGCCCGCAGTAAAAAAGATAACGAGGAAAATATATGTATTTACGACCTGATGAGGTGGCGCGCGTACTTGAAAAAGTGGGCTTTACCGTCGATGTAGTGACGCAAAAAACGTACGGCTATCGTCGTGGCGAAAATTATGTGTACGTTAACCGTGAAGCACGTATGGGACGTACCGCATTAGTTATCCATCCCACGCTAAAAGAGCGCAGCTCTTCGCTGGCGGAACCTGCGACGGATATTAAAACCTGCGATCACTACCAGCAATTCCCGCTATATTTAGCCGGAGAGACTCACGAACATTATGGTATTCCGCACGGCTTCAGTTCGCGAATTGCGCTTGAGCGTTATCTGAGTGGGTTGTTTGGCGACGTTAGTTCAAACTAATAATGCGACTGGCAGGGCCAGTCGCGAAGAGATCTGTCAGGCTTTAGCCTGGTGATAGCTGCTGACCTTAAACAGGCGGCGGCAATAATCAAGAAAGTAGCCATAGACTGCGCCCATCAGCATTGATACCACGATGTTCGAACTTACTGCAGCCGTAATCTGGTGCCAGTCGGCGCCAACCGTCAAAAGAATAATCACATACACTGGTGACTGGAAGGTGACATAAGCCAGCACGTCCGCCAGGTTTTTCCCCCATCCTGCTTGCGTGGCTTTACGCGCTGCGCGCATAAACAAATCGCGATACATGCCGTATGGCCACGCGATCAGTATGTTGACGGGGATAGCCACCAGTCTGGAGTACAGAGACTGTTCGAAGCTCATTCCAGAAAGGAATATTTCGATCAACATGTTCACGACAGAACAATAAACAACCATCGCGAACGTGTCTGCTACTGCATGACGCAAGCGTGACTGCGGAGAGAACATGTTAATGCTCCTTGTAATAAGGGAAAAAAAGGTTTTGAATACCTTCTTGCTAGTGATTTGTCTTGCTGCTTTCGCGTTTGAATAGGATATCTGCCTGGATAATAACTAGCAACTAGCTTAAAATTTTTATTTATTACTTTTTTGTCGATAAAATGCTCTGTGGTGGTTTGTTTTTTGTTCGTTTTGGTATTTTCGTTGCTTATTTAATTAAAGGCATTTTAGATCAATGGGTTATGGGAATTTGTTTTTCTGAATTTTTTGCGCTCCTTTTCTCAATGTTGACTAATGTGCAATATGTATACGCACCGGTTCCGCGCGATGTTGTGGCCTGTTTCTCGAGTGATACCCTGAGACTCCTTGCAAGTATATTTATAGCGACTAGCAGAGGAATAGAATATATCGCATAGGCGATATCAAAATGGATGCGATAAATACACGAATTAGCTTTTTTGATTAGTAATATGCGAATAAATTAGACTGGAAATATAATAAGCAGTTGCATACAATATTTAGGGTAATACCGTTTTTATGTTTTACGTTAAAGAGGTTTTGTTAATATGAGTTCAATGTTAAAAAACTTAAATAATATCCGCTCGCTGCGTGCAATGGCTCGTGAATTTTCCGTTGACGTGCTGGAAGATATGCTTGAAAAATTCAGGGTAGTGACCAAAGAACGCCGCGATGAAGAAGAGCAACTACAGCGCCAACGTGCAGAACAGCAGGAAAAAATTAATACTTTGCTGGCGCTGATGCAGGCAGACGGGATCAATCCGGAAGAGCTACTGAGCATGACGCCTGCGACGGCACGTTCAGTTAAAAAACGTCAGCCGCGCCCGGCGAAATATCGTTTTACCGATCTCAATGGTGAAACAAAAACATGGACCGGACAAGGTCGCACACCGAAGCCAATTGCCCAGGCACTGGCTGCCGGTAAATCTCTTGATGACTTTTTGATCTGATTATTAATGCGGTGAGGGCGACCTCACCGCTTATTTTCAGCAAACGCCAAAATCACCCTCTTCGGTATATCGCGTCACGTCAGCTGCTTTTAGCGTGAATTTTTCGCCGCTTTCATTACTGGCGTGTACCGCCACAATGTGATCGCCATTGACTTCGACAACTTTCAGTTTAGGTCCACCCATGCGTGGTTGAACCAGATCGCCAGGTTTAAACATATTGCTCTCCTTTATTTATCGCAGAACTCACCATAGATCACGTCAATCAGCGGGTACAGCGCAGTTTCAATGATTACCGCTTAATGAGTACGTCGGTTCCAGGGCATGATATCCAGCAATCGCGCCATGCCGCAAAAGCCGGTCACGCCAGCGAGTATTAGCCCGGCGCCCACGAAACCGCTCAGCAGGAAGAAGGCGCTGCTAACGGTGTAGCCCAGAATGACGCCGAGTAAGGCAAGGCTGCCGGCGGCTATCTGCACCTGGCGCATCAGCGGTAACGGTTGTGAACGATCTTTTGCCACCGGAAAACCTGCGGCTTTCCAGCCGTCAATACCACCTTCCAACAACCAGACCTGCGCAGGCGCGGCAATAGCGTTCAGTTTTGTCGCCGCGTTTTGTGTACGTTTGCCTGACTGGCAGTGAAAAATCACCTGCCCGGCGCGTAAATTCGCAGGCAGCGATCCCTGCTCTAGCGTAGGTAATGGCGCCAGATGCGCCTCCGGAATATGCTCGTACAGATACTCGTCAGCATCGCGGATATCAATCAGTTTTGCGCCTTGTGCGACCAGCGTCTGCGCCTCGCGCGGGGAAATCGTCCCAATGGTCATGATGGCTCCTTATGGGCAATACAGTGTTTTTAATGTGGCGATCAGTGAATTCACGGCCGCATTTTTGATGGAGTACAGGATGCGCTGG
Organism: Citrobacter sp. 506; assembly: GCF_050434985.1. NCBI lineage: Bacteria > Pseudomonadati > Pseudomonadota > Gammaproteobacteria > Enterobacterales > Enterobacteriaceae > Citrobacter > Citrobacter sp. 506. Next base: position 198,998 of record NZ_JBNDJN010000006.1, read on the forward strand.
GCATCGCGTTGGCTGTCTATCAGGCCCTCTTCACGCATACGCGCCAGATGCTGCGAAGTGGCGGAAGGACTCAGGCCGGTAACACGGGCTAATTCGCCCGCGCTGGTACCGGGTGAGCCGCAGAGCATGCACAAAATCAGCAACCTTTTCGGGTTACTCATCGCTTTTAGCAGGGCGGCAGCCTGCTCAGCGCTGGCCTGGAGTTGTTCAAGTTCAGTCATATGTATTTAAGCATGTTCTAAATTAAGCTTATTCTAAAATAAACGGTCAACGTACGCCAGCGTAAAGAGCGTAAAGGAGGGTAAAACAGCAGGGGAAGGCTGGCAGAGTTAGGTACACTGACTATGCTTAGAGATAAAATCTCTTTTTAAACAATGAGTAACTTTTTGCTTGTATGGAGTGTGTATGGGTTTCTGGAGAATCGTTTTTACTATTATTCTGCCCCCGCTTGGCGTGCTGCTGGGGAAGGGCTTCGGCTGGGCATTTATCCTCAATATTGTTCTGACGCTGCTGGGCTACATCCCGGGTCTGATCCACGCCTTCTGGATACAAACGCGTAGCTAATTACCTTTCTACTACGGCGCTCTGGCGCCGTTTTCTTTGCGCTTCTTTCTCCTCTGCTACACTTCCTGGTGTTGATTGTTAACTACCGAGGTGGATATGGGACTCTTTAATTTTGTAAAAGATGCGGGTGAAAAACTGTGGGATGCGGTTACTGGCAACCATGACACTGCCGATCTGGCAAAAAAGGTACAGGAACACCTGAACAAAACGGGCATCCCGGATGCGGATAAAGTGAACGTCCAAATTAACGAAGGTAAAGCCACCGTTTCTGGCGATGGATTAAGTCAGGAAGCGAAAGAAAAAATCCTGATTGCGATTGGTAATATCTCTGGTATTGCCAGCGTCGACGATCAGGTAAAAACTTCTGCACCGGCGAGTGAAAGCCAGTTTTATACCGTAAAATCAGGAGATACCCTGAGCGCTATTGCCAAACAGGTATACGGTAACGCCAACCTGTATAACCAGATATTTGAAGCGAATAAACCGATGCTTAAAAGCCCGGATAAAATTTATCCAGGGCAGGTTTTGCGTATTCCAGAACAATAAGAATGTTCAGGCTTATTGCGTCAGCAATTTGCCGGACATCGCTTGTTGAATAATCGGAATGGGCGTCAGCAGGTGCTGGCGCATTAATTCGCTGGCACGTGCAGCATCGCGTGCCAGAATTGCTTCGGTCAGCGTTTGGTGCTGATCGTGTTTATCTTCCAACATCTCCACCGACAGCACCGTCTTTCGCAGCCAGATAAACCGGTAGCGCGCCGCCAAATCGAATAGCCGTTCGCGCATTTGCAGCAGATACTGTGAACCGCAGCCAGCGACAATTGCCGAATGAAAAGCCTGATGGCGCTGATCCCACTCGTCGAGCATCTGTTCACTGGCGTCAACGGCTTCAAGCTTGCCGAGCATATGCGCCCGCGCCAGAATTTCAGCTTCCCAGGCGTCGTCGCCGCGTTCAATGGCCAGCGCGACCAGCATGGCTTCCATATTGGCGCGGGCATCGAAAATATCGAGCAACTCCTGTTCGGACATTGGGGCGACACGATACCCTTTCTGATTGACCACCGTGACCAGCCGCTCGGCAACCAACTGCGAAAGCGCTTCGCGTAGCGGTCCCACGCCAAGCTCATAGCGTGAGGTCAGCAGGCTCATACGCAGTTTTTCATCAGGCTGATACACACCGCGGATGATGTCGTTTTTCAGCCAGCGGTATCCATCAATGGCCGTCGGTTGGGGAATGGCGGTCATGGTCTTACTCCTGAACGGTTTTCCCGGCCTGCGCCGGGAAAAGGTTTAATGCGTATTTTGCAACGGTGCTTTTTGCCACGATAGCAGTTTTTTCCAGCGTGACATAATAGGCACGGTGCAAATAATTCCTATGGCTAACAACCCGGTAGAGATAACTTCCAGTTGTTGAGCCGGGCGAAAGAGCATCACCACCAGCACAAAGATAATAAAGGCGATTACCAGCCAGGTAAGCCACGGATAGAGCCACATTTTCAGTTTAATTTCACCGCCTCGCGCCAGCAGGATTTTGCGCATCCGCAGTTGGGAAATTGCAATCACCAGATAAACCAGCAGGGCGATGGCACCGGAGCTGTCGATCAGGAATTTGAACACCTTGGCCGGGGCGTAATAGTTGACCACCACGGTGAGGAACGCGGCACCCGTAGACAGCAGCACCGCCACATAAGGCGTTTTACTCCGGTTCGTTTTACCCATAAAGGCGGGAGCATCGCCACGACGGCTCAGGGAGTAAAGCATACGCGAGGACGTATACAGCGCGGAGTTCAGACAACTGGTTACCGACAGCAATATGACACAGTCCATGATCAGCTTCGCGTGTGGGATATGCAGTAACTCCAGCACCGAGCGGTAAGAGCCCACCTCTTTCAGTCCCGGCATGTTCCACGGAATCAGCGCGACGACCACGAAAATAGAGCACAGATAGAAGATGGAGATACGCCAGATAACCGAGTTGGTGGCGCGGACGATGTGCTTATCCGGGGTATCGGACTCGGCGGCGGCGATGGTAACAATCTCTGCGCCCATAAAGGAGAACATGGTGATTAGCATCGCGCTGATCACCGCGCCAAAGCCGTTGGGCATGAAGCCGCCCTGATCCCACAGGCGCGAAACTCCGCTGACCTCGGCATAGGGGTAGAAACCGCTAATCGCCACCGCGCCGAGAGTGATAAACGCCAGTATGGCAATCACTTTGCACAGCGCCAGCCAGAACTCGAACTCACCGTAATTTTTGACGCTCAGCAAATTACTGCCGGTTAATGCCAACGTGATAACCAGAGAAAACAGCCAGATAGGAATGCCTGGAACCCAGGAGTGCAGAATGATGGCGGCGATATTCGCTTCCAGCGGGATAACCAACACCCAGAACCACCAGTACAGCCAGCCGATGGTATAACCCGCCCACGGCCCGATGGCCTTATCGGCGTAGGTGGAAAAGGAACCGGTATCCGGGGTGGCAACGGCCATTTCGGCCAGCATGCGCATAATCATCACCACCAGCAATCCGGCGAACAGATAGGCCAGTAATACTGCGGGACCGGCTTCTGCAATCGCCACGCTTGAACCCACAAACAAACTTGCGCCGATAACCCCGGCAATAGACAGCATGGTGACGTGGCGTGATTTCAGCCCGCCCCCTAAATCATGTGATTGTGACACTTGCCCCATCTTTTAAACCTCTCGAAAGTATTTCACTTGGGAGAGCACCCCGGCATTCCCGCGCCGGGGCACGCGTATTTATTGTTATTGACCCTGTCTGCCGGATGGCGGCTCCGCCTTATCCGGCCTGAGGATTGCGTTTTTTATTGGTCGAATGCGGTGTTAACCCTGCTTCGCTTCGGCAAAACACTGAGCGATAATGTCCAGCCCCTGGCGGATTTGGGCATCTTCAATGGTCAGTGGGACAAGAATGCGCAGTACGTTGTAGTAAGGTCCGCAGGAGAGCAGAATCAGCCCTTTATCGCGCGCACGCGCGACGATTTCCGCGGTCAGTTTGGCGTCTGGTTTCGTGTGATCGCCGTCTTCAAACAGTTCGATTGCGATCATCGCTCCCAGCCCGCGTACATCGCCAATCTCGCGGTGGGTTTCCGCGATAGCCAGCAGGCCTTCGCGCAGGGTTTGCCCCAGCTCGTTGGCTTTTTGCAGCAGATTTTCCTGTTCGAAAATATTCAGTACCGCCAGTGCGGCGGCACAGGCAATCGGGTTACCGGCATAGGTACCGCCCAGACCGCCCGGTGGGATTGCGTCCATGACTTCGGCGCGTCCGGTCACTCCCGCCAGCGGGAAGCCACCGGCGATAGATTTGGCGAAGGTGGTGAGATCGGGCGCAACGCCCATCTGCTCCATAGCGAACAGCGTACCGGTACGGCCCGCGCCGCTCTGTACTTCATCGGCAATCAGCATGATGCCGTGCTCGTCACAAATGGCGCGTAGACGTTGCATAAAAGCAGGAGAGGCGGCGTAAAAACCACCTTCGCCCTGGACGGGCTCAATCACGATGGCGGCAACGTCTTCCGGAGCGGCATCATTTTTGAAGATACGGTGAATGCTGGCGATAGCATCGTCTTCACTGATGCCGTGCAGCGGGCAAGGATAAAGCGCACGATACACGTGGCCCGGCATTAACCCCATTCCTGCAGAGTACGGGTTTACTTTCCCGGTCAGCGACAGGGTGTAGTGGGTTCGACCGTGGTAAGCGCCGCTGAAGGCGATAGTGCCGGTTCGTTTGGTGGCGGCGCGGGCGATTTTCACCGCGTTTTCCACCGCTTCCGAGCCGGTTGTCACCAGCAGGGTTTTTTTGGCGAAATCGCCCGGCACTTTCTTATTCATGATTTCGCACAGCTCCAGGTACGGCTCATAGGCCAGCACCTGGAAACAGGTATGGGACAGCTTTTTCAACTGTGCTTCTACCGCAGAGACGATCTGCGGGTGCAGGTGGCCGGTGTTCAGCACCGCAATACCGCCAGCAAAATCGAGGAATTCACGGCCTTCAACGTCCCAGACTCGACAGTTTTCTGCACGCTCGGCAAAAATAGGGTGGATTTGTCCTACGCCACGGGGAACGGCGTTGCTGCGACGTTGCATAAGTTCTTTGTTGGTGCTCATCAGGTGTTCTCCAGTATTTATTTTATTAAAGGCCGATGCACATATATTTGATTTCTAAGTAGTCTTCGATGCCGTATTTCGATCCTTCACGGCCAAGACCGGAGGCTTTGATTCCCCCAAACGGGGCGACTTCGTTGGAGATAATGCCGGTGTTAATCCCGACAATGCCGTATTCCAGCGCTTCGCCAACGCGAAAGACGCGGCTCAAATCACGGGCGTAGAAATAGGCGGCCAGACCAAACTCGGTGTCATTGGCCTGAGCGATGACGTCAGCCTCGTCCTTAAACCGGAACAGCGGAGCCAGCGGGCCGAATGTCTCTTCTTTGGCGACCTTCGCGTTATCAGGCACATCCACCAAAATGGTGGGCTGGAAGAAGTTGCCGCCGAGTGCGTGAGGTTTGCCACCCGCGATAATGCGCGCGCCTTTATCCAGAGCATCGGCGATGTGTTCCTGCACTTTGGCTACCGCTTTCTCGTCGATCAGCGGCCCGGTAGTGACGTCAGGCTGCAGACCATCACCGAGGTGCAGTTTGCTCACTGCCTGCTGGAGTTTTTCGGCAAAACGGTCATACACGCCGTCCTGCACGTACAGGCGGTTGGCGCAGACACAGGTTTGGCCAGCGTTACGGAACTTCGATGCCAGTGCGCCTTCTACGGCTTTATCGAGATCGGCATCGTCAAAGACGATAAACGGCGCATTGCCGCCCAGCTCCAGCGACACTTTTTTGATGTCTTTGGCGCACTGCTGCATTAACTGACGGCCAATTTCGGTTGAGCCGGTAAATGACAGCTTGCGTACCAGCGGGTTGCCGGTCAGCTCGTTGCCGACTGCGCTCGCTGAACCGGTCACCACGCTGAAAACGCCTGCCGGGATCCCGGCGCGATTGGCAAGCTCTGCCAGCGCCAGTGCGGAGTAGGGGGTCTGGCTGGCCGGTTTAAGCACCATTGTGCAACCAGCCGCCAGCGCCGGACCGGCTTTGCGGGTAATCATCGCCGCGGGGAAGTTCCACGGCGTAATCGCGGCGGTAACGCCGATCGGCTGTTTGATGACGATTAGGCGTTTGTCGGCCTGGTGGCCGGGGATCGTATCGCCATAGATACGTTTGCCCTCTTCGGCAAACCACTCAATAAAGGAAGCGGCATAGGTGATTTCACCTTTGGCTTCTGCCAGCGGTTTACCCTGTTCCAGGGTCATCAGACGGGCGAGATCGTCCTGATGCTCAATCATCAGGTTGAACCAGCGGCGCAGGATGTTGGCCCGCTCTTTGGCGGTCAGCGCACGCCAGGCGGGCAGAGCGCGGTTAGCGGCGTTAATCGCTTCGCGGGTTTCATCCGCCCCCATTTTCGGTACGCTACCTAATTGCTGACCGTTGGCGGGGTTGGTCACCGCGATGGTCTCGCCGCTGTTGGCGTCACGCCAGTTGCCGTCGATCAGTGCTTGCTGGCGAAATAAGGTTGGATCGTTAAGTTGCATAATTGCGTCCTGTCTAAATCGTTTTAACGGGTGAATGCGGCGTGTAATGTTTCCACGCTACGTGCCGCACGCAGCGTGCGTCCGGGATTACTCTGGTTCTCCAGCAGCGCATGAACTTTGCTGACAATATGCGCGCCGATAGGGATCGCCGACGTTGCTGCCGGAGAAGGCGCGTTACAGGTGTGAATTGAGCGTGGCGTGGTGACAAACAGGAAATCGTCGATTAGCTTGCCGTCCGGCGACACAGCCTGTGCCCGCACGCCTGCAGGCCAGGGCTGCAGATCCTTGAGCGTCAGACTCGGGCAGTACTTTTGTACCAGCCGCAGATAACCGCTTTTGCACAGCGAATTCTTCATTTCGCCAAGTCCTGAGCGCAGGTTGTTTTGCAGCACGCGACGAATGCCGGAAGAGCTGAGGATCTCCAGCGTATCGCTGAGCGAGAAGTCGCGTTTACGGTAGCCTTCACGTTTAAATGCCAGTACCGCGTTGGGGCCCACGGTGACGCTGCCGTCAATCATCCGGGTCAGATGAACGCCGAGAAACGGCATCGCCGGGTCGGGGATGGGGTAGATCAGATGGTTGACTATCTGGTTATGTTCTGACGCCAGACGGAAATATTCGCCACGGAACGGACAGATGATAAAGCCGGGTTCAACGCCGAGCATTTTCACTAGTCGGTCCGCCATCAGGCCAGAGCAGCTGATCAGCGTCGCTCCCTCAAATTCCTGACCCTGACGGGTATGTACGACAACGCCCGCAGCGTGCTCTTTTAGCGCGCTGACCTCAGCGTTGTAGATAATCTCACCGCCTTTGGCCTGAAATATCTTCGCCATCGCAGCGGTGACTTCGCGGTAGCTGACGATCCCGCTCGACGGAACAAAAATACCGCCCAGCCCGGTGATGTTGGGTTCACGCTCGCGAAGCTCCTGCGCATTCAGCCATTCGCGCTCAAGGCCGTTAGCGGCGGTGCGATCCCACAGCGCGCGCATGCGCTCCATTTCCAGTTCGGAGGTGGCAACCAGCATTTTTCCGCAGACGTCGTAGCGGATGCCGTTTTGATCGCAAAAGGCTTTTGTGGCGCGATTTCCGGCCAGGCAAAACTGCGCCTTCAGGCTGCCGGGGGTGTAATAGACCCCGGCATGAATTACGCCGCTGTTGTGGCCCGTCTGATGACAGGCCGGGCCGGACTCTTTTTCCAGCAGCGCGATTCTGGCGTCCGGATAGACATCAATCAGCTGCATGGCGGTCGACATGCCGATAATGCCGCCGCCAATAATCACAAAATCATACATCCGCTTTATTCCTTCGCGCTTACTGATGGGTCTGGTAGTGGTTTGTCGCGTAAGCGAAATAACCACGCTGGCGCATCAGTTCGCGGCGCAGGTCAGGATGCGAGGTGAAGCGATCGCGACCGTGCAACCAGAACAGGTTGTTGATTAACAGGAATTTACCGACTGAAACCGGAACGGAAATAATGGCCTTGCTGGTTTCCAACGCATCGGACAAATCGCTCAGCCAGACGCCTTCTTCATAATCTTTTGGCTGGACGAACTGGTCGATGTAGCGCATCACCGGGCGGCCCTGCTGGTCAACGTCAAACACCGGATGGAACACTTCCTGGCTGACGTTTTTGCTTGGCGGTGCGGCAAAGCGCATGGCGCGACGCGCCAGCGGGTGGGTAAAGTACTGATCCAGATGTTCCCAGTCGTCGAGGTGCAGCAGCAGCGAGTTACCGCCGGTCATGTTCTGCTCGTCAATCTTCATCATCAGCACATAGTCGGTGATTTCTTCGAGGTAGGTTCCGTCGTTATGCAGCTCCATTACACGGTGCGGCTGGCGCAGATAGCTGTCTGAGTTATCAACGTTTTTCACCACAAAACGGGCATAGTATTGACCGCTCATCGCATCAAAATTGGAGCGCCCGATAAGATGCGCTACCGCCGTCGCCAGCTTGACCATCTCTTCAGCCTGTGCCACATCATCCACGCCAACGGCGTTGATCAGTAGTGCGCCTTCGGCACGATCGAGCAACGTTTTCAGCAGCAAAGGCTGCAACTGATTACCGCACAGGTCGTCGAGGATCTTGCCCACTTTGAAGCGCAGGAAGGATTTGTATTCCAGTGCCTGCACCGGCCACTGCGCTACGGCTTTCAGAAATTGCTCAGTGGTCTCAGCGGAAAAAGTCAGCTCCAGCAGGCGTGGGGACTGGGCTGATGGTTTCAACGTGAAACCGCTGTAGTGCTGGGCTGGATCATCAGCGTTCGGTTTTACGGCAGTCAGTGCGTTCATCAAATCGTTCCTCTCAGTAGATTGTCAGGGAGATATGGCGCAGCTCGTTTCGTAGCCATAAATTAAAAATATCTACATTTTTGAAAAACGCGCACAGAATGGGCTTATTTGTTTATTATTTGTGATCAAAAACAACAATTATTTAACATTATAAAAAGTGAGGTTAAGTGCGGGGAGGAGAAGGGATGACAGGTAATGTTATTTTAAAACAAAGAGTTAATTATGCGCCGCTGAGGGTAACTCAACGGCAGCAGCAAAGTCAGTAACCGACTTTATAAATGCGTCCGGTTTGGATGCCTTCCACGCTGCGGCGATAGGCGTTGGCAACGGTAGCGGCGGGGACGCTTTCAAAGCCTGGGAAGAAACCATCGTATGCTTCGGCGGATTCACTGAGTACGGTTGGGCTTATCAGGTTTATGCGCTGACCACGACCTAGCTCACAGGCAGCAGCGCGCACAAATCCTTCCAGCCCGGCATTGATCGTTGCCGCATTCGCCCCTTGTGCGATGGGTTCATGGGCGATAATGCCGCTAATTAGCGTAATCGAGCCGCCATCATTGAGGAAATGTTGCCCGGTTAATGCCAGACGTATCTGGCCTAACAGCTTATCCTGTAATCCCTGATTAAAGTCCTCGTCGGTCATTGTCGACAGCGGGCCAAAGAACAGGTTGCCGGTGGCGGAAACGATCGCATCTACCCGACCGACTTTTTCAAACAATGCCCCGACACTCTCCTGCGAGGTGATATCGACCTGGTAATCTCCCTGCGTGCGACCTACGCGGATCACCTCATGTTTACGGCTTAACGTTTCTGTGACTGCGCGCCCCACTGTACCGCTGGCACCAATAATGACGATTTTCATAACCACCTCCAGAATAGTGTGAGCCACTATTCTTTAATGAAAATGAAATCGGATAAACTGGCTATAAGTTAGATGATTACTAACCAGGGGTTTGTAATATGGATAAGCTGCGCGGCATGGAAACGTTTATCGCCGTGGTGGAGAGCGGAAGCTTTACCTCTGCGGCAACAAGACTCGAGATGTCTGCGGTGATGGTGGGAAAATATATCACCCAACTGGAAGCACAGCTTGGCACGCGTCTGCTGGAGCGCAATACTCGCCGCCAGAGCCTGACCGATGCCGGGCGTGTCTATTTTGAAGAAGCCCGCCGCGTGCTGGAGCAGGTGTCGATAGCCGAGCGTTCGGTAGAGCGTCTGCGGCTGGCCCCTGCGGGGACGCTGCGCATTAGCGCGCCTACTTCTTTTGGCGCTTGCGTTATCTCGCCGCTGGCCGCTGCGTTTTTACAGGCATGGCCGGAAGTGCGCATTGAGCTGGATCTGACCAACCGGATGGTTGATCTGGTGAATGAAGGCGTCGACCTGGCGATCCGTATTGGCGATATCCATCAGACTGATGTGGTGGCGAAATACCTGTGCCCTTACCGTATGGCGATCTGTGCATCAAAGGATTATCTTGCCCGTCATGGCACGCCCCTTACGCCAGCGGATCTGGTTGATCATCTGTGCCTGTCCCATACCGTGTGGACGGCTCGCAACGAATGGATACTGCCTGGCGTGACGGGTGAAGTCAGATGGAAGCGTGATGCGATCCTGCGCTGTAACGATGGTCATGGCCTGCGTATGGCGGCGGTAGCGGGGGCCGGACTGTTATTGCAACCGGAGGTGCTGCTGGCGCAAGAGTTGGCTACCGGGAAACTGGTTCGGATACTGGAAAAGTTTACGCCGCAGCCGCGGCCGATTCATCTACTGTGGCGACAAGATTTGCGTCCGCTGCCTAAGCTGACGCGGTTTGTTGAGCACGTACTCAGTGCCGTTCAGGAATTAAGATGAAAATGCCGGATAAGACGCGTCAGCGCCGTTATCCGGCATATTATTAGCTGATATCCACCTGTGGTTTGCTGTTACGTTTACGAATCAGGCGTAGCACTGGCGGGACCACGATAACCAGTACCGCCATCACCAGCAGCACTTTCGCCACGCCGCTGGCCCACAGAATATCCATATTACCGTTACTGATAGACAGCGCCCGACGCAGGTTCTGCTCCAGCATTTCCCCCAGAACGAAGCCTAAAATCAACGGCGACATCGGGAAGTGCATTTTGCGCAATATGTAGCCCAGCACGCCGAGGGCAACCATCAGCACCAGATCGAAAGTGGTGCTGTGGACGGCATACACGCCCACCGCGGAGACTGCCGCGATAGCCGGTACCAAAAACCACAAGGGGATGGTCAGCATACGGGTAAACAGGCCGATCAACGGGATGTTCATCACCAGCAGCATCACGTTAGCAATCAGCAGCGCCGCAATCAGCCCCCAGACGATGTCCGGCTGTTCGGTGAACATGGCCGGACCCGGGGTGATATTGTACAGCGTCAGCGCGCCCATCATCACCGCCGTGGTGCCGGAGCCCGGTACGCCGAGCGTCAGCATCGGGATAAAGGAGCCACAGGCCGAGGCGTTGTTGGCGGCTTCGGGGGCCGCCACGCCGCGTATATCCCCTTTGCCGAAGCTGTCGCTATTGCCGCTGAGCTTTTTCTCGGTCATATAGGTGATAGCGCTGGCAATGGTTGCGCCCGCGCCAGGCAGGACGCCGACGAAAAAGCCAATCACCGATGAACGCAGGGTTGCGCCAACGCACTGCGCACCTTCTTTGGCGTTAAATAACATGCGGCCCGTTTTACGCACCAGCGTCTGGCCACTGCTGGTATGTTCCAGCATTAACAGTATTTCAGAGACTGAGAACAGCCCAATCACTACCACGATAAACTGCACACCGTCGGAGAGATGAACGCTGTCAAAGGTAAAGCGATAAACCCCGGTATTGGCGTCTACGCCGACGGTCGCAAGGCCGAGACCGATAAGCGCTGCCAGAAATGATTTCAGCGGGTTTTGCGCCATCATGCTGCCGAGGCAGGCAATGGCGAAAACCATTAAGGCAAAGTATTCCGCCGGACCGAAGGCCAGCGACCATTGGGCTAACGCCGGGGCAAACAGAATGATGCCGCCAATAGCGATAAGCGAACCAATGAAAGAGCTGACCGCCGAGATAGAGAGCGCAACGCCGCCGCGGCCTTGCTGCGCCATCGGGTAGCCATCCAGCGCGGTCATAATCGCCGCCGCATCGCCGGGAACATTCAGCAAGATGGAGGAGATACGTCCGCCGTATTCGCAACCTATGTAGACCGTAGCTAGCAGGATCAGCGCAGATTCTGCTGGCAGATGCAAAGCGAAGGCCAGAGGCAGCAGGATCGCCACGCCGTTAATGGGTCCAAGACCAGGCAACAGCCCGACAATGGTACCGACAAAACAGCCAATCAGGGCGATGACCAGGTTTTCCGGCGTCATGGCCACCGCGAAACCCTGAGAAAGATAAATCCAGGTATCCATCGTTTCTCCGTTAACCCAGCCAGGCGCCGAGTGGTAAGGTGACGTCAAGCAGCCGGTCAAAGGCATACCACAGCAGAATGCCGAGTACCGCGCCGGAAATCCCCGCAGCCGGAATCGTTGCGCCGAACAGCATGCCAATCACCACGGTGAGAATGGCGGTGGCGATGGGAAAACCGAGCCATTCGAAACCCCAGGCGTACATCAACAGAACAATCACCATCGTCAGCAGCTTTTGCAGCACGTGACGGCGGGGCCAACTGATGGTGTCGGGATGGCGCAACAGCAGCGCCACGGCGCATACCAGCATCAGGCTGATAATGCCAAGCGGAAAGGGACGCGGCCCAACCGGCTCATAGCTGTATTCGCTGGTGATTTGCCAGGCCACGAACAGCCCGGCTATACAGAGCAACAGCCAGATACTTGCAAAAATACGATCGCTCATCATCTTTGCCTCTGCGCTTATTTCGCCAGACCGAAGGCTTTCGCCTGCTCACGGTAATCCGTGACCTGCTTTTTCACGTATTCGTCGAGCTGCTTACCGCTCATGTTGAATTCAAACAGGCCGCGCAGATCGCGCTGCTTTTTAAACTCATCGGTCTGCTGGAGTTTGTTAAAGGCATCAACCCACCACTGATACTCGGCGTCGCTGACTTTTGGTCCAACGTAGAAGCCACGAATGATGGGCCACACGAGGTCGTAACCCTGCTCTTTGGCGGTTGGTACGTTAGCTAACTGGCCTGGCAGACGTTCATCAGAGAACACGGCGAGCACGCGGATTTTGTCGCCGCTAAGATAAGGCACCATCTCGCTGAGATCGCCGGAAACCACCTGTACGTGATTCCCCATCAGCGCGGTGACCGGTTCGCCGCCGCCCTCAAAGGCCACATAGCGCATCTTGTGTGGATCGACGTTGGCTTTTTGCGCCAGCAGCGCCGACTTCATCCAGTCCTGACTACCGATAGAGGCGCCTGCGCCAATGACCACGCTGTTAGGATCTTTCTCCATTGCCGTCAGCAGATCTTTCAGCGTTTTCCATGGTGAGTCCTGGCGTACGGCAATCATGCCGTAGTCAGTGCCCACACTTGCCAGCCAGCGGACATCATCAACGCCGTAGCGACCAAACTTCCCTTGTGACAGGTTCAGCAGCGAGCCGCCGGAGAATGCCACTACGGTACCCGCTTCAGCCGGACGTTGCGCGACGATCGCGTTATAGGCCACGGCGCCAACGCCACCGGGCATGTAGGTAACGCGCATCGGTTTTTCGATAGCGCCGGTTTCCATCATGCTCACTTGAATCAACTTACAGGTGAGATCGAAACCACCGCCAGGTTTAGCAGGGGCGATACATTCTGTGCGCGATGGCGCTTGTTCCGCCAGAACAGAGGTACTCATCAGTAAAATGCTTGCAGTAAGGGTACGAAGTAACTGTTTTTTCATTGTTTATCCTCACGCCGGAAAACCGGATTTTCGGGTACGGAAGAAGATTTTTGTGATTATGTGAGCCGATGTGTAGCAGTTCGGTTGCATGATTGTTAAAACATTAACCTTTCAATTCCCTTTCAATGCGGCAGAAACTTTACAGGATGTGATATGCGTCTCTTATTAGCGGAAGATAACCGTGAGTTAGCTCACTGGCTGGAGAAAGCGCTGGTGCAAAACGGTTTTGCCGTCGACTGCGTTTTTGATGGGCTGGCGGCCGACCATCTTTTACAGAGCGAAACGTACGCGCTGGCGGTGCTGGATATCAATATGCCGGGACTGGATGGTCTTGACGTCGTTCAGCGCCTGCGCAAACGCGGGCAGACGCTTCCTGTGCTGCTGCTGACGGCGCGCAGCGCGGTGGCCGATCGGGTGAAAGGATTGAACGTCGGGGCCGATGATTATCTGGCAAAACCGTTTGAAATCGAGGAGCTGGATGCGCGGCTGAGGGCTTTGCTACGCCGCAGCGCGGGGCAGGTGCAGGGCATACAGCAACTGGGCGAACTGGCGTTTCACGATGAGGGCTATTTTCTGTTGCAGGGGCAGCCGCTGGCGCTCACGCCGCGCGAACAGGCATTGCTGACGGTGCTGATGTACCGTCGATTGCGACCGGTTTCGCGTCAACAGTTGTTTGAACAGGTCTTCAGTCTAAACGATGAGGTCAGCCCCGAAAGCATTGAATTGTACATCCATCGTCTGCGTAAAAAGCTACAGGGAAGCGATGTGCGCATCGCCACGCTACGCGGGCTGGGCTATGTGCTGGAGCGTAGCGATGAAGTGGGTTAAACCCCAATCGTTGTACCTGCAACTGCTGATGTTTCTGGGTTTGCCGCTCATGTTGTTGTGGGGACTGTCGGCATTTAACAGCTATGTCAGCGCGCTACAGGCGGCGACGCAGGCGTATGACCGGACGCTGCTCTCGTCTGCCAGAACCGTCTCCGAGCGACTGGTGGTGCACAACAAACAGCTGGAAGTGAATGTGCCGTGGGTGGTGCTGGACAGCTTTGAACTGAATATGAACGACAGGTTGTATTACAAGGTGGTCGATCCGGCGGGGAAGGTTATCTCAGGTTATGACGATTTGCCTGCGATGCCGCCTGCGACATCGCGTACGCGGCTTTATCCGGCGCTGGCGTGGTTTTATCACACTGAATATCGCGGGGAGGCAATTCGCGTGGCGCGTCTGCTGCAGCCCGTCAACGAGGGCTGCATTATCGGCATGGCCGAGATTTATGTCGCCGAAACGCTGCAATCGCGACGTTACCTGGCGCGACAGCTGCTGTTTTCCTCGTGGGTTTCGCAAGGGCTGCTGGTGCTGCTCACGCTGGTACTGGTCGGCTGGCTGCTGCGTCGGGTGTTACGCCCGATGCGCCAGTTGTCATCGCTGATGGTGCGTCGCGAGCCTGGGCTGCTGACGCCGTTGCCGGAGCTGCTGCCGTGGTCGGAAACCCGTCTGTTGATTGTGGCATTCAACCGTTATCTGGACCGACTTCGCGGCCTGATCTCTCGCCAGGAACGCTTCAGCGCGGATGCTTCCCATCAGCTTAAAACGCCGCTGGCGGTGCTAAAAACTCAGGCGGCGGTGGCCCTCGCCAGCCAGCAGCCGCAGCAATGGTATGAGAGTCTGCAAGCCATGAGCTCCACGCTGGACAACACCATTCAACTGACGGAAAGGCTGTTACAGCTGTCGGCTGTGAAGCGCAAAGAGCAAGGAGAAAGGCACTTCTCGCCGGTTAATTTGTATGAGGTGGTGCAAAGCAGTTGTTTCACGCGACTGGCGCAGGCGCGCAGTAAAGGGATCGATCTGGGCTATGAAGGGGAACAGAATGCGGTGTGGATTGAGGGCGATGAAGTCCTGCTTGGCGAACTGTGCGGGAATCTGCTGGATAACGCACTGAAATACACGCCGCCGCATGGTGTGGTAACCGCCCGTCTGCTGCGAAAAGGAGAGGCGGTGGTGCTGGTGGTTGAAGATAGCGGGCCGGGCATCGATGAGCAGATGGTGCACCAGGCGCTGCTACCGTTTCACCGCCTTGATAACGTCGGTAATGTCCCTGGCGCCGGGATAGGCCTGGCGCTGGTCAACGACATTGCTCGTCTGCACCGCACGCACCCTCAGCTATCACGGAGTGAAACATTAGGCGGGTTAAGCGTACGACTGCGGTTTTTATGCCTGGTGCGAGACGCGCAGGACGATCAGCATCGTCCTGCGCCTGTTATTTAAAGGTCACCGTTGCATTGACAGGGATACTAAATGTGCCGGGTTGGGGAGGATTTTTCAACCAGAACAGGGTTGCCATGAACTCTTTGCGTCGGCTGTCGCTCTGGTTGGTAAACGCGCTGCTGGCAAAATCGATACGGTTGCCGCTGATAATGTCCCCGGAGCCGGGGTGTGCAGCATCCTGGAGCGTAACGCCGATATCTGGCGTCCCCTGACCGGTAAAAACTGCGCCGCTGTTGCTCGTGGTGCCGGTAAACGTTACCGCGTAGTTGATGCCGCGACATTCATGCTTCCCGGCGGCTTCTGCGGCAATAACGGCAAACTGTTTACTGTGGCTGTTATCTTTTCCCACTTTTGCTTCGGTAATGCTGATCCTGCCAAACTCGACGGTATCCGTTCCTTTGTCAGAGCTGATAGAGACGATCGGTTCGCAGTTGATATAACTGATGTTATTCAGGCCATTAAGCGCGGGGCCAAAGTTTTTTGCCGGATTGCTGGTGGAGCAATGCGAACCGCAGGCGTTAATGCTGCCAATACCGTCGACGACGAAAACTTTGTTGATGGTGCGACCGGCCAGCGCAGGCAAAGGATCCGGGAGTTTTCCGGTAGCGACCAGACTGAGGTTAAAGGTGAAAGAAAATGTTTGTGGGCGCGCCTGGCAGTCACTGGCATGGCTGTGGTTATTACTGCTGCAGTAGTTGTCTGAACGTGTTCGAGGCAACGTTGCCTGATATTGGGTGGTGACGGCCTGGGCGCTTTGATCGTAGGGGCGACCATCAATGCTCACCACCAGTTTCATATTGGTTCCCTGCAGAAAATGCGCAAACTCATGATCAGGGTCGATGTAGATTCTGGCGGCTTCGCCGTGGGGCATATAATCTGTGTCGCGGCAAGTGACGCTAACGGTTTGCGGATTGGACACCCAAACGGTGTCCCCAGCGGTGGTACTGTGGCTGATTTTAATGGGATCAACGTGTACGGAGACGCTGTTTGCTGTACAGGTAACCGCATAGCTTGCACTACTGAACATCGGCAAACAAAGCAGCACCACGAGTTTAACTATTTTTAACGGATTCATTGATTGCACCTTACGAGCCGACGCACTGGGCGGTAATTTGTGTATATCCGATTTTCTTCACCGGCTGGTTATGGTTATCCGGCATTTGAATAAAGCAGTGTTCATTTGCATGGGAGCCCCAGCGCACTTCCAGGCGAGAATTGTCTTCCACGCCGCTGGCATACAGTGCGCCATGCATACCGACCAGACCGTGACTACGACCTTTGGTATCTCGTACGTTCGCGCCGACCGGGGGGGCAATATTGCCGGGCATGACGGCATTGACCAGATAGTTGCGGCCGCTGAAGGTTTCAAACACCACTTTGCCGATGGCTTTCTCTGTTGGAACAATTTTTTTCTGTGCCTGCGGAATATCCAGCCCGGCACCAATATCAGCGGTATTCAGACTCACCACGTTGTAATGCCATGCGTCTGCGGCGGTAAGGACCGCATAGCCGTTACCGTCAATGGCCACGCCATTTTGTTGCTGAATATGGACACCGTCGGCATTTTTGGCCTCGACCAACACCATGGTATCGCCAGGAGAGTGCATGAGCGTCACGCCGCCTGCGTGCAGCATTGCCCCGCCGCTGATGCCCATATTCATATTCTGGTAGTTGCGTCCTGCGCTGTAGCCCCCCTGAACATTCATCTTATCGCCTTGCCAGGCGGCGTTAACCCCGGCAGAGGAATCCTGTCGATCGGTGGTACTGCCCTGAACGCCCCAGCTCAGACGATCGTCAAATGCTGTATTGCTGTAGCTGGTGGAGTAGCTGTCGCCATTCTGCTGGCTATGCATGATGTTGGTGGAGACAAAGCCGCGGCTATCCATGAAATCGAATGGAATGGAAAGCGTCAGGTTGATACTGCGGTCCTGGTAGTCGTACTGGTTACGGGTATCCTGTACATAAACGCTCCAGTTGATTTTCCCCAGTGTATCGTTGTAACCCAGCTGTATCGTGCGGTCGTGACTCCCGTTGTGCCAGTAGTTTTGCTGGCTGGCGCTGACGTAAAGAGAGGCGTTATCCCACAAACGCTGGTTAACAGAGACCTCAAAACGTTGGCGGCGATTATTGTAGTTAGTGGTGTAGTAATGCTTTTTGTTGTGCTCTTCGCCAGGGAAACGCAGCTGTTGATTCGGGTCGTCATAGGCGATGTCGTAATAGCCCGAGGACCAGCTGTTATGCTCGTTAATGGTGTCGCTAAAGCTGTAATAACCGGAGGTATTGTAGCGGTAGCCTACCAGACGGAAATCCGTACCGTACTGGTTCAGCGATTTGGAGTATAAGAAACGGTAACTTTGTCCTGTGGACGCATCTCCACTGGCAAGCTGCGCTCTGGCGGTAGTGATATCGAAAGAGATCGCGCCGAACTGGTGCAGATCCTGAGCGATCCCGGTGGCAATCGCATTATAGCTTTCTGCGGTCAGGAAACCACCGTACAACGTGGAGCCAAAGCTGAGACCATAACTCAATGTGCCTTGAACAAAGCGGGGCCGCCAGCCGCCGCTGTAACCGTCGCGGTATTCCCCTGCCGTAAACTGAAAGCGGTTGTTACCTGCACGCAGCATGTTCGGGACCGCTGAATAAGGCACACTGAAATTACGCCGACTGCCATCGGCTTCAATAACGCTGACGTTCAGGTCGCCGCTTTGGTTGCTGGGGTTGATATCGTCAATGTCAAACGCGCCTGGCGCGACGTTTTTGCTGTAAATCAGATAGCCATTTTGACGGATTTCGATTGTGGCATTGCTATTGGCGACGCCGCGAACGACTGGCGCAAAATCGCGTTGGCTATCAGGCAACATGTTTTCATCGCTGGTGAGCTGTGCCCCGGTAAACTGGATGCTGTCAAACACATCGTCGTCCGTATAGGTTTGCCCGAAGCGCAAGCGGCTACGCAGCGCAATAATATTACGTTCCACCCACGTGGAAACCGCCTGCCATTGACGGCCTGAACCGCTGGCATAGCTGAAAGTAGACTGGTTGCGAAAATGCCATCCCGCCAGGTTTATACCGTTGGCAAAACTGGCAAAAACAGAGTCATGATCCTGGCCCTGTTCAATCAGGTGCGTCGTATTGGCGTTGTAGCCGACAAAAGCGGCATTAATCCCATCGTCATAGGCCGATTCAGGCACGGCGTCATGCGCAGTCGAAAGCAGAAACGCTTCTGGCACTGAAATATCAATGCGCTGGTAGTTTGCATCTGCCGTCAGGCGACTGTTTGCGATCAGAGCCGTGAGCTCCACGCAGGTATCGGCGTTACCCTCGGGGATTTTAATCCCGTATTTGCGGAGATCGTCCGCGCTCAGGCAAGGTTGCGGCTTGCCTTGTGGTTGACGTCTTTTAAAGTCAACATTGCGCGTTTCGACGAAGCTATGGTCAAGATATATATCGTATTCAAACGTGCCTTCGCTAAGTCCGTCATTACGGGCTATTTGCACTACGGAGGTAATATTTTGCGTACCATGTACAAAACGGGTATTAAACTGCGGCGTGCTGCTGGCGTATGCAGGTATGCACACGGCCAGCGTTGACAGCGTAAAGAGGGAGTACCGTTGCGGGTGCTTATTTTTTTTCATCATGTGCAACCCCAGCTTAATTGCAAGATACCGGGACGTTATTAACCGCGTTAGTGCCGCCGTAATCATCTACCCAGCTAAAACCGATATGGCTGACTTTTTGCTGTGACAACGCAAACGTGCGTTCGCCATGCGGATTAATCATGTCGGCATCAATGTTTTGGCCGTTAATATGTAATTGCGTCAGGGAGATATGTAACGGCGTCGCATTGACCGCCCGCAGAGTATGACCGTGGCACTGCCACTGTAATTTCTCAACGGCTTCAGGTAGCGTCATATTCAGCCCAACAGGGCGATAAAATAGTTTGATGCGAATACGCTGCGCCAGCTGTAAGGTATTTTCTTCATTCTCGATGGTGGGGATTTCCTGCACATTAATCCACACTACAGATTCAACATCCTCAGGAAAGCCGTTGCCCTGATAAATAGCTCGCAACACGGCTGATTTATGGCCGTCAAGTTTCAGGATCGGAGGCGTAATTAACATTGGCAGATTGGCTGGCGTCTCATCCGGATTACCATTATCCAGCCACGTCTGTACCATATATGGCTTGTCTGTATTATTGTTGACGTCAAACATCGCCGCTTTATCGTTCTCATTATAAATAACGCGTGTTTGACCCAAATTAATTGCGCTGTGAGCGGTGCTAACCACACACAGCAACAGGTAAAAGAATATTTTATTCATCAGGTGCACTTTCCAGGTTCAGGGAAGAGTGCCATCCATAGCAATCAACGTCCGTTATTTATAAATGACGGTGTAATTCATATCCGCAGTGATCGTGCCAGCCGCAGGCAGCGTTGCGCCAATTTGCTGATATTTGGCGACCAGATCGATTTGTGCATCGCCATTTTGATCTGCTTTTAAGCTCACCTCATTACTACCGGAAGCGAAATCGAGGGCATGACCCGCTTGATCCACTTCGATGCCAACATCGGTGGCAGAAGCCGAGCCACGTTTCGCTTCCAGAAGTGCTGTGTTACTGCCAGGGGTTTTACCAGTAAAGACCACCACATAGCCGCTTCCTCCAGTTACCCCACTACAGCCGCTAAACTGCAACGTAAACGGAGTATCGCCGGTGCTAGAGCCCGCGCCGCTAAATAGCTGGTTGGTAACTTGTGGCAATGCCACTGTTTTACCTGGCTGGTTTGCTGTGCTCACCACGCAGGTACTGGCAACAATTTCACCGGTAAAATGGACCGTCGCGGTGGCTTTAGAACCTGTTGCGGCAGTGGTAACGTAATTCGCTGCTGCGCCAGCATTAGCGGCAAACAAAGCGACCAGTACACTGCTGGTAAGTGCAGTTTTCATCATCATAACTCCGTTAAATTTATTATTTACCCAGAAAAGTACTTGTCAGAGGCACAGATTCAGCTGGAGTTCATCAACGTCAAAAAATGATGTAGGACTTCATTTGAAAGAAATGATTAACGTGCGTAAATTGCTCAACAAGTAATCCGGCGCGGATATTATTTATTTGCGAAAAATAAGTAAACAAAATTTTTTGGCATCATTGAATGGCTTTGGAAGGTGTTTTTATATATATCTTAACAAAAGTGTATACATTGTTATCAATAATTCGTTGGGGCGATTCACGCTGCTTTTAACAAAATTTTAATGCTGTCATTTATTCTCTTCTCTTTATTTTAAATCGATATGTTGGTAAGCGCTGAAAATTCTGATGTTAAAGGTGTGTTCATGCAGAATGTTGACATTAGTAATATGTAACACGCATTTTCTCAATGATTGGCTATCGTTTTAATTGAAGTCATGCTTGCCGCTTCATCTCCTCGGATTTGCTACAATTATTTAAACTAAATTTTTTTTATTATTCTTTTTTTTTGAATTTTGAGCGTGAAAATGAAAGCAATCCCATACTCCTCGTAAAGTACCTTATTTATAATAAGGTTGCTAATCATTGCTTTGTAAATGTGTTACTCAGTTATTTTTATGGTGGGAATTATAAATAGACTTATTGATTTCTTCTGTCGCTCTCCAGGACTCTCATCACTGACCGTAGCGCAACGAGGTTTGGACAAAGTATTGCTTTTTGTAAGGTTAACCCGTTGTCAGGCGCTCATCATGTGATTCTAGCCACTAGTAGCTTATGAATTGTGATCTGTCAATGACGTTTATGTTGCAATTAATCATGTTTTTCAAGGATGAAATTAAAAAATATTACCAATAAATAATCATCTAAATCATTGGGTTGCATTTGTATGGTGCGAAACCCATCACATTGTATTACATTGTTTTTTACATTTACTGACAGTGTGCCATTGCGTTTTTAAGACTTGTGATATAATTAGCAACATAAATGAGAAAAAAACAATTAAAGATCAATAAATAATGGGCTGAGATATGCTTAAAAAATCGCTAAAGATTAGCAGCCAGGGATATCCAGTCTTTTTAAAACTGGTCGATTTCATTGTAATCAATGCGACGTTAATTTTTAGCGCCCATCTGTTAGGTCTGGCACCATTTAACACCATTGCCATTCTGAGTATTCTCTTCTCAGTCTTTTTCTTACTGTTTGCTGAATACATTAAAATGTATCAACAAAAGATTAAGACGATCGGTTTACGTAATCAAAAACGGTTGGTTTTTTGTACGCTACTGGCAATTTTTCTGAACGAACTGGTCAGCATGACGGTGGCTGAACCCGAGTCTCTCGGCTACTTAGACAAACTGCCTTCCCCCTTTTATTCAGCGATTATTTACTGGTACTTCATCCCATTACCTTTTCTTTATTACATTCGCTTTTTCATTTTTAAATATTCAACGAAAAAGAGTATGCGCGTGGCGATTATTGGTCTGACTGACAATGGTCTGGCGGCAGAAAACGCGTTAATGGATGAATACGCTAATATCACATTGGATCTGGCTTTTTATGATGAGCGCGCCTTATCCCGCTGTGGCGATATCGTCGATAAGGTTAAAAGCCCCTTTCGTGGGCCGGTGATCAATCTGGTTGAGGAAGCCCGGCAGGGAAATATAGACGAAATCTACATCGCTTTACCGATGGTAGCTTTACAACGCATTCGTCATTTTTTGGCGATGATGTCAGACACCACCGTAGATACGTATATTGTTCCTGACTTCTACACCTACAGTAACAACATGTCCAAGCTGCGCTCCATTCACAACCTGCAAACTATTGGCATTTTTAGTTCGCCGTTTGAAGGGGCGGGGTCGTTTATCAAGCGGGCGGAAGATTTGGTGCTTGGCAGCATCATTATGGTGATGATTTCTTCGCTGATGTTGGCCATTGCCATTGGAATCAAACTCACTTCCCGCGGGCCAGTCTTTTTCAAACAAGATCGGTATGGTCTTAGCGGGCAAAAAATTAAGGTCTGGAAGTTTCGCTCGATGCGCGTTATGGAGAACGCCGATACGGTTATTCAGGCCACTAAAAACGATCCGCGGGTAACCAAGTTTGGTAGTTTCTTACGCCGCACCTCACTGGATGAACTGCCGCAATTTATCAATGTATTGCAGGGAAGTATGTCGATTGTCGGTCCCAGACCTCATGCGGTTACGCATAATGAGCAGTACCGTAAACAGGTCGAAAATTACATGATCCGCCATAAAGTTAAGCCTGGGATCACCGGGCTTGCGCAGATCAACGGTTTCCGCGGGGAAATCGATGCGCTTTATAAGATGGAAAAAAGGGTTCAGTACGATATTGAGTACATTCAAAACTGGTCTTTATGGTTGGATATAAAAATTATTATTAAAACTATTTTCAAAGGATTTATCGGTAAGAATGCATACTAAATTACTCGTGATTACCGGAATCGTGATATCGCAGCCCGTATGGGCTGATTTAACACCGAAATCACACATTGGCTTTGCGGGGATCGACTTCCAGGGCAAGGTCGCTGTGGACTATGGTTATAATGATAACGTGTCTTATCAGCCACATAGCAGAGATGCTATCGGTTCCTCGTTTCAGAGCGCAGCGCCCGTTTTGAGTATGATCGGAGAGCGCGGTCAGGATAAGTATTTACTGATGTACTCCGGTGATTATCGTAACTACTCAAGCGATTCCGCTGATAACTATAACGATCATTTTTTCCGTTTTAACGGTGCCTGGCGCTATGGGCTCAAGCACGGCTTAACACTCAATCTGGAGGATACGCTTGGGCACGAATCCCGCGGTCGAGGGATCACTGAGGGGTTTCTACCGGGTCAATTCGAGCAGTATGGGATTAAATCTCCGCTGACGACGAATTTTATTAACAGTGAATTGCGCTACAGCTATGGCGCGCCGGATGGGCGCGGGAAAGCGGAACTGGCGTTGTTATACAAAAAACTGACGTTCGGTAATACGTCCGACGCCCAGGAGAGTAGTGAAGATTTCTACAATTACATTCAGGAACAGGAATGGCACGAAAATAGCCTGGTGGCAGAAATTTTTGACCAATACACATCCAGAACGCGTTTTCGCTATAGCTTTATTACTAACCAGCGTCACTATGATAACAACTCAGAAAAAGACACTAATGAGTATTATTTACTGTATGGCCTGAAGTCACAGTTGACGGGGAAAACCAATGTCGACATGAATATTTCATGGTTGTACAAGACATTTGAAAACAACGCAAACTCGCATGATTTTAATGGTCTAAACTGGGATATAAAAGGGGAGTGGAAGCCGTTACAGCAGTCTGTTTTCACGGTGCACTCAGCACAAAGCATTAAAGACCCATCGGAAGTTGGGGGATATATTTTAGTCACCCAGTATGGTCTTTCTTACCAGCACTTCTGGTTAGGCAACCGTTTCTCTACCTTGCTGGATTACTCATACACTTCAGAAGACTATAAAAAACAGAATAAAGATCGGCATGATAAAGATGGGGTATTTAGCGTAACCATGAGCTATGACTACACGCCGTCGGTCAATTTTGAGATTAAATATCAAATAGATACGTTGAATTCGAATAAGGATACTGATTCGTTTTATATCGGTCCCAACGACAATCAGGAAGTCATCAGAACGTTGGGTTATGATAATTCTATGATTATGCTTAAAGCTAAGGTTCAGATCTAAAATGAAAATAATAGAACTGTGCGCGGTTTTGCTATTCAGTATCCTGATGGTCGGATGCACAACGTCCAGCCCGAGATTAATGGACGATCCTGCTACTGTTCAGCAGGATTATCGACTTGGGGCAGGGGATACTGTCAATATCGCTGTTCATGGTCAACCCGATATGACGATGCGGTTTATTTTGGATAAGAGTGGGGAGATTAATTTCCCGTTTGTTGGTGCTCTTATATTAAAAGATAAAACTGTTGAGCAGGTGACTAACGAATTAACTCAACGCCTGACTGGAGATTATTTTACTACTCCGATGGTGACGGTGAGTATTGCCGAGTTCCGTAAATACTATGTTTCTGGCGAGGTGAAAAGTCCGAATGGATTCGCTTATGAGCCAGGACTTACCGTCGAGAAATCTATTGCGCAGGCGGGGGGATTTACAGATCGTGCTGACCGTCAAGATATCAACATTCGCCTGTCAGGTAGCAATCAGCTACTTGAGAATGTTGATTTAACGCACTCTGTTCATCCTGGGGATGTCGTGATTATTGGCATGGGGTTCTTCTGACGATGAAACTATCAATAGTGGAAAACGGCAAAAAACGAGAAAGCACTGTTGAATTCTCCCGCTTTGCCAAAGCGCTGAAAAAGAACGCCTGGAAAATCGCGCTGGCCGGTATCGTTGCCGGGGTCGTGGCTTATCCGTTAATCAGCATGATGTCCTCAAAGTATGTATCAACGGCGACGGTGCTGATTAAGGCGCAGGCCGATAACGTTTCTCCGTTCCCACAGGTTGATGGTTTCGATTCAACGCGCAGTGGTTACTACGAAACGCAATATGCGTTGATGCATTCACGAATTGTGCTCGAGCAAGCCGTTCGCGATATGAAGCTGGATGAAAACCCGGCATTTACCGGGGAAAAAGCCGATGCTCAGGGCGCTGATAGCAGTGAAAGTCGGCAACTGAGAATGGAGCTGGCGCTGAAAACGTTGTCGAAAAACCTGAATGTCATCGGTATTCGGACAACTAACCTCGCCTCTATTACCTATGAATCGACTTCGCCCCAGGTTGCGGCTGATATCGCCAACGGCGTCGCGCAGGCTTTCATCAACTATACGCTGGAGCAAAAGCGTCAGAAAGTAGAGAAAGCCCGCGAACTGAATTATGAAAAAATGGAAGAGATTCAGAAGTCGATAGCGAAGCAAAAAGAAGAGATGGAAAGCTATCTGAAAAATGCCGGGCTGTTGACCTTTCGCGGTATCGATGGTTTTGAAACCGAGCAGTTAAGTATCGTGACCAATCGTCTGGCCGACGCCACCCAACGTCGTGTTGCCGCTGAATCCGTTTATAACGAAGTGAATGGAGCTGGGAAGTCCGCCGAGAGCGTTATCTCGCTGCCTTGGGTCTCTAACCACGCTCAGATTCAGGATCTGCGCATTGCGCTGATTCAGGCGCAGCGTACGTTGTCTGAACTGCGCAAAGTTTATGGGCCAAAAAACCCCGCCATTTTAAAAGCAGAGGCCGATGTTCAGTCGATCCAAAGCCAAACAGGACGGGTGTTGGGTGAGCTGAAAGTCGGCTTACGTCAGCAATATCTGGCGGCGCTGGCGGATGAAAAGAACTATCAGCAACAGGTGGAACAGCAGAAAGAGATCTTCCAGAAAATGGCGTCAAAACGGGATGCCTGGAACGGCCAAAAACTGTCGTTAGATAAAATGGAAGACCTGTATAAATCGCTCTATCAGCGTACTCAGGAGCTGTCGCTGTCCGGCGTGAATGCCGATGCGGTGTTATACGATCCCGCAGTTCCCGCATTAAAACCGGCGAAGCCGAATAAATCACTGCTGTTGGTGATGGTGGTCATGCTGGTGGTCGTGTTCAGCATCATGTATTTCATTGTCAAAGCGGCGATGGATAACTCAATCGCCAGCCTGAGTCGCATGAAAAAGCGCCTCAACGTTACCCCGCTGGGCGAAATCCGTCGTTTTAGTGGAACCTCAGAGCGTGCGCAAGTGCGGGACATGATCCTGAAGAACCCGCTGAATGCCGATATTGTGCACGGTATCCGTACCCGGATTATGCTGGATAATCGTCCATTACAGACGCTCGCCGTGGCATCGACGGAACACGGTGATGGGCGTTCTTTGTTGGCGAATCTGTTAGCGAACTCCTTTAGTTTTGACCAGAAAACGCTGCTTATTGATGCAGATTTCTTTAATACGGGCGGGCTTTCTTCTGAACTGGCATCACCTACATCCGCAGGCCTGGCTGAGCTGCTGCGCGGAGAGACTCAGCTGGAACAGGCGCGGATCACGCTCAGTGATAATCTCGACTTTATTGCGCACGGCAAGAGCACCATCTCTTCTTTACTGATGTTGTCGTCGGAGCATGTTGAACCCTTAATGCGCGAACTGAAATCGCATTATCAGCGCATCATTATTGATGTTGCTGCTGTGAATCAGAGTCAGGATGTTCAACTGATCAAACGTGCCGTCGATGGGGTTGTTTTCATTGTGAAAGCCGGGGTGGAGTCGGCGGGACACATCGCCAGCGCGCTGGATAAGATTGAGGAAAATAACGGCGTGGTGATTGGCGCGGTACTCAATGCGGTTGAAGAAAAAGATCTTGAAACCCAGGAGGGTCTGCGTTCACTTAACTTCAGTACCGATCAACTGATGACGACGCCAGGCCGGGTATGAGTCTACTGAAGAGCGCTTCCACGATAGCCGGTTCATCAGTCATCTCGCAGTTGATTGGTGCGCTGTCTATCTGGTTGATTTCACACAAGTACGATATGGCTGAGGTGGGGCTTTATGCGCTCAATTACAGCATCGCCGTAGTGGGCGCGCAGGTGTGTACCTTTGCATCGCAGCTTTTAATTCCAAAACAGCACGACGACGAACTGGTACAAAACGTCGTTTTTTGCCTGATCCAAAGCACGATCATTGCCTTACCGTACGCCGTACTGACAGCGTGGCTGTTTCACCAGAACATCCTGTTCCTCTATTTGCTGACGCTGGCGACGGCGTGGGTTTTAATCTCGGAAAACCTGTCGCTGCGCACGGCCAATTTTCGTTTTCTGATTTTCCAGCGCATCTCTGTCTCTGTGGTGGTATTACTTTCGGTTCTGGTTACGCATCAGGTGCAACTGTTTTATTGGTCATGGGCCTGCGCGACGATGGTGCTGACCATAAGCTGTATTTTACATTCGTTTGA
The DNA here is from genome assembly GCF_050434985.1 of Citrobacter sp. 506. Lineage (NCBI taxonomy): Bacteria > Pseudomonadati > Pseudomonadota > Gammaproteobacteria > Enterobacterales > Enterobacteriaceae > Citrobacter > Citrobacter sp. 506. Next base: position 226,462 of record NZ_JBNDJN010000006.1, read on the forward strand.
TATTCGTTCCGTGGCGGCCAGACATTTGCGACCTGCCAGTAACTGGCATTTTTTCAAACAAAATATCCATCACATTACCAAAGTCGGTAGTGCGGAAGTGCTGGCGATGGCCAGCAGCAATTTGCCGATTATGTTGATTAACTTTTGGTTCTCGGCGCTGACGGCAGGTTATTTTTCCGTGGTTAGCCGCTTTTGCCTGGCGCCGGTGGTGATCATCGGCAATGCAGTGCGCAATACTATTTTTTCCAAGTGGTCTATCGACTTCAGAAATAACACCTTTAATTATCAGGAATATACCAGGGTACGGTTGCTACTGTTGGTTCTGGGGGTTATCTGTACTCTCGGGGTGTTTATTTTCTATCCAATAGTGATGCGTCTGGGCTTTAGCGAAGACTGGATTAACTCCATTGAGACGTCGCGCTACATGTTGCCCTATTTATTCCCGGCGCTGGCGATAAGCCCTCTGACGGTGATTGAGCTTATTTTTGGTTCCCACCGCTATTTTCTGCGTATCCAACTGGAACAGCTGGCGATTGTGTTATTCGCATTTGTCGTCATTCCCTATTTTCATAAAGATTATGCTACGTCGGTTATCCTGTTTTCTTCACTGACATTTATTCGCTACGCCTTCATTTATCTGAAAATGAATAAGCGAGCCAATCTTCTGAAAGACAAGCCGGTGATACTATGACGCTGAATACCGGATACTATTTACAGGTTTTTAGCTTTATCACGCTGATCCTGTGTGGCCTGGTGCAATACTTTACCGGCATGCAGTCGGTGCTGTGGATCCCCTTTTTCCTGACCCTGTTGATGGTGGGATTATTGGTGATGCAGACGCGTGATGGCTCGCTGCAGCTGGATGCGCAGGAGACGATTGTCCTGGCGTTGTATTTTTCGTTCCTGATACTGGCCGGAACATCGACGCTGATTCAGGGCGGGATCACCGTCGCGATTGTGGCATTTAAAAATGAAATCGCATTGTCACTGGTGATGATCTGTTTGCTGCTTGGATTTTGCCGGGAGTCGCAGATTTACCGTGCAACGCGCTATCTGTACTGGGTGTTTTACGCGCAAATCCCGGTAATGATTTATCAGGTTTTACTGGTCGTTCCCCAGCGCGTTGCGGTGCGTGGCGAAGATGAGAAATGGGACTCCGTGGTTGGTACGTTTGGCGGTGACCCCATGGGGGGCGGTAACACTGCTGCGATGGGCCTGTTTTGCCTGTTGATTATGTTGTTAAAAGTCTCTGAGTATAAGCACGGGTTGACCTCGTTCAAGTCCATGGCGTTGCACATTGTTCTTGGGATCGGGCTATGTATTATTGGTGAAGTGAAGTTCGTCATTCTGCTGTCACCTCTGTTCCTCGCGTGGGTGTGGATCTCACCGAGCTACGTCAAAGACGTCAGTAAGGTTAATCTGAAAACGCTGTTGGTTATTGTGGCGGGCATGCTGCTGCTTATTAGCCTGTCGATAGTGATCCTCGCGTACTATTATTCTTCCGCGTTTGGCGGCGATCCGTCGAAAAGCTCGTTAAGCATTTTCATCGACTCCTTAAGCTATATTTTTGACCCGAACTACATCATGTCTACCGGGGAGTTAGGGCGTTTTACGACGTTCCTGTTCTGGTTGAAAAATAACGATCTGTGGGGGCTTTCAGGAACGTTATTTGGTTATGGGCTCAACGCCACTAACAGCGGGAGTACGGTGTCGCCGGGCTTTTTGAATATCATTTATAACTTAATTCTCGACTCGACTTCCCTGAGTATGCTGCTGTGGGAAGTCGGGGTGATCGGCACGTTACTTTTTATTAGCTTATTCATTTATATCCTGAAAGTTTGTCAGCCAAAGCCATTACTGACGCTTGAACAACTGGACCAGCAGGATCTTCAGTTGCTGAGCTTTGCACCGGCGTTTAACGCTTTTGCTATCAGTTGCTTAATTAGCTTACCTTACAGCCAGATACTGATGATTACACCGATGTTACAATTCCTGTTCTATTTATCACTAGGATCAAGTTTAGTGATTCGTCGAACCGTCCTTCGCTGTGTAGGGTAATTGTATGGACCAAAAACCGTTTATTTCAGTGAGTATTAAAACACTCAATGAATCTGAATGTATTGAGAAAACGATAGACAGTATCCGCAGGCAGCTTGTTGATTATCCACATAAAATTATAGTGGCAGATAGCCTGTCAACGGATAACACCCAACAGCTTGCGATCGATAAAGGGGTGACCGTGGTCTCTTTAACTGACCCAGGCGATCGCTGCTGCGGCGTCGGGCATCAGTTAGGTTATCTGTATAGTGAAGGGGAATATCTGTTGCTGATGGACGGCGACATGGAGCTGGAAGAGGGCTTTGTGGATCAGGCTGTCGCTTTTTTGCAGGCTGAGCCGGAATATGCAGGTGTCGCGGGAACCGTTGAAATGGACGATGCCGTTAACTATGAATTTAAATCGCGTAAGCAGCGTATTAGTAAAATCTATCCGCTTGGAGATAGCGACCATTTAGGCGGTGGTGGGTTATATCGCCGCTCTGCGATTGAGAAAATTGGTTATCTCACCAACCGTAATTTGCACGCTTATGAAGAAGCCGAACTTGGCCTGCGTTTGCTCGATGCGGGTTATAAACTACGCCGTCTGAATATTCCGTATTTTATTCATACTTCGCATACCATGCCGACCTTTCAGATGCTGAAGCACCGCTGGAAAAGTGGATACTATCAGGCACCGGGCGAGCTTTTACGTTGTGCATGGGGAAAACCTTATTTCGGCAAAGCGTTAAAAATGGTTAAGAACGAGGCGATTTTTTCTGTGTATCTGATTGCCTTGTTTATTGCGGCGGTGACCTTCAATCTCGAACTTTTCGATATTGCATTTCTACCCTTGCTTGCCTTTATTATCTTGAAAACCGTGCAGAATCGATCGTTATTGAACGGATTGCAGAGCGTAATGAACCTGGCCGTGCTTTCTGCGGGACTTGTTAAAGGGTTGACTAAACCAGTACGCGATCCGTTGACTCCGCCTGACAGTAAAATCATTCATGAATAACTAAGGCTGGCGCAATGAAAGTTTTATTAGTGAATAAGTTTTTTTTCATTAAAGGCGGCGCGGAAACCGTTTATTTTCAAGAGCGCGAGATGCTGAAACAGGCCGGAGTACAGGTTATTGATTTCTCGATGCAGCATGAGAACAATTTCCCTTCGGACTATGCGGATTATTTCGTCAGCAATGTGGACTACCACCAAGAGCGCAATCTGCTGGGCGGGCTCAAAACGGCGGTTAACTTTATTCATAATTCGCAGGCCTGCAAAAAGATGCTGGCGCTACTACAAAAAGAGCGTCCGGATATCGTCCACTTCCATAACATTTACCATCAGTTAACGCCGGCGTTGATTAAAGTGGCCCGCAATTTTGGCTGCAAAACGGTGCTGACCGCGCATGACTATAAAATCGTCTGTCCTGCCTATTCCATGCTGCGCGACGGTAAAGTGTGTGATTCCTGTATTACCGGGACGGTTTTCAATGCCTTCAGGTATCGTTGCCAGGAAGGCTCTGCTTCAAAAAGCCTCCTGCTCTCTTTAGAGGCGACCTGGCAGTATATTGCGCAAAATTACCAGGCGCTGGATGTGATCGTTTCGCCGAGCGTCTTTTTACGCGGCGTATTGTTGCGTACGCTGCCGAATTCGCGCATTGATGTCATCGTCAATGGCGTTGATGACAGCCGTCCTCTGGGGGAGTTAAGCGATGCGGGCTATATGCTGTACTTCGGTCGCCTGAGCCGTGAAAAGGGCGTGGCAACGTTATTGGCGGCGCATGAGAAAATGCAGAACAAAGCGCCGCTGAAAATTGTAGGGCATGGTCCACTGCACGATGAATTAGTCGCCCAATACCCGGACGTTGAGTTTTTAGGTTATGTGCAACAAGGGGAAGCTCTCGATAACCTTATTAAGCATGCGCGGGCAGTGATCCTTCCTTCAGAATGCTATGAAAACTGTTCTATGGCGATATTAGAGGCGATGTCCTTAGGCAAGCCGGTGATCGGATCGCGCATCGGCGGCATCCCGGAACAAATTCGTGACGGTATCGAAGGGATTTTATTCGAACCTGGCAATGCGCAGGAGTTAGCAAATGCGCTGGATGCACTGGCCGACTCGCCAGAGAAGGCGCGGGTCATGGGCTTACAGGGTCGTGCGCGATTGAGTGAAAAATATGCGCTGAGTAAACATATGGATACTCTACTGGCGCTCTATAAAGAACTGCTGAGCAGGCCATAGTATGAGTAAAAAAATAACGGTTTTTGGTACGCGTGGTATTCCCGATGTATTGGGCGGGGTGGAGACACACTGTCAGAATCTATATCCTGCCATTAAGCAGCAGTTGGACGTTGATATTTGCGTGATTGCACGCTCGCCGTATGTAAATTACAAACGATCGTTATATAAGAAAGTTGAAACCTACGCGCTGTGGGCACCCAAAAAGCGCTCGCTGGAAGCGATTGTCCATTCCGTTTTAGCGGCATTTAGGACAAGTATCGACCATTCAGATATTGTGCATGTCCATGCTATCGGGCCTGGGCTTGTGATCCCATTATTACGCATGTTAGGGAAGAAGGTGGTGTTCACCCACCATGGACCTGATTACGATCGTCAAAAATGGGGATTCGTTGCTAAAAAAATATTGCTGCTGGGTGAGCGTTGGGCTGTGAGATATGCCAACGAAGTGATTGTGATTTCTGAGGTTATTAATCAACTGATCCAGAAAAAACACGCTCGCTATGATGCGCATTTAATTCACAATGGCGTCAACGAGCCGCGGTCGTTATCTGCGCTGACCATCGACAATACGCTCTCCCGCTTTGGGCTGCAGCCGAAAAACTACCTCGTGGTGGTTGGGCGATTTGTGGAAGAAAAAGGGATGCATGATGCCATCGCCGCCTATCAGCGCAGCGGTTTAACTATGCCGTTAGTGTTAATTGGCGATGCGGATCATCCGACCGAATACAGCATTCGCCTCAAAAAGCTTGCCGCGGACACCCCTGGCGTTGTGATGACGGGGTTCTTGCGTGGTGATGAGCTTCAGGCGGTGTTTTCCCAGGCACAGCTGTTTGTGATGCCTTCATACCATGAAGGATTGCCCATTGCGCTGCTGGAAGCGATGTCATTTTCTCTTCCTGCCGTCGTCAGTGATATTCCGGCTAACCTCGAAGTTCAACTGCCGTCCGAGGCCTATTTTAAGGTGGGGGATGTGACCAGCCTGGCCGAAAAATTAACCGAATGGGCGGCAACCAATAGCGTGGACTATCGTGTATATTTGCAAAACTACAACTGGCATGAAATCGCCAAAAAGACGATAAACGTCTATCACTCAATTGATAAAGATATAGGTTAATTTTGACCAGTCCTCAAAATCGTCCTCCCGTCATCGAACGATTTTATGCTCATCTTGACGAGCCGATTGCGCAAGAGTTGACCCCTGAACAAAAAGAAGGGGTGGAAAAAGCGATCCTGGCTTCGACTCTGACTTCTCGGCATCAGATCGATATTCGCCGAAGCTTTCCCTTTTTCAGTAAACGCTATTATCTGGTTTTTTTGTTTGGCAGAGATTTGCGTCGGCAGCATCGTCAGGAATCGACCCTGTCGAGAATATTGCTCACTTTCTTGCTGCTGATAGCCGTGTTGTTCGTTACCTGCTGCGTATTGCTGACGCTGTATATGATCAAATCAGCATTAGGTATTGATGTGTTCCAAAATTTTCATGTGGGTATATGGGACTGGTGGTTAAGCCTGAAAAACCGCTAGCGTAAACAAACCTGTGGAGGGCGTCACTGCGATGAAGTGTAAATGGGTTTCTGCGCTGTTGTTGATGTCCTTTCCGTTGGCGGTTATGTCCGCATTAACGACCGTAACCCCCAAAGCATTAACGGGCCCGCTAACCAATCCGGGGATTGGAGTGGCAAGTTTTCATCAGGGGTACGGTGAAACGCTGGGTCTGGCGGACTATCCCAATACCGGATTTGAATACGAGCGATTTTACTGGCGAGAGCTGGAGCCTGTTGAAGGTCAGTATAATTTTGCGCTGGTGGATGATGCCTTCAAATACGCGGCAGCGCATCGTCCCGCGATGAATGTCGGGCTGCGCTTTATGGTGCTTGCCGATCCGGGGGATGGCACAAAAATTCCCGATTGGCTGATTAAAAAAGGCGTGAAAGGCAGCTGGACGCCCGATAATAAAACATTTATTCCGGATTTAAGCGACCCGCTGTTTATTGAGTACAGCCAGCGTCTGCTGAATGCATTTGGAAAACGCTACGACGGTAATGAGAATCTCGCTTTTGTGGATATCGGCATGGTGGGGGCCTGGGGGGAATGGCATAACAGCAATTTCCCTGATCTGAAACCACTGTTGGAGCAGTACACCACCGCGCAGTTAGACCGCTACGTCGCAATGCACTTTTCTGCCTTCCCTTCGACGCCGAAAATGATGTTGATGAGCGGTGGGCAAAGCCTGGCGAATGCGGTGGCGCGAGGGGCTGGATGGCGGGCGGATTGCTGGGGTGACCTACGCGTATTTTCGGACTCCTGGAGCCATATGGCCGAAGATTACCCGCAGCGATTACTGGCAGCACAGCAGAGCTATTCAGGGTTTAACGATGCCTGGAAACGTGCGCCGGTCAGTCTGGAAATCTGTTCATATATGCAGGACTGGAAGAACACCTTCCACTATACGCGTGCCGAAGTGCAGGGCATCTTTGACTGGGCGGTCAAGCAGCACGCCAGCACGATCAACCTGAAATCGAGAGCGATACCCAGCGATTATCGACCGATTGTTGACGACGCGCTGACCAAACTGGGCTATCGGTTTCGCTTAGCGTCTCTGAGCCATGAGTCCGTGTGGGACGGCGGACAAACGTTGAGGTTGAACAGTACCTGGTATAACGAAGGTATCGCACCAATATATCTACCCTACACGCTGGCATTTCGTGTGGTGGATAGCGCCAATCAGGTGGTGGCGCAGGGGAATACGGCGGATGATATACGACGTTGGCTCCCGGGCGTTTATCAGGTTAGCTACGCATTGCCCATGCCGGGCCGACTGGCGAAAGGGCAATACGCCATTGAGGTTTCGATGCTGGATAAATCCGGGGCGGCAAGAATTAACTTTGCCAACGAAGGAAAGCAAAGCAGCGGTTGGTATCGCGTATCAACGATAACGGCACGCTAACCCGTCACGGCAACGAGCCTGAGGCTCAGGCTCGTTGCCGTGTACATCAGATGTTATAACCATTCGGGTTGTTTTTTTGCCAGTTCCAGGTGTCACGCATCATTTCATCAAGGTTGTAGATGGCCTTCCAGCCTAACTCTTTGTATGCCAGTGACGGGTCAGACCAACATTCGGCAATGTCGCCGGGCCTTCTGTCGACAAACTGATAGCTTATTTTTTTCTGCGCCGCTTTTTCAAACGCCTCTATCAGATTAATCACGGAATAACCGACCCCGGTACCGAGATTAATCACCTTATAGGCAGCGCCTTTGTTCTGGCTATCCAGCGCGGCTAAATGGCCGGTCGCCAAATCCATGACGTGGATATAATCACGAACGCCGGTGCCGTCGGGGGTTGGATAGTCATTACCGTACACCGACACGGTTTTCAGCTTACCAATCGCAACCTGGGAGATGTACGGCACCAGGTTATTGGGGATACCGTTGGGATCCTCACCAATCCGACCCGATGGATGGGCGCCGACTGGGTTAAAATAGCGCAGGCAGGTAATGCGGAAATCGGGCTGCGCGCGGGAGAAATCGGCCAGAATCTGTTCGACCATTAATTTAGAGGTACCGTACGGATTGGTGGTACCCCCCGTACGCGATTGCTCGCTCAGCGGCACGCTTTCCGGATTACCGTATACCGTAGCTGATGAGCTAAAAATGAATCGATTAACGCCTGCGGCCAGCATCTCATCCAGTAAAACCAGCGTTCCAGTGACGTTGTTTTCGTAGTAAGCAAGGGGTTCTTTTATCGACTCGGAAACCGATTTGAGGCCCGCAAAATGAATGACATCGGTGATGTTATGGTTGGCGAAAATGTTTTTTAATGCCTGCCTGTCGAGAACATCAGCGATATAGACAATGGGTTCCCTTCCTGTGAGTTCCGCGACCCTGTCCAGCGAGATACGGCTGGCGTTTGCCAGATTATCGATGACAACGACATCATCGCCTCTTTCCAGTAGCGTTAAAACAGTATGTGAACCAATATAACCTGCACCACCAGTGACAAGAATAGCCATACAGACTCCAGAAAAATGCTAAAAACCCGAGCGATTTTCCACCAATACCACCCAAGGATCCAGTGGATCAGTTATTTTGCCGGGAAAGGTATACGTTTCTATATTTTATCATACACTTATAGGATATTTTTTTAAAGATTGCCAACAGACTGAACTTATTTATTTTTGTATCATAGGCAATATAGTTACTTGAGAAATTTAGCGTGTGAACGCCGTCACTGTGGTTGATCGACGAATTGATTTGTTCGATCAGATTCTCATCAAAAGTAGCGTCATTCAGTGTGACTAATTCTTTGATGTAGATAGATTTTCCATATGTTTCAGGTGTGCATTCCTGGGTTAAGAAATACATTTTGTTATCGACAAGATAAGGCGCACCCGCTCCCCGATGATGATGATTGCTCACCTTCAATGCAGGAGTAATTCTCTGCCACTGTCCGTGAAGATGCTCTGCCGAATGAATAATTATTTTATTATCCATGGTGGTCGATATAAGATAGCAGGTCTCATTCATTGAAAGAAAAATGTTATCTGTCACTTCGGTGTCAGAGATTAGAACTTTAATTTTCTTCCAGCGTGTAGGAAACTCTACTGACTGAAACAGTATCACTTCTTTTCTTTCTGATGATTCAGGAATCATGAAGAGCTGATCGTTAATATTGATCAGGAACGGAAATGACAAATGACACATCAGGTGGTCAAAACCTTCAAGTTTCACGTCATCAATTTCAACCAGTTCACGATCAAGAATACGGCATCGGAGCGTGCCTTTCGAGTTGCGAAAGCTAAAAGCTTCATAAAAGACAAACAGTTTATCATCTTTTTCAATAAGAAAAGGATCAGCCTGAAACGTATATTTCTTTTTTAACTGCTGTGCAGCGGATTTATTTAATATATCCAGTGTGTTATTTGGAAATTGGTGTGTACCATGATCCTTAATAATCATGATATCCCATGATTCATGATAGAATAACATGTTTATCATTCGTTTTAATTTCGCTTGCATTTGCGTCAGCTCCTTTTTATCGCCTGCACCATTATCAGAATTGATATCGCTGCTAGATAATTTTGATAAAACACTCAGGTGAAAAGCTGTTTTAACTCTAAATTCATGCAATCTGTTGCAATACTGAATGGATGAGCTAAGGCCAATGCAAAAGCAAAACATCAACGGCTATTTAAAAACTAGCTGCAAGTGCGTTTTTTGTCTATAGCACAAAAGTAGGTAAAAGCTCTCCAGAGCATCCTTGCTCCAGTGGACGATTTACTCGAAATGCACCTGCGGGTTATCAGCAAGGGAAACGTAGGTTTTGCTGTTTTTATCCAGGGTACGGATTTCACCGCTTTCGATGTCATATACCCAGCCGTGCAGACGAAGCGCATTATTTCGCAGCCCAACCGCGACGCAAGGATGCGTTTTAATATTATTGAGCTGTGCGATAACGTTTTCTTCCACCATGGCGTTAACTTTATCGATTGGGTTATCCCAGGTTTTCTTCTCAACCACGGCTTTCGCGGCATCGGCATAGTGCAACCAGTGAGCCACAGCGGGCATCGGATCCAGAGGCTGGCTATCAGCAATGGCTTTCATCGCGCCGCAGTTGGAGTGTCCGCAGATGACGATATCCGTCACGCCAAGTGCGACAACCGCGTATTCAATCGTAGCAGATACGCCACCGGGTTCCGGTCCAAAAGACGGAACGATATTACCGGCGTTGCGGATAACGAAAAGCTGTCCGGGCTCTTGTTGAGTAACGAGTTCTGGCACCAGGCGGCTATCGGAACAGGAGATGAAAAGCGCTTTGGGATTCTGGCTGGATGCCAGGCTGCGAAAGAGTTCCTTACGTTGAGGGAAAATCTCTTTTTGGAAGTTGAGGAAGCCCTCAATGATATGTTGCATAGCAGTGTCTCTTTTCTCTGTTTAAGCAGGTTATGATGAAGATCACACTTTCCAGTTTAACACCAGCCGACAGAACGGAAAAACTTTATAGCAGTTCTGCAACATCTTTATATAGTTTTGCCCCACCGTGGCGGGGCAAAGAGTGTGATGCGCGCTACACGTTCTGTCGTTTTTGGTACGCCGCTTTCAGTCGGTTCATCGCTTCTACCAGTACCGAGCGCGGGCACCCAACGTTGAGTCTCATGTGACCCTCTCCGCCGGGGCCATATTGCGCGCCTGGTGACAGACCCAGTTTTGCTTCCTGCACAAAAAATGCGCTTAGCTGTTCATCGCTAAGATTCATATTTTCCGCGTTCAGAAACAGAAGATACGATGCGCCGCCATACACAATGGAGATTAAGGGACAGTGCTTTTCAATTTCACTTTTAACAAACGCCACATTGTCGGCCAGGTAGGCTAATAATTTTTGGTGCCAGTCGCCACAATGGGTAAAGGCGCTGTAAATGGCCGCCTGCTGTAATGAATGTGTCTCGGCCAGGTAGCAGTTATCCAGGAAACCATAGAACTGATGGCGTAATTCATCATTTTTAATAATGGCAATTCCGCCCTGGATCGCCGCCGTGTTGAAGGTTTTACTGATTGAGGTCAGCACGATTGACTGACTCCCTGTCGCTTCGTCTAAAGTAAAAAACGGCAGATGGCGCTTGCCTGGCAGGGTTAAATCACTATGCACTTCATCTGAGAGAATAATGACGCCAGCTTGCTGACAATAGTGACTTACTTTTTCCAGCGTTTCCCGCGACCACACCATACCGCCCGGATTATGCGGCGAAGGGAAAAGAAACATTTTGCACTGCTTGAGTTTTTCGCTGAAATCATGCCAGTCAAATTCGTAATGACCATCTTTCTCAATGAGGCGCGTTTGAATCAAATTCCTGCCGCTGGTATTTACCAGATTAGGGTAGGGGTCATATATTGGCGTACAGGTTAAAATATTATCACCTGGTCGGGTAAACACCATCAGAGAGAGCACGATAGTTTTTATGACGCCGGGAATAAAATGCAACCAGTGTGGCTTTATGTCGACTTCATACTGTTGCGCATACCAATGAATAACGGACTCTTTCCATTGCGGATAATCCAGGTTGTAGCCTTGTACTGGCTGCGATACCACTGAACGCAGTGTGCTCATGATTGGCTCTGGCGTCACAAAATCCATATCTGCAATCCACAGCGGTAATACATCGGTGGTGCCGTACATCTGTTGTAATTGACCGTATTTACGGCAATTAACATCCCTTATGACAATATCATCAAACAAAGACATTGCTGACTCCTGGACAGTCTCTGAAAAATAGTTTAAGCAACGCAACAGTGAAGAATATTTCTGTATATCTAATCGATATATTAAATTTACCCTGGTGGTAGCCAATATTTAGCTATTTATTAGCCTATGATTTTTGCTCAACCATATGCTCTGTAGCTTCATTTGGTTCATATTTAGCAATACCAATACCGGTGGCAGCCCACAGCAGGGCAAAGATGATGCCGCTGTAGCAGAGGATTGCCCATGGCAAATAATCAAGCGTCGCCACGCCCAGCATCGTGGCGCAATAAACGCCCGAGGCAGACCAGGGGATAATCGGTTCGACAACGGTTCCGGCATCTTCGGTAGTACGCGAGAGGTTCTTTGTCGCAAGCCCTCGTTTTTTATATTCTTCTTTAAAGGCATCGCCGCACAGCAGCAGTGGCAAGGTTCCATTTGCCGTACAGGCACAGATGGTGAACGTCGTCACAATCGTGGTGGCCACCAGGCGGAATGTGGATTTAACGCCTTTCGTGAGCGCGTTTATCACGGTGTGCAAAGAGCCTGTCGCACTCATTGCGCCGGCAAAGCTGAAGGCGCTGAAGACGGTGACGAAGCTGCTAAACATTGAAATGGCGCCGCCTCGTTCCAGTAAGCGCGAAACATCTGATGACAGTGTTGGCAGGTTATCTCCGGTGAGCATCGCGAGCTTAAAACCGCTAACCACGGATTCGCCAACCGATGATGCGGTAAATTGCTGAAAGGCTAATGCCAGAATCATCGAGACTATTGTGGATAAAAAGAGCATCGGGATTGGCGGTCTTTTTGACAGTGAGCCATACAAAACGATGATCGGTGGCAACAGTAGCAGAATGTTAAAGTGATAAATCTGGCCGATAGCGTTCATCAAGTTGGTGATATTGGCTGGCGCGCTGGATGAGGCATCAATGCCCATGCCCATATAGCTGTATACGACGCAGCAAATAATAAATCCCGGGCCGGTGGTCCACAGCAGATGGCCGATATGCGAGTACAGGTTTACACCGGCAGCCAGCGCCGCCATGTTGGTTGAGTCAGAAACCGGAGAAAGCTTATCACCAAACCAGCAGCCGGAGACAATAGCGCCAGCAGCAATGGGCAGCGAAACATTCAGACCAATCGCTACGCCAATCATGGCGATCCCGACGGTTCCGATAGATCCCCAGGAGGTGCCGGTACAGACTGAGATCAGCGCTCCCAGCATAAATGCTGAAATATAGAAATACTGCGGGTTAATCCACTTCAGACCATAATAAATCATCATTGGAATAGTGCCTGACACCATCCATGCGCCAATTAAGAAACCGATACTGGCGACGATTAATATGACAGGAAGCGCTTCAGATATTTTATTGCAAATAGATTGTAGAATGTCATCCCATGTGTAGCCGTGAGCGATGGCGATAAACGAGGCGGTTGCGGTTCCCATGAGGATCATGGGTTCAGCTCGAATATTGAAGATAAAATATCCGATGCTAATGCCACCCAGCATGACTATCATGGGTAAAACTGACCAAAAGAAAGACAATGGCTTTCTGTTGTTGGCGGTGCAGCTATTTAATTCCATAATTCCATCCCAATCGTTAATGGTTGAACACGTCAAATAAATACCTGCTACAGGTCACCCATAACTGGGTAACATAGTTGCCAGAGTTCATGGCTGAACCCTATTTTATTAACTGCTGCAGATTATCTATTTTGACCTGCTATTCTGATGCTTATATTTTGGTTGTAAGGTAAGAGTGAGTTTGACGAATAAATTACCCCTCGGCATAAGGTGAATGATTTCGGCGCTGTTGGCTCAGTTTGCGATACTGCTGCGGCGGCATGCCGACGTATTTATGAAATGAGCTATAAAAACGGCTGCTGGATCGGAAACCTGCAATTGTAGCGATATCCAGAATTGTTTTATCCGTATCGCTGAGCAAAGCCCGCACATGGTTGATGCGCATTGCGGTAATATACTGTTTCATGGTTAGTTGCATCACGCGATGAAAAATGCCCATCGCATAATTTGGGTTGAGTTTAACGTGTTCGGCAATAGCATCGACCGTAAGCTGTTTGTCGCAGTTTGCGGCAATAAACTCCAGCATCTGGCTGACGTAAAACTGTGAATGCCGTGAAATACTGTTTTTCTGGGTGCGCGATGTTTTGTTACCCAGCACTGGCCGCCAGCCAGCGAGGCTAAATCGCTTGAGCATCAGGGCAATCTCATCAATGGCTAATTGACGAATTTGCTCATTGTCGCTGTTGAGTTCACTCTGCCAACGCTGCACTTCAAAAGCGCTCAGCTGCTGCGAGGCAAGCGACGTAATCACCATCCCATGCGTCACGTGGTTAATCAGTTCCCTGTCCAGCGGCCAGGACAAAAACAGATGCATCGGTAAGTTGAAGATGGCCATCTGTTTACAGTGCCCGGCATCCGTCAACTGATGGGGTGTGCAGGCCCAGAACAGCGTGATAAAGCCCTGTTTGCTTTTCACCACTTCGTCATTGAAAAGGTACTCCACATCGCCATCAAACGGCACATTCACTTCAACCTGACCGTGCCAGTGGCTGTAGGTCATGGCCAGCGGAGCCCGCAGCTCGACGTCCATCCGCTGATACTCTGAGTAGAGCGCCAGCGGACTTCGCGACTTTTTTTCATAGCTGCGACACATATGTGGGTCGAGCGGCAGCTGCGGGGTACTTTTTGCCATTATGGGTGGGTTCCTGAATAGTGAATCTGACCATGGGTAGCGCCAAAGCATGAACATAGCTTAACCGAAAAAAAACGCCGTTTTCTCTCCATTTTCGCGAAGTTATTCCCAAAAGCTCAGATCCTGTGCCTGTCGCTTGCCGATCTGAGTTAACGGGAATGGCGGTTTTTAATTTAAAAAACGGTCAATCAAAGCTGCTCACTTTGCAAAGCGACAGCGTTTTTCTGCCAATAAATCGGATTCATAGCGATAGCCAATATTCACGCAATACCATACATTTTGTATGTATCCATATCTTAAGGAATCATCATGTCCAGGCTCCGTACTTTAGCAACGGCTTTAGTTGCCGTTGCCGCGATGTCGATGTGCGCTATCCCCGTTTCGGCTAACCCCGGTAATGGCAACGGAAATGGTAATAGCGGCAACCATGGTAATAGTGGGAATAAGGGTAACAGCAGTCATAGCCAGAAAGGAAACCCAGGCCCAAAAAACAACTCGCAATCGGAACAGCGTAAAAATTATGGCAAGCCGGACCATGTTGATAGTGATATTAGCTATAACGTGGCCAGGCAGTATGCCGTCAGATATGGTTTGACGGGATATAAGTCACTGCCTCCGGGCATCGCCAAAAATCTGGCGCGAGGAAAACCACTTCCTCCGGGGATCGCTAAGAAAAGTGTCCCATCCTCGATGCTGAATCAACTGCCATATTACCCGGGTTATGAATGGCAGGTTGTTGGCGACAATCTGGTGTTGATTGCACTGAGCACGGCAATTGTCACCGCTGTTATCAATGGTGTGTTTGATTAAGTATCCCTGTACTTAATTTGCTCTGTTGTACCCACCACAAGCCCGCGCTACGCGGGCTTAATTGTTAAAAAAGTGGGGCTCACAAACCATACAGTTTTATTTTTCGATAGAGCGTGGCAATACTGACTCCCAGTTCTGATGCAGCCTGTTTTTTGCCCTCCACGCTTGAACCAAATCGCTGGATGGCATTTTCGATGGCGTCCCTTTCCGCTTGTTTTCCTTGGTTCGCCAGCTGTCGGGGTTGTGCGGTCATCGTGGTTTTCCTGCTGTCCCCCGAGGAGAGTAAATAAGGGGGCAGATGGCTGGCGTTGATCCCGGCGGCTTCTCCGCGCATCACAAAAATGTATTCGATGACGTTGCGTAATTCACGAATGTTCCCCGGCCAGTGCCAGGCATAAAGGCGATTAATAACGTCATCGGGCAGTTTTTGCGGTGCACGTTGGTAACTGACCGAAAACTCATCGGCAAAGTATTGTGCGAGGACGGCGATATCAGCCCTGCGTTCACGCAGGGAAGGAAGCACCAGAGGGACGACATTCAGGCGATAGAAAAGGTCTTCGCGAAACTGATTATTCTCCACCATCGCGCTAATATTTTTGTTGGTCGCGGCAATAATGCGCACATCAATATTAATGATGTTATTAGAACCCACGCGGGTGATCGCTTTTTCCTGCAACACCCTGAGCAGCTTGGCCTGCAGGTGCAGCGGCATATCGCCGATCTCATCCAGAAACAGGCTGCCGCCGTTGGCCAGTTCAAATTTCCCCATTCGTCCTTTGGGATCTGCACCGCTAAATGCACCGCGTACATAGCCAAACAGTTCGCTTTCCAGTAGTTGCTCAGGGATTGCCGCGCAGTTGATTGTCACGAAAGGGGCGGCTTTACGGGGGCTGTTTTGGTGAATGGCAAATGCCACGACCTCTTTACCCGAGCCGCTTTCCCCGGTGATGAGCACGCTGGCGTAGCTGTTGGCAATTTTGCTAATGGTGCTTCTGAGCTGCTCCATTGAGGAAGAGTGACCAATCAGCCGCACCTGCGTGTCAGACTCGTAAGGGGATGGAGTAAGGTTACTCAGGTAGTCGTGCGCATCACGAAAGATGACCATCGTTAAGCGATCGTTATCCAGCGAGGAGAGCGAAATTTGTTTGCACAGTACATGGTGTTTCTGGCCTTCAAGCGTCAGCCATGCTTCTTCATCGCCATACAAACTGTCCCCGGTTGTTTCAATGGTCAGCGGTAATCCCTGAACTTCGCGGTTGAGAATGCGATCGGCTGAATGATTGGCATGCCAGATAAGACCATTGCCATCAATTGCTACAACGCCGCGGTCCATGGCATCGATCAGACGCCGAAATGCGCCGAGGGTTTCCTGCGCGCGTAAACGCTCCAGACATTCAAAGACCTTACTGGAGATCATCACCGCGATTTGCTCAATAAAAGTGACAAATTTATCAATCTGGCTCAATAACGCGTCACGCTGCGCCTGGGTTGAGCAAATAATTCCGATCACGCCAATCACACGATTGTTGAGAAAAATTGGTGCGTTCAAATCCAGCATTTCAGAACAGTAGTGGTGTTTTTCACATAACTGACACAGCGGATGTTCGCCGGGGTTTTTGATAAGAACCGTTTCTCGGACCTGCAAAACGTGGTGGTAGATGTAGCCATTTTTTGCCACGTTTTCATTGAGCATATGTCGGTATTTACCGGTGCCAGCGATGCGCATTAAGGATTCATCGATGATTTCAACATCCGTTCCGGTTATGCCAGAAATAGCGTCGGCATAATTGCAGATATCATCCTGAATATTGCTGAGTACTGAAATCATGGTACTTCTCCGGCAGCGAGTGGCATTTCTCAAGGGAGATGATAAATATGCGAAGCAATGCAAAAATGATTTGCGAAAAATCAATCTACTGCTCTGTTTTTGGATGTTTTTTTTATTTTATCTTCCGCGATCACACTATTTATCAATTGTGAGAATTTATCAAACGAGGCGATAAACTAACGCTGTGGTATTTTTCAGCGCCCATCTCGGTTTCTTTTTAATTATTTGAAAATAAAGCCTTTATTAAAATATTTATAAGGTTTTACTCGATTAATAAAAAACTGGTAAGCATTTTGCTCTATTGGCAATACCGATAGCGTAAATATCTCTGTATACGTCTATTACAGGGAGTGAAATACCAGAACAATGAGGTTTTATGATGCAGGAAAACTTATCATTTTTTATCAACCAGACGCCGTTTACCGAACATCCAAACGCGCCGCTGGCACCGTTTAGTCGCCAGGAACTGGTAAAAGCGTTGAATTTTCATCGGTCTATTCCGGGTTATGCGCCGACGCCGTTATATACGCTGCCGGCTCTTGCAAAAAAGCTGGGTGTTAAAAATATCTATCTCAAGGATGAGTCTCAGCGTTTTGGCCTGAAAGCCTTCAAAGCGTTGGGCGGCTCCTATGCGATGGCGTGCCATATCGCGGAATTAATCGGCAAGGATATCAGTGAACTGCCGTTTGACGTGATGACCAGCGAAGAGGTACGCCGCGATCTCCAAACCGTCACGTTTGCCACCACCACCGATGGCAACCACGGTCGCGGTGTGGCGTGGATGGCGCGCCAGCTGAAGCAAAACGCCGTGGTTTATATGCCGAAGGGCTCTTCGCAGCAGCGTTTGACCTCCATCCGTAATGAAGGCGCTACCGCTGAAATCGTCGATATGAACTATGACGATGCGGTTCGCATGACCGCTGAACAGGCACAAAAGCATGGCTGGATTGTGGTGCAGGATACCGCCTGGGAAGGGTATGAAAAAATCCCGCAGTGGATTATGCAGGGCTACGGCACGCTGATGCTGGAGGCGATAGACCAGCTGCATCAGGTTGCGCCGACGCATATTTTTGTTCAGGCAGGCGTTGGCTCGTTTGCCGGAATGGTGCAGGGAATGGTGACGGCAGCCTGGGGGGAACACCGCCCGAAAGTGATCGTCGCTGAAGCGTTAATTGCCGATTGTCTTTACCGCTCTGCCCGCTCTAAAGAGGGGGATGCAATTGCGGTGGGCGGCGATTTGCAAACCGTGATGGCTGGTCTCGCCTGCGGTGAGGCGAACAGCATCGGCTGGAAACTGCTACGTGATTATGCCAACGCATTTGCCTCCTGCCCTGATGAAGTCGCAGCGCTGGGCATGCGCATGCTGGGTAATCCGTTGGCGGGCGATCCGCAGATCGTATCCGGTGAGTCCGGCGCGGTCACTTCCGGTCTGCTGGCGCTGCTGATGACCTCACCTGAACTGGCGCAAACGCGTAAACAACTGGGGCTGGATGCGCATTCCCGCGTGCTGTTGGTCAGTACCGAAGGCGACACCGACCCGCAACAATATCTGGATATTGTCTGGGGCGGTCAGTACCCGGGCATCAAATAACACATTTCCTGATTGAGAGAAATAACGGAGAAACCCATGTTATCTGCAAAACGTATTGATGAAGTCATTAAAAACTGTCAGGCGCTGATCCAACAAAAAAGTTATTCCGGTCAGGAAGGGGAAGTGGTTAATGCCATAAAAAAAATGATGCAGCATTACCAGTTCGATGACATCCACGTTGATAAGTACGGCAACATTGTGGGCGGCATTGTCGGCAATCAGCCGGGGAAAACGCTGGTTCTCGATGGACATATCGATACCGTGCCGGTCAACGAAGAGAAGTGGAGCCGCAACCCGTACGGCGGCGATATCGACGATGGCAAAATTTATGGTCGCGGTACAACCGATATGAAAGGTGCCGTGGCGGCGATGATTTCCGCCGTGGGTTTTTTCGGCCAGGACAATCAGCGTAATTTTGCCGGCAAAATCTACGTTGCCTGCATCGTGCATGAGGAGTGCTTTGAAGGTATTGCTGCCCGGCTGGTCAGCGAGCGCTATAAGCCGGACTACGTGATCATCGGTGAAGCTTCCGAGTTAAACCTGAAAATTGGTCAGCGTGGCCGCGCTGAAATTGTGGTCGAAACGTTTGGTAAACCCGCGCACTCCGCCAACCCGCAGGCAGGCATTAACGCGGTGTACAAAATGGCGCAATTGATCGACAAAATTCGCACAATTACTCCGCCAACGCACCCGGTACTGGGGCTTGGCATTCTGGAGCTTACCGACATTAAATCTTCGCCATACCCAGGAGCTTCGGTAGTGCCGGATTATTGTCGCGCAACCTACGATCGTCGTTTGCTGGTGGGTGAAACCAAAGAAAGTGTTATTGCCCCACTGGAAAATGCGCTTGCGGAACTTACCGCACAGGATCCGCAGTTTAAGGCCCGTGTCTCCTACGCGGTAGGTCAGGAGTCTTGCTATACCGGTGCCACGATTGAGGGCGAGCGCTTCTTCCCGGGCTGGGTGTATGACGAGTCTGACGAATTCGTGCAGGCCGCTCTGGCTGGCGTTCGCGAGGCCGGGTTTAATCCAACCATCACACAGTACTCATTTTGCACCAACGGCAGCCACTATGCGGGCGAAGCGGGAATTAAAACTATCGGCTTCGGACCTTCACGCGAAAACCTGGCCCACACCATCGATGAATATATCGAGATTGATCAGTTAACCGGCTCGGCCAGCGGCTATTACAGCATCATTCAGACACTCTATCGCCAATAAAAATAAAGATAACAACCTCTTACCTTACAAGTGGTGTCGTGAAGCGACACCGCTATGGAGAATAACGATGAAAACCATTTTCAAAAACGGAAATGTAATCGATGGAACGGGCAGTGAAGGCAGAATTGCCGATGTGATGGTTGACGAAGGACGCATTGTCGCAATCGGACAAATTGACGTTGGCGTTAATGAGCAGGTTATTGACGCAACGGGAAAAATTATTTGTCCTGGTTTTATTGATACCCATACGCACTCTGACCTGTCGGCCATTATTAACCCCGCGCTGTCGGCAAAAATTCGTCAGGGTATTACCACCGAGCTGTTAGGGCAGGATGGTGTCGCCCTGGCACCGTTGCCTGAAGAATATATTCCGGCCTGGCGTAAAAATATCGCCGGACTGGATGGCGATACCGACAAAATAGACTGGAAATATAAAAACACAGACGGCTACCTCAATCTGCTGGCATCGCGTCATCCGGCGACAAACCTCGCGTATTTAGTTCCGCATGGCAACGTACGCATGGAAGCCATGGGCCTGGATGGGCGCCCCTCTACTCGCGAGGATGTGGCGAAGATGTGCGAAATCCTTGAGCGGGAGTTACAAGCGGGGGCGTTTGGTCTTTCCACTGGGCTCATCTACATGCCTTGCGCCTTTGGCGATACCGCCGAAATGATTGAACTGTGCAAAGTGACGGCGAAATATGACGGGATCTTTGTGGTGCATCAGCGCAGTGAAGCGGACGATATTATCAACTCAACGCAGGAACTGATTGATATCGCCACCGCCACCGGTGTCTGGCTGCATATTTCACATATGAAGGTTTGCGGTAAGAAAAACTGGGGGCTGATTGACCAGATGCTGGGCATGTTGGAACAGGCGCAGGAAGAGGGGATTCGTATCTCTTTCGACCAGTATCCGTATGTGGCGGGCAGCACGATGCTCGGCGTGATCCTGCCGCCGTGGGTCCACTCCGGTGGCACTGACAAATTACTTGAGCGGCTGGCCTCGCCTGAACTGCGCGCCAAAATGATCGACGATATTCAGCAGGGCATTCCTGGCTGGGATAACTTTATCGATTTTGCCGGGCTGGACCAGATTTTTGTCACCAGCGTGAAAACGACAAAAAACCAGGATGCCGTCGGTCTTAACCTCGTTCAGTTGGGCGAGCTACGCGGAAAAGATCCGTACAACGCCACCTTCGATCTGCTGTTTGAAGAAGAAAACGCCGTTGGGATGGTCGACTTTTACGGTACTGAAGAGCATGTGATTAAGTTCCTTTGCCGTCCTGAGCAAAACGTCTGTACCGACGGTTTAATGGGGGCTGGCAAACCGCACCCGCGCGTGTTTGGCGCATTCCCTCGTGTGCTCGGTAAATATGTGCGTGAAGAGGGATGTCTGAGCTGGGAAGCGGCAATCCGTAAGATGACTGGCAAACCCGCTGAGGTATTAGGCCTGCAGGATCGTGGGCTGCTGAAAGTGGGTTATGCGGCGGATATTGTGATGTTCGATCCTAACACCATTGCCGATAAGGGCACTTTTGTTGAACCCAATCAATATCCGGAAGGGATTGAAATTGTCATGGTTAATGGGCGCATTGCCTTAATCAATGGCACTGAAAGTTATGCCTGTAGCGGTACGGTTATTAGAAAACAATATTAATAAATAACGCTAAACACGCATTGATTTATCGCGACCATTTATGGCCGCGGTAGATCACTACACCCTAAGGACATCACAATGAACCTACAAACGTCTTTACCTTCAGGTAAACCAAAGACCTGGAAAGCAAGGTATACCGTCCTGACATTGATCTGGCTGGCGTGGCTGCTCTCTTTTCTCGACAGAATGGTGATGAGCGTTTCGCTCCCTTATATCGGCAAAGATTTAAATCTGGATACGACCCAACAAGGGTTAATTATTAGCGCCTTTTTTATTGGTTATGCCGCGTTTCAAATTCCCGGCGGTTTACTGGCGGATAAGTTTGGTTCGCGCAAAATCATGGCCATCGGTATTGCCTGGTGGTCTGTTTTCACCAGCTTAACCGGCGCCGTGTTGACGCTGCCGCTAATGCTGGCCGTTCGCTTCTTCTTTGGTGTTGGTGAAGGTTGTTTCCCGTCGGCTTCCTGGAAGATGATATCAACCTATTTCCCGTCGAAAGAGCGTGGCCGCGCCACGGCGATTCAGTCAACGGTAAACACCTTAGGCCCGGCGCTGGCGGTAGTGGTAGCTGCAAGCATAATCGGAGCCTTTGGCTGGCACATGGTCTTTATCGTGCTAGGTATTCCGGGTCTGTTTATCGCGGCGGGGATCTACTTATTTACCCGTGACAATCCGAAAGATCACCCCGCAATTACGCAGCAGGATCTGGCGGAACTGGCTGCTGACGAGCAGGGAAGCCTGCAAAACACCAGCGGCATCGCGTTTAAAGACGTCCTCAAAATGCCGGTGCTCTGGCAAATGGCAAGTATCTGGTTTTTGTTTGATATCACCTTCTGGGGCTTTTCAACCTGGCTGCCAAGCTACCTGATCACCGTTCGTGAGTTTTCTCTGGCAAAAACCGGCGTTATGGCGGCCATTCCCTTCCTGTTTGGCGCAGGCGGAACGTTGTTAGGCGGCTATTGCTCAGATAAATTTAAACCCCAGCGTAAAACGTTGTATGTCGTGACCTCCGTTATTGCCGCGGGTTTCCTGTACCTGACCTTCAGCGTGAGCAGTGCAGATATGGCGGTGGTTTATCAGTGTATTTCAGCCCTGTTCATGTTCTTCGCCATGGCGACATTTTGGGGCATTCTGATGGACACCATTCCCAGCAACATCATGGGGCGGGCATCCGGGATCGTTAACTTTGGCGGTCAGATGGCGGGAGTCGTTTCTGCACCTATCATCGGCTGGCTGATTCAAAGCAGTGGTGGAAGTTATAACAGCGCCTTTATCTTTATGATTGCCGCGCTGTTGTGTTCTGCCGTCGTTACGCTGACCGTGAAAAGCTCCCATGCTATTGGGGCGTTGCCCAGTAAAGCCTGATTCATGACTGACTCCTGTGGCTCTGCTGTTTCCTGAGCCACAGGGCGTTTTACTATCAAATCAGCAGGTTTATTATCTTTTTCTCCAGATTTGACCTGGTATAAAAATGATTCTTAGATAGCTATTCTGCATATACACCTTTGCCGTTGTGATGAAAACTCCCCCTGGTTATATGACCCCGGCCATTAAGAATGAATCATAATAAATGAGGGATTTATCCTACGCATGTAGGAATATTCCTTTTGGTTGTGTTAATGGTTTGATATTTAGATAGGCTCAAGGTTTAAAATTTGTAAAATGCAGTGTTGCATTTATGCCTTATTCTTCGTTTTTATAAAAAACTAATAAATATACGTGTGAATGTGTTAGGATTTACCTGATAACGCCTTATTTTTATAAATTATAATGCTTAAGGCTCACCTGCTCGATAGCCATCGCCTCTCTTTATTTATCGGGATTCTTATACGCAATGAACGCGATAATCGTTGATGATCACCCATTAGCTCGCATAGCCATCCGCAACTTACTCGATACTAATGGTATTACCGTAACCACCGAGCTCGACAGCGGAGAGCATGTGGTCCAAACCGTTGAAAAAACTAAGCCGGAGCTACTGATTATTGATGTGGATATTCCGGGCATCAGCGGCATCGAAGTGCTGGAGCAACTGCGAAAGCGGCACTATGCTGGTGTAATCATTATCATTTCAGCCAAAAATGAATTTTTTTACGGCAAACGTAGCGCCGAATACGGTGCCAACGGATTTGTGAGTAAAAAAGAGGGTATGAATAATATTCTTGCCGCAATCGAAGCTGCAAAAAATGGGTATAGCTATTTTCCCTTTTCCCTTGAGCATTTTACTGGCTCATCTGTCAGCGAACAGGATAAGCTTGATACGTTGTCGACCCAGGAAATGAGAGTGTTGCGTTATATTCTTAACGGTATGGATTACAGCACTATTGCCAGCAAAATGAACATCAGTAATAAAACGGTAAGCACCTATAAAAGCCGTTTGATGGAGAAATTAGATTGCTCGTCATTAATGGAAATTTATGATTATGCGCAAAGAAATAAAATAGGATAGAGTAATGCTGGAACGCTTGTTTATTTTTTTGATGGTCATATTTACCATCGGGTTTTCTACGGGTGTAAGCTCAGCCCGGCAAGTTGAGCTAAAAAGTAACTATAATACCTCAGTACAACATATCGGCTTGAACAGGGAAGAAACAAACTGGTTAGCGCATAAAAAAACCTTGGTTGTTGGCACCTGGTTACCGGAAGTCTCCCCCATTGTTTATCAAAATAGCGGTGAATATTATCGGGGCGTCAACGCGGATTATCTTGCGCTAATGCAAAAGAATCTCAATATAAAAATTGTTATAAAGCAGTATGATAATGAGCAAGAAGCGCTGACCGCACTTGCCAGTAACGATGTAGATACATTGATAACACAGCTGTCCCGGCGACAAGATGTCGGCGGCCATTTATTGCGCACTTCGGCATTACTGACGACGTGGCCGACGCTTGTGACCTCGCTAAAAAACACCATGCTGCCGCTGACCTCGGAGCATCCGGTTAGCGTCGCGTGTGTGCGAGATTGTCCTTTTCTTGATGTTATCCAGGATGCTTTTCCTGAAGCTAAAGTCTCATTTTACGACGACGAGTATCAGGCCATGGCATCGGTAGTGAACGGTGATAACCAATATTATATTGGGAACAATATCACCAGCAGTCATTGTGTCTCCCGATATTTTTCGCAATCACTGGTTATTACGCACTACTTTGATAAACAAGAGCAATATAATTATTTTGTGGTGAAGGACGACCAGCCGGTATTAAGAAATATTCTTGATGGTTTCATTACGTCAATCAGTAATGAAACTCATATGCAGGTCATGCAGAACTGGCTGAACCGCGGTAACCTTGCTTTTCTGAATGCGCCTATTCCTTTTACCGATCAGGAAAAAGCGTGGCTGAAGAAGAAACATACTATTCGCATTCTTATCAATCCAGATTATCCGCCTTACACGCTTGTCGATCGCAGCGGTGAGTTACGTGGAATTCTTGGCGATTTGCTGAATATTATTCATCTGCAAACGGGGATTGATTTTGAGCCGGTTTTGGCCAACACCAAAAGTGAACAGACCAAACAAATAAGCGGCGAACGATGGGATATGTATCCCACTATCACCCTGACAAATCAAAATCAGCACAATTCGACCTTTAGCGATCCGCTGATGAATGTGGCGTTTGTGATTATCACTTCCCGCGATGAAACGGCCGACTCGTTACTGAATACACCGATCCGTATTGCGTTGCCCGCCGGACATGTTTTGGAAAGTGACTTGAAACAACGCTACCCGCAGGCCACCTGGGTGGATGCTGATACTGGCAGCGTCGCGATGACTATGCTCAGGGATGGCAAGGTTGACGCGGCAATTGCTACCGAATTGTCGGCAAGGTTCATGGTCGATCATGACTACCAGAAAAATATGCACTTTTTTAGGCTACCGGATATGCCTGGCGCGTCGGTGAGCTTTGCGGTTTCTCCCCACGAGCCCATGTTGAAGTCCGTAATGGATAAAGCGCTGCAGGCGATACCGCCGCGTGAGATTTTGCAGATGACGGAGAAGTGGTCGAAAATTTCTAATACGCAGGTCGATCTCTGGAGTCGGTATAGCAAACAGTTCTATCAACTGGTGGTGTTTGCGCTGTTGCTGATAGCAATTAGCCTGATCTGGGGGATCTCACTCTCCCGTGAGGTAAATAAAAGAAAACAATCACAGCGGCAGCTGGAAGAGCAGCTTCATCTCAAAGAGGCATTGTCTCAAGAACTGGAAACCGAAAAAAATAAAGCGATTGAAGCAACCAAGGCCAAAAGTCGCTTTCTTGCGAGCATGAGCCATGAATTACGTACCCCTGTCAGCTCGATTGTGGGCTTTCTGGAATTACTGTCGAGCTCAGAACTCAGCCCGGCACAACGAAAAGAGGCGATTGCTCTTACCGCAGCGACAGCCCAGTCATTGCTTGGGCTGATCGGTAAGATTCTGGACGTTGATAAGATTGAGTCTGGTAAATATCAGGTTGTTCCTCAATGGACGGATCTCTCGCAGCTCATTGAATTGCAGTGTCACTCTTTTGATGCCTTAGCCAGACAGAAAGGCGTTACGCTTGCTTGCGTAAGCCAGTTGCCGGCAAACGAGCGGGTGTTTGTCGATCAACAAGCTTTGCGGCAAATTCTCACCAACCTGGTGGGCAATGCGCTGAAGTTTACCGAGCAGGGTAGCATTCATGTGATGGCCCGTTTAACACCTGACGGGGAGAATCACGGTACCCTGACCATCGCCATTAGCGATACCGGTTGCGGGATTAGCAAAGAGGAGCAGGCCGGGCTGTTTCGTCGCTACGCTCAGGGGCGCTGTGGGCGTCAACAAACGGGGTCTGGTCTGGGATTATTTATCTGCAAAGAGCTGGTGACGCTGATGGGCGGTACGCTGGAGCTGATGAGCGTTCCGGCGCAAGGAACTACGTTTACCATAACGCTGCCGGTTGAGACTGCCCGCCAGTCAGTTGTACCGGATAGCAACACGCCGGGGGCGCTGTTGCCGCTGCCGTGTCTGTCTATTTTGATAGCAGATGACAACCCGACCAATCGCCTGTTGCTTAAGCGACAGTTGAACGCCATTGGTTACAGCGTGGATGAAGCGTGTGATGGTGAGGAAGCCGAAGCCAAACTGGCTAAAAAATCATACGACCTGTTGATTACCGATGTGAATATGCCGAAGAAGGACGGGTTTGATCTTGCGGCTTCGTTACGTCGTCAGCAGCCTCATTTACAAATATGGGGACTGACGGCCAGCGCGCTCCCACAGTCACGTGACAGGTGTCTGCAAAACGGCATGAATTTGTGTCTGTTTAAGCCCGTGTCGATTCAGACACTGACGCATGAATTAAGCAAAATTGAAACCGGTTATTCGTCTCCATGTGCAATCCGGCATTTGAAATTCAATGTCTTGACGGAAAATACCGGCGGCGATCGCGCATTAATGAACGAGATACTCGAAACATTCCGCGAGGCAACGTTTAGCGATTTACAGGCGGCTGAGAAAGCCGTTGAGCAAGACGAACCCCAGCTGTTTTTGCGAGCCCTTCACCGGTTGCATGGTTCGGCGCAAATTCTGGGCATTACTGCTCTTCAGACGCTATGCGAACCTTTTGAATCGATGCGACATGACGATCTTCCTCTGGCAGTACGCCAGGAAGCATTACAGAAGATTGTTGCCGTCATGCGGGAAATTGAGATTGAGATTAACAGTCTGATTAGCCATTAACCCCCCTGATCGGGTTGCCGTAGCAACCCGATCAGGAGAGAAAGTCCTGGTTCAACACTCCGTAGTGCTGAGTATTACTGGCCTGCGCCCAGCATCTCGCTATCGATCACAATGCCTTCTTCAGCACCCTTTAACACAAGGTTTGCTTCATAGTATTTACCTGAAGACAGCAGTTTTTGAGCGCTGGCAACGGCTTTACGCGTCTGATTCAGGGGCATCAGGTATTGGGTCTGAAGCACGCTGATACCCGCCAGTTGCAAGGTATCCACAGCACCTTTCCAGTCGCCTTTAGCCATTTTGCCATTCGCTGTATTGATAGCAGATTCTTTAGCTGGGGTGGCAATATAGTCTTCTGACAGCGCAATCGTAGCGTTAATAATCACGTACTGATCGTCAATCATCTTGGCTTTAGGAGCAGCTTTTACAAATTTCGCCCAGTCGTGACTGTCACCTGCAAGTAGGGAAGCGGCGTCATCGGTTAACTTTTTAGCACTGTCAGGCTGTCCATGAAACAGGGCCAGACGGGCAAGCTGAATATCACGCATCGCGTTTGCACCTTGTACTGCGACCTGCATAATATCGGCAGCTTCTTTTTGTACATTGGCGGTAGCAGTTTGTGCCGGCGTGGTAGTGGTAGCTGCCAGTACCGGGGCTGAGCCCATCATGGTTGCAAGCAGACCTGCAAGAATAATCTTTTTCATTACTTTCTCCTGAATAAATTTGGTATATCTCACCAAACGAAATAAGCATATTAAATAACTTCGAAGAGTGGAATCAGAGCCAGGATAGAATAATGAGCGTTTAATCTTACAGGTGTCAGACGTCTGACACGTGTAGGATTATACGGATAATGACATTCCTTTATTCTTATATACGAATTCGGAGTGAAAGTCTTATCATCCCATTGTAAGTGATATGTATTAAGTGAATATTACTCTTTTATTAGTAGGTTACATTGCGTTTCTATGTAACGGAGGATGTATGTTTGTTTTTAATCAGCAAAGCCTGAAAGCATTTAATGAAAAAACACTATTTCATTATAAAAGACACGCCACAATCATGGCCGTGCTGTTGTTGGTTTGCGGCATCTGCTGCTTAATCTATCCAATCGCTGCAGGTGTTTACTTAAGCTATGCAACAGGTTTTATGTTCCTGGTGTGCGGCTTCTATTCTATTTACAGCCTGTTTTCCTCGGGTAAAAAGCAGTTGAAAGCCAAATTTACCTATGCCTTTTTTGCTATCGCATGGTTGCTGCTGGGATACTGTTTCCTCGAAAATCCTGTGATAGGTATGAATTCATTGGCAATGGTTTTTTGCTGCCTGTTTATTCTTGGCGGGATTTTTCGTGTTGCTTCCGGCGTCAAAATGTTCCGCAGTCCGGGCTATGGATGGAATATTTTTATCGGTATTTTTGACCTGCTTATTGCAGCCGTGTGGCTGAATATGGATCCCGACCGCTCTTATGTGTTTACCTCCATCTTTATAGGCGTTGAGATGATCTTTAGTTCTTTGGCTTTTATCAGTCTGCGCAGAAATGCGTCGTTGGTACAAACTGAAAAACTCGCCGATAAAAATTAATGCTACTTCTGGAGCGCATTGTGAATATTAAATTGATTGTCTCTGCAGCTATTCTTATGACCTCTATTATGGCGCCGATGAGCCGTGCTTTTGCTACACAGGCAACGGAAGCGGCGCCACAAGATATGACCTGTAAAGAATTCGTTGATATGAGTCGGCAATACATGACAGCAATTGCCTTTGTGATTGTTAATAAAAATTCGGACTTTAAAGGCGATGATTATGTTCCCCTGCATGAGGTGGAAACTGTCGCTGTACCGAAGATGATTAAAATGTGTCATCGACACCCTGATACTAAATTGGGCGAGCTGGCCGTAAATCTGAAGGGTTCCGGTCTGCACTATTGATTACCCGTTTTGATAGCCTGGCATGAGTCAGAATTGACAACCTCTGTACCTACCTTAGTTGTTACCCTACAAGAAAAAATCCCCGTAATGTTTACCCTGCTATCCGCGAGAAATTCGCTGGATAGCAGGGCCCGCTAACAACCGTAGACCTGATACGCGAAGCGCCACCGGGCATTGATTACCCGCAGAGCAGAGGGACTCAAGTGTGGTGGAGAATGCCACTCTTAACGTAGTCACAGTATCGTCACTGTAATGAAATGAAGAACTTAAGGTGAACGGAACCCTTTCTCTGAGAGAGCATTGAGAATCCCTGGGATTTAATAAACTTATCCCAGGGATAATCACGTACGAGGGCAGGGAATCAGCGCCGTGTTTTGAATCGCGCCAGCATGTTTTCTACGAGAACAAAGAACAGCGGAACAAAGTAGATCGCCAGCACTGTTGCGGCCAGCATCCCACCAATAACACCCGTACCGACGGCATTTTGCGCGCCAGAGCCCGCGCCGTTGCTTATTGCCAGAGGGATAACCCCTAAGATAAAGGCCAGTGACGTCATCAAAATAGGGCGTAAGCGCATTTGCGCGGCCTCTACTGCGGCTTCAAGCGGCGTTTTTCCTTCCTTTTGCATGATCTCGACGGCGAACTCGACGATCAGAATGGCGTTTTTAGCCGAGAGCCCCATGGTGGTGAGCAGGCCGACCTGGAAGTAAACATCATTGCTCAGGCCGCGCAAGTCGGTCGCCAGCAAAGCGCCGACCACCCCGATTGGCACAACCAGCATTACCGAGAACGGTATCGACCAGCTTTCATACAGTGCCGCCAGTGCCAGAAACACGACGATCAGCGAAATGCCGTACAGCATTGGTGCCTGGTTTGTGGACAGCGCCTCCTGATAAGACAGACCGGTCCAGGCATAGCCGACGCCCGCAGGCAGTTTATTTATCAGCGATGCCATAAATTTCATCGCATCGCCGCTGCTTTTCCCTTCGACCGGCTGGCCCAGAATTTCCATTGCAGGCTGACCGTTGTAGCGTTCAAGGCGGGGAGAACCGTAGGTCCACTCGGTGGATGAGTAGGCCGAAAGCGGCGTCATAGCGCCGGAGGCATTACGTACGTACCAGTGATTAATATTATCCGGCAACATACGGAACGGCGTATCGGCCTGGACATACACTTTTTTAACGCGTCCCTGATTCAGGAAATCATTGACATAGCGACTACCGAACGCCGTAGAAATGGTCTGATTGATATCCGATAATGCAACGCCCATGGCTTCCGCCTTCGTGGCGTTGACATGAATGCGGAACATCGGTGTATCTTCCAGACCATTCGGGCGCACCCCGTCGACCTCACCGGACGACTGGTTGGCCAGCGCCAGAAGCTCGTTTCGGGCCTGCATCATTTTTTCATGCCCAAGGTTACCGTTATCCAGCAGCTCCATGTCAAACCCTGAAGCCGTTCCCAGTTCTGCAACAGCGGGTAAATTAAACGGATAAACGACGGCATTATTGATGGTGCTTAAGGCCATCATCGCCCGTCGAATAATGGCGGTAACTGAGTTTTCTTCACCAACGCGTTCTGACCACGGTTTCAGGCTGATAAACGCCAGACCGTTGTTTTGCCCCTGGCCGCTGAAACCAAATCCGCCTACGGTGAAAACCGAAGCGACATTTTTCTGTTCTTTCGTCAGGTAGTAATCCGTTATTTCCCCGAGCACTTTGCTGGTGTTCACCATCGTCGAGCCCGAAGGCAATTGCGCGGTGGTCATGAATACCCCCTGGTCTTCTTCAGGCAAAAAGGAGGTCGGGGTACGTAGAAACAGCACAATCATGCCCGCGCCAATCACTAAGTACACGACCATATAACGGCCTGTGCAACGTAGCAGTTTACGGGTGCTGTCCGTGTAGTGCTGAGTACATTTCTCCATAAAGTGATTGAAACGGGTAAACAGAATATGTGTGTTTGCTTTTTCTCCCTCGTGGGATTTCAACAGCATGGCGCAGAGTGCTGGCGTCAGGCTCATCGCCACAAACACCGACAGCAGCATGGAGGAGATTAAAGTGATAGAAAACTGACGGAAAATTTCACCGGTTGCTCCGCTCATAAATGCCATCGGCATAAATACGGCGGATAACACAACGGCAATACCGACCAGCGCTCTCTGCAACTGGCCCATCGCTTTGTGGGTCGCCGCTTTTGGTGACAAGTGTTCTTCGGCAATAATGCGTTCTACGTTCTCAACCACCACGATGGCATCATCGACTAACAACCCTATCGCCAGCACCATGCCAAACATCGTGAGCGTATTAATCGAAAAACCCGCGATGTCGAGTATCGCAAAGGTGCCAAGGATAACTACCGGAACGGCGATTGTGGGAATAAGCGTTGCGCGGAAACTTTGCAAAAACAGATACATGACGAGGAATACCAGAATGATTGCCTCAATCAAAGTATGAAAAACCCCCTGAATCGAAATTTCGATAAACGGAGTGGTGTCATAGGGATAAACGGTTTTCATGCTGGCCGGAAACCAGGCCGATAATCTGTTCAGCTCCTGTTTGACTGCCTGGGATGTTTCCAGGGCATTCGCGCCAGCGGCAAGTTTAATCGCAATCCCGGCGGCGGGTTTTCCGTTGTAGCGTGCAACCGTTGCATAATTTTCCGCACCCAGCTCAATTCGCGCGACATCGCGCAGCAGAACCTGGGAACCATCTTGCTGAACTTTAAGGAAGATCTTGCCAAATTCATCAGTAGTTTGCAGGCGCGTCTGGACGATTATCGACGCATTTAGCTGCTGATCGGCTGACTGAGGCATGCCTCCCAACTGCCCACCCGATATCTGATTGTTCTGAACTTTGAGTTGGGTAATGACGTCCTGAGGTGTGAGGTTATACTTGTCGAGCTTTTGCGGATCCAGCCAGATACGCATGGCGTATTGCGAACCGAATAACTGTACGCTCCCCACCCCGGCAGTGCGGCTTATTGGGTCTTTGATGTTCGAGGCCACATAGTCGGCAATATCATATTGGCTCAGGCTGTTATTATCAGAGATAAAGCCGGCGACCATCAAAATATTGCTGCTGGATTTATCAACACTGATCCCTTGCTGCTGTACTTCCTGCGGTAAAGAAGGCATCGCCAGCTGCAGTTTATTCTGTACCTGAACCTGCGCAATATCGGGTGACGTGCCCGTTTTGAAGGTCAGGATAATCGACGCATTACCTGCCGCATCGCTGGTGGATGACATATACATCAGGCCATCAAGACCATTCATATTCTGTTCAATCACCTGAGTTACGGAGTCTTCAACGGTCTTTGCGTCTGCCCCTGGGTAGGCAGCGCTGATGGTAATGGTTGGGGGAGCAATTTGTGGATACTGGGCGATCGGCAGGTTCATTATCGCGATACCGCCCGTAAACATCATGATAATGGCGAGCACCCAGGCGAAAACCGGGCGCTCAATAAAAAAGTTGGCCATGAAGAAAGTGTCCTTAATACCTGAAATATTACTGTTCAGTTCCCGCGTCAGGAGTGGTCAGTTTTGAAGGGAGGACCCGGGCTTTGATTCCCGGACGAATTCTTTGTAATCCGGACACAATGACCCGATCGCCGGGGCGTAATCCTGCGGTCACCAGCCATTGATTGCCAACAGCCTTCACGGCGTTTATTTCGCGCAGTTGCACCACGTTTTGCTGGTCAAGGATCAGTGCGGTGGCTTTTCCTTGTTCGTTATGCGTAATCCCTTGTTGGGGGACCATCAAAACGTTCTGCTGGCTGCCTTCGTCCAGCAACGCCGTGACATACATGCCGGGTAAAATTTCACCTTCAGGATTGGGGAACACGGCGCGCAAAGTCACCGATCCGGTGGTCTCATCGACGGCGGGATCGGAAAACTCAAGCGTACCGGTATGGCGATAGGGTTTGCCGTTTTCCAGCATCAGCTCAACTGGAATTTTGCCTTGTTGCTGGGCAATTTTGCCGTTGGCTTTCTCTTCTTTCAGGCGTAAGAAATCTTGTACTGACTGTGTTAAATCAACATAAATCGGATCCAGCCGCTGAACGGTGACCAGCGCGTTTTCCTGATTTGCGGTGACCAGGGCACCCACGGTTACGGAGGATTTACCGCTGATGCCATCAATCGGTGAGGTGACATTAGCGTAATGAAGGTTGATGGTGGCCTGCTCAAGATCCGCTTTGGCGACGGCGACATTGGCTTCTGCTTCATTAAGCTGTGAGCGTGTCGTGTCGTAGTCCTGGCGGCTGACGTAATTGGATTTTATTAACGCTGACTGCCGATTTAATGTCAGACGCACATTATTGGCCGTCGCCAGTGCCTTTGCCAGCGCGCCTTTGGCTGAATCCAGTCGTGCCTGCAGCGGGGCAGGATCAATTTGATACAGTGACTCTCCTTTGCTGACTTTATCACCTTCAATAAAGTTGCGTTTTATGATGATCCCACCAACCTGAGGGCGGATTTCGGCGATCTCGAATGAAACCGCGCGCCCTGGAAGTTCACTTTTAATATTCACTGAAGAGGGCGCTAAGGTAACAACGCCGACCTCGGGCTCCATCGCGGTGGTTTTTACTGCAGGTTTATTATCGCAGGCGGTGATGATGACGCTACTAAAAAATAATGGTATCAACAGTAAGCATTTTCTGTTCATAGTAATCCCTGAATAAATCGTAAACACCAATTTTCTTTTATTACAGGCAGGGTGGGAGAGTTATCGGTAAATAACAAAAGATGCTCAGGCATGAGATGGCTAAAGCCCATTTTTTCGCTCAAGTGTTAGCGGGTAAAATTATATGTAACAGGAAGAATGCGTGCTAAGCGAAGGATCTCATAAAGCAGGATGGCGCAATAAGGCTAACGCGGGGTGATGTGGTGGGCGTTTGTCAGTACCCGACTCCGGTATATATTCGCGCCATCTTACTACAGAGATTATTTCACTAGCTCCGGAGTTACCTGAGTTACTGTATTAGCGTAATAGGGGGCGCCCCACATGGGTTCAGGCCAGAACGCGCCATAGCCGTAATCCCACATATTATAGGTGGTGTTGACTGACTCCGTTAAATGCCAAACCTGAATACCTTGTAAATCAACTTTAACAAAGTTGTACGGGATTTTGTTGATGAATCCTGGTTCATCTCCTTGAATTGTCCCCAAA
Source organism: Citrobacter sp. 506 (assembly GCF_050434985.1). Lineage (NCBI taxonomy): Bacteria > Pseudomonadati > Pseudomonadota > Gammaproteobacteria > Enterobacterales > Enterobacteriaceae > Citrobacter > Citrobacter sp. 506. The sequence goes on from NZ_JBNDJN010000006.1 coordinate 260,593, forward strand.
ATAGTAACGAAATGGTTTCTGTAGTTTACCGGATCGAGAAAACCTTTCTGCTGGGCAATAATACGCCCCTGATAGCTCGCGTCTATTTGCGGTTTAGCATAGTTGTTCAGTGGCAGAACGGCGATTTCCAGTAATGTATCCGTTTTGGTGTTAATCACATTGATGACTTTACCCCCAAAGCGGGCCTGCTGACCGGTATATAATCCCGGTTGGTTATGCACGGAGATAAAGTTTTTTTGTATATCTGGTTGATTATTACCTTTGATATTCTCAGGAATTGAAGCACATGACGCCAGGGTGAAAGCAAGGGCAACAATTACCAACCCTTTTGTTTTTTTCATTTTACTTTCCTGCTAAAAAAAAGACAGGCCTATAGTAACCCTTTGCTCATTATTGTCAGCAAACGTGCCGTTGATTATCTAAAATTAATATTATTGTAGCTTATGGTAATAACGGACTGTATTTTCTCTGGTCGCTGGATGAGGGCGAAAGTGTGTGGCGACAGGGAGAGCGATTTACTGTCGCCACACGTGGAGTCAGGTCCAATGCGTTACCGTGCCCTGGTTTAGCCAGGCGGGTAGGCAATCCTGGATTACGGCTTATTACTACGATTTACTAACGCAGACGTTCGTTGGCGAAAAGGTATTGCCTAACAGGTAGGCATTATCAATTTTATATATTTGCGCACGCTTACTGGGTGTGAACGGGTCATAGATATTATGGATAAACATCTCATCCGACACGTTATCCAGACTGTGTTTACTCATTTTCACGTCTTGCAGAAAAACGATGCCTTTATCTTTTATCCGATAATTAAAACTGACGGAGCGTTGCAGGATAAGGCGACGTCCTGGGCGGTTGTCTGCCAGTGGGGTTGTGGTAATAATCCCTGAGAAATCAATGACGCCAGTGTTATCTGTTTGCAACTGGATCATCAGGCTACCATCGTATTTCCCACCCCCGGGCAGTTCGGGTAGTGAAAGTGTGGAGACGCAATGCACGCTTATTCCCTGATTGACTGGAATGAGGGTGATTCCATTCGCGCTTAACAAGGCGCTGACAGCGACCAGAACGGCCGCTCCTGCAAGTAATATCTTGGTTTTATATTTAGTATTCATGGATATAAAGGTCCTTGCATCCAGCAAACTTTGTTTTTTCTGCATTATTGAAAGTACAGCGGGATAAAAATATGCGACCTTTTTCACCGTAGACGTACAGATCGTCAGGCTGGAAAATAAACAATGCGCCAGCCAGACACTTCAGGTGTAAATCAGCCATTTTTTTGGCTTTTTCAAGTTTCGCAGTTGCCACTTCTCGTGAGCTTTCAAAAACGGTATAGACCGGACAGAGGTCGATATTGCCAAGTTTATACAACTGCACGACGGGAAGGTGGTTTTGAGTGCTGTTAAACAATGTGTTGACTGGGTAAAGAAGCATGAATAACGAGACACCCCCAGCTGCAAGCAGCATCATTTTTACGCGTTTTGACAGGGAAGGTGTGGCTTTTGCGGGAGTGAGGGACGCCGCGGAAACCAAAGGCGATTCCTCTATGGTGGTTACCAATCCTTCAGCGATGAAAAAGCCGACCCGTGGTACTGTTTGAATAATCTCGTGTTCACAACCGAGCTCCTGTAATCCTTTACGAATCAAAGAAATATACTGGCTTAATGAGTTGTTTGAGGCTTGCAGACCATTTTTGTCCCAGACATTCGTAAACATCTCTTCTCTCGAGACTACTTTCCCTTCCTGCTCGAGGAGATAGGTGAAGATCCTGTTTGCGGTAATAGACAGGGTGAGTGAGTTGTCCGACGGGCTCAGACTCGCCAAAACGCCATCATCAGTCCTAAATGTAACTTCATTGTTAATTAGATATTTCATTTTTTCATCATTAACAGGGTATTACGTAATTATAAACCATAGTGGTATTTCTTCTTCACTACAGTATCGTGAGAGGTGTCAGGGCCGATGCAGGAGGAGGGGGGCATTTTAGCATTGTAAAATATCCCCTCTGGCATAAAAAACTATGAAATTGTTCATTTTAAGTATAAATGCCTACTTCACGCTGATTAAATTATAAGAGTGCTACTATTTTCAGATAGACCATTATAATCATTCGCCGGTTTGAGAACTGCGTAGTTCTGAGTCTCTGGTTGATTTACAAATTGTCAGTAACTTTAGTAAGTGGCATTTTTATAATGAGTAAACGAAAAGTTACTTAAGTAAAATAATCTAAAAATAGTATGGTATCAAGCGTCTTAAACAATAATTAGAAAGGCTTTGATATTTTTTACTTATTACATTCAACCCCTGGCGGTACAGATGGCCGCGGAACTTGCTTATCGCGAGGTGTGTATTCGACAGAATGTAACCCCTGTTTCTCGCAGTTATAATTTAAGTAACTCAAATGGGTTATGTTTTTCAATATAACCCATGCAATAAGATTTCTCTTATAAGTTGTTTGTTGTTTAAGAGCTGTGATTATAAATGTTTTTTACGGGGTATGAAATAAATTAATATGCGTTTTATTTAATTTGAAATGTTTGTTTATTGTGTAGAAAATTAGGTCGTCATATTACATTGTTTATGCAATTCATTAACAGTTGCTTATGTGTTCCTGTGATGACATCGATACTTAAATCTATAATCACTTATCTTTTTAGATAAAACATCTATAAATTGCAAATTTATCAGTATAAATAGATTGGTTGTTGATGCGGTAATACCATTCGTCATGTACAGATCGCTCAATGTTTCAGCGGAAAAAACTCCAGAGAAGAGGTATCTGACCGCTGGGTAACTATGAGCATCCCATAATGCTATGTGACCACGAATTTTTCCCAGGAAGGGTATTCGTGGAATTATTCGGAATGGTAATGATGAACAAGATTTTTAAAGTGGTATGGAGTGTTTCGCACTCTTGCGCGGTTGTTGTTTCTGAACTGGCAAAACGTTGTGGTGCTTCTGTGGAAACCAATAGTTCTGCTCGCATTGAATCTGGAACGCATAAATTTAATATTTCAAGAATTGCGCTAAGTATAATAGGTGCCGTACTGGCTACGCATTCAATATATGCTTTTGCCGCTGACTACGTCTTGCCTGATTACTTACCGTCGACTAACGCTAATGGCGCAGGGCAACTTGTTGTCGGTGACGGTGAAAACATGAATATTATCACCGGTACTAAAGGATATGGCAGCATTGCCTCTGGTGCATCGGGCTTTAAAACGATGACTATTCAGCAGGCAATGGATAATGGTTATATTTCGTCAGGTAGTGAAAATATAAATCTGACGCAGACGACTTTAGGTGGTCGTACCCACAGCATTCAATACGTTGACCCCATCACCGGGGCTTCGCGTACAGTCCAGGTGTATGACAGCGATAATTTTGCCTCTACCAGCGTTGGCGATCTGACGACTTATCTGGGGGTCAGCGTCGGTGATGGGCAGTATGTGAATATGAAGCTGGCGACAGTGACATCAGGCGGCACGCTTGATGTGAATGTTGGTTCAACGGAAAGCGGCTGGGCATCGAACTCGGCAAATATCTTCAATGCTGTCACCAAGGTCTCTGGAGTTTATAACGTTGAGAGCAGCGCCAGTGACACTAAAGACGCGGTACTGAATTACAACGCCAAAACCATCGTACAAAGCGGTAGCGTTGGTAATGTCGCGAAAAATACCGGTAAAGATTATAACTTTGATACCGCAACCTATAACGGCACCTTCTCCAGCGCGCTTGGCGAGTATACGGTTAATAATCTTGATGATTTAAAAAACTACAATGATGCTCTGGTGAAAGCCGTAGAGGCTGGGCAACTTTCGCCCACGGACTACGAAGCTGAGCTTCATAAAGCCTATACCACGGAACAGAAAAACATTCACTTCGACACCAATATCCCGGATGGCGATGCGGTGTTGCAGGCTGCGAATCGTGATGTGAACAGTTTTATTAAAGCTTCCGGTGCGCGCTCTGTCGTCAATATTTCTGCTGATGCCAATATTCAGGCGGTTTTTAGCGATACCTCCGTGGTGACGCTGACCGACGGAGCCACCCTCAATAACAACGGCACACTGGGGGTTGCCGCCGGTGCATCCGGTGGTGATTATGTCGTTTCAGCGCGTGATAGCATCGTAAATAACAATGGAATTATTGATGCGGGTACCAGTCTTGATGTGAAAAATGCGTGGGTTGGCGCCCATACCGGGATTCTCGCGACCGGGACGACAAAGGTACAGAACGACGGCGTCATCAACCTTGCCTCGCATCAGGATATCTATAACGCCTATGGCGTGCTGATGAATGACACGGCGACCTTTATTAATAACGGAGTAATGAATATTGCCACCGGAGGTGAGCCTGCGAAATCTGCCGATGGTGTCTATACCTACGGCGTGTTTGTTCAACGTAATGCAGTGGCTACTAATAACGGGACGCTCTACATCGGACGCACTGCACAAGCGGTAAAAGATGAGGCGACCAGTGACGTTCAGGTTACTCTTCCAGCCATTGGTATGTTTGTGAAGAGTGGAACCATCAATAACACCGGGAACATCACGATCGGAGAAAAAGTCGAGAATGCTGTTGCCATTCAGGCAAACGGCAGTGCGTCTCCTGGTGCAATCAACGTTACCCAGGACGGCGTCATTGACATCAATGGCATCGGCTCAGCGCAAAATATTGGCCTGATGGGGATTAACGGTGCAAAAGGGCTGGTAAACAGCGGCACGATTAACCTCAATGGGTACAGCGCCAGCGGTTTTGAACTGCAGGGAGGGAGTCAGGCGCTTCATTCGGGTACGATAAATATCACCAATGGTAGTACCACGGATAATACATTAAAAAATATTGGTGCCTGGGTCGAGGGGACCGGGTCTCAACTTACGATGAGTGGGAGTGTGAATCTTGCTGCTGATAACGCCATTGGTCTGCACGTTCGTGACGGCGGCGTTATCGATATTACCGATACGGGCAAAGTCTCATTTACCAGTGGCAAAAACCAGATTGGCTATTTTATTTATGGTGAAGGTTCAAAAGTAAACGCCTCCTCTACCAATACGCAAGATGTCTCGACTGAAGGGTCAACATTATATCGCATAGAAGGTGGTGCGACTTTTGATGGCAGCGGGTCGTCTGGTACGACAATGACGGCATCAGGCACCGACAGCACTATTCTGCAGGTGACCGGGACGGGGAGCCATTTTGATTCCGGCTCGCAATCGCTGAGTATCACGGGTGACGGCGCGACCGGGATTCGGGTTGAAGGCGGAGCGGATGGGGTTATCACCAAAGACGCGGTGATCGTGAAACTTTCCGGTAAAGACACCACCGCCGGGATTGTGGACGGTAATTATTATGACTTGTCCGGGAATGTCGATGAGAATCAGAAAGGTGACTCAATCCTGACCAGTTACGCCACGCTGAATACCAGTAATACGGCGGATGGTGCTTTCGGCTACATCGCCCGCAACGGCGGTACGCTCAACCATAAAGGCAGCATCGACTTTGACCAGGCGGGCAGCACAGGCGTGCTGGTTTCCGGTGGTACGTTGAATAACGACGGCGACATCAAGGTAAATGGCGTGGCGGTCAGCATCGAAGGCGCTGATTCCGTTGTGAACAACAATGCGACGGTTACCGCGACGGATGGCACCGCAGCCTATCTCGTGGGCAATGATGCGTCATTAAGTTTGACGGGTTCGGGAGAAACCAAAGCATCGGGAGACGCGCACGGTATCTTGTTGGCCGCCGGTGCGAAAGGTCTGCTGGTCGATGGAGCCATCATCACGATGGACAGTACGGGTAAAGGAAGCTCGATTGAAAACGTCGCCAACATTGCGGGTATCCAGCTAAAAGATACAACTATCAGTGTGGGGAATGGAATCGGTATTCATACCGGAGCATCCCTGGCGCAGACCAACTCCGGAACGATTAATGTAACGGGGAGCGGTACGGGGATCCTGTTTGAAAATATCGACGGCAGCGAAACGAATCAAACGCTGGATATGTCTGACTCGCGCGATCTGGTTATCAATGTTGAGCAGGCTGCGGGTAAAGGGATCGTCACCAATGCGTCAACCGACCTGAAAACGGGCGTCAGCGTTAACGTACTCGACGCTAACGGTGGTGAAGCGTTGATTGTCGGTGGTACGACCAAAAATGTTGAACAGGCTGGTGAGTTGACATCGAAATCGACCAGCCACGCGGTGGTGAATGTTAATAACGGTTCCCTGGAAACGTTTATCAATAAAGGCGTTATTAAAGCGCTGGATGCGTCGCAAAAAGCGGTAGAAATGCTCTCGGGGGCAGGCATCGCGTTTACTAACGCGGCGGGTGCCAGCATTGTTGGTCAGGTTAACCTGATGAGCGGTGATAACACCGTTACGCTGGAGTCTGGCAGTACCGCAACCGACATCAAGACGGGCAGCGGTAACGATCTGTACCTACTGAAAGATGTCAAAGAGACAGAAACCTCGCTGTTTACCAGCCTCAATGGTGGTGATGGGGAGGATACACTTCAGTTGAATAACGCACAGTACATCCTCAATCACGCCGATGCTATTACCGGCATGGAGCATATCGATCTGACTGCTGGTTCAGTATTTACCGTTAATAATGTTGATTTTGCGTTGGGTGATAACCAAAACGATGCGACCGGTACGGGTTACAACATTGATACGACCAGCACCTTGTCGCTGAATTCTGACGCTGCGCTGGCTTTTAATAGCCATCTGGCGGGAACCGGAACTGTCGCCGTTGATGTCAGCGGTAATGCGTTTGATTTTACCAGCAACAATGCGGCAGATGGATTCAACGGTACGCTGGCGCTAACGAACAGCACCTTTGAGCTGGCTGGATTAAATACTCAGGCGCTGAGCCAGGCAACATTAAATGTAGGCGAGGGGAACGTCACCCACGTGGGGTCCGGTGAGCAAAATATCGGAGGCCTGGCGTTTAACGGCGGCACCGTCAGCTTTGACGGGGTGACGCCGGGGCAGAGCAGTTCCGAAGGAACAATTCATGCTGGCGCGATGGATCTCTCCGGACGTGGAACCGTGCAGGTTGATACCGGCACGATTACGAACGATCGTCCGCTGGCTGATACCACGCTATCACTTCTTGAGCAGGACGATGCGCAGTCCCTGATTCAACTGGCAACGTCTGATTCTTCCGTCACCGGCGGTGCGGGCAATCTGACGCTGACCGATAGCAATGGCAATATCATCAGCGATGGGGTTGAAGCCGGTATCAGCCAAAATGGCGAGATTGTTGCGAATGGAACCTATGATTATCGCCTCACCGGAGGGGATAACGATGATGGACTGTACATTAGCTATGGTCTGACACAAGTCGAACTGCTCGCATCCGGAGACAATGCACTGGTCCTGGATGCGAACGGAAAAACCGGTAATGCTGCAGATCTGAGCGCTCGCGTGACTGGCAGTGGCGATCTGGCGTTTGACAGCGCCAAAGGCCAGACGGTATCGCTGTCGAATATGGATAACGATTACACCGGTATCACCGATGTGCGCAGCGGCAACCTGCTGATGAAAAACGATAATGTTCTGGGACAGACCGGTGAACTACGTCTGGCCGCCGATACCGGTTTTGACATGAATGGTCATAGCCAGACTGTCGGTAAGCTGACGGCGGGGGCTGACTCACTGCTGAACATCAATGGCGGTAGCCTGACCCTGGAGCAGGGCGGAACAGCCGATGGAATATTGACCGGAAGCGGCACGCTAAACATCAATAGCGATACGCTGACCATCACCGGTGAAAACAGCACGCTGACGGCAAAAACGACCATTGCAGAAGGCGCACGCGTGCTGATGAACACGACGCTGGGTCTCGGCACGGGCGATATTGTGGCGGCGGGAACGCTGACGATGAATAAGGCGGCAGGTGTACTTTACAACAGCATCAGCGATGCCGGACGGATTGAACTTACCGAAAGCGATGTCGCGCTGGTGGGCAATAATAGTGCCTTTACGGGACAATTTGCTATTGATGCGGATTCCCGGCTCACCGCGTTCACCGCAGAAAATCTGGGCAGCGCAGAGGTGCACAATAGCGGTTCACTGGTGCTGGACAGTCATACCGACTGGCAGCTTAATAACGACGTTTATGGTAGCGGCGACGTGACCAAGCTGGGAGCCGGATCCATTACTGTCGGTGATAACGCCGCCTGGACGGGGAAAACGGATATTGAGCAGGGCGGCCTGGTTCTGGGGGACGGCACATCTCCCGTCACGCTTGCCAGTACCGAGGTCAACATAGCTACGGCGGGGATGCTCTCGGGCGTAGGGGGCGTCGCAGGTAATGTGAATAACGCCGGTGTGCTGCAGGTGGGTACCGGGACCGGTGACAACCTCCTGTTCACTGTAGAGGGAAACCTGGTTAACAGCGGTATCCTCGCAACCGGTGTGAATGGTCAGCAGGCCGGTAATCAACTGGTGGTCAATGGCAATTACACGGGTAATGATGGTCATCTTTCCTTAAACACCGCGTTGGGGGATGACAATTCCGTTACGGATAAGCTGGTGGTGAAAGGTGATACCAGTGGCACTACTTCTGTCAGCGTCACTAACGCCGGTGGGAAAGGTGCCGCAACGATTGATGGTATCGAAGTTATCCATGTTGATGGCGTATCGGATGGTGAGTTTATTCAAGCTGGCCGTATTGTGGCGGGGGCATATGACTACAGCCTTGGACGTGGTCAGGATGAAAACAGCGGCAACTGGTATCTGACCAGCGGTAAAACCAACCCCGATCCGCAGCCAAACCCGGATCCGGATCCCGATAAAGATCTGCGTCCGGAAGGCGGCAGCTACACGGCTAACCTGGCGGCAGCCAACAACATGTTCGTCACCCGTTTGCACGATCGTCTGGGCGAAACGCAGTATATCGATGCCCTGACCGGCGAGCAGAAAGTCACCAGCATGTGGATGCGCCACGTCGGTGGGCACAACAACTGGCGTGACGGTAGCGGCCAGTTGAAAACCCAGAGCAACCGTTACGTATTGCAACTGGGGGGCGACATTGCGCAATGGAGCCAGAGTGGGCTTGATCGCTGGCACCTTGGCGTGATGGCGGGCTACGGTAACGATCACAGCAATACCCAGTCTTCACGCACGGGCTATCGTTCAAAAGGCTCAGTGAATGGCTACAGCACCGGCGTTTATGCCACGTGGTATGCCAATGATGCGTCGCATAACGGCGCCTGGCTGGACAGCTGGGCTCAGTACAGCTGGTTTGATAACAATGTTAAAGGCGATGACCTGCAAGGCGAATCGTACAAATCGAAAGGGGTTACCGCTTCGCTGGAAATGGGATATGCCCAAAAAATGGGCGAGTTTGCCGGCAGTCACGGAACGCTGAACGAATGGTACATACAACCTCAGGCGCAGGCAGTCTGGATGGGAGTGAAGGCGAACGACCATCGTGAAAGTAACGGTACCCGTATCACCAGCAACGGTAATGGTAATGTGCAGACCAGACTGGGCCTGAAAACCTGGATTAAGAGCCATCACCAGATGGATAACGCTAAAGAGCGTGAATTCCAGCCGTTTGCCGAGCTGAACTGGCTGCACAATTCACGCGATTTCAGTACGACCATGGATGGCGTGAATGTGCGCCAGGATGGAGCGAAAAATATAGCCGAGGTAAAAGTGGGTGTGGAGGGACAGGTGAGTCCTCGTCTTAATCTGTGGGGCAATATCGGGGTTCAGGCTGGCGACAAAGGGTATAACGACAGCGCTGCGATGGTAGGTGTGAAATGGAACTTCTAAGCTGATTCTACCGGGCAAGTTCAGCCAGACTGGCGCATGTCAGTCTGGCCATTTCCTCCTGAAATAATCTCAAAAAAGCGTCCTTCGGGGCGCTCTGTTCAACAACACGAGTTAATCATGTCTGTAACCAAGAAAATCACACCCATCATGCTGGTGTTGCTTTTTCTTCTGGCCGGTGTGCTGACGTCATGGCAGCAATGGGATAGAGAGGGACAACTTGTCAGAGAACACGCGATAAATAGCCTGGTCGAAGAAATCGATACGATATTTGACGACGTAAATACACTGGCTGTGTTAGCCAGCGCACATATACAAGAGAATTGCACTGACGATCTGCTACGAAAATTGCGTCTTCTTACGGCGTCTGGCGAGAAGATTCGTTCAGTCAGTATCATCAGGAACGGTGAGTGGAACTGCTCTTCTCTTGAAGGCCGAGAATTGCCGGGGATTATTTCCAATGGAACGACTACACACTCACTGATGATTGAACAGATTTATCGGCTGAACACGGAGATGTATATAATCTATTTTCCGTTTCAGGGGCAGGTGGTGGCTGTTGCAGTATATAAAGCGGCGATCGAAAAAATTCTTATGGATTTTGCCCGTAAAGAAAAAATTGATGTGCATTTTTTATTGTATCCAGAAAAACATCCTTTCGTGCAGATGGCCTCGCAAAACTATCCTTTCTGGATTGTGACGGATTCACAGGATGACATTGCGGATTATGTGCGGGATAATCATTATCTTCTTATTTTATTTGTGGTTCTGTCTTTGCTGTTATATTTCCACTTACGCCGGGCGCAGCGGATATCACCGATAAAAATACTGCAGCGTGCGATTAATAATGATGAATTTATTCCGTTTTATCAGCCCGTCGTTGAACTCGCTTGCGGAAAAATCGTCGGGGCTGAAGTGCTTGTTCGCTGGAATCACCCTGAGCAGGGAATTATTCCCCCTAACGAATTTATCCACACGGCTGAACATAGCGGCTTGATCAATGCGCTGACGCTGAAATTGTTGACGCAGGTAGAGGTTGATATGCGGTGCCTTAGGGCTCAGTGTGATATACCATTTCATATCGGTATTAACGTACCTCCACTTTCACTGGAGGATAATGAATTTACCGATGCCACTATCGCTTTTATTCAGCGGATGAACTTGTTTCATATTGGCGTAATGCTGGAAATCACCGAACGGCAGCAGAATCTGATCCGTGAAAGTGTTCTGAGGCGCTTGAAAGAGGCAGGCGCTGCGCTAGCCTTGGATGACTTTGGGACCGGATATTCTAACTATGCTGCGCTGCAACGTATTTCGCCGCGGTTCTTGAAAGTTGATAAGATGTTTATCGACTCACTGGGTAAAGGCGGCGTGAGTGATACTATCATCAGCAATATTGTTCACCTGTCTGAACTGGCCAGGATCCCACTGGTGGCGGAAGGAATAGAAAGTGAAGAACAGATGGAGAGGCTGCGACGGATTAACGTTAGCTTTGGGCAGGGGTATCTGTTCAGTAAACCAATACCCTTTAATGCGTTTCTACGTTTATTATAAGGATTGCTAATAATAAAAAACCGCGAAAGCGGTTTTTTATTATTGAATGGCTGGAAGATTACTCGCTGACTTTTTTCTCAACGGAGGCAGCACCTTCTTTGGTCTTATTCCAGCCTTTCTCGGTACCTTCTTTTGTTGCATTCCAACCTTTTTCAGTACCTTCTTTGGTTGTATTCCAGGCTTTTTGTGAGCCTTCACTCACTTTACTGCTCAGGTCATCTTGTTTACCTTCAGCAGCATGTTTTGCTTTTAACTGTTGCTCTTCGCCCTGATTCTGCGCCTGATGCAGTTTTTCTTTTGCGGTATTGGCATTTTCGTGTGCGGCGGCTACATCATTATCAGTTGCGTGTGTCGTCGCGGCAATAACGGGAGAAGCCAGCAGAATTGCAGATAATGCGATAATTGTCTTTTTCATAATATCCTCGCTTAGCGTTATAAGTTATTAGCGTGATTAAGCATGGCACACGAACGAAGCGCTGGCTTTAGGAAAAAACTGTAAGTGCTGATGACGGTATTTATCCATTTTGTGCAGCTGTGAGCGATCAATACGGTAATTTTGTGGTGGGTCAAAAAGCCGCATTCAGTGTTAGGTTAAATAATAAGTGGTTGTCGTTATTAAGCATGGACATATTAAGTATGTGTAAGTCTCCCCGCAAAACGAACCATCAACTTTTAGAGCGTCTCTGGCATACAGCGGACAGGCTAACTGGGCTAAAGGTCTTCTATGAGGTGTGAGTTCAACGGGTTGATGCAACGCTATCCTTAATCCAGGGGGAAGTTCAACTTAAGCGTGTACGCTTACTTTGTACTAAGATACTTATCGAACAGATGCTTTAAGATTTTGTCTCAGAATCAAGATGGATTTATCAACATGACCAGAACAGAAAGGCTTCTCGAACTACTACAGATATTAAGGGCGCAAAGATATCCGATCACTGCATCCACTCTCTCTGAAAAATTAGGAATAAGTGTGCGCTCCCTTTACAGAGATATAAAAACGCTACAGCATCAAGGCGTGTGCATTGAAGGTGGTGCTGGAATTGGTTATATCATTAAGTCTGACTTTCATTTGCCACCCTTAAACCTTTCTCATGAAGAAATCAATGCTATTACGCTTGGGTTAAATTGGGTATCTCATAATACGGATTATGATTTTAAAAATACCGCAAGGAATGCACTTGCCAAAATCCACGCTGTCATTCCCGGTGAATTAAAAAATCTTATTGAGAGTCAATCTTATCTGATCGGTCCTTCAGAAAATAATGAGGTGTTTTTTGAAGACATCCGCAATGCTATTAAAAATCGCAAGAGAATCAAAATAAAGTATTGTGACAAGAAAGATACTTACTCTTCTCGAGCCATATGGCCCATCGGATTGGTATATATGGAGTCATGCTGGCTTTTGGTTGCATGGTGTGAGATGAGAAATGATTTTCGTCATTTTAGAACTGACAAGATTGAAGAGATAGTACAACTGGGTTCCATATATAGAGAAAGCAGGACAGTTTTATTGAAAAAATGGAGAATAAAAGAAGGAATCAGCGAGGAGAAAGAGTACTGACAAAAACTGTCACAGCTAATTTGTATACTAACCCAGATGAAAGACTCAATTCGACTTCATAGGGTGAATTATGAATTTCCAGAATAAAGTTGCTGTCATAACAGGAAGTACTGCAGGTATAGGTGAGGCAGTCGCAGAGCAATTACACAAACATGGAGCTAAGATCGTTATTGTCTCCCGCTCGTCAGAGCAGGCTAAACAAAAAGCGAAACGATTATCTTCACAGGGACAACAAGCGCTGGGGATCGGATGTGATGTGTCTCAGCCCGAACAAGTACGGCAAATGATAGATGAAGTTATCAAAAATTTCGGCAGACTTGATTGTGCTGTAAATAACGCAGGCTTAACAGGTGAACATGGTAAAAACATAACCGAGCAGACGGTTGAAAACTGGGATAAGGTCATTGCCACCTCATTGAGCGGCGTTTTTTACTGCCTAAAATATGAAATACCTGAGATGATGAAATTTGGTGGCTCTATAGTTAATTTATCTGCAGTAAATGGTCTGGTTGGCATTCCTGGATTAGCACCTTACACCGTGGCTAAGCATGGTATAATCGGTTTAACCAAAACCGCAGCGCTAGAGTTTGCATGTCAAGGCATTCGAATCAATGCAGTCGCTCCGGGCTATGTCCAAACCCCACGAATGAGTGAATTTCCAGAAAATATCGTACGTAGTTTCGCAAATAGCCACCCTATGAAAAGGATGGCAAAAATGCAAGAAATAGCAGACTTCATTCTGTTTTTGCTGTCAGACAATTCAGGGTTCTGTACCGGAGGAGTATATCCAATCGATGGTGGTTATTTAGCAGAGTAAAATTCCTCTATAGCGTCAGAATATAGAGTTAACTCTTGTGTTGTAGGGCTAGTGATAACAATATTTCCAGTCTGGATTAACAAAAGTATAGATGATCGGCTCTCCATTGGTCCATTCATCATGCTATTAATAACTTCCGCTGCTGGCACGTAGTGGCCGGTCCGTTACGTGAGGGTCACCTCGGAGATTGTCACGCTGATTCTGCCAGTTGTCGCTGCAGGAGCTGCAGGCTGGTTCCCTCCCATGCTGCAGCCGAGCCGACCACATACAGGTTTTTCTTGGCGCGTGAGGCGGCTACATTGATTATGTTTGGCAGATTCGATTTCCTTAACGGAGAGAGGTTTAGTTTGTCTTGCCATTGTCGGGTTTCCATAGTTTTAGGCACCTCAAAAACAATAAAGCTTTATGAGGTGCCTAACAAGGTGCCTAAAAGGTTCGGATTTAATTAGTTGGCATCAGATTTCGTGGGACAAATTGAGGGCACAAAAAAGCCCGCAGGGCTTGCGCCGTGCGGGCTCTTAGGACTTCATCGGATGACTCTGGTAATCACCGATGGAGAATTTTGGTGGAGCTGGCGGGAGTTGAACCCGCGTCCGAAATTCCTACATCCTCGGTACTACATGCTTAGTCAGTCTTTACATTCGCCTGGCACCTGCGGACAGACACGCCACTACCAGACTAGCCTGATTAGATTTAACGCTTCAACCCCAGGCAGGGCCTCCACGCGATCTCTTTTGGGTTTGACCTCTCTTTGATCCCCGTCTTAAGAGCGGAAGCTAGGGAGAGAGGGCTCAGAGCAGGTTATTAAGCTGCTAAAGCGTAGTTTTCGTCGTTTGCGACTATTTTTTTGCGGCTTTTTACGAGGCCAACCGCCCCTCGGCATGCACCTTGGGTTTCGCGAATCCCGTCGAATCCAGAATCAGCCCCAATGTGTTAGAGCAAGTATAACAGACTTGTGACACGCGTGACCAGCCCCCGCAACCCCTAATCCTCAAGGATTTACCGCTCGCGCAGCGCTTCTTTTGCGCGATTAAACGGTTTGATTAAATAGTCGACGATGGTTTTTTCACCTGTTTTTATATCCACTGTGGCAATCATTCCCGGTACGATGGAGAAATGGCGTCCCAGTTTGTTCTGTAAGAAGTCCTGATGGGTGCGGATAAACACGCGGTAGTAGAATATCTCCGGTTTCACTTTGTCTTGAATAGTATCCGGGGAAATAGTTTCGACTACGCCTTCCAGACCGCCGTAAATCGCGTAGTCATAAGCGGTTATTTTCACCAGCGCCCGTTGGCCGGGGTGGATGAACGCGATATCGCGCGGAGACAGGCGGGTTTCTATCAGCAGATGATCGTCCAGCGGTACAATCTCCATCATCTCGCCATTGGGCGGGATAACGCCGCCAATGGTAGTGACCTGGATGTTTTTCACAATACCGCGCATCGGCGCGCGCACGGTCAGGCGGGTGACGGAATCCTCGCGTCCTTTCAAAATAGCTGCCAGCATATCCACTTCGGCATTGGCTTTTGACAGCGCTTCCCGCGCCTGCACGAAGTATTGTGAGCGCAGATCGGTGATTTTTAATCCTAAATCGCTTTTTTGTCGTTGCAGACGTAGCACTTCAACGTGGCTGGCGGCACCACTTTTTTCCAGCCGTTGGGTTATGGCCAGCTCTTTATTTACCGAGACCAGCGCATCCTGCAGTTCTGCCATAGAATCAGCGAGCTGCGCGCGGCGACTTTTATACAAGCGCGTTTCGGAGGCGATGAGATCCGGCCAGGCGCGTAGTGAAGCGGGAAACACGAGCGGCAGATCGTTAACTTCGGCATTGAGCCTTGCGCTGGAAGCCAGTGAGGCGCGATAGCGGGCGGCGCTCTCCCCAACGTTGGACTCAGAGCGAGTGGGGTCGAGGCGCGCGACAATCTGATTAGCCTGTACTTTATCTCCCTCGCGTACCGTAAGCTCGGCGAGAATGCCGCCATCCAGCGACTGCAAGACCTGCTCGCGCGAGCTGGGGATTACCTTCCCGCTGCCGGTCGAGACTTCATCCAGCTTGCCGAAATACGCCCAGATACCCAGGACGGCAAACAGCAGCGTGCTGAGCAGAATAATACGGCTGGCCCCGGAGAAACGGTGCTCGCGGCGGATATCGAGGTCGTCCATGGCAGCGTCATGCGGATTGGTTTTCATTTTTCCACTCCCGACCGTGAGTAGGGGCTGGTGCCCGGCTCGCATTCAGCGCTTGCGCTTTCGGGGCATCCATGACCAGTTGACCTTCTTTTAACACCACTACGCGCTCGACCAGCTCCAGAACCGGTACACGATGGGTGGCGACAATCAATGTTCGGTTGCCCAGCCATTGGTTCAGGCGCTGAATAAACTCTCGTTCGGTATGTTCATCCAGCGAGGCGCTGGGTTCGTCGAGCAGCACGATATTGGGCGATCGCAGCAGCATTCTTGCCAGCAGGATCGACTGCCGTTGTCCACCGGACAGACCGTTGCCGCCCTCCATAATGGGGTGCGCCAGCCCTTTGGCGAGTTGTTTAACGAAAGCCGCCGCGCCGCTCACCTCCAGCGCTTCGAAGATCTGCGCGTCGCTGGCATGCGGTGCGCCGAGGGTCAGGTTCTCGCGCAGGGTGCCGAAAAACAGCCGCGCATTCTGACTGAGAAAACCGATATTGCGGCGTAAATCGGCCATATCGATCTGCGCCAGGCTCAGGTTATCGAGTCGGACATCGCCCTGGATAATCTCTACGCCACCCGCCATGGCCTGTAGCAGTGTTGATTTCCCGGCGCCGTTACGCCCGAGGATCGCCACCCGTTCGCCGGGCATGACCTCCAGACGCGAGATGCGCAGCGGAACGCGTTGATCGTCGCTGTGGTAGCGAAAGTGCGCGTTTTCAAACAGATAATGGCCGTGAAAAATCTCCTGATGCACCCGGTCTTCATCGTACTGCGTTTCGGTGGGAAGCTGCATGATGCTATCTAATCCCATCTTCGCCGCCTTGACCTGTTGCCAGCGGGCCAGCACGCCACACAGGTTCGCCATCGGGGCAATCATTCTGGAACCGAGCATCGACGCGGCCACCACCGCCCCGGTGGTCATTGTGCCTTCAATGACCATCGGCGCGCCGAACATAATGATGGCGGCGTAGACCAGGCTTTGTACCGACATGCCCCAGCCAATCAGCCCCTGAGTCAGCTTGCGCGTGCGCAGTCCGGACTCTCCGGTAATACGGATGTAGCTGTTCCACTGTTGTAAAAAGCGGTTTTCCGCCTGCATCAGCTTGATATCTTCCAGCCCCTGAACGCTCTCAACCAGCACCGCGTTGCGCAGGGTGGATTCATGCGCTGCCTGGTTGGCGAGCACCGCCAGTTTCTTCTGTAACAGCAAACCAGGCAGGATCATCAGCAGGGCCGCGACGGGGGCTATCCACGCCAGCGGCGGGGCGATAAAGGCCAGCACCACGATAAACAAAAAGAAAAACGGTAGATCGACAATCGTCGACAGGGTCGAGGAGGTGATCATCTCGCGAACCTGTTCCAGCTCGCGCAGTTGAGAAATAAAGCTCCCCGTCGAGCGGGGGACGGCGCTGTTGCGCAGCCGCAATGCGTGGCTGAACACGCGATCGGAAATGCGCATATCAGCGCGTTTGCCGAGCAGGTCCATTATGTGGGTACGCGCTTCGCGCAGCAAAAAGCCAAACAGCACCGCCACCAGAACGCCGGTGGAGAGAACATACAGCGTTGGATAAGACTGGGCGGGGATCACCCGATCATAGACCTGCATCGAAAAGATAATCCCGGCAAGCGACAGGACGTTAATCAGAAAGGCGGCAACCATGACCGGCAGGTAAGGGCGGATGTCCTGTAACACCAGTTCGCGCATCCAGTCGGGCCTGAAGCGCGAAATATAGCGGTCTACCCGACTGTCCTTCAGCGCTGACAGCGGGCGCAGTGCGGTAATGCTCACGATCTCCGGCAGAAGTTCTGCAACTGTGAGTCGGTTACGCTGGCCCTCTTCGGCGATGATAAAAACATCCAACGCATCTTCACCGTTGAAATGTTCTATCACCATCAGTTGGCCGTCGCGCAGTTCCGCCACCACCGGCAGACGCCACTGGCCGAACGCCTGCGTGGCGGTATCCAGCGCATGAAATGACAGCCCTGCCTGACGCGCCAGCTGCGACAGGGCCATGACTCGGCTTTTTCCCGCAAACCACGGGGCGTTGGCCTGGATTGCGCCGGGCGAACAGGCAACGCGATAGTGGCTGGCAATATGCGTCATCGCCAGCGCCCACAGGCTCAGGGCGTGTTCGCCAATCGCATCTTCCGCATGTGTATCGACGTCGCTCATAGCTTTATCTCCACCGATTGAATACTGCGGTTATTTAAGGCGAACGCCTGGCGAAGCGATCCGGTGTTATAGAGGCAGTTCAACTGGAGCTGGCGCAGCTGGTTTTGAGTCTGGAGTTCAGCAAAACGGGCCTGATATACCTCCTGCTCGGCGTTAAGCACGTCGAGCAGTGGGCGTGACCCGAGGTCCAGATACTGCTGTTGATACAGCTCGCGCGTTTGTTCACTCAGCCGTTGCTGGCGACGCAGGATCTGCAGGGCAGTGGCGAGGCTCATCGCCTGGCTGCGGGATTCCAGTAATTTCTGCCGTACTTCAAGTCGGGTACGCTGGATGGAGTACTGTGCAGACTCCACCGCGTGACTGGCGGCGTTGCGTCTGGCGGTGAGTCCGCCCCCCTGATACAGCGGCATCTCGACTTTTACCCACGTGGAGTACTGGGTTTTGTCGAGCACCTCATGGCTGGGGTATTTGTCGTTGAGATAGTGCTGAACCGACGGCTCGAGGGAGATAGTGGGCGTCATCTGCGCGTTGGCGTAATCGAGATTTGCCTGTGCCACATTCGCCTGCGCCCATGCCGCCAGCACCGCAGGAACCAGCTTATCGTCCGGTTTGACCACATCACAACTGCTGTCCAGTTTGACCGGAAATTCGTTGCTGATGCCGTTAAGCGAATTCCAGCCGAGGAAGCTCATCAGCGTTGCCTTGCTGCTGTCGAGATTGGCCTGATACTGCGCCAACTGAGAACGTGCAGACTCGATACGCGCATCGGTTTGCACCACGTCGGATAGCGAGGTTGCCCCTTCATCATTGCGTTGACGGGTCAGCCGACCAATACCGTTCAAGGCGCTGAGCTGCTCTTCGGCGGCGTCCACCATTTGCTGCCACGTCTGCACCTGGACTATCGCGTTGGCGGTTGCGTGGGCGATGGTATCAATACTGAGTAACACATTCGCCTGCTGTTGTGCGGATCCGGCGGTTTCAGCACGGACCTGGCTTGCCACTTTGCCGAAGTCGTACAGCATTTGCGACACTGAAATAACCAGGGCCGGGCTAAAGCCGTGATCGGTGTAAGTATTGCTGTAACCGTTGTTCATCCCGGCAGAAACCTGCGGGTAATATTTTGATTTCGCCACGTCGATCTGCTCATTTTGTGAGAGCAGTTTGCCGATGGATTCACGAATAGAAGGATGCCAGCTCACGGCGCGACTCACCGCGTCGTTGAGCGTCAGGCTGCCGGGGGCGGCGGCGCTCAGCGGCAGATCGGCAACCGCGCCGTCCAGCGAGGGCAGCATCTGGCTGGTGGCCAGGCCTTCCGGCGTAATAATTTGCGGTTCATCTTCGGCATTCACCCGCAGGGTACAGAGCGTTAATGCCAGCAGTAAGGCAACAGGCGCGACATTTCTCATGGTTTATCCCTTACAAAATACGGCAGCGACGACTGTTATTGCCCCGGACGTCATGGCATCCGGGGCTGTAGTTATGGCGCTTTAACGTTATGCGTTAGCTTCAGGGCACAATGTGATTTTGTTGCACCAGCTCATCGAGCGTGGTGTGTACGTTCTCCAGCGTTATGAGATTGGTTGAGTGATAAGTGTTGCCCGTACCGTCGCGGTCGATAGCAATCACCGTGTTGTTACCGCTGGTGGTCACGGTGAGGTAGTTGCCGAGCGTAGCGTTCTGCTCGTTCCAGCCCACCAGCAGGTCGCCGATATCGATTTTGTCGCCCTGGGCCAGCGAGAAGTTGGTCCAGTTGTCGGTAGCGCCATTGCTAATGTTGCCGCCGGTAGCGTCGTTGGCGTTGAGCAGGTGATAAATCAGCGTATCGCCGTAGACCGATCCGGTGATCACCTCATGCTGTGCGGTGCTTACCATCTGCGGATTCATATTGATGGTCAGCGTAGCGGTGTCCGTATGCCCGTTTTGGTCGTTAAGCGTATAGGTAAAGGTCTCTTTGCTGGTGATCGATGCTACGGTTGCACCCGGCTTCAGCGTGTAGATGTATGAGCCATCCAGGTTCATGGTCAGTGATCCATAATGACCCTGAATTATTGCGCTACTGGCGCTGCTGGCCGGATTGAGGGTGGCAGTACTGCCGTTAAAGCCGGTGACGGTGAGCTGGGTATGGACGGTTGAGAGCTGATCGTGCGCGCCGGCGGCATCACTGCCATCAAAAATATTGCCATTCACCGTGGTGGCGTTAACGTCATAGGTATTGAGGTGCCATGTCGTGCCCGTGACGTTTGGCGTAATGCTGACGTTGCCAACTGCTAGTCCTCCCATTGTTCCGGTGAAGCTGATGTTGTAATGGCCTGCGGCCAGCTCGGCATTACCCAGCGAGATGGCAATTGAACTGCCTAACAGGCTGATGGAACTGGCGGGTACAGAGCCAGAAAGCGAGAATCCGTCGGGACCGGTGATTGTCCAGGCAATGCCCAGCGTACCGACGGTGATAAGCGTGCCGATGTTGAAGTTGAGCGTGGCGCTTTTCAGTACGTCATTTGTCGCGATATCAAACGAACCTGTACCGGTTGCTTTGTTCCCAAGCGTCGGAATTGTCGCTGTTCCCAGCGCGCCGCTTCCGTATGCAGCAGAATCCTGAACGGTACTTACCGCCATTGTGCTGCTGACGTCATTTACGGCGTCCAGCGGCTGCGGCGTTGGTTTGATATTCAGCGAGGCGCTGCCGGTATCGCCGTTTGGTGCTCTGACCTTATACACGAAGCTGTCCGGGGTGTTGATACCGTCTGCACCCAGTCCGCTTCTTAGCGTGTAGGTGTAGTTCCCCTTCGCATCGATAGTCAGCGTGCCGTACTGCCCATTAATAGTGGTAGTGCCCGTCCCGTTAACGACGATACCGTTTACTTCGGTGATAACGGTATTGGCCGGAGCCGAGTCGTTGACCAGCAGATTGCCATTGGTTGTCGCACTCAGGCTGTCGACGGCGTAGGTGTGATCGGCCTGAATATTCAGGGTATAGCTGGTCAGCAGCGTCAGGCCGCCGGAAGCGTTAAGCAGGAACAGATAATCGCCACCCGGTAGCGTAATGGTATACGCTGACGAACTTCCGCCCAGTAGGGCAGTGACCCAGTTTGGCTGTACCCGGTACTGCTCATACTGCTGAATTGACTCGTTGAAGCGATAAACATAGAGATCGAAGCCGCCAAGCGTCACGCCGAGAACATTCGCCTGTACGGTCAGCGTGCGGGTTGCGCCATCGTCAACGTTGAACTTAATCGGGTTAGTCAGACCGTTGACCAGACTGACGTCCAGCACATTGCCGAGTCCGACGCTGGCGAGCGTGAAGCCGGTTTGTTGTGATGGCAAGTGGTCAACCGCGATGACCTGCGTTCCGTAAGTCAGCACTGCTGCATCGTCTGCCGCGGTTACCGTGCTGGTGGTTGGAGCCTGACCGAGCGTTACCACCAGTTTTGCCGAGGAGTGATCGCTGCCATGCGTTAGCGTGTAGGTGAAGCTTTCGGAGCGCCCATACACCGAGATTGACGTATTGGTCAGGGTATAGGTGTAGCTACCGTTCTGATTGATATGCAGGATGCCGTATTTCCCCTGCACATCAATGCCGCCCGCCGGGATATTCACGACGTTGCCGTTACCGTCGGTGATGGAAGTGACCAACGTGCCGGAAGGCGCATTATCCTGCCCATTGGCGGGATCGGTATCCGTGATGATGTTCCCGGATTCCGTGGTACCGCCGATGATGGTCCCTGCGCTGGCTTTCACCACCGAGACATCAAGGCTGGTGTATGCGCCGGTCGCCAGCAGGTTGGTGTTGTAACTGACCACGCGGTAATCACCGCCAGTCAGCCCGCCGTAATTGAGCGTTACGCCCGAGGCGCCCAGGGTGAGCAAGCTGGCAAAGTCTGATTTACCGGTATCCACCACCGTTACCCAGGCATTCAGCGAGGTGTCAAAGCGTTGGATGACGATCTCCAGCGTGTTTAACAGCGACAGCACCACGCCGGTCGCGGCGGCATTGATCGTAATGGACCCACTGCCGCCAGAAGCGATGCTGAAATTAACGCTTGCCGTATCGTTCCCCAGCACGTTGGCGACATTCCCCAACGCATTAACCAGCAGGAAACCATAATCGCTTTGATGATCGGTGCTGACGATAACATCGGTTTGCAGCGGCAGACTGGTGACGTTGTCTTCAGCCAGCAGTGGCAATACCGGTGCGATAGCGCTTGTCGGCGATGAGGTATTGCCCGCCGCATCGGTCGCCGTGGCGGACAGCGACTGGCCTTCAATCTGGCGAACCGGCAGGTTGACGCTGTAGACACCGCTGCTGTTGGCGATTGCCGTCACGCTGGTGCCGCCGGGCAGGGAGATAGTGACCGTGCTTCCCGCTTCGGCGACGCCGCTGACGGTGCCGCCATCGGCGCTGATCAGTATCGTTGGCGCGGTCGGTGGCGTGGTGTCCACAATCACGCTGAACGAGCTGGACAATCCGCTTGCGCCGTTGGCGTTTGTTGCAGTGGCGGTAAACGCGTGGTTACCTTCGCTGAGCGCCCCGGATGGGGTAAAGCTCCAGATCCCGTTACCGTCTGCGGTTGTGGTGCCCATTAGCACGCCGTTGTTGTACAGGCTGACGACGGCGTTAGCCTGCGCCGTTCCGTTGAGCGTTGGCAGCGTATCATTGGTGGTTTTGCCCGCCGCGACGGGCCCCGTGATCGTACCGACGTCATCGAGAACGGTGGCAATAACCGGCGCAGGCGGTACGCCAGTAAACGGTGCCAGAACGTTACCCGCCGTGCCGATGTTGCCTGCGGCATCCTGGGCGCTGACCTGCAGCGTTTGCCCACTGATTTGCGGTGGGTTCAGCGTGAAGGTGAAATTACCGGAGGCGTTGGCGGTTGCCGTGCCGAGCACCGTTCCACCGCTGGAGGTAATAATGACCGTGCTGTTTGGCTCGGCAACGCCGGTGAGCGTGGTACCGTTGGTGTTTACCGCCAGCCCTGTAGGAATGCCCGGGGCGACGGTATCGACCACGATCGCTGCCGCAGACGATATGCCACTGGTATTACCCGCACTGTCCGTTGCGGTGATGGTAAAGGAGTGGGTACCTTGTGCCAGCGCGGTGGTTGGGGTGTAACTCCAGTTGCCGCTGCCGTCCGCCGTCACGCTGATGACAAAGCTGCCGTTATCGTAAATATCGACACGCGCGTTGGCTTCTGTGGTGCCGTTTAACGTTGGGCGTGCGTCGTTGGTTGGCTGATTAGCGCCAATCGCCCCGGTGTTTGGCCCGACGTCGTCAATAATGCTGCTGATTGAAGGCTGCGTCGGCGCTGTGGTGTCGACCACCACGCTAAAGCCTGCCGTCGCACTGCTGGTGTTGCCCGCCGCATCTGTCGCGGTGACGGTGAAGGTGTGCGATCCATTCGTCAGCGGCGTAGTTGGGGTAAACGACCAACTGTTATTACTTTGCACCAGCGCCGTACCCAGCAGGGTGCTTCCATCATAGATGCTGACGGTGCTACCTGCCTCGGCGGTACCGTTCAGCGTCGGGCGCGCATCGTTGGTCAGTTGTCCGTTGCTGAGTGCCGCATTGAACACGCCGCCAGCGATATCATCCACCACTGAGACCAGCAGCGGGGCGGATGGCGCAATGGTGTCGACATTAATAATAAACCCGCCGGAGGTGGGACTTACGTTTCCGGCGGCATCGGTGGCGATAGCGGTAAACACATGCTGACCGTTACCCAGCGCGGCAGGCAGATATTCCCAGGTGCCGTCTATCGCCGCAGTTACCGTTGCCAGCAGCGTGCCATTATCGTAGATGGCTACTCGGGCACCGGCTTCCGCCGAGCCGTTGAGTACGGGACGGGTGTCGTTGGTAAAGGCCCCGCTCGACAGCGTTCCGGTTCCCGGTAGCACGTCATCAAAAGCCTGGATAATCGTTGGCGCAAGCGGGGCGGCGGTATCAACAACGATGTTAAATCCAGCGGACGTGAGGCTGACGTTTCCGGCAGCGTCGGTGGCTGTCACCGTCAGCGCGTGGTTACCGTTGCCAAGCTCGGTTCCTGGCGTGAAGCTCCAGGCGCCCGTGCCATCCGCTGAGGTAAAGCCGATAAACGATCCGTTATCGTAAACTCTTACCGTGGCATTGGCTTCAGCCGTGCCGCTAAGCGTCGGGAGTGGATCGTTCGTGGCCTGACCGTTGTTCAGATTACCGATCAGCGGGCCGACATCATCTGCAACCTGAGTAATTGCTGGCGTACCAGGCAACACGGTATCCACGATAAGCGTGAAGCTATTGGATGGCTGGCTGGTATTACCGGCGCTGTCGGTGGCGGTGACGGTCAGCGTATGCGGGCCGTTACTGAGTGCATCCGTTGGGGTTAAGCTCCAGGTGCCGTTTGCCCCAACGGTGGTGGTGCCGATGGGCTGACCATCGCTCAGGACGGTAATGGTCGCGCCAATTTCACCGGTGCCGCTCAGGGCCGGACGTGATTCATTCGTGGTCTGCCCGTTGGTTATCGGGCCTGTTGTCGGTGCGGTGCTGTCCTGAACTGAGCTGATGACCGGGATTGACGGGGCAACAGAGTCCAGCTCAATAGTAAACGATGATGATACTCCGCCGGAGTTACCTGCCTGATCGGTGGCAACGGTGGTGAATATATGTTGTCCCTGTCCCAGCGGTGCATCTGGTGTGAAGCGCCAGTTGCCTGACTCGTCCACCTGCGCTGTACCGATGCCGACGCCGTTATCACGGATCGTGATGATGGCGCCGATCTCGCCTTTGCCGTTCAGCGTAGGTTGCGCATCGTTCGTCAACTGTCCGTTGGTCAGCGCTGTATTGCCAGGCTGATCGTCAATTACGGAGGTAATGGTCGGTGCCGCTGGCGGCAGCGTGTCGACGACAACCACAAACGGTGGCGTTGCCGGGCTGATATTGCCCGCGCCATCTGTGACAGTGGCAGTCAGCGAGTGGCTGCCTTCACCGAGAGCAGGCGCAGGCGTAAAGCTCCAGTTGCCGTTTTCATCGCTGATGGTTGTGCCGATGACCGCCCCGTTATCGCGGATGGTAACAAGCGAATCCGCCTCGGTAACGCCAGCAAGCGTTGGGGTATTATCGTTGGTCAACTGCCCGGAGGTCAGGATTTGGGTTGTACCAACGTTGTCTGTGACTGTCACAATAGAGGGGGCATTCGGCACCAGGGTATCGACAATGATCTGGAAATCACCGGATGGATCTCCCTGGTTGCCTGCGGCATCTGTTGCGCGAGCGGTAAAGATATGGTCGCCTTCTCCCAGCGGAGCGGTCGGGGTAAAACTCCAGAATCCGTTGCTGTTTACCGTGGTAGTGGCATAAGCGATGCCATTATCGTAAAGGGTGATGGTTGCCCCCGCTTCGCCGGTTCCGTTAAACGTCGGGCGTGAATCGTTGGTAATTTGCCCTTTATCCAACGATCCGGTGCCGGGGGCAATATCGTCAATAATGCTGGTGATAGTTGGCACCTGCGGGGGCGTGGTGTCGATGGTGATTGCGTAGTTGGGTGACAGACCACTTGGGGTTCCGCCCACCGTTTGTGAAACCGTGAAGTTATAGGTAATGCCGTTAGTCAGCGCAGTGGGTAGCTGATAACTCCATGCGCCAGACACGGCATCGGCGGTTACCGTGGCGATGGATGCGCCATTTTGATAGATAGTCACCGATGCCCCAGCAGTGGCGGTCCCTTGCAGCAGCGGTAAGGTGTCGTTGGTGGTTTTACCGTTGCCAATCACCCCCATGATGGGCGCGATGTCATCAACGATCTCAAGAGTCGGTGGATGCGGAACGCTGGAGGTAGCGGCGTTAAACGTTGTCGGATCGCTTTGATTTCCGGCGGGGTCCTGAGCGATGGCGTTGAGCGCCTGACCGGTTGTTTGCGCTGGCGAAATGGTGACAGCAAAGTTACCAGAACCGTCTGCCATCCCCTGGCCGAGAATGGTGTTACCGCTGCGAATAATCACGGTGCTGCCGGCATCGGCCGTACCGCTTACCAGCGTCCCGTTAGGATCTACGCTGGTAACCGTAGGCGTTGCAGGCGGCAGGGTATCGACAATCACCGTCAGCGGGTTATCTGCAGCCAGTGAGTTACCTGCGGCATCCACGGCGCCGAACGTCAGTGAGTGAGTGACGTTCGGCGTGAGGGGTACATCCACACTCCAGGTGCCGTTAGCAGCAACCGTAGCCGTAGCAATTGCGACGGGATTATTGCCATCGAAAATTAACACCGTACTGCCCGGTGTGCCGGTCCCGCTAATGGTCGGGGTGGTATCGTCCGTGACGCTGCCACTGGTTAGCGAACCGGTAAAGATTCCAACGTTATCCTGGATATCCGTTACCTGCGGCAACGTCAGCTTCGTGTTGTTAACCGTAAACGAAATACTATTTGAATTGCTGCTGATGTTACCTGCCGGATCGGTTGCGGTGGCGCTTAATGTGTAGCTTCCGTTCGCCAGCGCAGTCCCTGGCGTAATACTCCAGGTTCCACCAGCCACCGTTGTAGTACCGATCACCGTCCCCCCGTTATACAGGGTGATGGTATCCCCGTCTGTGCCAGTACCGCGAATGGTTGGCGTGGTGTCATCAGTCACGGCATCTGTCGCAAGGTCGCCCGTGACATCACCGACATTATCGTTGGCGGCGATGATCACCGGTGGTGCAGACGGCGTCGTGTCGATGTTCAGTGTTATGGCGTTAGATGGCAGGCTGACGTTGCCTGCTGGATCGGTTGCGGTGAGAGTTACCTGATAACTACCAGGAGCAACCGGTGCTGACGGAGTGAAGCTCCAGGTACCGTCTGCACCTACTGTTGCTGTTCCCTGCAATGGGGGAGTACCAGCAAGATAGAGGGTAATCAGATCCCCGACGTTCCCCGTGCCGCTAAAGGTTGGCGTGGTGTCATTGGTGTTGCCATTAGTGACCACTCCCGTTACCGGAGCCACATCGTCGGTAATGATTGGCGCGGCTGGTTGTGCGGGAGGCGTATTGTCTACTGTCAGAGTAAAGCTTGCCGACGGGATCCCCGTGTTGCCCGCGACGTCGGTCGCCGTGGCGGTAAATTTATGCGGCCCGTCGGCGAGTGAGGTTGGGGTAAATGTCCAGGTGCCGTCTGGCTGTACGGTGACGATGCCAATAGAACCGCCATTATCATAAATCGTAATCTTCGCGCCGGGCTCGCCGGTTCCGGAGAGTTCGGGATTTGAGCTCTTGGTACTGCTGCCGTTACTCAGCGTTTGAAGATTTGTCCCAATCAGACCTTCTGCGGAGCTGATAACCGGGGCAGCTGGTGGGGTGGTATCAATCGTCAGCGTAAAGTTCCCGGCATTGCTGGCGTTGCCTGCAGCGTCCGTGGCGATAGCGGATAAATTGTGTGCGCCTTCACTGAGCGGTTGGCTGAGTTGAATACTCCAGGTGCCGGCGGGTAAAACCGTTGTGCTGCCAATTGGCGTAGAACCCTCATAGAGGGTGATTGTAGAACCGGCTATTCCGGTTCCTTTCAGCTCTGGTAAGGTATCGTTTGAACGGCTTCCGGAAGGCAGATCGATCGGCGCATTCCCAACGTCGTCGGTGGCAGCCAAAATGACAGGATCGCCTGGCGGTTGAGTATCTACGGTAACGCTGACCACAGTGGGTGAGGTGATGACATTACCGGCGGCATCGGTTGCCGATACCGTAAACTGATGAGTGCGATCGCTGAGCACCTGATTTCCCGGAACGGTATAGCTCCAGGTGCCTGAACTGTCGACAAGAATAACCGTCATCAACAGACTGCCATCGTACAGGCTCACCAGTGAACCTGGTTCACCGGTACCCGAGAGGGTTGGCGTGTTATCGTTGGTGACCCAACCGTTATTTGCAACGTTGCCCGTAATGCTGCCAACATCATCGTTAACCAACGTTATTACTGGAACGGTTGGGGCGATGCTATCGACAATAATTTTCCAACTGGCGGCGCTGCTGGTGTTGTTGGCAGCGTCTGTTGCCGTCACCGTAAATACGTGCGCGCCCTGGCTTAGTGCTGCGGTGGGCGTATAGTTCCAGTTACCGTTGTTATCAGCGTTAACGGTCGCAAGCAGGGTGCCATTATCATAAATTTTGACCCGCGAACCTGCTTCGGCGATGCCTTCAATTTTCGGTTTATCGTCGTTGGTTAACGCATTGTTATTGATGGGGCCAGTGAAATCGTCAACATCATCAGTAACGGCAATAATAACTGGCTGGTTTGGTGCAGTGATATCCGGAGCCAACGCGGAGGTAGGCTGACTCTCGTTATTGCTACTGTCCGTTGCGGTGACTTTTACCGTTTCGCCGTTCTTTTGCGACGGCGCGATAGACACGGTGAAATTGCCGCCGCTGTCAGCCTGGCCTATGCCTATCGGGTTACCGTTGCTGTCTTTTACGGTAACGGTGCTTCCTGCTTCAGCATGTCCGCTTACAGAACCGCCGTCTCCGGCGACGGTGACGCCGGTTGGCGCATCAGGTGCGGTGGTGTCCGGTGCGGTGACAGAGGCGTTGTCGCCCTTGTTACCTGCGGTGTCGGTCGCATTTGCCGTAAGGGTCTCGCCGTTGGTTTGCGGCGGAACCAGCGTTGCGGTGAAATCCCCATCCGTATCGGCAGTTGCCGTACCAATGATATTGCCATCTGGATCCAGAATATTGACCGTACTGTTGGGTTCGGCCTTGCCGGTGACCTGGTCGCCAGTGCCATTAACTAGCAGGTTTGTTGGGGGCTGTGGCGCGGTAATGTCTGGTGCAAGCGCTGTTTCTGGCAGGCTTGGGTTTCCTGCCGGATCGGTTGCGATGGCTTCAACGGTTTCACCATTGGTCTGTGGTGGGTTAATGGTGATGGTAAATGAGCCGTCCGTTCCGGCGACGCCGCTGCCGATCTGAGTTCCGCCACTGCCGGTGATAACCACGGTATTGCCTGGTTCGGTCGTTCCGGTGACGACAGTCCCATCCGCAGATACGTTGAGATCATCAGGTGGCGACGGTGGCTGGGTGTCGATGTTGATATTGAACGCTGGTGACGTTCCTCCCGTACCCAGGTGGTTGGTCGCCGTGGCGGTGAAGGCGTATAAGCCGTCCTGCAAATTGGTGTTGGAGGTCCAGGTCCAGTTGCCGCTGGCATCAGCTAGCACGCTTATGACAAACACCCCATTGTTATAAATGTTAACCGTGCTGTTGGCGTCGGCAGTGCCAGAGAGCGTGGGGGTATTATCATTGGTGGCCTGATTATTGCTCAATGGTCCGGTTGAGGGTGCAAAATCATCCATTATGCTGACGATAACGGGCACGCCCGGGTAGCCAGAGTTGGTGGCATTGAAAGAGGTATCTGGCCCGATGTTGCCTGCCTGGTCCTGAATTTTCGCGATCAGCGTTTCACCGTGCGTCTGTGAGGGCGAAATCGCGATGGAGAAATTGCCGGTTTGACCGACCGTTGTTGAACCCAAAACCTGATTATTACTGCCGATGATAATGACCAGGCTTCCCGCCTCAGCGCTACCGGTTACCGTTGTACCTTCCGGATTAACGGAGGAAATGACTGCGGCTGCAGGCGGGGTGGTATCAACGGTGAATGTCGGCACGCGCGTTTCCGCGCTCACGTTACCTGCGGCGTCAATTTGCGTCAGCGTCAGATTGTGAACACCATCGCTGAGCGGAATGTCCGGTGTAAATGTCCAGTTCCCATTGTCATCCACCCGGGCCATGCCAATCAGAATGCCGTTATCAGAAATGCTGATGAAACTACCTACTTCGCCTGTACCAGTGAGCGTCGGCGTAGCATCGTCGGTTACGCCGTTATTGGCGATAAAGCCGGTAATGGAACCGACATTGTCGGTTTCCTGAGTGACCACGGGGGCGTCGGGGGCAAGCGAATCGACAATAATTTCCCAACTGTCCGACATGCCGCTGCTGCCAGCACCGTTTGAAGCGCTGACGGTAAACTGGTGTGTGCCGTCTGCCAGAGGAGAGGATGGCGTAAACGACCAGTTGCCGTTGGCATCGATTGTGACCTGGCCTATTTCGACGCCGTTATCAAAAATATGTAATGTGGCATTCGCGGGGCCGGTGCCCTGGAGTGTCGGCGTATTATCGTTGGTGGATTCCTGCTGATTGACAGGGCCAGTAATCAGCTCCTGGTTATCGATTATGCTGGTGATAACGGGTACGTCAGGCCTGTTAGGGGTTGTCGTTGGCGGTGTGCCGCCGTCACCGTCACCGTCACCGTCACCGTCACCATTACCGTCACCGTTACCGTTACCGTTACCGTTACCTTCGCCGTTGCCGCCGTTGCCATTGCCGCCGCTACCATTGCCGTTCCCGTTCCCGGCATTACCGTTCCCAGCGTTATTATCGCTCCCACCGCCGCCGCCGCCACCACCCGCAGCGAGGCCAATCCCGCCAGCGACAGCGATCCCGCCAAGAACCCACGGCCAGACGGCGCCGCCTTCATGACTGCCTTCGGCCGTCATCAGCGGTGTGAGATCGTCCAGGTGCTGGAAATGGAATGCTCCGTCAGTATCCTGAACCCACCACAGTGCGCCATTACTGTCTTCCAGAACAAGTTGGTTTTGCGCTTCACCTTTTCCGAGGTAGAAATTTTTAATGGTGATGGTTTCACCTGAGCGGAGTGTGACAACCAGATCCTGATTAACGCGCGTGAGTTGACTCACCTCCTCACGCGACACAGACAGTTTCACGATAGAAGGTGAACTGAGCGTAACTTCAGAGGCTTCAACATTTGTGGAAACGCCAGTTAATTTTGATACAACGGCGAGTAGACGCATATGTTCACTCCTGATGGCATGCCGGGAGTATTAATCCGCAACAGCGCGCTGGGAAAATGAGCTGACAGAGGCTCAGTTCATCATAAAGATGAATTTACACATGTAATTTCATTGATTAGGTCACATAGATGTTAGTTTATTGATTAAATACGTCCGGGCCCTTTCTGCTGAATAGTTCTTTCGTATTAGATGATATAGTCAGAAAGAAAGTATTCTGCAACTTATCCATATTAAAAAAGTAATTAGTCATTTGAAAAGGATACTTTCCAGTTTGCTTTTAATGGTTGTTTTTATGGTAAATAATTGTATTTGAATGGGTTTGTTTTTATTGAAATGAACACTAATATAATAAACAACAGTAATAATAGTGTTATTTAATAAATGGAAATATGAATGCTATGGTCTTGAACTTTTATATTATTGGACTATAGATCGCAACGGTATTGACAGGGGGTTTATTTCATATCTGAACGATTCAGCATAAATAAACTATAAACGAGGTGAATGTATTGTGTGGGTTTCGATAACTAAAAAATAAGAACCAGTCTCAGGAGGGGAGACTGGTCACAGGGGAGTAGCGTTTAGCGGCCAGCATTTTTCATGATACGCGCTTTATCTAACTGCCATTCGCGTTCTTTCACATCAGAGCGCTTGTCGTGCTGTTTCTTACCTTTCGCAACGCCAATTTTCACTTTGCACCAGGCATTCTTCCAGTACAACGAAAGCGCAACGACGGTATAACCATCACGATTCATACGACCATACAGGGAGTCGAGTTCACGCTGGTTTAACAACAGTTTACGGGTTCGGGTGGGGTCGCATACCACGTGTGTTGAGGCCACCGCCATTGGCGTGAAGTTGGCGCCAAACAGGAACGCTTCGCCGTCTTTGAGTATGACATAGCTGTCGCCGATGTTGGCTTTACCCGCGCGCAGGGATTTGACTTCCCAACCTTGCAGGGCGAGTCCTGCTTCGAACTCTTCTTCAATAAAGTATTCGTGTCGTGCGCGCTTGTTTAGCGCGATTGTGGCTGAGCCAGGTTTGTGTGCTTTTTTCTTCGTCATAATGCCGCTCAGTATAGGTAATCTGGAATCGAAAAACACCCCATTTCATCCAGCGGGGCGCAAGGCGCTATCTTAGCACGAGTTAGGCTATAGCGTTTTTTTTAGCGGGTGATAAATGGTATTATTTGTGTGATTGATATTGATGGGAATTGTTATGCCTCAGATTAGCCGGACCGCTTTAGTACCCTACAGTGCGGAACAGATGTATCAGCTAGTGAATGATGTTAAGTCCTATCCTCAGTTTTTGCCGGGTTGCACCGGTAGCCGCGTACTGGAGTCGACTCCGGGACAAATGACGGCCGCTGTGGATGTCTCGAAAGCAGGGATCAGCAAAACGTTCACCACGCGCAATCAACTGACCAGTAATCAGAGCATTCTGATGCATCTGGTCGATGGGCCGTTCAAGAAGCTGATTGGCGGCTGGAAGTTTACGCCACTGAGTCATGAAGCGTGTCGTATTGAATTCCACCTTGATTTTGAGTTCACCAATAAGTTAATCGAGCTGGCGTTTGGCCGTATCTTTAAAGAACTGGCTTCAAATATGGTGCAGGCCTTCACGGTTCGCGCGAAAGAGGTTTACAGTGTCAGCGTCGGCTAAAATTGTCGTTGAAGTGGCGTACGCGCTACCCGAGAAACAGTATTTACAGCGCGTAACGCTGCAGCAGGGCGCAACGGTGGAAGAGGCTATCCGCGCTTCCGGGCTGCTGGAATTACGTACCGATATCGATCTCAGTAAAAATAAAGTGGGTATCTACAGCCGTCCGGTAAAGCTTGCTGATGTTCTGCATGACGGCGATCGGGTGGAAATTTACCGGCCACTGATTGCTGACCCAAAAGAGCTGCGCAGACAGCGAGCAGAGAAATCCGCTAAAAAGTAACAAACAATAAAAAAGGTGCTCATTGAGCACCTTTTTTTGACCTCTCAAACCTACTTGTTATCGGTCAAAGCGGGTTTGTTATCAATGTTGGTCAATACGCCGCTGCTGTTAAAGGTCAGCGTCAGCGTTTGCTGGGTTACGCCTTCATGTCCAGGTTGCTGACGGAACACATAAAACCAGGTGTTAGTGCCAAAAGGATCGGACATCATTGGTGTACCCAGAGCATAAGCAACCTGCTGTTGCGTCATACCCGTGCGCACTTTAGCGACATCGGTAGGTGTCAGATAATTTCCCTGGTTGATGTCAGGGCGGTAAACCACTCGCTCCAGAGTGGAACAGCCTGCAGTCAACATCAGTAGTACTGCTGCAGCAGCAGTCAGCGTTTTACAGCGCATAGTGATTTGATTCCTTTTCGGGCCCGAGCAGTACGCGGCTCATATGTAATATGCCGATGATAATAGACCTTTCACCACTTTAAAACCTTTTGCTGTCGGGTCGGTCGGCGATTTTATGTTGAACTCAGACCTTCACAAGGTAAAAAAGTTTATGCCGCCAGCAGTTCTTTTGCATTTGCGAGGGTATTGCGCGTCACTTCGCTACCGCCAAGTAGACGGGCTAATTCCTGCAGGCGAGCGCGTTTATCAAGCGGCTGCATGTGTGTTTCCGTCATCGCGCCATCTGTTTCTTTGCTGACATAGAAATGTTGATGACCACAGCCCGCAACCTGCGGCAGGTGAGTAACACACATTACCTGCGTTGACTCGCCCAACTGTCGCAACATTTTACCCACTACCGCAGCCGTCGGGCCGCTGATACCAACATCCACCTCATCGAAAATTAGCGCAGGCGTTTCCATCTTACGTGCTGTAATGACCTGAATAGCCAGCGCAATACGTGACAGTTCCCCGCCGGAAGCGACTTTCGCAATTGGCTGTAACGGCTGACCTGGGTTAGTGGTCACTTTAAACTCCACGCGATCGGCACCGTCTGCGCTCAGATGATGCTCCTCAAATTTCACATCAATGCAAAAGACACCGTGCGGCATCGAGAGGGCATGCATGCTCTCTGTAATAAGTTGCCCCAGTTCCTGCGCATAATGCTGACGCTGTTGGTGCAGCATTTTTGCCGTTTCCAGCGCCTGCTGGTGGTGATTGTTCACCGCCAGGGTTAAGGTTTCGAGCGAGTCGGCCTGATCGTCCAGTTGCTGTTGTTCATCCAGCAACGACTGATAGAACTGTGGCAGCACTTCAGGGGCAACATGATGCTTACGTGCCAACGAGATTTGCCTGGAGATACGCTGTTCGAGTTCGAACAAGCGGTTAGGGTCTAAATCCAGACGATCGCAATAGTGGCGCAGCTCGTCGCTGGCTTCGCTGAGTTGGATGGTGGCCTCTTCCAGCATATCCAGAATACCTGAAAGTTTGCCGTCCATGCCTGCCAGTTCAGTGACCAGGTGTTTTGCGGTGTACAGTTGGCTTTGCAGATTGATGTCTTCACCATCTGCCAGGATAGCCAGCGCCTGTTGGCTGGTGGTGAGCAATTGCCCACTGTTAGCCAGGCGCTTGTACTCTTCATCAATTTGCTCAAACTCACCCGGCTGCGGATTGAATTCGTTCAGTTCCTTTAACTGGTATTGCAACAATTCCGCCCGGGCTGCGCGTTCCAGGCTTTGTTGCTGATGATGCGCCAGGTCACGGCAACTTTGGTGCCACAGTTGGTAGCGCGCAGCCATTTCCTGGGTCAGAGACGCTTCATTGGCGTAACCATCAAGCAGGGATTTTTGGTGTTCTGATTTTGTCAGGAGCTGATGCGCATGCTGGCCATGGATTTGAATAAGTAACTGGCCCAGCTCGCGCAACTGCGATAACGGAACGGCGGTTCCGTTAATAAACCCACGGGAGCGGCCATCGCTGCTGATAACGCGACGCAGCAAACACTCACGGCCTTCCTCAAGCTGGTTCTCTTCCAGCCAGCGCAGGGCTGCGGGGGTATCTTTTAAGGCAAAACGGGCGCAGAGGTCGGCTCGCATGGCGCCTGCACGCACCATGTCTGCGTCTGCGCGTCCGCCCAGACACAAACCGAGAGCATCAATGGCAATGGACTTACCCGCACCGGTCTCACCGGTGATAACGGTCATTCCGTTCTGGAAATCGATCTCAAGTTCACGAACGATAGCAAAATTGCTGATGGTCAGTTGTGCCAACATAGCTGTTTTCCTGTATGAAAAACCATAACTGTGATTTCATACAGTATAAACTGGTTTTTTATACAGTAAAGAGGTTAGCGTTAAATTAGAATAATTTTTTTGACCAACCAAGCTTAGTGCTTAATGTGTTGAAATAGCTGTAATCTTTTGGATGTATCAGGTTCAGATGATAATCACAGCGGCGAATCAATACGTCTTCACCTTCCTGTATAGGTAGGGCGATTTGGCTGTCACAGCTGATCTCCAGATCGTTACGGCGATGAGAAAAGCGCAGGCGAATGGTGCTGCTACTGTTGATCACCAGCGGTCGCGCGGAAAGCGTATGCGGAAACATGGGTACCAGCGTAATGGCATCCAGAGAAGGCGTCAGAATTGGGCCTCCGGCAGAGAGCGAGTAGGCGGTAGAGCCGGTCGGCGTCGAGATAATCAGCCCATCTGAACGTTGGGAGAAGGCAAAAATTTCATCGATATAGACTTCAAATTCAATCATGTGCGCCACTTTCCCGGGGTGCAGCACAACTTCATTGATGGCAGTGCTAATGCGCTTCTGGCAATCCTGCTGACACACCTGAGCTTCGAGTAAAAAGCGCTTTTCGCTGATGTAGTGGCCTTCCAGCACGTCAGCTAACTGTTGCTGGGCATTGTCTGGGTCAAGGTCGGTCAAAAAACCGAGGTTGCCGCGGTTAATGCCAATAACCTTGATGTCATAACGTGCCAGGGTGCGTGCGGCGCCCAGCATATTGCCGTCGCCGCCGACTACCACGGCGAGGTCTGCCTGTTGGCCAATTTCTGCGAGCGTACCGGTTTTCACATTTTTCAGCTGCAGTTCGTGGGCGATTTGTTGCTCAACGATAACCTCATAACCTTTGGTGCACAGCCAACGGTAGAGCATTTCATGTGTGGTCAGTGCAGTGGGGTGACGTGGATGCCCCACAATGCCAATACACTTGAAATGTTTGTTCATTTTCTCGAGGTCCTTGTAATGAAGATTAGTGACAATGTGAGTACTTCCCTTGAATCCCTGAATCTGATCCCCATAATAAGCCAAGTTAGCGAGATGAATGCGAAAAAAACGCGGAGAAATTCATGAGTAGTAAAGAACAGAAAACGCCTGAGGGGCAAGCCCCGGAAGAAATTATCATGGATCAGCACGAAGAAGTTGAGGCGGTTGAATCAGACGCTTCTGCTGAGCAGGTGGATCCGCGCGATGAAAAAATTGCGAATCTGGAAGCTCAGCTTGCTGAGGCCGAAACTCGCGAGCGCGACAGCGTGTTGCGTATCAAAGCGGAAATGGAAAACCTGCGTCGTCGTACCGAACTGGACGTAGAAAAAGCGCATAAGTTTGCGCTGGAAAAATTCGTCAACGAACTGCTGCCGGTGCTGGATAGCCTGGACCGCGCGCTGGAAGTGGCGGATAAAGATAATGACGCTATGGCGGCGATGGTTGAAGGTATTGAGCTGACCCGTAAGTCAATGCTGGATGTCGTGGCGAAGTTTGGTGTACAGGTGGTTGCGGATATCGATGTGCCGATGGACCCGAACGTGCACCAGGCAATTGCAATGGTAGAGTCCGACGACGTTGCTGCCGGTAATGTGCTGATGGTAATGCAAAAAGGCTATACCCTGAACGGACGTACCATCCGCGCCGCGATGGTCTCTGTGGCGAAAGCCAAAGGCTAATCAGCCTTCAGGCCGGGTAATGCTCACGCGCTACCCGGCCTGAATTATTCTCACTGGTCCGACACGCTTTCCCGTAGCGGTTTGACCGGCAATACCTGCACCTGTTTAATCATATTGTCCTGCACGTCGAGAATATCGATATCGTACTGTCCAATACGCACACGCGTGCCAGCAACCGGGATCTCTTCCAGCGCTTCAAGAATAATACCATTCACGGTACGTGCGTCATCTTCCGGCAGGTGCCAGTTAAACGCCTTATTGATTTCACGAACGTTGGCGCTGCCGTCAATGATCACCGAGCCATCATTCTGCGGCGTTACCTCTTCGGCAAGCGTGGGTGACATTGAAGTGGTGAAGTCGCCGACAATCTCTTCCAGAATATCTTCGACCGTGACCAGCCCCTGAATATCGCCATATTCATTAACAACCAGACCCACTTTCTTCTTGTTTCGCTGAAACTTAATGAGCTGGGTGCTGAGAGGCGTACCTTCCGGGACGTAATAAATTTCGTCGGCGGCACGTAACATGGTCTCTTTGGTGAACTCTTTTTTCTCTGCCATCAATCGCCAGGCTTCACGTACGCGCAGCATACTGATGGCGTCGTCCAGCGAGTCGCGGTACAGCACAATACGGCCGTGTGGAGAGTGCGAAAGCTGACGCACGATTGACTTCCAGTCATCGTTAATATCAATGCCGATGATTTCGTTACGCGGGATCATGATGTCATCGACGCTGACTTTTTCCAGATCCAGCACTGACAGCAGCATATCCTGGTTACGGCGTGAAATTTGCGAGCGCGATTCATTCACCAGCGTTCGCAGTTCATCTTTACTCAGCGAACCGCTCACCACGATATCCGTTTTGATGCCCATCATGCGCATAAGTAGCCGCGTGATGGTATTGAGTAGCCACACCAACGGCATCATCAGAATCTGCAGTGGAGCCAGCAGTACACTGCTCGGATAGGCGACTTTTTCCGGATACAGCGCGGCAATAGTTTTGGGCAGTACTTCGGCAAAAACCAGCACGACAAACGTCAGTACCCCAGTGGCAATGGCGACACCCGCATCGCCATACAGGCGCATACCGACAATGGTGCCGAGCGCGGAGGCCAGAATATTCACCAGATTATTACCGATGAGCACCAGGCTTATCAGGCGGTCCGGCTTACGAAGTAGCTTTTCAACGCGTTTTGCCTGACGATTCCCCTGCTTGGCCCGATGACGTAAACGATAGCGATTCAGGG
Source organism: Citrobacter sp. 506 (assembly GCF_050434985.1). Lineage (NCBI taxonomy): Bacteria > Pseudomonadati > Pseudomonadota > Gammaproteobacteria > Enterobacterales > Enterobacteriaceae > Citrobacter > Citrobacter sp. 506. The sequence goes on from NZ_JBNDJN010000006.1 coordinate 298,539, forward strand.
TCATCATTCCGGTTTCAGAACCGGAAAAATAGGCGGAAATGACCACCATGATGAGAAGCGTGACAATGAGCGTGGTGGTGGAGATGTGTTCCACGTAGGGTTCCTTAAAGATTTAACTCACGAACTGCTGCAGGATACGACTGCCGAAATAGGCCAGCGTTAGAATGCCTGCGCCTGCGACGTTAAACCATACGACGCGACGTCCGCGCCAGCCTTCATGGTAATGCCCCCACAACAGAACGATATAGACAAACCATGCCACGATAGAGAGAACGGCTTTATCAATGTTCTCGGTACTGAACAGGTTATGCATGTAAAACAGGCCAGTGCACAGGGTGAGCGTCAGCAGAACCACGCCAATTTGGGTGATATGAAACATTTTCCGCTCAATACTCATTAGCGGCGGCATCTCATTGCTGAAGGCCAGTTTTTTGTTTTTCAACTGGTAGTCGATCCATGCCAGTTGCAGCGCATACAGTGCGGCGATAATCAGCGTGGCGTAAGCGAATAGCGATAGCCCGATGTGAATCATCATGCCCGGTGTAGCTTCGAGATGGGTGATGAACTCGTTCGGCATAAACGTGGCGAAGGCCAGGTTGATTAGCGCAAAGGCGTAGACAATGGGCAGCAATAACCAGCCACGATTGCGGGAAGCGACGATAGTCATTACCGTACAGATCATCAGGCTAACCAGTGAGCCGACGTTCAACAGACTCAGGTTTTGTCCGCTTTCACCGCCGGGCAGAATTCGCGCTTCCAGGGCGATAGCATGACTTACCAGCGCGACGACCGCAGAGAGAATAGCCATACGCCGCCAGCCGCTGTTTTTTTGCAGCAGAGCGGGAATAATCAGCGCAAGGCTGACTGAGTAGGCGACAAGGGCGAGCAGAGCAAAAACGGGCATATAGGTGTCGACAGTTGGCCAGTGATAAAGAAAAGCAGTATAGCGTTACGTGACCGCTGCTCCAACCGTTGCATAACAACAAAGGCGGCTTCATGTTATACTGCGACAAATTTCTGTTGATGTGTCGCTGTCGCGACCGACCGTTTCCACCCCAGGCGAGAGACAATGTTTGATAATTTAACCGATCGTTTGTCGCGCACGCTGCGCAATATCAGTGGCCGTGGACGCCTTACTGAAGACAACGTTAAAGAGACGCTGCGCGAAGTGCGCATGGCGCTGCTGGAGGCTGACGTAGCGCTGCCGGTAGTGCGTGAGTTTATCAATCGCGTAAAAGAGAAAGCGGTTGGTCATGAAGTTAACAAAAGCCTGACGCCGGGTCAGGAGTTCGTCAAGATTGTCCGTAACGAACTGGTTGCGGCAATGGGCGAAGAAAACCAGACCCTGAATCTGGCTGCACAGCCGCCAGCCGTTGTGCTGATGGCTGGTCTGCAGGGGGCGGGTAAAACGACCAGCGTCGGTAAGCTGGGGAAATTCCTGCGTGAGAAGCACAAGAAGAAAGTGCTGGTGGTCTCCGCGGACGTTTATCGCCCGGCGGCGATAAAACAGCTGGAAACGCTGGCCGAGCAGGTCGGTGTGGACTTCTTCCCGTCGGATGTCGGCCAGAAGCCGGTCGATATCGTTAACGCCGCGCTGAAAGAAGCCAAACTCAAATTCTACGACGTGCTGCTGGTGGATACCGCTGGTCGCCTGCACGTTGATGAAGCGATGATGGACGAAATCAAACAGGTCCACGCTTCTATCAAGCCGGTTGAAACGCTGTTTGTGGTCGATGCCATGACCGGTCAGGATGCCGCGAATACCGCAAAAGCCTTCAACGAAGCGCTGCCGTTAACCGGTGTCGTGCTGACCAAAGTTGATGGTGATGCTCGTGGTGGTGCGGCGCTCTCTATTCGTCATATCACCGGCAAGCCGATTAAATTCCTCGGCGTCGGCGAGAAAACCGAAGCGCTGGAGCCGTTCCACCCGGATCGTATTGCTTCGCGTATTCTTGGCATGGGTGACGTGCTGTCGCTGATCGAAGATATCGAAAGCAAGGTTGACCGCGCGCAGGCAGAGAAATTAGCCAGCAAGCTGAAAAAAGGCGACGGCTTCGATCTCAACGATTTCCTTGAGCAGCTCAACCAGATGAAAAACATGGGCGGCATGGCAAGCCTGATGGGCAAGCTGCCTGGCATGGGGCAGATCCCAGACAACGTGAAATCGCAGATGGACGATAAAGTGCTGGTGCGTATGGAAGCCATCATCAACTCGATGACGATGAAAGAACGCGCTAAGCCGGAAATCATCAAAGGTTCCCGTAAACGCCGTATTGCTGCCGGCTGCGGTATGCAGGTACAGGACGTAAACCGCCTTCTGAAACAGTTCGACGACATGCAGCGCATGATGAAGAAAATGAAGAAAGGCGGTATGGCGAAGATGATGCGTGGCATGAAGGGTATGATGCCGCCAGGCTTCCCTGGTAGATAAATATATCGGGCTACCTAATTTACCTTTTTGACGTCGGGGTGGGCTCGAAATGCTCACGTACTGCATGTACGTTCCGCTTTCTGCGCGCACACCGACGCCAAACTGGCTGCAACGGTAATGCCCTGGTATAAAGCCTCATCACATGTTGATTGCTTTTTTCCCAGAAATCAGTAAAATTTTCGGGCTTTTAATATGACACCCGGGCTCCGTTCCTCGATGGGGCCTGGGTGTTTTATTCACACAAGAGGATGTTATGGTTACTATTCGTTTAGCTCGTCACGGCGCTAAAAAGCGTCCGTTCTACCAGGTTGTTGTTACCGACAGCCGTAATGCACGCAACGGTCGCTTCATCGAGCGCGTTGGCTTCTTTAACCCAATCGCTAGCGAAAAAGAAGAAGGCACTCGCCTGGATCTGGATCGCATCGCTCACTGGGTTGGCCAGGGCGCGACTATTTCTGATCGCGTAGCTACGCTGATCAAAGCAGCAAACAAAGCAGCTTAATCTGTCACGGTGGTCATGATGAGCAAGCAACTCGCCGCGCAGGCTCCTGTGGAACCCATCGTTTTGGGGAAAATGGGGTCTTCTTACGGTATCCGTGGTTGGCTCAGAGTGTTTTCTTCCACTGAAGACGCCGAAAGCATTTTTGACTATCAGCCCTGGTTTATCCAGAAGGCGGGTCAGTGGCAGCAAGTACAGCTGGAAAGCTGGAAGCACCACAATCAGGATCTGATCATCAAGCTGAAAGGCGTTGACGATCGTGATTCGGCGAATCTACTGACTAATTGCGAAATTGTCGTGGATTCCTCGCAGTTGCCAGCGCTGGAAGATGGTTCCTACTACTGGAAAGACCTTATGGGCTGCCAGGTAGTGACCACTGAAGGTTACGATCTCGGTAAAGTCGTCGATATGATGGAAACCGGTTCGAATGACGTCATTGTCATTAAGGCAAACCTGAAAGATGCGTTTGGTATCAAGGAACGTCTTGTACCGTTCCTCGATGGGCAGGTTATCAAGAAAGTCGATCTCGCTACTCGTACTATCGAAGTAGATTGGGATCCTGGTTTTTAAACCACCGGATAAACGGTAAAAGTCGGCGTTATGGGGATTGGCTTGTGTTTATAGGTATCGTTAGCCTGTTTCCAGAAATGTTCCGCGCAATTACCGATTACGGGGTAACTGGCCGGGCAGTAAAAAATGGCCTGCTGAACATCCAGAGCTGGAGTCCTCGTGACTTTACTCATGACCGGCACCGTACCGTGGACGATCGTCCTTACGGCGGCGGACCGGGGATGTTAATGATGGTGCAACCTTTACGGGACGCCATTCATGCAGCAAAAGCTGCGGCTGGTGAAGGCGCAAAGGTGATTTATCTGTCACCTCAGGGACGCAAGCTTGATCAAGCGGGCGTTAGCGAACTGGCCACGAATCAAAAGCTGATTCTGGTGTGTGGTCGCTATGAAGGAATAGATGAGCGCGTGATTCAAACCGAAATTGACGAAGAATGGTCAATCGGCGATTACGTTCTCAGCGGTGGTGAGTTACCGGCAATGACGCTGATCGACTCCGTTTCTCGGTTTATTCCGGGAGTTCTGGGTCATGAAGCTTCGGCAATCGAAGATTCGTTTGCTGATGGGTTGCTGGATTGCCCGCACTATACCCGACCTGAAGTGTTAGAACAGATGGAAGTACCGGCGGTGTTACTGTCGGGGAACCACGCTGAGATACGTCGCTGGCGTTTAAAACAGTCGCTGGGCCGGACCTGGCTTAGAAGACCTGAACTTCTGGAAAACCTGGCTCTGACTGAAGAGCAAGCAAGGTTGCTGGCGGAGTTCAAAACGGAACACGCACAACAGCAGCATAAACATGATGGGCTGGTCTGAGACCCCCAAATATCAGTTTACCCAGGATAAGAGATTAAATTATGAGCAACATTATTAAGCAACTTGAACAAGAGCAGATGAAGCAGGACGTACCTTCCTTCCGTCCGGGTGATACCGTGGAAGTGAAAGTATGGGTTGTTGAAGGTTCCAAAAAACGTCTGCAGGCATTCGAGGGCGTGGTTATCGCTATTCGTAACCGCGGTCTGCACTCTGCATTCACTGTTCGTAAAATTTCCAACGGCGAAGGCGTTGAGCGTGTCTTCCAGACTCACTCTCCGGTAGTTGACAGCATTGCTGTTAAACGTCGTGGTGCTGTTCGTAAAGCTAAACTGTACTACCTGCGTGAGCGCACTGGTAAGTCTGCTCGTATCAAAGAGCGTCTTAACTAAGATTCGCGCAAGCGACATCCTGTTAGAAAAGGGCTGGCCGAAAGGCTGGCCCTTTTTTTATTCCGACCTTACTCTTTTGTTTTATTGCAATAGGATGACTGCGCGGCGCGCAGCCAGTTGAGGACTTTTACGGCGTAGCGATCACGACTGCAACCCGGCGGTTTTCAGCACGACCTTTTGACGTCTGATTACTGGCGATCGGGTATTTCTTCCCGAGTCCCTGAGTTGTCAGGTTAGTGCGGGGAATGTTGGCGCCCTGTGCCCACGCATCGGCGACCACATTCGCGCGTTTGAGCGACAGCGCTTCGTTGTAGCTGTCTTCGCCGTAGTTATCGGTATGACCATCCATACGCGCATGGTTTAACCCGGTAGCTGCCAGTTTGGATGCCATTTCCTGGATCTGCTTTTCACTTTCAGGGCGGAGCTTATAGTCGTTTTTGTCAAACAGGATGTTGTCAGACAGACCAAGAGACCAGTCTCCGGAAGCTTCGGTAAATCCGTACGATATCATGGCTGCAATTTGCTCCGGGGTAAATTTTCCCTGAGGTGCCTGACAGCCTGCCAAAATCAGTAAAAGCAGAAGAAACGGGGATGATAGACGTTTTAGCATGTGTAAGTCCTTATTTTTTAATAATGCGTTCAGAACGCAAATTTTTGGCCTGATACATATTTTTATCGGCAAGTTCTTGTAATTTCTCGGCAGAGGCATGTTCCCACGTCAGCGCAAAACCAATGCTGAGTGTCATGCTTGCCTGATGACCGTTATGCAGGTCAAAAGGTCGGTTAAACTCGTGTGATAGTGCCGCGCAGATCCGCTGAACTTCGTATTCAGAGTGAACGCTGTACAGCACCATAGCGAACTCATCGCCGCCAAGTCTGTAGGGGTGATGTCGATTACCACCAAACTCGGACAGCCTGTTTGCAACTTCAATCAGGACCCGGTCCCCCGCTGCGTGGCCCCAGGTATCATTAATAAATTTAAAATTATCACCATCAAGAAATAACAGTGCGGAGCTGCTGTGGGCGGCATGGTCATTCATCAGGGCGTTAATGCTGCTGCGAAATGCGGCGCGATTCGCCAGGCCGGTCAGCGGATCGTGTAGCGCCGTACGCAAAAGCTGGGCGTTCTTTGCCTGCAGTTTAAGTTGCCACTCCTCCATCTCGTCCAGCAGACTATTAAAATCCTGGGCAAAAAGGTGAAACTCTTCAATGCGCTCTTCTGAAACGCGCCGTGAAAAGTTACGGTTGGTACGAACATCATGTACCACCTCGGTTATATTCTGCAGGGCTTCCACGACGCCATTATGTAAATAACGAGTGAGCATTAATGCAATGCCAGAGGCCAACAGAATGCACCCGGTAAGGACGGCCAGCGACAAATAGATGAAATGGCTGATAACACTATCGCGCGCAGTCAATCGCACTTCGCCGATGACGTTGCCATTATGCAAAATAGGTTGAGTGACCGGTTGGGGAAACAGCCAGTGGCTGATAAGTCCGCTGATTTTTTCAGTGGTATCCTGCGCGTTATAGCGCCAGGTGGCGATCACCTTCTGCTTTTTATTACGAACTTCTGCAACGGAAAATTGCCCCTGCTGGCCCAGTGCTGCCAGCGTTTCAGTTGCTGCGACGCCATCAGAAAAAACTAATGCTGCTTCAAGTGTGCGGGTCATGGTTGCAGCGGTCAGATCCAGGTTCTTTTGCGCATACTGTCTCAATGCCAGCACCGAAGAAATGCTGAGCAGCAGCCAGATCAGCGTCATAGTTACCAGAACGCTGATTATGCTGATACGCCGTAATGTCCGCTTAAACGTCGGGCGTGTTATGGGAGAATGGCCCTTATCCATGCTTCTGATTCCGTGCAAGCATTAATACGTCCGGACTGACCCTTACGCCACTGCGTGAAAGGGAATCCATATTTACGGAAAATCTCACATCTTCATCTTTAATTATGAGGCAAAAGGCGCTGCCAATAACGCATTCGGGGTTCTGTTCGGCAATTAATAGCAATGCCTTAGACGGATATTTATTCTTTAATTCCACCTGATAAGTAGGGGATTCTTTTCCAAAATAAAAGCCATCACACTGCGAAACTAATATTTCTTGTTCCGTACGAATGATGACGGGAAGATAGGGTAATGCTCCGGCACTGGTATCTCCCAGGACACTGGAAAAACGCGATGAAGAGAAAATACACAGTTTTGGGGGCCCGGACAGTGCAGGCCAGCGCGTATAACTGACGATGCCGGAAACCATAGCGCGTACAGATTTTGCTTCTTCCGTAACGCTTTGGGCGTACAGCGGTAATCCGGTCAGGAGCAGTGCCAGTAGAAGTATGAGTCGGTAAGAATAGCTCATGAATAGTTACCTACCAGCGTTTGCCGTAAAACGTCGAAATACATTCAAGATTATTTAGGACAAAATAACATTATTTTCCTAAGCCGTCATTAAGCCAGGTTGAAAGCTATTAGTAATTTAAGTTAAGTCTTAGTGATTTATAAAATATAAGCTATTGTTTAATTTAATCTTATTGAGGCAGCACCTTCATTTGCTCCTTTTTGCCAGGCACTGTGTAACTGGTCAATATTTTCGACCGTATCACAACTTGGGGGAAAGGTCTTCCCGGTCAAACCTCTGGCGTAAACAAAATCCGGCTGGCAGATTTTACGTTGTCCCTCGGCATAACCCTTAAGATATTCCGTACGATCGACTTCGGGGTCATTGTAGTTGTCGGCAAGAGTTTCATTATCTTTAACGGCATACCCCGAAATGGCATCTTGTATTCCGGCGTCGTACCAGGCGGTTCCCGTCCATGTGGGGGCGTGGGTATAAGGATCTATCTGACATCCGCTAAGAAGTAATAGAAATAGGGTGCTGATGAGTTGCTTCATTGCCTGTACTCCCTCGTTTTTTTAAGCATAGTGGATCTCAATATCGGATGGTGTAAATTTTAATGTACACAATGGAGGGCGTGCTTTGTCATTAAATTGCATGATGTAAATTAAAATTTACGGTTTGTGGATTGAAATCTTTACCTGTTGTGTTATCGTTATCACCTCCTCGCTGAGGATCAACTATCGCAAACGAGCTAAACAGGATCACCATCATGCAAAAAGACGCGCTGAACAACGTACATATTACTGACGAACAGGTTCTGATGACTCCGGAACAGCTGAAAGCTGAATTCCCGCTGAGCCAGGCGCAAGAAGCGCAAATCTCCCAGTCACGCAAAACCATTTCAGATATTATCTCTGGTCGCGATCCGCGCCTGCTGGTGGTATGTGGCCCGTGTTCCATTCACGATCCTGAAATGGCTATTGAGTACGCTCGTCGGTTTAAAGCCCTTGCCGCAGAGGTCAGCGATAGCCTCTACCTGGTGATGCGCGTCTATTTTGAAAAACCCCGTACCACCGTCGGCTGGAAAGGGTTAATTAACGATCCTCATATGGATGGCTCTTTTGATGTTGAAGCCGGCCTGAAAATTGCGCGTCAGCTGCTGCTTGAACTGGTGAATATGGGACTACCGCTGGCAACTGAAGCGCTGGATCCCAATAGCCCGCAATACCTGGGCGATCTGTTTAGCTGGTCTGCAATCGGTGCGCGTACCACGGAATCGCAGACTCACCGCGAAATGGCTTCCGGTCTTTCGATGCCGGTCGGCTTTAAGAACGGTACTGACGGTAGCCTGGCGACCGCCATTAACGCGATGCGCGCAGCGGCACAGTCGCACCGCTTTGTTGGTATTAACCAGGCTGGACAGGTTGCACTGCTGCAAACTCAGGGTAACCCGGACGGTCACGTGATCCTGCGCGGTGGTAAAGCGCCGAACTACAGCCCGGCAGATGTCGCCCAGTGCGAAAAAGAGATGGAGCAGGCGGGACTACGACCTTCTCTGATGGTAGATTGCAGTCATGGTAACTCCAATAAAGATTACCGCCGCCAGCCTGCCGTGGCTGAATCCGTGATTGCACAAATCAAAGATGGCAATCGCTCGATCATTGGCTTGATGATTGAAAGTAATATTCACGAAGGCAACCAGTCTTCTGAACAGCCGCGTAGCGAAATGAAATACGGCGTGTCTGTAACTGATGCCTGCATTAGCTGGGAAATGACGGATGCGCTACTGCGTGAAATTAGCCAGGATTTAAACGGCCAGCTGTCGGCGCGTGTAGCATAAGAGGTTGGTTATGGTTGCTGAATTGACCGCATTACGCGATCAAATTGATGAAGTCGACAAGGCGCTGCTGGATTTACTGGCACGTCGCCTGGAGCTGGTGGCCGAAGTCGGTGAAGTAAAAAGCCGCTTTGGGCTGCCTATCTACGTGCCGGAACGGGAAGCCTCTATGCTGGCCTCCCGCCGGGCGGAAGCGGAAGCCCTTGGCGTGCCGCCGGACCTGATTGAAGATGTGCTGCGCCGGGTTATGCGCGAGTCTTACTCCAGTGAGAACGACAAAGGATTTAAAACGCTTTGTCCTTCTCTGCGACCGGTGGTGATTGTCGGCGGCGGCGGTCAGATGGGACGTCTGTTCGAAAAAATGCTCACCCTGTCAGGTTATCAGGTACGGATCCTGGAACAGCAGGACTGGGATCGTGCGCCGGAGATGGTCTCTGATGCTGGCATGGTGATCGTCAGCGTGCCGATCCACGTCACTGAGCAGGTGATCGCCAAATTACCGCGTCTGCCGTCCGACTGCATCCTGGTGGATCTGGCTTCGGTGAAAAATGGTCCTTTGCAGGCGATGCTGGCGGCGCACGACGGCCCGGTGGTGGGATTACACCCCATGTTTGGCCCGGACAGCGGCAGTCTGGCAAAGCAGGTTGTCGTCTGGTGTGACGGACGTCAGCCGGAAGCTTATCAGTGGTTTCTGGAACAGATTCAGGTGTGGGGGGCGCGACTGCATCGGATCAGTGCTGTTGAACACGACCAGAACATGGCATTTATTCAGGCATTGCGTCACTTTGCGACCTTTGCTTACGGTCTGCATTTAGCGGAAGAGAATGTTCAACTGGAGCAGTTACTGGCACTCTCTTCGCCGATTTATCGCCTTGAACTGGCGATGGTCGGACGTCTGTTTGCCCAGGATCCGCAGCTCTATGCCGATATCATTATGTCGTCTGAGAGTAACCTTGCGCTGATCAAACGCTACTACCAACGTTTTGGTGAGGCGATCGGTTTACTGGAGCAGGGCGATAAGCAAGCGTTCATCGACAGCTTCCGTAAGGTGGAGCACTGGTTTGGTGATTATGCGAAACGCTTCCAGAACGAAAGCCGTACTTTGTTGCGCCAGGCTAACGATAGTCGCCAATAAATACGATGCTTGATGGCAACGCTGATGCGTTGTATCAGTCATACAAGGATCGGCTAAAGAATGCCGGATAAGCGTAGCGCCATCCGGCATTGTCAAACGTTAGCTTGGATCGACCGGCACCACATTCTCACTTGGATAGCAGCCAAGTACTTTCATCGAGCGCGTAATCTCACCTAACTCCTTCAATGCTTTTTGCATCTGGGGTGATTCCAGGTTGGCCTGGATATCAAGATAAAACATTTCTTCCCACGGATTGCCGTGAATCGGGCGTGACTCCAGTTTAGTCATAATCAGATTATGGTTGCGCAGTACCAGCAGAGCTTCTACCAGCGCACCGGCTTGTTGTCCTGTCGCCATCAGCAACGTGGTTTTTGCTGGCACTTGATCGGAAACATTGATTGCCTTGCGCGCCAGTACCACGAAGCGGGTGATGTTTTGCGTCTGATTAGCTTCGATATGCTCAAGAACCTGCAAACCGTATAGTACGCCTCCGGCTTCGCTCCCCAGAGCCGCCACGCGCGGTGAGTTAGCCTGCGCAACTTTTTCCATCGCCGCCGAGGTGCTTTCGGTGTACTCAATCTTCCAGTGTGGGTAACGACTCAGGAATTTGCTGCACTGCTGGAATGGCTGCGGATGGCTATATACCGTTTCAATGGTCTCGAGATCTGTCGTGCCGGACACCAGTAGGCAGTGGTCAATCGTGATAGTCATCTCGCCAACGATAGACAGGCTGGTGTGCTGTAGCAGGTCGTAAACGTCGTTAATCCCACCGGAACTGGTGTTTTCAATCGGAACCACTGCGTAGTCAGCTTGTCCGGTTTCGACCTGATTAAAGATATCGGCAAATTTCGCGCAGCCGCTTTCTATAAATTGTTCAAAATGGCGGGCAGCATACTGACGTGCGGCAAGATGAGAATATGACCCTTTTGGCCCGAGGAAAGCAACGCGTGCTGAGTGCGGGTTAATTTTGTTCAGATGCTGCTGGAGCAGTGCCTGCTGAGTCAGGACGGAGTCTTCGATTATGAGCTGGAACAGGCGAGTGATGTAGTGAGCATCAAGATGATGTGCTTTGCCAAGCTGAATCAGTCGGTCCAACAGATCGCGCTCACGGTCGATATCACGAACTGGACGATGCGAAAGCAGCTTAGCTTTGCCAACTTCTACGGCCAGTCCACGTCGCTCAGCCAGCAGGGCCAGTAATTTTTCATCCAGCGTGCTGATCTTATCGCGCAGCGCCAGCAATGGGTTATCCGATGTCATAGTGTTGCCTTTCTTGTTATCAATTTATCAATAAAAAAGGCCCCCCGTTGTGGGAGGCCTTATTGTTCGTCTTCGCATTCTTTATCACACGACGAAACGCCTCCCATTCAGGGGAAGGTAAAAAAGAATGCGAAGAAGAACGGGACAAGTTTCATGTAATTTTCCTTTGGCTACGTCAGTAAAGTACCCGTACTGTTTTCACCCTGTCAACAAAAAACGCGCCCGGAGGCGCGTTGGCGATACACTCAATGTAAGGGACTACTCTTCTTCTGCTTCGACGAAGTTGGCGTCTTTGACTGAAGTTGTTGCACGACGGGCTTCGCCTTTGTGCTGCACTTTATTGAGCTGCCGTTCCAGCTTGTTGATCAAATCGTTAATTGCGGTGTACATATCCTCGTGTTTTGCGCTGGCGACCAGATGTCCGTTCGGTGTATTGATGGTGGCATCAGCAATGAAACCCTGCGGCTCCTTAGACAGAATGATATGTGGATTAATCAGATGAGTTTGCCATTTTTCGAGTTTGGCGAGACGGTCTGCGACATGCTGGCGAATTGCCGGAGTAATTTCCATTTGTTTACTGGTAATGTTCATTGTCATAAATTTTACCTCTTGTCTTTCCCGTCTTGGTGATTCCAGCATACCGTTCCTAATGTCAAAATGTGTGATGTTAATCACATTTTTTTGTCGCTTTTTGTCAAGAAAACCTTTTTGTGAGGCACCGCAGGAACAAGCGATTTTTTACTTGAGGAATACCTGAAAGCAGGCCATATTTGATGAGATGCGTTGCAGCTAAACCGCTTCAGTTGTGGTGTTTACGGATAAAAAAACGGCAGCCTTTGGGCTGCCGTTTGCATTCTGAGATAAATCAGGTATTGCTGCTGTTGGCGGCAATGATTTTCGCTACTTTTTCTGCCTGCGCATTCATCTGCATCTGGCGATAAGCATTTTCCATTAACGGCAGGGCATTGCGTGTTGCCTGGGTATCCGGGAAGTCGCGCAGCATGCCTTCCACACGGTTTACCACGGCAACCCATGCACCGCGGGCAGTGTAGTATTCCACAACGGAATATTCATACTTCGCCAGACGGTCTTTCAGGAATACCAGACGTTTGGTGGCGTCGGTGGTGTACTGGCTGTTTGGATAGCCACGTACCAGTTTGGAAAAGTCATTAAACGCAGCTCGGGCATGTTGCGGATCGCGATCGCTGCGATCAACACCAAAGAATCCTTGCAGTGCGCTATCATCCAACGCCATATTGGTCAGGCCACGCATATACATGACATAATCAATGTTAGGGTGTGTCGGGTTAAGACGAATAAAACGATCGATGGCAGCCTGAGCAAGTGGCAGATCGGCGTTTTTGTAGTAGGCGTAGATGAGATCTAATTGCACCTGCTGAGAATACGGTCCAAATGGATAACGGTTATCCAACGCTTCTAATTGCGTTATTGCCTGTTTCCAGTTACCGTCCTGCAGCTTTTGCTGAGCAGTCGCGTAGATTTCATTTGGCGGATTATCGGGCACCTCTTCCTTTGAACCAGAGCAACCCGCCAAAAACAGGCTCAACGTGGCTGCTGCCACCAGATATTTCATGCGCGTCATGACGTTTTGACTTTCCTCAAAATGTTTTACGGGAGATTCTCTGTTCCTGCTCCCGGTTAAGACCAGCTACAATAGCACACTATATTAAACGGCAAAGCCGTAAAACCCAACGTTAAACGAAGAAGCAGTTTATGGCACAACGAGTAGAACTCACCGCAACAGTCTCCGAAAATCAGCTCGGTCAACGCTTAGATCAGGCTTTGGCCGAATTGTTCCCTGATTATTCGCGATCGCGCATAAAAGAATGGATCCTTGACCAGCGCGTACTGGTAAATGGCAATCTTTGCGATAAACCGAAAGAAAAAGTGTTGGGTGGAGAGCGCGTCTCCATCACTGCAGAAATTGATGAAGAGGTTCGTTTTGAACCTCAGGATATCCCACTGGATATCGTTTATGAAGATGACGATATTCTTGTCATCAACAAACCCCGTGACCTCGTAGTGCATCCGGGGGCCGGTAATCCTGATGGCACGGTATTGAATGCATTACTGCATTACTACCCGCCAATCGCGGATGTTCCACGTGCTGGTATCGTGCACCGTCTGGATAAAGACACGACCGGATTAATGGTGGTGGCAAAAACCGTTCCGGCGCAAACGCGTCTGGTGGAGTCGCTGCAACTACGTGAAATTACCCGTGAGTACGAAGCCGTGGCGATTGGTCATATGACGGCAGGCGGAACCGTTGAGGAACCGATTAGCCGCCACCCGACCAAGCGTACGCACATGGCGGTACACCCAATGGGGAAACCGGCGGTGACGCACTATCGCATAATGGAACACTTCCGTGTGCACACGCGTCTGCGGCTGCGTCTGGAAACCGGACGTACGCACCAGATCCGCGTGCACATGGCGCATATCACCCATCCGCTGGTGGGCGATCAGGTCTACGGCGGTCGTCCGCGTCCACCGAAAGGCGCTTCTGACGAATTTATCTCCGTTCTGCGTAAGTTCGATCGTCAGGCGCTGCACGCGACTATGCTGCGTTTATATCACCCAATTTCAGGTATCGAAATGGAATGGCACGCACCTATTCCACAAGATATGGTGCAATTGATTGAAGTGATGCGCGCTGATTTCGAAGAACATAAGGATGATATTGCCTGGCTATGAGTAAGCTAATTGTCCCGCAGTGGCCGATACCGCAAGGTGTTGTGGCGTGTAGTTCTACCCGTATTGGCGGTGTTAGCATGCCGCCTTATGATTCGCTGAATCTGGGCGCCCATTGCGGGGACAACCCGGAGCATGTTGAAGAGAACCGCAAGCGGCTGTTTGCTGCGGGCAATCTGCCGTCAAAGCCAGTCTGGCTGGAGCAGGTCCACGGTAAGGATGTCCTGAAACTGACCGGCGAGCCTTACGCCTCCAAACGTGCGGATGCTTCTTACAGCAATACGCCGGGCACCGTGTGTGCAGTGATGACGGCCGACTGTCTGCCGGTGCTGTTTTGCAATCGCGCTGGAACGGAAGTCGCGGCGGCACATGCGGGTTGGCGCGGATTATGCGCCGGCGTGCTGGAAGAGACGGTGGCGTGTTTTGCCGACAAACCTGAAAACATTATTGCCTGGCTAGGCCCGGCGATTGGCCCGAACGCGTTTGAAGTGGGAGCAGAAGTTCGCGCAGCGTTCATGGCGAAAGATCCGCAAGCGGACCTCGCATTTGTACCGCATGGTGATAAATATCTGGCGAATATTTACCAGCTTGCGCGTCAGCGTCTGGCAAATATCGGAGTAGAGAACATCTACGGTGGCGACCGTTGCACCTTCAGCGAAAGTGAGACGTTCTTCTCTTATCGTCGCGACAATACCACGGGTCGTATGGCAAGTTTTATTTGGCTGATATAACCTAAAGAATCAAGACGATCCGGTGCGTGTAATTTTCTTTTCACATAATTCAGGTCATTCACCTTGAATAATTGAGGGATGACCTCATTTAATCTCCAGTAGCAATTTTGACCTGTTATGGGAGGAGTTATGCGTCTGGATCGTCTTACTAATAAATTCCAGCTTGCTCTTGCCGATGCCCAGTCACTCGCATTGGGGCACGACAATCAATTCATCGAACCACTTCATCTAATGAGCGCCTTGCTGAATCAGGAAGGGGGATCGGTACGTCCTTTATTAACGTCTGCTGGCATTAATGCTGGCCAGTTACGTACAGCCATTGACCAGGCGTTGAGCCGGTTGCCGCAGGTAGAAGGTACCGGCGGTGATGTGCAGCCTTCTCAGGATCTGGTGCGTGTACTGAATCTTTGCGACAAGCTGGCGCAAAAACGTGGGGACAACTTTATTTCGTCAGAACTGTTCGTACTGGCGGCGCTTGAGTCACGCGGTACGCTGACCGATTTACTAAAATCAGCAGGTGCGACGACCGCGAATATCACTCAGGCAATTGAACAAATGCGTGGAGGTGAAAGCGTGAATGACCAGGGGGCTGAAGACCAACGTCAGGCCTTGAAAAAATATACCGTCGACCTGACCGAACGTGCCGAGCAAGGCAAACTCGATCCGGTTATCGGGCGTGATGAAGAAATTCGCCGTACCATTCAGGTACTGCAGCGGCGTACTAAAAATAACCCGGTGTTAATCGGCGAACCAGGTGTTGGTAAAACGGCCATCGTTGAAGGGCTGGCCCAACGAATTATCAATGGTGAAGTGCCGGAAGGCTTAAAAGGTCGCCGTGTGCTGGCGCTGGATATGGGCGCGCTGGTGGCTGGGGCCAAATATCGTGGTGAGTTTGAAGAACGCTTAAAAGGCGTGCTGAACGATCTCTCGAAACAGGAAGGCAATGTCATCCTGTTTATTGATGAGTTGCATACCATGGTTGGGGCGGGTAAAGCCGATGGCGCAATGGACGCCGGGAACATGCTGAAACCGGCGCTGGCACGCGGGGAACTGCACTGTGTAGGCGCAACAACGCTTGATGAATATCGCCAGTACATCGAAAAAGATGCGGCACTGGAACGTCGTTTCCAGAAAGTATTTGTAGCCGAACCTTCAGTAGAAGACACCATCGCGATTCTGCGTGGCCTGAAAGAACGTTATGAGCTGCACCACCATGTGCAGATCACTGACCCGGCGATTGTTGCGGCAGCTACGCTGTCTCATCGCTATATTGCCGATCGTCAGTTGCCGGACAAAGCTATCGACCTTATCGATGAGGCGGCATCCAGCATTCGTATGCAGATTGACTCCAAGCCGGAGGAACTCGACAGACTCGACCGCCGGATTATCCAGCTCAAACTGGAACAGCAGGCATTAATGAAAGAGTCTGATGAGGCGAGTAAAAAACGTCTCGAGATGCTCAACGAAGAGCTGGACGATAAAGAGCGCCAGTATTCTGAATTAGAAGAAGAGTGGAAAGCTGAAAAAGCATCCCTTTCGGGAACGCAAACTATCAAGGCTGAGCTGGAGCAGGCGAAAATCGCCATCGAACAGGCGCGTCGTGTCGGCGACCTGGCGCGGATGTCTGAACTGCAGTACGGCAAAATTCCTGAACTGGAAAAACAGCTGGAAGCAGCCACCCAGTCTGAAGGCAAAACCATGCGTCTGCTGCGTAATAAAGTCACGGATGCAGAAATTGCAGAAGTGCTGGCGCGCTGGACCGGGATCCCGGTTGCTCGCATGCTGGAAGGCGAACGGGAAAAACTGTTGCGTATGGAGCAGCAGTTGCACAGCCGCGTGATTGGCCAGAACGAAGCGGTGGAAGCCGTTTCTAACGCCATCCGTCGTAGCCGTGCTGGCTTGTCCGATCCAAATCGCCCGATTGGTTCGTTCTTGTTCCTCGGCCCAACCGGTGTCGGTAAAACTGAACTGTGCAAAGCGCTGGCAAACTTTATGTTCGACAGTGATGATGCCATGGTGCGTATCGATATGTCCGAGTTTATGGAGAAACACTCGGTGTCTCGTCTGGTCGGGGCGCCTCCGGGATATGTCGGCTATGAGGAAGGTGGATATCTGACAGAAGCGGTACGTCGTCGTCCTTACTCTGTCATTCTGCTGGATGAAGTGGAGAAAGCGCACCCGGATGTGTTCAATATTCTGTTGCAGGTGCTTGACGATGGTCGTCTGACTGACGGGCAGGGGAGAACGGTCGACTTCCGTAATACGGTTGTCATCATGACCTCGAACCTGGGGTCCGATCTGATTCAGGAACGCTTCGGTGAGCTGGACTACGGCCACATGAAGGATATGGTCCTGGGCGTCGTGAGCCATAATTTCCGCCCGGAATTCATCAACCGTATAGATGAAGTTGTTGTATTCCATCCGTTGGGTGAGCAGCACATTGCTTCTATTGCACAGATCCAACTGCAACGTCTGTATAAACGTCTGGAAGAGCGTGGCTATGAAATCCATATCTCTGACGAGGCGCTTAAACTGCTGAGTGCGAATGGTTACGATCCGGTGTATGGCGCACGTCCACTCAAACGTGCTATCCAGCAACAGATCGAAAACCCGCTGGCGCAGCAAATTCTGTCTGGTGAGCTGATTCCTGGCAAAACGATTCGGCTGGAAGTGAATGACGATCGCATTGTGGCAGTGCAGTAAGTCACAAAATGACAATAAACGAGCCCTGCGGGGCTCGTTTTTGTTTAAAAACAAAGCGAAAAGCAATGTAACGGTTGAAAAGTAGCCGCTTGATAAGTTTTTTGTATTTTTAACTTGTCAGCCTGAAATAACTCCCTATAATGCGCCTCCACTGACACGGAACAACGGATTACAAACCGCCGGGTCAGCGGAGAAAAGCGAAAATAAA
>NZ_JBNDJN010000007.1:0-153501 GCF_050434985.1 Citrobacter sp. 506
ATGGTAGTGTGGGGTCTCCCCATGCGAGAGTAGGGAACTGCCAGGCATCAAATAAGTGAAGAAGCCCATCCTGCCGGATGGGCTTTTTTGCGTCTGCAGGGAGTGAAAACTGCCGGAGGTGACCTCCCGCCTTATCCGGCCTACAAAGGCGTATCACGACACAGCAGCTATCTTCTTATCCATTGCGTAACAAAATCGGCAACTTGCTGTATATCGTTGATATCTAACAATGGAACATCCACCGCAAGCGGAATATCACTGGCAACCGCGATAACATAGTTGTCTAACGCCAGGTCCTCTGGACTGTGCCCGCAACCGTCGCGAAAAAGAACGATCTTAGCAACAGGTTCATGCTTAAAGCCCTCAACCAACACCATATCCAGTGTGGAAGCATCCATCCTGCTTACCAGGTACGCTAAATCCAGTTCGGGCTCTTCCGGGGTCTCTACCATTAATGCCCAGCGCTGCTGGCTGGCGACCAGGGTTTGCGCTGCACCGGCTTTGCGTAGCTCATAGCTATCTTTGCCGGGCTTATCAACATCCATATTGTGATGAGTATGCTTAATCAATCCGGGACGAATGCCTCTGGCACGTAGCTCCGGGATCAATTTTTTAAGCAGCGTAGTTTTTCCCGTTCCGCTCCATGCTGCT
Source organism: Citrobacter sp. 506 (assembly GCF_050434985.1). NCBI lineage: Bacteria > Pseudomonadati > Pseudomonadota > Gammaproteobacteria > Enterobacterales > Enterobacteriaceae > Citrobacter > Citrobacter sp. 506. The sequence goes on from NZ_JBNDJN010000007.1 coordinate 652, forward strand.
ATAGCGAGTAATGGGATCATGATTTATCCTGCCATTTTGCAAGTTCTTCAGGGGTGTTCACGTTCACGAACGCATCTTTATGATCGCTGAAATCGACAGCATGACCGCCAGCCTGGCGCATAAAGACCATGACGCGTCTTTCACCGGACTGAAGATAATCCTGTAGCAAGGGTTGCATGGTGCGGTGCATTAGCGCAATGGTCGGATGATCTCTTTCGCCATCATGCACCCAGACAACCGGTGCAGCTTTGCGCTGCTCCTTCAAACGTTTGACCAGATCGTGAGGAATATAGGGCATATCGCACGGGCAGAACAGAAACCACTCCCCCGATTGCTGCAGGAATACCGATAGCATCCCGGCCAGTGGGCCAGGGAAATCGGCCAATGAATCAGGGATAACTTTCAGGCCGCTTTGTTGGTAAATATCCCGGTGGCGATTGGCATTAACCACCACGGTTTCGACCTGTAAAGCGAGGGTATCGGCCACATGCCGCCAAAGAGGTTTACCGTCCAGCTCAAGCAGACCTTTATCGGTTCCGCCCATCCGTCTGGCCTTACCGCCTGCCAGCACAACCCCTGTTATTGCACTATCCAGAATCACTGATATCGCCTCTTTTAATGTGGGATTGACCCTGCTAACGTATCTGTATTGAGCCTAAGGAGCACAACCATGAAATGTAAACGTCTGAATGAAGTTATTGAACTCCTCCAGCCGGCCTGGCAGAAGGAACCCGATCTTAACCTGATGCAATTTTTACAGAAACTGGCGCAAGAGTCAGGTTTTGACGGCGAACTGGCGGATTTAACTGATGACATTCTGATCTATCACCTGAAAATGCGTGACTCGGCGAAAGACGCCGTCATCCCAGGTATTCAGAAAGATTATGAAGAAGATTTTAAAACCGCACTACTCCGCGCACGTGGCGTAATTAAAGAGTAAAAGCTTGTAATCGCCACCACCGAAAGCGCTGCGAAATGATATCCTGAATCATTCGTAGTATTTTCCGGATGATGGGATGAACGACAACGCTTTTAATTTCCAGACGCTACACCCGGATACCATCATGGATGCACTGTTTGAGCAGGGGATCCGGGTGGACTCCGGGCTTACCCCGCTTAACAGCTATGAAAACCGTGTCTATCAATTCCAGGACGAAGACCGTCGACGCTTTGTCGTTAAGTTTTATCGCCCTGAACGTTGGTCTGTCGATCAGATCCAGGAAGAGCACCAGTTTGCTCTGGAACTGGTAAGCGATGAAGTCCCGGTAGCTGCACCGCTGGTACTAAGCGGCCAAACGCTGTTAAGCCATCAGGGTTTCCATTATGCGATCTTCCCCAGCGTCGGCGGGCGGCAGTTTGAGGCCGACAATATCGATCAGATGGAGGCGGTGGGGCGCTATCTGGGACGTATGCATCAGACCGGATGCAAGCGTACTTTTGCCTTTCGCCCGACGATTGGCCTTGAAGAATACCTGACTGAGCCGCGTAAGCTTTTTGAACACGCACAGTTGATCCCATCAGGGCAAAAAGCGGCTTTCCTGAAGGCAACGGATGCGCTTATCGCGGTCGTTACCGAACGCTGGCATGCACGTTTTACCACGTTACGTCTGCACGGTGATTGTCATGCCGGTAATATTCTGTGGCGCGATGGTCCGATGTTTGTCGATTTAGATGATGCCCGCAATGGCCCGGCTGTTCAGGATTTATGGATGCTCCTCAATGGCGATAAAGCTGAACAACGCATGCAGCTTGAAACCATTATCGAGGCTTATGAAGAGTTTAGTGAGTTCGACACCTCTGAAATCGGACTGATAGAACCTTTACGCGCTATGCGTTTAGTTTATTATCTTGCCTGGCTAATTCGACGTTGGGCTGACCCTGCGTTTCCAAAAAACTTCCCGTGGTTAACCGGGGAAGATTACTGGCATCGTCAGACCGCGACCTTTATTGAGCAGGCAAAAATTCTGCAAGAGCCCCCCTTACAATTAACGCCAATGTATTAATCGGAGAAATTTGAACATGAAAAAATTATGGCTGGCGCTGGCTGGTATGGTTTTAGCTTTTAGCGCATCTGCAGCGCAGTTCCAGGATGGCAAACAATACATCACTCTGGAAAAGCCTGTTGCGGGTGAACCGCAAGTGTTGGAGTTCTTCTCCTTCTACTGCCCGCACTGCTATCAGTTTGAAGAAGTTCTTCACGTCTCTGATAACGTGAAGAAAAAACTGCCTGAAGGCACCAAGATGACCAAGTACCACGTCGAGTTTCTGGGGCCGTTGGGCAAAGATCTGACGCAAGCTTGGGCCGTTGCTATGGCGCTGGGCGTTGAAGATCAAGTAACCGTTCCGTTGTTTGAAGGTGTTCAGAAAACCCAGACCGTTCATTCTGTAGCTGATATCCGTAAAGTGTTTGTCGACGCGGGTATTAAAGGTGAAGACTATGATGCGGCATGGAACAGCTTCGTGGTGAAATCACTCGTGGCGCAGCAGGAAAAAGCGGCGGCTGATTTACAGCTGCAGGGCGTTCCGGCAATGTTCGTGAATGGCAAATATCAGGTAAATCCGCAGGGCATGGATACCAGCAGCATGGATATCTTTGTACAACAGTATGCGGATACCGTGAAGTATCTGGTTGGTCAGAAGTAAAAGCAAAAGCCGGTCACTTGTGCCGACCGGCTTTTTCATTTGAGGCTTTAATCGCGTCGAGCTGCGCGTCTTTCTCACTCCACAGCGTATTAAGCCATAGCTGAAACCGACGCTTGAATCCCTTATCGTTCACGTAATCACCGTGCAACTCTTCATGAATTGGCTCCAGATTTACCCGCACGACAATACGCGTTAACTTACCGCTCAGCATATCGTAGAACGGTCGGTTGCTGTTTTCCGGATAGCACAACGTGACGTTCAACATTTTATCGAACTGCGACCCCAGTACGTTCAATGCCATCGCAATACCGGCCGCCTTTGGAGGGAGCAAGTTTTGATAAGGAGAGCGGGTTTGCTCACATTTCTCTTTGGTAAAGCGTGAACCTTCGACAAAATTCACAATAGTTGTCGGGTGTACGCTAAACTTCTCGCAGGAACGACGCGTTGTTTCGACATCTTTACCGCGCCGTTCTGGATGACGGAGTAGGTAGCCACGCGAATAGCGTTTCATAAACGGCATATCCAGCGCCCAGCAGGCCAAGCCAATAAAGGGCACCCAGGCCAGTTGTTGCTTGAGAAAATATTTATTCATTGGGATGTGCTTACGGAACAGAACGCAAAGCACAACGATGTCAGCCCAGCTGTAATGGTTACAAATGAGCAGATACCAGTTTTTCTTGCTAAGACCTTCCAGCCCCTCGACATCCCACTTCAGTCGCGGATTGAGGTGTAGCAGTAGCGCCAGACCTTCACACCAGCAGTACATCATGAAATTACAGAAGACAGAAACCTTTCGCCAGACAACGGGAACGGGCAAAAGGAGTTTTACAACCCCGGCAAGGATGATCGGCACAGAACAAAAAATCGTGACCAATATGGTCAATACGATACTCAGCAACAGCGTTATCGCAGCGAGTATTCTCGTCATAATTAAATTATTCAAAAGGTTAGCCATAGATAGTGCGCTAAAGAGGCGCAAGGGGCTGATTTTATCAGAAAACGAACCAAATGATGGATCTTCCCTGAATAGAAAAAAAGGGAATATCTATCCACATCAGGATATAAGCCGTATAAATGGAATAAAATGCTACGAATTTATTTAAGCTTCTGAAATATATGTACAAAATAAATGATGTGTTAATTTTATTGCTATATTTAAAGAGCTGAAAATTATTTATTCACAAAGTTATCCACAGTCTTCTTTGCGAGCAAAGCAGAAGATCTACAAAAGTTTTTCGACAAATGCGGCGAAAAACTCATGTTTTCATCCTGTCTGTGGCATCCTTTACCCATAATCTGATAAACAGGCACGGACATTATGGTTCAGATCCCAGAAAACCCACTTATCCTTGTAGATGGCTCCTCTTACCTGTATCGCGCATACCATGCGTTCCCGCCGCTGACTAACAGTGCAGGAGAACCTACTGGCGCGATGTATGGTGTCCTCAACATGCTGCGTAGCTTGATTCTGCAATATCAGCCGACCCATGCTGCGGTGGTATTCGACGCTAAGGGTAAAACCTTCCGTGATGAGTTATTCGAACACTACAAGTCACACCGCCCACCCATGCCGGACGATCTGCGTGCGCAGATTGAGCCTCTGCATGCGATGGTAAAAGCGATGGGGTTGCCACTGCTGGCCGTTTCGGGCGTGGAAGCAGACGATGTCATCGGTACGCTGGCGCGGGAAGCAGAGAAGGTGGGTCGTCCGGTGCTGATTAGTACCGGTGATAAAGATATGGCTCAGTTGGTGACGCCGAATATCACCCTGATCAACACCATGACCAATACGATCCTCGGCCCGGATGAAGTGGTGAATAAATATGGTGTTCCACCAGAACTGATCATCGATTTCCTGGCGCTGATGGGGGATTCCTCAGATAACATCCCTGGCGTTCCTGGCGTAGGTGAAAAAACCGCGCAGGCTCTGCTGCAGGGGTTGGGGGGGCTGGATACCCTCTATGCTGAATCAGACAAAATCGCGGGACTGACTTTCCGTGGTGCGAAAACTATGGCGGGCAAACTTGAGCAGAATAAAGAGGTAGCGTACCTCTCTTATCAATTGGCTACCATCAAAACGGATGTTGAACTGGAGTTGACCTGCGAGCAGTTGGAAGTACGTCAGCCGGCAGCGGATGAACTACTTGGCCTGTTTAAACAGTACGAATTCAAGCGTTGGGTTACTGACGTTGAAGCGGGTAAATGGCTACAGGCGAAAGGAACGAAGCCGGCGGCAAAACCACAGGAAACTATCGCCGTCGATGAAACGCCTGAGGGGCCGGCCACGGTTCTCTCGTATGATAACTATGTGACAATTCTGGATGAAGCGACGCTGGAAGAGTGGATTGCGAAGCTGAAAAAAGCGCCTGTCTTTGCCTTCGATACAGAAACTGACAGCCTGGACAACATCTCTGCGAATCTGGTTGGCCTGTCTTTTGCCATTGAACCGGGTGTGGCTGCATATGTTCCTGTTGCCCACGATTACCTGGACGCCCCCGATCAGATCGCTCGCGACCGCGCGCTGGCATTGCTGAAGCCGCTGCTGGAAGATGAGAACGCGCATAAAGTCGGGCAAAACCTGAAGTATGATCGCGGTATCCTGGCGAACTATGGCATTGAACTGCGTGGTATCACCTTTGACACCATGCTCGAATCCTACATTCTTAACAGCGTCGCTGGCCGACACGATATGGACAGCCTCTCGGACCGCTGGCTGAAACATAAAACCATCACCTTTGAAGAGATCGCCGGAAAGGGCAAAAATCAGCTGACCTTTAACCAGATAGCGCTGGAAGAAGCCGGACGTTATGCTGCGGAAGACGCCGACGTTACGCTACAGCTCCATCTCAAAATGTGGCCAGAATTGCAGCAGCATAAAGGACCGCTGAACGTCTTTGAAAATATCGATATGCCGCTGGTTCCTGTTTTGTCTCGCGTTGAGCGCAATGGTGTGAAAATCGATCCGGCTGTTCTGCACAAACATTCAGAAGAGTTGACGCTGCGTTTGAACGAGCTGGAGCAAAAAGCGCACGAGATCGCCGGAGAAGCGTTTAACCTCTCTTCCACCAAGCAACTGCAAACTATCCTGTTTGAAAAGCAGGGTATTAAGCCGCTGAAGAAAACCCCTGGCGGCGCGCCATCAACGTCGGAAGAGGTACTGGAAGAGCTCGCGCTCGATTACCCATTGCCGAAAGTGATCCTGGAATATCGCGGCTTAGCAAAACTGAAGTCGACCTATACGGATAAGCTTCCGTTGATGATTAACAAGAAAACCGGGCGCGTGCACACCTCCTATCACCAGGCGGTGACCGCTACCGGGCGCTTATCATCCACGGATCCAAACCTGCAGAACATCCCGGTACGTAATGACGAAGGTCGTCGTATTCGTCAGGCGTTTATTGCGCCAGAAGACTACGTGATTGTCTCCGCCGACTACTCACAGATTGAACTGCGTATAATGGCGCATCTCTCGCGTGATAAAGGTCTGCTTACAGCGTTTGCCGAAGGGAAAGATATTCACCGCGCAACGGCTGCGGAAGTCTTCGGCTTACCGCTGGATTCCGTGACTGGTGAACAACGCCGCAGCGCGAAAGCCATCAACTTCGGTTTGATCTACGGGATGAGTGCCTTTGGTTTGGCGCGCCAGTTGAATATTCCGCGTAAAGAAGCACAGAAGTACATGGACCTCTACTTCGAACGCTACCCTGGCGTGCTGGAATATATGGAACGCACCCGTGCACAGGCAAAAGAGCAAGGTTATGTCGAAACGCTGGAAGGGCGTCGTCTCTATTTACCGGATATTAAATCCAGTAATGGCGCTCGTCGCGCTGGTGCAGAGCGCGCGGCAATTAACGCCCCGATGCAGGGTACTGCCGCAGACATTATCAAACGAGCCATGATTGCGGTGGACGGATGGCTGCAAACCGAGCAACCACGTGTGCGCATGATCATGCAGGTACACGATGAACTGGTGTTTGAAGTGCATAAAGATGACCTCGAAAGCGTCTCTAAAAAGATCCATCAACTGATGGAAAACGAGACCCAGATTGATGTGCCGTTGCTGGTGGAAGTCGGTAGTGGCGAAAACTGGGATCAGGCGCACTAAGGGTTTACTGAATAACGCCCCTTTTTCGTAACTAAGCAACATAAGATAGAACTTTTTGTGATGTCCATTAGAATTCCCTATGTAAGGAATGAAAAAAAATTACAAAAAGTGCTTTCTGAGCTGCTCAAAAAAGAGTAAAGTTATTCACGTAGGGTACAGAGGTAAGATGTTCTATCTTTCAGACCTTTTACTTCACGTAATCGGATTTGGCTGAATATTTTAGCCGCCCCAGTCAGTAATGACTGGGGCGTTTTTTATTGTGCGAAAGAAAAGTTTCGTACAGGCTGTAGGCCGGATAAGACGCGCAACGGCGCTATCCGGCATATCGGTGGGTTACTCCCCGTCCTGCATCTCTTCAATCGGCGCCAGTTCACTAAACCAGCTATCCAGCTTCTGCCGAAGTTTGTCCACGCCCAGTTTTTTCAGTGATGAAAATGCTTCTACCTGTACATCACCGTTAAATGCCAGTACGGCTTCACGTACCATATTCAACTGGGCTTTGCGCGCACCGCTGGCCAGCTTGTCTGCTTTAGTCAGCAGTACCAGAACCTGAACGTTGCTCTCAACCGCCCACAAGATCATCTGCTGGTCGAGGTCTTTTAGCGGGTGACGAATATCCATCAATACCACCAGACCTTGCAGGCTCTGACGTTTTTCCAGATATTCAGCCAGCGCGCGCTGCCATTTGCGCTTCATCTCTTCCGGAACTTCGGCATAACCGTATCCTGGCAAATCGACAAGGCGTTTGCCGTCAACGACTTCAAACAAGTTGATGAGCTGAGTACGACCCGGCGTTTTAGATGTACGCGCCAGACTCTTTTGATTCGTCAGGGTATTTAGCGCACTGGATTTGCCTGCGTTGGAACGGCCAGCAAAAGCCACTTCGATACCGGTATCGGAAGGTAAGTGGCGAATATCAGGCGCACTCATCACAAAGTGCGTCTGTTGATAATTCAAGTTAGTCAAAGCAGTCCTCTCCATCAATCAGGGCTTTGCAGCGATTATACCTGAACCCCAGCAAAAGGCTGGTTTTTCGACGCGTAGGCTATGTAAGTAAAAACCTCGCACTTTGTGAGACATTGCCGATAGTTTCTATACGAGATGACAGAGTAAAAAATGACGTAACCAAAATAAATCATATAGTTAAGATAAGGCACTATTCTTAAAGTCCGAAATTGTTACCCAGGTTACTTGTACGTTTAAACCAAAGCGGTAAAGTAGCGCCCATAGCGAGGAAGCTGACAGGATAGTTGACTCAGGATGAGGGTCAGGAGCGCCAGGAGGCGAAGACACAGGATTGTCAGGGAGACAAACGTCTGGAGACGTTAGTAAAAGGAAATGGAAACAACACGGAATGTTTCAGGCTAAGGGAAAAACAGGGTGTGTTGATAGCCAACAAGGATTGTAGAGCCCGTAAGGGTTGAGAGTCAGGAAAAAAGGCGACAGATTACTCTGTCGCCTTTTTTCTTTATTTCTGCTAGATTCCGGCGCAATTATATACTGAATAAAACAGCCAAAGACGAATCATGATGAAACCAACTTCTACACCACGCGGTAAAGGTCCTGCAAAAGCGCGTCGTAAAACACGCGAAGAAATTAATCAGGAAGCTCGCGACCGTAAGCGCCAGAAAAAACACCGTGGTCATGCGGCGGGTAGCCGTGCGTCCGGTAGCGAAGGTGCATCTGGTGGCGGAAACCAAAATAAGCAAAAAGATCCTCGTATTGGCAGCAAAAACCCCATTCCATTGGGCGTGACCGAAAAAGTCACCAAACAGCACAAACCGAAGAGTGAGAAACCTATGCTTTCACCACAGGCTGAGTTGGATTTACTGGAAACGGATGAGCGCCTGGATGCGCTGCTGGAGCGTCTTGAAGCAGGAGAAACCCTGAGCGCGGAAGATCAGACCTGGGTTGATGCCAAGCTGGACCGCATCGATGAGCTGATGCAAAAGCTGGGTCTTTCTTACGATGACGAGGAAGAAGAGGAAGAGGAAGAAAAGCAGGAAGACATGATGCGTCTGCTGAAAGGCGGCAACTAACGGTTTTACACCGTGGGTCTTCCCGTCCTGCTTATAACCCTTCCGGTTATATGTTATCTGGTGTGGTTATTCGTTAAACTACAGCGGTTGTCGCGGCGACAGAAGTGGCTGCGCAACCGGCTTATCACCCGCACTGGGGTTAAGCCGGTACGCCGTACCCGCCAGAGACGCCATCGGAAGGAGTGAGCATGTCAGAGCAGTTAATAGACTGGGACCTGGCCCTGATCCAGAAATATAACTATTCCGGGCCACGATATACCTCGTACCCGACCGCGCTGGAGTTTTCTGAAGACTACGGCACAGAAGCATTTCTAAAGGCCGTGGCGCGTTATCCTGAGCGTCCGCTCTCGCTGTACGTTCACATCCCGTTCTGCCACAAACTGTGCTACTTCTGTGGCTGCAACAAGATTGTGACTCGCCAGCAGCATAAAGCAGATCAATATCTCGATGCCCTGGAACAAGAAATTATCCATCGCGCACCGCTGTTCGCCGGACGCCATGTCAGCCAGCTGCACTGGGGCGGCGGCACGCCAACGTATCTGAATAAAGCGCAAATCAGCCGTTTGATGTCACTGCTGCGTGGTAATTTCAACTTTAACGACGACGCCGAAATCTCGATCGAAGTGGATCCGCGTGAAATCGAGCTGGATGTCCTTGATCATTTACGCGCTGAAGGTTTTAACCGTTTGAGCATGGGAGTGCAGGACTTCAACAAAGAAGTTCAGCGCCTGGTGAACCGTGAGCAGGATGAAGAGTTTATCTTTGCGTTGCTGAATCATGCGCGGGAGATTGGCTTTACCTCAACGAATATCGATCTGATTTATGGCCTGCCAAAACAGACGCCAGAGAGCTTCGCCTTTACCCTGAAACGCGTGGCTGAGCTGAATCCAGACCGTCTGAGCGTCTTTAACTACGCGCACCTGCCGACGCTGTTTGCTGCCCAGCGCAAGATTAAAGATGCTGACCTGCCCAGCGCGCAGCAGAAGCTGGATATCCTGCAGGAGACCATCTCTTCACTGACCGAAACTGGCTATCAGTTCATTGGCATGGATCACTTTGCCCGCCCGGATGACGAACTGGCCATTGCTCAACGCGAGGGCGTTTTGCATCGCAATTTCCAGGGCTATACCACCCAGGGGGATACCGAGCTGCTGGGGATGGGCGTATCGGCCATCAGTATGATTGGCGACAACTACGCGCAGAATCAGAAAGAGCTGAAGCACTATTACCAGCAGGTAGACGAGCAGGGGAATGCGCTATGGCGCGGAATTGCCCTGACCCGCGACGACTGTATTCGTCGGGATGTTATTAAGCTCCTGATCTGCAATTTCCGCCTCGACTATACCGCCGTGGAACAACAATGGGATCTGAACTTCGCTGACTATTTTGCCGAAGACCTGAAACTGCTGGCGCCGCTGGCGAAAGATGGGCTGGTGGATGTGGATGAGAAGGGGATTCAGGTTACGTCGAAGGGGCGTCTGCTGATTCGTAATATTTGCATGTGCTTCGATGCATATCTGCGCCAGAAAGCGCGTTTGCAGCAGTTCTCGCGCGTTATTTAGCCGGGTTGCCCGGTGGCGCTTCGCTTACCGGGCCTACGAAATCTCAATACGTAGGTCGGGTAAGCGAAGCGTCACCCGACAAACCCGCTAGCTGAACAGCCCAACCAGCGCCGCACACAGCACGGCGGCAACCGCAGTTTGTGGCGTATGGCTTTCGACCGCACCGCTCGACAGCAGATTTATCATTGATTCCAGCATGATGACTTCCCCCCGTTTGCCGGGCACGATCATACTTAACTCATCGGAACAGTAAAGCGCAAAATAGCAGCAATTTGCGCTCAATTATCAATCTTTACACAGTGACCGATCGTCACTCCATTCCGAGTTCTTTTAACTTTCGCGTCAAGGTATTACGGCCCCAACCGAGCAGCCGTGCCGCTTCCTGTTTATGCCCCTGGGTATGACGTAGCGCGGTGGTCAGCAGCGTGCGCTCCATCTCCGGTTGAGCCTCTGAAAGCAGGTTTTGATGACCGGAACGTAATGCCCGATCCGCCCACTGTGCCAACAGGGTTGCCCAACTGTCTGGCTGCATATGGGACGGTGCGTCAGGCACGGTGGTTTCAAACAGTTCGGTCGGTAAGTCCTGAATGAGTACTTCCTGTCCGGCGGCCATTACGGTTAACCAGCGACAGGTATTCTCAAGCTGACGCACGTTTCCCGGCCATGACAGACGGGTGAGCGCCGCCTCGGTTTCAGTGTGTAATTGTTTGGCTTCTACTCCCAGTTCGCGGGCGGCCTCCTGCAGGAAATGACGCGCCAGGCGTGGGATATCTTCCCGACGTTCGCGCAGTGGCGGCAGATGCACCCGGATGACGTTCAGGCGATGGAATAAGTCCTCACGGAATTTGCCTTCCTGCACCCGCAGTTCCAGGTTCTGGTGCGTGGCGGCGATAATACGTACGTCCACCTTCACAGGCGCATAACCGCCAACGCGGTAAAACTGTCCATCGGCTAATACGCGCAATAAACGTGTCTGCACGTCCAGCGGCATATCGCCAATTTCATCGAGGAACAGCGTGCCGCCGTCTGCCTGTTCAAAGCGCCCCTGACGAATCGTATTCGCCCCGGTAAACGCCCCTTTTTCATGGCCAAACAGCTCAGACTCGATCAAATCTTTCGGAATAGCAGCCATGTTCAGCGCGATAAACGGTGCTTTGACGCGCGGGCTATGACGGTGCAACGCATGGGCGACCAGCTCTTTACCGGTCCCGGACTCTCCGTTAATCAATACGCTGATTGAAGAACGGGACAGGCGACCAATAATGCGAAAGACGTCTTGCATTGCCGGTGCTTCGCCGATGATGTCGGTTGTTGGGCCGTTGATCTGAACATTACGCGGTTGCTGCTGTTCCTGATAATGGCTGATGGCGCGTTCGACCAGCGCCACGGCTTCATCAATATCAAAAGGTTTGGGCAGATAATCAAACGCCCCTTGCTGGTAGGCGCTGACGGCAGCATCCAGATCGGAGTGTGCGGTCATTATGATGACCGGAAGCATCGGATGCCGCTGTTTGATCTGTTTTAACAGCGTCAGGCCGTCCATGCCCGGCATGCGGATATCCGACAGCAGTACGTCCGGCGTTTTGCTGGCCAGCGCGTCCAGTACCTCTTTACCACTCTCAAATGTAGTGCAGCTTAGTCCTGCCCCTGCGAGCGCACGTTCAAGCACCCAACGGATGGAACTATCGTCATCAACTACCCAGACTATTCCTCGTTGCATAAACGTCACCTTTATTTCCTGATAGGCAGGTAAACCGAGAACTCGGTATGACCCGGCCAACTGGTAAATTCAATTTTGCCGGAATGTTGATCAATCAAATTACGGGCGATGGATAATCCAAGGCCGGTACCGCCTTCGCGACCGCTGACCATTGGGTAGAACAGCGTGTCCTGCAAATGCGAGGGAATTCCCGGGCCGTTATCCTCAACATCAATCCGCGCCGCCAGACGATAACGCATACCGTGCAGCGTGAGCTGAAACGCGGTGCGGGTACGCAGAATAATCTCGCCGCCTTCCGGTCCCAGCGCCTGCAAAGCATTGCGCACGATGTTCAGCAAAACCTGCTCGATCTGGTCCGGGTCGTGCAGTAATTCAGGCAGACTCGGGTCGTAATCACGAATCAGCGTGACGTTTTCCGGCAGCTCCATCGAGACCAGCGCTACCACGCGCTCCGCCACTTTGTGAATACTTTCCGTGACGTGCATTCCCGGCTGTTGTGGTCCCAGCAGACGGTCGACCAGATTACGCAGACGGTCGGCCTGCTCAATAATGACTTTGGTATATTCGGTCAGCGCCGGGTCCGGAAGCGCTTTACTGAGCAGTTGCGCCGCGCCGCGTAATCCACCCAGCGGGTTTTTAATTTCGTGCGCCAGGCCGCGCACCAGATCGCGGGCAGCGATCTGCTGGGCGTGCTGGAGCTGTTCCTGGCTCAGACGGCGCTGGTTATCCATTGGCGCCATCTCCAGCAGGATGAGGCCATCAGGCAGCCTCTGAGCGGTCACAGAGAGGATGTGTGAGTGGCTATCTATCACCAGCGTCACTTCGTTATCCGTAAAGCCCTGGCCTGCTTCCAGGCTCTCTCGCATCAGCCCGATGTTTAAGGAGAAATAACTCAACAGATCGGGAAGTGGGGTACCAAACAGTTTGCGGGAGCTTTGGGCGAGCAGCTGTTGTGCCGCCGGGTTGGCGTAATGTACCGCCAGCTCATCGTCGACGAGTAAGATGCTGTTGATTAAAGAATTGAGGATCTGCCCAGCATCGGGCAGCGTGCCGGTTGCCATTCAGCAGTCTCCTGAAAAGTGTTGCACCAATTTAGTGCATTATAGCTTTTTACATCAAAAAAGCGCGAGGAAGCAGGTTGTTAGTGGAGAAAAAAGCCCATCCTGGGATGGGCTAAAAGTTCCACGGCAACTTAAAGACTCTATATTTTTCTTGCTACAGCCGCGTGGGTCGCAACAAGAAATCTACGGAGTATTGGTACTAATTAAACGCTGTAGTACAGCTCAAACTCTACCGGGTGCGGAGTCATACGCACGCGGTCATCTTCTTCGCGACGCAGCGTAATGTACGCATCGATCGCTTCATTGGTGAACACGCCGCCTGCAGTCAGGAACTCACGGTCCAGATCCAGTTCTTTCAGTGCTTCTTCCAGAGAACCTGCAACCTGTGGGATCTCTTTCGCTTCTTCCGGCGGCAGGTCGTACAGGTTTTTATCCATGGCTTCGCCTGGGTGGATCTTGTTCTTAATACCGTCAAGACCCGCCATCAGCAGTGCTGCGAAGCACAGGTACGGGTTAGCAGCCGGGTCCGGGAAACGCACTTCGATACGACGCGCTTTCGGAGAAGCCACTACCGGAATACGGATAGAAGCAGAACGGTTACGGGCAGAGTAAGCCAGCATTACCGGCGCTTCGTAGCCTGGGACCAGACGCTTGTAAGAGTTGGTGGTTGGGTTAGCCAGGGCGTTGATCGCTTTAGCGTGTTTGATTACGCCGCCGATGTAGAACAGCGCCTGCTCAGACAGACCCGCATATTTGTCGCCAGAGAACAGGTTTACGCCGTTCTTGGACAGAGACATGTGGCAGTGCATACCGGAACCGTTATCGCCAAACATAGGTTTTGGCATAAAGGTCGCGGTTTTACCGAAACGGTGAGCGACGTTGTGAACCACATATTTGTAGATCTGAATTTCGTCCGCTTTTTTGGTCATGGTGTTAAAGCGGGTCGCGATTTCGTTCTGACCTGCGGTCGCCACTTCGTGGTGATGCGCTTCAACAACCAGGCCCATTTCTTCCATGATCAGACACATGGTAGAACGGATGTCCTGAGAAGAATCTACCGGAGGAACCGGGAAGTAACCGCCTTTCACGCCAGGACGGTGACCTTTGTTACCACCTTCGTATTTGGTGGAGGAGTTCCATGCGCCTTCGATGTCATCGATAGCCACGTGGGAACCGGAAATGGACGCGCCGAAACGGATGTCGTCAAACAGGAAGAACTCTGGCTCAGGCCCGAACAGAACGGTGTCTGCGATGCCGGTAGAACGCAGATACTCTTCAGCGCGTTTAGCGATGGATCGCGGGTCGCGGTCGTAGCCCTGCAGCGTACCTGGTTCCAGGATATCGCAACGGATGATTAGGGTGGACTCTTCATAGAACGGGTCGATGAGTGCAGTAGACGCATCTGGCATCAGAACCATGTCTGATTCGTTAATGCCTTTCCAGCCACCGATTGAGGAGCCGTCAAACATTTTGCCTTCTTCAAAGAATTCGGCATTTACCTGATGAGCAGGAATAGTGACGTGCTGTTCTTTACCTTTGGTATCAGTGAAGCGTAAATCAACAAACTTCACTTCGTGTTCGTTCAGCATCGTCAAAACGTGTTCAGCGGACATACTTACTCTCCCGGATTGGTCATGGTCGTCGTGGTAACGAAGTCTTCAATTCTGCAAAAAATTGGCCGTGTCGCCGTAAAAAATATAAAGCGAAATCTGTGCCAACTTTTAAATTGCCCCTAAAAGGCGTTATCATGCGCACTATCGTGCAAAGGGGCTGCACCATGAAGGTTGTATTGCACCATTATAGTGCTTTAATGTGAACATTAAGCACCATATTGGTGCAAAGCATGTCAGATTACCCCTTTTAACGCTCCGTGAATGTGATCACAAAGAAACTCTGCAATACTTGTTTGCGGAGGATGTTTGTGATCCTGTTTTGTACTGCGATTAATCCGTGTACAATAACGCGCTATTTCTAAAATGCCTGAGGCAAAGTTGTGATCGAAAATTTGCGTAACATCGCCATCATCGCGCACGTAGACCATGGTAAAACGACCCTGGTAGACAAGCTGCTCCAACAATCCGGTACGTTCGATGCACGTGCTGAAACCCAAGAGCGCGTGATGGACTCCAACGATTTGGAGAAAGAGCGTGGGATTACCATCCTCGCTAAAAACACCGCTATCAAATGGAATGACTACCGTATCAACATCGTTGATACCCCAGGGCACGCCGACTTCGGTGGTGAAGTTGAACGTGTAATGTCCATGGTCGACTCCGTGCTGCTGGTGGTGGATGCAATGGATGGTCCGATGCCGCAGACGCGCTTCGTGACCAAAAAAGCCTTTGCCCATGGCCTGAAGCCAATTGTTGTTATCAACAAAGTTGACCGCCCTGGCGCGCGTCCTGACTGGGTTGTTGATCAGGTATTTGACCTGTTCGTTAACCTCGACGCTACCGACGAGCAGCTGGACTTCCCGATCGTTTACGCTTCCGCGCTGAACGGTATCGCAGGTCTGGATCACGAAGATATGGCTGAAGACATGACTCCGCTGTATCAGACCATCGTTGATCGTGTTCCGGCTCCAAGCGTAGACCTTGATGGCCCGCTGCAGATGCAAATCTCTCAGCTGGACTACAACAACTACGTTGGCGTAATCGGCATCGGCCGTATCAAACGCGGTAAAGTTAAACCGAACCAGCAGATCACTATCATTGATAGCGAAGGCAAAACCCGTAACGGTAAAGTCGGTAAAGTTCTGACCCATCTGGGTCTGGAACGTATCGAGAGTGATATTGCCGAAGCGGGCGATATCATCGCGATCACCGGTCTGGGCGAACTGAACATCTCCGACACCATCTGCGACCCGCAGAACGTCGAAGCGCTGCCGGCTCTGTCCGTTGATGAACCGACCGTAACCATGTTCTTCTGCGTAAACACCTCCCCGTTCTGTGGTAAAGAAGGTAAATATGTTACCTCTCGTCAGATCCTTGACCGCCTGAACAAAGAGCTGGTGCACAACGTTGCGCTGCGCGTCGAAGAAACCGAAGATGCGGATGCGTTCCGTGTATCCGGTCGTGGTGAGCTTCACCTGTCTGTTCTGATCGAGAACATGCGTCGTGAAGGTTTCGAAATGGCGGTTTCCCGTCCGAAAGTAATCTTCCGCGAAATCGACGGCCGTAAACAAGAGCCGTTCGAAAACGTAACGCTGGACGTAGAAGAGCAGCATCAGGGTTCTGTCATGCAGGCTCTGGGTGAGCGTAAAGGCGACCTGAAAAACATGAATCCAGATGGCAAAGGCCGCGTACGTCTTGACTACGTGATCCCAAGCCGTGGTCTGATCGGCTTCCGTTCAGAATTCATGACCATGACTTCCGGTACCGGTCTGCTGTACTCCACCTTCAGCCACTACGACGATGTTCGTGCGGGTGATGTGGGTCAGCGTCAGAACGGCGTACTGATCTCCAACGGCCAGGGTAAAGCAGTTGCGTTCGCACTGTTCAGCCTGCAGGACCGCGGTAAGCTGTTCCTGGGTCACGGTGCTGAAGTTTACGAAGGCCAGATCATCGGTATTCACAGCCGCTCTAACGACCTGACTGTAAACTGCCTGACCGGTAAGAAACTGACCAACATGCGTGCGTCCGGTACTGACGAAGCAACGGTTCTGGTTCCGCCGGTTAAGATGACTCTGGAGCAGGCTCTGGAATTCATCGATGACGACGAACTGGTAGAAGTTACCCCAACCTCTATCCGTATCCGTAAGCGTCACCTGACTGAAAACGATCGTCGCCGTGCAATGCGTGGCGCGAAAGAAGAGTAATTAACGCTCTTTCTCAGTTAAGCATAAAAAAGCCGCTGATTTCAGCGGCTTTTTTTATCTAAAAGATCAGGTTGTTTCCTGCTCTGCAATGACTAGCTCAATATTTTCTAAATCAAGCAATTGCTTGAATGAATTTGGTGGTTGGGAATCGGTAAAAAATGCCCGAATTTTACGCATATTACCGATGGATACAGCGGCTGAGGCGGTAAACTTAGTATGATCAGCAACTAACAGCGTATTACGTGCATGCTTAATCATCGTTTTGGCGACAAGCGCTTCGTTAACGTCAAATTCCAATAGTGTGCCGTCTTCCTCAATGGCACCAATACTGGTAATCAAATAGTCGGCTCTAAATCCTTCAATAAAGTTCACTGCTCCTGGACCAACAATACCACCATTATGAGCACGTAACGTTCCACCGGGTACCATGACCTCAAGATCTTGATTCTTATATAAGATCTGCGCAACGCGAAGACTGTTAGTAATTATGCGTAGGTCCCGGCGGTTCAGCAAAGCTCGTGCGACGGCTTCTACCGTAGTACCAATGGTAATAAAAACCGTGCAGCGTTCAGGAAGATAATCAGCAACAGCCTCCGCTATCGCTTCTTTTTCCTGAATGAGGGACAACTCTCGCTGTTCGAAGGCGGTATTCATGATGCTGGATACACGTCCGGCTCCACCATGGTGTCGGGTGATCAGACCCTGTTCACTCAACTTACGAATATCTCGGCGCACGGTTTGTGTGGAAACATCCAGCAATTGTGCGAGCTCTTCAATATTCATATAGCCGCGTTCTGAAATGTAATGAACAAGTTGATCGTGACGCGGATTACCGGTGACTTCAATGATGCTCATGAATACTCCTGGACCTCTTCCCCGTAATTGTCGGCTATTTTACGCATAAAGTGACAAAAATGATTCGGTTTGCGCACGATTAGGAATTCCGGCTCGTCCGCCTGCCTGAGTGCATTTCATCGCCGCCACAGCACTTGCGAAACGGATAGCTTGATCAGTAGACATTTTCTCTGCGAGAGCTGCCGCCATAGCACCGTGGAAAACATCGCCTGCCCCAGTTGTATCCACAACATTGACAGAAAATGCAGTTTGTTGGCACGTTTGCCCATTTTCAATCCATAGTGATCCTTCACTACCAAGCGTAACGTACACTTTACCATTGGTATGCTTAGAGGCCAGTTTAAGTGCCAGTTGTGCATCATTCTGCCCTGTCATTCTCTTCAGACCTGGGGTTGAAAAAACTGCATGGTCGGCAAGTGCTACCAATGGGGTTATGTCTTGTGGAGTCATATCGGCATCCAGCAGTGTTGGGACACCTGCGGCACGTGCCAGCTCGAAGGATTTCAACGTCCCTTCATGCCAACGTACATCGGCCAGAACGATGTCATATCGAGAAAAATCAATCGACTCCAACCACTGAGCATCTGTACCAAGATCTGGGCTTGGATAGTTCACGATGATGCGTTCTCCGTGCTGATCGACCAATATTGCGGACTGAGATGAACGGGAATTCGGGTATTGCCGACAAAACTCGGTATTAACCCCCCAGACCTGAAGTTCGTTAAGCAAAGTATTCCCGCAACTGTCATCGCCTACGCGACCTATAAAATCAACGTCAATACCGAGCCGGGCAATGGCGACAGCCGCTGTTGCGGCTGGGCCGCCACCTGTTTCAAGGTATTGATTAGATTGATATTTACCCCCGCCATTGGGCAGGTCGTTTAAAGAATAAATACGGTCCTGAACGGTGATTCCAATACAAGCAATTCTGGTCATATTTGTTTATTCCTGTGTGATCTTGTCTTCTTTTGTTCATTTTAATGACATAAATGATCAAATTAGTGACATGTGTCTTGTTTTTAGTCATAAATTACAAATATGCTCAAAAACAGACGAAAACGAATTTTTAATTGTAATTATTTTGTCAACCTGAGACAGGAGAGCATTCATGACAACCGTTGCATTTTTGGGCTTGGGCCAGATGGGCAGCCCAATGGCTAATAATCTATTGCAAAAGGGACATGCTTTGCGTGTGTTCGACGTAAACCAACAGGCAGTCAATGAATTAGTACAAAAAGGTGCGACTGCTGCTCAAACCCCTGCTGAAGCCGCTAAAGATGCTGAATTCATTATCACTATGCTGCCAAATGGCGACATCGTTCGGCAAGTTCTGCTGGGTAAAGATGGCGTCAGCGAAGGCCTGTCCCCCAATGCATTGGTTATTGACATGTCCACGATTCATCCATTGCAGACCGATGCATTGATTCATGAGATGAGAGAGAAAGGCATCAGCATGATGGATGCCCCCGTGGGCAGAACGTCAGTTAACGCGATTGACGGCACGCTGCTGATTCTTGCTGGTGGAACGCCTGAACAGGTTGAACGCGCTCGCCCTGTGCTGATGTGTATGGGAAATGAACTGGTGGAAGCTGGCGGTCCCGGTATGGGGATCCGTGTAAAGCTCATCAATAACTATATGAGTATTGCGCTGAACGCCTTGTCAGCGGAAGCCGCTGTACTTTGCGAATCATTGGGTTTGAGCCTTGATGTGGCCATTAAGGTCATGAGCGGTACTGCCGCAGGTAAGGGGCACTTTACGACAACCTGGCCTGGCAAGGTACTTAAAGGAGATCTTTCTCCGGCATTCATGGTGGACCTCGCGTTGAAAGACCTGCGTATTGCCGTCGATGTCGCTAGTCAGATCGGTGCGCCGCTCAATATGGGCATTGCAGCAGAAACCTATTACACCCGTGCCAGCGAGAACGGTCGAGGCCGTCAGGACTGGAGTGCGTTGTTATCTCAGGTTCGTCAGCAGGCTGGCCGACCAGATTCACTATAAATTTTAAATAGTTACAGGAGTTATTATGTCTTCCCACAATACCCCATACACGCTGAAAGATATTTCTCGCCCTGGCGGTGGATTTGCCATGCTGGCCGTTGATCAGCGTGAAGCAATGCGCCTGATGTTTGCAGCGTCTGGATATCCTAAACCGGTTGCCGACAGCGTATTGACTGATTTTAAAGTTGCAGCAACACAAATTCTGTCTCCCTACGCTTCAGCGGTTCTGGCAGATAAACAATTTTGTCTCGATCAGATTGTCTCTCAAGGTGCAGTCGCTGATTCATGTGGACTGATTGTGGCGGCTGACCATTTTGTTCCGGGTAATGGTATTCCAGTTGATAGTGTCGAAATTGATAGAGCGATTGATCCGCATAAAGCCCGCGAAATGGGTGCGAAAGCCATGAAGTTGTTGGTGCTGTGGCGTGAAGATGAACCTGCAGAAGAACGTTTGGCTATGGTGGCTGAGTTTGTTCAACGCTGCCGTAGCGCAGGGTTGGTCAGCATCATTGAGCCGGTTGTCCGACCTCCTCGTCGTGGTTGGGAATTTGACCGGGAAAGCGCCATCGTTGCCGCAGCGGCTGAACTCGGCTGCACCGATGCTGACCTCTATAAAGCTGAAATGCCATTAGGCGGCAAAGGTGATGAACAGACCCTACTTGCTGCGTGTCAAAAGTTGCATGAACAAATGAAAATGCCGTGGGTCATTCTCTCTTCTGGTGTTGATGCGGATATTTTTGGCCGCGCGGTCCGTATCGCCATGAAGGGGGGAGCTTCCGGATTCCTGGCAGGGCGTGCCGTTTGGGCATCGGTTGTTGGTGCTCAAGATCCGCAAACAATGTTGCGTGATGTGTCGGTTCCACGCTTACAACGCCTGGCAGAAATCGTCGATGAAGGGATTTCTCAGCGTTAATCACCCATTTTAACGAATCTGGAGAAGAACCATGGATAAGATTACCCAAGTTCTATTTTCTGATATTGGGAAGGTGACCACCCAATATGTTGAGCTGCCGCACCAGGAACTTAAACCGCAAGAAGTCCGCATTGCTCCGGTGTTTTACGGAATATGTGGCTCTGATCTGCATGTACTGAAGGGAGGGCACCCATTTGCAAAACCTCCGGTTGTGCCTGGACATGAAATTGCGGCACGCGTAACTGAAGTGGGCAGTGAAGTGACGAATGTTAAGCTGGGCGATCATGTCGTAGTCGACCCAATAATGGCCTGCATGGAGTGCCGTGCTTGTAAAGCGGGTCGCTTTAATCTGTGTGAGCCGCCACAGGTTGCTGGCTTTCGGGCGCCGGGTTTTGCCCGCTCGCAGCACATTGTACCTGCACGAAACTGCCATGTTGCACCTGCTTCGTTACCACTAAAAGCACTGGCTTTCGCTGAGCCCGCAGCCTGCGCGCGTCATTGCGTGAGCCGTATGCCGAAAGCGTCATTGGAAAGTGTACTAGTGATTGGTGCAGGGACAATTGGCTTATCCATCGTTCAAGCATTGCGCATCATGGGCGCGGGAAAGATCACCGTCATCGAACCTGATGCCGCTAAGCGCGCGTTGTCGTTAAAGCTAGGTGCCACGGAAGTCTGGGCTCCGGGGGAATTGGATGCACAGGTCCGTTTTACGGGGGCAATTGATGTTGTTGCTGCCCAGACCACGCTGAATGATGCATTTACCCACGTTTATGCTGGCGGAACGGTAGTGTGCATGGGGGTACCGAGTGGCCCACGTGAAATTCCTCTTCCGATGATGCAGCGCTTCGAACGCGATTTGTTGAATTCCGGCATGTATATTCCGGAAGACTTCGATGCCGTGATTGAATGGCTTGCGGATGGGCGGTTTGACACCAGCGAACTGGTGACCGATCTCTTCCCTGTCGAAGATGCGGATAAGGCGTTTGAACGTGCGCAGCAAAATGACTCTATAAAAGTCATGCTGCAATTTGCTGAGGTTTGATGCTGTAACCCTCTGTCTGGCGCTGCTTAAGGGTAGCGCCATCCTACAACAATGAAAAAGGATGCTGCGATGAGTCACATCACCAGTCCTACACCTTACTCGATCGGTCGTCCCCAGGACGTGATTGATATTGTTAATAAACATTCAGCAGTAAACACCAGTGTCGGCGTCATTTTTATCGCTCTTGGCGGCATTCTAATTGATGCCTATCAGGCGGCGATGGTGGGGTTTGGTAATAAATATATTGCATTGCAATTTGGTATTTCGCCGGGGCTGGCGGCGACGGTTAACGCCTCTGTTTTAGTTGCCGCTCTAATTGGTGGATTGCTGGCGAACCGTGTGATTAACCGCTTTGGTCAAAAGCGTGCATTTATCATCGGAATGGGCCTGTGCACAATAGGTGCCGCAGCTGTCGCGATAGCCCCGAACATCTGGTGGGTGCTGGTGTGTCGCGTAATCATGGGATTTGGCTTGGGTATTGATTTCCCGCTGGCAACAAATGCGGTGGCAGAACTACGCGGCTCAACATCTAAGAAAACCGGTTCATCGGTTAATCTCTGGCAAATGGCCTGGTATGTATCAACTACGGTCGTCTATCTTGTGCTGCTTCCACTGCTGTTGTCGGGTATCGCAGAAGAGCAATTATGGCGCTATGGTATTTTCATTGGTGCTATTTTTGCCATCATTATCATGATCCTACGCTATTTCTTCATTGGCGAATCCGCAATGTGGGCCGCACGAGTCGGACGTTATGATAAAGCCTGCGATATTCTGGCTAAACGCTATGGTGTTCATGCTCGTGTTGCTGCCAAGTCAAAAAGCGATGATATTTCTGCTGAAAAAACAGAAAGTAAGTTTCATGGCGGGTATGGGATTTTATTTAACTCACGTTATCGCAAACGTACCATTCTCGGCTGCGTTGTGGCGACGATGCAAGCCTGGCAATATAACGCCGTGGGCGTTTATTTACCGCTGACTTTGGCGGGAATACTGAGCGGTGGATTAACCGGGGCACTTAGCGGTTCTGCGGTAGTGAATGCCCTGTGTGGCATTACAGGTGGATTGATTGGTTCACTTATCCTCCAGCGTTTGGGAACTCGCCTTCAGTCGATGTATGGTTTCGCCGTCGTAACGGTTGCATTACTGGCTTTAGGTGCATTAGCAACCACCAACCCATGGCTTTCTTTAGGTTTGTTGGGCGCGATCATTTTCTTCCATTCAGCGGGCCCGGGCGGCCTGGGAATGACCATTGCCACACTTTCTTATCCGCCATCTATTCGCCCGACAGGCGTAGGATTTGCTCGTGCAATTATGCGTACTGGGGCGATTGCCGGACTTATTTTCTGGCCAATGTTGTGGGGTGCATTAAAGACAGAAGCGTTCTATTGGCTGGCAATTGTTCCTTTTCTCGGCTTCTTGACATGCGTGTTGATTAAGTGGGAACCACTTGGTGCAAACGTTGACGCTGAAGACGCTGAGGTACTGGCTGAGCTGGATAAATAACAAGCAAGCGCGTCGCAACATGTCGACGCGCTTTTTCGTATATCCGCCGATTTTTTAGTGATTTTATTGCGCAGATTTCTCGCCGACCCGGAGAGGAAAATTATGGCTGAAATAGAACATGTACCAGGGAAAGAGCTATCCGGCAAAGCCATGAGACGCGTTGTCATGGGCAGTTTCGCTGGCGCGTTGATGGAATGGTACGATTTTTTTATTTTCGGAACGGCAGCAGGGCTAGTCTTTGCTCCCCTGTTTTTCCCTGATAGCGATCCTTTTATTGGTTTAATCGCCGCATTCGCGACCTTTGGTGTGGGTTTTCTATCACGTCCGCTAGGGGGCATTGTTTTTGGCCATTTTGGCGATAAAGTCGGTCGCAAAATAACGTTGATTTGGACGTTAGCGATAGTTGGTTCCTCAACGTTTTTAATCGGCTTCATACCAACATACAAGGACATTGGTATCTGGGCCCCGATTATATTGATGGTTCTTCGTCTGGTGCAGGGGTTCGGTCTGGGTGGGGAATATGGCGGGGCTGCATTGATGACTATTGAATCTGCGCCTGAGGCGAAGCGCGGGTTTTTAGGTTCGCTCCCACAAACTGCAGCCTCGGTTGGGATTATGCTGGCGACAGGGGTGTTTGCATTATGCAATCACTTCCTGACCCAGGAAGAGTTTCTGGCCTGGGGATGGCGTATCCCTTTTTGGCTCTCTGCCATCATGTTAATTGTTGGGATGTTCATACGGTTACATACTGAAGAAACACTGGATTTTAAAAAACAAAAAACGGCTGTCTCACAGGAACAATCAGCACCACCGTTGATTGAACTTTTCCGTAAGCATCCGCGTAACATTCTGTTGGCGCTAGGGGCCAGGCTGGCAGAGAGCGTTTCGTCAAACATCATTAATGCCTTTGGTATTGTCTATATTTCCAGCCAGTTGGCATTATCAAGGGATATTCCACTCAACGGCATGCTAATCGCCTCAGCAATTGGCATTGTATGTTGTCCATTAATTGGTTGGATCTCTGACCGCGTTGGGCAACGGAAGATGTATTTATTTGGCGCTGGTTTTTGCATCCTTTTTGCATTCCCATTCTTCCTGCTGCTGGATACGAAAAGCACACTTATCATCTGGTGCTGCATGATTCTTGGCTATAACCTGGGGCCAACGATGATGTTTGCAGTACAGCCCACCTTATTTACTCGTATGTTCGGAACACGAGTGCGTTATACGGGTCTTTCATTTGCCTATCAGTTCTCCGCAATTCTGGGTGGGTTAAGCCCGCTAATTGCCTCCAGCTTGTTGGCGCTGGGAGGCGGGAAACCGTGGTATGTAGCACTGTTTCTGTTTGTTATCTCAATACTTTCATTCATTTGCGTCTGGCTTATTGAGCCACATTCAGACAATAAAAATGACGCTAATAACATTTAACTTCTTACCGAAATATCAGAGAGCAATAACATGAACAATGAATTGAATACTGAGCATTATCAAGCATTACAGCGTGCTTTTGATGCCGCCTGGCCGGGACCGATCGGTCAACCTATTTTGCTGGAAAAAGGACATTTACGTCTGCAAGTTTTTCCGCGTGATGGTGCCAGAATCACCTCGCTACAGGCATTTGGTTTTGAAGTGTTACGTCAATGGGAGCCACAGCGTAAAGCATTTCAGTATGGCTGCTTTCCTATGGTTCCTTGGGCAGGCCGCCTTGGCGATGCAACGTTGACAGTGGGGGAGAAACAGTACGTATTACCTGCTAACAAACCGCCTCATGCTCTACATGGTATGGCCTGTTATTCATCATGGGAAATTGTCGAACATAAAGCGGATACCTTGAAACTGCGCATGACACTGGGCGCTCCATGGCCATGGCAAGGAGAGGTCCTGCAAACGCTGACCATTGAAGACGATGCGCTAATTCTACGCTTAGAAATTCATACTTTGTCTGGAACATTCCCTGCATCAGCTGGATGGCACCCTTGGTTTGCAAAACGACTCGACCAGCAGAATGAACAAGAACAATTACAGGTACTTTTTGATGCTGATTGGCAGGAAGAGGCTGGAAACAATGAGCTACCAACCGGTAAAAAAATCCCTCCACAATCAGGTCCGTGGGATGACTGCTTTGGTTTTAATAACGGTCTCAATGTCAGATTACAGTGGCCTGGTAAGCTGAGTATGACAATGACATCGAGTGCGCAAAGTCTGGTTGTCTTTGATAAACAGCCCGATGCAACTTGTGTTAATCCCCTTACTCAAGCACCGAATGAAATTAATCGTGCACCGCAGTTTGTCTGTCCGGGTGCACCTTTGGTCATTGAGACGATCTGGCGATTTAAAAGAGATAACTGACGTTTTGATAGATATCAATAACAGAAAAGCCGCTGAAATCAGCGGCTTTTCTGTTATTGACTTAATTTATTATTGGGGTTTTGCTGCTTCGTCCATTGCGCGGATTGCCGCAACTTTTTTACCGAAAATAAGCTGTAGAATAATTAGTAATGAAAATACGGGTAACAACGCGCTCAATGCGGATATTCCCGTAGCGCCTTTAATCAACATAGCACCGGAAGCGATTAACAGCAGAAACACCATGATGCGGAATATTTTTACTGAAATACGCTTGTGCACATACTGCCCCACAATGGAACCAAGAATCATCGTGGGTATACAAAATAACACCAGCTTAAAGGTTGAAATAGTCAGAATTCCGCTGGTGGCCAACCCGCCAATAATGGCAATGTTATTGGCAGTAAAAAAAGCGTTGAGTGTACCACGAAATGCCGCCGGTCCCAGATTACGCAGCATTCCATACATGACCACCGGCGGTCCGTTTGTTGAGAATGCGGCACCTAACGCACCAGCAATTGCCCCCATCGGCGCGGCGATCCAACGTTTGTCATAAATTGGCAGACGCGGGATAAACAGACTATAGAACGAGTAAATAATAATAAAACCGCCCAGGCCGATCTTCATAATATGGTCGGGTAAATATGAGAGAGCATATAGCCCAACCGGAATACCAGCAAACGAAAAAAGAATGAGAACGGCGGCAGATTTCCAGTCTGTCTCTTTTCGGGATAACCATGTTGCATAAAGCGCGGTTGCCGTACCAACCATCACGGACATTGGCGCTGCCATTTTTAATGGTAGTACCATGGTAATTAACGGCATTGAGGTTAAACCGCCGCCAAATCCTGCACATATTCCCACAAAGGTATATAAAAACATTACCGCGATGACGATCAGCATGGCGCTGGTATCGAGCGCGGCGCCATCTGGAGTAAATAATGTGAAGAAATCCATAACGATTCTCTTAGTTAAGTGATAATCCCGCATCAACAATAAAATCCTGACCGGTACAACCGCATGATTCCTCTGACGCAAGGAACAGCGCTAACCGTGCGCAGTGACTTCCATCCAGACGGAACTTTAGTGCCTGCAATTCAACGAATTGATTCACGGCAGAAGGATCCAACTTAGCCCACATGGCGTCCTGTTTTGCAGTTCGAATCGCGCCCGGAACAAGGCTATTAACCCGGATGCCGCGAGGACCTAACTCCTGAGCTAGCGTACGAGTAAATCCATGAATGGCTGCTTTAGACAGGGAATAACAGACGCGGCCCGGACGTCCTCGCATCCAGTTGATCGAACCCATATTAATAATGCAGCCTGTTCCTTTTTGGGTCATTGCCGGAATCACCGACTGAATTGCAAAGAGATGGTGACGTAAATTCACGTTAATGCGGTTGTTAAAATACTCTTCAGTTAAATCATCAATCGTATGGTGATCGTCACTGCCGGCATTATTGATGAGAATTTCGACGTTACCCAATTCTTCAGCGATGGTGGTGAAACAGTTTTGTAATTGAGGAATATTGGTGACATCACAGAATAAAAATAAGCACCCAAGTTCAATGGCAAGTTTTTCACCGGCCTGTTTGTCATAATCAAGAAAGGCAACTTTAGCGCCTTGCTCTACAAAAGCACGAACATAAGCTTCGCCAATGCCACTGGCGCCACCGGTAATAGCAACAACTTTATTTTTAAGGGAATAGTAGTTTACATTGAGATTATTTTTCATTTTTATTTTCCTGATTAGTTTTTAGCATTGTTACGCACGACTTTATATGTCGCACAAAAATCTTCATTGCCGATTCCGGTTTCTAATCCACGATCGTAAATATTTTTCACGACGTTAACACCCGGAAGGTGTAAACCAGACTCAATAAGCATCGTTTTCATAATGTTGACGTCTTTAGACATATTTTTTAGAGAGAAAGCGGTGCTGTAATCTTCAGAAATCAAACTGTTAATTTTGCTGTCGAGATAGAAATTAGTGGCGCCACCATAGGATATTGCTTGATGGAAATTCGCTTTGTTAATACCGTAATGATCTGCTGCGGTGAGCATCTCATTGACACTATTTTGAATGCCTGCGACCAGAACATTATGGAGCATTTTCATCACCAGACCGCGTCCGTTATCACCCATATAGATTTGATTGCAGCCCATCATGGCGAGGATAGGCTTCACTTTTTCCCATGCGGCTTTATCTCCGCCAATATAAATTCCCAGCTCCGCCTTAACGGCAGCGGGGACAGATTTCACAACGGGAGCATCCAGCATTACCGCGCCAGTCTTATTCACCTGTTGCGAAATATCGACAGAAACGGAGGGGTCAATTGTCGACATATCTATCGTGATTTGTCCTGCATGCAGATAAGGCATCATTTGCTGATAGACTTCGCGCACATGTTCAGAGCGTGGAACCATACTGATGACCACGTCAGCATTACGCGCAATATCTTCTATTGATGCTGCGGCTTTGGCTCCGGCAACAACTAACCGATTAATCGCATCCTGGTTAATGTCATAAACTAAAACCGTACCATCGCATTTCGCGACAATATTTTTAGACATAGCTTCGCCCATTAGGCCAAGCCCGATAAAGCCGATCGTTTTCATTGTGTAATTTCCTTAAATTTGGGTTTATGCATGCCAGCGACGGCAACGTTCAGGGTAAAAATTGCGCCAGAGAGGGGGTACGCTGCGCACTCTTGCGTGGTCATGTTTTCCCGGGTGGTGGTGATAAACAGCGTTTTCATTTCCGGACCACCGAAGCAGACCATAGTCGGGCAACGAACGGGCAGAGCGTATTCTTCCAGTATTTCCCCCTGAGGAGAGAAACGGGCAATGCGCCATCCGTCGAAAAGCGCGCTCCAGTAACATCCTTCGCTATCCATCGCAGCACCATCAGGACGACCATTTCCGCATGGAAAGGTTTTCCAGACCTGACGTAGCCCTGGCTCTCCCTGCGCGTTCAGCGGTGTTCGGTAAATCACATGGTTTGGTGTATCGCTGGTATACATCCAGCGAGAGTCTGGTGAGAATGCCAGGCCGTTGGCGCCCAGAATGTCGCACTGCATCACTTGCATATGCAGGTCGTTATCTACGCGACACAGCAGCGCGCCGTTGTAATCGCGGGGGCCCCAATAGGTCCCTGCCCAGAAGCGCCCTACCGGATCCACACCGCCGTCATTGAAGCGTGCCAACGCTGGATTATTGGGGTTATCGCCGATTTTCGTTTCCAGTTGACCTTGCGCGTCGGTAAGCCAGATACCGCTCCGGAGCGCCACAATAAATCCGCCGTTCTCACGTAACGCAAAGCATCCCGGCTCTTCTTTAAAGGAGAACACTTTGTGTTCTCCTGAATGAAGCTGGAAGCGGTGGATCTCACATTCCAGAATGTCAGTCCAGTACAGTGCCTGTTCGTCATGATCCCAGGTTGGGCACTCTGGTAAATGGCCCACATAATCGAAAAGCAATTCAGGTTTATTCATCGCTGACCATCCGTAATTCCATCCAGTGAGTTAATGACGCTCCTGGATTAAGGGTTTTCATCGCGTGTTCGCTGTCGTTAGCAGGAAGTAAGTTGATAGCGTTATTGATGTGCGTGACAGGTTCAATTGCCACGACATTGCGTTCACGTGGGGGAATAAAAAGAATGGCATTGGTTGCCGCAGAATCTATTTCCACGCGAATGTGTTTTTGCGGCCATCTGACCTCTGCCGGGGATTGCCAGCCGGTAAAACAGTTATCAACCGATCCCGGTATTGGGGGCCTGAAAGTGTGATAACACCATGGTTCGGGGACGTCAGTTTCTTTGCTAGGCAGGCTATTCTCATCGTTTAGCCATACGCGTGAGGAGACAAAACGTATTTCGCTGTGTTCGGCATCGGCAAAGAAGGGGTGAAACCCGAGGCCGACCGGAACGTTTTCCTCGGCGTTATTGAATAGAGTTAATTCAATACGCAACCGGTCAGGGAACAGCCTGAACCGTTGCTCAGCGCGATAAGGCCACGGCCAGCTTTCGCTGGCAGGGCTGTGCAGTTCTAGTACTATTTCCAGTTCCGTGGCGTGCAATACCTGCCATGCGGTTTGCCAACCATTGCCATGCAGGGAGTGAGGATGGTCGCCAAAATTGCGTTTTACCCGATGCTTCACCTTATTAAAGGTGAAGCATCCGTTCGCAATACGGTTTGACCATGGGATGAGCGGATAGCTGCCACAGAGATTGGCTCGCTGTTCTCCTGCCGGGTCCAGAGGGCGCAGAATGTCATGTCCTCTCCAGCGTAGCCAGGCGAGTGCGCCACCCAGTTCGGGTGCGACGGCAATGCGGGTTTCACCCAAGGCGCATTCGAGCAGGCGGGTCATCTCAATACACCTCGCCGCCGCGAATCTGTAGTTCTTCACCACGAATAGCGGCCAGTTGTTCTTTGGCCCGCGCCAACATAAAACTCATGTCGGAGGCCAGAGCAACAAAGGTAAAGCCCATTTGCTGATATTTATTTACCAGTTCCGGATTACCGCCTACGATGCCGCAAGGGAAGCCAAGTCGCTGACAAGCTTCCAGCCCACGCTTGATCATCGCCTGAACCTCTGGGTGCGATGGATTTCCTGGATAACCCATCGCAGAGGACATGTCGCCGGGACCGATAAAGAAACCGGTAATGCCGTCTACTTTTGCGATTTCATCGATGTTGGCGATAGCTTCTGGCGTTTCGAGTTGAAGGATCAGGCACAGCTCATTTCGTGAATCCTCCACAAACTGTGCGTTACCACCCCAACCCGAGGCGCGATGCATTGCGGCAAAACCGCGTTTCCCATAGGGCGGATAATAAGCCGACTCTACTGCTCTACGCGCTTCTTGAGGAGTATTGATAAAGGGGATCATCAGCGACATGGCACCGCCATCAAGCGCGCGTTTAATTAATACAACATCGTTGCCCGCCAGGCGGTAGAGTGGTGTGGTATTGGCATTTACGCTGCGAATAGCGCGATCGATGCGGATAGCATCAAGCGTGTCGACCGCCACATGTTCCTGATCAAGAACCAGGAAATCAAAACCTACGGTAGCCATGGCTTCGGCAACAGTATCGCTGCCGGTCATCATCCAGGTGCCTAACTTACGCTGGCCGGAAAGAATAGCCTGTTTGAAATTGTTCATTGTTTTTCCTTAAAAAATAGGAGGTTCCGGGACATCACTGCCGCTTTGCAGGAAATCGAAATCACACCCTTCATCAGCCTGAGTGACGTGCTGCTGGTAAAGTGCGGACCAGGAACGGGAAAATGTTTGATGAGTGGGTTTTAACGCTGCGCGACGTTGCGCCAGTTCGGTATCGTCAACCAGCATGTTTAACGAGCCCGCTTCTATATTCAGTTCGATCAAATCACCGGTCTGAACTAGAGCCAATGGACCGCCGACAGCGGCTTCCGGAGCAACATGGAGAATGCAGGTGCCGTAATGTGTGCCGGACATGCGGGCATCGGAAATACGTACCATGTCGGTAACGCCCTGCTGCAATAGCTTTTTCGGAATCGGCAGATTTCCCCACTCTGGCATACCGGGTCCGCCGACAGGCCCGGCATTGCGCAGAATAATGACGGTATCTTTGGTGACGTTGAGTTCCGGGGAGTCAATCTGCTCCGAGAGTTGCTGGTGGGTATCGAAAACCAGAGCCGGGCCAACATGATGGCGCAGGTAGGAACTGGCAGCAGAGGATTTCATTACCGCTCCATTGGGGCATAGATTTCCATGCAACACCGTTAGAGCACAACCTTGTGAAAGAGGAATCACCGGATTGCTTAAATCGCGGATAGTGTCGTCATCGTAACAGTCGGCATTTTCGATCCAGGCGCTGACCTGCGTATTGGTTACACCTTTTGCATCCAAATGCAGGAATGGGCTGATTTTCTTCAACTGGGCCATCAAGCCGCCCGCGAAGAAGAAATCATCCATCAGCCCTTTGCCTGAAGGAAATAAGTTTGCCAGGACGGGGATTTTACGGGCGATCTCCTCCATGTCGGCAAGACTTAACGTAATCGATGCCCGGTTAGCCATTGCGATCAGGTGGATTGCGGCATTGGTGGAACCGCCCAACGCCATGTAAGCGGCAATACCATTAAGGAAATTCTTTTTCGTTAGCCAGCGGGAAGGTTTGTGGTCATACCAGACCATATCCACAATGGTTTTTCCGCACTGGGCGGCCATCTGTGGATGGCGACAATCCGCGGCCGGGATAGAGCTTGCGCCGGGAAGGGTAAAGCCCATGGCATCGGCAATTGAGGTCATGGTAGAGGCCGTGCCCATCGTGTTACAGGTACCGATGGACCGCGTCATCGCCCCTTCCAGCTCAATCCAGTCATGCTGGGTGATCGCGCCAAGACGAAGCTGATCCCAAAACTTTTTCGTGTGCGTACCCGCTCCGGTAACCTG
Source organism: Citrobacter sp. 506 (assembly GCF_050434985.1). Classification (NCBI taxonomy): domain Bacteria; kingdom Pseudomonadati; phylum Pseudomonadota; class Gammaproteobacteria; order Enterobacterales; family Enterobacteriaceae; genus Citrobacter; species Citrobacter sp. 506. Next base: position 32,687 of record NZ_JBNDJN010000007.1, read on the forward strand.
ACCGTGCCATTTGCCCGTGGTCATTGGGCCTGCCGGGCAAAAAATGGTTGGGATATCCATAGATAACGCACCCATTAGCAGAGCCGGTGTGGATTTATCACATCCACCCAGTAGCACCACGCCGTCAATCGGGTGCTGACGTAACAACTCTTCTGCTTCCATGGCCAGAAAGTTGCGATACAACATGGTGGTGGGTTTCACCATCACTTCGCCCATTGAAAGTGCCGGGAGTTCTACTGGAAAGCCGCCCGCCGCCCAGACGCCACGTTTTACCGCCTCCGCGCGTTCACGCAGATGGGAGTGACAGGCGCTCATATCACTCCAGGTGTTAATGATGCCGATAACCGGCTTACCCAAAAACTCTTCCCGGGCAAAGCCCATTTGCTGGGTACGTTGTCGGTGCGCGAAAGCTCTAATTGTCTTTGGGGCATACCATCTCTGGCTACGCAACTCAGAAACATCCCGTCGTACTAAACAATCCTGGTTGAACATCGTCATACTGTCCTGTGTGTGGTTTCTTTCTACGGTAGTATCGCAGCGCTACGATAATCAAGATGCATTTTGCATAAAATGTGATCTTCAGCCCATTTCATCCGCGCGTAAGCTTTTTTTTGTTTTGTGGCTTCCAGTTTCGCTGTAAAGACGTTTTATCTGCATGTGGCGCCGTGTGATAGTAGTGTTAATCACTTCGTCGACGAGGTTATGCTATGGAAATGCTATTTTCTGTCGCGACTTTTTTTCTCTTTTTAATTTTCGTAGCGCTATATTCATATCGAAAAACAAAAGGGGTTTCAGAGTCAGGCGTGGAAGGATTCTTTCTTGCGGGAAGAGGGCTAAGCGGTTATTTCATCGCTGGCTCACTGCTATTGTCTAATCTCTCAGCTGAACAATTAGTCGGCTTAAATGGCAACGCATATCGTTTTGATATCAGTGGTATGGCCTGGGAAAGCACCGCCGCAGTTGCCACTATCATGATGGCTGTTTTTTTCTTGCCGCGTTTTTTACGCCGCGGCATTACCACAATGCCGCAGTTTCTGGAGGAGCGTTTCGATAGCGCCACACGGCGAACGGTCAGCGTGATGTTACTCGTGGGATATGCGGTGATGGCCAATCCGTGCAGTCTTTACCTTGGCGCGATCACGATGAACGAGATGTTTGATGTACAAAAAATTTTCCACTTGCCTGACTGGAGCGCTATCGGATTACTGGCCCTTGTGATGGGCGCCGTTGGTGGACTCTATGCGACGTTGGGAGGCCTGAAAGCTGTCGCCATTTCAGACACTATCAGCGGTCTGATTTTACTCGTCGCGGCAATGCTCATTCCCGTTCTAGGACTCATTGCCCTTGGCGAAGGCTCTTTTCTTGCGGGTGGGAAAGCGTTGTTAAGCCATCCGGAACAGCTCAATGCTATCGGCAGCGCCAGTTCATCAGTGCCTTTTAGCACCGTTTTCACCGGTATGCTGTGTGCCAATATGTTTTACTGGTGTACTAACCAGATGATCATTCAGCGGGCGTTAGGGGCGAAGTCGCTTGCTGAAAGCCAAAAAGGCGTGCTGCTTGCAGGTAGCATCAAGCTACTGGTGCCACTGGCGATGGTGTTGCCAGGGCTGATTGCTTTTAATCTTTTTGGCCCTGTATTTACCCATGTTGATTATGCTTATCCAGCACTGGTTAAAGCGGTCATACCCTGGTGGTTGATTGGTATGTTCGCCGCAGCGATTTTTGGGACGGTGATTAGCCATTTCAACTCGGTGGTGAATTCAAGCGCCACGCTATTTGTGATCGATCTTTATGCTCCGCTGACTGGATGTCAGGATGAGAAAAAACTGGTATATGTCGGCAAGATTACCTCTGTTGTTGTCTCGCTTATTTCGATAGTGATAGCTCCTCTGCTGCTGTGGAGCCCTAACGGTATTTTTGATCTGATGCGCCGCTTTACCGGGTTCTATAGCATTCCTATTATCACGATTGTACTGGTCGGTTTTTTAACCCGAAGAGTGCCAGCACTGGCAGCAAAATGGGTACTTGGTTTTCATGTCATCGCTTACGGGTTATACACGTTTGCCGGTGGGGAAAAATGGATTTCACTACATTTTATTCACGTTATGGGCATATTGTTTCTGATTGAAACAGCAATGATGTTATCTATTGGGAAAATGGCCCCCGGAAAGCGTTATGTACCGGACGCACAACCTGCAAGTATCCCTATGGAAAAATGGCGATATGCTCATTGTGTAAGTGTTATTATGATGGCGGCTTTAATCAGTATTTTCATCGCATTGTCGCCGCTTGGTCTGGCAAACACTGAGGGGCTCCCTGCTTCATTTTACCCTCTGCTGGGATTGGTTTGGGCGGTCGCGCTGATACTGATTGTGGGATTGGCTCGTCATCGTCGTCGTCAAGAGAGGGTGTTGCTTAATGAGAATTCGGGAGAGGAATGCGTCAGAGATCGCGTCAAATCGTAAAACTTGATGATGTTGCGCACCAGGCCGGCGTGTCGCCGTCAACGGTTTCCCTGTATATTCGCCAGCCCGACCGTGTCTCGGAGAAGACCGGGAAAAAAATCCAGGCGGCTATCGATAATCTTGGCTATGTGCACAACAAGATCGCCAGCCAGTTTACCGGGGGGCGTAGTTGCAATATGGCGGTTGTGTTGCCCTCTCTGGCGAACGTGACGTTTAGTTATGTTATCCAGAAGATAGAGTCGACGGTTAGCGAACAGGGATTTCAGTTATCTATTGCTTCTCACGACCACAGTCTGGATAAGGAAGAAGAGCAGATCCGGGCAATCTTGCAATGGTCGCCAGCGGTCATTGCTATTGCAGGTGCCGACCACAAAGCTTCAACTCTTAAAATGTTGAAAAACAGCGGTGTACCTGTGGTGCAAATGTGGCAGGTTGATGGCAGCGCATTTTCCGCTCAGGTTGGTAATAACCAGGAGCAGATAGGTTATTCTGCTGCACGCTATTTGCTCGATACCGGCTGTTCCCTACTGGCCTATTTCACGACGCGTTTTGATGACGACATTCGTGCGCGTACACGTTACAACGGATTTTGTCGTGCGCTTGAGGAAAAGGGCGAGAAGCCCCTGCTGGTTGATATCCCGCAAACCCCGAATATCTGGCAGGCCAGCCGTGAAATTCTGATGCAAACGTTAGTCAAGGAGCGGGGAGTTGATGGAATTTTTTGTACCAGCGATGCAATAGCAACGGCTCTTCTGATGGAGACTCAAGCCCGGGGTATCAAGGTGCCTGAACAGTTGAGCATTCTTGGGTTCGGTGATTTTCCCTCCAGCGCCTGGCTTGCTCCTGTAACGTTATCCAGCATTAAGTGGAATGCTGATGAGATAGCGGACAGGACGGCAGAGATGATGCTAAGAATGGCGCAGGATAAAACCTGGCAGGGCGAAATTGTTGATGTCGGCTTTGAAATCATGCCGCGTGGAAGTACACGCTTACCGTTTTAGTTAACACACCTGGTCAGTGCGTGCGGATGTTAAGCAGATAAAAGTTTCTGAGAACAATATTAGGGTTTCCGCGGTGTTTACTGAAGCTCGCCGTCAGAGTATCGCTGGCCTGGCGGGTAGTGTTGCCTGCGTTTCTCATTGTCCTGGCTCGTTCATTTTGCTTGCCTTTGTTAAGTATCTTTAAACGGATACACATCGCCGATCCCGGTAGTCAAACTTCTCCTTTCCCGCTACAGTTATTCATCCACGGCGATTAAGGAGAAGATCATGCTCTATATCTTTGATTTAGGTAATGTGATTGTCGATATCGACTTCAACCGCGTGTTGGGCACATGGAGCGATCTGAGCCGTGTACCGCTGGCCTCGCTGAAGCAAAGTTTCACCATGGGGGAGGCTTTTCACCAGCACGAGCGAGGTGAAATAACGGATGAAGCCTTTGCCGAGGCGCTATGTCATGACATGGCGCTGCCGCTAAGTTACGAGCAGTTCTCTCACGGCTGGCAGGCCGTTTTTGTGGCATTGCGCCCTGAAGTCATCGACATCATGCATAAGCTGCGTGAGCAGGGGCATCGGGTGGTCGTCTTGTCGAATACTAACCGTCTGCACACAACATTTTGGCCGGATGAATATCCTGAAATTCGTCAGGCTGCTGACCATATTTATCTTTCCCAGGATCTGGGCATGCGAAAACCGGAAGCGCGGATTTACCAGCATGTCCTGCAGTCTGAAGGTTTTTCTGCGGAAGATGCGGTCTTTTTTGACGACAACGCCGATAATATTGAAGGAGCTAACCGGTTAGGGATTACCAGTATCCAGGTCGTCGATAAAACGACCATTCCTGACTATTTCGCGAAGTTGTTATGCTAAAAAATGTTCAGCAACAAGCCAGGCACCATACGCGTCCTGTACGGGCCTGGCTGAAGCTACTATGGCAGCGGATTGATGAGGACAACATGACGACGCTGGCAGGGAATCTTGCCTACGTTTCACTGCTCTCATTAGTGCCGCTTATCGCCGTTGTGTTTGCTCTTTTCGCCGCATTTCCGATGTTTTCCGACGTCAGTGCCCAGCTACGTCATTTTATTTTCGCAAATTTTATCCCGGCGACGGGAGACGTCATCCAGCGTTATATCGAACAGTTTGTCGCCAACTCGAACAAAATGACGGCCGTTGGGGCATGTGGGCTGATTGTCACGGCGTTATTGCTGATGTATGCCATTGATAATGCTCTGAATACTATCTGGCGCAGTAAGCGCACTCGTCCCAAAGTTTACTCTTTCGCCGTTTACTGGATGATTTTAACGCTGGGGCCGCTGCTGGCGGGGGCCAGTCTGGCGATCAGCTCTTATTTGTTGTCATTGCGCTGGGCCAGCGATCTCAACTCGGTGATTGATGACGTCTTGCGTATTTTCCCTCTGGTGCTTTCCTGGCTCTCGTTCTGGCTGCTTTACAGCATTGTACCGACTACGCGTGTACCCAATCGTGATGCGGTTATTGGCGCCTTTGTGGCCGCCGTGTTGTTCGAGGCCGGAAAGAAAGGATTTGCGCTCTACATCACGATGTTCCCGTCGTATCAGCTCATTTACGGTGTCCTGGCGGTGATCCCCATTTTATTTGTCTGGGTATACTGGACGTGGTGTATCGTCTTGCTAGGCGCGGAAATAACTGTCACTCTCGGGGAATACCGCAAACTTAAACAAGCCGCAGAACAAGAAGAAGCAGATCAACCATGATTGCATTAATTCAGCGCGTAACCCGTGCCAGCGTCACCGTGGAGGGCGAGGTGACGGGTGAAATTGGCCCAGGACTTTTGGTCCTGTTAGGTGTCGAAAGGGATGATGACGAACAGAAAGCGAACCGTCTGTGCGAGCGCGTACTCGGCTATCGAATCTTTAGCGATGCCGAAGGAAAAATGAACCTCAACGTGCAGCAATCAGGTGGCAGTGTGCTGGTGGTTTCACAGTTCACGCTGGCGGCAGATACCGAACGCGGCATGCGCCCGGGGTTTTCGAAAGGCGCTGCGCCCGAGCGGGCAGAAGCGCTGTATGAATACTTTGTTGAGCGTTGCCGCCAACAGGAAATGAATACGCAAACCGGTCGATTCGCTGCGGATATGCAGGTTTCACTGGTTAATGATGGCCCCGTGACGTTCTGGTTACAAGTATGAACCAGCTACCGGTGTGGCCGCGGGCAACAAGAGAGAATACGACTATGTATCACCTTCGAGTACCGCAAACAGAAGAAGAGTTGGAGCGTTACTACCAGTTTCGCTGGGAGATGTTGCGTAAACCGTTGCACCAGCCAAAAGGCTCCGAACGGGATGCCTGGGACGCGATGGCGCATCACCAGATGGTGGTGGACGAAGAGGGAAATCTGGTCGCGGTTGGGCGTCTGTATATCAATGCGGATAACGAAGCCTCCATACGCTTTATGGCCGTTGACCCCTCTGTGCAGGAGAAAGGGTTGGGCACGCTGATGGCGATGACCCTGGAGTCTGTGGCGCGTCAGGAAGGGGTAAAGCGCGTAACCTGTAGCGCCCGTGAAGATGCGGTCGAATTTTTCGCCAAACTGGGGTTTGTGAGTCAGGGCGAAATTACCACGCCGCAAACCACGCCGGTGCGCCATTTTTTGATGATTAAGCCCATCGCAACGCTGGACGACATTCTCCATCGCGGGGACTGGTGCGGACAGCTACAGCAAGCCTGGTACGAACATATTCCATTGAGTGAGAAAATGGGCGTGCGCATTCAGCAGTACACCGGGCAGAAATTTATTACTACGATGCCAGAGACTGGCAATCAGAACCCGCACCATACGCTGTTTGCCGGAAGCCTGTTTTCACTGGCGACGTTAACGGGCTGGGGGCTTATCTGGCTGATGCTGCGCGAGCGTCATCTGGGGGGGACGATAATCCTCGCCGACGCGCATATCCGATACAGCAGGCCAATTACCGGGAAACCTACCGCTATTGCCGATCTGGGCTCGCTGAGCGGTGACCTGGACCGTCTGGCAAGAGGCCGCAAGGCGCGCGTTCAGATGCAGGTCGGGGTGTTTGGCGATGACACGCCGGGCGTCGTGTTTGAAGGTACCTACATTGTGCTACCCGCGAAACCGTTTGGCGCATATGAAGAGGGCGGGAATGAGGAAGAGTAGGTCAGAGGGGATCCTCTTTACTCGATGAATGCGTCTGCCGGAAGGTTAAAGCGTTCTGCGAGCATTTTAATATGACTTACAGTCAGTGCTCTGCGACCATTCAAGATGTTGCTGACATTGGATTTTGAACCAAGTTCGTTGGCAAGATCTGCTGCTTTGAGACCATATTGATCCATGAGCGTACGCAGTAACGCAACGCCATGAGGAGTATGTTCCAGTTGTTGGTTGAGGGCACTGAACTCAGGCGCATGTTTTTCGTAGTCGCGGATCCGAGCTGAAAGCAGCTCAAACAACGGGTTTTCCAGGTCGTTACGATCAACCAGAAACTCCACCAAAGCGAGTGCTTTTCGGTACTCTGCCTCATTTTGTTCTTTGCCTAACAGGGGGATTTTTTTCACTGCATCGGTAAAGGTATCAATCATCAATTTTACACTGGCTGTGTCTATCTGATGGCTTTCATGCGTTCTCATTCTTTGTGACCCCGATAGTATGTGGTTAGTCTGTCATACTCGGCATGGTGAACGATATGCTTCACAAATACCTTTTGCAGTTTGAAATCAATATAGGCAATAAGTCTCAAGCAGTTACCTGAAACATTAATCACCCACCATTTATTTCTGTATTTAAAATTATCCAGTGAAGGTATGCACTGCTTCATCTCTTCAGGAGTGTGGAACATTTTTTTCTCTAAAATATTCAGCAAATCAACGAGTGCTGCCATGTGGTTTGGAAAACGGAGTATTGCCTCGTTGAAAGGTTTTCGGCTGATAACATGCATGGTGTAGTTCCATTACAAGGTTTTCAACCTGAAAACAAAATAACGCAAGGCAATTAAGTTTTCAAGATGAAAACAAAAGATTAATCAAGCATGTCTTCCTGCTATAGGATTAACGACGCGCCAGGCCACATCTCGCATAACATTTCGTGCCGCCTGGCTCACTCCTGCCAGCTGGAAAAATCCGTGGATAACGCCAAGATAGCGTTGGCAGGTGCACTCCACGCCCTGCTCCAGGAACCGTTGATACAGGGCCTCACCCTCATCGCGTAGTGGGTCGAATTCGGCTGTAATGATGTGCGTGGGCGGCAGACCGTTGAAGTCTTCACGCCAGACAGGGCTGGCTTCGGGATGCCGCAGGTCGGTTTGCGGCAAATACATCTCGTAGCCCGAAAGCAACGTGTCACGTGTGATAATGTAATCCTGCCCATTTCGGTCGTAGCTCTCAAACCTGGCGGTTGCGTCCAGCATCGGGTAAATCAGCATTAGCTGCGCAGGTTGCCATTGATTGGCAGCTTTCAGGCGCAGTGCGGTGACCAGCGCCAGATGCCCGCCTGCACTGTCGCCAGCAAGCGTAATTCTGCCGCGATCGACACCCAGTTTCTGGGCATACTTCCAGATAATATTGGCTCCCGTTTCAGCGTCGTTATGTGCAGCCGGGAAAGTATGCTCTGGTGCAAGGCGATACTGCACCGCAATGACTCGACAGCCGCTGTACCAGGCGAGCTGCCTTAGCTGGTTATCATGCGTCGCGAATCCGCCACTAACAAAGCAGCCACCGTGATAATAGATAACGCAGGGGAGATTTCCCGTGGCGTCCCGCGGCGAAACAACGCGAAATGTCATTGCATCGAGTTCAATATCTTCAACCTGTACGCGGGTTTCAGTTTCTCCTGCCAGTACCGTGCTGGCAATGTAGCCAGCTCTCCGGTCATCAATATTTTGCTCGCGCGAAGAAGGGCGTCCCGCCGCGATAAATGCCTCAACCAGCTGTGCAATCCCGCTTTCCAGTGCCATTTATTATTTTCCTTATCTGTATGGATATACAGTTTTATAACCTGGATAGCCACGAATGAGAATGGGAAAAGTGACGGGTGTACGATTCTGGAAAGCGGCTCGCAAAAGTAAAAATCGTTCGCGTGAAGGCTATTTTCTCGCTTTTCTCGGGTGTATGTTGTGTGGAAATTAATCGCCAATGATATACTGGAGGTATATGTGAGTATGATGACTGGGATGGATATGGGCAGAATTTTACTCGATTTATCAGACGAAGTGATCAAACGTCTTGATGATCTCAAGGTGCAGCGTAATCTGCCGCGGGCCGAGCTTTTGCGGGAGGCTGTTGAACAGTATCTTGAGAGGCAGGATCAAGCTGAAACGACAATTTCACGTGCTCTTGGGCTATGGCAAGGTTGTGAGGAAGATGGCGTTGATTATCAGCGTAAACTCCGTGAGGAATGGTAATGGTCACAGGATCTGCGCTTTTTGATACCAACATCCTCATCGACCTGTTTAGCGGGCGAAGTGAAGCAAAACTAGCGATAGAAACATGGCCGCCGCAGAACGCAATCAGCCTCATTACATGGATGGAGTTGATGGTGGGAGCAAAAAAATATCATCAGGAATCTCGCACACGCGTTGCGCTAGGCGCTTTTAATGTGATCGGTGTTTCACAGGATATTGCTGAACGAAGCGTGAGTATCAGGCAGGAATATGGGATGAAATTGCCGGATGCCATCATTTTGGCCACTGCGCAGATTCATCGTCTTACACTGGTTACGCGTAATACCAGGGATTTTGCAGGCATATCCGGCGTGGTCACACCGTATACGTTATAACCCGGGCGACCTGCGCCGCCCGGTAGTGCGAAGAACTTACTCCCCTTCACCCGGGAACAGGAACGGGTTGATGGAGCTGCGGGCAAAGCCCTCTTGCTCCATGTGTGCGTCCAGCATCAGTGAAGCGAGATCGTCGGCTACGGCCTCGACTTTTGGGTCTTTTTCCTGATAGAGAATCTTCAGGTAAGTCCCGCAATCGCCGCAGCTTTCAGCTTTAATGGCCGCCTGTTCGTTATCCAACGACCAGTAGTTCAAATCACGGCTCTGCTCGCAGTTGCTGCACTTCACGCGCACCACGTGCCACTCGGTTTCGCACAGGTTGCAGTGCAAATAGCGCAGCCCCTGAGTGGTACCGATTTGCACCATGCTGGAGACCGGCATTGAACCACACACCGGGCAGTACTGACGCTGTTCGCCGTATTCCGCACGGGCTTTGCCGGGGATCAGGCTCGCCATCTGCGCCCAGTAGAGCGACAGGGCAGCCCAAATGAACGGTGCTTTGTCGCTGCTGACGGAGGCGAAATCGGAGGCAAACAGCGCGCTGGCCATCAGTTCCAGCTCCTGCTCCGAGGCTTTTTCCAGATTCTCGATTACGGCCAACGCAGGGCCGCTCATTTCCGGCTTCAGCTCAGCAATTAGCGATTGCAGCAGTTTTTGCCAGTGCTTGTCGCGTGGCAGAACGTGGATATCCAGTGGCGGTTTGCCCTGATCGTTCGCTTCTTTGATGCGAGCGGTCAGATCCATCTGCAGCGGATGGTCGTACAACACCACTTCCTGCGCGTGAGCGATCAGCGCGGCAAAACGCAGGTAATCACCCAGCGGGTTGTTCTCGGCCAGCTCGCGCAGACGTTCAGCGCGGCGGTTATACAAATTTTTGAGTCTGGGGAATAATAACGGCGGAATCATATCCGCCGTGCGTTTCTCGCTCTTCTCCAGCTCATCTTGCGGGATTATGCGAATACTCATTCAGATGACTTTTCCTGTTTCTGGCGGACTTCACGGTACCAGCGCGGGTGATGTTTCTTCGCCCATGAACTGGTAACCCATCCTTCCACCATCGCGGTAATGGTGCCTTTCACCCAAAGGGCGGCGTAAATGTGCACCATGATAACCACAATTAACGCTACTGCGGCAAATGAATGCAGCATTAACGCGAATCGGATCACCGGGATTGAGAAAGCAGGCGCAAAATACGGACGCCAGATGACCACTCCGCTCACCAGCAACAGGACCAGGAAGATAATCGCCGCCCAGAATACGCATTTCTGGCCGAAGTTATAACGTCCCGTGTCACCTACTTCCTCGTTGACGACAATCTTACGAATATTCTTCGCCCAAAAGATATCATCCCGATTGATTAGATTGTGGTGCCAGTAACGGAAAAACATGATGATAAACGAGGCAAACATGATCACGCCGACAAACGGGTGCACAATTCGCGCCAGTTGCGGCGTGCCCATGATGTGCATCAGCCAGTTAAAAGACGGGAAGAGAAAACCCATCCCGCTCACTGCCGCCAGAATGAAGCAGAAGGCGGTGATCCAGTGGTTGATGCGTTCCGGCGCCGTGTAGCGCACGATGGTGTCACGTCGTTTCATTTGCGCACCTCGTCTTTTTCTTCATGCAGATTGTCTTCTTCCTCTTCCGCACGGTTCGGGCCTACGCCGACGTAGTGGAAGATACTGGCCGCAAATGTCGCTGCAAAGCCGACGGCTGCGAGAGGTTTCCAGATGCCTTTCCAGAACTTCACGGTGGCGCTGATTTCCGGGTTCTCCGGCAGGCCGTGGTACAGACTCGGCTTGTCCGCATGGTGCAATACGTACATCACGTGCGTACCGCCAACGCCTGCCGGATCGTACAGACCCGCGTTTTCGTAACCACGCGTTTTCAGCTCCGCCACGCGCTCACCGGCCAGCGTTTTCATCGACTCTTTAGTGCCGAAATGAATAGCGCCGGTTGGACACGTTTTCACGCAGGCTGGTTCTTGTCCGACCACTACACGGTCAACGCACAGCGTACATTTGTAAACGCGGTTGTCTTCCGGGTTGAGGCGCGGCACGTCGAACGGGCAGCCCGCGATACAGTAGCCACAGCCGATGCACTGCTCGGACTGGAAGTCGACGATACCGTTGGCATACTGAATGATTGCTCCTTCGGCCGGACACGCCTTCAGGCAGCCCGGATCGGCGCAGTGCATACAGCCATCCTTGCGGATTAGCCACTCCAGTTTGTCGTTTTGTTCCACTTCCGAGAAGCGCATTACCGTCCAGGATTTAGCGGTCAAATCAGCCGGGTTGTCGTACACCCCAACGTTGTTGCCCACTTCATCACGGATGTCGTTCCATTCTGAACACGCCACCTGACACGCTTTACAGCCGATACAGGTGGTGACGTCGATAAGCTTCGCCACCTCTTCCTGATGGTCCCGCGCCTGAGGCGCGGGGGTGAAACCGTTAGTGGCGGAACGACGAATGATGTCTTGCGATTGATAAGCCATAGGTCGTCTCCGTTACACCTTTTCCACGTTCACGAGGAAGGACTTAAATTCCGGCGTCTGCGTGTTCGCATCACCGACGAATGGCGTTAACGTGTTAGCGATAAAGCCTTTTTTCGCCACACCTTCGTAGCCCCAGTGAATCGGAATACCGATAGTGTCGATATCCTGACCGTTGGCCTTCAACGTGCGAATACGTTTGGTCACCACCGCTTTGGCTTTAATGTAGCCACGGTTAGAGGAGACTTTGACGGTATCGCCATGAGAGATACCGAGCTTATTCGCCAGCTTCTCGCCAATTTCCACAAACTGCTCCGGCTGGGCGATAGCGTTAAGCAGCGCATGCTTAGTCCAGTAGTGGAAGTGCTCGGTCAGACGGTAGGTCGTACCGACGTACGGGAACTTATCCGCTTTACCCAGTGCTTCCGCGTCACCTTTAAAGATACGTGCGGCAGGGTTAGAGATAACGTTCGGGTGCAGCGGGTTAGTCCCCAGCGGCGTTTCAAACGGCTCGTAGTGTTCCGGGAACGGACCTTCTGCCATCTTATCGATAGCAAACAGGCGTCCCATCCCTTCCGGCTGCATGATGAACGGCCCAACGTTGCTGCCCGGCGCGGCGGCACTGTAGTCTGGAATATCCATCCCGCTCCATTTCGCCCCGTCCCATTTCAGGATCTGACGTTTTGGATCCCACGGATTCCCCTGCGGGTCTGCGGAGGCGCGGTTATACAGAATGCGGCGGTTGAGCGGCCACGCCCATGCCCAGCCCAGCGTATTGCCAAGGCCTGACGGATCGGCGTTATCGCGACGTGCCATCTGGTTGCCTTCCGGCGTCCAGCTACCGGCAAAAATCCAGCAGCCGCTGGAGGTGGTACCGTCGTCACGTAGTTGGGCGAACGAGCTAAGTTGTTGGCCTTTCTTGACGATAACGGCACCGGTGGCCGGGTCGATAATGTCGGCCAGGGCTTTACCGTTGCTCTCCATCGCCACTTCTTCCGAAGCCGGTTCGTGTGGGGTGGAGTAGTTCCAGGTCATGCTCAGTACCTGTTCCGGGTTCGCGCCACCCTGTTCGGCATACATCTTGCGCAGACGCAGGAAGATACCGGCGAGGATTTCACCATCGGTAACGGCAATCCCCGGGGCATCCGCACCTTTCCAGTGCCACTGCAGCCAGCGACCGGAGTTGACGATAGAACCGTTCTCTTCGGCGAAGCAGGTGGACGGCAGACGGAAGACTTCGGTCTGGATTTTCGACGGGTCAACATCGTTCGACTCACCGTGGTTCTGCCAGAAGGTGGAGGTCTCTGTGTTGAGCGGGTCGATGGTAACCAGGAACTTCAGTTTGGACAGTGAAGCCACAACCTTGTTTTTATTCGGGAATGATGCGACCGGGTTAAAGCCCTGGCAGATATAGCCATTCACTTTGCCCTGGTTCATCATCTCGAAGTACTGCAGGACGTCGTACCCTTTATCCCACTTCGGCAGCCAGTCGAAGCCCCAGCTGTTTTCCGCTGTCGCTTTATCGCCAAAGAAGGCTTTCATCATCGAAACGAAGAATTTCGGGTAGTTGCCCCAGTAGTTCACCTGGCCTTCCAGCAACGGTTTTGGCGTGTTGGCGGCAAGGTAAGTTTGCAGGTCAGTTTGTTTCTCGCTTGGCAGCGTCATGTAGCCCGGCAGGCTTTGTGACAGCAGACCTAAGTCGGTCAGACCCTGAATGTTAGAGTGTCCGCGCAGGGCGTTAACGCCGCCGCCTGCCATCCCCATATTGCCAAGCAGCAACTGGATCATCGCCATGGTACGGATGTTCTGCGCACCAACGGAGTGTTGCGTCCAGCCCAGTGCGTACAGGAACGACGCGGTTTTATCTGGGCGGCTTGTTTCTGCGATGTACTCACAGACCTTCAGGAAGTCGGCCTTTGGCGTACCGCAGATATTTTCTACGACGTCCGGCGTGTAGCGGGAGACGTGCTGTTTCAGCAGGTTCCATACGCAGCGCGGGTGTTGCAGGGTGACATCGCGTTTGGCGAAGCCTTTTTCATCCAGTTCGTAGTTCCAACTGGTTTTGTCATACTTGCGTTTGTCCGCGTCGTAGCCGGTAAACAGGCCATCTTCGAAACCGTAATCCTCACGCACGATCAGGCTTGCGTTGGTATAGGCTTCAGTGTATTCGCGGTTGAATTTTTCGTTGTTCAGCAGGTACAGCAAAACGCCTGACAGGAAAGCAATGTCAGTACCGGAACGAATCGGAGCATAGAAATCAGCCACCGCCGCGGTTCGCGTAAAGCGCGGATCGATAACAATCAGCTTCGCGCCGTTGTGAATTTTGGCTTCCATCGCCCAGCGGAACCCGACCGGGTGAGCTTCAGCGGCGTTACCGCCCATTACCACAACGAGGTTGGCGTTTTTAATGTCGACCCAGTGGTTGGTCATCGCACCGCGACCAAATGTTGGAGCAAGACTTGCTACCGTTGGTCCGTGTCAGACGCGTGCCTGGTTGTCGACCGCAAGCATACCAAGCGCGCGGGAGAATTTTTGTGTTAAATAGCCGGTTTCGTTACTGGAAGCGGAAGCACACAGCATCCCGGTGGAAAGCCAGCGGTTAACGGTTACGCCTTCGGCGTTTTGTGCAACGTAGTTAGCGTCGCGATCTTCTTTCATCAGCTTAGCGATGCGGTCAAATGCCTCATCCCAGCTAATCTGTTGCCACTTATCAGAGCCAGGTGCGCGGTATTCCGGGAATTTCAGGCGGCTTTCAGAGTGGATGAAGTCCACAAGTCCTGCCCCTTTCGGGCACAGTGCGCCACGGTTCACCGGGTGATCCGGGTCCCCTTCGATATGGAAGATGGATGCTTTGGCGTTTTTTGCTCCGTCACCGAGACTGTACATTAACAGTCCACAGCCAACGGAACAGTAAGTGCAGGTGTTACGGGTTTCGCGGGTGCGCAGCAATTTATATTGCCGTGTTTCCGCTAGCGCTACGCCGGGTGCAAAGCCCAGTGCCGCTGCCGTGGTGCCTGCCATACCGCCAGCGCAGATCTTAAAGAACTGCCTTCTGCTGACCTGCATGGTTCGCTCCTTGTTTCGACATTGTCACGTTCCCTTCGTTTTCCTATAACGCGAACGCGAGGGAAGTGGTTGTTATTTTTCTTTGCGGACGGGACCGCAAAGGTCCAGAATTGGGTGAATTTCCCTCCGTCCAGGAGGGATTTGTAAAGAATACCACAATGTTGGTATGCGTGTTCCAATACGGTTAAAAGAAAGTGAATAAGATTATTCAAGAAAACATCAAGAATGTGACATCTCCGACAGGATCTCGTCAGTTGACCCTCTGGAAGCGCGAGGACTTGCAACATCCTCAGCCAGATGAGGTAGCTGAAGAAGTGCCTGTGGCACTGGTATACAACGGGATTTCACACGTGGTGATGATGGCATCACCGAAAGATCTTGAGCACTTCGCGATGGGTTTTTCACTTTCTGAAGGCATTATTGAGTCCTCGCAAGATATTTACGGGATGGACGTGGTGCCTTCCTGCAACGGATTAGAAGTGCAGGTTGAGCTGTCCAGTCGGCGCTTTATGGGGCTGAAAGAGCGTCGTCGCGCACTGGCCGGTCGGACTGGCTGCGGTGTTTGTGGCGTGGAACAACTTAATGATATTGGCAAACCGGTCCAGCCGCTGCCGTTTACCCAGACATTCAATCTGGCGCATCTCGATAACGCCTTAAGGCATCTCCCTGATTTCCAGCCTGTTGGGCAACTGACAGGCTGCACGCACGCGGCTGCCTGGGTACAGCCGTCAGGTCATCTGGCGGGCGGGCATGAAGATGTTGGACGTCATGTTGCGCTGGATAAACTGCTGGGACGACGTGCGATCGAAGGGGAAACCTGGCAGCAGGGCGCGGTATTAGTCTCCAGCCGCGCCAGCTACGAGATGGTGCAGAAGTCGGCAATGTGCGGCGTGGAAATCCTGTTTGCTGTTTCTGCGGCGACAACGCTCGCTGTGGAAGTTGCCGAACGCTGTAACCTGACGCTGGTGGGTTTTTGCAAACCGGGCCGGGCGACGATTTATACACATCCCGAGCGTCTGATAACTGAGTAACCAGTGTTCAATTAATTTGAATAAGACTGGCAAATCCTTCCGCTTTTAGTTGTGCGATGAGATGGCTATTATTTATCACATCAAGGCACGGTGCCTTAATCAAACAACTAAGTTAAAGGGTTTATATCATGAAAAGCATCAAAACTTTTGTCGCAGTTATCGCTCTGGCTACTTCTTTCGGTTCTTTCGCTGCTCAGACAGTTACCGCAACCGGTTCTACACTGGAAAGCGCTGAAGCAAAAATTGCCGCTCAGGCTGAACGTGCAGGTGCCAGCGATTATAAAATCACTCAGGCATACACCGGCAACCGCGTGCACATGACCGCTGAACTGCTGAAATAAGATACCTCAGTACTGTCGAAAGAGCGCCCTTGAGGCGCTTTTTTCATTTCCGGTATTCACTGCCTGAGCAATTCGATAAACGCGTTATAGTCTTTCAATCCCGCAATAGTTTCTGCCGGATGGCTGCTCAGCACGCTGGATAAATAACTGAAGATTTTTAGCTCATGCCGCGCCTCGGCGGCGGCACAGGCGATCAGGACATGGCTGACCGGTTCGTTATTCACCAGAATAGGGTGTGCGAGGGTAATAAAGAAACCACGAAAGCGGCGCTCCTGTTCGCTCCAGCAATGAGGAATCGCCAGGCGATTCACGATCAGGTTTTCACCTTCATGCTCCCGGGCGCAAATGCGCAGCGCTTCGTCCTCGGTGATATGGCTCTGTGCCACAAGCTGGCCGCAGATCCGGCCGATGATACTCTGCCAGCTTTCGGTCTTCATATTGGCGTAATGGAAGCTGCCCGGCTGTAAAAAGAAACGTTCGGGCTGCTGGCGGATAAAGGCCGTCGCGAGGAAGTGTTTAATCTGCTCGGTACCCGCAGCGGTGATGATGTTCTTGATGGTTAAGGTATTTTTTATATATTCATCAAGTAAATAGTGACTATTGTTGATGATTAACAGTGGGGTGATTTCTTCACTGATGGCGCTGACTTCACTCGTATTTCGCGCAATGATCACCCGACAATTCAGAACATCTCGCTCAATGGCCTGTTGGTTGATGGTGGCGATAGCATTCTGGTCGGATAACAAAATGACCGGCTGGCGCTCGTTTTGATGGCGCTCCAGGGCGCAGGCGAAGTAAAGCCCGATGAGGTCGCTATCGAACAGTGGGATATCCAGTTTTTCACGCAACAGGGCAATAAAACGCAGACTCAAATCGAAGGCGGCAGGCCAGGTCGACTTCAGGTTGTGCATACTGCTCTGGCGATGTTCTGGTACCCAAACTGGGGCAGAGACGCATCTCAGCAGGTGGCCGGTAATATTATCAACCAGTTGGGTATCGATAACGTTCAACGCAGCGATGCCGGGAACGCTTTTTAACAACAAGGTCACCGCATCGGCAGAAATTGTCATTGCCTGCCGTTGTCTGATTTCCAGAAGGCCGATCAGTGTTCTGAAGGCGTTCTCGCCCAGGTAGACTCCTCCTTGTTCCACCGCGTTTTTCAGTGATACATACCGACACTCCGGCCATGACCCGGAGAGCTGGTTACGCAGGGCATAGACGGCCAGCACCAGACTTGCCAGGTACTCTCCCGAGATGAGCGGGAATTCATTAAGTTTTTCACATGCTGCATTGAGCCTGTCGATGTTGTCTCGGGTAATACCCGGCAGTGGAATTAAGAGGGGATCTTTTTTAAGCAGATTCGCCAACAGGATAATGCGCTTTTCTTCTGGTTCATCAATGAAATGACCGACGCCTGGGCGGCTGGCAAGACAAAAGGCCCGCTCATAGCGCTGCTTCAACCGTGGGAGACGATCGGCCACCCAGGTTTCAGGTAAATTGAGCGCCGAAGCCAGCTGTACACGCGGTGTAAAGGTATTGAGCAGAAGAAAGGCCAGCAACCGGTCATCATTATCATGGCGTTGCAGAAGCTGAAAATAACCGCGTCTGTCGACAATTTCCAACTGATAGCCCGCACTGCCACCGGGCTGAATGCGGGCCTTACCGCTGAGGGTAAAATTGAGGTAGTCAATATCGCGCAGGATGGTTCTGCCTGAAACGCCAGTTTGCCGCGCCAGGTCGCCCAGCAAACACGGCTGCTGTTCAAGAAGATCCACCAATTTTAACTGGCGTTCCGAAAGCATTAACTCTCCCGGCGAAAGTCAGTAAACGCGCGGACCTTTTCGGTCGACAGCGAGGTGAGCAGCTCGTGCACCAGCGTAAACAGCGCGTCGTAATCCGATGCGGAAATCATGCCGCTGTTGGCGTGGAGATAGCGAGTCGGCAGGCATAGCGCCGCCACCGGACGACCGCCGCCCATAACGTTATAGCGTCCACCGTCCGTCGCCCCGGTTTTCATGGTGCAAAACTGCAATGACGCACCGCTGCTTTCTGCACACGCTTTTAATGTGGCAATCAACTGCTGATTAGGGAAATAGCGCTTATCGAACAGCATCAGCCCTGGGCCCTCGCCAAGCTTGAGTGGGTATTTAATGCTATCGATTCCGGGCACATCGCCCGCAACCGCAGTATCCAGCACGATAACCACATCGGGCTTGATATGCTCCGCTGAGGTTTGCGCCCCGCGTAGACCCACTTCTTCTTCCACGCTGCCCACGCCGTACAGGGTAATTTCAGGGTTATTCACGGTTTGTAAAAGCTCGGCCATCAGGGCGCAGCCGACGCGATTATCCAGCGCTTTGCCGACGATCTTATCATCGCCCCAGCGAGCGAAATTGGCTTCCGGGCTAACGAAGTCACCGATCGCAATTCCGCGGTTTTCTACTTCTTCGCGGCTGTTGGCACCAATATCGATGAACATTTCGTCAAATGTCAGAGGTTGCTGTTTCTGCTTTTCCGTTAAGGCGTGCGGTGCCACGGAGCCGATTATGCCAGGGATTTTGACGCCCTTGCGGGTGCGGATGGCGACCCGGTGGTTCAGCATCGACTGGCTCCACCAACCGCCAATGGTGGTGAAGCGCAAAAAGCCGCTTTCGTCGATATGCGTGACCATAAAGCCCACTTCATCCATGTGACCGACGATGGCAACCTTCGGCCCACGGTTGCCCTTGCGTGCGACAAAGCTGCCGAGGCCGTCAAAAGTGATTTCATCGACGCTGGAATCCAGCGCATTAATGAGAAGAGTGCGAACTTCCTGCTCATCACCGCTGACGGCGCTGGCTTCGCATAACTGCTGAAGTAACTCAATGTTCATGGGCAAGCTCCTGCTGCGCGGCTTTACGTTTCAGCCACAATCCTTTCAGGATGATAATTAACGAAATGTTCAGCGCCAGACCGATAGCCAGCACCAGGTAAAATGACCCCACCGGAGACATCAGGCCAATCAGCGGATCAAAGATACCTAAACCCGGCGCGAGACGTTTGATTCCAAAGGCGATGACCAGCATGCCGGTAATACCACCGGAGAGCGTATTGGCGGTAATCATCGGCAGCGGCGCGGCCAGCGCATAGGGGATTGCCGGTTCGGTGGCGACGGTGGCACCCACTACAATCGCACTGCTGGCGGCGGCCTTCTCCTGCTGGGTAAACAGTTTCGGCGCTAAATAGGTAGCGATACCTGCCGCGACGGGCGGCATCAGCGCCACCACGCCGACGATGGCGTACCAGTCATAGATATGTTTTTCCAGCAGTGAGAAGCAGAAGAACCAGGCCGTTTTATTGATTGGCCCGCCCATATCAAATGCCAGCATTGCGCCAACGAGGAAGGCTGCGCCCATTTTCATTGAAGGGGGAATGGTATTCAGGAAATGCAACAGGCCGCCCATAAGATCGGACATCACCGGGCCGATGACGTAATAAGTCAGGACGCCAAACACCAGCAAAGTGACAAACGGGATCAGCATGGAGCCGAGCAGCGGCTGCAACGCTTTGCCGAGTCGAACCTTGCGAAACCAAAGCACAAAGTAGCCAATTGCCAGCCCGAGTACGACCGCGCCGAGAAACCCCGCGCCGGACTGGGTGCCGAGTAGGCCTTTATCGTTCGCCAGGTAACACACCAGAAACGCCGGGGCAAAAGCGGGCTTATCGGCAATCGACCACGCGATGTATGCCCCCATAATGGGGATCATAAAGGTGAAGCCCAGATAGCCGATGGATTCAACAACCCAGGTGAACGACGGCGCACCTTTCGACATATCGGCATAGGGCAAACCGAACTGCACCAGCATATTAGCGATGGCAACCAGAATACCGCCGCCAATAACAAACGGCAGCGCGGCGGAAACGCCAGCCATCAGGTGGCTCATCACGCTACCGTGCTGGACCTCCTGTTTTCCCAGCTTCACGCTGCTATCAGTGGCAAAAAGTTGTGAATGAGTCGGTAACTGCGTAAAAATCAGGTCGATATTTTTCAGCGCCTGGGAAATGGCTATTTCATAGACTTTTTTCCCGGCGAAACGCGCCCGGTCTTCACCGCTCAGGCCGCGACCTGTAGCCAGAATAACGTAATCGGCAGCGGCAATTTCTTCACTGGTCAGTCGGTTTTCGACGCCGCTTGAGCCCTGGGTTTCGACTTTAATCGTATGGCCGAGCGAGCGCGCTTTTTGCTCCAGCGCTTCTGCCACCATATAAGTGTGGGCGATACCCGCCGGACAGTTGGTAATCGCCACTAAACGCAAGGATGACTCCATAGCCGCTTCCTTATGAGGTTAAGGTCTGATTGAGCAGGGCGAGCACCTGGTTGGTGTCGCCTTGCTTCAGTTGGTTGATGAAATCTTGATGGATAATTTTGCGGCACAGGGTGCCGATAATTTTGACCTGATCGTCGTCGCCCGTTTGTGGCACGCCGAGGCAGATCCAGCAGTTAACGTCCTCGCCGTCGCTGGCTTTCCAGTCCACTTTTTTTGATTTGCGCGCGAACAAGACGAAGGGGCGTGTGATACAGGCGCTTTTACCGTGTGGGACGGCAATGCCCGAACCAAAGCCGGTGGAATGCAGCTTTTCGCGTATCAGCAGCGTTTGCAGGAAGGCGCTGCGGTCAGAGACGTAGCCATTTTGAAGCGCCATATTCGCCAGTTGCTTGAGGATGGCATAAACGCTATTCCCCTGAATATTCAGGTCAATGCAGTTAGCTGTAAGGGCTGTCATGGTGGGACTCCGTTAAAAACTGTTTGATTTGATTTTAACGGTGAGATGGTGAAGAGATGAGCAGCAATATGTCAGCGGGAAGTGACAATTTGAGGCAGAGTTAGCGCCTGGTTTTGTGGGGTAAAACACATAACGCTACAGGTGATTACCCTGATGAATATTTCGCCAGGGTAATTATATTCTTAGTGTATGCCCACCATTCGTAACAGCGCGGTTACCACTGCGGCGGCAACGATCACCACGATCAGCGGCATCTTACGCCAGGCGAGAAATACCGCAAAAGCCACGCCGAGTACGCGCGCCATCCCGGCAAAGTGTTCGCCTTCGTAAAAGGTGGTCGCCAGCGCAACGGAGAACAGTAATACCGTTGCGGCGTCGGAAAGCAGCGCCTGCGAGCGTTCTGAGAACGCTAAACGGCTTCCAAGCTTAGCTCCCCCTAAACGCATTAAATACGTTCCCACAGATAACATGGCGATACCGACGATAAACAGCGTCATGTTGCCCATTATTTTTTCCTCGTCAGTAAGCCAAAGAGTGAGAGCAAAACCGGTAAACCGACCGGCGCAAAGGGAATGGCGGCAAGCGACAACGTGGCGCCGCTACAGGCACGAATCAGCGTAGTGCGGTTTTTGAATGCCGGGACGACCAGAGCCAGCAGAATGGCAGGGAAGACGGCATCCAGACCGATGGTTTCCGGGGCAGGGAGCAGTTTGCCGACGCCTGCGCCGATCAGGGTGCCAACAGGCCAGAAAATTGCGACGCCCAGACCGCACAGCCAGTAGGCGGCTTTACGTTGCTCAGGCGTTTTTGGCGACAGGCCAAAGACCACGCTTTCGTCGTTCATAATATGACAGCCGAGGAAACTGGCAGCCCGGGTGCCTACCAGATCGCGCACGGTGACGCCGAACGGCACGTGTCGGGCGTTAACCAGTAAACCGGCAGCCGCAGCCGCCAGTGGATTTCCACCGCTGGCGATAATGCCGATAAACATAAACTCGGACGCGCCCGCCAGCACAGTAATAGAGAGTACAAACGGTACCCACAGCGGGAAGCCGTAGGCCATCGCCAGCGAGCCGTATGACATGCCGACTACACCGACGGCCAGACAGACTAAAAATATTGCTTTTATCGTGTCGCCTTTGAGACTGGAAAAATAATGTTTCATACCGTTTTAGCCATATCGAACGAGTTTCCATTATAATGAACGTGACTAATTGGCTTTACAAGTCGAACAATTCGTTCGATATAAAAAACATGGAGTCGTGAATGACCCAGCCCATCAGTATGATCGCGAAAAGTCTGGTGCGTGAACGTCAGCGCACCGGTTTGTCGCTGGCGGAGATTGCCCGTCGCGCGGGGATTGCAAAATCGACACTCTCGCAATTGGAAGCGGGCAATGGAAATCCTAGCCTGGAAACGCTCTGGTCGCTGTGTGTGGCGTTAGATATTCCCTTTGCGCGCTTGCTGGAACCGCAGGAGCAAAAAACGCAGGTGATTCGCCGCGGCGAAGGGACAAAAGTCGTGGCTGAGCAGGCCCACTATCAGGCCATTTTACTGGCCGCCTGCCCACCGGGTGCGCGGCGGGATATCTATCTGCTGCTGACGCAGCCGGGCGCGGATCGTATTTCACAACCGCATCCACCGGGATCGGTTGAACATATTATCGTAACGCAGGGTAAGGCGATGGTGGGATTGACGGAAGCGCCGGAGGAGTTAGGTGAGGGCGATTATATTTGTTACCCCGCCGATCAAGCGCATATCTTTAAAGCACTGGAGCCTGACACTCAGGCGATTCTGGTTTCTGAGCAGAGTTAATTGAACGCTTATTAAATAAAGGTGCGGCGATTATCGTTCGCGCCTTTATTATTTTTAATTATGTTTTATTGTTATTCATATAAAATTGTTTTTATTATTTTTAGTTAATTTCAGCACTATTGTTATATCCCTCACATTCTTACTTATATCTACGTTACACATAATAAAATCAGTATGATAATAAATATTAGCCTGCACTGGTGCCACGTTTTAATGTTCTGAATTTATTTCAGTCATCGGTATCGTATTACCTATAAAAATATTTTTTGGATTTGCATGTTGCGCGTCTTCCGGTCGGAAGACGTTGGACGATCTTTATTTCAAGGAAAGCAAATAATGAAGAAATCGACGTTAGCTTTAGCAATAGGTCTATTATTAGTGGCAAATAATGGCTTTGCTAAAACGCAAAAAATGACTCTGGAACAGCGGCTCGAACAACTGGAGGCTCGGCTGGAAGCTGCGGAAAACCGCGCGGCAAAAGCGGAAAATCAGGTGCAGCAATTGCAGGTACAGCAGGCTGCGGAGATCCAGGAAATTAAAGTTGCTCAGGGGAATACGCCAGTCAACGGCACTACGCCCGCGCAAGAGACCAAAAAGAACGCCACCGCCCCTAACCTGGTGCTCTCCGGCTATGGCGATTTGAAAATCTACGGTGACGTGGAATTCAACATGGATGCGGAAAGTCGCAGAGGAACGCTGACCAAGCTCAACGAGGATAATACGACGGAACAGTGGGATATGGATGGCCGTATCCTGATTGGTTTCGACGGAATGCGTAAGCTGGATGACGGGCGTTTCGCGGGTTTCTCTGTGCAACCGTTGGCGGATATGTATGGCAAAATGAACCTTGATGATGCTTATTTTAACTTCGGTCAGGAAAATGACTGGAAGGTTAAAGTTGGGCGCTTCGAGGCCTACGATATGTTCCCGCTGAATCAGGATACCTTTGTTGAGCATTCCGGTAATACGGCCAACGATTTGTATACCGATGGTCAGGGCTATATTTATATGATGAAAGAGGCTCGGGGCCGTTCCGATGCTGGTGGTAACTTCCTGTTAAGTAAGCAAATTGATAACTGGTACTTTGAACTTAACTCGCTGGTTGAAGACGGTACATCGCTTTATGCCGACGGTGATAATGTTACTGCTCCAGGGCGTACCTATCATGGCCGTGAGATGGTAAAAGAGAAAAACGTTGTCTACCTGCGTCCTGTTGTTTCCTGGTCGCCAATGACCGAACTCTCTTTCGCAGCAGCAATGGAATCGCAGGTGGTAAATAACGCCTACGGACACACCAGCACCGGTGAGTTTGTCGATCAGTCCGATCGTACTGGTTACGGTTTAACCATGACGTGGAACGGTTTGAAAACCGACCCGGAAAATGGCGTGGTGTTCAACCTGAATACCGCTTATCTCGATGCGGATAATGAAAAAGACTTCACTGCTGCGGCCAACGCCCTGTGGAAAAACTTCGAACTTGGTTACATTTACGCGCATAACAAAATCGATGACTTTGAGGATGGTTTTGTATGCGATAACGACTGCGTCATCACTGATGAAGGGACTTACGATATCCATACCGTCCATGCTTCCTACCTGATCCCGAATGTGATGGATATGCAGAACTTTAATATCTACCTCGGTACTTATTATTCCAAAATCCAGAGCGATGAGAAAATTTCCAGTGACGACGACCGTTACGGCGCGCGTCTCCGTTTCAAATACTTCTTCTGATTTTCCGTTCTCAGGCGCCTGGATTCAGGCGCTTTTTTCTTAGAGTCTGGTCATCAGGCTTTTATTTCCCCACCCAGTTATTTTTGATTTTGAACTTGTCGGCGCGGTTGTAGCTACACGAGTAGTTAAATACCGTCCCATCTTCCAGTTTGGTGACGCCGGAGACTTTCAGCATTGGCAAGCCTGAGCAGGTGCCGGGTCGTGGGGAAATGGCGTGGATGACAAAACGAACGCAATGCTGCTGACGGGAGAAAAAAGTTTCCTCCCCCGTCAGGGGAGGAAACAGAGAGGTTAAGGCAGATAAAACACTTCTTTTAGCTCAGCGCTGACCGGGCTGTTGTCCGGATTTGCCGGCATTACATCACGCATATGCTTCCACCAACGCTGGCAAACATCGGTGCTGGCAACGGCGTTCCAGCGCTCTTCTGACTCAATCTCGACGGTGGCGAACAGCAGGTTGCGTTCCTGGTCGAGATAAATCGCGTAGTGATGGGCACCGTGCTCTTTCAGCACCGCTTCCAGTTCTGGCCAGATGGGATTGTGCCGACGTTGATACTCAACGTGCGCGTCGGCATTCACCTGCATCACAAAGGCCTTGCGGATCATAACGCCTCCAGATACAGCTCGCGGACCTCATCGCGGCTGGCGGTGCGTGGGTTACACGGCGCACATGGATCGGCGAGGGCTTTATCCAGCCAGCCTTCAATATCCTCTTTCGTCACGCCAAGGGAACTAAAACCAGCCGGAATACCTACACGCTTGCTCAGGGCACGAATCGCGGTGATGGCCTCCATGCTTGCCGCTTCGTCGCTCATCCCGCGGGTGTCCACTCCCATCGCCTGCGCCACTCGGGCAAAACGCGCCACGGCGTTCGGGCGGTTAAAGTTTTCGATGATCGGCAGCAGGATGGCATTGCAGACGCCGTGCGGCAGATTGTGGGTCGCGCCTGGCTGGTGAGCCAGCGCATGCACCAGACCCAGACCTGCGCTGTTGAATGCCATACCCGCCAGATACTGACCAAACGCCATTTGCTCACGGGCCTCGAGGTTATGACCATCGTCGACCGCTTTCGGTAGCCACAGGTTGATCAGGCGAATTGCTTCCAGGGCGTTGGCGTCGGTGAGCGGATGTGCGCCAACGGAAACATAGGCTTCCACCGCGTGAGTCAGGGCGTCCATGCCGGTTGCGGCGGTAACGGAGGCTGGGATTTCCAGCATCACGCTGGCGTCATCCACGGCGATATCCGGGATGATGTTCGGGTCGATGATCACCTCTTTGACCTTGCGGGCAGAGTCGATAATGACCGCGTTGCTGGTCATCTCTGCTGCTGTACCAGCAGTGGTATTGATGGCAACCAGCGGCACGCCCGCATTTTTCACTTTGCCCACGCCGGAGTATGCGGTAGAAGGGCCAGGGTTGGCGGTCAGGATCTTCACCGCTTTGGCGGTATCGATCGGGCTGCCGCCGCCGAAGGCGATAATGTAGTCACATTCTGCCCCCTGATATGCCGTAAAACCTTTCTGTACCAGCTCTTCTGTCGGATTCGGGAACACCTCATCAAACAGGTGGTAAGACATTTGATGTTCATCCAGTGCGGCAAACAGGCTATCCAGCAGGCCCAGCTTCACCAGTTGACCATCGGTGACGATCAGCGCTTTGCCCCATTGTTTATTCGCCACGAGATTCACCATATCGGCAATCGCGCCGGCGCCATGCAGGCTAATTTTTGGCAGTGCCAACATAAAGCTCATCACTATTCTCCTTAAAAAAAATCCCTGGTGCCCGATGGCATTACGCTTATCGGGCCGACGGTGAAACGTGCATCGTCATGTAGGCCGGATAAAGCGAAGCCGCATCCGGCGTTGAGTTGGCAGGTATCAGTACAGCTCTACGGCGCTTGCCAGCGGAGTCACGCCAAAGCGTTTAGCCAGTGCTACCAGCTCTTCACGCGTGATGGTCTGCTTCATACCGCCCATCGAATAGATTTTGACTAAAACTTCGGCGGATTTTTCTGCGGTATCTATCAAGCCAAATGCTTCGTCGAGGGAGGGGCCGCTGCCGAACACGCCGTGGAACGGCCACAGTACCAGCGAGTGTTTCTGCATTTCCTCGGCGGTTGCCTGGCCGATTTCATCCGTACCCGGCACCATCCACGGCAGAATGCCGACGCCATCCGGGAACACCACCAGACACTCGGTGCTGCCTTCCCACAGTTTGCGGGTAATCAGCGGGGTGTTGTTTTCCAGCACGTAGGTCAGGGCGATCAGGTTGGTAGCATGGCAGTGCATGATCACGCGGTCTTTGCCGTTCGTCGCTTTAATACGCTCGCAATGGGAGAGGAAGTGAGCCGGCAACTCAGAGGTTGGCACCGCTTCGTGGGTCAGGCCCCAGAGGATGTGGTAGCCCGCGCCGTCGCTGTCTACTTTCACCACGCCCAAATTTGCCGCGGGATCGAGCTGAACGTTACGGAAAAATTTACCGGAACCGGTGACGATAAACGGCGTGTTCGCCAGCAAAGGCATTGGCTGACTTAGCGCGATATAGCGCGGTTTTTCGTGGAAATCGGCGCTAAATGGCGCAATGTCAGCCTCATCCAGACGCAGCGTCAGATTGCCGCCGTTACGTTCGTCCCAGCCTTTCAGCCACGCGTCGGAAGTGGCTTTGATCATCCCCTGGACGAACCAGGAATTAGTCATGTTTTGCATATTCGGTGATCCTGTTGATTGCCCGATCGTTATCGGGTCTTACGTAGGCCGGATAAGTGAAGATCCATCCGGCAATCGTCTTTCATTCATTGCCGGATAGCGACGTGGGGCGTCTTATCCGGCCTGTAAGCCTTAGCTACGTTTGCTCAAAATCTCTTTCTCATAGGCGCGCACGCTGTCCAGCCACTGGCTTCCCGCTGGCGTGTCGTGACGCTGGCAGTACATCTCCCACACGGCCTGCCACGGCAGCGATTTTTGCTCTTCCAGCAGGGCCAGACGAGCGGTGTAGTCGCCGCTGGCTTCCAGCTGACGCAGTTGTTCGGTCGGTTCTAACAGCGCGCGCAGCAGGGCTTTTTTCATATTGCGAGTGCCGATAACCCACGCGGCGATGCGGTTAATAGAGGCGTCGAAGAAGTCGAGGCCGATGTGTACGCGGTCGAACAGGTTGTGGCGGACGATCTCGCTGGCAATCGCCTGCGTTTCGTCATCCAGCAGCACCACGTGATCGCTGTCCCAGCGCACCGGACGGCTGACGTGCAGCAGCAGACGCGGTACGTACAGCATGGCGGCGGAGATTTTGTCGGAAATCACTTCAGTCGGATGGAAGTGACCCGCATCCAGGCACAGCGCAGTCTGACGGCTGGTGGCGTAACCCATATAGAACTCGTTGGAGCCCACGGTGTAGCTTTCGGCGCCGATGCCAAACAGTTTGCTCTCGACGGCGTCGATATGGTGCGCCGGGTCGAGTTTTTCGCTGATCACTTCATCCAGTGCTTCAAGCAGACGTTGGCGCGGCGCTAACCGGTCAACGGTAATGTCTTTCATGCCATCCGGGATCCAGATATTCATCACCGACGGCGTACCCAACTGCTCGCCAAAATACGCTGAGACGCGACGGCTGGCTTTGCAGTGGTCAATCCAAAACTGGCGAATGGTGTCATCGGCGTGGGCCAGCGTGAAGCCGTCGGCGCTCAGCGGGTGAGAGAAGCAGGAGGGGTTGAAATCCAGCCCTAACTGGTTCGCTTTCGCCCACTCAACCCAGTTTTTAAAATGTTCAGGTTTGATTTGGTCGCGGGCAACCGGCGTATCGGACTCCAGATAGATCGCGTGCAAATTCAGACGTTTTGGACCCGGGATCAGGCTCAGCGCCTGCTCCAGATCGGCGCGCAGTTCGGTGGCGTTACGCGCTTTGCCCGGATAGTTGCCGGTAGCCTGAATACCGCCTGTGAGCGAGCCTTCCGGATTCTCGAAACCGGCGACATCATCGCCTTGCCAGCAGTGCATGGAGACCGGCAGACGATCGAGCTGGCGTAAGGCCGCCTCGACATCAATGCCTACCGCGGCGAAACGCAGTTTTGCCAGTTCCCAGGCTTGTTCAAGTTGAGTGGTCATGCGCAAAGCTCCTTTGTCTGTCGTAGTGATGGAAACTGCGCCTGGTAGCGGGCAATTTCACTTTCAGGATTTGGAATGAAGGTGGTCAGGTCGTAGTTGGCACGCACCACCTGACGGAAATCATCGACGTTGTTAAGCTCGTCCAGCGTCATCAACTGGATGCCAATATTGCCGAGCGTGGAGGCCTCAATCGGCCCGGACATCACGCGAATACCGCAGGCATCCGCGCACAGCTGGTTCAGTAGGGCGTTCTGGCAGCCGCCGCCAACGATGTGCAGTTGGCTAAATGCTGCACCACGCAGTTGTGCCAGCTCTTGCAGAATGTCAGCGTATAGCAATGCCAGGCTGTCGAAGATACAGCGCGCCAGTTCGGCGTTTTGCTGGGGAACGGGTTGACCCGATTCACGGCAGGCCGCCTGAATTTCCGCGCTCATATCGTCGGGGTTGATAAAGCGATCGTCGTTCGGGTTTATCAGGAATTGGCAGGCCGGCAGCGCTTGCGTTTGGGCAATAAGCGTTGGCAGGTCGGTAATCTGGCGCTCTTTTAAAACGCGCTGGAGCAGCCACAGTCCCATGATGTTTTTCAGTACGCGGTAGCGCCCTTCCGCGCCCCCTTCGTTGGTGATGTTCGCCGCCAGCGCCGCATCGTTGGTATACGGCGTTCTGCTCTCAAAGCCCATCAGCGACCAGGTACCGGAAGAGAGATACGCACTATTTTTATCGGCCAGTGGTGAAGCGATGACCGCGCTGGCGGTGTCGTGACTGGCGACGGCCACAACCGGAATTTGGTTTTTCTGCGGGCAAATCCAGTGACCAATGACGTTCCCCGGATGCGTCGGGCGACCAAACCAGGCTTTGTCTGCCCCGGTCCACGCCAGCAGCGTGTCATCCCAGTCGTCGGTGTTGATATTGACTAACTGGGTGGTGGTGGCGTTGGTGTATTCCCAGTTCAATTTGCCGGTCAGGCGAAAGCTGAAGTAGTCGGGGATCAGCAGAGCATGTGCCACCTGCGCAAGCAGTTCTGGCTGCTGTTCAACCAGCGCACGCAGCTGATACAGGGTGTTAAACGGCAGAAACTGAATGCCGCTACGGCGGTAGATTTCACCTTTACCTGGCTGCGCCATCGCCTGTGACATAATGCCGGTCGTGCGGCTGTCACGGTAAGAGACCGGCAGACCAACACGTTGGCCGGCGTTATCGATCAATACGTAATCCACGCCCCAGGTATCAATGCCAATGCTGTCTATCCGAATGCCTTCATCACAGACTTTTTTCAGGCCAAGGCGAATGTCGTTTTCCAGGCTGTCGATGTCCCAGGTGTCAAAACCGTCCGTTTTTTGCAGACAGTTAACGAAGCGGTGGATTTCACGCAGCGTCAGGGTGCGGTGTTTACTGTCGTAACGTGCGAGCATTACGCGCCCACTGGATGCGCCGAGATCGACAGCGACACAATGGCGAAAAGTCATGGCGAGGTCCTTCTGAGTTTTATTGCACTCAGTCTAAGAACCCCGAATAAAGCGTACCTTCTTGACAGTGACAGCCCCAATTAGCGGCTGGCAACATGGCAAAGGTGAACGTGATGTTGTTCACAGTTTCCACTAATAGCGCGGATTTTGGCGGATGTGACGCCTTCCGCATTTCCCGATCTTTCCCGCCATTTCTTGAAGAATTAACCGTGTTTACGCACTTTGGCGTCAAAAAATTAAGGTGAGGGTAGGAACCCTTAATTACTATTCAGCCATATTCGTTAATCAGGGGGAGCCGTCATGACCGTACTGCATTGCGTGGATTTTTTTCCGACAGGTAAAGCACCTGTGGCTATTGAACCGCGGCTTCCTCAGCCCGCGTTTCCTGAACATCATCATGATTTTCATGAAATTGTGGTGGTCGAACATGGAACGGGGATCCATGTGTTCAACGGACAGCCTTACACCATCAGCGGTGGTACGGTGTGTTTCGTTCGCGATCATGACAGGCATTTATATGAACATACTGACAATCTGTGTCTGACCAATGTGTTGTATCGCTCTCCGGATGCGTTTCAATTTCTGGCCGGGCTGAATCAGCTTTTGCCTCAGGAACAAAATGGGCAGTATCCCTCCCACTGGCGCGTAAACCAGGGCGTACTGCAGCAGGTTCGTCACCTGGTGGGGCAGATGGAGACGCTCGGCGAGGAGATGGATACGCCCACGGCGGCAAATCGCGAGATCTTATTTATGCAGTTGCTGGTACTGCTACGTAAAAGCAGCCTGATGGAAGCGGCGACCGATAACGATGCGCGGCTTAACCTTTTGATGGCATGGCTGGAGGATAACTTTGCCGAAGAGGTGTGTTGGGAGGCGCTGGCCGAGAAGTTTTCGCTCTCTTTACGCACTCTGCATCGCCAGCTTAAACAGCAAACAGGATTGACGCCGCAGCGCTACCTTAACCGTCTGCGACTGATTAAAGCCCGACATCTGCTCCGCCACAGTGATGACAGCGTGACTGATATCGCTTATCTCTGCGGTTTCGGTGACAGTAACCACTTTTCGACGCTTTTTCGCCGTGAGTTCGAGTGGTCGCCACGCGATATTCGTCAGGGGCGTGACCTTATAGCGGGAAGCAGCCTTCAGTAACGCGAAAGCTATCAACGTTTTTTACCGTCCGTTTGCTGATAATCATACCCTTTCATGCCGGATGCGCTGCGCTTATCCGGCAAGCGTACAGGTTGAGGTGATGTGATGGCGAATCATCTGGTTCTTTTGAAATCAGACTTTTTTGCGCATGAGCAGCAGGCTGTCGCCGTGGCCGATCGTTATCCGCAGGATGTCTTTGCTGAGCATACCCACGAGTTTTGCGAGCTGGTTTTGGTCTGGCGCGGCAATGGTCTGCATGTCCTTAACGATCGTCCGTACCGGATAACCCGTGGCGATCTGTTTTACATTCGCGCCGAAGATAAACACTCCTACACCTCCGTTAACGACCTTGTGTTGCAAAATATCATCTACTGCCCGGAGCGGTTAACGCTGAATGTTGATTGGCAAGGGGCGATCCCCGGATTTGACGGTACGCCAAGGCAGCCGCACTGGCGACTTGGCAGCGTTGGCATGACCCAGGCCAGACAGGTGATAAGCCAGCTTGAGCATGAAAGTAATCAGCGCGATGCGCAGGCCTTTACCATGGCTGAGCTGCTGTTTGGTCAACTGGTAACTCACCTTAAACGTCATCGTTATGCCACGGATACGCTCCCGGCGACGTCAAGTGAAACGCTGCTGGATAAACTGATCACCGCGTTAGCCGGTAGCCATGAGCATGCGTTCGAACTGGATACGTTTTGCGAGCGTGAACGGTGCAGCGAACGCGTTTTGCGCCAGCAGTTCCGCAGCCAGACCGGGATGACTATCAACCATTACCTGCGGCAACTGCGCATTTGCCATGCTCAGTATCTGTTATCGCATACTGAAAAGCTGATTGGTGAAGTTGCTATGCAGTGCGGTTTTGAAGACAGTAACTATTTTTCGGTGGTATTTAACCGCGAAGTCGGGATGACGCCAGGGCAATGGCGCCATCGTAGTCGGGTGACACCATAATATATAAATCTGGTTTATATATTGCAGTGGCGTTTTGATACATATTCAGACTAAATTAGACATAATGAGTGAATGCTCTGTGCAATAAATCACAGTTGCTCTTTTATTTTTGTTTTATTCTCAGCAAACTTATTTATCGGAGTAACGTTTGTGTTGACCAACTCTATAATCATCAAAAGTCTGCTTTTAATTTTGCTATCTTGCGATCGCAAAATTAAACGTATGCTTGATTATTTTTGCTGGTTTAATTCCGTTAACGATCTGGCTGAAAATGATATCGCCGAGCAGGAGTGTATGGATACGCAAATGGCGCGCGAATGGTCCAGCCTGTGGGACTGCGCCAGCGAAGCTATCGGCGCGAGCGTACGTCAACGCTGTCATCGTCCTGCCCGTTTTGGCCTGCATTTCCCGCAGGCGCTGCTGTGCCGTCGCAAACGTGACGAGCTGGCCTTCAGTTTCCGTAACTCCAGCCTGCACCAACTGTTAGTTTGCCGCCATGCCAGCGGCGCTGACGGTGAAAGCCAGGTTTATCAATTTGTTAGTCCTACACAAAGCACAATGCGCACTTTCGCCATTGTGCTTTTTTTATTGCCTGAATCTATGAGGAATCATTATGTACATTGTTTGTGTTGCAGCTTGTCCGACCGGCGTTGCTCATACCTACATGGCTGCGGAATCGCTTGAAATCACGGGGAAAAACCGTGGGCATGAAGTCAAAGTGGAAACGCAGGGGAGCATTGGCGCTGAGAATGAAATTACGCCAGAGGATCTGGCGCGCGCTGACGCGGTCATCATTGCTGCCGACGTTGCGATTAGCGGGAAAGAGCGTTTCGATGGCATGGTGAAGCTCGAATGCAGCGTCTCTGATCCCATCAAATTTGGCGATGCGGTGTTTGAAGCAGTAGAGCAGGAGGTTGCAAATGGCTAAGTTTCAGGGGGGAGACAAACCGTCTACCGGGATAGAGGTCAAGAACGCCATTATGACCGGCGTTTCATGGATGCTGCCGTTTGTCATTGCTGGAGCTGTGCTAATGGGGATCGCCCGTATCGGCGCTTCTCTCTACGGTATTGATAACATCTGGGATGCCAGCTACGAGCAGGCCGGCATGGTGGTGCAGTTGCTGCACAAATTTGATGGTTTCGGCGGGCTGGCGCTGTCCCTGATGTTGCCGGTGGTGGCCGGCTATATCAGCTTTGCGCTGGCGAACAAACCGGGTCTTGCGCCGGGGATGATTGGCGGACTGCTGGCGAGTAACCTGGGAACGGGTTTTCTCGGCGCGCTGGCGGCCGGTTTTGTCGCGGGCTATATCGTTCGCGCCCTGAACCGCTACATCAAATTGCCGAAGGCGCTCTCCTCTGCTGTGCCTATTTTCATTCTGCCAGTCGGCGGTACGCTGCTGACCTGCGTGGTGATGGCATTTATTATCGGTACGCCGCTGGCGGCGTTGAATCACGGCATGGAAAGCTGGCTGTTATCCATGTCCGGCACGAACAAAGTGCTGCTGGCGGCGGTCATTGGCGGCATGGTTGGGTTTGATCTCGGCGGCCCGATTAACAAGGCGGCGGTGACGACGGCAATGGCGTTACTGGCCTCCGGTATTTATGACCCAAACACCGCCGCGCAGGTGGCGATTATCGTGCCGCCAATTGGTCTGGGTGTCGCTACGCTGCTGTGGTCGTCACGCTTCCCGGAATCCCTGCGTGAGGCGGGTAAAGCCTCTACGTTGATGGGGCTGATTGGTGTTTCTGAAGGCGCCATTCCGTTTGCGCTGTCAAATCCAAGAATTATTGTCGTCAACGTGATTGGCTCGGCGGTGGGGGCGGCGATGGCGGTAGGATTAGGGGCGGTAAACCATGCGCCGATCTCCGGTTTTTACGGCTGGCTGGCGGTAGAAAAATGGCCGATTTATGTGCTCTCGATTGTCTGCGGCTCGGCGATTATCGCCTGCGGCTCACTGTTGATATTCCGTGGCCCGACAGCCACGCCTGAGGTGAGAAAAGAGACGGTGGCGCCGAAATTTAAAGCCAGCCGTTAGACGTACTACTGAATTAATATTTCCCTATGTTTAGCGCGGGTAAATATCCGTGCGGGTTACCTACGCCTTAAAACAGGAATAAACGAAATGAAAACGGTTCATTTAATTCAGCATACGCACTGGGATCGTGAATGGTATTTTACGGAGAATGATTCCCAGGCTCTGCTTTATTATTTTATGGCAGATCTTATCCAACATCTTGAAGCGGATGAATCATTAGGTCCATTTATGCTTGATGGCCAAACGGTGGTGCTGGAAGATTATTTCCAACTGGCACCAGAAAGCCGCGAACGCGTGCAGGCGCTGGTGAAAGCCGGACGTTTGTTAATCGGTCCCTGGTATACACAGACCGATTTTTTGGTGGTTGGCGCTGAGTCCATCACCCGCAATCTGCTGCTGGGGCAGGCAGACTGTGACGAGATAGGGCCGAGAATGGCGGTCGGTTATGTACCGGACTCCTTTGGCCAAAGCGCACAGTTGCCCATGTTCCTTAATCAGTTTGCCATCGACCACGCGGTTATCTGGCGCGGCTGGAGCGAGTACGACACGCCGTTTACCGAGTTCCGCTGGCGAAGCCAGGGGGGCAGCGTGGTGACGACGGCGGTATTACCGCAGGGTTATGGGTGCGCTAAGTGGTTGCCGACGGATGCCAGCCAGGCCTGGCCGCGCCTCTCTGCGGTTATGGAAAAGCAGGCGGCATTTAGCCGCAGTACGCAGCTACTACTGCCGAACGGTAACGATCAGTCACCGTTTGAGTACGGCGTTCCGGCAATGCTCGACACGCTGAATCAGGAACAAACGGCGTACCGCTTTATTCGCAGCGACTTTAGCCGTTACTTTGCCGCACTGGCGGATACGCCGCTGGCGATCTTTGAGGGCGAACTGCTAAGCCCGAAATATATGCGTATCCATCGCGGTATTTTTTCTACCCGCATGGATATTAAACAGGCCAACGTCCGGCTGGAGAACTTCGTCAGCCGTCAGCTAGAACCGTTGCTGAGTGTGGCCTGGACGCTGGGGTTGCCCTATCCGCAGCGAGCCGTTGAGACAATATGGCGCGAGGCGATGAAATCCCACGCTCACGATAGTATCGGTGGGTGTAACGCCGATCGCGTGAATGCAATGGTTAAGGCGCGTTTGCTCTCGGGTCAGGAAAAAGCCGAGCGCCTGTACGAGCTGAATATGCAGATGTTGGCAAACGGCATTACGGCGCAGCAACAGGGTAAAAAAATCATCGTCTTTAACGCGCTGCCGTCGGTGCGCGATGGCCTGGTGGCGCTGACGCTCTACCTACCCGGTGAGGCGTTCCGCATTGTTGACGATCAGGGACAACCCTGCCGCTGGCAGATTATGCGTGAGACATCGCAAGATATGTCCGTCATTGTTCAGGAACTGTCCAATAGCCCCGATCCGGTCTTCTATCGGCGGTGCGATATTTTACTGGAGGTCGCATCGCTCCCCGCCTGCGGCTATACCACCCTGTATCTGCAAGATGAGTGCGCCCCCGGATTTGCTGTGCCGTCCTCGACAGAAGAGGCGCTGGAGAACCCGTGGTTACGCCTGACGCTGGAAGGTGAACAGGTCGTTCTGGTCGATAAGCGCAGCGGTAAGCGCTGGGATAACCTTATTCAACTGGTGGACGGCGGCGATGCCGGTGACACCTATAACTATTCTCCACCAGAGGATGACTGGCGCGTTACCGGCGCAGGGGCGCTGCTTCACGCCGACTGGCAGCGCGGCGCGCTGGTGGACACGTTGTCGCTAAGCTGGTCTATCGCAGCACCGCACACGCTGGCCGACAGGCAGGAGCACCGTTGTAATGCACGACTGGATGTCAGCATGGTGGTCATGCTGGATCACCAGCGCCCGACGCTGGACCTCCAGGTTAGCGTCAACAACACCTTGCACGATCATCGTTTACAGGTGGAAATTCCTGCTGATGTCTTTACCGATGTCCATTTTGCCGATCAACCGTTTGGTCTCATTCGTCGCGCCAACCGACCGGCCACGCTGGATGTCTGGCAGCAGGAAAATTGGGGTGAAGCCCCGGCATCGCTGTGGCCAATGCAAAGTCTGGTAATGATGCATGATGGCAAGCAGGGCATCAGTGTGGTGACGGATGGGCTGCGAGAATATGAAATTCCCGCAGAACGCCCATCGGTTATCGCCATTACGCTACTGCGTAGCGTGGGTTGGCTGGGACGTGCCGGTATGCCGTGGCGTCCGGGACGCGCATCCGGTATGGCGTTGCCTTCCCCAGACTCACAGATCCCAGGCGAATTTAGCGCCCGCTTCGCGCTCATCCCGTTGTGCGATGGTGAAAGCCCGAACTTCTGGCGTGAAGTCGAAGCCTGGCGCACACCGCCAGTTGGCTGGCTGGATTCCGGCTGGGCGCGTTTTAAAACTAATCCACACGCGCTGACATTCCCGACAGCCTACAGCCTGCTGCACTGGGAGACACCACTCCATTTCAGCACCTTGAAAAAAGCGCAACGTGAAGATGCGCTGATTTTACGCGGCTGGAACCCCGGCTCGCAGCCGCAGATCAGCTCAACGCCGGTTGCTGATGCGACAGTGCGCGAAGTTACGCTGGCGGAAAAATCGCTGAACTCATCGCATGAAACGATACCGGCCTGCACGCCGATCTCATGGCGTATTACGCCTGCAGCCAGAGGATAATATTGTGTTAAACATTCGTTTTACCTGCCCGTTGCCAAATGGTCTACATGCCCGCCCCGCCAGTGCGTTAGAGCAGCGCGTCAGCGCATTTCAGGCTCGCGTTCAAATAGGCAATCTGCGTAACCAGCGTCAGGCCGATGCCCGTAGCGTGTTGGCGATGATTGGGACCGATATTTTGTATCAGGACCCGTGTGAACTGGTGATTGAGGGCGAGGATGAATCTGCCGCGCATCAGGCGCTGACTCAGTTTGTGAGGCAAGAGTTTGCCGCGTGTGACGAACCCGTTGCCCAGACGCCGGAACGGGTGGAGCAACCTCTGCCGGTTTTTCTGGCGCAGACCCGCGCGGAGTGGGTACGCGGTAACGGGGTGAGCGCTGGGCTGGCGCAAGGGGTGGCAATGCATCTGGGCGTGCCGGATCTGTATCAATTGGCAGAACAAGAGGCGGTGGCGGCGCCGGCTGTACAGCGAGTCGCGCTGACGGCGGCACTTGAGCATGTACGCCGCGAGCTGCACGACGCATTACCGCATACACAGGGAGAAGCCGCAGCGGTGCTACAGGCTCATGTCAAACTGCTGGACGATGCGCTCTTCGAAACCTCGCTACTTACCGACCGTACAGCGCGCAATGCGCTGGCAGCATTGGCGCTGGCGCTGGATGAACTGAGCGCGCCGCTGCGCGAAAGTCGCAGCGTCTACCTACAACAGCGGGTGCTGGATTTACAGGATTTGGGCCTGCGTCTGGCGGCGCATCTCACCGCGCAGCCGCTGATGCCGCAAACGGCATTGTCGCAAGACACCATCGTTATCAGTCCGGTTCCCATAACGCCAGGCCAGTTTCTGGCGCTGCGCGGCCCGCATCTGAAAGGTGTGGTGATGGGCGCGGGCGGGGAAACATCACATACCGTCATTCTGGCGCGATCGTTTGGGGTTCCGCTACTGAGCGTAGAGGCGGCGGAAGCGGGGCATATTCGCGGTGGTGAAGCGCTGCTGCTCGACGCTCGCCACGGGGTGGTGGTGGTGTCACCGGATGAGCAGGCTCTGCGGTGGTATCAACTGGAAGAGGACAAACGTCAGCGCCTTGAGGCGCGTTTACAGCCGCTTATTCAACGCCCTGGGGCGACGCAAGAGGGTGAACGGGTGACGGTGCTGGCGAATATCGCGCTGGCGGCGGAAGCGGAAGCGGCATTTGCCGCCGGGGCGGAGGGGATTGGTCTGTTCCGCACTGAAATGCTGTTCTGCGAACGAGCCGCGCCGCCTGACGAGGAGGAGCAATACCAGGCCTATCGTCATGTGCTGGAACAGGCGCGGGGGCGTAAAGTGGTGATCCGTACGCTGGATATTGGTGGTGATAAACCCTGTGACTATCTGGCGATGCCGCCGGAGGAAAACCCCTTTCTTGGCTGGCGCGGCATCCGCCTGTATCCCGAATTTATGTCGATTTTCCGTCCTCAGATACGTGCGCTACTGCGTGCCAGCGCCGCCGGACCGTTGCACATTATGGCGCCGATGGTGACTACGCTTGCTGAGGTGAAGTGGCTGCGTGAACAGTTCCAGCAAACGGCGGCGCAACTGCTGGCCGAGGGGGCGGCGGTTGGGCAGTGGTCGCTGGGTATTATGGCGGAAGTGCCATCAGTGCTTTATCTGCTGGAGAAAGCCGCTGCGTATATCGACTTTGTTTCGATTGGCAGCAACGACCTGACGCAATACTTCCTGGCCTGTGACCGGGGCAACGCGCAGGTTCGACATCTCTACAACTATTTTGATCCCACGTTTTTACAGCTACTGAAGGAGATGACGGCGCGCGCGCAGCGGGCCGGTATTGAGATCAGCCTGTGCGGCGAGATGGGCGGCGACCCGTCGGCGCTGGCGCTACTGTTGGGCGTTGGTTTACGACAGATCAGCATGTCCTCAAGCCGTATTGCGCCAGCCAAGGCGCGCTTAATGACCTTAACCCTCGCGCACAGCGAGCAGACGCTGGAACGGGCATTAGCTTGTGAAAGTGGTCAGGACGTGGCGGTACTACTTTCACAACAGGTGGCGGCGCAAGCAAAACCCGTGTTTGATCCCGCCCTGATCCTGCTCGATCGGGCGATTACCCGTAAAGCGGAGGCGATTAAGGTGCTCACCGATAATCTTGAGGTCGAACAGCGGGTCTTTTCCGGCTCAGCCGTTGAAGAGGCTATTTGGCAGCGTGAGGCGATTTTCTCTACCGCATTAGGATTTGCAATTGCGCTTCCTCACTGCAAATCGGCGGCGGTCGCGCACAGTAGCGTGTCGGTGATGCGTTTGAGTGAGCCGCTGGCGTGGAGCGACGAGGTGGATGTCTCGCTGGTTATCATGCTGACGGTGAGCGAGCAGGAGAAGGGCGATCATATGAAAATCTTCTCCCGTCTGGCGCGTAAGTTGATGCATGTGGATTTCCGTGAGCAGTTGCTTGGCAGCATGTCGCCGCAGGATGTCGCCGTGCATCTGGCACAGGAAATGGCGGGATAAATCATGGTTCAGAATCCTCGCCGGGCGTTCATTCTGCTGTCGGCTGTCTTTTTTTACTGGGGCGTCCTGACGGCAATTAATAGCGCCACGATTCCCTTTTTCCGGCAAGTTTTTTCGCTTTCATGGCGAGACTCGATGTTGGTAAATGTAGCGTTTTATCTCGCACCGTTTGTGATTTGTTTACCGTGTTCAGGCTGGATGGCGCGTTTAGGGTATCGCAGCGCACTCTTACTGGCGTTGATACTTGCCGCAAGTGGTTCGGTGGTGATTGCCGTATCGCTCTGGCTGGCGTCATTTGCCGGTTGCCTGGTGGGGATTTTCATTGTGGCGATGGGGGTTGCGGCGATGCAGGTGGTCGCAAACCCTTATGTTAATCGGCTCGGCGAGGCGCAAAGTGCGGCTGGACGCCTCAGTCTGGCGTCGTCCATCAACTCCCTCGGGGCGGCGCTGGCGCCTGTCGTCCTGGCGGTTGTTCTGGCTGGCTCTGTCATTTCAGTTCCGGGGATGTATCTCGGTTTGATGCTGGTGGGAGGCATACTGCTGGTTGCGTTTTACCGTTTTTCAATTGCTGATTTTCGTGACGCGCACGAGAATATTTTTTCTGCGATTCGTGCGCTCAGGCGCTATGCGCAGTTTCGTACTGGGGTGAGTGGCATTCTTGTTTATGTTGGCGTTGAAGTCAGCATTGGTACTACGGCTCTCAGCTATCTTCACGACCCGTCTTTGGGCGGGTTTTCGCTTGCACAAGCGACCTCCTTTATCGCGTTGTACTGGGGCGGTGCATTGGCGGGGCGGTTTTTGTATGGCTTGCTGGCTCACTGTTGCCGACCTCAGTTGTTGTTTTGCCTGTGTTCTTCGGGAGCGGTACTACTAACCGTTGCCGCGATAGTTTTCGCTAACCGTTTTGGCGGCTATTGTCTGCTGGCGACGGGACTCATGAACTCGGTGATGTATCCCATTATTTTCTCTCGCACGCTCTCCGGACTTGATCGCTATGCGGCATCTATTTCTGCTTGCTTGATTATGGCGGGCATTGGCGGCGGGGTGCTGCCCTTTATCCAGGGGATGGTTATTGATGCTATTGGCCTGCGTTTGAGCTTTTGGGTGCCGGTTATCGGGTATCTGTTTTTATTGCTGAACGGATTTAAGCTATACGCTCGAACGGAGGTATTTTGTGAGTAACGTCATCATTATTTGGTTAATTTAAGATAGTTCAACGGAAACTGATTCTCGGTGGTATTTAACCGTAAAATTGGGATGACGCCAGCGCAGTGGCGTCATCGTCGTCGGGGGTTGTGTCGTTAGCTGGCCATTCCCAGACCAACAATGTTTGCCGCGACAATGATCACTACGCAGCCAAGACTTAGCACGCTGACCGGACGTCTCCCTGCATTGCTCCACTCTTTCATGATCAGGCCCACGATACCGCCGCACAGGACGTAGAAGCTCATGTGCAGCATCCAGCTCATGTAGTCATACTGTGCTGGAATTTTGGCATGGCCCCAGGCGTAAAAGAAGAACTGGAGATACCACATCAGGCCAGCAAGCGCCGAAAACAGGATATTGCTGATAATCAGCGGTTTTGCTAAAGAGAAGTCGGCCTTTACTGACAGGTTTTTCATTTTTGCCAGACGAATGAAGCAGTATCCCAGATTGATCACCGCACC
Organism: Citrobacter sp. 506; assembly: GCF_050434985.1. NCBI lineage: Bacteria > Pseudomonadati > Pseudomonadota > Gammaproteobacteria > Enterobacterales > Enterobacteriaceae > Citrobacter > Citrobacter sp. 506. The sequence goes on from NZ_JBNDJN010000007.1 coordinate 73,706, forward strand.
ACCGCCCATGATGACTACGTAGCTTGGCAGGGCGACATACAGCGGATCGATACCGAGTGTTGCAGCGGCTTCGTGCATTGGTTTAGCCGCATCCATGGCAAAGGACATCCCCGCGGAGAAAAAGCCGCACATCACCGCCAGTATCAGACCTTTTTTCAGATTGAACTCTTCGGCTTTGATGCCCATCTTGCGCTCTTTTAACTGTCCGGCGCGGGTGACAATCGCCACTCCGATCAGGGCGACCAGCACGCCGAGCAGGGTCATACGTCCGCCTGGTGTGCCAATGAGCACGTCAAATTTACCGGCAATGATTGGCGTCATTAAGGTACCAACAATTAGCGTAATGCCGATAGCGATCCCGATCCCCATCGACATACCGAGATAGCGCATAGTCAGGCCATAGTTGATATTACCAATCCCCCACATGGCACCGAATAAAAATACCGGCAGCAGGGTGGACGCACTGAATGAACTGTAATAGGCCCAGAAGTCCGGCAGAAGGATCGCGCTGACGAGCCAGGGAAGGATCAGCCATGAAACAAAACCACCTATAGACCACATGGTTTCCCAGGACCAGTGTTGTACCTTTTTAAAAGGGGCATAGAAACAAGCGGCACTAGCGGCACCGATTAGATGCCATATTATCCCCATCGTAATTGCGTTACCCATTCTGTTTCCTTTTGAATTATCGATTTGGCAGGATGAAAATCACCCGTTTTGATGTTCAAAAGTCTAAAGAGTGAGCAATAGATTAACCTTCAGCATGCTGCCGTGGGATGAGTAATGCTGGCAAAATTCAGGGGATGGAAGGGATATTGATCACAAATGCGGCTCCGCCCCTCTTTTTTGAGAAGGGCGGAAATATAGAGGATTAGCAAATTCTTACTGCCTGAATACCCAGTAGCCAGGCGAGTTTTTCCAGTGCCTCGCCATGGTGCCCCAGGCCAATGCTGCAATGATGAGCTGGGCCGCCCATGCACCATTGTGTGGTGAACTCGCGAGCTGATAACGGGAAGCGATAGCGGCTATTGGTGTTGCCAATATCCAGGACTTCACCTGGCACAGCTTCACCTTCGGCATACTGTAAACGCACCCCGTTTTCGGCATCTTCAATTACCGAAAGAAAGGTCACCGGACCTGATTTCACGGTCATCTGGATAGATACACCTTTACCGGGTTTACCATGATAAACCGGCAGCGGCACCAGACTCACCGGACCATCCGCCATCAGCGGGTGTGCCGGACCGTCATGTCCCCACAAAACAGCATCATCATTAAATTCAATGCCATATGGTTCTGAGAATGAACCGCCAGCCCCCAGAAGTTGCTGAATTTTCATCGCCAGCACATTTTTGATTTCATATTCTCCCGCTACGGGAATACCACGGTGGGTAAGCAGCGTGTTGCCAAGAATGATTGAGGTGATGATGTTCTCGTAAGCGTTGCCGTTACGGCCTTCATAGTAATAGGCTAGTGCACCGAGTTTATTCTGGGCAATTAGTTTATCCATGGCGCAGGCAGTGGTGAGTGCGCGGTTGAGTTCTGCAGGTTCGCATGCCGCATCCAACTGAAGTACACGGTGCATTTCCTGTCGTTTGGCGTTGAGGTCTGCCTCGCTGACCTGCTCGCGATATTCAGCCAACTCACACATTTCCAGTGGCTTAAAGCGCACGCCCATTTTGGCGGACAAATTCGTCATATTGCTGTAAACGTCTACCATGCCGTCATAATAGTGCCCGAGGACGCCGACCTGACAATTTGCCAGCATTTGACGAGCGTTAAGTGCCTGTAGCCACTGCGCCGTTTGTTGCCAGACATACTCATCGCCCTGTAATGCGCCAACAATCAACTGAAAGCGGATATTCGCACGGTTAAACACGTTTGCCAGTTCGGGGGCGCTGCAGGCCTGACAGTGCGCCAGCCACTCTCCAGTACGACCTCCCCGATCGGGAATTTGACGGATTGTTGAATAAGGCAGCCCTGGCTCTGGCTGTAGGGCCAGAATAATGACCGGTTTATTGATACTCTGCACAAGCGGTAGCACCGTTGAGCTGAGCGCATAGGTGCTGATGTAAAGACAGACAGCATCGACCGGCTGTTGCTGCAACCGTCTGATAAGGGCATCGGCTTTATCGACGTTATCAATCAGGCCGCCATTAATCACGCTGGCTTGTTGCGCCGTCAGGCGCTCATCAATTGATTGCAGATAGCCCTGAAGACGTGACTCCAGGCCTGTAAACTGGGGCCAGTATGTGTCGAGGCCGATACCAAAAAGGGCGATGTTGACAGACATAGCAATATTTCCTTGTGAGATAATTTTCAGACTATGTCGTGCTTTATCTCCCATGTCCTTCATGTCGCTGCCTATTTTCTACTCAGATTGGCAAGATCAGCCTGATTTTCCCAGTGATGCTCACACTTTTACCTCATAATAGCCATGTAAAAAGTACGGCATTGATAATCATTTTCAATATCATTTAATTAACTATAATAACCCAACTGCTTACGCGGCGTTAACACTGGCCGCCCGACAATACTGGAGATGATTATGAGTTATACACTGCCATCCCTGCCGTACGCTTATGATGCCCTTGAACCGCACTTCGATAAGCAGACGATGGAAATCCACCATACCAAACACCACCAGGCTTACGTAAACAACGCTAACGCTGCGCTGGAAAGCTTGCCTGAATTCGCGAGCCTGCCTGTTGAAGAGCTGATCACCAAACTGGATCAACTGCCAGCAGACAAGAAAACCGTACTGCGTAACAACGCGGGCGGCCACGCTAACCACAGCCTGTTCTGGAAAGGTCTGAAAACCGGTACTACGCTGCAGGGCGACCTGAAAGCGGCTATCGAACGTGACTTCGGCTCCGTGGACAACTTCAAAGCTGAATTTGAAAAAGCTGCGGCAACCCGTTTTGGTTCCGGCTGGGCATGGCTGGTTCTGAAAGGTGACAAACTGGCTGTTGTTTCCACTGCTAACCAGGATTCCCCGCTGATGGGTGAAGCTATCTCTGGCGCTTCCGGCTTCCCGATCGTGGGCCTGGACGTTTGGGAACACGCTTACTACCTGAAATTCCAGAACCGTCGCCCGGACTACATCAAAGAGTTCTGGAACGTGGTGAACTGGGACGAAGCTGCCGCGCGTTTCGCAGCGAAAAAATAAGTTCTACGCTTTAACAAGCCCCTGCAAGCGATGCTTGTGGGGGTTTTTTTGTGATCAAAATCAATATAAAAACAATGATCCATTTAAATTGAAACAAGGTTTTATTATGCGAGTGAGATCACTTTTATAGTCTCTATGAATGTCTATCTTCGTTTCATCAAGACGGGCGCATCTCATAAGCAAGATGCAATCGCCCATAAAAATTGCCCCATTTTTATGTCTACAGGTGATGGAAATGCAGATCAAACGAACGATAGAGAAAATCCCAGGCGGCATGATGCTGGTGCCGCTTTTTTTGGGCGCGTTGTGTCACACCTTTTCCCCCGGCGCTGGGAAATACTTCGGCTCCTTTACCAACGGTATGATCACCGGTACGGTGCCTATTCTGGCGGTCTGGTTCTTTTGTATGGGGGCGTCGATCAAGCTAAGCGCCACCGGTACCGTGCTACGTAAATCAGGCACGCTGGTCATAACCAAGATTCTGGTAGCGTGGGTGGTCGCGGCGATTGCTTCACGTATTCTGCCGGAACATGGTGTAGAAGTTGGTTTCTTCGCCGGGTTGTCTACGCTGGCGCTGGTGGCCGCCATGGATATGACCAACGGCGGGCTGTATGCCTCGATTATGCAGCAGTACGGCACCAAAGAAGAGGCCGGGGCGTTTGTCCTGATGTCGCTGGAGTCTGGCCCGCTGATGACTATGGTGATTCTGGGAACCGCCGGGATCGCTTCGTTTGAACCACACGTGTTTGTGGGGGCCGTATTACCGTTCCTGATTGGCTTTGCGCTGGGGAATCTGGACCCTGAGCTGCGGGAGTTCTTCAGCAAAGCGGTGCAGACATTGATTCCTTTCTTTGCCTTCGCGCTTGGTAACACCATTGATTTGAGCGTGATTGCGCAGACCGGTGTACTGGGTATTTTGCTGGGCGTGGCGGTAATTATCATTACCGGTATTCCATTGATTATCGCCGATAAACTGATTGGTGGCGGCGATGGCACAGCGGGGATTGCGGCCTCCAGCTCAGCTGGTGCGGCGGTCGCTACGCCAGTGCTGATTGCTGAAATGGTTCCGGCATTTAAACCGATGGCGCCGGCAGCAACTTCCCTTGTCGCCACGTCGGTGATTGTGACCTCCATTCTGGTGCCGATTATCACTTCCATCTGGTCGAAAAGAGTTAAAGCCAGGGCGGCGGAAATTGATATTCGTAGCGCCGTGAAGTAAGCCTCTTTTGCCGGATGGTCTGTTCCATCCGGCTTAACGATTTACGCTTTGACGACAAATACCTCATCGATGGTCCGACACTCACCCTCGTTCAACTCTCCGCCGGCATTTCGTGACACGCCGGTGCAATAGCCAAACTTACGCGATACCACGGTTTTGATGGTGGTGACGAAATCTTCGCCGATGGCGTAGATGGACATGTAGGTGCCAATCTGGTCCTGAATGTCGCGAAGTGCTGTCAGGTCGCCCTGTTTAAATGCTTCCCGTGCGCTGACAAACAGTTCAGGCATGACGTTGTTTAATCCTGAAATCACCCCCGCGCCGCCTGCCAGCAGGTTAGGAATGTAGTATTCGTCATAGCCGGACAACACGGCAAAATCCTCCCGTACGGCGCGGGTGGTCTGGATCATACTGCGAGTATGGGACTGGCAGTCGACGGTATCTTTAATGCCTGCGAAGTTGGGGAACTCGGCGGCGAGGGTGGCAACCAGTTCGGGCGTTAAATCGCAACCAGTGCGCGCCGGAAAGTTATAGGCAAACCATTTACCGCTGAGCTTCTGCCCCAACTGACGGAAGTAGCTCAGCAGCTGTTTTGCCGTTTGCCCATAGTAGTAAGGCGGCAGGATCATCACGGCGTCGTAATCGGCGCGATACGCTTCCTGCGCCATCAACAGCACATCATTCTGGCAGGTGGATGAGACGTTGGCGACCATCTTCAGCGAGCTCATAGCGCGGGCCTCGCGGATCAGTAACAGCTTTTCTTCGAGCGTAAAGGAGGCAAATTCCCCGATGCTACCCATCAGCAAAATCACGTCGATTTTGGCCTCGGTAAGGCGTTTGAGATGCTGGCTCAGACCGTTAAGATCGATCTTGCCGTCATTATCCATTGGCGTAATGGAAGGACACCAGACGCCAGCAAATTGCGATTGACCAGTCACGTTGTTGACTCCTTATTTGAAATGACGTTTCAAAACCAGATTACATTGATAGCATGTGTCCCTAAGTTTCATGTGAACCGTGCTCTCATTTTGAGCGACTGGGGTAAAATAAATGTGGTGTAATGGGGGAAATTTATCGGGAGAGGGAACAGATGCGATATCCGGTCGATGTTTTTACAGGCAAGGTTCGGGACTACATGGGAAGCCGTCCCAGCGCGATTGCTAAGGTCCAGGTTGACGGCGAGCTGATGCTGACCGAACTGGGGCTGACGGGTGATGAACAGGCGGAAACGAAAATCCACGGTGGGCCAGATCGCGCGCTGTGCCACTATCCGCGTGAACACTACCAGCACTGGAGACAAGAGTTTCCGGAGCAGGCAGAGCGCTTTGTCGCGCCCGCGTTTGGCGAGAATCTCTCTACTGAGGGGCTAACGGAAGAGAATGTATTTATTGGCGACATTTTCCAGTGGGGAGATGCGCTGATTCAGGTCACGCAGCCGCGCTCGCCGTGCTTTAAGCTGAATTTCCATTTTGGCATCAGCGATATGGCCAGCCAGATGCAGGAGGCAGGCAAGACGGGCTGGTTGTGTAGCGTCATCGCTCCAGGCCAGGTGTCGGCGGACGCGCCTTTGATCCTGGCTTCACGCGTCAGCGACGTCAGCGTGCGGGAGGCGATTGCCATTGCCTGGCATATGCCGTTTGATGACTCACAATATCACCGTTTACTCTCGGCTGCCGGGTTATCGAAAAGCTGGACCCGAACGATGCAAAAGCGTCGTTTAAGCTGCAAGATCGAAGACAATTCCCGCCGTTTGTGGGGAAAATAAAGCCATTCTGGCCATGCAATTAAATCAGGTGGTAACACCTGATTTGCCTCTCTCGTGGTTCTTATCTCTGCATACTAAGGTGGGTTAAAAAACCTGCCTGTCACGCCATGTTTTCAGTCCATTCTTGATACCTGGCCCACAAAAAGAAACTCTGTGTTGAAAAAAAACTTGAGTATTTCCTGCACTCAAATATCTTAGCTTTAAATTGGTTTAAACCAGATGAGCAAGATGAAAAAGAAAAACAATGTTGATGTGCTTAGAGAGCGCTTTGAAAGCTGGTTAAACGAGAATAATTTGCCAGCGGGCTCTAAATTGCCTTCGGAGAGAGAGTTATGTGAGTTGCTGGATGCGAAGCGCATGACTTTACGTCAGGTTCTGATTGAGCTTGAGATCGATGCGCGTATCTTCCGAAAGAACCGCAGTGGTTGGTTTATTTCATCGAAGCGATTTATTTATAATCCCAAATCACTTTCCAGCTTTAATGCTGAAGCCTGTGCTCAGGGGCGCAAGCCTTTTTGGGGTTATTTAACCAAAGAAACGATTGCGACGGTTCCGCACCATGTTGATGATGTTTTTCTCTCCTCCGGTGATCGCTATTTAGTTACCGGTTGGTGTGGTCTTGATTCGCATAAAGTGTTTTACCATGAGTCCTATATTGATGCTGATGTTGCGCCAGGATTCATTAACAAATTGGGCAATCAGTCTTTTGCCAGCGTCTGGGAAGATGCGTTTGGTCATGCTTTAAATATCAAAGAAATGATTTTTAAACCGGTCAATATGCCAGAAGTGGCCTGCAAAGAGTTGGGCGTTGCGCCTAATACTTATGGAATTTTAGTAGAAAAACATCGGGCTACCCGAGATAAAAAAGTGGTTCAGGTTGATTTTGAATACTGGCGACTTGAATCTGTGGAACTTGTTATTCGTGATGAATGAGAAAAATAATGGGAAAATGCAACCAAGAACTTCTCGCTGAACGTGCGAGAAATATACCACTGTACCTACATGCTTATGCCTTTCATCTGAATATGCGCTATGAGAGAGTCCTTCCGGGCGATCTTCTGGATATTGCGCATCAGCAACAATTAAAGGGAGTGAAAATACATGTTGAGGATGGTGAGTCCCAATCACTGCAGAAACTAAACGATCGACAGTTGCACGATTTTAAAGAAAAGGCAAAAAAATATAACCTCGATGTACATATTGAAACGAGCGCATCGGACAAGGCGACATTGACGGATGCGATCCGTATTGCTGTGGCAACTGGCGCAACTTCAGTACGTTTCTACCCGCGCTATGAAGGACATCTCAACGATGTCATGGCAAAGATTGCCAATGATATTGCGTGGTTGTCTCAGTATGACGATTGCGGACTAAGCTTTACTATCGAACAGCATGAAGATCTGCAAGGCCATGAACTGGTGACGCTGGTTAATAATAGTGGAATGAAGAATCTCTCTATTCTGTTTGATTTTGGCAACATGATTAACGCCAATGAGCAGCCGCTTTCTGCGTTAGAGGTCATGTCCCCTCTAATCACTCAGGTGCATATCAAAGACGCAAAAATTATTAAAGAAGGTAAAGGCTGGGGGCATGAGGCTTGTCGTTCAGGATACGGTGACTTACCAATGGAAGAGATGCTTAAGGCATTATTACTTTTAGGTGAAGATAAACCGCAAGTAAATGCTTTTGGTCTGGAAGAGGAAGTTGAATATTATGCTCCGGCATTTCGTTTTGATGATGAAGGTGATAATCCCTGGATCCCATGGCGCGATGCAAGCTATACGCCGCTGCCCGACAGTAACATGATTGATGCGCGACTGGCGCAGGAAAAAGAACATGCTCTTGCTCAAATAAAGTATATCCGTGATTTATGCGACAAGTTTACAAGTAATAAATAAACTTCTTTAAATATTATTAAATGCGAAAAGGGTTATGAAAATAACTCTCTTAATTTATTAACTGCATGATTTAATTTAAATATTTCTCTCAACAAGCAATGAGGGTTTAATTATGTTCATGAATAAATGGGCAAGGCTCTGTTTTTTAATTTTAGGCGGCGGCACAATATTCAAACTTTCAAGTATGAAAGACGTTTTCTATGTGCCAATGCAAAGTGACTGGGGTTTAACCAATACGCAAATTGGTTTAAGTTTTACTGTTTATACGATTGTTCAGACAACCGGGCTTTTTCTGTCGCTCTATATCGCAGACCGTTATTCCAAGAAAATATTATTACCATTTGGTCTGATCGGCGTTGGGCTATGCGGTTTATATTTGGCGACGCTACCGTCATTTACCGGTTATCTTATTTGCTTTGCCGCAATGGCGTTCTTTGCCGATGTGGTTTATTGGCCGGTGTTACTGAAAGCTGTGCGTCTGCTAGGTACGCAAGAAGAACAAGGGCGCATGTTTGGCTTTTTAGAAGCCGGACGTGGCGTGGTGGATGTTATCGTCGCTTCTGGCGCTCTGTTTGTTTTCGTCCAGTTTGGTGAAGGTAAAGCGGGGATGCAGGCTGGACTGCTATTTTATACGCTAATTACGCTGGCTGCGGGCGTTCTCACTTACTTTATTGTCGATGATGACAAAGTGAAAGGCGGCGAGAAAACCAGTGCCAACATGGAAGTCTTAAAGGGTATCAAACATGTGTTGTCCTGCCCTAACGTCTGGCTGGCTTCTTTAGGGATTTTCTTTGTTTACGCCGCGTACTGTGGCCTGACTTACTTCATCCCATTCTTAAAAGATATCTACATGCTGCCGGTAGCGCTCGTCGGCGCGTACGGCATCATCAACCAGTATGCATTGAAAATGGTGGGAGGGCCGATTGGTGGGCTGCTGGCGGATAAGGTTGCTAAATCACCTACGGTTTACCTGAAGTGGACGTTTCTGATCTCTGCTGCTGCTATGGTTGTTTTTATGCTGTTGCCACATCAAACGATGAATGTGTATATCGGTATGGCGGCGACGCTAGGATTTGGGGCGATTATTTTCTCACAGCGCGCCATTTTCTTTGCACCAATGGATGAGATTGGTACCCCGCGTGAATATGCCGGTTCGGCGATGGCATTTGGCTGTATCATCGGTTATATGCCCGCCATGTTTGCGTATACGTTATACGGCTATTTACTGGATACCAATAGCGGCATTACGGGCTATAACTATGTCTTTAGCGTGATGATTGCATTCAGCTTAATGGGCTTTATCTGTTCGACCATTCTGGTGAAGCGGATTAAAAAGCAAAAGCTAACGGCTGCGACTGTGGCAGCATAATGTGAGAACTTCCCCGGTACGACGTTACCGGGGAAGCCTGTTAAGCGCGTTTATACAGCGGCAACCAAATTACCAGCCGTAAACCACCCAGCGGGCTGTCTTCGGCTTTCACCCAGCCACGATGCTGTTGGATTGCGGTTTCAACAATCGCCAGACCCAGACCTGTTCCGCCAGACTCGCGATCGCGCGCCTCATCGGTACGATAGAACGGACGGAAAATCTGTTCTCGGTCTTCAGGGCTAACGCCCGGGCCATCGTCGTCGACGGTGATGGTAATCCCATCGATATCCACCGCGAAGCCAACTTCAATCTGCGTGTGTGAATAACGCAGGGCATTGCGCACAATGTTTTCCAGCGCGCTTTCCAGCGCATTTGGGTTGCCATACAGCGGCCACGGGCCCGGCGGGAAATTCACCGTGAGTGATTTACCCATCTGCTCGGCTTCAAAGGCGGCGTTATCCAGCACTTCGCCCCACAGCTGATTGGCTTTCACCGTTTCACTGACCAGCGCGTTTTTCTGCTGATTGCGTGACATCACCAGCAGGTCGTTGATCATGCTGTCCAGTCGATGCGCTTCTGTTTCAATACGCTCCAGCTCTTTGCTTTCACCGCTACGACGGCGCAGCAGCGCGGTGCCCAACTGCAGACGCGTCAACGGCGTTCTCAACTCGTGGGAGATGTCCGACAGCAGGCGTTGCTGCGAGGTCATCATTCGCTCCAGCGCCGTCACCATCTGGTTAAAGCTGGCGCCTGCCGCCAGAAATTCCTGCGGACCGGCTTCCAGTTCCGGATGCTGACGCAGGTTGCCCTGGGCCACTTCATCTGCCGCGTTTTTCAACTTACGCGCCGGTTTCGCCAGGCTCCAGGCAAGCCAGAGCAGTAGTGGAGAGCTGACTAACATGGTGACAATCAGCAACAACAGCGGTCGGTCGAACAACAGATTGATAAAGTCAGATTGTGAGCTGCTGGCAGGTCGAATGAGATACAGCTGGTAGTTATCTTCGCCGTCTCTGACGGAGAAAGGCCCGACCATCTCAACGCGACCGTATTTTTTCTTTTGCGGATGGTCGGCGTTATCGGCCTGACCAATAAAGTTACGAATGATCTGCATTTCGTTGCGTTCTGCGCCGATCACACGTCCTTCCGTCGTAACAAGCAATAACCGCTGTCCTGGCGGCGCCCACTTGTCTATCGCCCGAAACAAGCGACGCCACCACATCAAATCGTTGGGTGGATCGTTCGCCAGTTCAGCTTCAACGTGTTGCTCAATCATCAACCCCTGGCGCTGCTCGCTATCCAGTAGCTCGGTCATCTGGCGTGAATCAAGCTTGGGTAACATCAGTACCAACATCAACACCAGTGCCAGCGTCAACCAGAAGATGGCAAAGATGCGTGCGGTTAAGCTCCCTATCATGAAGCGGAGACCATCAGGTAGCCGCGACCGCGCAGGGTTTTAAACCACGGGTGTCCGTCTTTACGTTCTGGCAGCTTACGACGCAGGTTCGAGATATGCATGTCGATCGCGCGATCAAAAGGCGTCAGGCGTTTGCCCAGCACTTCCTGGCTCAGGTGTTCACGCGAAACCACCTGACCGAGATGCTGTGCCAGCAAATAGAGCAGGGTGAATTCGGTGCCGGTTAATTCCAGGGTTTGCCCGTCAAAGCTGGCTTCCTGGCGACCCGGATTAAGGCTTAACGCATCCACTTCCAGAGTCGGCGAACCGTTGTCGCTGTTCTGCTGCTGTTCGCTCCAGTGTGAGCGACGCAAAATAGCGCGGATGCGCGCGACCAGTTCACGGTCGTTAAACGGTTTGGGTAAATAGTCGTCCGCGCCCAGCTCAAGGCCAAGTACGCGATCCAATTCGCTGCCGCGAGCGGTCAGCATGATTACGGGTGTCTGGTGTGTCTGACGAAGTGCTTTCAGCGTATCAATGCCATTTTTCTTCGGCATCATGACGTCGAGCAAAAGTAAATCGATGCTGTCATCCAGAAGCTCAAGCGCCTGTTCCCCATCATAGGCAACCAGCACATCGAAACCTTCCATTTCGAGCAACTCCTTTAACAGGGAAGTCAGCTCTCGGTCATCATCAACTAACAGGATTTTATTCATTGTTTACGTACCTCCGAGGCAGAAATTACGTCATCAGGCGTCGCTAATCTATGACTTTACGTTGTTTTACACCCCCTGACGCATGTTTGCAGCCCGAATCGTAAACTGTCTCTCGTTGAATCGCGACAGAAAAGATTTTGGGAGCAAGTGATGGGCAAAGTTACCGCTGCCGTCATGGCCTCAACGCTGGCACTGAGTACTTTAAGCCATGCAGCTGAAGTCGTCACAGGCGATCACTGGCACCTGGGTGAAGGCTCCGCGCAACGCAGCGTTCAGAGCCACATGTTCGACGGTATCAGTTTAACCGAACATCAACGTCAACAGATGCGAGATTTAATGCAGCAGGCAAGACACGAACAGCCTCCTGTTAATGTTAGCGAAATGGAGACAATGCATCGCCTTGTCACCGCAGAGAAATTTGATGAACGCGCTGTGCGCGCTCAGGCAGAAAGAATGGCGCAAGAACAGGTTGCCCGCCAGGTTGAAATAGCCAAGGTTCGCAACCAGATGTATCGCCTGTTAACGCCCGAGCAGCAAGCGGTTTTAAATGAGAGACATGAACAACGAATGGAGCAACTGCGCGACGTAGCGCACTGGAAAAAAAGCTCATCGTTGAATTTATTGAGTAGTAGCAACTCACGTTCCCAGTAGTAACCCTGTTTTCCTTGCCATAGACACCATCCCTGTCTTCCCCCACATGATGTGGGGGTTTTTTTTGCCCAAAATTTGTCACTCGGTTATTGCCTGACTGTTTTACTTCATCCGTTATACTAGCGGCATATCATGGCAGGAGTGTTTATGAATCAAACCTATGGGCGGCTGGTTAGCCGGGCGGCTATCGCGGCGACCGTGATGGCATCGCTGTTACTTTTGATCAAGATTTTTGCGTGGTGGTACACCGGATCGGTCAGTATTCTGGCAGCGCTGGTGGATTCTTTGGTGGACATCGCCGCGTCGTTAACCAACCTGTTGGTGGTGCGCTATTCTTTGCAACCGGCCGATGATGAACATACGTTCGGACACGGAAAAGCGGAATCGCTGGCGGCGCTGGCGCAAAGCATGTTTATTTCCGGTTCGGCGCTGTTTTTATTCCTGACCGGGATTCAGCATCTCATCCAACCCACGCCAATGAAAGATCCTGGCGTCGGGGTGGTTGTCACCATCATTGCGTTAGTGTGTACAATCATTCTGGTCTCGTTTCAGCGCTGGGTGGTGAAGCGCACGCAAAGTCAGGCCGTTAGGGCGGATATGCTTCATTATCAGTCTGATGTTATGATGAACGGTGCGATTCTCGTAGCGCTTGGGCTGGCATGGTACGGCTGGCATCGCGCAGATGCCTTGTTTGCGCTCGGGATTGGCATCTATATTTTATATAGTGCATTACGCATGGGTTATGAGGCGGTACAGTCTTTGCTGGATCGCGCTTTACCCGATGAAGAACGTCAGGAAATTATTGATATTGTGACGTCATGGCCTGGAGTCAGCGGCGCTCACGATCTTCGCACGCGGCAGTCAGGGCCGACCCGCTTTATTCAGATTCATTTGGAAATGGAAGATAATCTGCCGCTCGTTCAGGCGCATTTAGTGGCTGAACAGGTAGAGCAGGCAATTTTACGGCGTTTCCCGGGATCGGATGTCATCATTCATCAGGATCCCTGTTCGGTCGTACCCAAGGAAGGCAAGATGTTTGAGCTTTTATAATTCGTTGTAAAAAAAGTGAACCGGGCCAGCATTTTGTGTATAAATTACCACCATTTGGCCTGACCTGAATCAATTCAGCAGGAAGTGATTGTTATACTATCTGCATATTCGTTGGATCGTTTCGATATGCGGAATCGACTTCCGGCAGCAGATTTCATTTTGCATTCCAAAGTTCAGAGGTAGTCATGATTAAGAAAATCGGTGTGTTGACAAGCGGCGGTGATGCGCCGGGCATGAACGCAGCAATCCGTGGTGTTGTACGTGCAGCGTTGACGGAAGGGCTGGAAGTCATGGGGATCCATGATGGCTACCTGGGTTTGTATGAAGACCGTATGGTTCAACTTGACCGCTACAGCGTGTCCGACATGATCAACCGTGGCGGTACATTCCTCGGTTCTGCCCGCTTCCCGGAATTCCGCGACGAAAACGTGCGTGCCGTGGCTATCGAAAACCTGAAAAAGCGTGGCATTGACGCACTGGTTGTTATCGGTGGTGACGGTTCATACATGGGGGCAAAACGCCTGACTGAAATGGGCTTCCCATGCATCGGTCTGCCAGGCACTATCGACAACGATATCAAAGGCACCGACTACACCATCGGTTATTTCACCGCTCTGGGTACCGTAGTCGAAGCGATTGACCGTCTGCGTGATACCTCTTCTTCTCACCAGCGTATTTCCATCGTTGAAGTGATGGGCCGCTACTGTGGCGATCTGACTCTGGCGGCTGCCATTGCTGGCGGCTGTGAGTTCGTGGTGGTTCCGGAAGTGGAATTCAGCCGTGACGATCTGGTTGCTGAAATCAAAGCAGGCATCGCGAAAGGTAAAAAACACGCGATTGTGGCGATCACTGAGCACATGTGTGACGTTGACGAACTGGCGCATTACATCGAGAAAGAAACGGGTCGTGAAACGCGCTCAACCGTACTGGGTCACATCCAGCGTGGTGGTTCTCCGGTGCCTTACGACCGTATCCTGGCGTCCCGTATGGGCGCATATGCCATTGAACTGCTGTTGGCAGGTCACGGCGGTCGCTGTGTAGGTATTCAGAACGAGCAACTGGTTCACCACGACATCATCGACGCGATTGAAAACATGAAGCGTCCGTTCAAAGGTGACTGGCTGGACTGCGCGAAAAAACTGTACTGATTGTTTTTTCCGCGCCTGATGGCGCTAAGCGCATCAGGCCTACAGGTTGTAAAGACTTGTAGGCCTGATCAGCCGCTAACCACCATTCGGCACAATTCCCCGCATTTATTCCCCCAAGTTATAGCAAATCTTTTTTTATTCTTTAATGTTTGGATACCTTTCTGGCACGCTTTGCTCATCACAACACCACATAAGAGAGCTGGGCGATGAACAAATGGGGCGTAGGGTTAACATTATTGCTGGCATCGACCAGCGTTCTGGCAAAGGATATTCAGTTACTTAACGTATCGTACGATCCAACGCGTGAACTGTACGAGCAGTACAATAAGGCCTTCAGCGCGCACTGGAAGCAGGAAACGGGCGACAACGTCGTGATCCGCCAGTCGCACGGCGGTTCGGGTAAACAAGCGACCTCCGTCATTAACGGCATTGAAGCCGATGTCGTGACGCTGGCGCTGGCTTACGATGTGGATGCCATTGCTGAACGTGGTCGTATCGATAAAAACTGGATTAAGCGTCTGCCGGATAACTCCGCGCCATACACCTCCACCATCGTTTTCCTGGTCCGCAAAGGCAACCCCAAACAAATTCATGACTGGAACGATCTGATCAAACCAGGCGTGTCGGTCATTACGCCAAACCCGAAAAGCTCAGGCGGCGCACGCTGGAACTATCTGGCGGCATGGGGCTACGCCTTGCACCACAACAACAACGATCAGGCCAAGGCACAAGACTTCGTGAAGGCCCTGTATAAGAATGTTGAAGTGCTGGACTCCGGTGCGCGTGGCTCAACCAATACCTTCGTTGAGCGCGGTATCGGTGATGTGCTGATCGCCTGGGAAAACGAAGCCCTGCTGGCGACAAACGAGCTGGGCAAAGACAAATTCGAGATAGTGACGCCGAGTGAATCTATCCTCGCGGAACCGACCGTTTCCGTGGTCGACAAAGTAGTGGAAAAGAAAGACACCAAAACGGTGGCGGAAGCCTACCTGAAATATCTCTATTCTCCGGAAGGTCAGGAAATTGCAGCGAAAAACTACTATCGTCCGCGTGATGCAGACGTTGCGAAGAAATACGAAAATGCATTTCCGAAGCTGAAACTGTTCACCATCGACGAAGAGTTTGGCGGCTGGACGAAAGCGCAGAAAGAGCACTTCTCTAACGGTGGTACGTTTGACCAGATCAGCAAGCGCTAAATAAGTCTGTGATTTACCGACCCGGTGGCATAACGCGACCGGGTTTTTTATTTGTCATGGTTTTGCGTTACTCTTGCCCTTCAATGAGATACAGGGAACGCGTAATGAAAAAAGCAGGCTATCTTTTACTGGCGGTGATTGTAGTCGCCGCTGCTGCAGGTATCGGGTACTGGAAATTCACCGGTAACCCGGACGCATTACGCCAGATTGTTCTTCAGCAATGCCTGCCGCACCAGTTGCAGCAGCAGGATCCCACGCCGTGCGCCGAAGTGAAGCCGGATGCCGGATATGTGGTGTTCAAAGATCGTAACGGCCCACTGCAATACCTGTTGATGCCGACCTGGCGCATCAACGGAACGGAAAGCCCGCTGCTGCTGAAATCAGGGACGCCGAACTTTTTCTGGCTGGCCTGGCAGGCGCGCAGCTTTATGAGCCAAAAATACGGTCAGGAAATCCCTGACAAAGCGGTATCGCTGACCATTAACTCGCGTAGTGGGCGTACGCAAAATCATCTGCATATTCATATCTCCTGCCTGCGAACCGATGTCAGAAAACAGCTGGATGACAATCTGGCGAAAATCAGCACCCGTTGGCTGCCATTACCGGGTGGGCTGCGCGGTCATGAATATCTGGCGCGTCGCGTCACGGAAAATGAACTGGCGCAACGCAGCCCGTTTATGATGCTGGCAGAAGAGGTGCCGGATGCGCGTGAGCACATGGGCAGCTATGCGCTGGCGATGGTGCGTCAGAGCGATGAGTCCTTTGTCCTGCTGGCGACCCAGCGCAATCTGTTGTCGCTCAATCTCGCCTCCGCTGAGGAAATTCAGGATCATCAATGTGATATTCTGCGTTAACCCCACCTAATCTGGCATTTACTCCGCATGTCTGTCCCCGTATTCTTGTTGAAAAAAACAACAGGAGACAGGCATGTCGCTCTGGCTTACACACCCTTTGTTTATCCCCTCTCTGGTGGTTGGCATTACTATCCTGCTCTGGGCGACGTCGCTACTGCCGGAGTTTATAACGGCGCTGCTGTTCTTTGCCGTAGCAATGGTCGCCAAAATCGCACCTGCGGATGTGATCTTTGGCGGATTTGCGTCTTCGGCATTCTGGCTGGTCTTTAGTGGTTTTGTGCTGGGTATCGCGATTCGCAAAACGGGGCTGGCGGACAGGGCGGCGAGAGCGCTGTCATCGCGATTGACCGATTCCTGGCCGTTAATGGTGGCGAGCGTGGTGCTGCTCAGTTACGCGCTGGCGTTTGTGATGCCGTCCAATATGGGGCGTATTGCGCTGCTGATGCCGATTGTTGCCGCAATGGCGAAGCGTGCCGGAATTAACGAGGGTACGCGCGCCTGGTATGGTCTGGCGCTGGCCGTCGGGTTTGGGACGTTCCAGCTTTCCGCGACGATTTTACCCGCTAACGTGCCAAATCTGGTAATGAGCGGCGCGGCGGAAGGCTCTTACGGCATCCACCTCAATTATCTTCCCTATTTGCTGCTGCATACGCCGGTTCTGGGCTGGCTTAAAGGCGCGGTGCTCATCATGCTTATCTGCTGGCTGTTCCCTGGCAAGCCCCACGCACCGCGCGATCTCACGCCAGCGGAACCCATGAGCCGGGATGAAAAACGCTTGGCCTGGATGTTAGCAGTGGTGCTGCTGCTGTGGGTAAGTGAAAGCTGGCACGGTATAGGGCCTGCGTGGACCGGGCTGGCGGCGGCGGTTATCACGCTGCTACCACGGATTGGTTTTATCAATGGCGACGAGTTTTCCTCCGGGGTAAATATCAGGACCTGCATTTACGTGGCGGGGATTCTGGGGTTGGCAATCACCGTTACCCAGACCGGCATTGGCAGTGCAGTGGGCGAGGCGCTGTTACAGGTGATGCCGCTGGATGCGGAAAAACCATTTACCAGCTTTCTCGCGCTGACCGGCATTACCACCGCACTCAATTTTATTATGACGGCGAACGGCGTTCCGGCGCTGTATACCACTCTGGCGCAAAGTTTTGCCGATGCGACTGGGTTCCCGCTGCTGTCGGTAATTATGATTCAGGTATTGGGGTATTCCACACCGCTACTGCCGTATCAGGCTTCGCCGATTGTGGTGGCGATGGCGCTTGGGAAAGTGCCTGCGAGGGCGGGGATGCTGCTGTGTATCGCGCTGGCGACGGCAACATATCTGCTTCTTCTGCCGCTGGATTATCTGTGGTTTAGCGTGTTGGGTAAGTTGTAAAAAAAAGCCCGGTAGCGCTAACGCTTACCGGGCCTACAGTCTTGGAGGACGGGTCAGCGAAGCGCTACCCGCCTCAACAGCATTACGCCTGTTTAGCCGCTTCTGCTGCTTTAACGATGACCGCGAAGGCATCTGCTTTCAGAGAAGCACCGCCAACCAGCGCGCCATCGATGTCCGGCTGAGCGAACAGTTCTGCTGCGTTCGCTGCGTTTACGGAACCGCCGTACTGGATGATAACTTGTTCAGCGATTTTCGCGTCAGCTTTAGCAATGTGGTCACGAATGAATTTGTGAACAGCCTGAGCCTGAGCAGGAGTTGCAGATTTACCGGTACCGATTGCCCATACTGGTTCGTAAGCGATAACGACGCCTTCGAATGCTGCCGCGCCCTGAGTTTTCAGAACGGCGTCGATCTGACGTGCACAGACTTCTTCAGTTTTGCCCGCTTCGTTTTCTGCTTCGGTTTCACCGATGCACAGAACCGGAGTCAGACCTTGTTCTTTCAGCACGGCGAATTTTTTAGCGATCAGCTCGTCAGACTCTTTGTGGTAAGTACGACGCTCAGAGTGACCGATAATGATGTACTGCGCGCCGATATCTTTCAACATTTCAGCACTTGTTTCACCGGTAAATGCGCCAGACAGGTTCAGGTCAACGTTCTGCGCGCCCAGGATAATGTGGCTACCGGCAGCGGCGTGTTTCGCCAGGTCGATATACATTTCCGGCGGAGCGATTGCTACTGCACAGCCAGCAACGCCAGCCAGTTCTTTACGCAGATTAGCAACCAGTTCGTTTACCATGTGGCGGCTGCCGTTCAGTTTCCAGTTACCCATCACTAAAGGATGTCGCATTTCATTTCTCCACGCTTGTCAGCGAATTAAGGAATATGGCCGCCCGTCAGGGCAGCATGGTCTGTGAAACAGTATAGAGATTCGTCTGCGGAAAGGCTTTGCTTTTTGTCATCAATTCGCCTTCTCAAGACTATCTGATAGTGCCAGCTTAATCGGTTCAACAGCGAAGGTCAGCCCTTTTTCACCGTTATCTGCCACAACATAGCGAATTGCGCCTTCTGTTTCGGCGTAATAGTGTTTACCTTTCCCGGCAGCGAGCAGTTTTTGCAGCTTTTTCTGGCTCTGCTCTTTCGTCAGTAGCGGCGCGACGGTACGAATGACGGCGGTCATGTATTCCAGCGCTTTCGCTTTGGCCGCCTTTTGTTCTGGTCCCTGAATCGGCAACCAGGTTATCTGCATACTTTTGATTTTTAGCGTGCCGCGCTCAAGGGCGGAGGACGCATACAGGTTTTCATTGATTTTACTGGCCGCGCGGGTGAGGTTTGCCCGATCGCGGCTGCTGTCGATGGCGCGGAACTCATTCAGGATAAGCTTCGGATTCTGCGTATTAAAGTTTTCGCGAAACTGGCTAATCGACAGGTCAAAGGTCGGCGCACCCGCCAGTAAATAGGGGGCCGTGGTTGCCGTCGATGGCTCTTCCGCCCGTGCCGCAACGCTCGCGGTGAAGGCTGAAAACAATAATAAAAACAGTGTAAATCCTTGCTTCATCAATCGTACCTTTCGTTATGACTGCTCACGATTAAAACGGTAACTGTCGGGCTTGTCAAAAGGGTAAACTGTTCTGGAAGGTAATAATAAAGGAACTTACATGACCATACAGCAGTGGTTATTCTCATTTAAAGGGCGCATCGGGCGCCGTGATTTCTGGATTTGGATAGGTCTGTGGATCGTCGGAATGCTGGTTCTGTTCTCGCTGGCGAGCAAGCAATTACTCGATATTCAGACTGCGGCATTTTGTCTGGTTTGTCTGCTATGGCCGACGGCGGCAGTGACGGTAAAACGCCTGCACGATCGGGGACGTTCTGGAGCGTGGGCGCTGCTGATGATTTTGGCGTGGATGCTGCTGGCCGGAAATTGGACGATGTTACCCGGCGTCTGGCAATGGGCGGTTGGTCGCTTTGTTCCGACGCTCATTCTGGTCGGCATGCTCATCGATCTGGGCGCGTTCATTGGCACCCAGGACGAAAATAAATATGGTAAGGATACGCAGGACGTAAAGTACAAAGCCGAGCGCCAGTAGTTGTCGACCGGAGAAGCGCAAGCGCCGCCCGGCAACCCTCACCAGTAGTGCTCAGCAGTCATATGGCCCGGTCGACGGCGCAGGTGTTTGGTCATCTGCCGGGTCTCTTTCAGCAGTTGCTGCGTGTCGCGTACCATTTGTGGATTTCCGCACAACATCACATGGCTGGTTTCTTTATCCATTGGCAGCCCTACCGCCTTTTCCAGTTCACCGCTTTCAATCAGCGCCGGTACACGCCCGGTCAGCGAATCTACGGCTGTCTCACGGCTAACAACCGTCTGGATGCGTAATTTACCTTCGTAGCGCTTTTCCAGCGCCTGCATCAATGGCAGGTAGCTCAAATCGGCGGCATAGCGTGCGGCGTGGACCAGCACCAGATTTTTAAAGCGCCCCAGATCTTTGCCTAGTTGCAGAATCGACAAATACGGGCCGATAGCCGTGCCGGTTGCCAGCATCCATAGCGTTTCGCAATCAGGGACTTCATCCAGCACGAAGAATCCAGCGGCCTCACTCACCACCTGAACTTCATCGCCAGGCTTTAGCGCCGCCAGTTGAGGGCTGAGTTTGCCGTCGGGAACCGTCACCAGATAAAATTCTAAGTCGGGGTTATCGGGCGCATTCACGTAGGAATAGGCGCGCTGGACGCGCTCACCGTCGATCTCAAGGCCAAGCTTGGTGAACTGACCTGCAGTGAAAGGAAGAACCGGAGCTCGCACGGTCAAACTAAACAGGGCATCGGTCCAGTTCTGCACCTTTGTGACTTTGCCTGTTACCCAATCTGCCATGGTTTTCTCCTGTCTGCTTTGATTGCCTTATCTTCGTTCGTTGGACGAAAGATTTCCAGCCCGGATGGGCTGGAAGGCTCTATTGATCAAATCAATTACAGGATGTGCGCCTGCACATCGGGATCTTTGCGATCGAGGTAGTGAATCGACTGAATGCGGCGGATCGTGCGTGATTTGCCGCGGATCAACAGCGTTTCGGTGGTTGCGATATTGCCTTTACGGCTAATCCCTTCCAGCAGATCGCCTTTGGTGATGCCGGTAGCGGAGAAAATGACGTTGTCGCTGCGCGCCATTTCATCCAGACGCAGCGCTTTGCCCGCTTCAATGCCCATCGCGGTGCAGCGGGCCAGTTCCTGTTCGCCAATACGACGGTTCTCTTCGCTGTCGCCTTTGACGTCATGGCGCGCCAGCAGGCGGCCCTGCATGTCGCCGTCCAGCGCGCGGATGACGGCCGCGGAAACCACGCCTTCCGGTGCGCCACCAATACCGTACAGCACGTCCACTTCGCTGTCTGGCATACAGGTCAGAATCGAGGCCGCAACGTCGCCGTCAGGAATGGCGAAGACGCGCACGCCCAGTTTCGCCATCTCTGCAATAACCTCGTCATGGCGTGGTTTTGCCAGGATGGTGACGGTCAGGTCACTCAGTGGTTTGTTCAGCGCGGCTGCAATGTTTCGCAGGTTGGTTTCCAGCGACAGATTCAGGTCGATGGACCCTTTTGCGCCAGGACCGACAATCAGCTTTTCCATGTACATGTCTGGCGCGTTCAGGAAACAGCCTTTATCGCCTACAGCCAACACCGCCAGCGCGTTCGCCTGGCCCATTGCCGTCATACGCGTGCCTTCGATAGGATCGACGGCGATGTCGACCGCATCACCGTGGCCGGTTCCGACTTTCTCGCCGATAAACAGCATCGGCGCTTCATCAATCTCACCCTCGCCAATCACGATGGTGCCGTCGATGTTGACCTGGTTGAGCATAATACGCATGGCGTTCACCGCCGCGCCATCAGCGGTATTTTTATCGCCGCGGCCCAGCCATTTATAGCCAGCCAGCGCGGCCGCTTCGGTCACGCGTGAAAATTCAATGGCAAGTTCTCGTCTCATTGCAAACTCGTAGCTGAAAGGAATGGCGCGAAGTGTAGCACAGGGGAGGGGACTAGATTATTGATGTGTGTGCGGGGTTGCCCCCGCACGAAGATATTGCCGGACAAGGTAAAGTCGCCATCCGGCAATGACGAATTACTCGTCGTGATCTTCCCACGCCATGGCGCGTTTGACCGCTTTTTTCCAGCCGCTGTAACGGAAATTACGCTCGGTGGTTTCGATGCCCGGGCGGAATTCACGCTCGATGACCGCTTTCTCCTGCAGTTCATCCAGATTCTGCCAGAAACCTACTGCCAGACCGGCAAGGTAAGCCGCACCCAATGCGGTGACTTCGCGGACTTCCGGGCGCTCAACGCGCGTGCCGAGAATATCGGACTGGAACTGCATCAGGAAGTTGTTGGCGACCGCACCGCCATCGACGCGCAGGGCGTGCAGGCGAATACCGGAATCAGCCTGCATCGCTTCCAGTACGTCACGGGTCTGGTAAGCGATAGACTCAAGCGTTGCGCGGATGATGTGGTTGGAGTTTACGCCACGGGTCAGGCCGAAGATGGCTCCGCGTGCATACGGGTCCCAGTACGGTGCGCCAAGGCCTGTAAATGCCGGAACGACGTACACGCCGTTGGTATCTTTCACTTTGGTGGCGAAATATTCAGAGTCGAATGCATCGCTGATGAGTTTCATTTCATCGCGCAGCCACTGGATGGATGCGCCAGCCATAAATACCGCACCTTCCAGCGCGTAGTTCACTTCCCCGGTCGGTCCACAGGCGATGGTGGTCAGTAGTCCATTTTCGGACTTAACGGCTTTCTCGCCAGTGTTCATCAGCATGAAGCAGCCGGTACCGTAAGTGTTTTTCGCCATCCCTTCCTTCACGCACAGCTGGCCAAACAGAGCGGCCTGCTGGTCACCGGCAATACCGGAGATAGGAATACGAATGCCGCCTTTACCACCGATGTTGGTCTGGCCGTACACTTCAGAAGAACGACGCACTTCTGGCAGCATTGCACGCGGAATATCCAGCGCATCCAGCATCGTGTCATCCCAGTCCAGGGAGTGGATGTTGAACAGCATGGTACGAGAGGCGTTGGTGTAATCCGTTACGTGTACACGTCCCTGCGTCATTTTCCAGATAAGCCAGGTGTCTACCGTACCGAACAGCAGTTCGCCGCGACGAGCGCGCTCACGTGAGCCTTCCACGTGGTCGAGGATCCACTTCACTTTAGTGCCGGAAAAGTACGGGTCAATTACCAGACCCGTGTTATTACGGATGTACTCTTCCATACCGTCGCGCTTGAGCTTTTCGCAGATATCCGCGGTACGACGACACTGCCACACAATTGCGTTATAGATAGGTTTACCGGTCTCACGCTCCCAGACGATGGTGGTTTCACGCTGGTTGGTAATACCGATCGCTGCAATTTCATCGGAACTGATATCGGCTTTCGCC
Organism: Citrobacter sp. 506; assembly: GCF_050434985.1. Classification (NCBI taxonomy): domain Bacteria; kingdom Pseudomonadati; phylum Pseudomonadota; class Gammaproteobacteria; order Enterobacterales; family Enterobacteriaceae; genus Citrobacter; species Citrobacter sp. 506. The sequence goes on from NZ_JBNDJN010000007.1 coordinate 96,943, forward strand.
AGAACTTCTACCAGCGTGGAGCTTTGGGTCGCCCAAATTTCCATTGGGTCATGTTCTACCCAACCTGCTTTCGGGTAGATTTGCTCGAATTCGCGCTGTGAAACGCTAACGATATTCGCATCGTGGTCCATTACGACCGCGCGGGAGCTGGTGGTGCCCTGGTCGAGCGCAACGATATATTTTTTTTCAGTCATGATTATTTGTCCCGTAGTCACATTACTGCGAAGCTTTTTGTTGAGTGTTGGTCGCAACGTCTTTCTCTTCAATCGCGCAGACATCGCACGGTAAATGGCGACCAATCAGTTTGCGATATGCCCATGCGCCTAAAATCGCGCCGGTAATCGGGCCAAACACCGGGACCAGGAAGTAAGGGATATCACGACCACCCGTGAAGGCAATCTCACCCCATCCGGCCATCCAGGCGAAGAGTTTCGGTCCGAAGTCACGTGCCGGGTTCATCGCAAAACCTGTTAGCGGACCCATGGAAGCACCAATAACGGCGATCAACAAGCCGATCAGCAGTGGTGCCAGCGGACCACGAGGTACACCGTTACCATCGTCGGTCAGAGCCAGAATCAGCCCCATTAGAATAGCGGTAATGACCATTTCAACCGCGAAGGCCTGCACAAAATTGATATGCGGGTTCGGATAGGTCGAGAAAGTACCTGCCAGACCCAGGCTCTCGGTACTGCCGCGCACGATATGGTTAGTTTGTTCGAAATCGATGAAAAGATTGTAATAAAGCCCGTAAACCAGTGCCGCTGCGCAAAAGGCGCCGGCAATTTGCGAAATAATAAAAGGAGCAACTTTGCGTTTATCAAAACAGGCGAACAGCCAGAGTGCGATGGTTACCGCTGGATTCAGGTGTGCACCAGAAACGCCTGCGGTCAGATAAATAGCCATCGCTACCCCCAGACCCCAGATGATACTGATTTCCCACTGACCAAAAGTAGCCCCAGCAACTTTGAGTGCAGCGACACATCCCACACCGAAGAAAATCAACAACCCGGTACCGAGGAATTCAGCAATGCACTGGCCTTTTAAGGTTGATGTTTGACTCATAATCGGATCCTGAAGAGAGTTTAATGTTTATTGTATGCGAGAAGGTCACTGACATCCCCGGAGCCGGTAGGCACACTGTTAATTTATCGTTAACGCGCAAAAACGAGAAATATCGAAATTAAAATGTGTGTACTCCATCAACAAAATGAGCGTTATCGCGCCATTTCGCGGTATTTGTTATACAAAAATAGTGTGAGCTGAATCATTTCAATGATCAATTCGTTAACACTTAAGAGTTATGATAGTAATGTCACCAGGAGAAAGACGAAAAGTGTTGCAAACCGCAATCTGCGCGGGATGCCGCTGGACAGGGATGACGCGGCTTCATACAATCGGTGTTAAGTAGAGTGCGCTCGTTTTTATTAAGGCGTCGCCGGTTATCGGGACGAGGATTTTTATCCATCAACGCCTTGCAATTCAGGAGAGGTATGACGATGTCATTAGAAGTGTTTGAGAAACTGGAAGCAAAAGTACAGCAGGCGATTGATACCATCACGCTGTTGCAGATGGAAATCGAAGAGCTGAAAGAAAAGAACAACTCACTGTCGCAGGAAGTTCAGTCTGCACAGCAGCAGCGTGAAGAGCTGGAGCGTGAGAACAACAACCTGAAAGAACAGCAGAATGGCTGGCAGGATCGTCTGCATGCCCTGTTGGGGCGTATGGAAGAAGTCTAATTCTGATTTCTTTAAAAAGGCATCCATAATGGATGCCTTTTTACTATGTAGACTTTAGGATATCGTAATTCTCAAATTTCAAAGAATACGATATGACAAAAAGAAACGATATTATTGATAATTCGGATCGATTTATCACCAGAGATATTAGATATGGTCTTATCTATACAGATAATCTAGGGTGGATTGATTTAGGCCACGCTAATCCGGCAGGCGCTGAAAAATTATGGTTTGAAATGACAAGACCTCGTGGTGGTGATAGTGAATTTTATGAAGTAAATTACCATCAAAGTATGTCTAAAAGCATTCACGGTCTAAATATTAATACTGGTATATATCGTAGATTCATGGTGCGACGAGGATTGCAGGAGCGAATTCTGCAAGGTATTGCTTTGTCTATATTCTTGAGTACGTCACATCGTTTCGAATCCTTACAGGATTTTTGGCCTTACACTTATTTATGGATGTAATAAAACCTGTTGCGAATCCAAATTATGTTCGGGAACTCCGTATATGACGTTTCGACGATTAGGTGTTATTATTGCATTTATGCTTTTCTTTGCGCTGCTTTATTGTTATTTCATGGTGAGTGTCTTTACAAAAAAATGCTATACGCAGCATGATTTATTAATTTATCAGCTATTAACGCCGAAATTGATTAAACAGGTTCCAAGGGTATCCAACGACTGGTTTTTTGTAAGCCATACAGATGAGGGTAGCCATCTTCAACGCAGTGAAATAGTTTTTACGGGGATACCTAAGAATGATATTCACAGAGCAGAAGAAAAATTAAACGCATACGTTGAATCTTATCCTGCAAGTCGTGAGATGATGAGTGTCGTTGTTGAAGCAAGAGCTGGGAATTATGATGTTAAGGTCATTCACTACAAATCGGATGAATGAAGAAAATAAAAGGCCATCAAACTTGCTGATGGCCTTTTTCACTTACTCGATATCGAGCGGGTCTTCGGAGAGGATTATCCCGGTGTTGTCGGCGTACAGGTGGTCGCCGGAGAAGAATGTCACGCCGCCAAAGTTGACGCGCACATCGCTTTCCCCAATACCTTCTCCTGAAGCACCTACCGGAATTGCGGCAATCGCCTGAATGCCGATATCCAGTTCTTCCAGATCGTCTACCTGGCGGACTGAGCCGTAGATGACCAGACCTTCCCATTCATTCTGTACGGCCAGTCGCGCCAGTTCGGCATCGACTAGCGCACGACGGACAGAACCGCCGCCATCGACCAGCAGAATGCGACCACGGCCATTTTGTTCGAGCAGATCGTACAGCAACCCGTTGTCCTCGAAACATTTTACCGTGATGATTTGTCCGCCAAACGACGACCGTCCTCCAAAGTTAGAGAACAGCGGTTCCACGACGTTGACATCTTCCTGATAGATGTCACAAAGCTCGGATGTATCGTATTTCATAGGCTTAACGTTCAGTTGCTGCGAGAATTTTTAGTATATCGCGCTATGTGTACTGTTGGCAAAATCATCAATTGTTAATTAGTGTCCAGATCAATAACTATTCGTATTTTTCATTGAAAAACAGGTGATTACTGATTTTGAAAACAGCCGATAATGACCTGAAATTACCCGTATTTCCCTCTGAAAAGTATCCCCGAGGTATCTCCGGAAGATTGCTGGAGCATAAAAGAAAGCCCTATGAGAACGATCAGATTCACCAAAGCCGTGCATCAGGAACTCCCCGTTCCTGATGCCGGCAAACGCCTTGAATATGCTGATAGTGTCGTTAATGAGTTGCGGCTGCGCGTTACGTCTAGTGGCAGCAAAAGTTTTTGTGTGTCCCGAAAGCGCGACGTAAAATTTTACCGTGTGACGTTGGGCAAGTTCCCGGATATGACTATTGAGCAGGCCAGAGAGCGGGCATATAGCGCCTTAAGTGAAGTAGCTACCACACGGCGTAACCCGAACGAACGGCGGCGTGAAGAGAAAAAATGGGCGGTAACGCTGTCTGATGCTTTGGATGAGTACATCAAATCCCGGTTGGCTACCGGGCGTATAAAAAAACGACCAGCGAAAAATATGAAGACACCATCAATAATTATTCTGGTGACTGGATGGCTCTTCAACTTTCATCTATCACGTGTGAAATGGTGGAAACGAGACACTAGATCATTACCGGGCATGGCATATGGTTTGGTGGCCCGTTCAGGCGTGAAGAAAAAGGCAGTAAAGCCCAGGCTGATTTATGGGCACGTGTTCTGCGTGCTGTCTATCGCTATGCATATGATAGCTACCGTGATAAAGATGGCGGGAGATTGTTACCGGATCCGCCCACAACCATTTTAAGTACAAAAATGCTTTGGAATGGAAATACACGGAGAACAACTAAAATCAGAAATAATGATTTAGGCCGCTGGCTCAAGGCCCTTGATACCGTAAGACAATGGGCTATAGCAGGCTATAAAGTTGTTGCATTATTGGTTTGATTTACGTTGATTTGATGACCAAGTACGCTCGTATTGCAAGTAAGCGTGTTCGGGAATAGCGACGAGTATTGCAGGCAGTCTGCTAAGTGGTCTTTATTTTCAGCAGATCTGCCTGCCAATTCGATTTACCTTTGCTGCTGGTTGTAACCAACCGGGCGGCTCCAGTCATCGTCGTATTTGATATTCCCTTCGATATAAAACCACTCAATGCCTGAGTAGGTGATGGCTATATTTTCCATCATGCCCGGAGTGTGGGAACCCGGCATATAAGCATGAGCAGCATTGACGGACATGATTACGATGTTGTTAAGCGTAATTCGGTAAATCTCGTATTCGACACCCGCCTCGTTGATGTCGTAATAGTGGATTACTGCCTTTTGCAACCGCTTACTTTGGCAGACTGCAACCGCAAAATATGGCGAGGTCTTATCAATCTCTTTGTGCAGGGTAAAAGCGTTGTGTTCGCGCGAACCCATCAGCTTACCAGTGTTGCGGCATGTGTTTTGGTACACACCGTAACTGCTGTTCATGATTTCAATTGCACCCTCACGGCCCTGCGCCATGCAACTGCCTTTGATCAGCTGTCCATTTTCATCATAAATATACATATAAGCTGGTAATGACATTTATAGATTTCCTTATTTTGTGCTTAATATTTGCCCGTTTCTGTCGATGAAAAAGTTGTAACGGTAATTCTTTCCGTTCAACGTGTATGAAGCTGCATAGATATAGCCCGGCGTTATCGGTATTTTTAAGCACGTTTCAGGATAGGAGAGAGCTACATGCGAATTTTCCGCCAATGTCTTGTATTCATTCCCCTGCTCAGAATAAACGCCGTATCGGCTCAGAACGTCCGATTTATTAACAGAGAAGCAAAGCGAATTATTTATAATGGGGAAACTACGCCATGGGGGAACGCTATCGCCAGCGCCACACCCAGCCAGCGCAAAAAAGGCAGGAATGAGAAAGTAGTGTTTCAATGCGGGAACCTCCCTAACACTTTTTCATAGCGGGATATGAGGCTAAGGACAGGCTCAGATGGATCGTAATCCTTGAGGAGATACAAATCAGAGCGGTTGCCGAATCCATACGTTTTAAGCAGCCAATAATCAGCCACCATTGCAGCCTGCTGCTCTAAGCCGTAATCCAAGAGTATGGCCTTATCCAACGTGTAATAGTAATCAACTGCCCAAGAGAACAGGCCCCGCATCCTTACCATCATCCCGCGCTGATGCTGCCAGACGTGCATCATTTCATGTAAAAAAAGATGCTGCCCACTAACGCGATCGTTATTAACATGCGGCTGTGAAAAGTCAGGCTCATAAGTACCTTCCTGAAAGTACAACTCGCCGTTGGGCGTCATGGCGTAGTTGTTCTTTTGGAGGTTGAAAGGTAGATAGCTGCTGCGGTGGATCCAGACTTCGTTATAGCGGATGGTGAAAGCGTAGAGGGTACGGGCCAGGTTAATCTCACCAAGCGTTAACAGCCGTAACCCGCCCCGGTCTATATCGTTCATTTCCCTTATCATTGAAGACATCATCCATTGGTAAAAACACCTTAATACGCCTTAAAGTAAATTTTTTCCTGTTAAAAAATGCGGGGAATATCCGAAATTGTCAAAAACTGCGGCTACGCCGCTTCTAGCGTTAAGCCCCCTGGTTTGGGGGGCAACCGTACGAGATCGGACGCTAAAAACGTAACCTTATGAATTTAAATCTACAAATTCGTGGCGTTGTCGGTCAGGTTTACGTTGATTTGATTACTGGGTTTATTAAGACCGTTAATGCCGGAAACCGCACGGATACTGGCATTAATGGAAAAAGTAAATAAAACCCTCATTTTCTTTACTCGCCCAACCTGCATTAAAAAATGCACTTAGCGTACGCTCTCGTACGGTTGGGCTTCAGACCCCGAGATCGGTTAAGTAAGCTGGGAAACGCTGATTTTAGTACTTATAGATCACGGTGTTTACCGTTCGTTGGTATCCCCGAGGTATCCCCGGAAAATATAAAAAACATGGAAAAACCTCGCGACCCTCTATTTGTAAGGGTTGCGAGGCGTTATGCGATTCTAAAAATTGAAATTGTTAATTGATATTTGTCAGTTAAAGAGACCACTGACTTAAGAAAATTCCAACGACAAACAGCAAGTTAGTTAATAGCGCCGCTTTTACGGTGCGTTCCAGCATCGGACGCATTGCCGCAGGATCCATTTCGCGCATCACGTAACGCGCCTGTTTGAAAAGCAGCGGAGCGGCAAGGATAAACAGCCATCCCCACAGACTTTGTAGCGAAAACAGGTTAAACAGCGCCAGGCAGACCAGCGTACCCATCAGCAGGCAGGCATGGTAGCGGCGGGCATTGACGGCACCTAAACGTACTACCAGCGTGTTCTTGCCGTTCTCTCTGTCGCTGTTGATATCGCGCAGGTTGTTGACGTTGAGCACGGCAGTTGCCAGCAGGCCACAGGCGGTGGCAGGCAGAATCAGCGCCGGAATCAGCGTATGCGCCTGCAGATACCAGCTTCCCATCACGCTAAGCCAGCCAAAGAATACCAGCACGGAAATATCGCCCAGACCGATATATCCGTAAGGGCGATTACCCACGGTGTAGGTGATCGCCGCGATAATCGACAGGCCCCCAAGTACCAGGAAACCGACAAAATCCGCCAGCGTGTGACAGGCCACAGCAACCAGGGCCAGACCCGACAGACAGATCAACACCACGGTGACGATCAGCGCACGCTTCATCTGCTGTTGGGTGATAACCCCTTTTTGCATACCACGCAGCGGTCCAATGCGATCGGGCTTGTCGCTGCCTTTGACGGCATCGCCATAGTCGTTAGCGAGGTTGGACAGAATTTGCAGCAGTCCTGCTGTAATCAATGCCAACAGAGCAACCAGCGGATCGAAGTATCCTTGCCACCATGCTAATGCCGTACCGACGATGATCGCCGCGAAGGCGAGCGGTAAGGTCTTAGGTCGTAAACTTTCCAGCCAGGCTTGTGAGCGGCTAATTTTTTGTTGTTCAGTCATATTTAGCGCCAATAAAAATGGGGCTTTATCAGCCCCATCAACAGTGATGAAAATGCATTGAACGCGATTATAGGATAAAACGGCTCAGATCTTCATCTGCGACCAGCGCATCCAGATGTTTGCTCACATATTCGGCATCAATTGTGATGCTTTGGCCGTTTAAATCGCTCGCATCATAGGAAATATCTTCCATCAGACGCTCGAGAACGGTATGCAGACGACGTGCACCGATGTTTTCGGTGGTTTCATTGACCTGCCAGGCCGCTTCGGCAATGCGTTTAATGCCCGATTCGGTGAAGTTGATGTCCACACCTTCGGTCGCCATCAGCGCTTTGTACTGGACGGTGATGGAGGCATTCGGTTCGGTAAGGATACGCTCAAAATCGCTGGTGGTCAGCGCCTGCAGCTCGACACGAATCGGCAGACGACCCTGCAGTTCCGGGATCAGGTCAGACGGTTTCGCTACCTGGAATGCGCCAGAGGCGATAAACAGAATGTGGTCTGTTTTCACCATACCGTGTTTAGTGGAGACCGTGCAGCCTTCAACCAGCGGCAGCAGGTCGCGCTGTACGCCTTCACGGGACACGTCCGGGCCGGAGGATTCGCCGCGCTTACAGATTTTGTCGATTTCGTCGATAAACACGATTCCGTGTTGCTCAACGGCGTCGATAGCTTCCTGTTTCAGCTCTTCCGGATTCACCAGTTTGGCCGCTTCTTCTTCAATCAGCAGCTTCATCGCGTCTTTGATTTTCAGCTTACGCGGTTTTTGCTTCTGACCGCCCAGGTTCTGGAACATGGACTGTAGCTGGCTGGTCATCTCTTCCATTCCCGGAGGCGCCATGATTTCAACGCCCATCGGTGCGGCCGCGAGATCGATTTCGATCTCTTTATCATCCAGCTGGCCTTCACGCAGTTTTTTACGGAACGCCTGACGCGCTGCAGAAGGTTCCTGCGGCTGCTCTGACTGTCCCCAGTTATTTTTAGCCGGTGGGATCAGCACGTCGAGAATGCGCTCTTCCGCCATCTCTTCGGCACGGAAGCGGTTTTTCTCGATGGCCTGAACGCGGACCATTTTGATGGCAGCATCGGTCAGATCGCGGATGATAGAGTCAACTTCTTTACCAACATAGCCGACTTCGGTGAATTTTGTTGCTTCAACTTTGATGAACGGCGCGTTGGCCAGTTTTGCCAGACGACGGGCGATTTCGGTTTTACCAACGCCGGTTGGGCCAATCATCAGAATGTTTTTCGGCGTAACTTCATGGCGCAGCTCTTCGTTGAGCTGCATGCGGCGCCAGCGGTTACGCAGGGCAATCGCCACGGAACGCTTAGCGTTATCCTGGCCGATGATGTGTTTGTTCAGTTCGCTGACAATTTCGCGTGGGGTCATTTCAGACATGGGGGATCCTTACGCTTTGGAGTTCAATTCTTCGATGGTATGGAAGTGGTTGGTATAAATGCAGATATCCCCTGCAATATCCAACGCTTTCTCAGCAATCTCGCGTGCGCCAAGCTCAGTGTTTTCCAGCAGAGCGCGTGCAGCAGCCTGGGCGTAGGGACCGCCGGAGCCGATGGCAATCAGATCGTTTTCTGGCTGGATGACGTCGCCGTTACCGGTGATGATGAGTGATGCAGTTTCATCCGCAACGGCCAGCAGCGCTTCGAGTTTGCGCAGCATACGGTCAGTACGCCAGTCTTTTGCCAGTTCAACGGCAGCTTTCACCAGGTGACCCTGGTGCATTTCCAGCTTGCGTTCAAACAGTTCAAACAGCGTGAATGCATCCGCAGTACCGCCCGCAAAGCCCGCGATGACTTTGTCGTTGTACAGACGGCGGACTTTCTTCACGTTGCCTTTCATTACGGTGTTACCCAGTGTGGCCTGACCATCACCGGCGATTACCACATGGCCGTTACGGCGTACGCTTACTATTGTTGTCACGAGCAGACCCCTTGGTTACAAATGCAAAACACAGGCCCCGCGCAGTATGCGGGGCGTAATGCAAGTATAGATGGGGGGGATTTTGGGGGTTTCAACCCCCAGTGGCGAGTCGAATGCAGTTTGTGTGACCAGCAACTTTCAGGCGGCTGATGGTGTTGTCGGCATTCTCTTTGCCTTTGACCGGACCAATGACCACGCGATTCCAGCCGTTATTGGTGGTAATACGTGAGTTGAAGCCTTCAAAAGCCAACTGCGCGCGCACGGTTTCTGCCTGCTCAGCGCCTTTAAATGAGCCGCACTGTACCATCCAGCGGCGTTCATCTTTTTTCTCCGCCGTCTGTTTTGGCGGCTGCGTTTCATTCGTTATCGGCGCGGCCGGCTGCGTTTTCGGCTGAGCGGCGGTGGTATGCGCAGGTGTTTGCAGTAGATCCTGATACGGCTGTTGGGCCGCCGGTTTTGGCTGCGCCTTCGGCTGCTGTACCGGTGCGGCTTGCGCAGTACGCGTTTGCTGCTGCTGGTTCGGCTGTTCCGTTACCCGTTGGCGCGGCTGTTGAGCCTGCTGTTGGGTGTTATTCCACTGCTGCTGTTGCACCTGACGCTGACGCTGCAGCGTTTGCTGGCGTTGTTCAGCAGTTTGTTCGTTCCACGGTACTTCGTTGAGCTGCGTTGGCTGTTGGCGCATATCGGCCTGCATTTGCGCCAACAACTGGCGCTGCTCATTGGTAAGCTGATCGGCGTTCAGTACCTCGCCGCCTGCAGACGGTTCGGTAGGCGCACGTACGCCAGGCTGACGGCTTTCCAGCTCTTTGATGTATCGCCAGCGCTCTTCCGGTTTTGGCGGGATGCCATTACCGGTGACTTTCTGGTTTTGCAGCGTTTCGGACTCTTCTTTCTTGTGATGCGTAATGAAGTACAGACCACCGATAAAGGTCACGAGTACGGCTGCAGCAATAGCAACCATAGCGGGCGATACCGCAGGCGTATTGCGTTGTTTTTTCCGTGATGTGCTCTTCTTGCGCCGCGAAGGTGCCGGTTGGCCGCGACGTACATAATCTCGTTGTGCCACTATCGTTTCGCTGTATTTATTCGTTCGTCAGCCCGCCATGTTACTTAAGCGGCGGGCCTTTGACCAGACAGGGGAGTCCGAAAGCACTTTACTTTACGTCAGTGCCCGGGTAGTGCCCCGAATAATAAGCTCGCAGTCCAGTAAACGTGAGCCACTGCTGACGTTCTGACCTTGTAGTTGATCGAGCAGTAACAGCATAGCTTCACGTCCGATATCGAAACGCGGCTGTGCGACGGTTGTCAGGGGTGGATCACAAAATTCCGTGAGCGAAATATTATCAAAGCCAATGATGGATAAATCGTCAGGTACCTTCAGACCCTGACGTTTGGCGTAAGAGAGTGCCCCCAGCGCCATGACATCGCTGTGGCAAAAGACCGCAGTAGGTGGCTGTGGAAGCTCAAGGAGTTGCTTAAGCGCATTGGCTCCCGCTTCATAGGTAAAGTCACCACGCGCGATGAAATGCGGATCGACCGTAATTCCACTGCGACGCAATGCCTGAACGTAACCTTGCAGACGGTAATGGCACAGCGGCATATCCTCTGGTCCGGCGATACAGCCAATGCGTTTATGCCCCAGTTCCAGCAGATAGTTCATCGCGTTGAAGGCGGCGGTGAGGTTATCAATGTGCACGGTGGGGAGTTCCAGCTCTGGCGCGAACTCGTTGGACATGACCATCGGCGGCAAGTTGCGCTGCTCTTCCACGCTGGCATCAAACGGCAGGCGCGAACTGAGCAGCACCATGCCATCGATCTGCTTGGTGATAATGAGGTTGAGGAAGGTCTTTTCCTGCTGATTCTGGTGGGCGCAGTCGCCGATAAGCACCAGATATCCCTGCTCAGCGGCGGTCACTTCTATGCCGCGAATCACTTCGCTAAAAAACGGATCGCAGATATCCGGCACAATCACCAGAATGGTACGTGATTCATTACGCTTAACGTTGCGTCCCATTGATTGGGGTAAATATCCCACTTCCAGCGCAGCCTGTTCAACCTTGTTACGGGTTGACTGCGAGACTTTGTCCGGGTTCATTAACGCGCGGGATACGGTTGCCGTTGAGACTTTCGCCTTCAGAGCAACATCTTTCATCGTAGCGGCGGCAACCTGCTTATTCGGTTTCACTCTTTCTCCTCGCCAGAGAGCTGCTGGCACAGACTCGTCCTTGAATAGCCTTCATCTGAAACATTTTTATCAGATAGTTAATGGAAGCGGTTACAGAATTTTCATAAAAAGTGTGATGGTTCTTTAATTTTACGATCCGCCTCGCATCGTGAAGGATTATCCCTCGATGGGATCGACATCCAGCACCCATTTTACTTTACGTGCATCGGGTAGCGTATTGATCAGCGCCAGCGTACCGCTGACGATATGCTGCAAGCGAATTCGCGACGGATGTTGCAACAAAATTTGCCAGCGATAGCGACCGCCGCGCTTGGGGGCCAGGGCGGGAACCGGGCCGAGCACCCACAGTTTGTCATCGGCAAGCGGACTGGCCTGGATCAGATTTCGCAACTGTTGTAAGAACATTGGCGCATGCTGGTTGTTATGATCTTCTGCCCGCACAATCACATGGCTGGTCCACGGTGGAAGCTGGAGCGTTTGTCGCTCGGCTAGCGCCTGCTCGGCAAACGCGTCATAACCTTTGTACAGCAAAGTTTGCAGCAGCGGATGTTCAGGATGGTGCGTTTGTAGCACCACTTCGCCCTGTTTCCCGGCGCGTCCTGCTCGCCCGGAGACCTGCGTGTAAAGCTGGGCGAAGCGTTCTGCTGACCGGAAATCTGCAGAGAACAGCGCGCCGTCAACGTCCAGAAGCGCCACCAGGGTGACGTCCGGGAAGTGGTGGCCTTTGGCCAGCATTTGCGTGCCGATCAGAATTCGTGCGCCGCCGCGATGTACTTCCGCCAGATGCTGCTCCAGCGACCCTTTACGGCTGGTGGTGTCGCGATCGATGCGTGAGATTGGCACGCCGGGGAAAAAAGGGGCCAGAGCCTGCTCAAGCTGTTCGGTGCCGAGTCCAACCGGAACCATATGCGTTGAGCCGCAGGATGGGCACTGACGTGGTATTGGGCGCTGGCTGTCGCAGTGGTGGCAGCGTAAATGGTGCTGTGCCTGATGCAGCGTGTAGTAGTGATCGCAGCGCGGACATTCGGCAATCCAGCCGCAGTCATGGCACAGCAGCGCAGGAGCAAAGCCCCGGCGGTTCAAAAACAGGATCACCTGGTTATCCGCCTGCAGGTGCTGACGCATACGGGTGATAAGCGCAGGGGCAAGTCCGGCCTGCACCTGCTGACCTTTGAGATCCAGCACGTGCTGAGTGGCTGGACGCGCATTTCCGGCGCGTCGCGTCAGGCGCAGCATGCGATATTTTTTCTGTCGCACGTTGCACAGCGTTTCCAGAGCCGGAGTGGCTGAGCCGAGAATAATCGGGATCTGCTCGCTGTGGGCGCGATAAACCGCGAGATCGCGTGCATGATAGCGCCAGCCTTCCTGCTGTTTATAAGAGCTGTCGTGCTCTTCGTCGATGACAATCACGCCGAGATTTTTAAACGGTGTAAACAGCGACGAGCGCGTGCCGATAACAATCGCCGCTTCGCCATTTTTTGCTTTCAGCCAGGCCGAAAGACGTTCGCTGTCGTTCAAACCGGAGTGCAGGACTTCGACCGGCGCATTGAAGCGTTCGCGAAAACGGGCAATAGTTTGCGGCGTCAGGCCAATCTCCGGCACCATCACCAGCGCCTGCTTGCCCTGGGCCAGGACATTTTCCAGTACGCTTAGATAGACCTCTGTTTTGCCTGAGCCCGTCACGCCCGCTAATAGCCAGGCGCTAAAACTGTCCGCGGCGCTGTGAATCGCCCCGACGGCGGTGGCTTGCTCGGTGTTCAGTCGAAGACGCTCACCGGAAACCGCGTAGTGGGTACGCCAGTCGCTAAAGCCTGGCGTTTCACTCGCCAGATCGCACAGCCCTTTTTTCCGCAGCGCCTGTAATGCGGCGTCATTAAATTCGAGTTCAGCCACCTGATCGCGCCAGATTTTTCCCTGGCGTAGCGCAGCCAGCGCCTGCTGTTGCTTGGGAGAGCGCTTCAGGCTGTTGAGATCAATAACCTGACCTTCTTCAGTGGCAAACCAGTACCATATGGGCGCGTTTGTCGCCGGGCGTCCCTGGCGCAGCAGAATCGGCAGGGCATGAAACAGTACGTCGCCGATAGGATGGTGATAATAGTCAGCCGCCCACAACAGCAGACGCCAGACGGAGGTCGAATAAACCGGCTCGCTGTCCAGCACTTCGAGAACGGCTTTCAATTCGCTCAGCGGCAGTTCGCTGTGCTCGCTAACGGATAGAACGATGCCCACGCGCTCCTGTTGCTTGCCAAAGGGCACGCGTACACGACACCCGGCTTTGGCGCTCATGCCTTCCGGCAGCAGGTAGTCAAAGGTGCGAGGTAGCGGAACGGGTAAGGCAACGTGCGCAACGGGCATTGAATCATCCTGACTTGAAATCTGGCGGGTTAGTATACACATTAGTGAAGGGTAGAATGCGGATCAGTTTGCATGAGCAGGTTAATTTCTGTATGATTCGCCGCCTTTGATGCAAATTGATTGCGTCAAACAATGACCATTACCCGAGAGTTTCAGGCTGTTGATGCAGCGTGAAAGGTGACGGGGAATAATTAACATCGCGTGGTGTCTGGCGTTAGGGCTGGAAGAGCGACGCGGCCTTAAACCGAGGTTTTCCCATGAAAAAAGATATTCACCCGAAATACGAAGAAATTACTGCAAACTGCTCTTGCGGTAACGTCATGAAAATCCGCTCTACCGTCGGTCACGATCTGAACCTGGACGTGTGCGGTCAGTGCCACCCGTTCTATACTGGCAAGCAGCGTGATGTTGCTACCGGTGGCCGTGTTGATCGCTTCAACAAGCGTTTCAGCATCCCAGGCAGCAAGTAAGTTTCAGCTGTCAGAAAAAAGCGCCTTATGGCGCTTTTTTTGTATCTGTGCCTGCAGACTGAAATTCGTATTGATGTATTGAATGATGTCTTTTATTTAATAAATAAAACAGTGTTTTTATTTTTACGATAAAATGTTTCAACTGGTGATCTGCGTCCTTTTTATCTTCTTGTTTTTGCCACTTATGCCAATCTTTGGCAAAATACCAAAGGTTTCTTCCTTCTTTCTAAAATACACTTTCGTGGAAATATAAAATTATTCTTATTCCTTCATCGTTTCCTCATTTATGGACGGAGCGAGATGGGCAATTTCCTAGATTTAGTGTGAAGAGGGATGGTCATGAAATTTAAATCCGCGTTATTACTGATTTCATTATTCTCTGCGGCCGCGCAAGCGGGTTATGTTGATTATCGACATGAATATTATGATGATGGTCGTAATTACGACCGTGTTTATATGTCGCATCGTTTTGCTACGGGTTTTGGTGTCGCAGTCGAGGCCATTTCACGTTCCGAAAATACGCAATCTAATGATGCGTGGAATAATATGGAAAGTAATGGCAACGAGTATACGGCGAGCTACCAGTTCACCTGGAAGGACCTTGTCTGGCAGCCGGGTATTGCGATCGAAACGGGCGATAACATCGCGATTTATAAGCCTTATATTCGCGTGCAGTATAACATCAATGACCATTGGTGGACTGCGTTCCGCTATCGTCAGGAGTACATGCGCAGAAACACTGACGGCAAGGATGACCGCATGGTCTATCGTCCGGAAGCATGGCTCGGTTACAACATCAATGACTGGATGTTTGAGCTGAACGGTATTTATAAAATTGCCGATAGCGAAGATTTATATAACAACCGAAAAGACGATTACGAATATAACTTCCGTGTGGCGTATAAAATAGGCTCATGGGTTCCATTTGTTGAGGTAGGTAACGTTTCCTCGGGGTATAACACCACAACCACAGACGATCGTCAGACCCGCTATCGCGTTGGTCTCGGTTATAACTTCTGACCGTTAATACACTTCGTATCGATTTATTACGCTGAGCATCGGTATACGCATAGTTTGCGTGAATAATGTGTCTAAGGAGTTAACATCATGTCTAATGATGGAACAATGATCGGAAGCAATCAAAATATTGCCGTCAGGCCTTTCGGATTAAGAGATAAATTCGGTTATTTATGTGGTGACCTCGGAACCTGTTTTATTCTTGGACTGGTAAATAGTTTTTTAATGATTTATTACACCAACGTACTCGGTATTTCCGGTGTTATTGTTGGTTCACTCTATTTTGTGACCAAACTCTTTGATGCGTTTGTCGACGTTGGCGTAGGGCGCTTATGTGATACCTCTAAACTGACGGTACATGGGCGATTTAACCCCTGGGTGCGCCGCATGAAGTACCCGTTTTGCATCATTGCGGTCGTTCTGTTCCTGCCGTTTGTGCATGATTTTTCTTATACGGCGAAAATTATCTACATCTGCTGTTCCTATTTTATTTACGGTTCGCTGTTATCGACAGTGAGTATTCCGTATGGCGCCATGTCTGCGGCGATTAGCTCGAACCCGGAAGATCGCGTATCGCTGTCAACCTGGCGCAGCGTTGGGTCCGCCATCGGCGGCGGGACAACTGGCTTTTTTATTCCGATCCTGATGTACACCACTCTGGTGGACGGAAGCCAGGTGATCTCTGGGCAGCATTTCTTCTGGATTGCCATTGGTTGTTCTGTGCTGGGGTTTATCTTTTTAACGTTGACCTGTCAGTTAACGACAGAACGCGTGCGGGTTGAAAGAAAAGAGAGCATGCCGGTTTCTGTGCTGCTGAAGGGGTTGCTACGCAATAAAGCGCTGATTGTTTTAGTGGTTGTGGATCTGCTGATTGTGATTAATCAGGGGTTGTCTGGTACCAACATGACTTACCTGTTTAATGACTATTTCCATAACAAAGAGGCCATGTCCGTTGCATTGCTCTTCACCTTTGGCTCTCTGGTTTTGCTGGCACCCTCGGCATCCTGGCTCACGAAGCGCTTCGGTAAGAAAGAAGCCAGCGTAGGCGCGCTGCTCTTTGCGGTAGCCATGTATGTGATTATGTACTTCACCCACATTACCGACGCGAAGGTTTATTTGGTTTTCCTGTTCCTGGCGACGCTGGGGGCTGGGTTATTCAACCTGATGATTTGGGCGTTTATGACCGATGTGTGTGATTATCACCAGTATGTCACCGGCGATCGTGAAGATGGGACCGTCTATGGCGTGAACTTCTTCGCCCGCAAGGTTGGCCAGGCGTGCGCAGGGGCTATTGGCGGCTTTATGCTGGCCATCATTGGTTATCAATCTTCGTCAACGGGCGGCGCTGTGCAAACCAGCATTGTGCAGGAAAACATCTATACGATGGCAAATCTGTTACCGGCTTTATGCCTGTTTTTGGCCGCGGTCATTCTGATTTATTTCTATCCATTGAACCGTAAAGAGACGCTCAAAATGGAAGAAACATTGAATAAGCTTAATGGTATCAGTAAGTAACGTAGTGAGAAGCGGCGGGAGTAATCCCGCCTTTTCTCATCTGTCTTGAAAAATCAGTATTCCCACGTTTCCGGGTTGATACCCAGTTCACGCATGATTACCTTAGCTTCTTCCGGGATTTCATCGCTGCGCTCTTTACGCAGGTCGTCATCGTTGGGTAATGGTTGCCCGGTAAAAGCATGCAGAAACGCTTCACACAGCAGTTCGCTGTTGGTGGCGTGACGCAGGTTGTTAACCTGACGACGCGTGCGTTCATCGGTAAGGATTTTTAACACCTTCAGAGGAATGGAAACCGTAATTTTTTTGACTTGCTCACTCTTCTTACCGTGCTCAGCGTATGGGCTGATATATTCGCCGCTCCATTCAGCCATGAGATACCTAATCCTCTTTGTCATTAATATTGAGGCCAGAACCTGAGCCCGGACCATAATTGCGCGTAGTTTATCGTAGTGGCGTGGCCCTGACACGAAGTAAGCCGACGCAGATGTACGCTAATGCATATAATTTTAACGGCTATTTCCGGTTTGCTCAATCTATACGCAAAGAAGTTTAGATGTCCAGATGTATTGACGGCTATCGTAACTATGATTACTCTGGTGTCTGACTTTTCACCGACTCAGCCAGGATCTCCTCAATATGACGCGTAAACAGGCCACCATCGCAGTGCGTAGCGGGTTAAATGACGACGAACAGTACGGTTGCGTTGTCCCGCCGATCCACCTCTCCAGCACCTATAACTTTACCGGTTTTAATGAGCCTCGCGCCCATGACTATTCGCGCCGCGGTAACCCAACGCGTGATGTCGTTCAGCGTGCGCTGGCGGAACTGGAAGGTGGGGCGGGGGCAGTACTGACCAATACCGGCATGTCGGCGATTCATCTGGTGACTACGGTATTCCTCAAGCCTGGCGATCTGCTGGTCGCACCGCACGACTGCTACGGCGGAAGCTATCGTCTGTTTGACAGCCTGGCAAAGCGTGGCTGTTATCGCGTACTGTTTGTCGATCAAGGAGATGAGCAGGCGTTGCAGGCGGCACTGGCGGAAAAACCGAAGCTGGTGCTGGTAGAAAGCCCAAGCAACCCGCTGTTGCGCGTGGTGGATATCGCGAAAATCTGCCAGCTGGCGCGCGAGGCTGGTGCGGTCAGCGTGGTGGACAACACTTTTTTAAGCCCGGCACTGCAAAATCCACTGGCATTAGGCGCCGATCTGGTGTTGCATTCATGCACGAAATATTTAAACGGTCACTCCGACGTAGTGGCTGGTGTGGTGATAGCAAAAGATCCGGAAATGGTCACTGAACTGGCATGGTGGGCGAATAATATTGGTGTGACCGGCGGCGCGTTTGATAGTTATCTGCTGTTGCGCGGCCTGCGTACTCTGTCACCTCGTATGGAGGTGGCGCAACGTAATGCTCAGGCGATTGTGGATTATCTGCAAACTCAGCCGCTGGTGAAAAAATTGTATCACCCGTCATTGCCGGATAATCAGGGCCATGAGATTGCCGCGCGTCAGCAAAAAGGGTTTGGCGCGATGTTGAGTTTTGAGCTGGATGGCGATGAGCAAACGCTGCGTCGCTTCCTCGGCGGGTTGTCATTGTTTACGCTGGCGGAATCGTTAGGGGGCGTTGAAAGTCTGATCTCCCATGCCGCAACCATGACACACGCGGGAATGGCGCCAGAAGCGCGTGCTGCTGCCGGAATTTCGGAAACGCTGTTGCGTATCTCCACCGGTATTGAAGATGGCGAAGATTTAATTGCCGACCTGGAAAATGGCTTCCGGGCTGCAAACAAGGGGTAAACATGAGTGTGATTGCGCAGGCAGGGACGAAGGGTCGTCAACTGCACAAATTTGGTGGTAGTAGTCTGGCTGATGTGAAATGTTATCTGCGTGTCGCAGGCATTATGGCGGAGTACTCGCAGCCTGATGACATGATGGTTGTTTCAGCCGCAGGCAGTACCACTAACCAGTTGATTAGCTGGCTAAAATTAAGCCAGACCGATCGTCTGTCTGCGCATCAGGTTCAACAGGCGCTACGTCGTTATCAGAGTGAGCTTATCAGCGGTTTGTTACCTCCTGAGGTGGCGGATGGGCTGATCGGCGCGTTTATTCACGATCTGGAGCGCCTGGCCGGGTTACTCGACAGCGGCGTGAATGATGCCGTCTATGCTGAAGTCGTCGGGCATGGCGAGGTGTGGTCGGCGCGTTTGATGTCTGCCGTCCTTAACCAACAGGGGCTGGAGTCAGCCTGGCTGGATGCGCGCGATTTTTTACGTGCCGAGCGCGGCGCTCAGCCGCAGGTGGATGAAGGTCTTTCTTACCCATTGCTGCAACAACTGCTGGCGCAGCATCCGGGCAAACGCCTGGTCGTTACCGGTTTCATTAGCCGCAGCAACGCTGGTGAGACGGTACTGCTGGGGCGTAACGGCTCCGACTACTCGGCGACGCAGGTTGGCGCGTTGGCGGGGGTTTCCCGCGTAACCATCTGGAGCGATGTGGCCGGGGTTTACAGCGCGGATCCGCGTAAAGTAAAAGATGCCTGTCTGCTGCCGCTGCTGCGTCTGGATGAAGCCAGCGAGCTGGCGCGTCTGGCGGCTCCGGTTCTCCATGCCCGCACCCTCCAGCCGGTTTCCGGCAGCGATATCGATCTCCAGTTGCGTTGTAGCTATACGCCGGAGCAGGGATCGACGCGTATTGAACGCGTGCTGGCTTCCGGTACCGGGGCACGTATTGTGACCAGCCATGACGACGTTTGCCTGATTGAGTTTCAGGTTCCCACTGGCCAGGACTTTAAACTGGCCTATAAAGAAATCGATCAGATTTTAAAACGCACCCAGGTGCGTCCGCTGGCAGTGGGTGTGCATCCTGACCGCCAGTTGCTGCAATTTTGCTATACCTCCGAAGTCGCTGATGGCGCATTGAAAATTCTGGATGAAGCAGGCCTGCCGGGCGAACTGCGTCTGCGCCAGGGGCTGGCGCTGGTGGCGATGGTTGGGGCGGGCGTCACCCGTAACCCGCTGCACTGCCATCGCTTTTGGCAACAGCTGAAAGGTCAACCGGTCGAATTCACCTGGCAGTCGGAAGAGGGCATTAGCCTGGTCGCCGTCTTGCGTACCGGGCCAACGGAGAGCCTGATTCAGGGTCTGCACCAGTCAATCTTCCGCGCGGAAAAACGCATTGGTCTGGTGCTGTTCGGCAAAGGTAACATTGGGTCGCGCTGGCTGGAGCTGTTTGCCCGCGAGCAGAGCACGCTCTCGGCGCGTACCGGATTAGAGTTCGTGCTGGCAGGAGTGGTTGATAGCCGCCGTAGCCTGCTGAATTACGAAGGGCTGGATGCCAGCCGCGCGTTGGCCTTCTTCGATGACGAGGCGGTAGAACAGGATGAAGAGTCATTGTTCCTGTGGATGCGCGCCCACCCGTATGATGATTTAGTGGTGCTGGACGTTACTGCCAGCGAGCAGTTGGCGGAGCAGTATCTGGATTTCGCCAGTCATGGCTTCCATGTTATCAGCGCCAACAAGCTGGCGGGGGCGAGCAGCAGTAATAATTACCGCCAGATTCATGACGCCTTTGAAAAAACCGGTCGCCACTGGCTGTATAACGCCACCGTAGGCGCAGGCTTGCCGATCAACCATACCGTGCGCGATCTGATTGATAGCGGAGATACTATTCTGTCGATCAGCGGGATCTTCTCCGGCACGTTGTCGTGGTTGTTCCTGCAATTTGATGGCACGGTCCCGTTCACCGATCTGGTGGATCAGGCGTGGCAGCAGGGTCTGACTGAACCTGATCCGCGCGTGGATCTTTCCGGCAAAGATGTGATGCGCAAGCTGGTGATTCTGGCGCGTGAAGCGGGTTACGACATCGAACCGGACCAGGTGCGCGTAGAGTCGCTGGTGCCTGCGCACTGTGAAGCAGGTTCTATTGACCATTTCTTTGAAAATGGCGATGAGCTGAACGAGCAGATGGTGCAACGCCTGGAAGCGGCACGTGAAATGGGACTGGTGCTACGCTATGTGGCGCGTTTTGACGCTAACGGTAAGGCACGCGTTGGCGTTGAAGCGGTACGCCCTGAGCACCCGCTGGCGGCACTGCTGCCGTGCGATAACGTCTTCGCCATTGAAAGCCGTTGGTATCGTGATAACCCGCTGGTCATTCGCGGACCGGGGGCGGGCCGCGATGTGACCGCCGGGGCGATTCAGTCTGATATCAACCGCCTGGCGCAACTGCTGTAGTTAGCGCTTACTGTTCGCCGCAAACACCTCTTTTGCGGCGAACAGGCCGTTTAGTGCTGCCGGGAATCCCGCATAAACAGCCATCTGCATCATCACTTCAATAATCTCTTCCTGCGTTAAGCCAACGTGCAGCGCGGCGGCGATGTGTACCTTAAGCTGCGGTGCGGCGTTACCCATGGCGGTGAGCGCGGCGACGGTGGCAATTTCTCTACTGCGTAAATCCAGCCCCGGCCTTGAATAGATGTCGCCAAAAGGAAATTCAATCAGGTATTGGGCGAAGTCCGGCGCGATATCCTTCAGGCTATCGACGACCGCATCTCCCCCTTTTCCATCAACCTGTTGCAGCATTCTCTGACCGGTTAAATAGCGTTCTGAATCCATGATAATCACCTCGTGAGTTCGTGTATGGCATGAGGATAGAGCGCGCAGAATGATTGGGGTAATACCGTTTCCGTGATACCTTTTCGGTATGACAACATCGCCTTTGCACTCTCTGGATATCCGCCTTCTACGCTATTTTTCCGTGGTGGCGGAAGAGAACAACATGAGTCGAGCGGCGCTGCGTTTATTTATGTCGCAGCCGCCGCTGAGTCGCCACATTCGCCAGCTTGAAGAGCGCCCGGGGGTGACGCTTTTTGTCCGTCATACCCGTGGACTTACGCTGACGGAGGACGGCCAGCGCGTCCTTGAAATCGTGCGCCCGCTATTGGCGTTACAGGATAAAACCTGGACGGCGTTGAGTCAGATAGCGAAGACGGGAGAGCAATCTCTGCGCTTAGGGCTAAGTACGGCGTTTGAGCAGGGCGTTTTTGCGGCGCTTGAGTCACAGCTTGCTACGCGTGTACAGAAGCTACATATTGTCCGCCATGGTTCGCCTGAACTGGCGCGTCAGGTGCGTCGGGGAAAACTGGATGCAGCGCTGGTGGCGCTACCGCTTGAGAATTCGGGTCTTAGCGTCACGCCGCTCGGCTGGCAAGAATCGATGATCGCCGCCTTACCCACACTCTGGCCCGAGGCGGCTCTGCCTTCGCTCTCGTTAACGTCGCTGAACCACCGACCGCTGTTCTGGTTCAAACGTGAACGTAACCCTGCTTTTTTTGATTACACTCGACACATTTTTCGTCGTGCCGGTTACTCTCCTGCCCTTATTGAGGAGCCGATGGAACATGACGTGCTGCTGGCACGGATCGCACAGGGTGACGGTCTGAGCCTGGTTCCGGCCTCCTTTTCCGCTATCCAGCGTCAGGGCGTGATCTTCCTTCCGCTTACTGATACAGAATTGCGTCTTAGCATGGGGTTAGCGACGCTGCCTGAGAACGTAACAAAAGTAGAGTGGCTACAGACGGTCGTGACGCAATCCCTCACCATTTCAATCTGATGTGAATTTTTTTCACGTTGGCTGAGTATTCCTCACCTTTAACGATGATTTTTGTGTTGACGCCAGCATGCTTTTCCGTCATTTTTACATCTAGACGTCTAAACGTATAGCAGTTCACAACACAACATATAACGACAAAAGATTGATGAGGTAAGGTATGAGCTTTTTTCACGCCAACCAGCGGGAAGCCCTGAATCAGAGCCTGGCAGAAGTGCAGGGTCAGATTAACGTTTCGTTTGAGTTTTTCCCGTCGCGCACCAGTGAAATGGAGCAAACCCTGTGGAACTCCATCGATCGCCTGAGCAGCCTGAAGCCGAAGTTTGTTTCAGTTACTTACGGTGCAAACTCTGGTGAGCGCGACCGTACGCATAGCATTATTAAAGGCATTAAGGATCGCACAGGTCTTGAAGCGGTCCCGCACCTGACATGCATTGATGCGACCCGTGATGAGCTGCGTACCATTGCTCAGGACTATTGGCATAACGGTATTCGTCATATTGTTGCCCTGCGCGGCGACCTGCCGCCGGGAAGCGGTAAACCGGATATGTATGCTTCCGACCTGGTGACTCTGCTGAAAGACGTTGCAGACTTCGATATCTCCGTTGCGGCTTACCCGGAAGTGCACCCGGAAGCGAAAAGCGCTCAGGCCGATTTGCTGAACCTGAAGCGTAAGGTTGATGCCGGTGCAAACCGCGCGATCACCCAGTTTTTCTTCGATGTAGAAAGCTATCTGCGCTTTCGCGATCGCTGCGTGTCTGCGGGAATCGATGTGGAAATTATTCCGGGCATCCTGCCGGTATCTAACTTTAAGCAGGCGAAAAAATTTGCTGACATGACCAACGTCCGCATTCCTGCGTGGATGTCGACCATGTTTGATGGTCTTGATGATGACGCGGAAACCCGCAAGCTGGTAGGCGCGAATATCGCCATGGATATGGTGAAAATTCTCAGTCGCGAAGGGGTGAAGGATTTTCACTTCTATACCCTCAATCGTGCCGAGATGAGCTACGCTATTTGTCACACACTGGGTGTAAGACCTAACTAAACAGATGCCCCAGCCCTCTACGGAGGGCTTTTTGTTGATCATTTTGATCTACATCTCTGCAACTTAAAATATAAAAGGAATTAGCTATCGAATCTGTGGGTTATTTCGACTATATCTTATCTCTGGTGGTGTATATCGTAGTCAGAACACTGTAAAGGGAGCATATAGATGAGCATGTCCGACGATAGCCAAAACGCATCAACTGCCGGTAAGTGTCCTTTTCATCAAGGCGGTCACGATCAGAGCGCGGGAGCAGGAACGAACAACCGCGACTGGTGGCCAAATCAACTCCGCGTTGATCTTTTAAACCAACATTCCAACCGTTCGAACCCGCTGGGTGAGGACTTCGACTACCGCAAAGAGTTTAGTAAACTCGACTATTCTGCCCTGAAAGGGGATCTCAGAGCCCTTCTGTCCGAATCTCAACCGTGGTGGCCCGCTGACTGGGGAACCTATGCCGGATTGTTTATCCGCATGGCATGGCACGGCGCGGGAACCTATCGCTCTATCGATGGACGCGGTGGCGCGGGTCGCGGACAGCAGCGTTTTGCACCACTGAACTCCTGGCCGGACAACGTCAGCCTTGATAAAGCACGTCGTCTGCTGTGGCCAATCAAGCAGAAATATGGTCAGAAAATTTCCTGGGCCGACCTGTTTATCCTCGCGGGTAACGTGGCGCTGGAAAACTCAGGTTTCCGTACCTTTGGCTTTGGTGCCGGTCGTGAAGATGTCTGGGAACCGGATCTCGACGTAAACTGGGGTGATGAAAAAGCCTGGCTGACTCACCGTCATCCGGAAGAGCTGGCAAAAGCGCCGCTGGGCGCCACCGAAATGGGCCTTATTTATGTGAACCCGGAAGGGCCGGACCATAGCGGTGAACCGCTTTCTGCGGCAGCGGCTATTCGCGCGACCTTCGGTAACATGGGGATGAACGACGAAGAAACCGTGGCGCTGATTGGCGGCGGTCATACGTTGGGCAAAACCCACGGCGCAGCAGCGGCATCGCACGTTGGCGCCGATCCAGAATCCGCACCGATTGAAGCGCAGGGCCTGGGCTGGGCCAGCAGCTACGGTAGTGGCGCGGGCGCGGATGCAATTACTTCCGGTCTGGAAGTGGTGTGGACGCAGACGCCTACCCAATGGAGCAACTATTTCTTCGAGAACCTGTTCAAATATGAGTGGGTGCAGACTCGCAGTCCGGCAGGCGCGATTCAGTTTGAAGCGGTTGACGCGCCAGAAATTATTCCCGATCCGTTTGATCCGTCGAAAAAACGCAAGCCGACGATGCTGGTTACCGACCTGACGCTGCGTTTCGATCCTGAGTTCGAGAAGATCTCTCGCCGTTTCCTGAACGATCCGCAAGCGTTCAACGAAGCGTTTGCCCGTGCGTGGTTTAAACTGACGCACCGCGATATGGGGCCAAAATCGCGTTACATTGGACCGGAAGTGCCAAAAGAAGATCTGATTTGGCAAGACCCGCTACCGCATGCGTTCTTCAACCCAAGCGAAGAAGATATCCTGAAGCTGAAGGCGACCATCGCTGCTTCCGGACTGTCCGTGGGCGAACTGGTATCGGTAGCGTGGGCTTCGGCATCGACTTTCCGTGGCGGGGATAAACGTGGCGGCGCTAACGGTGCGCGTCTGGCGCTGGACCCACAACGTGGCTGGGATGTGAATGCCACTGCGGCACGCGTTCTGCCTGTGCTGGAAGGTATTTATAAGTCTGCCCATACTGCCTCGTTGGCCGATATTATCGTGCTGGCCGGTGTTGTCGGTATCGAGCAGGCGGCTAGCGCTGCGGGCGTCAGCATCAAGGTACCTTTTGCGCCGGGTCGTGTGGATGCGCGTCAGGATCAAACGGATATTGAGATGTTTGAACTGCTTGAGCCGATTGCCGATGGTTTCCGTAACTACCGCGCTCGTCCTGACGTGTCGACCACCGAGTCGCTGCTGATCGACAAAGCGCAGCAGTTGACGCTAACCGCACCGGAAATGACCGTGCTGGTGGGCGGTATGCGCGTACTGGGCACCAACTTTGATGGTAGCCAGCACGGCGTCTTTACCGATCGCCCTGGCGTACTCAGCACTGACTTCTTCGTCAATCTGCTGGATATGCGTCATGAGTGGAAGGCGGTTGATGAGTCACAAGAGCTGTTTGAAGGTCGTGACCGTTCGAGCGGCGAAGTAAAATACACCGCAACTCGCGCCGATCTGGTGTTTGGTTCTAACTCTGTACTACGCGCAGTGGCTGAAGTTTATGCCTGCAGCGATGCTCACGAGAAGTTCGTGAGAGATTTCGTTGCCGCATGGGTGAAAGTGATGAACCTGGATCGTTTCGATCTGCTGTAACAGACCATGCCGGATGTCGCTTGCGCGGGTACGGCATAGTATGAACAAAAAAATCCCCGCAATTGCGGGGATTTTTATTGGTCGGTTATTCCCACTCTTGCAGGTAACGTTGACCGTACTGGTCAGCCACCAGCAGGGCGGCATACACCTGGTCCGGCGTTGCGCCGCCAGGCATGTTGTGGATGGTTTCGCCTTTGGCACAGGCAGCTTCAGCCACAATGCGCATTTTCGCCGGAATATCCTGTTTGATGTCCAGTTGCGCCAGGGTAATCGGCAGGCCAACGGAATGACACAGCGCCGCAACAGTTTCAATTTCATCGACCGGCGCGTTTTCCAGGACCAGTTGCGTCAGCGTGCCGAAAGCCACTTTCTCGCCGTGGTAATAGTGATGCGCATCCGGGATTGCCGTCAGGCCGTTATGGATGGCGTGCGCCGCCGCCAGACCGCCGCTTTCAAAACCGACGCCGCTCAGATAGGTGTTGGCTTCAATAACGCGCTCCAGCGCAGGCGTTACCACGTGCTGCTCGGCAGCCAGCATCGCTTTTTCACCTTCTTCTATCAGCGTATTAAAGCACAGCTCAGCCAGCGCCAGCGCCGCCTGAGTGCACTGACCGCCCGCCATGGTGGTTGCGCCGCTGCGTGAACAGGCGCGCGCTTCGAACCAGGTCGCCAACGCATCGCCGATGCCCGCGGCTAACAGACGCGCCGGTGCGCCCGCGACAATTTTGGTATCAACAATGACCCTGTCCGGGTTATTGGGCAGCAGCAAATAGCGATCGAATTCACCGGCATCGGTGTAAATAACGGACAGCGCGCTGCACGGTGCATCGGTAGAGGCGATGGTTGGCGCAATGGCGACAGGCACGCCCATAAAGTGCGCCAGCGCTTTGGCGGTATCCAGCGTTTTACCGCCGCCAATACCAAGTACTGCGCCACATTGCGCTTTTTCTGCCACGCCGCGCAGACGGTCGATTTCGTTTTGTGAACACTCGCCGCCAAACGGTGCAATCTCCAGCGCCAGTCCGGCATCCTGGACGCTTTTTTCCAGTGCGCCCTGGGCAAAGCCTAAGACAAACTTGTCCCCAACGACCAGCCAGCGCTCTGCCAGTGGTTTGAGGTAGTTGCCAAGACGGGTAATAACATCGGCACCCTGGATGTACTTACCAGGTGATTGAATAATGCGATCCATACTTTATTTCCCTCACAGGTTGATGTGACCAAATGTATTGTTCCAGTCATGTTCAAACTTCTCTATTGCTGACTCTACCGCAGGGGTATTGAGCATTTGTTGCGCTACGTCTAATGGCAGGGTGATTGCTTCGCATCCTGCCAGTAAGCAATCCAGCGCCTGACGAGGGGTTTTAAAGCTGGCTGCCAGTACCATGCTTTTTGGCGCATGCAGTTCCAGTAACGTTTGCAGTTCTTGTACCGTGCGAATTCCGTCGCCGCCCTGCGCGTCAATACGGTTAACGTAAGGCGCGATATATTTCGCCCCCGCCAGCGCTGCCAGCAGCCCCTGAGAGGCACTGTACACGGCGGTTCCCAGCGTGGTGATACCCTCTTTTTTCAGCATCTTGATCGCGGCCAGACCTTCGGATGTCACCGGGATTTTTACCACCAGACCGGGGACCGCGTTGCTCAGACGTTTGGCTTCCTCCACCATGCCTTGTGCGTCGCGGCTCATGGTTTGGGCAAACAGAATGCCCTCTTCGCCAATGGCGTTTTGCAGGCGCGGCAGCACATCCCAGATGGATTCTTTGTTTGCTGCCACAATGCTTGGGTTGGTGGTGACACCCGCGATAGGGAAGATGCGTGCCAGACGTTCGACTTCCGCAACGTTGGCGGTATCAAGGTAAAGTTCCATACAAAAACACCCTCTTTAAAGTTCAAGTTCATGTTGCAGCAGGCTGGCGATAGCGTCGGCAGAGGCGGCGTTAACCAGCGCGTTACGGAATTCTTCATGCATAATGCGCCGTGCCAGACGCGAGAAAATACGCATATGCTGGTCGCCCGCGGCGTGTTTGTTGAGCGTCAGCATAATAATGAATTGCGCATCATCATCACCCCAACGTACCGGCGCTTGCAGGCGCGCTACGCTAATAGTGGACTGCTCAATATGTTCTGATTTGCTGTGTGGAATGGCGAAGCTAAAACCTAATCCGGTAGAGAAGACCGCTTCGCGCGCCCACAGATCGGCTTCCAGTTTACGCGGATAGCGGCAACGACCTGCCAGCAGGAGGTTGTCGGTCATCCCTTTGATGACCTCCTCTTTACTACGCCAGTCGCTATCCAGCGTGATGCACTCGGCGGTAACCAGAGGGGTATCCTGTTGGGTCATGCGGAACTGAGCCAGCAGATGTTCGACCTCCAGCGACGTTCGACACGCCATTGCTTGATTCAGCAACTGACGGCAGGCGCGGCTGTCAAGTTGCGCCATCCGCGCTTTGGCGGCGGGAATGGAGGGAGCGCTCATGCTGATCTCGTCCAGACCCAGTCCCACAAGCAGCGGTAGCACTGAACCTTTAGCGCCAAGTTCGCCGCACAGGCCAATCCATTTCCCCTGCCGATGTACCGCCTGTACGGCGTAATCCAGTGCGCGCAAGAAGGCTGGATTCAGGCTGTTGTAATGGCGGGTAACTTTGGCGTTGTCGCGGTCGACCGCCAGCAGATATTGCGTCAGGTCATTACTGCCAATACTAAAGAAATCAATTTCTTCGCAGCATTGATCGATGATGAACATCACTGACGGAACCTCCAGCATGATACCGAGCGGGATCTTCTCATCAAACGGGATGTGTTCAGTACGCAGTTGCTGTTTGGCTTCGGCCAGCTTCTCTTTGACCCACAGGATCTCTTCCATAGAGGAGATCATTGGGATCATGATTTTCAGGCTACCGTGCGCTGATGCGCGCAGGATCGATCGCAGTTGTGTGGTAAACAAAGCGGCGTATTCTTCATAGATACGCACCGCGCGATAACCGAGGAACGGGTTGGCTTCGGCAGGAATATTCAGGTAATCAACGGGTTTATCACCGCCGATATCCATGGTGCGCACAATGATGCTGCGTCCCTGTGCGGGCTCCAGCGCCTGGCAGAAAATGTTGTATAGCTCGTTCTCATCCGGGGCGCAGGTACGGTCCATATACAGCATTTCCGTGCGGAACAGGCCAACCGCTTCCGCACCGTTGCCAAAGGCTGCTTGCGCTTCCACGGAATGGGCGATGTTGGCGGCGACTTCCATGCGGATGCCATCACCCGTGCGCGCCTCCTGGGTCAGCCAGATACGTTGTTGTTCTCGAATGGCATCCTGGATACGGGCTTCCTGCTGGTAGTAACGTACGACGGATTCATCAGGGGCAACAATGACCGCTCCTGCGTTACCATCGATATAAACCGTTTGCTGCAGCCATGGCATTAAGGGTTCAATATCCACGCCAACCAGCGTAGGAATGTTGAATGACCGGGCGAGAATCACCGTGTGTGAAGTGGTACCGCCGCTTTTTAACAGCAAGCCTTTCAGCAATGTTTTGTCCAGTTCGAGGAACTGGCTCGGTGTGAGCTCGTCCGCCATACAGACCGTAGGCTGGCTTAGTTTTCCCGGCGCAGGAAAACGCTGCTCTCCATAAATTTGCTGCAGAAGCTGGAAGCAGACATCGCGCACATCCAGCGCACGTTCCTGTAAATAACTGCTGCTGGAGCGGGCGAATTCATCACAAAAATGTCCGGCACTTTCGACAATCGCCTGGGCGCAGCTTAACCCGCGAGATACTCCAGCGAGCAGGTGCTGACGCAGTGAGAGGTCGCTTGCCAGCGAGCGGTGTGCTTCCAGAATCGCACTGGTTGCGCCGTCGCTGTCGAGTAACCGAAACGCAATATTCTTCATCAGCAGCGTTAAGCCGTTATCCAGCGCCGCCTGCTCGGTTTCAATATCTTTAGCGGATGGGAGATTGTTAAGGGCGTTGAGATCCAGCGAAGAGAGCAGACTCAGAATGCCTCCCGCACTGCCGCTGCAGACGGTGCGAGCGCGAAAAAACTGTGGGTTTAGATTAGTGAGGGATGCAGGAAGTGGCTCCAGCTCGTTGCTTTTGGCTTCCGCTAGCGGTGCATCGCAGTGTGGAAATTCATTACGTAACCATTGGGTTAAATGCTGGTGGGCTGCCTGTTCATCTGCACCGGAAATCAGCAACTGGCAGCTATCACCTGCCAGAGTATCGGTGCCAATCAGCGCCAATGCGCTCTTGGCGTTACCCTTACGTTCGGTACGCAGGTTGTGCCACTCAATGTGCGAAGTAAAGGTGTTGCACTGCGTTTCTATGTGACTTGCCGGGCGCGCATGTACGCCATTGGGCAGCTCACAGGTAAATTCCACAATCAGGGCCATAGCCTCATCTCCCATAACGATTTCTCGCTACAGGATAAAAGGGCAACGCCTGAGCCTGCCATCTGACAAATCTGCCAAAAACTGGATAAATGTAATGTAACCATCAAAGTGAGATATCCCTCACAAGTCAGTTTGTCCTCTATAAATTCCGAGAAACTACAAGTTATGAGGCGGATCGCATTTTTGCGCTGACATTACAAAAGTCCAGCAAATGGCCTTTTTATCCACTGTTTGCGCCGCGTCGGATTGCCTATTGTTTTCCGCAACAAGTTTATGGATATGGGCTTTAGGCAGCCTGGGAGCGACTTATGAAAGAGTTGGTACAAATCCTGAAAAACACCCGTCAGCACCTGATGACGGGTGTTTCGCATATGATCCCCTTCGTAGTCGCGGGTGGAATTTTGCTGGCGGTCTCCGTCATGTTGTATGGCAAGGGCGCGGTACCGGATGCGGCGACCGATCCTAATCTCAAGAAACTGTTTGATATTGGCGTCGCAGGGCTGACGTTGATGGTGCCATTCCTTGCCGCTTACATTGGTTATTCCATTGCTGAACGTTCTGCTCTCGCCCCTTGTGCGATTGGCGCATGGGTGGGAAACAGCTTCGGCGCAGGTTTTTTCGGCGCGCTAATTGCCGGGATTATTGGCGGTATCGTCGTCCATTATCTGAAGAAGATCCCCGTACATAAGGTATTGCGATCGGTAATGCCTATCTTCGTTATTCCTATTGTCGGCACCTTTATCACCGCAGGCATCATGATGTGGGGCCTGGGAGAACCCGTTGGCGCGTTAACCACTAGCCTGACCGAGTGGCTGCAGGGTATGCAGCAGGGCAGCATCGTGCTGCTGGCGGTAATTATGGGACTGATGTTGGCCTTCGATATGGGGGGGCCGATTAACAAAGTTGCCTACGCTTTCATGCTGATTTGCGTGGCGCAGGGTGTTTATACCGTGGTCGCAATCGCCGCGGTAGGGATCTGCGTGCCGCCGCTGGGCTTAGGTTTGGCGACGCTGATTGGTCGTAAGAATTTCTCTTCTGAAGAACGTGAAGCCGGTAAAGCCGCGCTGGTGATGGGCTGCGTTGGCGTAACGGAAGGCGCAATTCCTTTTGCTGCCGCCGATCCGCTGCGCGTTATCCCATCCATTATGGTGGGTTCCGCCTGCGGCACGGTAACCGCCGCGCTGTTTGGTGCGCAGTGTTATGCCGGCTGGGGCGGGCTGATTGTTCTGCCGGTCGTGGAAGGAAAATTGGGTTATATCGCGGCGGTTGCCGTGGGGGCTGTAGTGACCGCTGTGTGCGTTAACGTACTGAAAAGTCTGGCGCGGAAAAAAGTGTCTCAGGTCGATCAGAAAGAAGACGACCTGGATTTAGATTTTGAAATGAATTAAGCGAGGAATGAGTCATGACCAAGATTATCGCAGTAACTGCATGTCCTTCTGGCGTTGCCCACACCTATATGGCCGCTGAAGCGCTGGAAAGCGCCGCTAAAGCCAAGGGGTGGGAAGTAAAGGTTGAGACTCAGGGGTCGATCGGTCTGGAAAACGAACTGACCGCGGCGGATGTGGCAGAAGCCGACATGGTGATTCTGACCAAAGACATTGGTATTAAGTTTGAAGAGCGTTTTGCGGGCAAAACTATCGTTCGTGTCAACATCAGCGATGCAGTGAAACGTGCCGACGCCATCATGAACAAGATTGGCGCACACCTTGCGCAAACCGCATAACGGTTTGTTTGCCGGAGGGTGGTTTCGACTTATCCGGCCTACTGATACGTAGGCCAGATAAGCACAGCGCCATCTGGCATCAGTTTTTCTACAGGAGTTCCTCATGACTAACCGTATCCAACGTTTAAAAAACGCTCTGTTTCAGAATAACCGCGAAATTTCGCTTGAGCGTGCGCTGCTATATACCGCCAGCCACCAGCAGACGGAGGGAGAGCCGGTTATTCTGCGGCGGGCGAAAGCCACCGCATATATTCTTGAGCAAGTTGAAATATCGATTCGTGATGAGGAACTGATAGCCGGGAACCGTACCGTTAAACCGCGGGCGGGCATAATGTCGCCGGAAATGGATCCTTACTGGCTGCTCAACGAGCTGGAGCAGTTTCCAACCCGTCCGCAGGACCGTTTTGACATCAGCGAAGAGGATAAACATCTCTATCGCGATGTGCTGTATCCGTACTGGGAAAAGCGGTCGATGAAAGATTTCATCAACGGTCAGATGACCGATGAGGTAAAAGCCGCTGTCCGTACGCAGATTTTTAGCGTTAACCAGACGGATAAAGGTCAGGGGCATATCATTATTGATTATCCACGCCTGTTGAATCTCGGGCTTGGCGAACTGGTAGCGCAGATGCGGGCGCATTGTCTGCAGCAGCCGGATAACCACTTTTATCAGGCTGTGCTGCTGCTGCTTGAGGCTTCGCAAAGCCACATTCTGCGTTACGCCCTGCTGGCAGAACAAATGGCGGAAAACTGCCCGGATGCGCAGCGACGTCAGGAATTGCTGACGATTGCGGAAAACTCCCGGCATAACGCCCAGCATAAGCCGCAAACCTTCTGGCAAGCATGTCAGCTGTTCTGGTACATGAACATTATTTTGCAATATGAGTCCAACGCCAGTTCGCTCTCACTCGGACGCTTCGACCAGTATATGCTGCCGTTTTATCAGACCTCGCTGACGCAGGGGGAAGATCCTGCATTCTTAAAAGAAATCCTCGAATCGCTATGGGTGAAATGCAATGACATTGTACTGCTGCGATCCACCAGCAGCGCGCGCTATTTCGCTGGCTTCCCAACGGGTTACACCGCACTGCTTGGGGGATTAACGGAGAATGGTCGTAGTGCGGTAAACGTACTGTCGTTTCTCTGCCTTGATGCTTATCAGAGCGTACAACTGCCGCAACCAAATCTCGGTGTGCGCACGAACGCGTTGATCGATACGCCGTTCCTGATGAAAACGGCACAGACCATTCGCCTCGGGACCGGCATCCCGCAAATCTTTAATGATGAAGTGGTGGTGCCCGCATTTCTTAACCGTGGCGTCTCGCTGGAAGATGCGCGAGATTACGCGGTAGTCGGCTGTGTCGAGCTGTCTATTCCAGGCAGAACATACGGTTTGCACGACATCGCCATGTTTAATCTGCTGAAAGTAATGGAAATCTGCCTGCATGAGAACGAAGGCAATCGCGCGCTGACGTACGAAGACCTGTTGAAGCATATTCGTGCCAAAATCAGCCACTACATTACGTTGATGGTCGAAGGCAGTAATATCTGCGATATCGGTCATCGCGACTGGGCGCCGGTGCCGCTGCTCTCCTCGTTTATTAGCGATTGCCTGGATAAAGGGTGTGATATTACCGACGGCGGCGCGCGTTATAACTTCTCCGGCGTACAGGGAATCGGCATTGCGAACCTGAGCGATTCGCTGCATGCGCTCAATGGACTGGTATTTGAACAACAGCGCTTAACTTTTGACGAACTTTTGTCGGTGCTAAAAGACAACTTTGCTACCGCGGAAGGCGAGAAAATTCGCGCCAGGCTGATTAACCGCTTCGAAAAATACGGCAACGATATTGATGATGTAGATAACATCAGCGCCGAACTGCTGCGTCATTACTGCAAAGAGGTAGAGAAATACCAGAATCCACGCGGCGGGCAATTTACGCCGGGTTCATATACTGTCTCTGCGCACGTGCCGCTGGGTTCGGTCGTCGGAGCGACACCAGATGGTCGCTTCGCCGGGGAACAGTTGGCGGACGGAGGGCTGTCGCCGATGCTGGGGCAGGATATGCAAGGGCCGACGGCGGTATTGAAATCGGTCAGCAAGCTGGATAACACATTGCTTTCCAATGGGACTTTGCTGAACGTGAAGTTTACGCCAGCCACACTGGAAGGTGAGGCTGGATTACGCAAGCTGGCGGATTTTCTGCGGGCATTTACCCAGCTCAAGCTCCAGCACATCCAGTTTAACGTGGTGAATGCCGACACATTGCGAGAAGCGCAGCAGCGCCCACAAGATTTCGCCGGGCTGGTGGTGCGCGTGGCGGGTTACAGCGCCTTCTTTGTCGAGCTGTCGAAGGAGATCCAGGATGACATCATTCGCCGCACCGCGCATCAGCTGTGAGGTTATTGACCCACGTGGCGAGGACGTCGCGCGTATATTTAATATTCAGCGTTACTCACTGAATGATGGACAAGGTATTCGTACGGTAGTCTTCTTTAAAGGTTGTCCGCATAACTGCCCGTGGTGCGCCAACCCTGAATCTCTCTCCCCACGTATTGAAACAGTACGGCGGGAGAGTA
The DNA here is from genome assembly GCF_050434985.1 of Citrobacter sp. 506. NCBI lineage: Bacteria > Pseudomonadati > Pseudomonadota > Gammaproteobacteria > Enterobacterales > Enterobacteriaceae > Citrobacter > Citrobacter sp. 506. The sequence goes on from NZ_JBNDJN010000007.1 coordinate 131,338, forward strand.
AATGCCTGCACTGTACACCCTGTCTACGTGATGCTGATGAGTGTCCCTCCGGTGCGTTTGAACGTATCGGTCGTGATATCTCGCTGGACGAGCTGGAACGTGAAGTGATGAAAGATGATATTTTCTTTCGCACCTCTGGCGGGGGGGTGACGCTTTCCGGTGGTGAAGTGCTGATGCAAGCGCCCTTTGCCGTACGATTCCTGCAACGTCTGCGGCGCTGGGATGTTCGCTGCGCGATTGAAACGGCTGGCGATGCGCCAGCCAGTCGTTTGTTATCGCTGGCAAGAGAGTGCGATGAGGTGCTGTTTGACCTCAAAATTATGGATGTCCATTTGGCGCGTGAGACCATTAATATGAACCTGCCGCGCGTGCTGGCGAATTTACGACTAATGGTCGCTGAAGGAATTAATGTCATACCTCGCCTGCCGCTGATTCCGGGCTTCACGATGAATGTAGAGAACACGCAGCAGGCGTTGACGCTGTTGTCATCATTGGGCATAAAGCAGGTGCACCTGCTACCGTTTCATCAATATGGCGAACCGAAATACAAGCTGCTCGGATTACCCTGGTCGATGAAAGAAGTGCCCGTCCCGTCGGCGCAAGAGATAGATTTTATACGTAAGATGGCAGAATGCGCCGGATTTCAGGTAACAGTAGGAGGATAGTATGGCCATCGCACCTGTACGATATCTGGTTGCAGTCACCGCGTGCGTAAGCGGCGTGGCCCATACTTATATGGCTGCTGAACGGCTGGAGAAACTCTGCCAGCAGGAGAAATGGAGCATCAAGATTGAAACTCAGGGCGCGTTGGGTACCGAAAATCGCCTGACGGAAGAGGATATTAACCGCGCTGATGCGGTGTTGCTCATTACCGATATTGAACTGGCAGGAGCAGAGCGATTTACGCAGAGCCGATACGTCCAGTCGGGCATTAGCGCATTTCTGCGTGAGCCGCAGCGGGTGATGAGCGCTGTGCGAAAGCTGCTTTCTGCACCACAGCACACACATCTTACTTTGGATTAGCTTTTATCTCCGTCAGCTGGCTGTGGTATTGCCGACGATATTCTGACGGCGAACGTTCGGTATTTTTGCGAAACAGGCGGCAGAAATAGTTGCTGTCAACAAACCCACAGGTGTGCGCCACTTCTTTGATCTTCAGCTCATAACCCTTCAGCAGCGTTTTCGCGTGTTCCAGTCGCGTGTGATTCAGGTATTCGTTAAACCCGATAGCGCCCGTTTTTTGAAACAGGTGGGAGAGGTAATTGGGTGAGATGTAAAACGCCTGCGCGACGGATTCTCGGGTGAGCGGCGAAGCGTAGCGTTCATCAATATAGTCGCGAATGGCTTCGAAAAGCGCCTGACTGCGTGATGCGGTCTGGATCTGGCTGCCCAGCAGATCGCGGCAGTGGCTCAGTAAGCTCGCAACGATTAGCCTGGCGGTTTGTTGCTCCTGCGGTTGCATCTGCATTTCATTGAGCGTTTGCAGCAGGAAAGAGCCAATTCGTGGCCCACGCCGCGCGACGTGCTGGCGGGTAAGATTTTGATACTGCTTGCCGTCCCACTGGACGATGCTGAAACCCAGTTGCTGTTTGCCGAACAGAATGCTGAGCGTGGTGACCGGTGTGAGCCACTGCGGAAAGTTCCAGCCGCCAGCCGGAACGAATAGCACATCGCAAGGCAGTAACGTCGCGGATGCGCCAGCAACTCCGTTATCGGTGAACTCACCTTCCAGCACAATTTCCAGCCGGGGAAAATCGACCTGATACGCCAGCTCCGGCGTTGAGCTACTGGTGCTGGCAAAATAAACCTGGCGCAGCGGCGTGGGGCCGTTAATCAGGCGGGAGAGAAGATGGCTGACGTCGTGATACATGTTAATCCCTTGCAGGCAGCAGACAGGGGAAACAGTAACCGCCATCATAAAAAAAGGCCACTCTTTAAGAGTGGCCGATACGAGTATTACTGATTACCGATTTGATCGCCGTACGGCAGGCTATCGTAATCAATCAGGGCATTCTTTTTGTACGGATTGCCAATCCAGCGGGTCGTCTCTTTGAACTGCGGGCTGGTAATGGATCGGGTCGGATCGAAACCGTCGTAGGTGAATCCCGCTAAATCAGACCAGGTGTGGATAAGCTCTGAGCTGCTGTATTTACGATTCACATCCTGTGAGAAGTCACGCGGGTGTGCAGCCTGCCATTTTTCAGAGGTCCACAGCAGGAACGGTACCGTATACATATGGCGCGTCGGGTTGTCTTCATTACGACCCTGCGTTTTATGCGGTGGCGTATCGTATACCTCCTCCCCGTGATCGGAGAAGTAGAGCAGGAAGCCGTTCGGATCGGTCGCTTTATAGTCTTTGATCAGACTGGCAATGATATGGTCATTGTAGACATTCGCGCTGTCGTAATCGTTGTATGCTTCCAGCTCATCATCATCCAGGCCGGGGGGAACATGGTCGACATTGTTATCGAATTTACCCTGACCATCCGGATAGCGGAATTTGTACTTAATATGCGTACCCAGCAGGTGCACGATGATGAACTTTTTCGGTGCCGGGTCGGCCAGTACTTCTTTAAATGGCGCCAGCACATTGCTGTCATATTCGCGCGCACTTTGCGTACGCTGCTGATTCATATAGAACTGCTTATCCGTCTGCTTAGAGAACACGGTCAGCATGGTGTTGCGAGCCGTCATCGTCTGCTGATTGGTGATCCAGAAGGTTTTATAACCTGCCTGTTTCATCATATTCATCAGAGACGGTTGAGTCAGGTACAGGTCCGGATTCTTCTCGTTGGCGAAGGTCAGCGCCTGCTGCAGGATTTCAATGGTGTACGGACGTGAGGTCACGACATTATTGAATACGGTGAAGTTAGGATCGGATTTATGCAATGCATCCAGTTCTGGCGTCGTTTCGCGCGGGTAACCATACAGGCTCATGCGACCACGCTGCGTTGACTCGCCAATGACCAGCACCAGCGTACGTGGGGCATCGCCGGAGTTATCTTTGAAGTTAGCCAGCGGCGGCAGGGCATTGTTCTCATTCAGCAGGCTATTGAGTGAGGTCAACTGCTGACGGTACTGATAATACCCGGAGATGAATTGCCACGGTGCGGCGGGCTCCATACGTGAGGCGAGACCATTTACCGTTTTTTCAAACGGCTTGTGTTTGATGAAAGTGTTAACGGCTATCGGATGCAGAATCAAACCGTATAACAACGCAAACGACACCAGATAGCGCCAGGGCGATGGAATATGAACAGGGCGCAGACGCGTCCACAGCAGAATAGCGATAGCCGTATAGGCCAGGGCGATAAGGACAATTTTTAGGCTGAAATACTGGCTGAGATATTCGCTGGCTTCGTTCGCATTGGTTTCAAACATCACATACAGAACGCTTTGCGAGAACTCTTGTCCGTAGATGACGTAATAGCTCAGAGCAGCCAGCGAGGCCGCCCATAGCACCATGCCAATGACGGCAGCAATAATACGGATACGGTTTGGAAATAAAAATACCGGGATTAACCACAGCGAACTGAATAGCAAGGAGTCGCGTAATCCATTAGTTCCGCTATATCCGGTTAAACAAATAACGACCTGGAGTAAAGTGGAAAAAAACCAAAAATAGAGGAGCGCCCAACCCAGGGCTTTCCAGCTAAATTTAGGTTTAGACTGGAGTTGTAAGGATTGCATAATGTGAGCCTGTCTTTAATCGTAGCGCCAAGAGTAGCGACTTAATATTAAGAGGAACTTAAGCATCACGATCTTAGGATCGTGTTTTGCTGTTGATATATTCACAATGTGAATATATTCAGGCGGGAATATATTGAAAAAGAAGCGGTTATGACAGCAGTTTTTGTTGTCGCCTTCGTACAATAGCACGAAGGCGACGAGGGGGGACGTTAGCCTGTATTACGCATGCCGGCTGCGACACCAGCGATTGTCACCATCAGCGCTTGTTCAACGCGCGGATCCGGTGCATTGCCTTGCTCTTCCGCCAGGCGTGAGCGGTGTAACAGCTCAGCCTGTAAGACATTCAGCGGGTCAGTATAAATATTTCTTAACTGAATGGACTCGGCAATCCACGGCAGGTCGGCCATCAAATGTGAGTCGTTGGCAATCGCCAGCACGACATCGATATCGGCTTCCAGGCGCTGACGCAGCTCTTCACCCAGCGGCCACAGCTCTTTTTTGACCAGGCGCTGATCGTAGTATTCTGCCAGCCACAGGTCTGCTTTGGCGAAAACCATTTCCAGCATGCCAAGACGTGTGGAGAAGAATGGCCAGTCGCGGCACATTGCTTCGAGTTCGCTTTGCTTACCGTCTTCAACCACTTTTTGCAGTGCGGTGCCTGCACCCAGCCACGCCGGGAGCATCAGGCGGTTCTGCGTCCAGGCAAAAATCCACGGAATGGCGCGCAGAGACTCTACCCCGCCGGTTGGGCGACGTTTTGCCGGACGTGAACCGAGCGGTAATTTACCCAGTTCCTGCTCTGGCGTTGCGGAGCGGAAGTAAGGGACGAAGTCTTTGTTTTCACGTACATATCCACGATATAGCTCACAGGAAATATCGGAAAGCTCATCCATGATATGACGCCAGTTATCTTTCGGCTCTGGCGGCGGTAACAGGTTGGCCTCCAGAATTGCTGCGGTATACAGCGACAGGCTGCTGATGGTCACTTCCGGCAGGCCGTACTTAAAGCGGATCATCTCCCCTTGTTCTGTCACGCGCAGACCGCCTTTCAGGCTGCCGGGTGGTTGAGAAAGCAGCGCCGCATGCGCAGGCGCGCCACCGCGACCAATGGAGCCACCGCGACCGTGGAACAGCGTCAGTTCGATACCGGCTTTTTCGCAGGTTTTGATCAACGCGTCCTGCGCCTGATATTGCGCCCAGGAGGCCGCCATCACGCCTGCATCTTTTGCGGAGTCAGAGTAGCCAATCATGACCATCTGTTTGCCCTGAATAAAGCCACGGTACCAGTCAATGTTCAGGAGCTGGGACATGACGTCATCGGCGTTGTTGAGGTCGTCCAGCGTTTCAAACAGCGGGGCAACCGGCATAGCAAAACCGATACCGGCTTCTTTCAGTAGCAGATGTACGGCCAGTACATCCGATGGCGTTTTCGCCATTGAGATAACATAGGCGGCAATGGAGCCATACGGGGCTTCGGCAATGACCCGGCAGGTGTCGAGCACTTCGCGGGTGTCGTTGCTCGGCTCCCAGTTACGTGGGAGCAGCGGACGCTTGGAATTCAGCTCGCGGATCAGGAAAGCCTGTTTATCCGCTTCCGACCAGTTTTCGTAGTCGCCAATGCCCAGATAACGGGTCAGTTCGCCAAGGGCTTCAGTGTGACGGGTACTTTCCTGACGAATATCAATACGTACCAGCGGTACGCCGAAACATTTCACGCGGCGTAGGGTGTCGAGCAATTCGCCATTGGCGATAATGCCCATGCCACAGGCCTGCAGAGACTGATAGCACGCATATAGCGGGTCCCAGAGCTGTTCGTTTTGGGTGAGAAGTCCCGCAGGTTTCGGTAATTTCTCGCCTTTCAGACGGGCTTCCAGCCAGGCCTGGGTTGCCATCAGACGTGAACGCAGGGTTTTCATCAGATAACGGTAAGGTTCTGCTGCGCCTTCTTCGCCCACCAGCGCCAACAGTTCCGGTGTGGCATCCACCATCGACAGCTCAGAAATCAGAAACTGAATGTCTTTCAGGAACAGATCGGTCGCTTTCCAGCGGCTGAGTAGCAGCACGTGACGGGTGATATCCGCCGTTACGTTCGGGTTGCCATCGCGGTCGCCGCCCATCCAGGAGGTAAAGCGAACCGGGACAAAATCAACGGGCAGCTTATAGCCCAGATGCTCTTCCAGTTGTTCGTTCAGCTCGCGCAGATAATTCGGTACGCCTTCCCACAGGCTATTTTCAACCACCGCGAAGCCCCATTTGGCTTCATCAACCGGGCTTGGGCGCAGCTTGCGGATTTCATCCGTATGCCAGGACTGGGCAATCAACTGGCGCAGACGGCGCATCAGCTGATGGCGCTCGTAATCGACGAGGTCTTTGTTATCAAGTTGCTTGAGACAGGCGTTCACTTCACCCATTTTATGGATCAGCGTACGGCGGGTGATCTCGGTCGGGTGGGCAGTGAGAACCAGCTCCAGGGAGAGAGATTCGACGGCTTTTTTGATGGTGGCTTCATCGAGGTTGGGCTGCTCTTTCAGTTTACGCAGAGTGCGAGCAATCACTTCCGGGTTGCTGGCTGCTTCGCCTTTTGGCGAAATGCTGTGGTACTGCTCGGCGGTGTTGGCCAGGTTCAGAAACTGGCTAAACGCGCGGGCAACCGGCAGCAGCTCGTCGTTAGACAGGTTTTGCAGCGTAGTGAGCAGCTCCTGGCGATTGACTTCATTGCCGGCGCGGGATGATTTGGACAACTTACGGATTGTTTCTACGCGGTCAAGAATGTTCTCTCCCAGCGCATCCTTGATGGTCTCCCCCAGCACTTTGCCGAGCATACTGACATTACTACGCAACGCGGAATATTGTTCGTTCATATTAACCCAGACACCCCATCTTTAATTTATGCGTCCTGTATCTTTCGCGCGACATCGGCGTTGGCTGCGCTTGCCCATCTGGTCACTTACTTATGTAAGCTCCTTGTATGAGCTCGCTTGCCGCCTTGCTGTGACGCGAAATCTCTCGGACTTTGTATGTTAGCCGTCTTTTATAAAGCCACGTAAAAGTCGTGACGTCAATTGCTGCGAAATCGGTTCAGCAAACGAAAAAATGACGGGAATTTACGTTATTTAATTCACATCGAATCAAATAAGCTTTGCTTATGGAAATGTTAATAAATTACCTCGCTTACCACAAAAGGGTTAGCGAGGCGATAAGCGGTTAATGCCAGCAGAAATGATGCACAACCTGGGTGATCAATTCGCGGGTTGGCTTAATAAAACGAGTTTCCAGATACTCATCCGGCTGATGCGCCTGATTAATGGAGCCAGGCCCTAACACCAGCGTCGGGCAAAGCGTCTGGATAAACGGCGCTTCGGTGCAGTAGTTCACCACTTCTGTCTGTGCGCCCAGCAGTTTCTCAACCACTTGTACCAGTTGATGATCTGGTGGGCACTCATAGCCTGGAATTGGCGGATGCAGCTCCGACACCGTCAGGCGACCCGGCCAGCGTTCGCTGACCGGGGCCAGCGCGTCGTTAAGTAAGCCATTGAGATCGTTAAGCGTCATGCCGGGCAGTGGGCGAATATCCATATGTAGCTCGCAGCAGGCGCAGATTCGGTTAGCGGCGTCGCCGCCGTGGATGTGACCCAAATTTAACGTCGGATACGGGACGGTAAAAGCATCATGGTGATAGCGCTCTTTCAGGTCATCGCGCAGATTCATGATATGACCGATGGCATCATGCATCAGTTCAATGGCATTCACGCCACGAGCCGGATCGCTCGAGTGACCCGATTGTCCCAAAATGCGAATCGCATTAGAGATATGACCTTTGTGTGCGCGGACCGGTTGCAGGGAGGTGGGTTCGCCAATGATCGCGCAGTCCGGGCGTAAAGCGGTGGTTTCAGAGAAATAACGCGCTCCCGCCATGCTGGTCTCTTCATCGGCAGTGGCCAGAATGTACAGGGGCTTTTTCAGTTGAGTGACGTCGACGTCACGCAGCGCGTCGAGGATAAAGGCGAAGAAGCCTTTCATATCTGCCGTACCCAAGCCGTAGAGCTTATTGTCATGCTCGGTCAGGGTGAACGGATCGCGCGTCCAGCGTCCGTCGTCAAAGGGGACGGTATCGGTATGGCCCGCCAACAACAAACCACCGGCTCCCTGTCCAATGCTTGCCAGCATATTGAATTTATTGCGCGTGTCGGGAACCGGCTGGACCTCCACATTAAAGCCTAAATCTTTGAACCAGCCCGCCAGCAGAGTGATTAAACCTGCATTACTTTGGTCGAGCGCTTCTTCGGTGGCGCTAATCGACGGCATGGCAATCAGAGCGCGGTATATCTCGATAAATGGCGGTAAATTGTTTTTCATTGTTGACACACCTCGGGTCATGATAGTATCAATATTCATGCAGTATTTGTGAATAAAAATACATTAACGTTGAGCGTAATAAAACCCACCAAGTGTAAGGTGAGGTGATAAAGGCTTATATCTGGCAACAGAATCTAAGAAGGTGAGCAGCCCCGATGTTGAATACGCTGATTGTGGGCGCCAGTGGCTATGCCGGCGCAGAGCTTGTGACCTATGTAAATCGCCATCCTGATATGACCATAACCGCTTTGACCGTCTCAGCGCAAAGCAATGATGCAGGAAAATTAATCTCCGATTTGCATCCGCAGTTGAAAGGCATTGTCGATTTACCGTTACAGCCAATGTCAGATATCAGCGAGTTTAGCGCAGGGGTGGACGTTGTGTTCCTCGCAACGGCACATGAGGTGAGCCATGACCTGGCCCCGCAGTTTTTGCAGGCCGGATGCGTGGTGTTTGACCTCTCGGGCGCGTTTCGCGTAAACGACGGCGCGTTCTATGAAAAATATTACGGCTTTACCCATCAGCATCCCGACCTGCTGGAGCAGGCGGTTTATGGACTGGCGGAGTGGAGCGCAGACCAACTGAAAGACGCGAATCTGATTGCCGTGCCGGGTTGCTACCCGACGGCGGCGCAGCTGTCGCTGAAACCACTGATTGATGCCGGGCTGCTGGATCTCAGCCAGTGGCCGGTAATTAACGCCACCAGCGGCGTGAGCGGCGCGGGACGTAAGGCGGCTATTTCCAACAGCTTTTGTGAGGTGAGCCTGCAGCCGTATGGCGTGTTTACCCATCGCCATCAGCCGGAAATCGCTACTCACCTTGGTGCGGAGGTGATCTTCACCCCGCATCTGGGCAACTTCCCGCGCGGAATTCTGGAAACCATCACCTGCCGTTTGCAAGCGGGCGTAACCCATGCGCAAGTGGCTCAAACGTTGCAACAGGCGTATGGCGATAAGCCACTGGTGCGTCTGTATGACAAAGGCGTTCCGGCGCTGAAGAACGTGGTTGGCTTACCGTTCTGTGATATCGGGTTTGCCGTACAGGGTGAGCACCTGATCGTGGTGGCAACTGAAGACAACTTATTGAAAGGCGCGGCGGCACAGGCGATGCAGTGCGCAAATATTCGTTTTGGCTTTGCTGAAACGCAGTCTCTTATTTAAGGGTGCAACGATGAATCCATTAATTATCAAGCTGGGCGGCGTTTTACTGGATAGCGAAGAGGCGCTGGAGCGTCTGTTTACCGCACTGGTGAATTATCGTGAGTCGCATCAGCGACCGCTGGTCATTGTGCACGGTGGCGGCTGCGTGGTTGACGATCTGATGAAGCAGCTGAACCTGCCGGTGAAAAAGAAAAATGGTCTGCGCGTCACGCCAGCCGATCAAATTGACATTATTACCGGCGCCCTGGCGGGAACAGCGAATAAAACCTTACTGGCCTGGGCGAAAAAGCACCACATCGCATCTGTGGGTCTGTATCTTGGTGATGGCGACAGCGTAAAAGTGACGCCGCTCGATAAAGCGCTGGGTCATGTTGGACTGGCGCAGCCGGGTTCGCCTAAGCTGATTAACACACTGCTGGAAGGCGGTTTTCTGCCGGTAGTTAGCTCCATTGGCGTTACTGAAGACGGACTGCTGATGAACGTTAATGCCGATCAGGCGGCAACGGCGCTGGCGGCAACGCTGGGTGCGGATCTGATCCTGCTCTCTGACGTAAGCGGTATTCTGGATGGTAAAGGCCAGCGTATTGCCGAAATGACCGCCGCGAAAGCGGAACAACTGATTGAACAAGGTATTATTACTGACGGCATGATCGTGAAGGTCAATGCGGCGCTGGATGCCGCGCGCACGCTGGGTCGCCCTGTGGATATTGCCTCCTGGCGTCATGCCGAGCAACTGCCGGCGCTGTTTAACGGCATGCCAATTGGCACGCGGATTTTAGCGTAAACTATTTTGTACCCGATGGCGGTTATGCCTTATCGGGCCTACGTGAACCGAACCTGTACGCCGGATAAGCTAAGCGCCATCCGGCGTTGAAATTCAAGATATTAAGGAAGCAAGTTATGGCACTTTGGGGTGGGCGTTTTACACAGGCAGCAGATCAGCGGTTCAAACAGTTCAACGACTCGTTGCGTTTTGACTACCGCCTGGCAGAACAGGATATTGTCGGCTCTGTGGCCTGGTCTAAAGCGCTGGTAACGGTCGGCGTACTGACTGCCGATGAACAACTGCAATTGGAAGAGGCGCTGAACACTCTGTTGGAAGAGGTTCGCGTTAATCCGCAGCAGATCCTGCAAAGCGATGCTGAAGATATTCATAGCTGGGTGGAAGGTAAGCTGATTGATAAAGTCGGCCAGCTTGGTAAAAAACTGCATACCGGACGTAGCCGTAATGACCAGGTCGCGACCGATCTTAAACTGTGGTGTAAAGACACGGTTATTGAATTACTGTCGGCCAACCGTCAGCTGCAAAGTGCGCTGGTGGTGACGGCAGAGAATAACCAGGACGCCGTCATGCCGGGTTACACCCACCTGCAACGTGCGCAGCCGGTGACGTTTGCTCATTGGTGTCTGGCCTATGTCGAAATGTTGGCGCGTGACGAGAGCCGTCTGCAGGATTCGCTCAAGCGCCTGGACGTCAGTCCACTGGGCTGCGGCGCGCTGGCGGGTACGGCGTATGAAATCGATCGCGAGCAGCTGGCCGGTTGGCTGGGCTTTTCCTCGGCGACGCGTAACAGTCTGGACAGTGTTTCTGACCGTGACCACGTGCTGGAGTTACTCTCCAACGCTTCTATCGGCATGGTGCACCTGTCGCGTTTTGCTGAAGACCTGATTTTCTTTAATACCGGCGAAGCGGGCTTTGTCGAGCTGTCCGATCGTGTAACTTCGGGTTCATCTCTGATGCCGCAGAAGAAAAACCCGGATGCGCTGGAGCTGATCCGTGGCAAATGCGGTCGCGTGCAGGGTGCGTTGACCGGCATGATGATGACCTTAAAAGGTCTCCCGTTGGCATACAACAAAGATATGCAAGAAGACAAAGAAGGGCTGTTCGATGCGCTCGACACCTGGCTGGACTGTCTGCATATGGCTGCGCTGGTGCTGGATGGCATTCAGGTGAAACGTCCGCGTTGTCAGGAAGCGGCGCAGCAGGGTTATGCTAACGCCACCGAGTTGGCGGATTATCTGGTAGCAAAAGGCGTCCCGTTCCGCGAAGCACACCATATTGTGGGTGAGACGGTGGTCGAGGCGATTCGTCAGGGCAAACCGCTGGAAGCGCTGTCGCTTGCTGACTTACAAAAGTTCAGTCAGGTGATTGGCGAGGACGTTTATCCGATCCTCTCGTTGCAATCGTGCCTGGATAAACGTGCGGCGAAAGGCGGCGTGTCGCCTCAGCAGGTGGCGCAGGCGATCGACTACGCGAAGGCGCGGCTGATTTAACGTCGGTAATAAAAGAGGCCATCCCGAGGGATGGCCTTGTCATGTTTCTATCCTGGATAGCAGTTTACGGACGATAAATCTCAAATTCCTGCGCGACGTTATTGTCGGTGCAGGTACTTAAGGTGACATAACCGTCGTTACCCACCGTCATACAACGTTGCGTGCCTTCCTTCTGTGAGACGAACTTGTTGTTTTGCCAGGTCCATGTCTGATTTTTGTTGGTATCAGTCGGGGTGTGGCAGGTGTAAGAAATAATATTTCTGCCTTCAACATTATAACCGTTTTGAATATCCAGGCAGCTCTGGCTATTGCCAATTACCAGACGTTCACGGGCATCAAATTTAAAGGTCTGGTTGTTGGAGCCGGAGCAGGCATAGGTGAACAAACGATCGCCATTCCGGATTTGACCGTTTTTGACATCCAGGCAGAGGTTGTTTTTCCGTGATTTATAAACACCGGTGACGACCTCTTTTTCATCTGCGTGCGTAAACGGCGCAAATACCTGGCTGTATGCGTACATCGGTGCCTGCTGTGCGGTCATGCCGCTGTGCTCCGGGCTGACCTGCTTCGCCACGCCCGGCTGATCGCGTGCCATTGACCACGCGCCAATCATGCCGAGGTTGCGTTTTTTCGCATCTTCCATTACCAGTTTCGCATCGGACAGATAGAACACTTCGCCCTGTACATCGTTGTAACCGATCATCGGGGTGGTGCCCATCATGGCGTTGATCTCTTTGTCAGATTTCTCAGGCCAGATTTTCTTCAACTGGGTGAACATGTTGTCGATAGCGGATGTGGCGCATTTACCGTGAATGTTCTGCCCTTCGGTGCCGTCTGACTGGCAGACGGCGTTACCGTAGTCCATGGTCATCACGTTAATACCAGCCAGCTCAACGCCGGCATGGCGCGCATTTTCCAGTACATACAGACCTTCAGCCGTCAGACCGGTCGGCAGAATTGGCAGGGTGTACCAGATACCGACTTTGCGACCTTCCTCTTTCCACTGAGCCTGAACCTCTTTTACTGCCTGGTTGCGACGATCGATGGAATCCTGATCGGCCACCCATGTGCCTTCGATATCAAAATCCAGCACGTTCAGGTTCATGTTATCAACAATGTCGTAGTAGAGTTTTTGCAGGTCTTTAACATTCTTACAGGCAGCTGCCAGCGGGGAGTTATTCGCTCCGCCAATGGAAACCATCACATCGCCACCAGCTTCACGCAGCGCTTTTATTTTGCTGTACTGTGAGTAATCCTGCAGATTATAGGCCGTGCCCCAGGTTGGGATGCACTGCTCGCCGCTTTTCGCGACGACAAACGCCATGGTGAAGTGGGTAATATTTTGCTCTTTCGCCAGTTTTGCCAGATCCGGAATGCTGTTCAGGCTAAAGTCGACGTATGGTGCATAAACGTGGGCAGGCCACGGATTTTTCGGCGTCCCTACGCGCTCTTTGGTGCCTGCCCAGTTGGTATAAATCGCCCACGGGTTGTTATCATCCGGCATAACGCCTTTGACTTTCGTCTGAGCGACATAAGGTATCCCTTTGTACACCGCCAGTTTGCCAGCTTCGTAAAGCGCAATGGAGTTGATCTGTGGGGCATTATTAAATTGTTCCTGGGTGAATTCGACCGTTGGGCCTAACGGTTTCCACGGACGGCCATTGGTGCCGGTCGGGTTCTGGTTACCTGCAATAGAAGGGTTTTCGCCAACGGTATAGTACAGTGCTTCATAAGACTGGCCGTCAACTTTGACCTCATCCCCTTTGTTATAAACCTGGCTGGAACTCCAGTCGGGTACTGGCGTATAGAGTTTCCACGGGTTATCGGCACCTGGGGTGAAGGAATAAGCCGGAATGGGCCTGGACGCTTCATATGTCACATCCTGATAAGCGACAATATCATCTTTGGCATAATCTTTTTCTGCGCTGAATGCGTCGTGGGCGACCGGCGTGGCGCTGCCCGCGTCACAGGTCGTTGGGTTGCCGTATTGGTCTATTTCCGCTTTTGTGGCATCGCGCACATAACTCCACGGATTATCCCAGTTTTCAGCGGACGCGCCCTGTGGGCAATTATCGGCATTTACATACCAGCGGTTACTATAAACTTTACTGTCAAAAATAACTTCAATGGTGTTTCCACCTGACTGACCGCTCCAGGCTTCCAGGGCGAATGCGTTTGCGGCGCACGACATCAGACCTGCCGCGAGAAAATATCGCGAAATAGTATTGAGTTTCATAAAAGATTCCATTCGATAAATATTAGAAAAATATGGGTGAATGTACTCTAAATAATTAGAGTGGCGAAGAAACGAGTGTTCTTGCGATTTGCCATATATTGAATATCGCGCGGTTATTATTTATGAACCTGATAGGGCGTCAAATATATAAATGATACAAAATGTTTTTGATTATTTTAATTTAATATGATTTTCATTTAAATAATCGAATGGAAATATGTAATTTATATTTTGTATATATTTTTTTGAATGTATTCGCGCCGGGCGCAAAAAAAATGCGGACTCAAGGTCCGCAAAAGTTCACGTTGGCTTTAGTTATTTCGAGTATGAGAGAAACTCTCAAAACGGACAGTAGCTTCAAGGGTTAAAGGGGTACCGTTCCGTTTCTGTGGTGCATTATTAAACAGAAAGCTTGATAGGGATAATCGTTCGTTGCTATTCTACCTATCGCTACGAACTATCGTGGCGATGGAGGATGAATAATGAATATTCGTGATCTTGAATACCTGGTGGCGCTAGCCGAACATCGTCACTTCCGACGAGCGGCAGACTCCTGTCACGTTAGTCAGCCAACGCTGAGCGGACAGATCCGCAAGCTGGAAGATGAGCTTGGTGTCATGCTGCTGGAGCGTACGAGTCGCAAAGTGCTGTTCACTCAGGCAGGTTTACTGCTGGTGGATCAGGCGCGCACCGTGCTGCGCGAGGTCAAAGTGCTCAAGGAGATGGCAAGCCAACAAGGCGAGACAATGTCTGGACCGCTGCATATTGGTTTGATCCCAACGGTGGGGCCATACCTGCTGCCGCATATTATTCCTATGTTGCACCAGACCTTCCCAAAACTGGAAATGTATCTCCATGAGGCGCAGACGCATCAGCTGTTGGCGCAACTGGATAGCGGTAAGCTCGACTGCGTCATTCTGGCGCTGGTGAAAGAGAGTGAGGCGTTCATCGAAGTACCATTATTTGATGAGCCTATGCTGCTGGCGATCTATGAAGATCACCCATGGGCAAACCGCGACTGTGTACCGATGTCCGATCTGGCGGGTGAGAAACTGCTGATGCTAGAGGATGGCCACTGCCTGCGCGATCAGGCGATGGGCTTCTGCTTTGAAGCGGGTGCTGATGAGGATACCCATTTCCGGGCGACCAGTCTGGAAACGCTGCGTAACATGGTGGCGGCAGGTAGCGGTATTACCTTACTGCCCGCGCTGGCCGTGCCGCCGGAGCGTAAGCGTGATGGCGTTGTCTATTTGCCCTGCATCAAGCCAGAACCGCGCCGTACGATTGGCCTGGTGTATCGTCCAGGTTCGCCGCTGCGCAGCCGTTATGAACAGCTGGCAGAGGCCATCCGTGGGTCAATGGATGGCCATTTCGACAGTGCGTTAAAACAGGCGGTTTAAGCCATTTAGCGCTGCTACCCGATAGGCTTCCGCCATGGTTGGGTAGTTAAAGGTGGTGTTAACGAAGTATTCGATGGTGTTACCACCACCTTTTTGCTCCATTATCGCCTGACCGATGTGAATAATTTCGGCCGCGCGTTCCCCAAAGCAGTGGATCCCCAGAATCTCTTTTGTTTCGCGATGGAACAGGATCTTCAGCGTTCCGACACTCATACCCACGATTTGCGCACGTGCCAGATGTTTAAACTGGGCGCGGCCAACCTCGTATGGAACTTTCATGGCCGTGAGCTGCTGCTCGGTTTTCCCGACGGAGCTGATTTCCGGAATGGTATAAATTCCGGTCGGGATATCTTCAATCAGATGCGCGGTAGCTTCGCCTTTTACCAATGCCTGGGCGGCAATGCGTCCCTGATCGTAGGCCGCCGATGCCAGACTCGGATAGCCGATCACATCTCCTACGGCATACACGTGCGGCAGCGCCGTCTGGTACATGCTGTTGACCTTCAACTGTCCGCGGCTGTCGGTTTTCAACCCAATATTTTCCAGCGCCAGCGAATCGGTATTACCGGTACGGCCATTGGCGTACAACAGGCAGTCGGCTTTCAGTTTCTTACCGGATTTCAGATGCATGATGACGCCGTCATCGCAACCTTCAATCTTCTCGTACTCTTCGTTGTGGCGAATGACCACTCCGCTGTTCCAGAAGTGGTAAGAGAGCGAGTCGGACATCTCTTGATCGAGGAACGCAAGCAGACGATCGCGGGTGTTGATTAAATCAACTTTGACGTCCATTCCACGGAAGATCGACGCATATTCGCAACCAATTACTCCCGCGCCATAAATCAAAACATGGCGGGGTTCATGGTGCAGGCTCAGGATAGAGTCGCTGTCATAAACCCGGGGATGGGAAAAGTCGACATCCACCGGATGATAGGGGCGTGAACCACAGGCGATGATGAACTTATCCGCAGTCAGCGTTTCCACCGTGCCGTCGTGGCATTCAAGGGCGAGTGTGTGTTCATCAACAAAACGGGCATTTCCCTGCAAAATTTCACAGTGGTTGCGCTCGTAAAATCCTTGCCGCATACGCGTTTGCTGATTAATAACGTTATCAGCGTGGTTGAGAATATCGGCGAAAGAAGAACGAAGGAGTCGGGAGTGGTCGCTGTAAAGTGGGTTCTGATTGAATTCAATAATACGGCTGACGGCGTGGCGGAGGGCTTTCGACGGGATGGTCCCCCAGTGGGTACAGCCTCCGCCGACGTTATGATAGCGCTCAATCACCGCGACGCGCGCTCCTTGCTTAACCAGACCCATTGCAGCGCCTTCGCCGCCGGGACCGGAACCTATTACTATTGCATCGTAATCGTAGGAATGTGACATGGTCAGGCTTACCTGTTCTTATACATAAAAGCAACAGAATAGTAACATCGTTGTCGGGATAACCCAATTATCGTTGTGCTTTTTTGCGAACTCGAAGCACAAACTGCGCGTAAACAATCATTCACAAAGCCATGCCAACCGCCTAATCTCTGGTATAGTGCCAGCAAGGTATGTGGAAGGATTCAGACATCGTGATGGGCGTTAGAGCGCAACAAAAAGAAAAAACCCGGCGTTCGCTGGTAGAAGCCGCATTTAGTCAACTCAGCGCTGAGCGTAGTTTTGCCAGCCTCAGTTTACGCGAAGTCGCTCGTGAAGCGGGCATTGCGCCAACCTCGTTTTATCGCCATTTCCGCGATGTGGATGAACTCGGCCTGACGATGGTGGATGAGAGTGGTTTGATGCTGCGTCAGTTGATGCGTCAGGCGCGTCAGCGTATCGCGAAGGGCGGGAGTGTGATCCGCACCTCGGTCTCAACATTTATGGAGTTCATCGGCAACAATCCCAACGCCTTCCGTTTATTATTGCGCGAGCGTTCGGGAACCTCCGCAGCGTTTCGCGCAGCGGTTGCTCGTGAAATTCAGCACTTCATTGCGGAACTTGCGGACTATCTCGAACTCGAAAACCATATGCCTCGTGCGTTTACTGAAGCGCAGGCCGAAGCCATGGTCACCATTGTGTTCAGCGCTGGGGCAGAAGCACTGGATGTTGGCGCCGAGCAGCGTCGACAGCTGGAAGAACGGCTGGTATTGCAACTGCGCATGATCGCGAAGGGCGCATTTTATTGGTACCGCCGTGAACAAGAGAAGATGACGCATCACTCCGAGTAACGAGAAGGACGAGCAATGAAACAGTCAGGTCAAGATAAAGGTACGCTGCTGCTGGCGCTGGTTGCTGGCTTATCGATCAATGGCACATTTGCGGCGCTGTTTAGCTCCATTGTGCCATTCTCAGTATTCCCAATTATTTCGCTGGTGCTGACGGTTTATTGTCTGCATCAACGCTATCAAAACCGCACCATGCCTGTGGGGTTACCGGGCCTGGCCGCCGCCTGTTTTATTCTCGGCGTTCTGTTGTACAGCACTGTGGTACGCGCTGAATATCCGGATATTGGCTCTAACTTCTTCCCGGCGGTTCTGTCGGTGATTCTGGTGTTCTGGATCGGTTTTAAAGTGCGTAACCGTAGACAGGAAATCGTGGAGTAATATTTGTAGGCCGGGCAAGCGAAGCGCGCCCGGCCAGGACATCATTTACTTGGCGGTCAGTAATACTCCGCACTCCATATGGTGCGTATACGGGAACTGATCGAACAGAGCCAGGCGTGAAACATTGTGCGTCTGGCTTAACGTTTCCAGGTTCTTACACAATGTCGCCGGGTTACAGGAGATGTACAGAATTCGCGGGTACGCCTGCACCATTTTCTCTGTTTCGCTGTCCAGACCGCTGCGCGGTGGGTCAACGAAAATGGTTTCACACTGGTAACTCTTCAGATCGATTCCCTGCAAACGGTTGAACTCACGAACCCCGTTCATCGCCTGAGTAAACTCTTCGGCCGCCATGCGGATAATTTGTACGTTATCAATATGGTTAGCCGCAATGTTGTATTGTGCAGCAGCCACGGACGGTTTAGCGATTTCAGTGGCCAGCACGCGGTTGAAGTTTTGTGCGAGGGCTAACGAGAAATTGCCATTGCCGCAGTACAGCTCAAGCAGGTCGCCTTTTGATCCCCTGGTGACATCAATCGCCCATTCCAGCATCTGAATATTCATGGCGGCATTCGGCTGGGTGAAGCTGTTCTCAACCTGGCGGTAGATAATCTCTTTACCCGCAACCGGCAAGCGTTCGTCAATGTAATCCTGGTCCAGCTCGATTTTGGTTTTGGTTGCCCGGCCAATCAGATGCACGTTCAGGTTTTGCGCCCGTAACGCATCCCGCAGCGCTTCAGCTTCCTGACGCCATTCATCATCCAGCTTTTTATGGTACAGCATCGATACCACCGCCTGATCGCTCAGGGTAGTGAGGTAATCAATCTGGAACAGTTTGTGGCGCAGGACGTGGTTGTTGCGAACGCCGTCGATCATTGCCGTCATCAGCGTGTTGATAAGCTCGCTGGCCGCCGGGAAACTGTCGACGCGGATACGGCTTTTGGTCTGGCTGTCGAACATGATGTGGTACAGATCATCCCCGTCATGCCACAGACGAAATTCCGCGCGCATACGGTAGTGGCTGACCGGCGAGCGAAACACTTCCGGAGCCTGTGCATAAAATGGCGTCATTAAGCTCTGCAGACGCACTACTTTTTCAGCTAACTGGGCGTCGTACTGTTCTGTCGGAAGGTGTTCGGGGGTCATGATGCGTCCTGAAAAATAAAAGTACGCGGGGATTGTAGGGATTGCTCAACAGATGTCCAGTCATTGATGATTTCCGATATTGTGATGCGCGGTCTGGACACCAGGTTGTAACAAACTGTAGCATCCGTTTTCCGGTCCTGTGAGTTAAAAGGGAATCCAGTGTGAATCTGGAGCTGACGCGCAGCGGTAAGGAAGGTAGGAGATGAGCGCACCTGGTGCAGACACTGCGGCATGCCGTGGGAAGTCATCATCTCTTTAAGTTGCCTCCAAGCCCGAAGACCTGCCGGCTAACGTCGCATCTGGTTTTCATCATCGCGTACTATCGGTGGGACCTGCGGCATCCTTCTTATATTGTGGATGCTTTACAATGATTAAAAAATCGTTGCTGTGCACGGCACTGTCCGTCACAGCATTTTCGGGTTGGGCGCAGGACACTAGCCCAGATACTCTCGTCGTCACTGCCAACCGTTTTCAACAACCGGTAAATACCGTGCTTGCGCCAACGGATATTGTTACCCGCGAAGATATTCAGCGCTGGCAGTCAAAAGATCTTAATGACGTGATGCGCCGTCTTCCTGGGGTAGATATCTCACAGAGCGGCGGAATGGGAAAAAGTTCCTCTCTGTATGTTCGCGGCACCGAAGCGCGGCATGTCCTGGTACTGATTGATGGTGTGCCGATGGCGCGGGCGGGCATTAGTAACGCGATTGATATTGGCCAGCTCCCGGTATCGTTGGTGCAGCGCATTGAATACATTCGCGGACCGCGTTCAGCGGTGTACGGCTCCGGCGCGATTGGCGGCGTCGTCAATATCATTACGATGAGCAATGACGATAAATCGCAGATCACTGCCGGTATGGGAACGGATGGTTACCAGACCTATGATGGCATCATAAATAAACGGTTTGGCGATACGATCGTAACGGCTGCCGGGGCATATGAGACGACCAGGGGCTTTAACATTCAGCCTGACTCTCCCTATCGCGGTGACAGTGACCGAGACGGCTACCGCAACAAGCTGTTCTGGGGAGGCGTACAGCATAAGTTTAACGATAACGTCTCTGGGTTCTTTCGCGGCTATGGCTATACGGCGAATAGCGATTACGATCAGGGCTCATCTGGCTATGTTGGCGGCAATGATGAAGCTCAGAATTACACTCAATCTTGGGATACTGGCCTGCAATACAGTTCTGGCATCTATTCTTCTCAGCTGATCGCCAATTATCAGCACCTGAAAGATTACAACTACAGCAACGAGCTCGGTCGGTATGCGGGGGATGCCTCGCTGGATAACATGGAGCAACGTTATATTCAGTGGGGTAATAGTGTTGAAGTTGGGCACGGGGCGGTTAACGGCGGGGTTGACTGGAAACAGGAAAAGCTGACCTCCAGCAGTACAACGAAGGCCGATACTTACAAACGTGATACCACCGGACTCTACCTGACCGGGCAGCAGCAAATCGATAGCGTCACGCTGGAAGCTTCTGGCCGTGAAGATCATGATGAGCAGTTCGGCTGGCATGGGACATGGCAGACCGCTGCGGGCTGGGAGTTTGTTGATGGCTATCGGGCGACTCTCTCCTATGGCACGGGGTTCCTGGCGCCGTCCCTTGGGCAGCAATATGGCGCGACGCGTTTTGCATCGTCTTATGGGCCTGGCATTGCCGCCAACCCAAATCTGAAGCCGGAAGAATCCAGGCAGTGGGAGGCCGGTATTGATGGACTGACCGGGCCGCTGGATTGGCGTCTTTCTGCATATCATTATAAAGTTCAAAACCTGATCGATTATAAAGATAACCAGTACGTCAATCTGAAGTCAGCCACCATTAAAGGTCTGGAGTGGACTGGAAATATCACCACTGGTCCGGTAGATCACCACCTGACGCTGCAATATGTCGATCCGCGTGATGATGAAACTAATAAGGTTCTCTATCGCCGTGCTAAGCAGCAGGTAAAGTATGAGCTGACCGGGCAAATCTTTGAACTCGGCTGGAATGTAATGTATCAGTACCTCGGCGAGCGTTACGATAACGACTACGACAACAAGAGAGATGTAAAAATGGGTGGGGTTAGCCTGTGGGATCTTGGCGTGTCATATCCAATCACCTCACAGCTGACAGTTCGTGGTAAAATCGCCAACCTGTTCGATAAAGATTACGAGACAGTTTATGGCTACGCAACTGCAGGACGGGAATACACCTTGTCTGGCAGCTACACTTTCTGATCCGCGCCCCACTGTGCTGGTGTTTGATTCCGGCGTCGGTGGGTTGTCGGTCTATGACGAGATCCGGCGTCTTCTGCCGGATCTCCACTATATATACGCTTTCGACAACGTCGCCTTTCCTTATGGAGAGAAGAGCGAGGAGTTTATCGTCGAACGTGTTGTTGAGATTGTGACTGCGGTCCAGCAGCGCTATCCCCTCTCTCTTGCGGTTATCGCGTGTAATACAGCAAGCACGGTATCACTCCCTGCATTACGTGAGAAATTTGCCTTTCCGGTTGTGGGCGTGGTGCCTGCTATTAAACCGGCGGCGCGACTCACGGCGAATGGTGTGGTGGGACTGCTGGCTACGCGTGCAACGGTGAAGCGTTCATATACCCATGAGTTGATTGCACGGTTTGCTAACGAATGTCAGATAGCGATGCTGGGTTCCGCTGAGCTGGTGGAACTGGCTGAAGCGAAGCTGCATGGTGAAACCGTTTCTCTGGAAGAACTGCGTCGTGTCCTGCGCCCTTGGCTGCGGATGTCGGAACCACCTGACACGGTGGTGCTCGGATGCACCCATTTCCCTCTATTACGGGAAGAACTTTTACAGGTCCTGCCTGAGGGGACGCGGCTGGTGGATTCTGGTGCCGCGATTGCGCGTCGTACGGCCTGGTTATTAGAACATGAAGCGCCAGACGCGAAATCAACTGATGAGAATGTCGCATTCTGCATGGCAATGACGGCAGAAGCCGAACAATTATTGCCCGTGCTGCAGCGTTATGGCTTTAAGACGCTCGAAAAACTGGCTGTTTAGGCTGTTTTGGTGGAAAAGTAGGCACTCGGAAGATTATTTTAAATTTCCCCTTGTCAGCCTGAAATAACTCCCTATAATGCGCCTCCACTGACACGGAACAACGGATTACAAACCGCCGGGTCAGCGGGGTTCCACTGAGAATCTCGCAGAGAAAAGCAAAAATAAATGCTTGACTCTGAATGAGGAAAACGTAATATACGGGACCTCGCGACA
Source organism: Citrobacter sp. 506 (assembly GCF_050434985.1). Lineage (NCBI taxonomy): Bacteria > Pseudomonadati > Pseudomonadota > Gammaproteobacteria > Enterobacterales > Enterobacteriaceae > Citrobacter > Citrobacter sp. 506. The sequence goes on from NZ_JBNDJN010000007.1 coordinate 153,418, forward strand.
GAGCGCTAAAGCGCGTCGCAACTGCTCTTTAACAATTTATCAGACAATCTGTGTGGGCACTCGAAGATACGGATTCTTAACGTC
>NZ_JBNDJN010000008.1:0-142521 GCF_050434985.1 Citrobacter sp. 506
GCGACGCGCTTTAGCGCTCTGTCGCGAGGTGGCGTATATTACGCTTTCCTCTTTCAGAGTCAACCCTCATTTTCAGGTTTTTCTCTTCAACCGAAACGGCTGTTTGTGTGAAGTGATTCACATCCGCCGTGTCGATGGAGGCGCATTATAGGGAGTTTCCCGCGGCCCGCAACCCTTAAATTGCAGAAAAATGACTGACCGCTGCATTCCACAGCAAAACCCCGCCTTATACCCATTTACACACAGAGTTATCCACAATCGTAAGCAAAATAGTGGTCAGCCTCCCTGAAAGAAGTGAAAGCAGATAAGGAAATCTCTATATAAAAAGAGACTCGCTCTACATTATATATAGAAGAAAAGCCCAAGCAGCCCATGCCCCATCATCCCTACCACCTTTGAATTACGCATTCCATCAGGCGATAATACCCATACAAACCGTAATTCCAGGACCGTGATGAGACACTCTCTGCAACGTACTGCTATACGCAAACGCCCGATGAAGCTCGGCACTACCGTGATCCTCATGGTCAGTGCGGTACTCTTCTCCGTGCTGCTTGTCGTTCATCTGATTTATTTCTCGCAAATCAGCAACATGACGCGCGATGCATTAGCGGGTAAAGCGCTTGCGGTCGCACGAACGCTGGCAAACTCCCCGGAGATCCGCCAGGGACTAATGAAAAAGCCCGAGGAAAGCGGTATTCAGGCGATTGCCCAGGCGGTGAATAAGAGCAACGATTTTTTGTTCATCGTCGTCACCGATATGCAAAGCATTCGTTACTCCCATCCCGAAGCGCAGCGAATCGGTCAGCCGTTTAAGGGCGATGACATTTTGCTGGCCCTGCAAGGGAAAGAGAATGTCGCCATTAATCGCGGATTTCTGGCGCAAGCCCTGCGCGTATTTACCCCTATTTATGACGAGCATCACCGGCAGATAGGTGTCGTGTCGATCGGCCTTGAGCTAAGCAGGGTGACTGAGCAGATCAATAACAGCCGTGGCAGCATCTTTTGGTCCATCTTATTTGGCGTGCTGGTTGGGCTGCTTGGCACATGGGTATTTGTCAAAGTCCTCAAGCGTATTCTGTTTGGTCTGGAGCCTTATGAAATCTCCAATCTGTTCGAACAACGCCAGGCGATGCTGCACTCTATAAAGGAAGGCGTCATTGCCGTTGACGAGTGCGGTGAAGTGACGCTGATAAACCAGGCAGCACAAGAATTGCTGGATTACCACAAATCGCAAGACGATGCCCAGCTCTCCACGCTCAGCCACGCATGGTCAAAAGTGGTCGATTTTTCACAGGTACTGCATGACGGAACGCCGCGTCGCGATGAAGAGATCATGGTGAAGGATCGGCTACTCTTAATTAACACGGTTCCGGTACTCAGCAACGGTAAAATCATCGGGGCCATTTCAACATTCAGAGATAAGACTGAAGTCCGAAAATTAATGCAACGACTGGACGGCATGGTCAACTATGCCGACGCACTTCGTGAACGATCCCACGAATTCATGAATAAATTGCACGTGATTCTGGGATTATTGCATCTGAAAAGTTATAAGCAGCTTGAAAATTACATCCTGAAGACCGCGAACAGTTATCAGGAAGAGATTGGCTCACTATTAGGAAAAATAAAATCCCCGGTGATCGCAGGATTTTTACTCAGTAAGATTAATCGCACATCTGATTTAGGCCATAGCCTGGTGATCAGCAATGAAAGCCAGTTGCCGGAAAACAGCAACGAAGATCAGGTGGCTGTGCTGATTACCGTTCTGGGGAATTTAATTGAAAACGCCCTGGAGGCGCTAGGTCAAGAACCTGGTGGCGAGATCAGCGTATCCTTGCATTATCGACACGGCTGGTTGCATTGCGAAGTGAATGACGATGGTCCGGGGATTGCCCCCGAACACATTGAGCACATCTTTGAGAAGGGCGTTTCGTCAAAAGGAACCGAACGGGGCGTTGGTTTAGCGCTTGTTAAACAACAGGTTGAAAACGTTGGCGGCAATATTTCCGTCGAGTCTGAACCTGGGATCTTCACCCAATTTTTTGTACAGTTACCGTGGAATGGTGAGAGGGCCAGCAGATGATCAATGTCTTAATTGTCGATGACGATGCAATGGTAGCGGAATTAAACCGCCGTTATGTCGCGCAACTCTCCGGTTTTCATTGCTGCGGCACAGCCTCCACGCTGGAGAAAGCAAAAGAGATAATCTTTCATAGCGGTAATCATATCGATTTGATTTTGCTTGATATTTATATGCAAAAAGAAAACGGTCTGGATCTGTTGCCTGTATTGCACAGCGAAGGTTGCAAGTGTGATGTCATTGTCATCTCTTCCGCCGCTGACGCGACCACCATCAAAGACTCTCTCCACTATGGTGTCGTTGACTACCTGATCAAACCGTTCCAGGCGTCCCGTTTTGAAGAGGCGCTGACCGGCTGGCTACAGAAGAAAACCGAGATGGAAAAGCATCAGTACTATGAACAGTCTGAGCTTGACCAGTTGATTCACGGCAGCTCCTCCAATGAACAGGAAGCGCGGCGCTTACCTAAAGGATTAACGCCACAAACGTTACGCACGCTGTGCCAGTGGATTGATGAGCATCAGGATCAGGAATTCTCCACCGATGAACTGGCCAACGAGGTCAATATCTCGCGCGTTTCTTGCCGTAAATATCTTATCTGGCTCGTCAATTGTCACATCCTATTTACCAGCATCCATTATGGCGTAACCGGTAGACCGGTTTATCGTTACCGCGTTCAGGCTGAACATTACTCATTACTAAAACAATATTGCCAATAAAAACAATTTGGGATTATTTGTTATTTGAAAGTAACAATTATTAAAATAATGAAAAATCCCTTCTTTTCTGAATCATGCTGCAGAATTATAAATTTGCGTTAGATCAAATATATTTGTATCCAGCATGTTAAATGTATTATTTTAATATTGATTAACGTCACACTGTTTTTAATTTCAAAATCGCTAACAAAAGTTAATTAAGTATTATCTAGCTCGCAGAGTGTGTATTTTTACCCATAAAGGATTAGTCTGAAATTAACCAGACATACAAAATCTAGACTGGTAGCAATGGAGACCATGCTACGTACCATGGACACCGTACATTTTTGTGAGCAAATAAAAGTATCCGCACGCCAACCTCATCACATTATGAAATGGCGTGATCGTGATCACACAAATAACCTACTCACCAATTCTGTCGGTGGTTCACGTAATAGCGGAAAACGCAAAACAGATAAATTACAGCGTCAACCGCAGCTCTCCATGTCCAGCTCTGCCTCCCATCGCCTGAGGATTCTCTCCTCTGATCAAAGCCACAGAAAAAAGCTAAATATCGCCATAACGTTAAAAAAACATTCTAGCAAGACATTTGAACATTAATCGCAAATACGGACATATCGAATACTGACCATTTTTTGATGCCTATTTCGGCAAAAAAGAATGTGGCACAGATCCATTTTTCAAAAAATTGACTGGTTTTTTCGCGAGGGTAAATAAAATGTTATTTAGTATACAACTTCTTATAATATTAATATGTTTGTTTTATGGTGCCAGAAAGGGCGGTATCGCGCTGGGTTTATTAGGCGGTATCGGCCTGGTCATTCTGGTTTTCGTTTTCCATCTCCAGCCGGGTAAACCACCTGTAGATGTAATGCTGGTTATTATTGCCGTGGTGGCCGCATCGGCAACCTTGCAAGCCTCCGGCGGCCTTGACGTTATGCTGCAAATCGCTGAAAAGCTGCTGCGCCGTAACCCAAAATACGTTTCCATCGTCGCCCCGTTCGTTACCTGCACCCTGACGATTCTCTGCGGTACAGGCCACGTGGTATACACCATCCTGCCAATCATTTATGACGTTGCCATTAAGAACAATATTCGCCCGGAACGTCCGATGGCAGCGAGTTCTATCGGTGCGCAGATGGGGATTATCGCCAGCCCGGTGTCCGTGGCCGTTGTATCACTGGTCGCAATGCTGGGTAACGTAACGTTTGAAGGCAAGCATCTTGAATTCCTCGACCTGCTTAGCATCACTATCCCGTCTACCCTGTTGGGTATCCTGGCGATCGGTATCTTCAGTTGGTTCCGCGGTAAAGATCTGGATAAAGATGAAGAGTTCCAGAAGTTTATTTCCGTCCCTGAAAACCACAACTACGTTTATGGCGATACCGCCACACTGTTAGACAAAAAGCTGCCGAAAAGCAACTGGCTGGCCATGTGGATCTTCCTTGCCGCTATCGCCGTTGTTGCCGTGCTCGGCGCGTTCTCTGAGCTGCGCCCTACCTTCAGCGGAAAACCGCTGTCAATGGTACTGGTTATCCAAATGTTCATGCTGCTGACCGGTGCGCTGATTATTATCCTGACGAAGACCAATCCCGCTTCAATATCTAAAAACGAAGTCTTCCGTTCCGGTATGATCGCGATTGTGGCGGTGTACGGTATTGCCTGGATGGCCGAAACAATGTTCGGCGCGCACATGACGGAAATCGAAGGTGTGCTGGGCAATATGGTGAAAGAGTATCCGTGGGCCTATGCAATTGTTCTGCTGTTGGTTTCCAAATTTGTAAACTCCCAGGCTGCGGCGCTGGCGGCGATTGTTCCGGTCGCACTGGCAATTGGGGTTGATCCAGCGTACATCGTTGCTTCCGCTCCGGCATGTTACGGTTACTACATTCTGCCGACTTACCCGAGCGATCTGGCGGCTATTCAGTTTGACCGTTCCGGCACCACCCACATTGGCCGTTTCGTTATCAACCACAGCTTCATTCTACCTGGGTTGATCGGCGTGAGCGTATCCTGTGTCTTTGGTTGGATCTTCGCTGCAATGTACGGTTTCCTGTAATTACAGTGCGCGTGCCGTCCGCTTTGGAACGGCACGCCACCGTCAAGACACAGAGAATTTTAAAATTCCTGAGAAAAATGAAAAGGCTGGAAGCAAATGTCAAAAGTTGAATTCACTTATCAGGCGGCTTTCCCACTGGGGGAAGACAAAACTGAGTACTACCTGCTGACCTCCGATCACGTCAGCGTCGGCGAGTTTGAAGGCGAAACAATCCTGAAAGTAGCCCCTGAAGCACTTACGCTACTGGCCCAACAAGCCTTCCACGATGCCTCCTTCATGCTCCGCCCTGAACACCAACAGCAAGTCGCCTCAATTCTCCATGATCCCGAAGCCAGCGAAAACGATAAATACGTAGCGCTGCAGTTCCTGAGAAACTCCGAAATCGCTGCTAAAGGCGTATTGCCAACCTGCCAGGACACCGGTACGGCAATTATCATGGGTAAAAAAGGTCAGCGCGTCTGGACCGGTGGCGGCGACGAAGCGGCACTCTCCAAGGGCGTATTTAATACCTATATTGAAGATAACCTGCGCTACTCGCAAAACGCGGCGCTGGATATGTACAAAGAAGTGAATACCGGCACCAACCTGCCCGCACAAATCGACCTGTACAGCGTGGACGGTGACGAATACAAATTCCTGTGCGTGGCCAAAGGCGGCGGTTCAGCGAACAAAACCTATCTGTATCAGGAAACCAAAGCGCTGCTAACGCCCGGCAAACTGAAAAACTTCCTGGTTGAGAAAATGCGCACGCTGGGTACCGCAGCATGCCCGCCGTACCACATTGCATTCGTCATTGGCGGCACGTCAGCGGAAAGCACCCTGAAAACGGTGAAGCTGGCCAGCACACACTACTATGACGCACTGCCGACTGAAGGTAATGCGCACGGCCAGGCGTTCCGCGATCTGCAACTGGAACAGGAACTACTGGAAGAAGCGCAGAAACTCGGCCTCGGCGCCCAGTTTGGCGGGAAATACTTCGCGCACGATATCCGCGTGATCCGCCTGCCTCGCCACGGCGCATCCTGCCCGGTTGGTATGGGTGTGTCTTGCTCCGCAGACCGTAACATCAAGGCCAAGATTAACCGCGAAGGGATCTGGATCGAAAAACTGGAACATAACCCAGCCCAGTACATTCCGGAGTCGCTGCGCCAGGCAGGCGAAGGTGAAGTGGTTAAAGTTGACCTTAACCGCCCAATGAAAGAGATCCTCGCTCAGCTCTCTCAGTATCCGGTTTCTACCCGTCTGTCGCTGAGCGGCACCATCATTGTCGGTCGCGATATTGCCCACGCGAAGCTAAAAGAACGTATTGAGTCCGGCGAAGGTCTGCCGCAGTACGTGAAAGATCACCCTATCTACTACGCGGGCCCGGCCAAAACACCTGCGGGTTATCCGTCCGGCTCTTTAGGGCCAACCACTGCGGGTCGTATGGACTCCTATGTTGACCTGTTACAGTCTCACGGCGGCAGCATGATCATGCTGGCAAAAGGTAACCGTAGCCAGCAGGTGACAGACGCCTGCCACAAACACGGCGGCTTCTATTTAGGCAGCATTGGTGGCCCGGCAGCGGTACTTGCGCAGCAGAGTATTAAACATCTGGAATGCGTGGAATACCCGGAGCTGGGTATGGAAGCTATCTGGAAAATCGAAGTCGAAGATTTCCCGGCTTTCATTCTGGTCGATGACAAAGGCAACGATTTCTTCCAGCAAATCGTCAGCAAACAATGCGCTAACTGCGCGAAGTAACCCATTCGGCCCGGCACTGGACTGACAACAGATTTTTGGCGTCAGTCCAGTGATCCCCCCGGGCCAACTTTATCCCCCCATTTACTGGCGTTGAATTTTTGCCGCTCACAGGGAATAGTAACCTTTTCCATTACTTGTGAATTCGCCATGCTCCGCACACTGAACTCCACAATCTTGCACTCTGGCGCGTTGCTTCTGGCGCTAATACTTATCTACACCGGTATCTCTGCCACGGAGAAAATCACCTGGCTAATGGAAGTTACGCCGGTCATTATTGTCGTCCCACTGTTGCTGGCGACCGTGAAGCGCTACCCGCTGACGCCATTGCTCTACACGCTCATTTTCTTGCACGCCATCATTCTGATGGTCGGCGGTATGTATACCTACGCTAAAGTCCCTGTCGGTTTTCAGGTTCAGGAGTGGCTGGATCTCAGTCGTAACCCCTATGACAAGCTGGGTCACTTCTTCCAGGGTCTGGTGCCCGCCCTGACGGCAAGAGAGATTTTAGTGCGCGGTAATATTGTTCGTGGCCGCAAAATGCTGGCATTTTTGGTCTGCTGCGTGGCGCTGGCGATTAGCGCGATGTATGAGCTGATCGAATGGTGGGCAGCGCTGGCGATGGGTCAGGGGGCAGATGATTTTCTCGGGACGCAGGGCGACCCGTGGGATACCCAGTCGGATATGTTCTGCGCCCTGCTCGGTGCGCTCACCACGGTGCTCGTGCTGGCGGGCTGGCACAACAGACAGTTAAAAACTGCCGGATAGCGCTGACGCTTATCCGGCAATCAGCCTTACCCATTGCGAGACTTGATAACCAGAATCGGCAAGGCGAACAGGAGTGTCAGAAAGTTCGCCATGCTGACGGCAGTATCTTCAATCAATAATCCATAAATCAGCCACAACACCAGCCCACACACAAACATTACATACATTAAACCGGAGATACCCTGCGTGTTGCGGGTGGTAATGACCTTAATCGCTTGCGGTAAGAATGAGAGCGTCGTCAGGCTAGCCGCCAAATACCCAATCCACGAATGCCATTCCATAGCTACGCCTTCACATCACCTGGGGTGACTATCGCAATAGCCGGGATATCCGGTTGCTCATGCTGCTGCGGCACCTTACGGTACTTATCCAACAAATGAATCTGGACCCTGCGCAGCGTGTCGCCGTTCAGTCGGTAAAAGCGGAAGTAAAGGACTAAGGTCACCACAAAAAAGAGTGCTGGTAGCGCGATCATAATGAATTGCATACCAACAATGGTTTCTGCAGACTGCGCGACATTCGGCGCGTAATTAATCACCCCAAGTATCACTGCGATAAAGAAAGCGGCAAACGCTGACCCTCCTTTTACCACCATCGTCTGCACTGAATAAGCGATACTTTCACAACGTACGTTAAGTTTGTATTCACCGTAATCAACGGTATCCGCCACCATAATGACCTGCAACACCCAGAAAAGCGCTGAACCAATATTCAGTAAAATACCAGCAATAACAATGAGTAAGATATTATGGAAACCGGCTAACGCCATCACCAGCAGCACGATACAGCTGAGCACCGGCAGCACTGATGCCCCAGCCCACAAGATCCGTCGTGACAACGCTTTTACCAATCGAGGAAAGAAAATCAGCGTCAGCAGGTTTGCCGCTCCTGCGTAAGACATGTAGTACGGGAAGAGGCTTGCATCGCCAATCACATAAGTAAAATAGTAAATGGCAAAGCCAGCAATGATATTGGCGGCAATATTGTAAGCCAGCGCCATGCCTAGCAGGCAGGATAACTGGTCGTTTTTATAGATGAGCCCAACGATCGCTTTCAGCCCAAGACGACTGCTGTCCGTCGTTGCCTCGCTATCTGACGAATAAACCTCATGCACATTACGCAGCGTAACAACGGTAGAAACGATAAAGAATGCAATCAGCACCAGCGTAAACATCTGGAAACCAAAGCCACGATCGGCACCGCCGACATAGCTCACAAAGGGCAACGTCACCCCCGCGGTGACAAACCCAGCCAGGCTTGCGAAGAAACGAGGGAACGGCACCAGTTGTTCACGCTCGCGTTTATCCAGCGTAATAGTTGGCACCAGCGACCAGAATGGAATATCCATAATGGTGTAGGTCATTCCCCATAATATATACGTCACGCAGACAAATACGACTTGCGCAGTGCCCTCAAACAAATGTGCGCTAAAAAGCAAAAACAGCACCAATGAGTTCGCCAGCGTACCGAGTAAGATCCAGGGTTTAAATTTTCCCCACCGCGACCGGGTGGCGTTCACAATCCAGCCCATGATGGGATCGTTTACCGCATCCCAGACCCTTGCCGCCAGGAACAACGTTCCGACCAGCCCCACCGATAATCCCACCACGTCGGTGTAGTAATACATCAGGTACATGTACACAATACCGATGGCGAAATCCTTACCAAACGCTCCAAATCCGTAACTGAGTTTTGTTTTCAGAGAGATGCTCATAGGGTATCGGGTCGCCGTTACCAGCGCCCGCCTTCTGTTAGAGGAAACGTCAGAGGTTAAACGCCGGATGCTCTGCCCGGCGTAATGGTGTGTTAACGGTGTAACCAGGCCGGCAACCAGTCGCCATGAGACGCGATCAGGTCGTCCACCAGCGCATAAATCTCCTCAATCCCCAATACCGCAGCGGTATGCGGATCCATCATCGCCGCGTGATAAACGCGATCGCGATTTTCCGTCAGAATGGCTTCCGTTAGCAGGGTCTGAACATTGATATTGGTTTGCATCATGGCCGCCAAATGTGACGGGAGAGTACCCACCTTCGTTGGCTGGATACCATTCGCATCGACCAGGCAAGCCACCTCCACGCAACAGCCTTGCGGCAGGTTATCGATCAGATGGTCATTGCGAACGTTGCCATACACCACGCTCGGTTCACCGGTCCAGATAGCGTTCATGATAGTGCTGGCATATTCACGTGACGGTTTAATCTCGATCCGCGCCGCCGTTTTGTACTCTTCCAGCTCTTTGTTCCAGTTCGCCAACTGTTCCACACAGCGTTTTGGATACTCATCCAGTGGAACCTTATAGCGCTCAATCAGATCCTCACGCCCTGGTTTGATAAACCACGGCGTATATTCCGCGAAATGCTCCGACGACTCAGTGACGAAATAGCCCAGCTTTTTGAACATTTCATAGCGCACAATGTTCTGACAACGGGTATTACCGTGAAGATTCGGTTTCGGCGCCTGACCAGATTCATAGGCCGCCAGCAGCTCCGGATAGAGATTCACATAAGCACCGTCAGCCGTTTTACGCTCAAGTTCCAGATAAAACGCCATATGGTTGATCCCGGCGCAGCGATAGCGCAAAGAGGCCGGGTCGATGTTCAAATCGCGGGCCAGCTCCTCCGCTGTCCCTTGCACCGAGTGACACAATCCAACCTGCTTAATATGCGGATAGCGCGCATACATTGCCCAGGTGTTCATCGCCATCGGGTTAACGTAGTTAAGCATGGTGGCCTGCGGGCAGACTTCGGTCATATCCTCACAAATCTGCCATAAATGCGGGATAGTGCGCAGCGCGCGCATAATGCCGCCTGGCCCCAACGTATCGGCAATCGTCTGCTCCAGACCATGACGTTTACACACCGCAAAATCGGTAACGGTACAAGGTTCATAGCCACCAATCTGGAAAGCGACCACCACAAAATCAGCATCCTGCAATGCCGCTTTTTGATCGGTATAGCAGGTGATACGCCCGGACGCGCCCGCTGAGTCCATCAACTTACGCACCACAATGTGTGACTCTTCCAGCCGAGTAGGATTGACGTCCATCAAGGCGATATGCGCAGATTTCAGCGCATCGCGATGAAAGACGTCCCCGAGGATATTTTTGACGAAAATCGTGGAACCGGCGCCGATAAAGGTAATTTTGGGTGCAGACATCATGACTCTCCAGAACATTAGTGAACACAGTCATGGTGGCACAGCGCATTGATGAAAACTTCCGACTTCCCTGGCGAGCATTCCCATAAACTCAGATCGCCTCTTTGCCCCATACTGGATCTGAGTTTATGGGACAAAATTGCACAAAAAGCAGAGTATGCGGCCCCAAAATCTCGCTATGCTCAATGATATCGGTCCGATTTGTGTCCTGATTCTCAGCCTTAATGCGCAGCAAATGACATGATTCTGATAATTCAGGAAATGGAGCAACCATGAGTACATTACCGACATCGCCTCTTCCCCCCGATCCGCACATGTGCAGCAGCGATGAAGAGCAAACCCGCAGCCCATTGTCGCTGTACTCAGAATATCAACGGATGGATATTGAGCTGCGCTCACCGCATGCTATGCCTGCCAGCCACTGGCATGGGCAGGTGGAGATTAATGTGCCGTTTGATGGCGACGTTGAGTACCTCATCAACAACGAAGTGGTGCAGATAAAACAGGGACACATTACGCTTTTCTGGGCCTGTACGCCGCATCAGCTCACGCGTCCGGGCAACTGCCAAAGCATGGCTATCTTCAATTTACCGATGCACCTTTTCCTTTCCTGGCCGCTGGATCGCGAACTGATCAACCACGTTACCCATGGCATGGTCATCAAATCGCTGGCATCGCAGCAGCTAAGCACCTTTGAAGTTCAGCGCTGGCAACAGGAGCTGAGCAACCCGAACGAGCAAATTCGCCAGCTCGCCATTGATGAAATTGGTCTGATGCTCAAGCGGTTTAGCCTTTCCGGCTGGCAGCCAATCCTGGTCAATAAAACTTCACGGACGCACAAAAACAGCGTTTCGCGGCACGCCCAGTTTTACGTAAGCCAGATGCTGAGTTTTATTGCCGATAACTACGATCAGGTGCTCACTATCAACGACGTCGCGGAACACGTGAAGCTCAACGCCAACTACGCGATGGGGATTTTCCAGCGCGTGATGCAACTCACCATGAAGCAGTACATTACCGCAATGCGGATCAATCACGTCCGTGCATTGCTTAGCGATACCGATAAAACCATTCTTGACGTCGCGTTGACCGCGGGATTCCGATCCAGCAGCCGTTTTTATGACACTTTCAGCAAGTTTGTCGGCATGTCGCCGCAGCAGTACCGCAAACTGAGCCAGCAGCGCCGGCAAACAATGGCTGGCTGAGCAGCCAGAAACCACCGGCGTTACCCCAGCCTACGATCCCTATCGTTCGCCGATATCAGTATCAGCCAAAAAAATATTCCCCCTGTCGATAAACAGCGATGAAAAATCGCCAATAAGTAAACATAACTATTTGTTTAAAAACAAATTAAACACAAATCAGACTATTTATCACCCGCTTTACAGCCCATTTTGTCAGGATAATACTTGCCTGCGTCACATTCATACGGTGTGTCTGCAATCCATAAATTGCAACCTTTCCACAACCGGGTAAAAGATGATGAAAGTATTAATTGTTGAAAGTGAGTTTCTGCATCAGGACACCTGGGTCGGTAGCGCTGTCGAACGTCTGGCTGACGCATTAAGCCGCCAAAATGTTACCGTCATTAAGTCCACCTCATTCGACGATGGTTACGCAATCCTCGCCGCTAATGAAGCCATTGATTGCCTGATGTTTAGCTATCAAATGGAACAACAAGACGAGCACCTGAACGTCAGGCAATTGATCGGCAAGCTCCACGAGCGCCAGCAAAACGTTCCCGTTTTCCTGCTGGGCGATCGCGAAAAAGCCACCGCATCGCTGGATCGCGACCTGCTGGAGCTTGTCGATGAATTCGCCTGGATTATGGAAGATACCGCAGACTTTATCGCCGGACGTGCCGTTGCGGCGATGACCCGTTACCGCCAGCAGCTTCTGCCGCCACTGTTCAGCGCGCTGATGAAGTACGGCGACATCCATGAATACTCCTGGGCGGCGCCTGGTCACCAGGGCGGTGTCGGATTTACCAAAACGCCGGCGGGTCGTTTTTACCATGATTACTACGGTGAAAACTTATTCCGTAGCGACATGGGTATTGAACGCGCATCGCTCGGCTCACTGCTGGATCATACCGGCGCATTTGGCGAGAGCGAAAAATATGCCGCCCGCGTGTTTGGCGCTGACCGCTCCTGGTCTGTAGTGGTTGGGACATCCGGCTCTAACCGCACCATCATGCAGGCTTGTATGACCGACAACGACGTCGTGGTGCTGGATCGTAACTGCCACAAATCTATCGAGCAGGGGTTGATCCTCACCGGCGCAAAACCGGTGTACATGGTGCCAAGTCGCAACCGGTACGGCATTATCGGCCCTATCTACCCGCAAGAAATGCAACCTGAAACATTGCAGAAAAAAATCAGCGAAAGCCCGCTGACCAAGGGCAAGGCCGGGCAAAAACCGTCTTACAGCGTTGTGACCAACTGTACTTATGACGGTGTTTGCTACAACGCCAAAGAGGCCCAGGACCTGCTCGCGCAAACCAGCGATCGCATCCACTTCGATGAGGCCTGGTACGGCTATGCCCGCTTTAACCCAATTTATGCCGATCACTACGCTATGCGTGGCGCGCCGGGCGATCATAACGGTCCTACCGTTTTTGCGACCCACTCGACCCACAAACTGCTGAACGCGCTCTCTCAGGCGTCTTACATTCACGTCCGTGAAGGTCGTGGGGCCGTGAACTTCTCCCGCTTTAACCAGGCGTACATGATGCACGCCACCACCTCTCCGCTGTATGCCATCTGCGCATCAAACGACGTGGCGGTCTCCATGATGGACGGCAACAGCGGTCTGTCGCTCACCCAGGAAGTGATCGACGAAGCGGTCGATTTCCGTCAGGCCATGGCGCGTTTGTACAAAGAATTTTCCGCCGAAGGCGACTGGTTCTTCAAACCGTGGAACAAAGAAGTGGTGACTGACCCGCAGACCGGCAAAACTTATGACTTTGCCGACGCACCAACCCAACTCCTGACCACTGACCAGAACTGCTGGGTGATGCGTCCGGGTGAATCCTGGCACGGGTTTAAAGACCTGCCGGATAACTGGAGCATGCTGGACCCAATCAAAGTCAGTATTCTGGCGCCGGGGATGGGCGATGATGGCGAACTGGAAGAGAGCGGCGTACCGGCAGCGCTGGTCACCGCCTGGCTTGGCCGCCACGGTATCGTGCCGACCCGTACCACCGATTTCCAGATTATGTTCCTGTTCTCAATGGGGATTACCCGTGGGAAATGGGGCACGCTGATCAATACCCTGTGCTCATTCAAACACCATTACGATGCCAATACACCGCTGGCGCAGGTGATGCCAGAACTGGTTGAGGAACATCCTGACACATACGCCAACATGGGCATTCACGATCTGGGCGACACCATGTTTGCCTGGCTGAAAGAGAACAACCCTGGCAGCCGACTCAACGCGGCCTACTCCGGCCTGCCCGTTGCTGAAATCACCCCGCGTGAAGCCTATAACGCGATAGTCAGCGATAACGTTGAGATGGTGGCCATTGAAAATCTGCCGGGTCGTATAGCTGCGAATTCCGTGATTCCTTACCCACCGGGAATTCCAATGCTGCTGTCCGGGGAAAACTTTGGCGACGCCAATAGCCCGCAGATTAGTTATCTACGTTCGTTGCAGTCCTGGGACCACCACTTCCCTGGATTTGAACATGAAACCGAAGGAACGGAAATTATTGACGGTGTATATCACGTCATGTGCGTGAAAGCATAATGTCACTTTATAGATAGTCCGATTTTTAAGGTAGACATGTCATGCTTGAGTAATTCCTGAGTATTGCTGCAAAACAATAACATTGTCATACCTTTTTGCGCGGGACCACCCCGCGCTTTTTTTATACGCAAATATCACGTTTCCACTTGCGTAAAAAAAAGTGTACATAAGAAAAATCCCACCAAACATTGTAATTAATTCCAGACACGTTATTTTAATGCGGTCCTGGATTCATCATACAATTTCAATTTAGCCGATATGGTTCATCTGATGGTGAGCTACGGTGTTTTATGTTCATATTCCTGGAGTTTGGGTATGAGGGTTTGCAGCAGAGCAGCTTGTGTTGTTGTATTAACGGAGAAGGATGTTTGGTTAAGGATTAACGGTAAAGAAGCCATCAGCTTAAAAGCTAATCATATGGCGCTGGTAGCATGCGATAATAATATTATCGATTTCTCATCACTTAATAACGCACTGGTCGTACATATCAGCCGTGATATCATTAAAGACTATCTACGTTTTTTAAATAAAGACCTTTCACAGATCCCACTCTGGCAACGCAGTGCCAACCCAGTGATGACCGCCGTCTGTCTGACGCCGGATGTCTTCCGGGTGGCTGCCCAGTATAGCGTAATGGACACAATGGACGAAGGTGAAAGTGTGCGCACGCGCTCGCTACTGTTCACGGTGTTATCACGCTTTCTCGGCAGCAAAAAGTTTATTTCTCTGCTCATGCATATACTACGCAGTCGTATCAGCGACAGCGTTTATCACATTATTGAGAGCGATATACATAAAGACTGGAATTTAAGCATGGTTGCCAGTTGCTTATGCCTGAGCCCCAGTTTGTTAAAGAAAAAGCTCAAAAGTGAAAATACAAGTTACAGCCAAATAATTACCACGTGTCGCATGCGTTATGCCGTCAATCAATTATTGATGGATGGCAAAAACATTTCCCAGGTCTCTCAACTGTGCGGATATAACAGTACCTCGTACTTTATTTCCGTATTCAAAGAGTTCTATGGGATGACGCCTCTGCATTATGTCAGTCAACATAGGGAGCCATCCGCTGCCTGATTTTTAATCAGTTAGCGATAAGCCATAATAATATCAGCATTAGCGATACCCCCAGTCCGCCATCATAAAATAGTCTTCTGAAGAGGTATGATAAGACGTCATTTATCCTTATCAGGAGTTACTAAATATGTCGACGGATGCTGATGCTCACAAAGTGGGCTTAATCCCCGTCACCCTTATGGTGTCGGGGAATATTATGGGTTCCGGTGTATTCCTGCTACCCGCAAACCTTGCGTCAACTGGCGGGATTGCAATCTACGGATGGTTGGTCACTATTATCGGTGCTTTGGCGCTGTCGATGGTGTACGCGAAAATGTCGTCCTTAGACTCCAGTCCCGGTGGTTCTTACGCTTATGCCCGCCGCTGTTTCGGTCCTTTTTTGGGCTACCAGACCAACGTCCTGTACTGGCTGGCTTGCTGGATTGGTAACATCGCCATGGTGGTTATTGGCGTCGGTTACCTGAGCTACTTCTTCCCCATCTTAAAAGATCCGCTGGTCCTGACGCTGACCTGCGTCGTGGTACTGTGGATCTTCGTATTGCTGAACATTGTCGGACCAAAAATGATCACCCGTGTACAGGCCGTCGCAACGGTACTGGCGCTGGTGCCAATTGTCGGTATTGCCGTCTTCGGCTGGTTCTGGTTCCGGGGTGAAACCTATATGGCGGCATGGAACGTCAGCGGTATGAACACCTTCGGTGCGATTCAAAGCACTCTGAACGTAACCTTGTGGTCATTTATCGGCGTGGAAAGCGCCTCCGTCGCGGCAGGTGTGGTTAAAAATCCCAAACGTAACGTGCCTATCGCCACCATGGGCGGCGTGCTGATTGCCGCCGTTTGCTATGTGCTCTCCACCACGGCGATTATGGGTATGATCCCTAACGCGGCGCTGCGTGTTTCAGCCTCCCCGTTCGGTGATGCCGCACGCATGGCGCTGGGTGACACCGCTGGGGCGATTGTCTCCTTCTGTGCCGCGGCCGGGTGCCTTGGTTCCTTGGGCGGCTGGACGCTGCTTGCCGGGCAAACCGCCAAAGCGGCAGCCGATGACGGCTTGTTCCCACCGATTTTTGCCCGTGTTAACAAAGCCGGTACGCCGGTAGCCGGGTTAATTATCGTCGGCGTTCTGATGACCATCTTCCAGTTCAGCAGCATGTCGCCAAACGCTGCGAAAGAGTTTGGTCTGGTCTCTTCGGTCTCCGTTATCTTCACGCTGGTGCCGTATCTGTACACCTGCGCCGCGCTGCTGCTGCTCGGCCATGGTCACTTTGGTAAAGCGCGTCCGATGTACTTACTGGTGACCTTTATCGCTTTTGTTTACTGCATTTGGGCGGTTGTCGGTTCCGGTGCCAAAGAGGTGATGTGGTCATTCGTCACACTGATGATCATCACCGCGCTGTATGCACTGAACTACAATCGGATCCATAAAAACCCATATCCATTGGATGCTCCGGTAAACAATAACTAACGCAAACAGTCGTCGTTGCCCGATGGCGTAAGTTCATCGGGCCAACGCCGCCCCCCGCGATTCCTGAAATCAACATTAAGAACTTAAGGTTGGCTTAATTTTACTTTGAGAGGATTTGTAGCACTTAGTCGATGGACCCCCCCTTAATGTTAAAGCACCTGTTTAAAAGACCCACTCTCGGGCTAATCAGCTGGCTTCTCCTGATCTCATTTTATCTTGCGACTTTCCTGAACATTGCGTTCTATAAACAAGTGCTGCAAGAACTGCCCCTGGATTCCGTGCGTAACGTGCTGGTGTTTTTGTCGATGCCGGTCGTCGCTTTCAGCGTCATGAACATTGTGCTGACGCTGGCCTCATTCCTGTGGCTTAATCGCCTGGTGGCCTGTGTTTTCATTCTGGTTGGCGCATCGGCCCAATATTTCATCATGACCTACGGCATCATCATTGACCGCTCGATGATCGCCAATATGATGGACACCACACCCGCCGAAACCTTTGCTTTGCTGACGCCGCAAATGCTCATCACGCTCGGAGTAAGCGGCATTCTCGCCGCGCTCATTGCCTGCTGGGTAAGAATCAAACCGATCGCCCCGGCCATGCGCAGCGTACTGTTCCGTGGCGCGAATATTCTGATCTCCGCGCTGCTGATCGTGCTGGTCGCCGCGTTCTTCTACAAAGATTACGCCTCACTGTTTCGCAACAATAAAGAACTGGTGAAATCCCTCAGCCCATCCAACAGCATTGTGGCGACCTCTTCCTGGTATTCACACCAGAGGCTGACCCACCTGCCGCTGGTACGCATTGGTGAAGACGCCCATCGCAATCCGTTGATGGTGAAAGAAAAGCGTAAGAACCTGACGATTGTGGTTCTCGGCGAGACCTCACGCGGCGATAACTTCTCGCTGTCAGGCTATTCGCGCCAGACCAACCCGTTGCTGGAAAAAGATGATGTGGTCTATTTCCCCCGCACCACATCCTGCGGAACGGCAACGGCAGTATCTGTCCCCTGCATGTTCTCGGGTATGCCACGCGCGCACTACGATGAAGAACTGGCGCAGCATCAGGAAGGCGTGCTCGACATTATTCAGCGGGCGGGAATTAACGTTCTGTGGAACGATAACGACGGCGGCTGCAAAGGGGCATGCGACCGGGTACCGCACCAGAATATGACTAAGCTGAACCTGCCAGGGCAGTGTATTGACGGGGAATGCTACGATGACGTGCTGTTCCACGGGCTGGAAGAGTACATTAATAACCTGCAAGGCGACGGCGTGATTGTGCTGCACACCATCGGCAGCCACGGTCCGACCTATTACAACCGCTATCCTGCGCAGTTCAAGAAATTTACGCCAACCTGTGACACCAACGAAATCCAGACTTGTTCACAGCAACAGTTGGTCAATACCTATGACAACACCATTCTTTACGTCGACTATATTGTTGATAAAGCAATCAATATACTGAAAGAGCATCAGGATAATTTCACCACCAGCCTGGTCTACCTTTCCGATCACGGTGAATCCTTAGGGGAAAATGGCATCTATTTACACGGCCTGCCATATTCGATTGCGCCAGATACGCAAAAACATGTGCCGATGCTGCTGTGGCTCTCAGAAGATTATCAGCAACGCTATCAAGTCTCTCAGACATGTTTGCAAAAACGGGCAGGCTCAGAGGACTTCTCACAGGATAATCTCTTCTCAACCCTGCTGGGATTAACAGGCGTGCAAACACAGAAATATCAGGCGGCAGATGATATTCTGCAACCCTGCCGGGGAGGCTAAACGAATGAAAATTCTGATTGTTGAAGACGATACGTTGTTATTACAGGGACTGATACTCGCCGCGCAAACAGAAGGCTATGCCTGCGACGGCGTATCAACGGCCCGTGCCGCGGAGCAGTGTCTGGAGACCGGCCATTACAGTCTGGTGGTTCTGGACCTGGGCTTACCGGATGAAGACGGCCTGCACTTCCTGAACCGCATCAGACAGAAAAAATACACCGTGCCGGTGCTTATCCTCACCGCCCGCGATACGGTGAAAGACCGGGTCAGCGGGCTGGACGTTGGCGCCGATGACTATCTGGTCAAACCGTTCGCACTGGAAGAACTGCATGCCCGCATCCGGGCGCTGCTGCGTCGTCATAACAATCAGGGTGAAAGCGAACTCATTGTCAGTAACCTGACGCTGAATATCGGTCGTCGCCAGGTGTGGATGGATGGACAAGAAGTTATCTTAACGCCGAAAGAATACGCACTCCTGTCGCGCCTGATGCTTAAAGCGGGCAGCCCTGTACACCGGGAGATCCTGTATAACGACATCTACAGCTGGGATAACGAACCGTCGACCAATACGCTGGAAGTGCACATTCACAACCTGCGGGACAAAGTGGGTAAATCACGTATCCGCACAGTCAGGGGATTTGGCTATATGCTGGTTGCCACTGAGGAAAGCTAAGTGAAGCTACTGCAATATCTAAAAAAACCGCTCCCGCTGCGTCATCGCCTGATGCTGACCATCGGTCTTATTCTGCTGGTCTTCCAGTTGATTAGCACCTTCTGGTTGTGGCACGAAAGCACCGAACAAATACAGCTATTTGAACAGGCGTTACGCGAAAATCGTAACAACGATCGCCACATCCTGCATGAAATCCGCGAAGCCATCGCCAGTCTGATCGTCCCCGGTATTTTTATGGTCAGCCTGACGCTGCTGATTTGCTACCAGGCAGTACGGCGTATTACTCGCCCGCTGGCGGATCTGCAAAAAGAGTTAGAAACGCGGGCAGCCGATAACCTGACTCCAATTGAAGTTCACAGTTCAACCATTGAGATCCAGGCGGTCGTCTCAGCGCTCAACGAGCTGGTGACGCGGCTGACGAGCACCATTGAAAACGAACGCTTATTTACCGCCGATGTCGCCCACGAACTGCGCACCCCACTGTCAGGCGTTCGCCTGCATCTGGAATTACTGTCCAAAACCCATAAGGTCGACGTTTCACCGTTAATTGCCCGCCTTGACCAAATGATGGACAGCGTGTCGCAACTGCTGCAACTCGCCCGCGTTGGACAGTCGTTCTCGGCCGGGAGCTACCAGCACGTCAAACTGCTGGAGGACGTGATTTTGCCCTCCTACGATGAACTCAGCACCATGCTGGACCAGCGTCAGCAGACGCTGCTCCTACCGCAAAGCACGGCGGACGTTGTCGTACGTGGCGATGCGACGCTATTACGAATGCTGCTGCGAAATCTGGTGGAGAACGCGCATCGTTACAGCCCGGAAGGCACCCATATTACGATTAGCCTGAATACAGAGCATGATGCCGTTATCGCCGTCGAAGATGAAGGCCCTGGCATTGATGAGAGTAAATGCGGGGAGCTGAGTAAAGCGTTTGTGCGTATGGACAGCCGTTTTGGCGGGATTGGGCTGGGGCTGAGCATTGTCAGTCGTATCACCCAGTTACATCACGGGCATTTCTATTTGCAAAATCGTCAGGGAACCACCGGCACTCGCGCTTGGGTGGAATTAGCGAAAGGTCAGTAAGAACTCACCCAAACGTACAAAAAGCTGCTGACGATCAGCACGCTGCACACGGTGGTCAAACTTTCATAAATGCGGTTTTTCATGACACTCTCCTCCAATACTCTGGAGGAGAGTTTACCTGACACAGATTAAGCCAACCTTAAGTTGATATGATAAATCACATGATTACTCATCAATCCGCGGATGCTGCTGCACCAGGCGCGTACGCTTAAGCTGCAGCTCAGCAATTTCCTGATCGATATCTTCGATTTTATGCTCAATATTATCGTAGTGCTCGCCGAGGAGCTCTTTCGCTTCATGAATATCCGAAGCGGCAGGCGTAGCCCCCTTCAGCGGCTGATTAGCCGTCTCTTTCATGGTCACGCCGGTAATTAAACCTATCACCGCAATCACCATCAGATAATAAGCAGGCATCATCAGATTCTGCGAGCTTTCCACCAGCCATGCGGCCAACGTCGGTGTCAGACCGGCGACCAATACCGAGATATTAAACGCTGCGGCCAGGGCACTGTAGCGAATATGCGTCGGGAACATCGCTGGTAACGTTGACGCCATCACCCCGGTAAAGCAGTTGAGGATCACCGCCAGCATCAGCAACCCGGCGAAAATCAGGCCGATGACGTTACTGTTAATCAGAATAAATGCCGGAATAGCCAGCACAAACAGCGCAATACTGCCCATAATCACAAACGGACGGCGTCCGAAGCGGTCGCTGAGCAGACCCATCACCGGCTGCACAAACAGCATACCAATCATGATGGCGATAATAATCAGCACGCCGTGGTCTTCAGAGTAATGCAGGTTATGCGACAGGTAGCTCGGCATATAGGTGAGCAGCATGTAGTAGGTGACGTTGGTGGCAATCACCAGACCAATACATGCCAGCAGGCTGCGCCAGTGCCTGGT
This sequence comes from Citrobacter sp. 506, assembly GCF_050434985.1. NCBI lineage: Bacteria > Pseudomonadati > Pseudomonadota > Gammaproteobacteria > Enterobacterales > Enterobacteriaceae > Citrobacter > Citrobacter sp. 506. Next base: position 21,267 of record NZ_JBNDJN010000008.1, read on the forward strand.
CGCAATCTCTTTAAACGACACCTTCGGACCGTCCTGCAGTCCCTGACGATCGCCCTGCTCCAGTTTATCCACGTGCTGCTGGAACGCCGGAGTCTCTTCCAGTGCATGACGCAGGTACAGGCCAATAAGCCCTAACGGTAGCGCCAGGAAGAACGGAATACGCCAGCCCCACTCAAGGAAGTTTTCTTCGCCGACGATAGTTGAGATCAGGACTACCACGCCCGCACCCAGCACAAACCCGGCAATCGAGCCGAAGTCCAGCCAGCTGCCCATAAATCCGCGCTTACGGTCTGGCGAGTACTCTGCGACAAAAATCGACGCCCCGGTATACTCTCCGCCGACCGAGAACCCCTGCGCCATTTTACACAGCAACAGCAGAATCGGCGCCCAGATACCAATCGAGGCATACGAGGGAATAAGACCGATACAGAAGGTACTTATCGACATAATCACAATGGTGATAGCGAGGATCTTCTGACGACCGTATTTATCGCCAAGCATACCGAAGAACAATCCGCCAAGCGGTCGAATCAGAAAGGGAACAGAGAAGGTGGCAAGTGCAGCAACCATCTGTACGCTGGGGTCAGCCCCCGGGAAGAACACTTTACCTAATGCGTAAGCAACAAACCCATAAACACCAAAATCAAACCACTCCATCGCATTACCTAACGACGCCGCAGTAATGGCTTTTCGCAGTTTACCGTCATCAATGATGGTAACGTCGCGCAGCGTAATTGGTTTTATTTTTTTCCTTTTTAGCATACTCGTCCTCATAGACTTAGCCCTGTCACGCTACAGATCGAGTCCCTCAACGCCCCTGCGTCAAGGTCATCACCGAGCGGGGAATGCACAGACGCATTCCCTGTAACAAGCGTAGCAGGTTTACTTACACTGACGAGAAACGAGCAGTACAACCGAACCTGTTGACGCCTGATTGGGCGGTTAATGACCTCTTTACCCTAACAGTGTTTAAATTTGTGATCAACTTCACATATAGATTTCCATTTCGTCAACATGCGTAAATCAGGTCATTCTTAGTCAACTTTTTTACATGTAATGCTTGCGATTTTCTGGCAATTAAATACAAGAATAAATCACTTTGTTGCACCAACAATCACAACAGTCACTATTATTCTGCTAGGCAAAAACCCACCTAATCTCTTCACAAAAAGATCACAGCTTTTTTAATAATCAGAGCACTCAGGAACTTTTGCTCGGAATATGTGATGAAGATAACTAAAACATCGTTTTATTTTGATTGAATCAATGTTCCCATGAATGCAAACTAATTCCAGACGCAATATCCCTGGGAGCAGCAACACGCTCAACGTATGCCGCGTTAGATTTTATAAAACAAAGAGATAGCTGTTTTCTTTGTTAAGAAACATCAGTAACCACTTGAATTTATTAATTTTTATTTCCTTGCGCGTGTATTGCCTGCGACAAGAGATGAGGACGCTTATGAAAATTAAAGCTACGATTGAACGCATCCCTGGCGGAATGATGTTGATTCCTCTGTTATTAGGCGCAGTGTTAAATACGTTAGCTCCGGATACCGGCGCGTATTTCGGTTCGTTTACCAAAGGAATGATCAGCGGAACGGTGCCGATTCTGGCAGTGTGGTTTTTTTGTATCGGTGCATCTATTGATTTACGAGCAACCGGCACGGTATTACGCAAATCCGGCACACTGGTATTAACTAAAATAGCCGTGGCATGGGTAGTGGCAATGATTGCTGCTTCATTTATTCCTGATACCGGTATTCAAACCGGGTTCTTTGCCGGTCTTTCGGTACTGGCAATTGTTTCAGCGATGGACATGACCAACGGCGGTTTGTACGCCAGCCTGATGAACCAGTACGGAACCAAAGAAGAGTCTGGCGCATTTGTGTTGATGTCTCTGGAATCCGGTCCGTTAATGACCATGGTGATCCTCGGCTCCGCGGGTCTGGCTTCCTTCGAACCACACCATTTTGTCGGCGCGGTATTACCGTTCCTGATTGGTTTTGCGTTGGGTAACCTGGATCACGATCTGCGTTCCTTCTTCAGCAAAGCCACGCCGGTGCTGATCCCGTTCTTCGGCTTCGCGCTGGGCAACACGATTAACCTGAGCGTCATCGTTGATACGGGTCTGCTGGGCATCCTGCTGGGCGTCGCGGTTATCGTCATCACCGGTATTCCGCTGATTATTGCTGACCGCGTTATTGGTGGCGGGAACGGTACGGCAGGCGTAGCAGCCTCTTCTGCGGCCGGCGCTGCAGTGGCAAACCCGGTGATTATCGCCCAGATTAACCCGGCATTTGAACCGGTTGCCGCATCCGCTACGGCGCTGGTTGCCGCCAGCGTGATAGTCACCGCGATTCTGGTGCCGATTATCACCGCGCTGTATGCCAAACGTTTTAATAAAAACCCGGTCGTCAATGAGACGGTGGCTACCCCGGCAGACTCACTGCACCACTAAACTGCCTTTATCCCACTCACCGTTCCTGCTCAATTGATGAGCGGGGACGGTGCAAAAATCTCCTCAACCATCGCATCAACCAGCCGCTTCGCCGAACACAATCTCGGCATGCCCAACGCCACATTTTGCCAACGCTGCGTCACCGACCAGCTCACCGGATGACGCTGCGCATCGCACCAGTCCCCGAGCCAGCTCAACATATCGTTGTGCTCACCCGAGCCGCCAACCACCGGCGTGCTGAGCCAATGATGATAGTAATGACGCGTGGCGGGGGCCGCATTCACGCTGTCTGCCAGCGCCTGAGCAGCCATCGTTCGCAGGTTGTCTTTTAGCATTGACACCACATCGGCATTTGCTAACCGGCAGGCGTCACCAAAGGCTCCCCAACGCAGCTCCTCTAACGCCACAAAACAGCGTCCAGGTAACGACCAGCCGTCATACGCGCCAGCCCGCCAGCGGGTAAAAATTTGCTCGCTATGTTCGCCCGCTTGCACCGTCAGGCCGCGTTGCGTTACTGCCTTCTCTTTATAAGCGCCGCGCTGGGTAAACCAGTCAGCGAGTGAATTTATCTGCTGCAGAAGACCGGGCGTGGAGAGTCCACGCGGGTCTTCGGTTTGTTGTAAAAACATCAACCCTTCGGCGATCCGTACCAGCGCCAGATGGCCCGGATCGATCATGCCCGCCAGTTTTTCCACCAGTTTTAGACGCATCACCAGATGCTCGCTGGACACGCCTGCCAACACCCATGCTCGCAGTTGCGTCTGGGATAGCACCTCCTGCGTCAGACGCGCACGCAGCCGCTGCTGCTGTTGCAGAAAACCGCCGGAACGTTTGGTTTCATCTCCCTGAACCAGATCGACCATAAACTTCGGGTAGACACACTCCAGCGTCCGCCCGGGGCCTTCCAGTAACACGTTAGTCATGTGTGCTCGGTTGCAAAAAGGGTATTGATATCGTCGCGCAGCAAGCGGGAATCTTCATAAAGCCATGCCGCAGTCGTAATGCGATGCTGCAGTTGTTCATTCAAGGCATTCACCGCAGATTCATTTTGCTGGCGCAGGGTCAAACTCTCACGCAGGCTCGCCTGTAATTGCGTCAAACACAGTGAAAAATCAGCAAAAAACGTGGCCATGCCTGCCGTAACGGAAATATCGACCTGCGCAGCTAAAGCTTTACGAATTTGTTGGCAAAACTGGGTGACATAGTGCACAAGGTTCTTATGCAGTGCACCCATATCAATGAGATAACGCGTTTTTGTTTCGACGTACTCATTCCATCCCCAGTTGGGCTGATTCAACCAGCGAGAGAAGGTATCACGCACCACACCGCCAGTTGACGGCGCATTTTCCGCCGGAATATCCTGCTCAATGGCCTCGTTAAACAACTGGCGGGTGTTGAAGTTAAACATCGCCGCATGAAACGCCGGAAAACGGATCCGCGCACGAAAACCAGCGTGGTTCAGCTCCTCTTTCACCCGCTGCTCAATGGGGCGCATGGCGTCATTTAGCGCCCGGGACAGCGTCGACTCAAGCTGTTCAAAGCGCAGAGCTAAATCCCGGCTAATACTTTCCTGCGCTGCCAGCAAGACAACTTCACAGGACGAGCGCATTTTATCCAGCACGATTTTCGCCTGCCCTTCATCGTGCAACACCAGCATTTCTCCGGCCATTTCTGCCGAGGAAACGCCAGCCCCCTGGCCATGTTGTGACATCATCAGGACATTTTCTTTGATAAAGAACGTGTTGATGCCGCACAGAATCTCAGTCTGTTGCTCATTGAGATAGGCCACGGCAGCCTCCAGCGCCAGCTCGACCTCATGACTGACTTCATCACTCACCCGCCCCTGACTCACTTCTAACTGCTGCATATCCTCTTCAATATGCGTGATGTTCAGCCGCAGTTTTTCATAGGCAACCGTTAACCCATGGGCGCGAAACTCCAGATATTCGTGCGCGCTTTGCGCATAGTTCAATAACTTATGCGACGCTGAGCGTAGCGCATACAGCGAAGCATTGGCGTAAGCGGCATGAATCACTTTCTGGATCGGCTGCTCAAACAGCGAATCCTCCCACAACAGATCGGCTGCATGGCGAATGTGCTCCGTATCCTCAAGATCGTTGGTGCACCAGCGCCGGCCAAGCGCCGCTTCGGCAAAATCCTGTACCCAACGTTGCACCTGGTGATCCGGCAGCCGCCCGCGAGCCATCAGCTCATGACGCGCCCTGTTCGCCAGATACCCCCACATCGAAGAAACCGGATAGATTCGCTCCGGGGCAATCCCGCCTTGCATCAGCGTGCCGGAAATTAACGCCCGCACCTGCTCTTCATCGTCACTGTTGCGGTCTTTCTGATCGAATTTGTTCACCAGCGCATACAGCGGCACTGACTTGCCGACCGCCATGACAGCGTGGCGCACTTCTTCATCGGAAATCGATTTCAGTTGGGTGTAATCCATCACCACCAGTACCGCAGAAGCCCGCGCCAGCTGTTCATTCAGCATCTTTTGTAGATGCGGTTGCCCGGCCTCATTCGGCCCCGGCGTATCCAGCAGGGTTAATTGCCCAGGATAGCTCGCCTGACCGGCCAAATGGACAAATTCAACCTCGATAACCGGAATATGCTCAATCGCGGCATAGGCGGCAAAAGGAAAATCCACTTCCAGTGCTTTTGACAAACGCACCAGGTCATTCAGACTTTTAAGGCAATGGAAAATAGGCTGTGCGCCAAGATAATACCGCTCAAATGCCACGCCGTTTTCAATATGCTGCAGCAGGACATTCATATCCTTATCAATTTCCAGGGTCTGCGTAAGACGCTGGCGATCGCACTCGCGCACGCGCTGCTGTAAAACCTTCATTAAGGCATCGATAGGCGTGACATGTGAAAAATGCAACACCGGCTCTTTCTGCCCCGGCGTATGGCGAATTAACGTTGGTAGCGCCGTCATGGGACGATTACGATTAGGTAAAACTTCGGTCCCTACAATCGCGTTAATCGTCGTCGATTTTCCCGCTTTCATGGTACCGACAATCGCCAGCACCATTTCCAGACGCGTAATCTTACGCAGTTCATTATTGAGCGTTGCCTGCTGGACATCCATGCCACGCGCGCTGAAATGCAGGGGCTGAACCACCTGTCTGCTATGCTCTCCTTGTTTTAGCGCGACATCATCCAACGACGTCATAGGCAATTTTTGCAATTGCCTGAGATGTTCAAGCGAGAGCATCAGCAAGCGTTCCGCTTCCTGACTTAATTCATATATTGTCTGTGTGTGCATGGAAAATTCTTCCTTAACGCAAATGGCATTACTTTTATTTAGCCCAATCGTTTTATTTATAGATTTTTTGGCTTTTATAATTACGTGTAGAAATAATTAAAATCAAAACAACCAACTGATATTATTAAAATAAATTTGGCGTATAACCGCTGGCCGGATGCCTCTCACTTATGTAATAAGTAAGAAAGATAAACAGCGTAGTTCAGTTTTAAAAAATACCCGCGTAATCCCCCTACTAAAATTAAGGGGGTCAATGATATTCAATCACAATGGCTTAGGCATCCGTAAGCAACGTTACCTATGAATATCAGATATTTCGCCTCACCTTATCTTAAATACCTAAGCGTAGCAATTTCCCTTAAAAAATATTCCGCCATACTTTCATTGAGGTAAAAGCAAAGGGTCTTTACAGCAGATCATTTTGCATAATCGCGCAGTAGTCCCGACAAAAGCAGGGATTTTATGTATAATTGCGGCCTTTTTCGGCAATCTGCCATTTTTGGGCGCATTTGCCCCTGCTGACTTTTGAGGAAATCCACATGTCATTACCACACTGCCCACAATGCAACTCCGAATACACTTACGAAGATAACGGCATGTTCATCTGCCCGGAATGCGCTCACGAATGGAACGATGCTGAACCGGCTCAGGACAGCGACGAACTGATCGTTAAAGATGCCAACGGCAACCTGCTGGCTGACGGCGACAGCGTTACCGTAGTGAAAGACCTGAAGGTAAAAGGTAGCTCTTCCATGTTGAAGATCGGGACCAAAGTGAAGAACATCCGTCTGGTTGAAGGCGACCACAACATCGATTGCAAAATCGATGGCTTTGGCCCAATGAAGCTGAAATCTGAATTTGTGAAAAAGAACTGATGCAAATTGCCTGATGGCGCTACGTCAATCAGGCCGACGCCAGCTCATCTGCCAGGCGGGAAGCTCATACTTCCCGCCTGGCTTATTTTTGCAGACGATAACTACACTTAACTGGTTTCTTTTACCTGAGGTAAAGATTATGCCGTTAAGTCCCTATATCTCCTTCGCAGGTAACTGCGCTGATGCTATCGCCTACTACCAAAAAACATTAGGCGCTGAGCTACTCTACAAAATCAACTTCGGTGAAATGCCCAAACCGGCGCAGAACAGCGAAGAGGGTTGCCCTTCAGGCATGAAATTCCCCGATACCGCCATTGCCCACGCCAACCTGCGCGTTGCGGGCAGCGACATCATGATGAGCGATAGCGCCCCCGACGGAAATGCCCACTACTCTGGCTTTACGCTGGTACTCGATACGCAAAACGTCGACGAAGGCAAACGCTGGTTTGATAACCTGGCAGCAAACGGAAAAATCGAAATGGACTGGCAGGAAACCTTCTGGGCTCATGGTTTCGGTAAAGTGAGCGATCGGTATGGCGTACCGTGGATGATCAACGTCGTCAAACAGCAGCAACCTACAGAGTAATCCAACGGGAGGCCAGCCCTCCCGTACTGTCATCAAAAATCGCTCAACTCTTCATCACCAAGTAACCATCCTTTAACGAAAACGTCACATTAATCCGCCACGATAGGGCCACTTTTTAAGGGAGGCCGCATCATGCAAACGATTATTCGCGTCGAAAAACTCTCCAAGTCCTTCAATCAACATCAGGCGCTCAATGCGGTTGATCTGAACATCTGTTCCGGTGAGATGGTGGCTCTGCTTGGGCCGTCTGGCTCCGGCAAATCCACCCTTTTACGTCATTTAAGCGGTTTGATCGTCGGTGATAAATCCCCGGGTAGCCACGTCGAACTGCTGGGTCGCACCGTTCAACATGAAGGCCGCCTGGCGCGCGATATCCGCAAAAGCCGCGCCCACACCGGCTACATCTTCCAGCAGTTCAATCTGGTTAACCGCCTGACGGTACTGGAAAACGTCCTGATTGGCGCACTCGGCAGCACGCCGTTTTGGCGCACCTGTTTTAGCTGGTTTAGCCAGGAACAGAAACAGCGTGCATTACAGGCGCTGACCCGCGTTGGCATGGCGCACTTTGCATACCAGCGCGTTTCCACGCTTTCGGGCGGGCAACAGCAGCGCGTGGCGATTGCCCGCGCGCTGATGCAGCAAGCCAAAGTGATCCTTGCCGACGAGCCGATAGCCTCGCTGGACCCGGAATCCGCACGCATCGTGATGGACACCCTACGCGACATTAACCAGACCGACGGCATCACCGTGGTCGTCACGCTGCATCAGGTGGATTACGCCCTGCGCTACTGCGAACGCATTGTCGCGCTTCGTCAGGGCAACGTCTTCTTTGATGGCAGCAGCCAGCATTTTGATAACGATCGTTTTGACCATCTCTACCGCAGCATGAACCGCGTCGAACAGAACGCGCAGGCTGCATAGTTCTAAAAAACCAGGCGTTATTGGCGCAGCCAGGCTGGCAAGTGAAATAGCCTGGAACAAAGACTAATTAAGGAAACAACATGAGCTATAAGACCGTTGCCGCGCTGGCCTTTACCAGCATGTTCAGCATCAGCACCTTGTTCAGCCCGGCGCAGGCCGAAGAGCAAGAAAAAGCGCTGAACTTTGGCATTATTTCGACCGAATCACAGCAAAACCTGAAGCCACAGTGGGAACCGTTCCTGAAGGACATGGAAAAATCGTTGGGCGTGAAAGTGAACGCCTTCTTCGCCCCGGACTACGCCGGGATCATTCAGGGAATGCGTTTTAACAAAGTTGATATCGCCTGGTACGGCAACCTCTCAGCAATGGAAGCAGTGGATCGCGCTAACGGACAAGTGTTTGCCCAAACCGTCGCTGCCGACGGCTCCCCGGGATACTGGAGCGTGTTGATCGTTAACAAAGACAGTCCGATCAACAACCTGAACGATCTGATCGCCAAACGTAAGGATCTGACATTCGGCAACGGCGATCCCAACTCAACGTCAGGCTTCCTCGTCCCCGGTTACTACGTCTTCGCCAAAAACAACATCTCCGCCAGCGACTTCAAACGCACCGTTAACGCCGGACACGAAACCAACGCGCTGGCCGTCGCCAACAAACAGGTCGATGTCGCCACCAACAACACCGAAAACCTCGACAAGCTGAAAACCTCCGCGCCGGAAAAACTGAAAGAGCTGAAGGTTATCTGGAAGTCACCGCTGATCCCGGGCGATCCGATCGTCTGGCGCAAAAACCTCTCCGAAACCACCAAGGACAAGGTGTACGACTTCTTTATGAATTACGGCAAAACGCCGGAACAGAAAACCGTACTGGAACGCCTGGGATGGGCACCGTTCCGTGCCTCCAGCGACCTGCAACTGGTACCGATTCGCCAACTGGCGCTGTTTAAAGAGATGCAGGGCGTGAAGGGCAACAAAGGGTTGAACGAGGAAGAGAAAACCAGCAAAACCTCGGCGCTGAAAGCGCAGCTCGACGACCTTGACCGTTTGACCGCCGCCCTGGGCGCCATGACCAGCGTGACTAAAGCGGTGCAGTAAACCTGATGCCCGGTGGCGTTTCGCTTACCGGGCAGACGATGTTCTGTAGGCCGGATAAGGCGCAAGCGCTGCCATCCGGCGATAAACCTACGCACGGAGCTAAACATGCAAACCATCACCGTCGCCCCGCCCAAACGTAGCTGGTTCTCACTGCTGAGCTGGGCCATTCTTCTCGCCGTGCTGGTGGTCTCGTGGAAAGGTGCCGAAATGGCTCCGCTCACGCTGATCCAGGATTCCGGCAATATGGCGACCTTCGCCGCCGACTTCTTTCCGCCAGACTTCAGTCAGTGGCAGGACTATCTCGGTGAAATGGCCGTCACCCTGCAAATTGCCGTCTGGGGTACCGCCCTCGCCGTTGTGCTGTCGATTCCCTTTGGCCTGATGTGCGCCGATAACCTCGTACCATGGTGGATTTACCAGCCGATGCGTCGCCTGATGGACGCCTGCCGCGCCATCAATGAAATGGTCTTCGCCATGCTGTTCGTGGTCGCCGTGGGCTTAGGTCCGTTCGCCGGGGTAATGGCACTGTTTATCCACACCACCGGGGTGCTGTCCAAGCTGCTTTCGGAAGCGGTAGAAGCCATTGAGCCAGGTCCAGTAGAAGGCATTCGCGCCACCGGGGCCAACAAAATTGAAGAGATTCTGTACGGCGTTCTGCCACAGGTTATGCCGCTGCTTATCTCCTACTCGCTATATCGCTTTGAATCCAACGTCCGCTCGGCCACGGTGGTCGGAATGGTGGGTGCGGGCGGTATTGGCGTGACCTTATGGGAGGCGATTCGCGGCTTTCAGTTCCAGCAAACCTGCGCCCTGATGGTGTTAATCATCGTCACCGTCAGCCTGCTGGATTTCCTTTCCCAGCGTTTGCGTAAGCACTTTATCTGATTAGCGAGGCATTGATTGCTATGCACTTGTCTACACATCCGACCAGTTATCCAACGCGTTATCAGGAAATTGCCGCGAGACTTGAGCAGGAGCTTCGTCATCATTATCGCTGCGGTGATTATCTGCCCGCCGAGCATCAGCTTGCCGCGCGCTACGAGGTAAACCGCCACACCCTGCGCCGCGCTATTGACCAGTTGGTTGAGCGTGGTTGGGTCCAGCGTCGCCAGGGCATCGGCGTACTGGTGCTGATGCGCCCATTCGATTACCCGCTTAATGCCCAGGCGCGCTTTAGCCAGAACCTGCTGGACCAGGGTAGCCACCCCACCAGCGAAAAACTGCTGGCGGTGCTGCGCCCGGCCTCCAGCCACATTGCCGATGCGCTCAGCATTAACGAGGGCGATAACGTGATTCATCTGCGCACCCTGCGCCGGGTAAACGGTATCGCATTGTGCCAGATCGACCACTATTTTTCCGACCTCACGCTATGGCCGCTGCTGCAGGGCTTTAACAACGGCTCACTGCACGACTACCTGCGCGAACAGTCCGGTCTGACGCTCCTGCGCACACAAACGCGCATCAGCGCCCGCCGCGCACAGGCTAAAGAGAGCAAAGTGCTGGAAATCCCTAATATGGCGCCGCTGCTGTGCGTGCGCACCCTGAACCACCGTGAAGGCGAAGAACACGCGGCGGAATACTCCGTCAGCCTGACCCGCGCCGACATGATCGAATTCACTATGGAGCACTGAATGCATTTCGATACCGCTACCCGCCAGCGCTGGATGCGCGCGCTGGCTTACAGCAATGCCGATGCCCTGAACGCCCGCATCAACGAGCTCAAACTGACGCCAGACTATGAACTTATCCGCGCACCGGAAAGCGGACTGATGCAGCTCCAGGCTCGCATGGGCGGCACCGGCAACCGCTTCTTTGCTGGTGATACCACGCTTACCCGCGCAGTGGTACGCCTGAAGAGCGGCACACTGGGCTACAGCTACCTGCTGGGACGCAACAAACAACACGCCGAGCAGTGCGCGGTCATTGACGCGCTGCTGCAGGAACAAACGCATTTCCAGAGCCTAATGGAAACCTTAATTGCCCCGCTGGAAGCGGAACGCGATGCGCTGATTAGCGCACGCCGTGCCGAAGTCAACGCCAGCCGGGTCGACTTCTTCACGCTGGTACGCGGAGATAACGCATGACCTTACAAACCGCTTTTAATTTACCCGTTCAGGATGCTCAGCAGAGCTTCCGTCGCCTGCTGAAGGCCATGAGTGAGCCGGGCGTGATCGTCGCCCTGCATCAACTGAAACACGGCTGGCAGCCACTGGGCCTGGCAACCACCAGCGTGCTACTGACCCTGGTCGATGGCGACACGCCGGTCTGGCTTGCGCCGTCGATGGATAACGATATCGCCCGGCAGAATCTGCGTTTTCACACCAACGCGCCGCTGGTGGATCAGCCGCAGTTGGCGGCCTTTGCCGTCGCCGACGAACGCATCAGCAGCGAACAGCTTAACGCCCTCTCCGCCGGTTCCGCCGTCGCGCCAGAAACCAGCGCCACGCTGATTGTGCAGGTCTCTGGCTTAAGCGGTGGACGCATGCTGCGTCTAACCGGCGCCGGTATCGCTGAAGAGCGCATGATCGCGCCACAGCTACCGGAATGCCTGATTCACGAACTCACCGAACGCCCGCATCCGTTCCCGCTGGGGGTCGACCTGATCCTCACCTGCGGCGAACGCCTGCTGGCTATTCCGCGAACCACCCATGTGGAGGTGTGCTGATGTACGTCGCCGTCAAAGGGGGCGAAAAGGCGATAGCCAACGCCCACGCCCTGCAAGAAAACCGACGCCGGGGCGATGAGACCATTGCTGAACTGAGCGTGGCGCAAATCGAACAACAGATGAACCTGGCCGTCGACCGGGTGATGACCGAAGGCGGCATCGCCGACCGCGAACTGGCCGCGCTGGCGCTGAAGCAGGCCAGCGGCGATAACGTCGAAGCCATCTTTTTGCTTCGCGCCTACCGCACTACGCTGGCAAAGGTGGCGGTCAGCGAACCGGTTAACAGTGCAGAAATGCGCCTTGAGCGCCGAATCTCTGCGGTCTACAAGGATATTCCCGGCGGGCAGTTGTTAGGTCCCACTTATGACTACACCCATCGCCTGCTGGATTTTACCCTGCTGGCCAATGGCGAAACGCCACCCCTGCGCAGCGCAGACGACGCGCAGGACGCCTCTCCGCACGTCTTTTCCCTGCTGGCCAACCAGGGACTGGCAAAGCGTGAAGAGGATAACGGCGCGCAGCCGGATGATATTACCCGCACGCCACCGGTTTACCCCTGTTCAAGAGCCTCACGTCTGCAACAGCTGATGCGCGGCGATGAGGGATATCTGCTGGCGCTGGCCTACTCCACCCAACGCGGCTACGGGCGTAATCACCCGTTTGCCGCCGAAATTCGCAGCGGCTATGTGGCACTGGAAACCGTACCGGAAGAGCTGGGATTTGCGGTGAACGTCGGTGAATTGCTGATGACCGAATGTGAAATGGTCAACGGTTTTGTCGCGCCAGAAAACGAATCCCCCCATTTTACCCGCGGCTACGGGCTGGTGTTCGGCATGAGCGAACGTAAAGCGATGGCGATGGCGCTGGTGGACCGCGCCCTACAGGCAGCCGAATACGATGAATCGGTCACGGGACCGGCGCAGGACGAAGAGTTCGTGTTGGCGCATGCGGATAACGTCGAGGCGGCGGGTTTTGTTTCGCACCTCAAACTTCCCCATTACGTCGATTTCCAGGCCGAGCTGGAACTGCTCAAACGCCTGCAACAGGAGGCCACCCGTGACCACTAACCTCTCCGGCTACAACTTTGCGTATCTTGATGAGCAGACCAAACGCATGATTCGCCGCGCGATTCTGAAAGCGGTGGCGATCCCCGGTTACCAGGTGCCGTTTGGCGGACGTGAAATGCCGATGCCCTACGGTTGGGGAACCGGCGGTATTCAGCTCACCGCCAGCGTGATTGGCGAGCCGGACGTGCTGAAGGTAATTGACCAGGGCGCGGATGACACCACTAACGCCGTGTCGATTCGCAACTTCTTTAAACGCGTGACTGGGGTGAACACCACCGAGCGCACGGAAGACGCGACGCTGATCCAGACCCGCCACCGCATCCCGGAAACGCCGCTGGTGGAAGACCAGATCATTATCTTTCAGGTCCCGATCCCCGAGCCGTTGCGCTTTATCGAGCCGCGCGAAACGGAAACCCGCACCATGCACGCGCTGGAAGAGTACGGCATCATGCAGGTGAAACTGTATGAAGATATCGCCCGCTTCGGCCATATCGCCACCACTTACGCCTATCCGGTGAAGGTTAACGACCGCTACGTCATGGACCCGTCGCCAATTCCAAAATTCGACAATCCGAAGATGGACATGATGCCGGCCCTGCAACTGTTTGGCGCAGGCCGCGAAAAACGCATCTATGCCGTTCCACCTTACACCCGCGTGGAAAGCCTCGATTTCGACGATCACCCGTTTACCGTGCAGAGCTGGGATGAGCCTTGCGCCATCTGTGGCTCAACCCACAGCTATCTCGATGAAGTGGTGCTCGATGACACCGGCAAACGCATGTTTGTCTGCTCCGACACCGACTACTGCCGCCAACAGAGTGAGGCCCTCAGCAAATGACGCAACCGCTGCTTTCAGTCAACAACCTGACCCATCTCTACGCGCCGGGCAAGGGCTTCAGCGATGTCTCTTTTGACCTGTGGCCTGGCGAAGTGCTGGGTATCGTCGGCGAGTCCGGTTCCGGCAAAACCACGCTGCTGAAATCGATCTCTTCACGGCTGACGCCGCAGAGCGGTGAGATTTTGTATCAGAACCGTTCGCTGTACGGCATGAACGAGGCCGACCGTCGCCGTCTGCTGCGCACCGAATGGGGTGTGGTGCATCAGCATCCGCTGGATGGCCTGCGCCGTCAGGTCTCCGCTGGCGGCAATATCGGCGAACGCCTGATGGCCACCGGGGCGCGCCACTACGGCGACATCCGTGCCACCGCGCAGCGTTGGCTGGAGGAAGTGGAGATCCCGGCCTCGCGTATCGACGACCTGCCAACCACCTTTTCCGGCGGCATGCAGCAGCGCCTGCAGATCGCCCGCAACCTCGTCACCCATCCCAAACTGGTGTTTATGGACGAGCCCACCGGCGGTCTGGACGTTTCCGTACAGGCCAAACTGCTGGACCTGCTGCGCGGCCTGGTGGTGGAACTGGATCTGGCAGTGGTTATTGTCACCCACGATCTGGGCGTAGCGCGCCTGCTGGCCGACCGTTTGCTGGTGATGAAGCAGGGTCAGGTGGTGGAAAGTGGGTTAACCGACCGCGTACTCGACGATCCGCATCATCCGTATACCCAGTTGCTGGTGTCATCTGTTTTGCAAAACTGATTTTGTCTTGCCGGGTGGCGCTTCGCGACCCGGCCTACGGATCGGCATCGGTTGTAGGCCTGATAAGCGAAGCGCCATCAGGCAATCGAACGCAAAAATGCTTAAAGAGGCTAAAAATGAACGCGATCCGCGTTGAAAACGTCAGTAAAACCTTTGTACTGCATCAGCAAAACGGCGTGCGTCTGCCGGTGCTGCAAGACGCCACGCTGGAAGTTAAAAACGGCGAATGCGTGGTGCTGCACGGTCACTCTGGCAGCGGCAAATCCACGTTGCTGCGTTCGCTGTACGCCAACTACCTGCCGGATGAAGGACACATCCACATCCGCCACAGCGGCGAATGGGTCGATCTGGTGCAGGCTCCGGCGCGTAAAGTGCTGGAAGTTCGCCGTTCAACCATCGGCTGGGTCAGCCAGTTCCTGCGCGTGATCCCAAGGATTTCTGCGCTGGATGTGGTGATGCAGCCGCTGCTGGATCTCGGCGTGTCACGCGAGGAGTGCGCAGCCAAAGCGGCTAACCTGCTTACCCGCCTGAACGTGCCGGAGCGGCTGTGGCATCTGGCGCCGTCGACGTTTTCCGGGGGCGAACAGCAGCGCGTCAATATCGCCCGAGGGTTTATCGTCGATTACCCGATTCTACTCCTCGATGAGCCCACCGCCTCGCTGGACGCCAAAAACAGCGCCGCCGTCGTCGCACTGATTGAAGAAGCGAAAGCCCGCGGCGCGGCAATTGTCGGCATTTTTCACGATCAAACCGTGCGCGATCGCGTCGCGGATCGCCTGCACCTGATGGGAACAACAGCATGATTATCAATAATGTAAAGCTGGTGCTGGAAGATGAAGTGGTGCAAGGATCGCTGGAAATTGAGGGCGGAACGATCCGCGCCTTTGCCGAAAGTCAGAGCCAACTGGCCCAAGCGATGGACGGAGAAGGCGGCTGGCTGCTGCCAGGGCTTATCGAGCTGCATACCGACAATCTCGACAAGTTTTTCACCCCGCGCCCGAAGGTAGACTGGCCCGCCCACTCGGCGATGAGCAGCCACGACGCGCTGATGGTCGCCAGCGGCATTACCACCGTGCTGGACGCGGTGGCGATTGGCGATGTGCGCGACGGTGGCGACCGTCTGGAAAATCTGGAGAAGATGATCAACGCGGTGGAAGAGACGCAAAAGCGCGGGGTCAATCGCGCCGAGCACCGCCTGCATTTGCGCTGCGAGCTGCCGCATCACACCACCCTACCGCTGTTTGAAAAACTGGTCAGTCGTGAGCCGGTGACGCTGGTATCGCTGATGGACCACTCCCCCGGCCAGCGTCAGTTTGCCAATCGCGAGAAGTACCGCGAGTACTATCAGGGCAAGTATTCACTTACCGACGAGCAAATGGCCCGCTACGAAGAAGAACAGTTAGCTCTGGCTGCACGTTGGTCGCAACCCAACCGCACAGCGATTGCTCAGATGTGTCGTGAGCGCCAGATAGCGCTGGCGAGCCATGACGATGCCACCTGCGATCATGTGCTGGAATCGCATCAACTTGGCAGCGTGATTGCCGAATTTCCTACTACCTTTGCCGCCGCAGAGGCCTCGCGCCAGCATGGCATGAACGTGCTGATGGGCGCGCCCAACATCGTGCGCGGCGGTTCTCACTCCGGCAACGTGGCGGCGCATAAGCTGGCTGAGCTGGGGCTGCTGGATATTCTCTCCTCCGACTACTACCCCGCCAGCCTGCTCGATGCGGCATTCCGCGTGGCGGACGATGACGCCAACCGCTTTACGCTGCCGCAGGCCATTCGTCTGGTGACCCGCAATCCGGCGCGGGCATTAAATCTCGACGATCGTGGCGTTGTAGCCGAAGGTAAACGCGCGGATCTGGTGCTGGCGCATCGCAAAGGCGATCACATCCATATCGACCACGTCTGGCGTCAGGGCAAAAGGGTATTCTGACTATGGGGAAACTGATCTGGCTGATGGGGCCGTCCGGCTCCGGTAAGGACAGTCTACTGGCAGAACTTCGCCAGCAGGAACCTGCGCAACTGCTGGTGGCGCACCGTTACATCACCCGCGCCGCCAACGCCGGGAATGAAAACCATATTGCCCTCAGCGAACCAGAGTTTTTTACCCGCGCCGGGCAGAACCTGCTGGCGCTGAGCTGGCACGCCAACGGCTTCTATTACGGCGTCGGCGTAGAGATTGACCTCTGGCTGCACGCCGGTTTTGATGTGGTGGTCAACGGCTCGCGCGCGCATCTGCCCCAGGCGCAGGCCCGTTATGGTGCTTCTTTACTTCCCATTTGCTTACAGGTTTCCCCGGCCATTTTACGCCAGCGCCTGCAGGCACGTGGACGGGAGAGCGAAACGGAAATCGCTGCCCGCCTTGAACGCGCGGCGCGCTACACGCCGTATGACTGCCACGTCCTGAACAATGATGGAAGTTTGCTACAGTCTGTCGATACACTGCTCACACTGATGGGACGCAAGGAGAAGAAACATGTCTGTCTGTGAATTACGCCGCGCCACGCTATACGATACCGATGCGGTTTACGCGCTTATCTGTGAGTTGAAACAGGGCCAATTCGACCTGCAGGCTTTTAGCGCCGGCTACGCCGCAAATCTGCAAGATCCCAATATGCACTACCAACTGGCGCTGCTCGACGGACAGGTCGTCGGCTTGATCGGTCTGCACCTGCAGTTTCATCTGCACCACGCCAACTGGATTGGCGAGATCCAGGAACTGGTGGTGATGCCACAGGCACGAGGACTAAAAGTGGGTAGTCAGTTACTGACCTGGGCCGAAGCCACCGCGCGCGAAGCGGGCGCAGAAATAACCGAGCTTTCGACAAGTACCCAACGCCTTGACGCGCACCGCTTTTACCAGCGCGAAGGCTATACCATGAGCCATTTTCGCTTCACCAAACCGTTGTAGGGGGAGCCATGAGTCTGACCATTACGCTGACGGGAACCGGCGGCGCGCAACTGGTGCCGGCATTTGGCTGTGACTGTGCGGCTTGCCAACGAGCACGCTTACAGGCGCAATACCGTCGACGCCCTTGTAGCGGGGTGGTCAAATTTAACAATGCGGTGACGCTGCTGGACGCGGGGATCCCGCATCTGATGGACGACTGGCCAGCAGGCAGCTTCCAGCAGTTTCTGCTCACCCACTACCATATGGATCACGTGCAGGGGCTGTTTCCGCTGCGCTGGGGCGTGGGGGCGACTATCCCGGTGTACGGTCCGCCGGATGAACAGGGATGCGACGATCTGTTTAAGCACCCTGGCATCCTCGATTTTAGCCATACCGTCGCGCCATTCGTGGTGTTTAACCTGCAAGGGTTGCAGGTGACGCCACTCCCGCTCAACCATTCAAAGCTGACGTTTGGCTATCTGCTGGAGACCGCGCACAGCCGCGTGGCGTGGCTCTCCGATACCTCCGGACTTCCCGACAAGACGCTGAAGTTTCTCCACAATAACCAGCCTCAGGTGATTATCATCGACTGCAGCCACGCCCCGCGCGCCGAGCCGCCACGCAATCACAGCGATGTAAATACCGTTATCGCCTTGAACGAGGTTATCCGCTGCCCACGGGTGATCCTGACGCATATCAGTCATCAGTTTGATTTGTGGATGATGGAGAATCCGCTACCGACAGGGCTCGAAGCCGGGTATGACGGAATGGAGATTGTGCTGAGGTAGGTTTACATCGCACTTAAAGGCTTGTTAACAGGTCTCTGCCCCCTATAACCTTGCCAGCGAAAGATTGCGCTAACGATCGTAATCTTCTTCCATTCTGCGCTCTTCGTCTTCTAACTGACGCCGTTCCTGATCGAGCTGGCGCTGGCGGTCATCTAGTTGGCGGCGTCGGTCTTCAAACTGGCGGCGGCGATTATCATACTGCCTGCGACGATCGTCACTCATCTGTCGCTGCCAGCTTTCATCACGAGAGTCGTCATAATCCCGCCCGCTGTCCGGTTTGTAGGCATCGTTAATCGCCTGCTGAATATTGCCGATGGCGTCATCGATAATATCGGCCTGCGCCGATACGGTGGTCATCATCAGCAGAGTGAAAAGTAAGAATGTCGCGGAGCGTTGCATAAAACCAGCCTCATCAAGAAACTCGCCCCACGGTAATCAAAGCGTATTTGCGCGGGTAGCGGAGGAATCTCAATTACGCGAATGCCGCAGCGCCTGCGCCAGTTCTCCCCGAGTGAAGGGCTTACGCAATAACGCCACATCTGGCAGCGCCGGATTATGCGCCGGACGTAAATCCTGGCCGCTAATCAGCAGGATGTTCAGTTGTGGATAATGTGCCAGCGCATGATTAACCACATCCACACCGCTTAAACCACCGGGCAGCATTAAGTCGCTGATAAAAATATCAATCTCGGATGAAGCCGCCAGCATATGCATAGCCTGTTCGCCGTTGGCGGCCTCTAACGTCAGGTAGCCCAGCAGGTGTAATTGCTCACATAACGTCTGGCGCACATCGGCTTCATCTTCGAGAACCAGCACCAGTTTTTCACCGCGAGTCGGGGTGTGCTGTGCGATTGTCTCCACCGGTGTCTGCACCGGCACAACCGCGCGAGGAAGCTGCAATCTGACCGTCGTTCCCTGCCCAGGGGCGCTTTCAATCTCCACGCGGCCACCGGACTGGCGCACAAAACCGTAGACCATAGACAGCCCCAGCCCGCTGCCGCTGCCGGTCTGTTTGGTGGTGAAAAACGGCTCGAAGACCTGAGCTTTCACCTCCTGCGACATCCCGCTTCCCTGGTCGGCAACTTCCAGCATCACCATATCCTGCTTACGCCCATCGCTGCGCGTGACCCGCTGATTCCAGGTACGGATTTTAATCGTGCCCGCCTGCCCGTCCATAGCGTCACGGGCATTCATCACCAGATTAATAATGGCGTTCTCCAGTTGGCTGACATCAATCCACGCGGGCCAGGCGGGAGACTGGGCTTCAATCTCCAGCGTCAACGTAGCCGGAAGAGAGTGGCGCATCAGTTCGCCCAAATTTTCCAGCAGCGTTTTCAGCTCCACCGCATGGGGATGCAACGACTGTTTGCGCGAAAAGGCCAGCAGCCGCTGGGTAAGGAGCGCCCCGCGCTCGGCGGCTTTTAGCGCCCGATTGACCCGTGGCGCATCGGGAGAGTCTGGGTTCACCAGATCCAGGCTGCCAATAATGACTGCCAGCAGGTTATTGAAATCGTGCGCTAATCCGCCTGTCAGTTGCCCTACCGCCTTCAGTTTCTGACTGTGCAACAGCGCTTCCTCCAGCCCCTGGCGCTCGGTGCGGTCGATTTCCATCTGGCTGGTTTTTTCTTTTAGCAGTCGGGTGGTGTGCTCCAGCGATGCCGTATTACGGGCGAAGACGCTAAAGGCGCGGGCCAGCTCGCCCAGCTCATCGCGCCGCTGCAGGGCCGGGACGCTAACGTCCGATTCACCATGCGCCAGTCGGGTCATCGCCCGCGAAATGGCCGTCAGGTTAGAACCGAGGTTACGGTAGATATACCAGCCGGCAAAACCGGTGATCACCACCGCCAACAGCGCAAACACCAAAATAAACAACGCGCCAGATTGCAGTTCCTGATGGCTTTGCGCCACCCGCTGTTCGGAGATCAGCGCCACCTGCGAAGCATACCGGTTGATATCGCTGTTGAGGATCGCCACCAGCGCTTTGATATGAAACATATACCAGTTGATCGCCAAATCGCTCTGCTCAAGCGCGGAAGAGAGCGGCTCCAGCTTATGCAACTCCTGGTTGAAGTCGGTGAGGATGTTGGTAATCAGCGGATTGCTATTTTGCACAGGCAGCGCGGGCATCACGCCGTCCAGTTGTTTCACCACCGAACGCGGCGTGGGTGTTTCAATGGCGGCAACAATTAAGCGGTCTATCTGCCCCAGCAGCACGTCATCCTGCGCGCCGGTCAGCTTTTGCAGATGACGTAAATAACTTTGATTCTGATACAGCGAACTGAGCAGGGCGTTACGTTCCAGATGTCGCCGTTGCCCGCGCTGCAGCATACCTTCCACGCTGCTTTGTAGCTCCTGGCTGCGCTGGATAATACGCTCGACCAGCGCCGGCTCCTGCTGCGCCAACGGCGCGGTGGCCAACTGTTCCAGCGAATGCTTCAGCGCCCGTTGCGTCTCCTGCAGCCGCTCCGCTTCACCTTTGTATTCCAGCGCGCCGACCACCTGCGACAGCCGCACCGCCGCCGTCGCCACGTTCGCCGTATCCCGCGCCAGGTTCATGCTGCCGGTCATGTCGTCAACGGTTTGCTGCTGCACCTGTTCCTGGATTTGACTGGCATGCTGAAACCCCAGCACCGCCACACCGCTTACCATCAGCGTGACCGTCACCACCAGCAGATTGAAGAACAGCAATCGTCCGCGCGCACTGGCGAAAAAGTGACGTCCTGGTTGCGGCATATCACGCTCCGTGAAGAAAAATCGCAATATGACAAATATGAACGGCTTCTGACATTTTGCATTTACATTCCTGTGATGGACTGCTGATATCGGCCACCCCACAGGAGATCCGCTATGAGCAGGACACCGGTTCTGGAGATGCGCAACATTGCCAAAGCGTTTGGTAAATTTTACGCGCTGAAAGGGGTCGATTTAACGGTCTGGCCGGGTGAGATTCATGCCCTGATGGGTGAGAACGGCGCGGGGAAAAGCACCCTGATGAAGATCCTCGCGGGCGCGTATACCGCCACCAGCGGTGAGATCCTGATCGACGGTCAGCCGTTTCACATTCGCGGGCCAAAAGACGCGCTCAGCGCAGGCATCACGCTGATTTACCAGGAGATGCAGCTCGCGCCGAACCTGACGGTGGCGGAAAATATCTTTCTTGGCAGCGAGCTGTCGCGCGGCGGTCTGGTCCAGCGTAAAGAGATGGTGATGCAGTCGCAGAAAGTCATCGACCGACTCGGCGCCCAGTTTAAGGCCAGCGATCGCGTGATGACGTTGACCATCGCCGAACAGCAGCAGGTGGAAATCGCCCGCGCCCTGCACCGTAACAGCCGCATTCTGGTGATGGATGAACCCACAGCCGCCCTTTCCTCACGTGAAACCCACCGCTTGTTTGAACTGATCATGCGCCTGCGCGATGAGGGGATGGCGATTATCTACATTAGCCACCGCATGGCGGAGGTGTATGAACTCTCGGACCGCGTCAGCGTCCTGCGCGACGGGCAATATGTAGGCAGCCTGACCCGAGACAAACTCAACGCCTCTGAGCTGGTGCGCATGATGGTGGGCCGACCGTTAAGCGATTTGTTCAACAAAGAGCGCGATATTCCCTTAGGTAAAGCGCGCCTCAACGTCCACCACCTGACCGACGGCCATAAAGTCCAGCCGTGCAGTTTGCTGGTGCGCTCCGGGGAGATCGTCGGCCTTGCCGGGTTAGTCGGCGCCGGGCGTTCTGAACTGGCTCAGTTGATTTTTGGCGTGCGTAAAGCCATCGGCGGCATGATTGAAGTAGACGGTGAACCGGTGGTGATCCACTCCCCTCGCGAGGCAATTGACCACGGCATTGGCTTTCTGACGGAAAACCGCAAAGAGCAGGGATTGTTTTTAGAGCTGGCGGCAGCAGAGAACATCACCATGGCGACGCTGGAACGTGACGCCAACTGGGGCATGCTCGATCGCAAAAAGGCGCAGGCTATTTCCGATGACGCCATCCAATTGCTCAACATCCGCGTTCCGCACGCCCAGGTACGCGCGGGCGGGCTGTCCGGCGGTAATCAGCAAAAGCTGCTGATTTCACGCTGGGTCGCGATCGGCCCACGCATTTTGATCCTCGATGAACCCACGCGCGGCGTAGACGTTGGCGCCAAAAGCGAGATCTACCGGATCATGAACGACATGGCGCGCAAAGGCGTGGCGATCCTGATGATCTCCAGCGAATTGCCGGAAGTTGTCGGTATGAGCGATCGCGTGTACGTCATGCGGGAAGGCAGCATTGCCGGTGAGCTGAACGGGCAAAGTATTACCCAAGAAAATATTATGACGCTGGCAACCGGCGTGAACGACTCCCATCATCAGGCGGTGTCCCATGAATAATCCAACCACTCCCCAGCAGGTGGCGAAATCCGCCTCCGCGAAAAAATTGCTGATGAGCGATCTGATGCAAACGGTCGGCATCTTGCCGATTCTCATCCTGATAGTGGCGGTATTTGGCTTTATCGCGCCAAACTTTTTTACCGAAAGCAACCTGTTGAATATAACCCGCCAGGCGTCGATCAACATCGTGCTGGCGGCAGGCATGACCTTCATTATTTTGACCGGCGGGATCGACCTCTCGGTTGGCTCGATTCTCGGCACCACCGCCGTCGCGGCTATGGTCGTTTCGCTGATCCCTGAATTTGCCATGCTGTCGATTCCGGCGGCGCTGATGCTCGGTCTGGTGCTGGGGTTGTTTAACGGCGCGCTGGTTGCTTTTGCCGGACTGCCACCGTTTATCGTCACGCTTGGAACGTATACGGCGCTGCGCGGCGCGGCCTATCTGCTGGCCGACGGCACGACGGTGATCAATTCCAATATCAGCTTTGAGTGGATCGGTAACAACTATCTTGGTCCGGTTCCGTGGCTAGTGGTCATTGCGCTGGCGGTGGTGGTGATGTGCTGGTTCATTCTTAGGCGCACCACACTCGGCGTTCATATTTATGCGGTCGGCGGCAATATGCAGGCCGCTCGTTTAACCGGTATCAAAGTGTGGCTGGTGCTGCTGTTCGTCTACGGCATGAGCGGTGTGCTCTCAGGTCTTGGCGGGGTGATGAGCGCCTCACGGCTATACAGCGCCAACGGTAACTTAGGCATGGGTTACGAGCTGGACGCCATCGCGGCGGTGATCCTGGGCGGTACCAGCTTTGTTGGGGGGATCGGTACCATCACCGGCACGCTGGTAGGGGCGTTGATTATCGCCACGCTCAATAACGGCATGACGCTGATGGGCGTCTCCTATTTCTGGCAACTGGTGATCAAAGGGGCGGTGATCATCATAGCGGTACTGATCGACAAATACCGTACCCGACACCATCAAAGTGCATAACAACAACATCTTACTTCGAGGAATACAGCATGAGATTGAAGCCCTTAGTCACCGCGCTCTGTGCTGGCGCACTGCTTGCTGCAGCTCCGTTTGTGCAGGCAAAAGAACTGAAATCGATCGGCGTTACGGTGGGCGATCTGGCCAACCCGTTCTTCGTGCAGATCACCAAAGGCGCGGAGCTGGAAGCACGCAAACTGGCGGGTGATAGCGTTAAAGTGACGCTGGTTTCCAGCGGCTACGATCTGGGACAACAGGTGTCGCAAATCGACAACTTTATTGCCGCTAAGGTCGACATGATTATCCTTAACGCCGCCGACTCCAAAGGCATCGGCCCAGCGGTAAAACGCGCGAAAGACGCAGGGATTGTGGTGGTTGCCGTTGACGTAGCGGCGGAAGGCGCAGATGCGACCATTACCTCCGATAACACCCAGGCGGGTGAAATGGCCTGTAAATACATTACCGACCGTCTGAAAGGGAAAGGCAACGTCGTCATTATCAACGGGCCGCCGGTTTCCGCCGTCCAGAACCGCGTCGAAGGCTGCCAGACCGAGTTTAAACGCCACCCGGATATCAAGGTGCTGTCGTATAACCAAAACGCCAAAGGCAGTCGCGAAGGCGGACTGGAGATCATGACCGCGCTGCTGGCGGCGAATCCGAAGATCGACGGCGTATTCGCCATTAACGATCCTACGGCGATCGGTGCCGATCTGGCGGCAAAACAGGCACAACGTAGCGAATTCTTTATTGTCGGCGTAGACGGATCGCCAGACGCTGAAGAAGCGTTGAAGCGGGAAAACTCACTATTTGTGGCGACGCCTGCACAAGATCCGCAGGTGATGGCTGCCAAAGCGGTCGAAATCGGCTATGACATATTGCAGGGGAAACCCGCCCCGAAAGAGCCCGTACTGATCCCGGTGACGATGATCGATAAAAACAACGTCGGCAGCTATAAGGGTTGGACGGTGAAATAACCCCTTAACCGACTGATGCTCTCCTGCCGCAAAGAGAGTAAAAGAAGTATGAGCGCCCGTCAGGGCGCTTACCTCATAAAAACTGAGAGTAATAAATATCCATTTCCCGCTCTATCTTTTGACTCACTATCAAAGAATAAATCATAATTGCCGTATAAATAACCAGAATGCCGATAACTAAAGGAGTAAACGTATACCAGGGATGATTATTGAACATTTCCGTTGGCACGAGACTTACAAACCCTATACCCCATAAAATAATTGCGCAAACAATTATGATTTTCCAATAATTCCCGAAATCGAGCTTACCAAGTGCAGGCCAACATCCTGGATATTTAGCAGCTATTATTCCGGTTTGAATCGTGCCTGCGGATGCACTGGCGAATAACTGATGTCCTTGACCATATTTTGCAGCATCCGCAGCCAACGCCAATACAACCCAACGCTGAACCTCTGTGCTTTGCCCAGTAACGGCTTCCAGTTCATATCGACTATCGGCCAAAATGTTCACTTTTGCGTTTTCCACCCCACTAAACATTACTAATTTTGACTGTTTATCCAGTGAGTTGAACCACATCTTTTTAATTTTACTCACATCCACTTGCTGAGCAGATAAATATGCACTTACGATTTCATCAAGATAATATGGAGTACTGTCCATCATACGCAATAAATATAAAGGCGTGTCTTTATCTTCAAGCAATTTTGCATTGGTAAAAATAAAGGCATTAGCACTTTCGAAAAAATCAGAATTATTTTTATTGTGCAATTCAACTGTAATAACCAAGTTGTTTTCAGAAATATTTAGGCCAATCCAATCATTGATTAAAGAATAATCCGGACAATCATGAAGAATATTAACGTCTCCGACCTTATTGCTGGAGATGCCCAGACTTGCGAGTACCGCCCTGAAACTATTGCCGATAGTGTCATCCGCACCCTTAACATACAACCAGGTATTAAACGGACGATACTCTTTGACAAGAGAATTCTTGAGTGGTTCTATCAACCGTCTTAGCACTTTATCAACTCTGGCGTCATCCATTGAATCAACTTCGATATCAATTCGTAACGGCGTTGCAGAACCTGCTGGCGCTTCCCCTTCTAGTTTCTGAATTTTTAATGCCAGTTCAGGCACCGGGAGAATTGATGAATAGTCTAAAAGAGGCAATGCCTGTATTGCCCAGTTTTTCCACTTATACATACCATACTGCTCAAGGTAACCCGCATAATAAAACGGAAAAGATATTATACCGTGAATGATTATCACCACACACCAGATTACTAACACTATTAGAGAAGGGATTACTATTGCATTCCATGTCAAATTATCAGCAACTTTCTTTTCCTGAAGCCAGTTTAATATATGGTACATCATACATAACAAGAATATAGCACAGCTAATAACCAGCATAATATTTAGCGGGAATTTTCCTGGGTCTTGATAGGGATTCTTGTTTGGTATCTTCCATTTACTCATTTGCTTGTCCCCGCCATTGGCAGTGTGGTTTTTATTGCACAACCGCATGCAGCCCTACACCCATCCACAACAACGCCTCTACCGTCCATTGTCCAGGTTGGTTCAAAATCAAGTATGGGAAAGGTCCCTTTATGCGCAACACAAAGAACAGTATCCCCCATTAAAGCGACAGGAATTCCCATAAACTTGCTACCAGAAGCTTTGTTCACATACCCACCGTTTTCCAGCGGGTCATTTAGCCTGATTACACCTTTCATATTATTTCCCCGCATCCAGGTCACAGCGCATCTGGGTCCATCCCTTATAGCCCACCACCTCCGGTTCTTTGTCGGGCAGGTTTTGATAATTTGCCTTATAACCCTCCGTTAAATGGGCTAAAGCAGCTTTCATAAAAACGACCGTCCCCCAGGCCGCACCTGGAGATTCAGGTCTCATATGAGCATCTACATACTTACCCTTGGATTTATGTTTGCCTGGCCTGTAGAGATAATACGTGTCATCAAAGAACTTATAATCTATACCCGGACCGCCGGGTTTTAGACGCGGATCGTCAAAAGGGTATGAACTCATATACAAATGATTCTGCGAAGTGGTAATAAATGCCTGATTATTGACCACCACCACTCTTTTTATTTCTTTTCCTTCCGGTCTGTCGACCATATTCCCCTCTGAATTTCTCTCTTGCCCCTGAAATGGGGACATATAAGATGCGACCTGCCATGTTTGCCCATAGTCTTTAGATATTTTATATGCCCCAGGTTCCCATTCAGGCACCAGAACATACTGTTCTGAAGGATGAATATATTCTCCCGTAAATATCATGTATATTGGGTTGCTATAAATTGACTTATGAATATTTCTTTTTATATCATGATAAACAACATATCCTTCACAATCATATCCGATCAGTTCCAGATAACGATTATCATCAAACCGATAAATAATCTGTGAGGGTGATTTTGTACAGGCAGAGACGGCGCATAGCGAGATTGCTCCGATTATTATTTTTAACATACTACTCATTTTCATTATTTGTCCTTAAACGTTAAGCGACTCAGGCATATCCCATTGCAGATTATTTTCCCGCATCCAGGTCACAGCGCATCCGGGTCCATCCCTTATAGCCCACCACCTCTGGTTCTTTGTCGGGCAGGTTTTGATAATTTGCCTTATAACCCTCCGTTAAATGGGCTAAAGCAGTTTTCATAAAAACGACTGTCCCCCAGGCTCGTCCAGGAAACTTAGGACTGGTATGACCGTCCACATACTCGCCATTGGATTTATGTTTGCCTGGTTTATAGAGATAATACGTGTCATCAAAGTATTTATAATCTATACCCGGCCCGCCGGGTTTTAGACGCGGATCGTCAAAAGGGTATGAACTCATATACAAATGATTCTGCGAAGTGGTAATAAATGCCTGATTATTAACCACCACCACTCTTTTGATTTCTTTTCCCTCCGGTCTGTCGACCACATTCCCCTCTGAATTTCTCTCTTGCCCCTGAAATGGAGACATATAAGATGCCACCTCCCATGTTTGCCCATAGTCTTTGGATATTGTGTATGCCCCCGGCTCCCACTCAGGAATAAATATATATTTATCGGAAGGATGAATATATTCACCTGTAAAAATCCTGAAGGAAGCAAATATGCCATCATAGATCTCTTTATGTATGCTTCTTTTATTGTCATGATACCAAAGTGCGCCATCACAATTGAAGCCTTTCAATTCCAGATAGCGGTTATCATCATAGCGATAAATAATCTGCGAGGGTGATTTTGTACAGGCAGAGACGGCGCATAGCGAGATTGCTCCGATTATTATTTTTAACGAACTTCTCAGTTTCATCATTTATCCTTAAACGTTAAGCGACTCAGGCATATCCCATTGCACATTATTTTCCCGCATCCAGGTCACAGCGCATACGGGTCCATCCCTTATAGCCCACCACCTCCGGTTCTTTGTCGGGCAGGTTTTGATAATTCGATTTTTCTGACTCAACAAGATTATTCAGTCCTTTTTTCATAAAAATAACCGTACCCCACGCATACCCTGGAGATTCAGGTCTGATGTGGGCATCCACATACTCGCCATTGGATTTATGCTTGCCTGGCCTGTAGAGATAATACGTGTCATCAAAGAATTTATAATCTATACCCGGCCCGCCGGGTTTTAGACGCGGATCGTCAAAAGGGTATGAACTCATATACAAATGATTCTGCGAAGTGGTAATAAATGCCTGATTATTGACCACCACCACTCTTTTGATTTCTTTTCCTTCCGGATAATCACGCATTACCCCATCTGAGTTTCTTTCCAGCGCCGGGAAAGAAGCCATATAGGTTGCGACCCGCCATGTTTGACCATAGTCTTTGGATATCAGATAAGCCGTTGGTTCCCAGTCTGGAATGAATATATATTTATCGGATGGGTGGATATAGGCCCCGGTGAAAACCCTGAAGGAAGCAAATCTACCATCAATTAACTCTTTGTGAATATTTCGTGTGGTATCATGATACCAAAGTGCGCCATCACAATTGAATCCTTTCAATTCCAGATAGCGGTTATTATCATAGCGATAAATAATCTGCGAGGGCACTTTTGCCTCAACGGTCAGCGTCATCGTTGTGAGGATTAAGGCCAGTAAACTTAGCATCAATTTATTTTTCATAAAATGTCCTTATACGTTAAGCGGCTCAGGCATGTCCCATTGCAGATTGGAAATCTCCGTATTGTATATTTCATTATGTCTTGCCGGTTTAACTATTGTTGAATGACAGTATTCATTAACCACACCAAACATCCCTTTGGGTAAAATATCATCCGGTCTATTCATAAACTGCTTTGTATATAAATTATTTAATATACCAGTATTATAATAATCTACAGTACTTGGTAGACCATTTTTCTTCATACGCCAGTCCCCACGGCGAAGTAGTTTTACCCAGAACTCACCATTTTCGTAATCAAATGCCCTGCATATCCCCACCGCCAGATCGAAGGCCATTGCTTTCGCTGGGGCATCTTTTGACATTACAATAGAGGAATGCTGGCTGTAACCAACAGGGTCTGAGTGCATCCATTCTTTTTTCAGTTCATCCGCCGTTTTTTCATAAATCAGCTGTACGGTTTTATTGTATCCCCCTCCAAGGACAGCGCCTTTGGTATAACGCTTACCATATTTATTGCTGAACATTGTGAGTTCTGCTGGTGTTAATTCCCGACCTGGCTGTAAAAAATCGAAACCTGCGCCGCTGAGATTTTTAATATCTGTCTCAGTACGGGAAATAGTAGTGGCTTTTGCAGAAAATGAGATGACCTGATCGGGAGAATCAGGCTCTAACGAATATTTATACTTGCTCTCTACCCCCTGTAGTTGATGCTTAAAAGTAACGGGAAGTTGTTCACCATTAATCACAACATCGGAAAACGTATATTGTTTAGTAAAACCCGTATCCTGATTAAAACTTCCCTTTTTTAACGTCGGCATTTCAAAAGGCACGCTTTGGGGGCTACAACCTATATCGGGGCCATTTTCGCAGAAAACACGCTGGCGCAAATTCTCTATGCCACTCGCAATGTCGTGAGGTATGCCTCGCCAGCCAAAACCCTGCACGTTAAGTAATGAGACAACACTGTCATTGGGGCAAAAATAGTTATACACCTTGCCGAAGTTATTGCGGGTATAGAGCTTATTCTTGCGCCATTGAGAATGGGTTTTACTCAGACATGTTGCGCCTTCTATATCATCAATTTCCGCTCCGGTGTGGTATTCTCCTTTGCCATATTTATCGTTTGTCGCCATCAAATGACAGAAATTTTTAAACGTCTGCTGACGGGCGCGATCCGTCTGGTGATGTCCGGGGGTCGCACTCTCGGCAAACGTATTTTCAAGCGCATAGGGGGAGTGATTAAGAATAACGCAATCAACGGGGTCCGCCCCTGCTTCTTTAACCAGCATATTGGCAAGCATGGTAATGATCGTTCCCTGAGAGTGTGCAACGATATTAATAGGGTCGTTTTCAGTAGATTTATTATTTCGAATCATCAGGATTAAATCTGCCAGCCTCTGCGCGGCAAAAAACTGATAAATACGGTGAGGGTTATCATAAATAGGATGCGTAAAATCCCCACCATTCATATGAAATGAAGCAAATCCTGCAGCGCCATTCGTCAGGCCGCCGGAGCCCGGGCCTAACATATCCGGAATAGTGGTTGTCGCATTCGCAAAGGTACCACCGCCTTTGGCATACACATCGTCGAGAACATTACCGAAATTATCATTCTGATATTTCAACGTGGTTTGAGGAATGTGTCCTAACTTTGCCAGCTTCGTGGCGTCATCTTCCTGGTAGGCATTGTAAGGCAGCTTTGCGGCGCTGCCTGATTTAGCCAGCTCATCACGATAACGCCGCTGGTCCTCGATATACGTTGCATGATCAACAGGTTTATATCCCCAGTAAAATGGGATCACCGGACTGCGCCCAGGCATTTTCACCTGCTGCTGTTCGCCATCGCCCATATCCATTTTGAACTGGTGCCATTCATGCGGATACATATCCGTACGGCCCATACGTTCATTCAGGCCGGCAATGATCCCCTGCTCCTGATTTTGATACGCCTCGCCCACATCGTTAACACCATGAACAAGGATCACAATACAGGGCATAGGGTTTTTAACCGCCACTTCGCAGACTGCCATTTTTCCACCGGTGGATTTAGGCACGCCTTGTACCCCCGTCGCCACGACTCGCGGATTAAAGGGACTGTTACTCATTTGGCAAAATCTCCATTTTCATTTCATCCATTTCCGTCATATCCAGTAACGGCGTCATGCCTTCATCGTCGGTAACACCTTCAATGATTTCACCGGAGGCCTTAGTCAGTCTGAATTTTGTCTTTTTCAGAACATCGTCTGTA
The DNA here is from genome assembly GCF_050434985.1 of Citrobacter sp. 506. Lineage (NCBI taxonomy): Bacteria > Pseudomonadati > Pseudomonadota > Gammaproteobacteria > Enterobacterales > Enterobacteriaceae > Citrobacter > Citrobacter sp. 506. The sequence goes on from NZ_JBNDJN010000008.1 coordinate 52,223, forward strand.
TTCCCATAACCATGTAATTTAATGCGGCGGTGAAACTGGTCTTCCTGAAAAACGGGGGATTTATCTTTAACGGATTCCGGCCCACTCCAGTCAAGAGTGGTGCCTTTCAACTGCACTTTAGCGGGAGAGAATATTTTTACTGAGCCATCTTCATTTATTCGGATACCGCCACCCCCGCACAGCAACTGAATATTCTTTTTGGCGCTGATGGTCACATTGCCGTTCATACTTTGAATATGAAAATGCTGATCGGAAAGCAGGCCCATTTCACCACGCTGCGCCTGGACGGAAATATCATCTTTTGCGGCAATAATTTTGATCCCGATCGCTCTGCTGAAAAGCGATAAACCCTGTCCGACAGCCATGGAGAGTTTCTTAAAAACATTAAAACTGCCGTTATTGGCCGCATTCAGCGACAGATCTTTGTTTGCCGACAGCGCCATGGTTTCTGGTGTGAGCAGAGCCATACCTTGATCGGCATAGGCCACCAGCCCCGGCTGAGTCAACTGTTCAAGTGCGCCGTTAAGCTGCTGCTGTTGCCCCATTTCGACGTTTAACGCTTGCGCCGTCAGGGCGCTCTGCTGAAGAGAGGTTGCCAGTACAAGCGCAGCCTGTAGCTGTTGAACAACTGCGTTCATATCGAGCTGCTTGCCCTGGGCTTTTGGCTGCGCCTCTGTCGTCAGCAATATTCCCTTTGCGGCTCTCAACACCCCCCGCTCATCGGTGCGCAGTTCTGCGCCTTCACCGCGCGGCTTACCACCAGCATCAACAAGGTGGCCCATGTTCAGCTGGGTTTTAGCGTATTCGGTACTTAACTTGACGTGTTCCTGTCCGCGTCGGTCCTCCATCCGCAGCTTATTGTGGCCCGCAGTACGGATTACGTTGCGGGTATTGTTACGGCTGGTGACGAGGTCAGGCTTTGGAGCATGATGCAGCGCATGGGCAATGAAAGGCCTTTCCGGATCACCACCTTCAAACGCAATGGCAACTTCCGCCCCCTGAATGAGCGGGAAGTGATGACCATAAGTATCACCGGCATAAATCCGTGCCAGACGGACGGGCATACTTTCATAGCCTTGCTTATGTTGGTCGAGGTCAAAATCAAACTTCACCCAATAGCGCCCCTGCACATCAATATGGGCATATTTGTCATTGTCTATTCGGGAGGAAACAATTGCGGGAACCGTACCCACGATACGCGGTCGGGGTAGTGGCTGCGGCCGAAAGCAAACGCGCTCACTGTAAGGAATACCGATCAGTTGGGATTGAAGGGCGGCATCACGCCTCCCCGTCACCCGCATTGCCGTTACCACAAATCCTGAAGTAAACGCTTGCGGAATAGTACCGTCGATTTCAAGCACCATACCTGGCGCGATCGACGGGCTGGTGGTCACCCCGCTTAAAGCAGATTGATTATTAAGAATAATTTCGTGATGCAGTTTGGCGTAGAACCAGCTGGATTCGCCCGGTTGTTCCTCTGTAAATTTCGATCCCGGCTGGTGGTGAATATCCGCATAACGATAATCCACTCCATACGTCGTCGATGTTTGTTCAGCCCCATCGGCATCAGCATTGAGTATTAGCGAGTTGGCAAGCCGGTAGTCAAAGTTCTTTGCTTTAACGGCTGCGGAGACAACGTTGTGCTTTGATACCAGCTTATCGATCGCGTAATCATTTGCTGTCAGACCCGCATGAGATGCATGCATAATCTTTTGATCGAAGATGTACCGGCTTTGGGAATCACTAAAGATAAGCACCATAATGTGCGAAACCGCATGATGATTTTCAATCCTGAACCAGATCCCAACTTCTGACAGGATGCGGCTGACAAACGCTAAATCTGATTCCTCCCACTGTACGATCATTTCCCGGTCAGGATAGGTACAAAGAAGCTTATCAAAGTCGATTTCATAATCAGCAAAAAAATGCTCTTTGAGGATCTGCGTTACCAGTTTCGGAACGTTAATATTCAGGTAAATAGCCGATCGCCTGCGTCGTGAGAGTAATGCAAGCTTATGCTCCAGCCTGATTTCGTACAGTGATTCATCCGCTGAAGTGCTAATAAGTGAACATGATGTAATAACCCCTTCTATTTGCCGCTCATTGATCCACATTGCAGAACCCTGAACATATTTACTCCATTTATTATTAGGGGCTCTAATTTGTAGCATAGCTTCAATATTAAGAAGAGATTCTGGAGGGATATCTTTACATTTTGAAGTGAATGTTATTTTATAACTATATGGTTTGCTTAGACTTTCCTTTCCGTCAATTGATTCAACATCAAGTACACCTAAATTTACCGACCCTCTGATGGTTAATAAGTATTTATTTATACTATCATCTGAAATCATACCTTCAAGATTATAGAAGCCAGAACCTTTTTTCATTATCGCATCCCTTGCAGAAAGACAGTAATACATAAAGAATAAAGTTTAATCAGCATACCAACAAGACTACTAAGAAGGTTATTTTTTACTAAAAAAATATTTTAAAACTAAACAAATAGTTATTAGCAAAGTACGTAGTACACTTATGATATATAAACGATAGGTTAACTAACGATATTTTATATTCAATAGCAGCAGATTTTAATAAGATTATTTATATTTTGTATTATTCATTTTTAATCGCGAGGCAACACGCCAGCGCTCACATCCCAATGACTGCAGAAAACTGAGATTCGACTAAAAAAACAAACATATTAAGATAATGATTTACAATAACATTTGTGAAAATGCTCTTTTTATTTATCATTTTATTGAATGAATCACATCACCACATAGAAAAACACAATAAAATATAACTATTCCCTATTCTGCTGTGAGGGAGAGGTAACCGGATTGTGTCCATTTTATCCATGGGAAAGCTTTTGATTTTCTCCCTCTTCTTTGAGAGAGGGCCGCATAAAGGTCATCTTATCAGCCACAGGAGAATCAATGAAACGCTCAGCAATAAACGAAATCCTTGGCCACACGCGCCAGTTTTTCTCTCAGCACGACGTGCATCTCCCCCCTTTCGCCAGTTTCCCGCCGACCCAATGGCGCAAGCTTGATCCCGCCGCCTGGAGCGAAGTTTTCGACCTTAAGCTCGGTTGGGATGTCACCGCGTTTGGCGGCAACAATTTCGCCGCGCAAGGGTTAACGCTGTTTACCCTGCGTAATGGCTCGCCGAAAGGAATGCCTTACGAGAAATGCTACGCCGAGAAAATCATGCATGTTCGCGATGCCCAGGTCACGCCGATGCATTTTCACTGGCGTAAACGCGAAGACATTATCAATCGCGGCGGCGGTAATTTAATTGTGGAACTGTGGAATGCGGGGCTCCGAGAACAAACGGAGGACAGCGACGTGAGCGTGGTGATTGACGGCTGTCGGCAAACCCATGCGGCAGGCAGTCAACTGCGCCTGACGCCGGGTGAAAGCATCTGCCTGCCGCCGGGCCTGTATCACAGCTTCTGGGCGGAAGAAGGTTTTGGCGACGTGCTGGTCGGCGAGGTTTCTTCTGTTAATGACGACGACCACGATAACCACTTTCTGCAACCGATCGCCCGCTATAACGACATTGAAGAAGACGAACCGGCGCAGCTGGTGCTGTGTAATGAGTATCGCCTGTTCCGCTAACCAAGGAGCGCATTATGCCGTTGATATCTCTCGCCGATGGCCTTGCCCATGCCCGCGAGCACCGCTATGCCTTAGGGGCGTTTAACGTTCTGGACTCACACTTCCTGCGCGCGCTGTTTGCCGCGGCAAAGCAGGAACGTTCGCCGTTTATCATCAACATCGCCGAGGTGCATTTTAAATATATCTCGTTGGATTCTCTGGTCGAAGCGGTCAAGTTCGAAGCCGCGCGGCATGACATTCCGGTAGTGCTGAACCTTGACCACGGCCTGCACTTTGAGTCGGTGGTTCGGGCACTGCGCTTAGGTTTCAGTTCAGTGATGTTTGATGGCTCCACGCTGGAGTATGAAGAAAATATTCGTCAAACCCGCGAAGTGGTGAAGATGTGTCACGCCGTCGGCGTATCGGTGGAAGCCGAACTGGGCGCGGTGGGAGGCGATGAGGGCGGCGCGTTGTATGGTCATGCCGACGAGTCGCTATTTACCGACCCGATGATGGCGCGTGATTTCGTCGACAGAACCGGGATTGACGCGCTGGCGGTCGCCATTGGTAATGCACACGGCAAATATAAAGGCGAACCGGTGCTCGACTTTCCACGTCTGGACGCCCTTCGCCAGCAGGCGGCGATCCCGCTGGTACTGCACGGCGGTTCCGGCATCAGCAACGACGATTTCAAGCGCGCAATTGAACTCGGCATTCACAAAATCAACTTCTATACCGGCATGTCGCAGGCGGCGCTGTCGGCAGTAGAGACAAGAATAGCGAATCGTCAGCCCCTGTACGACGAATTTGCCGAACTGCTGCTCGCCATCGAAGAGGCCATTACCGATACCGTTTCAGAACAGATGCGTATTTTTGGCAGCGCGGGACGGGTCTGATGGAACGCAGAGGCGTTATCGCCGCAGGCAACATGCTGGTCGATCATGTGCATCAAATTGTGCAGTGGCCGGAACGCGGCTGGCTGGCGGAAATCATCCGTAGCGAACGCGCCACGGGCGGTGCGCCGCTGAACGTGCTGCTGACGCTGGCGAAAATGCACACCGGACTGCCACTGCAGGCAGTGGGGTTAATCGGTCAGGATAGCGACGGCGACTACATCATGGCGATGCTGGAGCAGTATCATGTTAATCACCAACATGTGCAGCGCACGACTTTCGCCCCCACGTCGATGTCACAGGTGATGACCGATCCCAGCGGTCAGCGCACCTTTTTCCACTCGCCCGGCGCCAACCGGCTGCTGGATCTGCCCGCTTTTGAGCAACTGGATACCTCGATGAAAATCTTCCATCTTGGCTATCTGCTGCTGCTCGACAGTCTGGACATGCCGGATGAGGAGTACGGCACGCGTAGCGCACGGCTGCTGGCGCAAATGCGCGACAACGGCTTTGAAACATCACTGGATCTGGTTTCACGCAAGGGCGACCCGCGCTATCAGCCGTTGGTGATGCCAGCCCTGCGCCATCTCGACTATCTGGTAATTAACGAGCTGGAAGCCGGGGAATTCAGCGGGCTGGAGATCCGCCAGCCCAACGGGGAGCTGCATATTGCGCACATCGCCACCGCTGCGCGCGAACTGCTGAATGCGGGCGTTCGCCAGCGGGTGGTTATCCACTGTCCGGAAGGCGCCTGGGGTGAAGCGCCGGATCTGCCGGGCGTCTGGATCCCGTCACAGTATCTGGCGCAGGAGGAGATCGTTGGCAGCGTCGGGGCGGGAGATGCGTTTTGCGCCGGATTTTTGTATGGCTGTCATGAACGCTGGTCGCTGACGGACAGCGTCAGGCTGGCACACGCCTGCGCACGGGCCAGTTTGCTGTGCGCCAACGCGATAGACGGCGCGAAAACGTTGGCAGAGTTAAAAGCCGATATAGCGTCCTTGTAAGCCGGATAAGACGTTTACGCCGCCTTATCATGATGCTGAACGTCGGCGGCAAACACATAGCCCAGCCCGCGCAGGGTTTTGATCAGCATCGGCTGATGCGGGTTGTTCTCTATTTTTCGCCGTAACCGCATGATTAGCACGTCAATGGTGCGGTCAAACACCTCAACGCTGTCGCTGCGCGTCAGTTCCAGCAACTGTTCTCGGCTAAGTACCCGGCGGGCGTTTTGGGCCAGCGCCAGCAGCAGGCTGTATTCCCCCTGCGTCAACTCCACCTTCAGTTGCTGAGGATTATGTAACTGGCAACCGGCGGTATCGAGATGCCAACCGTTAAAAGAAAGCCCCGTGGTTTGCGGGCTGCCACTTTCTGCCGTTAACACGCCGACGCGTCTGAGTACCGCCTTTACCCGCGCCACCAGCACCCGCGCATTGAACGGTTTACCGATGTAGTCGTCAGCGCCCATTTCCAACCCGACAACCACATCCGACTCGCTGCCAAGCCCGGTCAGCATCACCACCGGTAATCCGGCTCTCATCTTTTGCACCTGCTGCAGCACCATCAGACCGTTAATATCAGGCAACATCATGTCCAGCAATACCAGAGCGATTTCCGGCTGAGTCTCAATGCAGCGCAGCGCCCCCTGCCCGGTGTGACATGCGGTCACTGCAAAGACGTGTTCGCTCAGCACATCCTGTAAAAGCGTGCAGACAGCGATGTCATCATCCACAACCAGTATGGCTGGCTTCATTGTTTTTCCCCATTTCTGGCCAACTTAAATGAGTGTGATTGATTCTGCACAGAGTGACAGCGATAAGGCACAAGGATGTGTGGGAAACATAACCTCGGTCACACTGCCGGGCCGTCACGTATTGGAGATTCGTCACGTCAAATATGACGACAGCCTGTTTTTCGTCAGGGTTTTGCGCAAAATTCGCCCGTAATATCGACTAATGCCCCTGATAAAAACATGGCATAAAAGATGCATAACTCAAGCGACAAGCGCGTATGCGTGATTTGATTAACTGGAGCGAGACCGATGAAAAAAGTCGTCACGGTTTGCCCATATTGCGCATCAGGTTGCAAAATCAACCTGGTGGTCGATAACGGCAAAATCGTCCGGGCTGAAGCGGCGCAGGGGAAAACCAACCAGGGTACCTTGTGTCTGAAGGGCTACTATGGCTGGGATTTTATCAATGATACCCAGATCCTGACCCCTCGTCTGAAAACCCCAATGATCCGTCGCCAGCGTGGCGGCAAACTGGAATCCGTTTCCTGGGATGAAGCGCTTGATTACGTCGCCACTCGTCTGAGCGCCATCAAAGCGAAGTATGGCCCGGACGCTATTCAGACGACCGGTTCATCTCGCGGTACGGGTAACGAAACCAACTATGTAATGCAAAAATTCGCGCGCGCCGTTATTGGTACCAATAACGTTGACTGCTGCGCTCGCGTCTGACACGGCCCTTCGGTTGCAGGTCTGCACCAATCGGTCGGTAACGGCGCAATGAGTAATGCTATCAATGAAATTGATAACACAGATTTAGTGTTCATCTTCGGGTACAACCCGGCGGATTCCCACCCGATCGTGGCGAATCACGTGATTAACGCTAAACGTAACGGGGCGAAAATTATCGTCTGCGATCCGCGCAAAATTGAAACCGCGCGTATTGCCGATATGCACATCGCGTTGAAAAACGGCTCGAACATCGCGCTGCTCAACGCCATGGGTCATGTCATCATCGAAGAAAAACTGTACGACCAGGCGTTCGTCGCCTCCCGTACAGAAGGATTCGAAGAGTACAGCAAGATTGTCGAAGGCTACACGCCGGAGTCCGTCGAAGATGTCACTGGCGTTAGCGCACAGGATATTCGTCAGGCTGCTCGTATGTACGCCACGGCAAAAAGCGCGGCCATCCTGTGGGGCATGGGTGTTACCCAGTTCTATCAGGGTGTGGAAACCGTGCGTTCACTGACCAGCCTCGCAATGCTGACCGGCAACCTCGGTAAGCCAAGCGTGGGCGTTAACCCGGTTCGTGGCCAGAACAACGTTCAGGGCGCATGCGACATGGGCGCGCTACCGGATACCTATCCGGGCTATCAGTATGTGAAAGATCCGGCTAACCGCGAGAAGTTCGCTAAAGCCTGGGGCGTGGAAAGTCTGCCTGCACATACCGGCTATCGCATCAGTGAACTGCCGCACCGTGCGGCGCATGGCGAAGTCCGCGCGGCGTACATTATGGGTGAAGATCCATTACAGACTGATGCTGAACTCTCCGCAGTGCGCAAAGGCTTTGAGGATCTGGAACTGGTCATCGTGCAGGATATCTTCATGACCAAAACTGCCGCTGCCGCAGACGTTATTTTACCGTCTACGTCATGGGGCGAGCATGAAGGCGTCTTCTCCGCGGCTGACCGTGGCTTCCAGCGCTTCTTTAAAGCCGTTGAGCCGAAGTGGGATCTGAAAACGGACTGGCAGATTATCAGTGAAATCGCCACCCGTATGGGCTACCCGATGCACTACAACAACACCCAGGAAATCTGGGATGAGTTGCGTCATCTGTGCCCGGATTTCTACGGTGCCACTTACGAGAAAATGGGCGAACTGGGTTATATCCAGTGGCCTTGCCGCGACACCTCAGAAACCGACCAGGGTACGTCTTATCTCTTCAAAGAGAAGTTCGATACCCCGAACGGCCTGGCGCAGTTCTTTACCTGCGACTGGGTAGCGCCAATCGACAAACTCACTGAGGAGTACCCGATGGTGCTGTCCACAGTGCGTGAAGTCGGCCACTACTCTTGCCGTTCGATGACCGGTAACTGTGCGGCGCTGGCCGCGCTGGCGGATGAACCGGGCTATGCCCAGATCAACACCGCCGACGCAGCACGCCTGGGCATCCAGGATGAAGAGCTGGTATGGGTTAACTCGCGTAAAGGCCGGGTCATTACCCGTGCAGCAGTCAGCGATCGTCCAAACAAAGGCGCGATTTACATGACCTACCAGTGGTGGATTGGCGCATGTAATGAGCTGGTAACCGAGAACTTAAGCCCGATTACCAAAACGCCGGAGTACAAGTACTGTGCCGTTAACGTTGAACGCATTGCCGATCAGCGCGCTGCCGAGCAGTATGTCATTGATGAGTACACCAAGCTGAAAGCCAGCCTGCGCGAAAGCGCGATGGGTTAGTCCGTTTACGTAACTGTTCTGCAACAGCCTCCGCCCGGAGGCTGTTTTTTTATCCATACGATCTCTTTATACTGTTCATTCCGTACCCTAAATAAAACTCAAAATGAAACAACTCATTGCATTGATGTTCTTTATGACATTCTTTGCCCATGCCAGTGATACTGAGCCAGGAAGCCAGTACTTACAGGCCGCTGAGGCAGGGGATCGTCGCGCACAGTACTTTCTTGCCGATACCTGGTTCAGTTCGGGCGATTTGAGCAAAGCCGAGTATTGGGCGCAAAAAGCCGCCGACAATGGCGATGCCGACGCCTGCGCGCTACTGGCGCAAATCAAAATTACGAATCCGGTCAGTCTGGATTACCCCCAGGCTAAAACGCTGGCGGAAAAAGCAGCCAAAGCGGGCAGTAAAGCGGGAGAACTTACCCTGGCGCGGATTCTGGTCAACACCCAGGCTGGACGTACCGATTACCCTAAAGCCATTACCTTGCTGCAAAACGCCTCCGAAGACCTGGAAAATGACTCCGCCGTCGACGCACAAATGCTACTCGGCCTGATTTACGCCAACGGCGTGGGCATTCCCGCTGACGATGAGAAAGCGACGTGGTATTTCAAACGAAGCTCAGCCATTTCCCGCACCGGTTATTCCGAATACTGGGCAGGGATGATGTTCTTAAACGGTGAACAGGGTTTTATCGTGAAGAATAAACAGAAGGCGCTGCACTGGCTGAATCTGAGCTGTATGGAAGGATTCGATACCGGCTGCGAAGAGTTTGATAAGTTAACAAACGGGTAATGATTTGCATTGCCGGATGGCGCTACGCTTATCCGGCAAGCTGTCATGAATTACTGATTAGCGGTCTTATCAAATCTACCCAGCACGTCGCGCTCATAGGCCAGCGCTTTCTTGCGGTCAAATTTGTGTTCCCACTTGGCGATAACCAGTACCGCCAGCGCATTACCCACCACGTTCAGCGCGGTACGCGCCATGTCGAGGATACGGTCAACACCGGCGATAAACGCCAGGCCTTCCAGTGGGATCCCCACGCTGCCCAGCGTAGCCAGCAGCACCACGAATGATACGCCCGGCACACCCGCAATCCCTTTTGAGGTCACCATCAGCGTCAGCACCAGCACGATTTCCTGCCACAGCGACAGGTCGATACCGTACAGCTGCGCGATAAAGATAGCGGCGATACTCTGGTACAGAGTTGAACCATCAAGGTTGAATGAGTAGCCGGTCGGCACCACAAAGCTGGTGATTGAAGCGGGCGCGCCATAGGCTTCCATCTTCTCAATAATGCGCGGCAGCACGCTCTCGGAGCTGGCGGTAGAGTAGGCCAGAATCAGCTCGTCTTTCAGAATGCGGATCAGGATCCAGATGCTCAGACCGCAGATGCGCGCCACGATCCCCAGCACCACCAGCGCGAAGAACAGAATGGCGAAATGCACCAACAGCACCAGCTTCGCCAGCGGCCACAAGGAGGCAAAACCGAAGTTCGCGACGGTAACGGCAATCAGCGCGAAAACGCCGACTGGCGCGTAGCGCATAACCATGTGAGTGACTTTAAACATGGTTTCGGAAATAGAGCGGAATACGGTAACCAACGGCTCGCGGTGAGTTGCCGGCAGGGAAGACAGACCTAAACCGAACAGCACCGAGAAGAAGATAATCGGCAGCATATCGCCTTTTGCCATCGATGCGACGATGTTGGTTGGCACCAGTGACAAAATTGTCCCCATCAGGCCATGCGCGTGGCTCTGTACTTCTGCGGTCGTGCTTTGATATTTCGAAATATCCACGGTCGCCAGTTGCGACATATCCACCCCGGTACCTGGCTGGAACACATTCGCCAGCGTGATACCAAGGATAATCGCCACGGTGGTGATCACTTCGAAATAGAGAATAGTTTTGGCGCCAATACGGCCCAGCTGTTTTGCATCACCGACCCCGGCGATACCGACAACCAGCGTAGAGATAACAATGGGCACCACGATCATTTTGATCAGATGGATAAAGATATCGCCCGCCGGTGACAGCAGGTTTACAACCAGCCATTCGCGGCTGTCACTATGGTAATGCAGGTAACTCCCCAGCAGAATGCCCAGCACCATAGCGATCAGAATCTGCCATGCCAGGCTGACTTTCAAATTTTTCATAACAACGGACTTCCTCGATGGAGCGCTATTCCACATGCGGTGTGTGGTAATAGTACATACTGAAAGGGTATGAATTGTGTTGCGTTCGTTTATGGAGTTTTTTAACGCTTATTATCATTATCATTTGCGTACTGTCTCGCGCAACCCTCCAGGAACAGAGCCTTCAGCTGAATTTATGCATAAAAATGCAATTTTATCGGGGTATTGATGAATAACTTTTTGTTATAAAAGAATTTTAATATGTTCAAAAATGAAGAAGTCATGGCGTGAGTTTTTTTTGCTCATTTGTTCGTTCGCCTGTTTTTTAAACAGGCCAAATGATACAAATCACAAAAGAAACAAATTTATTTTTGCCGATTCTGCAACAACTTCGCCATATTAATAGAGTCAATGAGCTGTGCCCGGTTCACCCTCGGCGAGTTTAAATCCATAACTTTTTGCCACACTGAAATGGCCTGGGCGTAGTCTGCCTGCATAAACGCATCTGAGGCTAACAGCATCAGCGCAGTGACCTCTGTCGGGTCCAGCGCCAGAGCCTTATCAATCATCTCGCGAGTGGGCGGTGTCATATGCTGCCCGGCCTGGTAATACAATACCGTTGCCAGCGCTGAATAGATCTCAGCATTTTCACCCCCTACACGCAGCGCCTGCTCGTAGGCCAACAGCGCATTATGATACGCGTTTTGCCAAAGATAGTACTCACCGAGTTGCGCCCATTTCACACCGTCCTGTGGATTAGCACGAATTTTCGATTGCAGCAAAAGCAGCTGTTTTTCCTGAACATTTTCATCGGTGAACGCATGTAATGGGTCCGCCAGCCGCGTCTGTTCCTGACGCACCGCCTGCCATTTGGGTGTCAACAGGTAACCTCCGATGCAGGCCACAACCATCAGCACCGTCGCAGCGGTCAGCCACTTCACGGGGAGTGGGCGTAACGGCGCAGGGGAATGGGTGGACTGGCTCATTGCACATCCTCCTCTACGCGCTGACGCCTTCTCACCCGCCAGACCACCACGCCCACCAGCAATAACAACAGGCACGGCAACGCCCACAGCAGCAGCGTTTGCTCATTCAACGGCGGGTTGTAGCGCACAAAATCACCGTAGCGATCGGTCATCCACGTCGTTATCTCGGCTTCACTTTTCCCTTCCGCCACCATGCTATAAACCTGGTGGCGCATACTGACCGCTACCGGCGCATTGGATTCCAGCAAGTTTTGGTTTTGACACTGTGGACAGCGCAGTTGACTGGCAATAGACAACGCTTTTTCCTGTTGTTGTGGGTTGGCAAAAGTCCATGTGTCCACAACCTGGGCATGTGTCGCGAAGGCGATGAAAAACAAAATGATAGCTAAGAGTAAACATGTTCTGCCGGATGGCGCTGCGCTTATCCGACCTACCGTTTTCACACCCCGTTCGCCGCCATCCGGCAACGCGTTGATTAGTTTATGCATCGCGCTTTCTCCCTCGCCATCCGCTCAGCAGCGCACCACAGACCATTAACAGTCCCCCGCCCCAAATCCAGCGCACGCCGGTCTGCACGTACAAGCGCATGGCATAACGGTCCGGTCCGGTTTTTTCGCCGATTACCGCATACCAGTCATGCATCAGATTCCAGCGGATCCCCGGCTCCATCATCTGTTGACGGCGCGCGGCATAGAAGCGTCTTTCAGGCTCCAGGCTGCCAATGCGTTTCTCATTCTGCCACAGCGTGATCTGCGCTTTTTCACTGGTGTAGTTACCTTTTGCTTCCAGGTCGAGACGCTCAAAACGAAAAATATAGCCCGCCAGTTCCACCTGCTGCCCGGGGCTGAGATTCAGGCTTATCTCCTGACGACTACCGCTGGAAAAGACGATCCCAGCCGCAAACACCAGCACCCCGGCATGCGCCAGCAGTGCCGGAAGCTGGCAACGCACAGGCACTTTGCGGCTTCTGATCGTCGCCAGCACGATAACCAGCAGCATCAGCAGGCCAAAGGGCAGCGTAGCACGGTTAAAGTACGGTGCGCCCACGGAGAGCCGCCCCCAGCCGAACAACCCGTAAATCATCGGGTAAAGGGTGCCAATCAGCACAATCAGCAGCACCGCGCAAAAAAGTAATAGCGCGACCAGAATCAGCATCTCGCGCGACCAGCCGCCAAAACGCGCATTCTGGCGGACTTGCTGTCCCCGCCAGGCGTATAGCCCGAGCGATGCCAGGCTCAATACGGTAAACAGCGCAAACAGCGGCGTGGCGCGGACGTTATCCAGCGCAAAAGCGTGCACGGAAACGAGAATGCCCGAACGCACAATCAGCGTCCCCAGCAGCGATAAAATCAGCGTGACGATCGCCAGCAGCAGCGACCAGTGGCGGAAGATCCCACGTTGGCGAGTGATGAACAGACTATGCAGCAGCGCACTGGCGGAAAGCCAGGGTAATAAGGAGGCATTTTCTACCGGGTCCCAGAACCACCAGCCGCCCCAGCCCAGCTCGCAGTAGGCCCACCAGGAGCCGAGGATAATCCCCAGCGTCAGCGCACACCAGCCAGGCAGCGCCCAGCGCCAGCACACCCCGGCGCTCTGCGCATTAAAGTCACCGCGCAGCAGCGAGGCCAGCGCCACGCCTGCCGCCACCATCAAGCCACCGTAACCCAGGTACAGCAGCGGCGGATGGAGGATTAACCCGAGATGTTGCAGCATCGGGTTAAGGTCGCGCCCTTCAATGGCTGGCGGGAAGATACGCACGAACGGATCGGACCATACCACCACAAACAGCAGCAGCAGGGCCGTTATCAAAGCGAGGACGCTGAGCGTTAACGGAAACAACAGGTCGGAATCACGCCGATAGCGCAAGGCGAACAGCGCGCTCCAGCCGGAAAGAAACAGCACCCACAGCAGCAGCGATCCTTCATGCCCGCCCCACACCGCCGCCAGTTTTAATCCCCACGGCAGCAGGCTGTAGCTATGCTGAGCAACGTAGACCACCGAAAAGTCGCTGGTCAGAAAGCAGAATATCAGAATGGCAAAGGCCAGCAGCAGCAGCGAAAACTGCGTCCACATGCCCACGCTTGCCAGGCGCATTACGCCTTGCCAGCGCTGGCGGGCACCCACCAACACGGCAAGCGGGGTCAACACGTTGACCCCGAGGCTTAACAACAGTGCCAGAAAACCGGCTTCAGGAAGGAGAACGTCCAGATATCACCTTACGCAACGGTTAGCTGACCCGCATAGAGAATAAAAAAGCGCAGCAGCAGTACGCCGGTCAGGCTGGCGCCGCACACTGCCAGCACGCCATGAAACGTCGAACTGCGGTTGGCCCAAGGTTTTAGCAGCATCGGCAGTATCAGCCCAAGCCCGGCCACGCCCAGCCAGAACCACCAGGTCCAGAATCCGCCGCCCAGTGCCGCCGCCAGCGCGCGCATTTTGCCGTCATCGCCCAGCGCCAGACCGACGAAAAACGCCGCCAGCAGGAAGATCTCCAGCCATACCACCGGGATTTCCATGCGATGCACAAAGTGCGCTTCGGTACTGTGCGGATTGCTACGATGACGTAACGCCATGGCGATCAGCGCCACCGCCGCGCCGGAGGAGATCCCGGAGAACAGGAACAGCACCGGCAGGATCGGGTTATTCAGGAACGGGTAGGATTTCAGCGCCGACAGCAGAAAACCGGTGTACGCCCCGAGCAGAACCGCCAGCACCAGCATTAACGTCTCCAGCGCGCGATGAAACGGCGCAATCAACGTCAGCATTTTCTGTACGATACCTAATCGCGGCAACCAGCGCTGTTGCAGAGCAATCACCTCTTTTTCAAAGATTTTTGCCAGCCACAGCACCAACACCACCATATACAACTGGAACAACATGACCCCCATCGACATCACCGAAGTGAAGCTGTAGTGGAACATCAGTTTCCAGAAGGTCCATGGACGCGTCAGGTGGAACACCAGAATCAGCAGACCGAAGATAATCGCCCCCGGCCCTAACACCAGCGTAGTGCGTAGCAGCGTGCTGTCAGAACCGCCCGCCTCCGGATGGAAACGACGCAGCAGAATCGCCAGCGTGACCAGTCCGGCGGAGATGCCAATCAGGAACAGATAGATGGCAATGGGCCAGTCCCACACCAGTGATTCAAAATGAAATGCAGAAGCGGATGTCATTGGCTCACCTCCCCAAATTTAAAGGGAACGCGGTAGACCTTCGGTTTTGTGCCCAACGCCAGCTTGTAACGGTAGGTGGTTTTCTGCAGCAACAAGCGGGAGATATCGCTGTTGGGATCGTCCAGATTACCAAACGTCAGCGCCTTCGTCGGACATGACTCAACGCAGGCGGGCTGCTTGCCCGCTTTCAGATTGGTTTTCCGACAGAAATCGCATTTATCCGCCGTTTTGCTAACCGGATGGATAAAGCGCACGCGATAAGGACACGCGGCGATACAGTACTGGCAGCCAACGCACAGGTCCGGGTTCACATCCACAATACCGCTGGCGGCATCGCGATACGATGCCCCCGTCGGGCAGACGTCAACGCAGGGGGCATGGTCGCAATGCTGGCACGAATGACGGAAGAAGCGATACTTCACATCAGGAAACGTCCCCTGCGGCTCGCTGCGAATAATCGTCAGACGCGATACCCCTTCCGGCACGTTGTTTACTTCCCGACAAGCATCCATGCAGGCCGTACAGCCGATGCATAGTGACTCATCATGTACCATACCGTAACGTACGCCGTTGATGTTCAGCGTCTTCGCCACAACGCGTCCCGCCGTCCCGCTCACTGCCACCAGCGCGCCGACGCGGGTGATAAACTGGCGACGAGAGCAACTCATGGATGCTCCTTAAGCAACGGAACCGACGCCGGGTTAAAGTTCGGATTGTTACGCTGATCGCTGTGGCAATCGACGCAAATCTTGATCCGTCCTTTATCACTTAGCGTCTGCATCGTGTCTTGCTTCGGATGCAGTGAGTGACAGCTGGCACACGCCACTTTGGTTACGTGAACATCGTGTGGCCAGAACGCTTTTTGTAGCTGCTCAGGCAGGTGGCAGGACATACAGACGCTGTTCTGCTGTTCAACGTTGTACATCGGCTCATTAAAGCGCATCACATCCTTCACCCCTTCACGGTGGTTCGGTGACGGCTGGCCGTGACAGTTGGTGCAGGTGACCGGCAGTTTGTTATTCGGGTTGATGACTTCTGCATGCTTACCATGCATGCCTTCGGTATCTGGCTTGTGACAATCCAGACAGGCGGCATCCGGATTACGCTGTTGGGTAACCGTCCAGCGTTGATCCGACTCCTGCGGCGTTGGCGTGGCAGTGATTCCACTCAGGCTCCAGAACAAGCCTGACGCCAGCACCCCAGCAGTTAATAACGAACGTAATACGCTCATATTCACTCCGTTGAGTTATCCGCCCCTGACGGGGCGAAATGGGGTTATTGGCTTAACAGACCGTTTTTACGCGCCTGATCTTCCCACTGCGGAATCACCGTTTTGATGAAGTCCTGCTTCTCAGCATTGATTTGCTGCATGTTCAGACCAATCGCCGCCTGGGCTTTCTCTTTGGTAGAGATATCCGGTAACGGGATTTCATGGGTGATGCCTTTAGTCGCCAGCAGACGGACCAGTTTGGTACGCGCATCGGCGGCTTTATCCATCGCGCTACCCAGCATCCGCAGACCCTCTTCCGGAGCGTGCATGTGAATACCGTGTGAGGCGATAGACAGGTCCCAGCGCCATTGTGCGTGACGGATATCATCCAGAATCGGCTTCATTTCCGCTTCAGTCGCACCCGCATCCCATGCGGCTTTCGCTTCGAAGTGCGCATGAACCAGCTGATCTTCCACCTTGATTTTCAGGTCATGAATAGCCTGTTTACGCTCGGCGACCACTTTTTGCAGGGACGCTTTATCCTGGGTGTGGCAGTTCGCACAGGTCTGAGCAAAGTTATCGAACGGGTTACCAATTTTATGGTCGGTGTAGATCTTGCCTTCCGCGTTTTGCACTTTCGGCATGTGACAGTCGATACAGGTCACGTTGTTCTTGCCGTGAATGCCCGCGCTCCAGGTTTCATATTCCGGGTGCTGCGCTTTCAGCATCGGCGTTTTCGACAGGGAGTTGGTCCAGTCAGAGAAGGCGATGGTGTCGTAGTATTTCTCCATGTTCTCGACTTTCATGCCCTCGTCCCACGGGAACTTAACGGCTTTGTTTTTACCGTCGAAGTAGTATTCCACGTGGCACTGACCGCAGACCATGGATTGCTGATCAAAGCGACCGGCTTTCTCAAACGGTTTGCCGATTGCTTCCATCGCACGTTCTGCATAAGGACGCGACAGCGTCAGCTCTGGCTTGCCTTTGGCGAAGTCTGGTGACGCCGTGTTATGGCAATCTGCACAGCCGAGGTTGTTAACAATTTCCGGACCGCCGCGCGCCCATTTACCGTGGAAGTAGCCATCTTCACCATCTTTCTGGATCAGACGCGCTACGTCCGGGCTTTTACAGCTCCAGCAGGCCATCGGCAGCGGGCCGTCTTCAGCCGTTTTTGGTGCGCCGGTACGTAAGGTTTCACGTACATCGGTCACGGCATAGGCGTGTCCACGCGGTTTGTTGTAATCGCGCGAGAATGGATATCCCGCCCACAGGATCACCAGACGCGGATCTTCTGCCAGCGCATCTTCACGGGCTGATTGCTCAGACGTGGCTTTCCAGGAGAGATATTGATCGGGATGCTGAGGAGCGAAGGTTTCATTCTTCGCTTCAACGGTGACGGTTTTTGCGGGTACAGGAGTTTGTTCAGCGTGAACAGCAGAAATAAATAATAAAGGTAATAACAGGCTGAAGAAACGGCGTACGCGTGATTTTATCCTTGCCATAGGGGTCTCATCCAGATGACGCCATTATCTGCAATGGCGGTTCTTTTATTGTTTTCCATAACAGCAACCACACGAATACTGTCATGACATTGCTCCACCCTATTTGTAACAAGAAACCACACTGAAAATGTTGTCTTTAATCAATTGTAAGTGTATGTAAAATACCACTTTAGAGTTATAAACCCCCTCTAACCCCTCACTCTTTTGTCTAATTCAGAGACAGATCACCTTTTCAATAATCCTTTAGATAACTACATGTTATCGCGAGATTTAATCAATTTTTGCTAGTTCCCTTCAAAATTAAGTTTGCCGCTAATTTGCACAATTCGTTTATTGCGTGATCTGCCGCGCAAATACTAAACAAAACTCTCAAAGCCCCTACATTTAACGTTTATGAGACATATTATTAACATCCTACAAGGAGAACAAAAGCCATGAGCCAAATACATAAACACGCTATTCCCGCAAACATTGCGGATCGTTGCCTGATAAACCCGGAGCAGTACGAAGAGAAATACCAGCAATCCGTTAACGAACCCGACACATTTTGGGGCGAGCAGGGAAAGATACTTGATTGGATCAAGCCGTACAGCCAGGTGAAGAACACCTCCTTCGCACCAGGCAACGTGTCGATTAAATGGTACGAAGACGGCACCCTGAACCTGGCCGCAAACTGCCTTGACCGTCATTTACAGGCAAATGGCGATCGCACCGCCATCATCTGGGAAGGCGATGACGCCACCCAAAGCAAAAACATTACTTATCGCGAACTGCATCGCGATGTTTGCCGTTTCGCCAATACGCTACTGGATTTAGGCATTAAAAAAGGCGACGTGGTGGCCATTTATATGCCGATGGTGCCGGAAGCGGCGGTTGCTATGCTGGCTTGCGCCCGCATTGGCGCGGTGCATTCGGTCATCTTCGGTGGTTTTTCACCAGAGGCGGTCGCCGGACGTATCATCGACTCCAATTCACGTCTGGTGATCACCGCCGACGAAGGCGTGCGCGCCGGCCGCGCTATCCCGCTGAAAAAGAACGTCGATGATGCGCTGAAAAATCCGAACGTCAAAACCGTGGAACATGTGGTCGTCCTCAAACGTACCGGTGGAAAAACGGAATGGCAGGAAGGCCGTGACCTGTGGTGGTCCGATCTTATCGAGAAAGCCAGCCCGGAACATCAGCCGGAAGAAATGAACGCGGAAGATCCGCTGTTTATCCTCTATACCTCCGGTTCAACCGGCAAGCCAAAAGGCGTACTGCATACCACCGGCGGATATCTGGTCTATGCCGCAACCACCTTTAAGTACGTGTTTGACTACCATCAGGGCGATATTTATTGGTGTACCGCTGACGTGGGTTGGGTAACCGGGCACAGCTACCTGCTGTACGGTCCGCTGGCCTGCGGCGCAACCACGCTGATGTTCGAAGGCGTGCCAAACTGGCCAACCCCGGCGCGTATGTCGCAGGTTGTGGACAAGCACCAGGTCAATATTCTGTATACCGCGCCGACCGCCATCCGCGCCCTGATGGCAGAAGGTGATAAAGCGATTGAAGGCACTGACCGCTCCTCGCTGCGTATCCTGGGTTCCGTTGGCGAGCCGATTAACCCGGAAGCATGGGAGTGGTACTGGAAGAAGATCGGCAACGAAAAATGCCCGGTCGTCGATACCTGGTGGCAGACCGAAACCGGTGGATTCATGATCACCCCGCTGCCGGGCGCCACCGAGCTGAAAGCGGGTTCCGCAACCCGTCCGTTCTTTGGCGTACAGCCTGCGATTGTCGATAACGAGGGTAATCCGCTGGAAGGCGCGACCGAAGGCAACCTGGTGATTACCGACTCGTGGCCGGGCCAGGCGAGAACGCTGTTTGGCGATCACGAACGCTTTGAGCAGACCTACTTTTCTACCTTCAAGAATATGTACTTCAGCGGCGACGGCGCGCGTCGTGACGAAGATGGCTATTACTGGATCACCGGTCGTGTGGACGATGTGCTGAACGTCTCTGGCCACCGTCTGGGAACGGCAGAAATCGAATCGGCGCTGGTGTCACATCCGAAGATTGCCGAGGCCGCGGTGGTGGGTATTCCGCATAATATTAAAGGCCAGGCGATCTACGCCTACGTCACGCTGAATCACGGCGAAGAGCCGTCACCGGAGCTGTACGCCGAGGTGCGCAACTGGGTACGTAAAGAAATTGGTCCGCTGGCAACGCCAGACGTGCTGCACTGGACCGACTCACTGCCGAAAACCCGCTCCGGCAAAATCATGCGCCGTATTCTGCGTAAAATCGCGGCGGGCGATACCAGCAATCTGGGCGATACCTCGACCCTCGCCGATCCTGGCGTGGTAGAGAAACTGCTCGAAGAGAAGCAGGCCATCGCGATGCCATCATAACCACAACCGTGAAATGCCCGATGGTGCGCGGCTTATCGGGCCTACAAATCCTACCCCTACCCCTCCCCTGACCGGGAGGGAAAATATAATAACCCACCCCAAAGGATTTCGCGTTGCAGGAAGGCGGCAAGCGAGCGCATCCCCAGGAGCATAGTTCACTATGTGACTGAGGTGGGCGAGTGCGGCCAACACACTTGCAACGTGAAAGACGAAGGGGGCCTCTGGAGAACTCTGTGATGAATGACTCTATTTATCAGCGGATAGAAGACAGTGCGCGTTTCAGGGAGTTAGTTGAAAAAAGGCAACGGTTTGCCACCATTCTGTCCATCATCATGCTGGCAGTTTACATCAGCTTTATTTTACTGATTGCCTTTGCGCCTGGCTGGCTGGGTACGCCGCTACACGCGGGAACCAGCGTCACCCGGGGTATTCCGATTGGGGTCGGTGTGATCCTCATCTCCTTCATCCTGACCGGGATCTATATCTGGCGGGCAAACGGTGAATTCGACCGCCTGAACAATGCGGTTCTGCACGAGGTTAAAGCATCATGAAGAGAGTCCTGACGGCGCTTGCCGCCACGCTGCCCTTCGCCGCAAACGCGGCGGATGCTATTAGCGGTGCAGTCCAACGCCAGCCAACCAACTGGCAGGCGATTGTCATGTTCCTGATTTTCGTCATCTTTACGCTCGGTATTACTTACTGGGCGTCTAAGCGCGTACGTTCGCGTAATGACTACTACACCGCCGGCGGTAACATCACTGGTTTCCAGAACGGGCTGGCGATTGCGGGCGACTATATGTCGGCGGCATCGTTTCTCGGGATTTCCGCGCTGGTGTTTACCTCCGGTTATGACGGGCTGATCTATTCACTCGGCTTCCTGGTCGGCTGGCCAATTATCCTGTTCCTGATTGCTGAGCGTCTGCGTAACCTGGGTCGTTACACCTTTGCAGATGTTGCTTCTTATCGTCTGAAGCAAGGACCAATCCGTATTCTGTCGGCCTGTGGTTCTCTGGTGGTGGTCGCGCTGTATCTGATCGCCCAGATGGTCGGCGCAGGTAAGCTGATTGAGCTGCTGTTTGGTCTGAACTATCACATCGCCGTCGTACTGGTTGGCGTGCTGATGATGATGTACGTCCTGTTTGGCGGCATGCTGGCGACCACCTGGGTACAGATCATCAAAGCCGTTCTGCTGCTGTTCGGCGCCAGCTTTATGGCCTTTATGGTGATGAAGCACGTCGGCTTTAGCTTCAACAACCTGTTCACCGAAGCAATGGCGGTACACCCGAAAGGTTCAGCCATTATGAGCCCGGGCGGACTGGTAAAAGATCCGATCTCCGCCCTGTCGTTAGGTCTCGGCCTGATGTTTGGTACGGCAGGCTTGCCGCACATCCTGATGCGCTTCTTCACGGTCAGCGATGCCCGAGAAGCGCGTAAGAGCGTGTTCTATGCCACAGGTTTTATGGGTTATTTCTACATCCTGACCTTTATCATCGGCTTTGGCGCGATCATGCTGGTGGGCGCTAACCCGGCGTATAAAGACGCTGCTGGCGCGCTGATCGGCGGTAACAACATGGCGGCGGTTCACCTGGCAAATGCGGTGGGCGGCAACCTGTTCCTGGGCTTCATCTCAGCCGTGGCGTTTGCCACCATCCTGGCGGTGGTTGCAGGCCTGACGCTGGCGGGCGCATCGGCCGTTTCTCACGACCTGTACGCCAACGTGTTCCGTAAAGGCGCAACCGAACGTGAAGAACTGAAGGTGTCGAAAATCACCGTACTGGTGCTGGGCGTGATTGCCATCCTGCTCGGCGTGCTGTTTGAGAACCAGAATATCGCCTTCATGGTAGGTCTGGCGTTTGCTATCGCAGCCAGCTGCAACTTCCCGATCATTCTGCTCTCCATGTACTGGTCAAGACTGACCACGCGTGGCGCGATGTTGGGCGGCTGGTTAGGTCTGCTGACGGCGGTGGTGCTGATGGTGCTTGGCCCGACGATTTGGGTCCAGATCCTTGGTCACGAAAAAGCCATTTTCCCGTATGAATATCCGGCGCTGTTCTCCATCAGCGTAGCGTTCCTCGGGATCTGGTTCTTCTCTGCTACCGATAACTCAGAAGAAGGTAATCGCGAACGCGAGCAGTTCCGTGCTCAGTTCATCCGTTCCCAGACCGGGTACGGCGTAGAACAAGGTCGCGCGCACTAACCACTCCTCCTCTTCCCCGGTCATTTTGGCCGGGGAAGACGTTCAGCGAATCATCCTGGATTCTCATCCGTTATCAAGCGACGAGCAGGCACAGCGATAAGCAACAGGAAAATAATCGCACACACAAGATTTAGCCACTGCCAGCCCTTCCAAAAAGCCAGCAACCCGCCACCTCAGAAATAAATCATTAAGCATTTATTAACATCCTTTTCTATTTTTATTTCATTCCTTTTGTAATACGTCCCTACCCTGCGGTAAAACTCCCCGTCAGTCGCAGTTTGCCATCAACCAGCTTGAACATATATGACGTCGCACCATCACAATACTCTGAAAGGCCGGGAAGTTGCGTATTAGGACCGGTCCCCTGTGAAATAAAAAGAATACCGTCCGTAAGTTCCCCTTGGGCGACGGTATCGCATGTTCCTTTAACGGTATGACGTTTACCGTGTTCTTCATAATAAAACATGCCATCTTCATCCGCAGGAAAATAGCGACGCTGCTGCTCATGTTCCGAAAGCGCGTTAATTCTGTACTCGTTTATCATCAGGGATTCAGCATCAACACCGATGCTGGCAAGCATCTGCAGATGCGCCATAATCTGCTGCGAATTTTGGTCAAACACTGTCTCGGTAAGTACATCTTCCTGACGGTTTTCATCATAATCAATAAAGTCAAATAGCGTCCCCTGCAAAGGAAAGACAAAATATGTTTTCAACGCGACAACGTTTTTCTCCCGCAACGCCTGTTGGAACTGTTGAAACTGCAGCAGCGCGCTTTTCTTTTGTTCCGCCGTGGTGATGGGAGTAACGTTTTTGGCGCTATAAAGAATAAGCAGCACAGAAGTAAAGTGATGACCCGTTTGGGCATACATCGTTTTCCCGGTCAGGATGACATCTTTTCCCAGAGAAGGAGCAAGATCGGCGTAATTAAGCTTATTTTTGCCCATCAAGATAATCTGCACTAGCGGAACATTTTCACGCTCACCGTTAACATCGCACTCAAACGGTTGATCCAATTTAAGATAATCATAAGTTACCGCTTCATCGCCATCTTTGATGCTTTCGTAATTTGGCGAACCGGGTAATGTCTGTTGTATTAATGTTCCCTGAAGTGTCACCTGTTGGTCTTCATCAGGACACCAGGCCAAAACGGCATGACTAAACAAAAGAGCAGATAACCACAAATATTTCACGCTGCGCATCCTTACAATGGCGAGTAACATTTATCATTATTCTAAGGCGTAAACATAAATTTAAACATAGCCTCTAAGAAAATCAGAATCTCATCCTCTCTTCCGGTCATTTTGGCTGGGGATCACATTTTTCCTTCTGCGTTGTATCCATCTTCTGCATTAGCGTTATTGTATAAAAATAAAATTGAAATATTGTTTTTATTACATCAACACGTTAATTCATTTTTTAGAAATGAGGATGTTATGAAGAAATATGCCCTGGTAGGAACTGGCGGGCGCGCGGGACTTTACATCAGCGCGATTGGCGGGCAGTGGAAAGAAAATGCACGTCTGGTCGCCTTTTGCGACACCAATCAAACCCGTATGAATTACGCCAACCAGCTTTTGGCGAACGAAGGTGCGCCCCCGGTCTCTACATGGAAGGCGCAGCAGTTTGAAGAGATGATCCGCGAAACACGTCCGGATATCATCATTGTGACCACCATGGACCGGACTCACGACGACTATATCGTGAGTGCGCTACGCGCAGGCTGCGATGTGATCACCGAAAAACCGATGACCATCGATGAGCAACGCGCCCTGCGGATTCTGGACGCCATTGAAGAGACCGGCCGTCAGTTACGCGTCGCTTTTAACTATCGCTATGCACCGCACCACAGCAAGGTTCGCGAACTGCTGATGAACGGTACGATTGGCGAGGTTTATTCAGTTCACTTTGAATGGTTGCTCAATACCGAACACGGTGCCGATTATTTCCGTCGCTGGCATCGCGAAAAACGTAATAGCGGCGGCTTATTAGTGCATAAATCCACTCACCATTTTGATCTAATGAACTTCTGGCTGGGCAGTTATCCCGAGCGGGTGTATGCCGAAGGCAGCCTGCGTTTCTATGGAAAAGAGAACGCCGAACGCCGGGGCGTGACGCAATTTTACCCGCGCGCTCACGGCTATGCGCAGGCCAAAGACGATCCGTTTGCGCTGCATATGGCCGAAAACCCTCAGCTTAAAGCGCTCTATCTGGATGCAGAACATGAAGATAACTATTTCCGCGACCAGAGCGTATTCAGCGACGGCATCACCATTGAAGACACCATGTCGGTGCTGGTGAAGTATCAGAATCAGGTGCAGCTTACCTACTCACTGAACACCTGGCTGCCGTGGGAAGGCTTGAACGTGGTCTTTAACGGCAGCGAAGGCCGCCTGGAGATGAAAATCGTTGAGAAATCCTACGTCAACGCCGGAGGCGAGCGGGATAACGAAGGCTGCCTTGAAGCCTGTGACATCACTGTTTTCCCGATGTTTTCCGCGCCGTGGCAAGCTGATTTTACCCTCGGCGAAGGCGGTCACGGCGGTGGAGATAATGCGATGCTGGCCGATCTGTTTGGCGAACCGCGGCACGATCCGTTGCAGCGTGCCGCCGACCATCGCGCCGGCGCCATGTCGATTTTGACCGGTATCGCCGGGAATATTTCAATGCAGCAACAGCGGCCGGTGAATTTTAAAGATTTCGCGCTGATTTCACGCTTGAAATAGCACACAGCCGCTGGTCAGAACATCAGCCTTGCGACCAGCGGCGCCACCAGCACCATCACCACGCCGGAAAGCATCATCACCAGGCTGGCGACCACGCCCTCCTGCTGGCCGAGCTCATAAGAGCGCGCCGTGCCCGCACCATGCGATGCTGCGCCAAATCCTGCGCCTTTCGCCATCCCTTCCCGAATAGAAAGCCGTAAAAACAGTACATCGCCAACCGCCATACCGAATACACCGGTCACTACCACGAACAATGCCACCAGGTCTGGTTGCCCGCCCAACGGCTCTGCTGCCGCCAGCGCAAACGGCGTGGTGACGGAGCGCACCGCCAGACTACGCTGGATTTCATCAGGCAACATAAACAGACGCGCCAGCCACACGGAACTGGTAACGGCCACCAGCGTTGCCGTCACCACGCCCGCCGTCAGTGACATCCAGTGCCGCTTAATCACGGCAAGGTTGTCATAGACCGGAACGGCAAAGGCGATGGTCGCTGGGCCTAACAGCCACAGCAGCCAGTGCGATTCACCAATATAGTTTTGCCAGGAGATATGCCCAAAGACCAGCATCAGGACCAGCAGCGCCGGAGTGAACACTAACGGCATCAGCGGTAATTTACGAAAACGGCGATACAGGCGCTTGTTGGCAAAATAGATGCCCAGCGTAATCACCAGACACAGCACGCTTAGCTGGAAATTACTCACGGTTTAGCCTGCTCATTTCATAGCGATACACTTTATCCACGACCCACGCCGTTGCGCCAAGCACCATCAACGTACTTAGCGCAATGACGGCAAATATGCGCCAACCATCGACCAACAACAGCTGCGTATAGTTGACGACAGCCACCACCGCCGGAACAAAAAACAGCAACATTTCAGCCAGTAACCAGCGAGCGCCTGCGCGAATCCAGTTCAGCGGGATAACCCGACAGACAATCAGCGCCAACATCAGCACCATCCCAACCAGGTTGGCAGGAAGCGGCAGATGCAGCCAGGAGACAAGATATTGAGCAAATACAAATAGACCTGCGTACAACAGAACCTGAACGGGGATCTGGAGTCGATGAATAACGGCAGGCGTCACGCGGCTTATCGCCACAGCCATGAGGGTATGTCCTTAAAAAATAGAGAGCGCCAGTATAGAGAGCCCCCGTCCAGGACTGAAATGAATTAAACTCATTGCAGGCATAGTCTTAAGGAATAATCATGGATATCAGAACGCTGCGCTATTTTGTTGAGGTGGTTCGTCAGCAGAGCTTTACCCGCGCAGCGGAGAAGCTTTTTGTCACCCAGCCCACCATCAGCAAGATGTTGAAGAACCTTGAAGACGAGCTTAACTGCACGCTGTTAATCCGCGACGGTCGGCGACTGCTGTTAACCGACACTGGACAGGTTGTTTTCGAACGCGGCCTGGCGATCCTCGCCGAGTTTCGCCAGCTCGAAGCAGAACTCAGCGACATTAATCACCTCAACAAGGGAGTGCTGCGCCTCGGCATCCCCCCCATGGTCGGTATGTTGATGGCCGGGCCTATCAGCCTGTTTCGCCAGCGCTATCCCGGCGTTGAACTGAAGGTGTCTGAATTTGGAGGCTTAACCGTCCAGCAGGCGGTGATGAACGGCGATCTGGATGTCGCGATGACCGCGCTGCCGGTTGAAGAAGAGAGCGGCCTGGCGACCTTACCGCTTTTTAGCCATCCGCTCTGTGTGCTGGTCCCCCGCTCCGGTCAGTGGACAACGTGTGAATCCATTTCCCCCGAGGCGTTAGCGGAGCATCCCCTGCTTATCTATAACGAAGATTTCGCGTTGAGCCGTCAGTTGCTTGAGCTGTTTAACCAGCACAATGTCAAACCCCGCATCGCGGTACGCAGTGGGCAGTGGGATTTTCTGGCGGCGATGGTGCAAGCCGGAGTCGGGATCGCCATTTTACCGGAGCCGATTTGCCAGCGCTTGGATAAGCAGACGCTGCGCTGGATCCCTTTGGAGAGTGATTTACGCTGGCAGTTGGGCATGATTTGGCGCGAAGGTGTGTATCTGTCGCACAGCGCCCAGGCGTGGCTCAAATGCTGTGAAGGGTTCTGGCTAACGCAAGAGTCGTAACATGCCAGATGCGGCTTAACGCTTATCAGACCTACAATTGGATTCCGTAGGCCTGATAAGCGTAGCGCCATCAGGCACAACCGTTTATTCGTTCTCGATCAACAGCGCTTCCAGCAAATCCAGATCGTGCAGCAGTTTTTGCAACGTTTCATTGCTGATTTCCCGCGTGGCGCGCAGGTGATAAAGTTCCGCGCGCTCGGAACGCAGGGCCGCCAGACGGAAACGCCGCTCGAGGTTTTCTTCCTGCATCGAGCTTTCTACGTCGTTGCGTCCGTCGGCGCGTCGACGCAGGTTACCGATGACGCGTGAACTTACCTCGGTGAGCAACTGATTGTCGATGTTCTCTTCGGTGTCTGCGGCCAGACGCTCCTCCATTTTCTGGATGGCGACAATCGCCACTTCCGCCGTGGCAGCGCGGGCAATTCGTTCCTCTTTCTGCTGCTGCGAGTGGTCTGCCACTTCCAGGTGTTGCAGCAGAAGCGGCAGCATCACCACGCCAACAAACAGCGAGAACAGAATCACGCCCGCGGCAAGGAAGATCAGCTCATATCGCGCCGGGAAGCCGCTACCATCCGGTAACAGCAGCGGAATAGAGAGCACACCGGCGAGAGTAATGGCCCCACGCACGCCCGCAAAGGAGGCGATCATGATTTCACGCGTCGTCCAGGAACCAAACTCCATCGGCTTTTTCTTCAGGAAGCGCAGGCTAAACTTCTTCATCGTCCACAGCCAGCCAAAACGTACCAGCATCAGCGCCACGTAAATCAGCACGATATCGGTAAACAGCATCCAGATTTCAACATTCGGGTCGGCTTCTGCCGCCGCCAAAGAAGACTCCAGAATCCCCGGCAACTGCAGTCCTAACAGCAAGAAAACCATGCCGTTAAACACAAACTCCAGCATCGCCCAGGTGCTGTTAGCACGTAAACGCATCGCCAGCGGCGCCCGGCGCATTACCCCGGAACGGGTGATCGTCATCCCGGCTGCGACCGCCGCGAGGATGCCGGAAACACCGATGTGTTCCGCAATCAGGTAAGACGCAAACGGCAGCAGGAACAGCAGAACGATTTGCGTTGCCGGTTCATCACCACCCCAGCGGCTGAGAAAACGCAGGGAGCGCCCGTACAGCCAACTGACGACAAAACCGGCCAGGATACCGCCAATCGCTACCTTGAAGAATTCAAGCGTTGCGCCACCAACCGTAAACACCATCGTGCCCATCGCCACGGCGACGGCAAATTTCAGTGACACCAGACCGGAGGCGTCGTTCATCAACGCTTCGCCCTGCAGTATACCCATGATTTTCTTCGGTATGCGTCCCTCGCCCACTATGCCGGAAAGCGCAACGGCATCGGTTGGCGACAGGACAGCGGCCAGCGCAAAGGCCGGGATGAGAGGGATCCCCGGCACCAGCCAGTAAATCATAAAGCCAATCCCGACCACCGTGACCAGAACCAGCGCCAGCGCAAGGCCGAAGATCTCTCGCCCGTGCTCCAGAAACTCACGGGTTGGCGTCTTCCAGCCATCGGCGAAAAGCAGCGGCGGGATGAACAGAACCAGAAAAAGCTCAGGATCGAATTCCACATGCAAACCAAACGTCGGCCACGCCAGCAAGGCGCCGATGGCGATCTGCATAAGGGGTAAAGGGAGTTGGAATGGCAATACGCGAGTAAAAACCCCCGACAGCGAGACCACAAGGGTCATGATGAGTATGGTGAAAAAGATTTCCATGCGTTCCCTGTTTGCGATGTTTCTTATGATCAGTGATGAGAGGCGTCGTGCCTCAATTCTATCTACTTGAGAGTAACGCAAAAGACAACGAGAGTGTTGTGAAAATAAAAACGGGCGGCCAAAGCCACCCGTTTTCAGAATCTTCATCAAATGAGGATTAGATAGCCCAACCACCAGCGTAGAAGGCCACCAGCGCGATGGCGATGACCACTGTGCCGATGTTCAGTTTGCGCCATTCGCCAGAGACGATACGGCCAATCACCAGGGTAGCAAAGCCAATCATAATGCCGGTCACGATGTTACAGGTCAGCACGATAAATACGGCCGTTACCAGCCCCGCCATAGCGTCGACAAAGTCAGCAAAGTCGATTTTCGCTACGTTGCTCAACATCAGCAGGCCCACATACATCAGCGCAGGTGCCGTTGCATATACTGGTACAAGATAAGAGAGCGGAGAGAGGAACAGGATCAGCAGGAACAGTACGCCAACGGTGATCGCCGTCAGGCCAGTTTTGCCGCCTGCCGCCGTACCCGCTGCGGATTCAATATAAACCGCCGCCGGTGCAGCGCCCACCAGGCCAGAGAACACGCTGCTCAGGGAGTCGGTGGTCAGCGCTTTGCCGCCGTCAATAATCTGTCCGTCTTTATCCAGCAGATTCGCCTGTCCGGCTACCGCACGGATGGTTCCGGTCGCATCGAAGACAGCGGTCATGACCAGCGCCAGCACGCTCGGCAGTACGATCGGGTTTAGTGCGCCCATAATATCCAGGCTACCGATCAGCGAGTTACCGTTTTCGTCGCTCAGAGACGGCATGGCAAAAATACCGGAGAAATGTACGGCCGGGTCGAAAATCAGACCCACTACGGAAATACCGATAATAGTCAGCAGGATGCCGCCCGGTACTTTCAGTTTTTCGAGGCCAATAATCACCGCCAGACCTACCAGCGACATAATCACCGGGAAGGTATCGAAATCGCCCAGCGCAACCGGCAGGCCGTCCAGCGGGTTTTTAATAACCAGACCCACGCCGTTTGCCGCAATCAGCAGCAGGAACAGGCCGATACCAATCCCCGTACCGTGCGCAACACCCTGCGGTAGATTGCGCAGGATCCAGCTACGAATACCGGTCGCGGAAATGATGGTAAACAGGACACCCATCAGGAACACCGCACCCAACGCAACAGGCACGCTGATATGTTGTCCCAGTACCAGGCTGAACGCGGTAAACGCCGTCAAAGAAATGGCGCAGCCAATCGCCAGCGGCAGGTTTGCCCACAGGCCCATCACAATAGAACCGACGCCCGCGACCAGACAGGTTGCCACAAATACAGCGGCAGGCGGGAATCCGGCTTTACCCAGCATCCCCGGAACCACGATAACGGAGTAGACCATGGCCAGGAACGTCGTTAATCCGGCAACGACTTCCTGACGAACGGTACTGCCGCGGAGCGAAATTTTAAACCAGGCGTCGAGTGAACCGCCGGTACGCGCTGAAGGCGTAGACATAGAAAACATCCCCTGAGAGTTTATTTTTTCGTCATTATGCGTGCTGGACAATCCACTGCCTGCTAAACGTTTTCTCCATGTGCCAGGTTTGCGTCAATAGGGGTGTCGCAAAAAAGCAAACGTTTAGCTCCGCGCATAAAAAACGGGTGGTAAAAAAAAGCAAACGATTATCCAGCGATCATACGCTGGTTTTCAACTGAACTTTGCCGCTTTTTACTCATTTCTTCTTATAACGCGCAATAAATAATCAGTCGATGCGCAAACGTTATCGTCAATGCGCAGTCTGGCAACAAATTTTGCGGAGTTATTACAACATCGGTGTGCCTTTTTCACGCAAACTTGCGCAAGAAAACCGGTGAAGATGCGGAAAATTTTTTGGCTAAAAAATCACCATTTCACTGGTAAATGGAGAGAGGTGGCTTACAATTACATTATCAACACAGACCGGAACCTCACCTAATGTGCTCGACTGAGGGGTGTTGATGTCGGGGGAAACCCTCCCGTGAACCAGCGGGATAGAGTGAAAGACAAAGACCGGAACCAAACTAAAGCGCCCTCTGTGGCGCTTTAGTTTTATATCCGTCAATCCATCAGATATTTCACATCAATCATCTTCCAGCAGACGCGCCCCGGTCCCCTTCTCGCCAAGCTGATCGCCTGGGTTACGCAACGGGCAATCGCTGCGCGACAAACAACCGCAACCAATACACCCATCCAGTTCATCGCGTAGCGCCACTAAAGTATGAATGCGTCGATCCAGCTCTTCACGCCATTGCGAAGAGAGCTGCTTCCACTCTTTAGCACTGAGCGAATGTCCTTCAGGTAATACGCCGAGCGCGTCACCGATCGTTGCCAACGGGATCCCGATGCGTTGAGCAATCTTGATAATCGCCACATAACGCAACACATCACGTCTGTATCGGCGCTGATTGCCGCTGTTGCGCATACTGCTGATTAACCCTTTGCTTTCATAGAAATGCAGGGTTGATACCGCTACGCCGCTACGCTTTGCGACTTCACCTGGCGTGAGCAGCGCTTTTATTCGGGGTAATTTCTTTTCCATAAATCGCTTTACCTCAAGTTAACTTGAGGAATTATACTCGCCCACAGACAAAACGACGAATCGAATACTGAAAAAGAGGCAGCCCTATGTCCCATCAGCAGATTATTCAGACCCTTATTGAATGGATTGACGACCATATCGATCAGCCGCTGAACATTGAGGCGGTGGCGAAAAAATCAGGTTACTCGAAGTGGTATTTACAGAGAATGTTCCGCACGGTGATGCGCCAGACGTTGGGTGACTATATCCGCCAGCGTCGACTCCTGCTGGCTGCTGTTGAACTGCGGACGACCGAGCGACCTATTTTCGATATCGCGATGGATCTTGGTTATGTATCACAACAAACCTTCTCACGCGTGTTTCGCCGCGAGTTTGATCGTACCCCCAGCGATTACCGCCACCGCCTGTAAGATTATTGCCCGCTCTGCGTCAGTATGGCGGGCGACCGTTGTATCCAGTGCATGAACTCCTGTGGCGGCAGCGCCTTCGCAAAATACCAGCCCTGACAATACTGTACACCACGTTCGCGCAGCCACTCGATTTGCTCAACCGTCTCTACCCCTTCCGCAATCATCTTCAGGTGTAAGCTTTGCGCCATTTCGATGATATGTTCGGCAATCAGGTGACTGGTGCTGTTGGTGGACAACGTACTAATAAATGATTTGTCGATCTTCAGGATATCGATATTCAACGCGGATAAATTGTGTAGATTGGAATATCCCGTCCCAAAATCATCAAACGCCACTTCATAACCCGCCTGACGAAACGCCTGGATTACCGCGGTCATTTTATCTACATCAATAAACCCGCGCTCTGTCACCTCGACTTTAATTTGCTGGGCCGCCACAGAGTACTCACGGTTTTTGTCGATAATCAGGGCAATAAGTCGGGATGAATGAAAGTCAGAAGCAGAGAGGTTTATCGAGATATAAAGCTGAGGATGCGCCGAAAGAAAATATCCTAAATCGTTGAATACCTCTTCAATCACGTAATCCGTGATCCGCTCAATCATTCCCTCTTTTTCAGCCAGCGGAATAAACTCGGTTGGGCTCATTACTTCACCATCACAGCCCGGCCAGCGCAGCAGAGCCTCAGCCCCTACGCACTGACCGTTTTCGATATCAATGATCGGCTGGTAGTGCAGACACAGTTGACGTTTTTTGATTGCGCGTTTTAACAAGCGGCGAGGAGATAAGTATTCCTGACGCGTGCGCCACCACATTAACAGCATCAGGATGCTGCAGATAATCCCGAAAGGAATCGTTAACGCAGCCTCATGATAGAAAATCGAATGTATGCGTTTATCCGAGGTCGACACAATAATCGCAATCGGGCGTTTTTCTGAATGCACTTTGGTGTAAAAGCGATCGTCCAACTGGAAGGTTGAGGCTTCACCGTGCACCAACGGCAATAACTGCGCAATAGGCGCCCCTTCGCTGGCAGAGAAAAAAGTACCCGTTACCGTGTCATACACGCCCCAGGACAGGTCCGGGTCATCTGACATAACTTCGCTGTAAGATAATGGGTTGATGACGACAACGTAGTTTCCACGTTGCATATACGTCATTCTGTAGCCAGCGAAAAAGGGGGTATCGCGATAGTAATAGATGGAGATGTCCGGCGTACGTTTATAGTCGGCGGTCGGCATAATATAGGCGACTGGCGGCGCCATCGACGTAGAGCACAAAAAATGATCGCCCTGCGCATAAATTAGCTCGCTGATATATAAACGACCACGAATAATATCTAGCATATTTTTCTGATGTGCCGGGGTACACATCTTACCTTGATACAACAGGGCCATATCTCGCGCTAAATCGGCTTGTTGGATCACCAATTCAGTTTTATTTAACACCAGTTGCGCAAAAGAGCGAAGTTGATTACGGGTTTCGGACATTGCCCGGATTTGAGCAAACCATAACGCCAGCACCACGGGGAGCAATACCACCATGAATGTTCCGAGGAACTTTAGTATCTTGCGTCGCGCACTGTGATTCATGTCAGCCCTGTTTCCCTGTTTCGTATATGCCAGAACCCATTAAGGCAAGATGCTATAAACACCGACTGATTAAGTTGCATGAATCTATCAGTATTAGCAACAGACTTCTCTATGTAAAAGTCTGATAATAGTTGATGATGATATTATTTTTCCGTAAGGCAAACTTAAAGTTATGCTTATTTCATAACGTTATTATCCCCAAGGAGTAATTTTTTATAAGCACTATCCTGGCTTTATTTAAGAAATTCATTAGATTTTTTTAACGATTAATTTAGGATAAATAAAACAGGTAACGCAAATGCATCTTTAGAGTTGATTATTTAGTATCATTGCTTCCTTGAATATAACCACATATTTAACATGGTTATCATCCTGCAAAAAATACGTCCAACACTGGTGAGCAAACGAGCATATGTGATATAGTTCACAAAAATCATGTAACAGAAACGATGTTTCATTCATGTTATTGCCCGTCGATAGCCAGAGTACTACACCCTCGGTGAACACCCCCGCGCTGTCCTGGGCATCCAGACTTTCTGAGGACGTTTTTCATGGCAACGATAACAACTGGCGTGGTTCTTCTGCGGTGGCAATTACTCAGTGCAGTGCTGATGTTTTTAGCCAGTACGCTCAATATCCGTTTTCGTAAATCAGATTATATTGGCCTGGCCGTCATTAGCAGCGGTTTAGGGCTGGTTTTTGCCTGCTGGTTTGCGACCGGATTACTCGGCATAACCCTGGTGGATATGTCCGCAATCTGGAAGAACATTGAAACCGTAATGGTTGAAGTGATGAGCCATACACCGCCAGACTGGCCGATGGTGTTGAACTGATAACAGAATTGCATATGGCTACCCCAGTCCTGAGGTAGCCATAATTTTCAGCGAAAAGCAGAAGGATTAGAACGGAATATCGTCGTCGAAATCCATCGGCGGCTCATTAGACGGCGCTGCCGGAGCCGACTGCTGCGGGCGAGACTGCGCGCCGCCGCTGAACTGATTGCCACCTTGCGGCTGCTGAGGCTGACCCCAACCACCCTGCTGCTGGCCGCCACCTGCCGGAGCACCACCACCCTGACGACCGCCCAGCATTTGCATGGTGCCGCCAACGTTAACCACAACTTCAGTGGTGTACTTTTCTACGCCGGATTGATCGGTCCATTTGCGGGTACGCAGCTGACCTTCGATATAGACCTGGGAACCTTTACGCAGATATTCGCTGGCAACTTCCGCCAGTTTGCCGAACAGCACCACACGGTGCCATTCAGTCTGCTCTTTCATTTCGCCGGTCGCTTTATCACGCCAGGATTCGGAAGTAGCCAGCGTAATGTTGGCAACTGCGCCACCATTCGGCATATAGCGTACTTCCGGGTCCTGGCCCAGATTACCGACGAGAATCACCTTGTTTACGCCTCTGCTGGCCATGATCGTGTCTCCTGAAAAACGTTACTGAATAAGTGTAAGCGCGGGATTGTAGCATTTCCAATAGCGCTTTTACTACGTTGCGAGATCGATTCCAGTAAACAACCCCAGACAGACATTGTTGCACAGGCATCTGCGTTTTGCATTCCAATACTGTATATCCATTCAGGTCAGGTTGTGTCATAATTAACCGTTTGTGATCGCCGGTAGCACCATGCAGCCAGGCAAAAAAGCGTTTAATCCGGGAAAGATGAATGGATAAGATCGAAGTTCGGGGCGCCCGCACCCATAATCTCAAAAACATCAACCTCGTCATCCCGCGCGACAAGCTGATTGTCGTCACCGGGCTTTCGGGCTCAGGCAAATCTTCGCTCGCTTTCGACACCTTGTATGCCGAAGGGCAGCGTCGTTACGTTGAATCCCTTTCCGCGTACGCGCGTCAGTTTCTGTCGCTGATGGAAAAGCCGGATGTCGACCACATTGAGGGGCTGTCTCCCGCCATCTCAATTGAACAAAAATCGACATCCCACAACCCGCGATCCACGGTAGGTACGATTACCGAAATTCACGACTATCTGCGCCTGTTGTTTGCCCGCGTTGGCGAACCGCGCTGCCCGGATCACGACGTTCCCCTGGCGGCCCAGACCGTTAGCCAGATGGTGGACAACGTTCTGTCGCAGCCGGAAGGCAAACGTCTGATGCTGCTGGCGCCGGTGATTAAAGAGCGTAAAGGCGAGCATACTAAAACGCTGGAAAACCTGGCAGGCCAGGGCTATATCCGCGCCCGTATCGACGGTGAAGTGTGCGACCTTTCCGATCCGCCCAAGCTTGAACTGCAAAAGAAACACACTATTGAAGTGGTGATTGACCGCTTTAAAGTACGCGACGATCTCACCCAGCGACTGGCTGAATCCTTTGAAACCGCGCTGGAACTGTCCGGTGGTACGGCGGTGGTCGCTGATATGGACGATCCGAAAGCGGAAGAGTTGCTGTTCTCCGCCAACTTCGCCTGCCCGATCTGCGGCTACAGCATGCGCGAGCTGGAACCACGTCTGTTCTCGTTCAATAACCCAGCGGGCGCATGCCCGACCTGTGACGGTCTCGGCGTGCAGCAGTATTTCGATCCTGACCGTGTGATCCAAAATCCGGAACTGTCGCTGGCCGGTGGTGCTATCCGCGGCTGGGATCGCCGTAACTTCTATTACTTCCAGATGCTTAAGTCACTGGCGGAACACTATAAATTCGACGTCGAAGCCCCATGGGCCAGCCTGAACCCTGCCGTGCATAAAGTGGTGCTGTACGGTTCCGGCAAAGAGAATATCGAATTTAAATACATGAACGATCGCGGCGATACGTCCGTACGCCGCCATCCGTTCGAAGGCGTATTGCACAATATGGAGCGCCGTTATAAAGAGACGGAATCCAGCGCGGTACGTGAAGAATTAGCCAAGTTCATTAGCAACCGACCGTGCGCCAGCTGTGAGGGGACGCGTTTACGCCGGGAAGCCCGCCACGTATTTGTCGAAAATACGCCGCTGCCCGCGATTTCCGACATGAGCATCGGTCACGCCATGGATTTCTTCAACAACCTGAAGCTTGCGGGTCAGCGAGCGAAGATTGCAGAGAAAATTCTCAAAGAGATTGGCGATCGTCTGAAGTTCCTGGTCAACGTCGGCCTCAACTATCTGACGCTGTCGCGTTCAGCAGAAACGCTCTCCGGCGGCGAAGCCCAGCGTATTCGTCTGGCAAGCCAGATCGGCGCAGGTCTGGTCGGCGTAATGTACGTGTTGGATGAACCGTCTATCGGTCTGCATCAGCGCGATAACGAGCGTCTGTTGGGTACGCTTATCCACCTGCGTAATCTGGGCAATACCGTCATTGTGGTTGAGCATGATGAAGACGCGATTCGCGCCGCTGACCACGTCATCGACATCGGCCCCGGCGCGGGCGTTCACGGCGGCCAGGTGGTTGCCGAAGGTACGCTAAAAGATATCATGGCCGTGCCTGAGTCGCTGACCGGCCAGTACATGAGCGGTAAGCGCAAGATTGAAGTGCCGAAACAGCGCGTGGCGGCAGACCCGGAAAAAGTGTTGAAGCTGACCGGCGCGCGCGGTAACAACCTGAAAGATGTCACCCTGACGCTGCCGGTTGGTTTATTTACCTGCATTACCGGTGTTTCCGGTTCGGGTAAATCGACGCTAATTAACGACACGCTGTTCCCGATTGCGCAGACGGCACTGAACGGCGCCACGCTGGCTGAACCCGCGCCATATCGTGATGTTCAGGGTCTGGAACATTTCGACAAAGTGATCGACATTGACCAAAGCCCGATTGGCCGTACGCCGCGCTCTAACCCGGCAACCTACACCGGCGTGTTTACGCCAGTGCGCGAACTGTTTGCCGGCGTACCGGAGTCGCGTGCGCGCGGTTATACTCCGGGTCGTTTCAGCTTTAACGTCCGCGGCGGACGCTGTGAAGCCTGTCAGGGCGACGGCGTGATCAAAGTCGAAATGCACTTCCTGCCGGATATCTACGTGCCGTGCGATCAGTGTAAGGGCAAGCGCTATAACCGCGAAACTCTGGAGATTAAGTACAAGGGCAAGACTATCCACGAAGTGCTGGATATGACGATTGAAGAGGCGCGTGAGTTCTTCGATGCCGTTCCGGCGCTGGCGCGTAAGCTGCAAACGCTGATGGACGTGGGTCTGACGTACATCCGACTGGGTCAGTCCGCCACCACGCTCTCGGGCGGTGAAGCGCAGCGCGTGAAGCTGGCGCGTGAACTGTCCAAACGCGGTACCGGTCAAACGCTGTATATTCTCGACGAACCGACCACCGGTCTGCATTTTGCGGATATTCAGCAACTGCTGGACGTGCTGCATCAACTCCGGGATCAGGGCAACACCATCGTAGTGATTGAGCACAATCTGGACGTGATAAAAACCGCTGACTGGATTGTCGATCTCGGTCCGGAAGGCGGCAGCGGCGGCGGGGAAATTCTGGTTTCAGGCACACCAGAAACAGTCGCTGAGTGTGAAGCCTCACACACGGCCCGTTTCCTCAAACCACTGTTGTAATCATGCCGATGGCGCTACGCTTATCAGGCCTACAAAATATGCATAATTGCTTGTAGGCCTGATAAGGCGCTGGCGCCTCATTGCGGAAAACAGATCAGGACTGCGCCAGTATCCGGCGTTTATCTTCCGGCAGCGTGTTTACGGCCTGCTGATAAGAGGCGTCTACCAGGTAGTAGATTTGTGAATCCGGCAACGAGCCGTCCAGATACACCGTACTCCAGTGCGCCTTATTGAGATGCCGGCTTGGCCGTACATCGCTATGCTGCTGACGTAACAACTCTGCCAGTTCCGGGCTGGTTTTCAGTGACACCGCCGGGCGTTCTTCCACCTCTTTTACCATGGCAAAAAGCACATCTTCGACTTTGATTTGTGTGGCCTTCCAGTCACTGTGTACGCTCTGCTCGGCGCCCATTTTTGCCATGCAGTATTGCAGCAACTCCGAATTCGTCATCTTAATTCCCCTTACCAGCATATTGCCTAATGAGAACATCTTTTATTCAGTGTGCAGCAAGTCCGCAAAAGGTAAAAGCAGGTAACGCAAATTTGTTTAAAAAAACAACAACCGCAAGCAATGTCCTCAATATTCCGAGTTGACGATCACCTCTTCACCAAACGCGCCGGCCTGTGGCAACGGTTTATAAGTGGAGTTAGAAGCGCGTAAAATACGAATGCCACGAATACCCACGTCTCGGGCGGCGGTAATGTCATTATCAGAGTCGCCGTAGAACATACGGATATTTTTATCCTGCAGCCACTGCGTTTTCGTATTCTGGCCCGGCTTATCACCGGCAAAAATGACCGGGTTCATATTGCCGGCCGGGATGTGAAAGTTATCGGACAGCGTTTTCGACACCGTTTCGGTCTTCGTCTGGCTACGCCCGGTTACGAAAAAGATGCTGTCGCCGCGACGCACGTGCATATCAATCAACTGACGCGCCACTTCTTTCGGAATGCTGAATTCGTCCCAGCCATTGTTCATTTTTTCCCAGAAGGCCGGATTTTTCAGGTAATCCTCACTGTCCGGAGAATACGTTTTTTTACCGCGCCAGAAGCCTGGGCTGGAAAAGAGGACGGTGTCATCGATATCAAACCCGACGGCCATCGGCGGGCGTCCGGTCAGGCTGTTTTCAATTTGTGCCACGGAGACCCAGTGAATGGGTGCCTGCTCAGCGAGTTTTGCAACGTTGGTGCCTGGATTAAGCTGAGAGGGAGAAGAAACTAACGCCTGGGCCGGCTGATTTAGCGTGAACAATAAACAAACGGCACTCAGTGCCAACGTAAATTTGCGCATATTTTTCCCTAAGTAGTCAGTTAGTTATCATTTTTTTATTAACAACTGGTCAAAAAACTATCTGACCTTACCCCTTAGGGGGAGGGAAAGGAAGGATTTTCTCTGGTTTTGTCCTGGAAAAAGAGCATGATCACATTGGAAAACAGACCAATAGCACGGTGAAAGAAAGTAGGCCGGATAAGGTGATTACACCGCTATCAGGCAATACAATGCCTGATGGCGCGACGCTTATCAGGCCTAAAAACCCGGTTACATGACAGCGGCAAATGCCTTCGCCACCCGCTGCACGTTACCGTGATTCAACCCGGCCACGCACATACGACCGCTGGCTATCAGGTACACACCGAACTCATCGCGCAGGCGATCGACCTGAGCAGCGCTGAGCCCGGTATAGCTGAACATCCCGCGCTGTTGCAGCAGGTAATCAAAGTTACGACCAGGGATCTCCGCATTCAATACGTTAACCAGCGCCTGGCGCATCGCCAGAATACGGGTACGCATCTCTTCGACTTCCGCCAGCCAGTTGGCTTTCAGCGCGTCATCACCCAACACCGCGGCCACGACCTGCGCACCAAAGTTTGGCGGGCTGGAATAGTTACGACGCACCGTCGCTTTTAGCTGCCCCAGAACGCGGCTGGCGGCATCAGCGTCTTCACAGACCACTGAAAGTCCGCCGACACGTTCGCCGTACAAAGAGAAAATCTTCGAGAATGAGTTGCTGACCAGTGCAGGCAATCCGGCGCTGGCAATGGCGCGGATCGCATAGGCATCGGCTTCCATTCCGCCGCCGAAACCCTGGTAAGCAATATCCAGGAACGGGATCAGATCGCGAGCTTTCAGGATCTCAATGACACCATCCCACTGCGCGGGGGTTAAATCCGCACCCGTCGGGTTATGGCAGCACGGATGCAGCAGTACAATGCTGCGCGCCGGTAAGGTGTTCAGCGTGGCCAACAGGTCGTTGAAACGCACGCCATTGGTGGTGTCGTCATACCAGGGGTAAGTACTTACTTCGAACCCAGCACCTTCAAAAATCGCGATGTGGTTTTCCCAGGTCGGATCGCTGACCCACACGCCAGAATCAGGGAAATAGCGTTTCAGGAAGTCTGCGCCAACCTTTAGCGCACCGGAGCCGCCCAGCGTCTGAATCGTTGCGACGCGCTGCTGCTGGAGAACCGGATGCTCTGCGCCAAACAGCAGCGGCGCAATAGTATGGCGATAAGTGTTCAGGCCTTCCATCGGCAGATACAGCGAAGCGCCATGCGGTTTGGCATTCAGTCGGGCTTCCGCTTCTGCCACCGCTTTAAGCTGAGGAATAATGCCGTCTTCGTTGTAGTACAGACCGATGCTGAGGTTCACTTTGTCGCTACGTGAATCGTCTTTGAAACGCTCCATGAGCGATAAAATCGGGTCGCCAGCGTAGGCGTCAACTTTTTGAAACACGTGTGGTTCTCCAGGTTTACAGGCAGGGGTTAAGAACACAATAAACCGGAAGCGGGAGAAGATCGAGAGGATGTTGAGAGGAATATTGCCGGATGGCGGCGTAACCGCCTTATCCGGCACATCATGAACTTAATCGATATACTTCATTGCCACCCTTGAGGTCAGGCGCGTGATAAGTTCGTAAGCACTTACTTTCGTCATTTCAGCAATGCGTTCAACGGGCAGGCCTTCACCCCACAGGATAACCGAATCGCCGGCTTTATCC
The DNA here is from genome assembly GCF_050434985.1 of Citrobacter sp. 506. Classification (NCBI taxonomy): domain Bacteria; kingdom Pseudomonadati; phylum Pseudomonadota; class Gammaproteobacteria; order Enterobacterales; family Enterobacteriaceae; genus Citrobacter; species Citrobacter sp. 506. The sequence continues at coordinate 93,122 of NZ_JBNDJN010000008.1, forward strand.
TGCGCCTCGGGACCTAAATCGACGCAAATCATATCCATCGCGACGCGACCGACGATCGGCACTTCACGGCCATTGACCAGTACCGGTGTCCCAGACGGTGCAGCGCGCGGATAACCATCGCCATAGCCCATCGCCACCACGCCCAGACGCGTGTCGCGCTCGCTCAGCCAGGTTCCACCATAGCCAACCGGCTCGCCCGCTTTGTGTTCACGCACCGCAATCAGGCTGGAAGTGAGCGACATCACCGGTTGGCAGCCAAAATCGGCACCGATAGAGTGGTTTTCCAACGGCGATACGCCATACAGAATCAGCCCCGGACGCGCCCAGTCGAAGTGAGACTGCGGCCACAGCAGAATACCACCCGACGCGGCGATCGAACGCTGACCCGGTTTACCTGCGCAAAAGCTATTGAAGATATCGAGCTGCTTTTCGGTCGCACCGCACTCAGGCTCGTCCGCGCGCGCAAAGTGGCTGACGATATTGACCGGCTGGCGCACGTTTTCACATTGCGTCAAGCGCTGATAAAACGCCTGGGCCTGCTCAGGACGCACGCCCAGGCGGTGCATTCCCGTGTCGAGCTTCATCCAGACGGTGACCGGTTCAGCCAGTACTGCGGCTTCCAGAGCTTCAAGCTGCTCCTGGTTATGGACGGCAGTATGCAGACGCTGCGCGGAGATAGTCGGCAGATCGGAAGCATCAAAAAATCCTTCCAGCAGCAGGATGGGCTGCGTGATCCCTCCCGCTCGCAACCGCAGGGCTTCTTCAAGACGAGCGACACCAAAAGCGTCCGCATCGGGGAGCGTTCGCGCGGTCTCTAACAGACCATGGCCGTAAGCGTTCGCTTTCACGACCGCAACCAGTTTACTGGCTGGAGCCAGTTCACGCAGACGTTGCAGGTTGTGTCGCAGAGCGCGGCGGTTAATGACTACAGTTGCCGCTTGCATTTGTATTCCTTGATAAGTATTTGCTTGAGTAACCTGATTCAGTGTTGTTATTCGTCGTCGTACTGCGGGCCAGCATAGTTATCGAAGCGCGACCACTGACCGTTAAACGTCAGGCGTACCGTACCGATCGGGCCGTTACGCTGTTTACCGATAATGATCTCGGCGATGCCTTTCAAGTCGCTGTTTTCGTGATAAACCTCATCACGATAGATAAACATGATTAAGTCGGCATCCTGCTCGATGGAGCCGGACTCACGCAGATCCGAGTTGACCGGACGCTTATCGGCGCGTTGTTCCAGAGAGCGGTTAAGCTGCGACAGCGCCACCACCGGCACATGCAGTTCTTTCGCTAACGCTTTCAGCGAGCGGGAAATTTCAGCAATTTCCAGCGTACGGTTGTCGGAGAGCGACGGCACGCGCATCAACTGCAGGTAGTCGATCATGATAAGTCCGATACCACCGTGTTCGCGGGCGATACGACGGGCACGTGAGCGCACTTCCGTTGGCGTCAGGCCGGAGGAGTCATCAATATAGATGTTTCGTTTCTCCAGCAAAATACCCATTGTTCCGGAAATTCGCGCCCAGTCTTCATCATCCAGTTGACCGGTACGGATTTTGGTTTGGTCTACACGTGAGAGTGAGGCCAGGGAACGCATCATGATCTGTTCTGAGGGCATTTCAAGACTAAAGATAAGAACCGGCTTATCTTGCAGCATCGCCGCATTTTCGACGAGGTTCATTGCAAATGTCGTTTTACCCATCGACGGACGCGCGGCGACGATAATTAAGTCTGACGGCTGCAAACCAGCAGTCTTTTTATTGAGGTCGTCATAACCGGTGTTGACCCCGGTGACACCATCGTGTGGCTGCTGGAACAACTGTTCGATACGCGCGACGGTAGCGTCGAGCACATCGGTAATATTTTTCGGACCTTCGTCTTTGTTGGCGCGACTTTCAGCAATTTTAAAGACGCGGGATTCCGCGAGGTCCAGCAGATCTTCACTGGAACGGCCTTGCGGATCAAACCCGGCTTCCGCGATCTCGTTCGCCACCGAAATCATGTCACGAACAACGGCACGTTCGCGGACAATATCCGCATAGGCACTAATGTTCGCTGCACTTGGCGTATTTTTAGATAACTCAGCCAGGTAAGCAAAACCGCCGACGCTGTCCAGTTGTCCCTGAACTTCCAGCGATTCTGCGAGCGTGATCAGATCGATGGGTTTTCCCATCTCCTGCAGGCGATGCATTTCGGTGAAGATGTGCCGGTGCGGTCGGGTATAAAAATCTTCCGCCACCACACGCTCGGCCACATCGTCCCAGCGTTCGTTATCCAGCATTAAACCGCCCAACACCGACTGTTCCGCTTCAATCGAGTGCGGCGGTACTTTCAGCCCGGCGACCTGGGGATCGCGCTCACGAGCATCAGTCTGTTGTTTGTTGAAGGGTTTATTTCCTGCCATAGTGAATGGAGTTACCGAGATAATGATTGGGTCGAAAGATTACCACATTTCTTTTGGAGGAAGCATGGCAACACGTATTGAATTTCACAAGCATGGTGGCCCTGATGTACTCAAGGCAGTGGAGTTTACGCCCGTAGACCCGGCGGAAAATGAAATCCAGGTCGAGAACAAAGCGATTGGGATCAACTATATCGACACCTATATCCGCAGTGGTCTTTATCCGCCGCCTTCTCTGCCCAGCGGTCTGGGTACCGAAGCCGCAGGCGTGGTCAGTAAAGTCGGTAGCAAAGTGACGCACATTAAAGCCGGCGATCGCGTGGTTTACGCGCAGTCTCCCCTAGGCGCCTACAGCTCAGTGCATAACGTCCCGGCTGATAAAACCGCTATTTTGCCCAACGCTATCTCGTTTGAACAAGCTGCAGCCTCATTTCTTAAAGGGCTCACCGTTTTTTATCTGTTGCGTAAGACCTATGAAATTCAGCCCGATGAACCATTTTTGTTCCATGCGGCAGCAGGCGGCGTCGGTATGATTGCCTGCCAGTGGGCAAAAGCATTGGGTGCGAAGCTGATTGGCACCGTCGGTAATGCGCAAAAAGCGCAAATTGCGCTGCAGGCCGGCGCATGGCAGGTCATTAACTATCGTGAAGAGAGCATTGTAGAACGAGTAAAAGAGATCACTGGCGGTAAAAAAGTGCGGGTGGTGTATGACTCGGTGGGGAAAGATACCTGGGAAGCCTCACTGGATTGCCTGCAGCGCCGGGGGCTCATGGTCAGCTTTGGTAATGCTTCCGGACCGGTGACTGGCGTTAACTTAGGCATTCTGAATCAGAAAGGTTCGCTGTACGTGACTCGCCCTTCACTCCAGGGTTACATCACCAACCACCATGAATTAACCGAAGCCAGCAATGAGCTTTTCTCGCTGATTGCCAGCGGAGTGATCAAAGTGGATGTCGCACCGGGCCAGACGTTCGCACTGCACGACGCGCAGCGTGCTCATGAAGTGCTGGAAAGCCGGGCCACACAGGGGTCGAGTTTGCTGATCCCGTAACGCCCTCATTTCCGCTAAATAATTCAAGCCGCCAACAAACCTGCAGTTTGAATTATGAAGAGGGAAGAAAGAATTAGGGCTTCCCATAGGAAGCCCTTTCTTTTTTTAGTTCGGCTGTATGTAGGGTACAGCTCGATGAATTCGTTAACCTGGCAATAGTGACAGATTTGATAATCAATTCCTATTTGCTTCTAAAGGCAATGTTGCAGGTTGTGACACACCGCTCAATACCTTAGTAAAATCGGCGGTTATTGCGCTGATACTGTGGGACTTTTGGCGCTTTTATCGCCTTGATAACCCACACCACGGCAACGGCTAATAACAGCCAGGGCAACAGTTTAATCATCAACGCAAATAGTCCGCCCAAAAACATCACAACAGTGGCTACCACCAATGCGGCCAGCACTCCCAGCAAAGATACGCCGGTGACCATCAGCATGATAAAAAATCCAATCACAAAAAGTAGTTCCAGCATGGCTCTCTCCCGAAATGAAATACTCTCCACAGCTTTACAAGAAACATGCCAAAATTAATATATTGATTTATAAAGCAAACGCCCCGCGACGAAGCGCAGGGCGTGGTGAAATTCACTAACTTTTGGCGAAAACTTAACGTTTGTCTGCCACCAGCTTCAGCGCATGTTCCAGAACCTCAATATCTGCCCCGGCTTTATGCGCATTTTCGCTCAGATAGCGACGCCACTGCCGTGCCCCTGGAATCCCCTGAAACAGTCCCAACATATGGCGCGTGACATGCCCCAAATAGGTTCCTTTACTCAGTTCACGCTCAATATACGGATACATCGCACGCACTACGGCGACCGGATCGGCATCTTCGCTGGTGACAGCAAAAATCTCGCGGTCAACGGACGCCAGAATGCCTGGGTTTTGATAAGCTTCGCGCCCCACCATCACGCCATCCATATGTTGCAGATGGATTTTCGCTTCTTCCAACGATTTTATGCCACCGTTGATCGACATCGTCAGATGCGGAAAATCGCGCTTTAGCTGATAAACACGGTCATAATCCAGCGGTGGGATTTCGCGGTTTTCTTTCGGGCTTAGCCCGGACAGCCAGGCCTTGCGGGCGTGGATGATAAACATCTCACATTCACCGTTACCGGTGACCGTGTTGATGAAATCGCACAGGAATTCGTAGCTGTCCTGGTCATCAATACCAATACGGGTTTTCACCGTTACCGGAATCGATACCACATCGCGCATCGCTTTGACGCAATCAGCGACCAGTTGCGCATTTCCCATCAGACAGGCACCAAACATTCCATTCTGTACACGATCGGAAGGGCAACCCACGTTGAGGTTAATTTCGTCATAGCCCCGTTGTTCAGCAAGCTTTGCGCACTGCGCCAGCGCAGCCGGATCGCTCCCGCCCAGTTGCAAAGCGACCGGATGTTCTTCTTCGCTATACGCCAGATAATCGCCTTTACCATGAATGATCGCGCCGGTGGTTACCATCTCCGTGTAGAGCAGCGTCTGGCTGGACAGTAAGCGCAAAAAGTAGCGGCAATGTCTGTCCGTCCAGTCAAGCATCGGCGCGATAGAAAAACGATGAGCGGGAAAAGCGGTAGACTGAGATTCAGGCAGCATGGCGAATATTCAAGCATCCGGTTAAAAAAGGGGCGCTACTATAGCATAGACCGTTACGATAGTGAGCCACATCCTCGCGGTTCCCCCTCCCTGCTCCCCGACAAGCGCTATTTACGCCCCGGTTTTCCGTCGTGAGATCCAAAAAACTGCGGCGGATGGTCGACCCAACGATCCTCACGCGTGGCGGCATAAACCGGATTAAGCGGATAATAAATACGATTGTATTTTTTGTTCGCCTCACCCACGACCAGCAGACGTACCTCTTCACTGGTGTTATTGATAAAGGTGTGACACACGCCGGTGCCCGCCGGGAAACCGACGCTGTCACCCGGTTCCAGCTTCCATAAATAACCGTTAATCCAGGCTTCAGGATATCCTTCCAGCACATAGATAAACTCTTCCTCATCGCTTTCAGCGTGCGGATACGAGGTGCGTCGGCCCGGCGGCAGGCGCTCATGATGAATGCCGAGTCGCCCTAACCCCAGCTTGCGGGCAAGCGGCGCACCTATGGAAAACAGCTCATCGCTGTCGGGATAGGTGGAATCATCAGCCCCCTCAACTTCACGCCAGTGACGAATACAATCGGGTCTTTTCATGATTATTTTCCAGTATTGCGATGGGTCAGGTATAGCACACCGTGGTGGATCTCGGTGTTTTAAACAGAACATGTTAAAGTAAGGGATTAACCTTGCACGCAAATCGAGGCGCCAAATGGACAAAACCACCACGCAGGAGTTATTGACTCAAGCTGAAAAACTCTGTGCGCAACGCAACGTACGGCTTACGCCACAACGCCTCGAAGTGCTGCGCCTGATGAGCCTGCAGGAAGGCGCAATCAGCGCTTACGACCTACTTGACCTGTTGCGAGAAACCGAGCCGCAGGCCAAGCCGCCGACCGTGTATCGTGCGCTCGATTTTCTGCTAGAACAAGGGTTTGTGCACAAGGTGGAATCCACCAACAGCTATGTGCTTTGCCATCTGTTCGATCAGCCAACTCACAGTTCCGCAATGTTCATTTGCGACCGCTGTGGTGTGGTAAAAGAAGAGTGCGCGGAAGGCGTGGAAGACATCATGCATACGCTGGCAGCAAAAATGGGCTTTGCCCTGCGACATAACGTTATTGAAGCCCATGGACTGTGCCCGGCCTGTGTGGAGGTTGAGTCATGTCGTCACCCTGGCGAATGCCAGCATGACCATACGATTCAGGTGAAGAAGAAAGTCGGGCGTTAAGCGGGTGGGAGAGCGTACATCCTTGTACTCTCAGGAGGGAAGGGTTAATTACCAGCGGTAATCATTACGTTTTTCCCAATCGGTCACTTCTTTCTCCGCCTGATCTTTCGCGTAACCGTAACGCTCCTGGACTTTACCGACCAGTTGGTCACGTTTACCTTCAATGACCGTCATATCATCATCGGTCAGTTTGCCCCATTGCTCTTTCACTTTACCTTTAAACTGCTTCCAGTTACCGCCGACTTCGTCTTTATTCATCATCAAGTCCTCATCGTTAGGTTGTGAATAGCGAGAGTGCCATGTCCAGACACATGCTGTTTTTGCTGGACGTGAGAATAAGTGTAGTCAGGGATTCTGGGTTTTATTTACTATTCGGAATTTTTAACCATCCGTTCAGGCAAACCAGGTTCTATTACGCCAGTGACGTCGCCAGATAAAGGCCAGGGAAAGCCCACGCAGCGCGAGAAAAACGGTTAACGCCAGCCACAAACCATGATTTCCCAGCAACGGTAAAGCCAGTAGCGTTAATGCGAATCCTGCTGCGGCAACGGCCATACTGTTGCGCATTTCTGCAGCCCGTGTCGCTCCAATAAACATACCGTCGAGCAGATAACACCACACTCCCACTAGCGGCAAAACCACCTGCCAGAAAAGATAGCGATCGGCCAACAGTTGGATTTGCGGCAGCGAGGTCAGCAGCGCAACAATCTGCTCGCCAAACAGGGCGTAAACCAGCGAAAACAGAATAGCCACAATACCGGACTGTCGACAGGCCGCCCGCCAGACATCAAGCAACTGGCTGCCATCCCTCGCCCCATAGGCCTGACCCGAATGCGCTTCCACAGCATAGGCAAATCCATCCAGCGCGTAGGCGGTAAACGTCAGCAGAGTCATCAGAACGGCGTTTACCGCGATGATGTCGCCTCCCAAACGCGCGCCCAGAACCGTAATGGCCCCAAAGCAGAGCTGTAGCAGCAGAGAACGCAGCATGATGTCGCGGTTGAGCGCCAGCAAACGACGGAAGTTACCACGCCACGCCAGCTTCAACATTGCCAGCGAAATTCCACGCATATGCAGGACTTTGCGTACCATCATCAGGCCAATCAGCAGCGTGGCATATTCGGCAATCACCGTCGCCAACGCCGCCCCCTGCACGTTCATATGCAGGCCCATTACCAGCCATAAATCGAGCACAATGTTGAGAATATTGCCGACAATCAACAGGATAACTGGCGCGCGCGCATACTGAACGCCAAGTAACCAACCGAGCAGCACCAGATTCGCCAGCGACGCGGGTGCGCTTAACCAGCGGATTTCCAGGAAACGTCGGGCCTGCTCCAGTACCGCCTCACTTCCGCCGACAATGTGCAGAGCCAGATCGATAATCGGCGTACGAAACAGTGCGATAAGCAACCCCGCGCCCAGCGCCAGCAATAGCGGCTGCACCAACGCGCGCGCCAGCGCCTGCGGATTTTTCGCGCCAAATGCCTGTGCGGTAAGGCCGGTGGTACTCATGCGCAAAAAAAGCAGCAGCATAAAGAGAAAGCTGGTCGCCGTGGCGCCAACAGCAACGCCGCCAAGATAGACCGGACTGTCCAGATGACCAATCACCGCGGTGTCCACCAGTCCCAACAGGGGAACGGTGATATTGGAGAAGATCATCGGTAAGGCGAGGTGCCAGAGTGCTTTATCAGAAGAGGTAAAGAAAGGCATACAGGAGAGCCTGAGAAGAAGTTAGATATACTGAAAAAAGATGCTGTGTAGGCCCGGTAAGCGTAGCGCCACCGGGCAAGTTGCCGGATAGCGACGTAAACGTCTTACCCGGGCTACAGGGAATCAACAGAAAATTACAGCCATTCACCATTACGAATGACGCCTACCGCCAACCCTTCAATAGTGAAGTTATGCTCGCGCAGGTCGACAACAATAGGTTTAAATTCGCTGTTTTCAGGCAGGAGCTCAACCTTGTTGCCCTGCTTTTTCAGACGCTTGACGGTGACTTCGTCATCGATACGGGCAACAACGACCTGACCGTTACGCACATCCTGAGTTTTATGCACAGCCAGTAAATCACCGTCCATAATACCGATGTCTTTCATCGACATACCGCTAACGCGCAGCAGAAAATCGGCGTTCGGTTTGAACAGTGAAGGATCGACCTGATAGTGGCCTTCGATGTGCTGCTGCGCCAGCAGTGGCTCGCCTGCCGCTACGCGTCCGACAAGCGGTAACCCTTCTTCTTCTTCCTGCAGCAGTCGAATACCGCGCGATGCGCCGGATACAATTTCAAGGACGCCTTTACGCGCAAGCGCTTTCAGGTGTTCTTCAGCGGCGTTTGGGGAACGGAACCCCAAACGCTGCGCGATCTCCGCACGCGTCGGTGGCATACCTGTCTGGCTGATGTGATCCCTAATGAGATCAAACACCTCTTGCTGCCTGGCCGTTAACGCTTTCATTCCGCCCCCTGGGTGTATATACAGTTATGCTGTGAGTATATACAGCTAAAGGTGATTTTGGAACCGCAAACTGCACAAAAAACAGGAGATTTATGCAGTTGTGGAATCTTTATCGCAAATGCGACCACAACAGGATGCCCCAGGTGATCAGAGCGACAAAAATAGACAGCAATACCGCTGCCGAGCCCATATCTTTCGCCCGACCGGAAAGTTCGTGATACTCAGAGCCAATACGGTCAACCACCGCCTCAATCGCACTGTTGAGGATTTCAACGATCATCACCAGCATCACGGAACCAATCAACAGCACGCGGGTAATGGCGTCGACGTCCAGCCAGCAGGCGATGGCTACGCCCAAAAGTACGGCAACGCTTTCCTGGCGGAATGCCGCCTCATTGATCCATGCGGCGCGAAAACCTTTCCAGGAATAGCCTGCAGCTTTGATAATTCGGGTGAATCCAGTGGTATTATTGGCCATCAAAAAGAACCTTTTTACATTATTAGCGTCAATGTCATTGTAACGTTACCCCGTTTGTTTCAGGGTGTGGCAAAGCAGCGCGAAGTATGACCGGATACACCAGAAATTCACTAAACTTTCTGATATCCTTGCAGCGCATTTGCATTATTAACCAGAGGCTTTACATCGTTTATGTCCGGCTGGCCACGAATTTACTACAAATTACTGAATTTACCATTAAGCGTCCTGGTAAAAAGCAAGTCTATTCCGGCAGAACCTGCCCCGGAATTGGGGCTCGATACTTCGCGTCCCATTATGTATGTCCTACCGTACAACTCAAAAGCAGACTTGCTGACGCTGCGTGCCCAATGTCTGGTGCACGATCTCCCGGATCCCCTGGAACCGCTGGAGATAGACGGAACTCTGCTGCCGCGCTACGTGTTTATTCACGGCGGCCCGCGCGTGTTCACCTATTACACGCCGAAAGAAGAGTCCATTAAGCTGTTCCATAACTATCTCGACTTGCATCGCAGCAATCCAGACCTGGATGTGCAAATGGTGCCGGTTTCGGTGATGTTTGGCCGTGCGCCTGGGCGTGAAAAAGGCGAGGTCAATCCGCCGCTGCGCATGCTGAACGGCGTACAGAAATTCTTTGCTGTGTCCTGGCTGGGTCGCGACAGTTTTGTCCGCTTCTCCCCGTCGGTCTCCCTGCGTCGCATGGCGGACGAACACGGTACGGATAAAATCATCGCTCAGAAGCTGGCTCGCGTGGCGCGCATGCACTTTGCTCGTCAGCGTCTGGCCGCAGTCGGCCCGCGCCTCCCTGCCCGCCAGGACCTGTTCAATAAGCTGCTGGCCTCAAAAGCTATCGCTCGCGCGGTAGAAGATGAAGCGCGCAGTAAAAAAATCTCCCACGAAAAAGCGCAGCAAAATGCCATTGCGCTGATGGAAGAGATTGCCGCCAACTTCTCCTACGAGATGATTCGTCTGACAGACCGTATTCTGGGCTTTACCTGGAACCGTCTGTATCAGGGGATTAACGTTCACAATGCGGAGCGTGTACGTCAGTTGGCGCACGATGGGCACGAAATCGTCTATGTTCCGTGTCACCGCAGCCATATGGACTATATGCTGCTGTCGTACGTTCTGTACCACCAGGGGCTGGTTCCGCCGCACATCGCTGCCGGTATCAACCTGAACTTCTGGCCAGCAGGTCCGATTTTCCGTCGTCTGGGCGCGTTCTTTATTCGTCGTACCTTCAAGGGCAACAAGCTCTATTCCACCGTTTTCCGCGAATACCTGGGCGAGTTGTTCAGCCGCGGCTACTCGGTTGAATACTTTGTCGAAGGAGGCCGTTCACGTACCGGGCGCCTGCTCGACCCGAAAACCGGCACGCTGTCGATGACCATTCAGGCGATGCTGCGCGGCGGTACGCGTCCGATTACCCTCGTCCCCATCTACATCGGCTACGAGCACGTAATGGAAGTGGGCACGTACGCGAAAGAGCTGCGTGGCGCGACGAAAGAGAAAGAGAGTTTGCCGCAAATGCTGCGTGGCTTGAGCAAGCTGCGTAATCTGGGTCAGGGGTATGTCAACTTTGGCGAACCGATGCCATTGATGACTTACCTCAACCAGCATGTACCGGAGTGGCGTGAATCGATCGATCCTATCGAGTCCATCCGTCCGGCCTGGCTGACGCCGACGGTGAATAGCATTGCCGCCGATCTGATGGTACGCATTAACAACGCAGGCGCGGCCAATGCCATGAACCTGTGCTGTACCGCGCTGTTGGCCTCCCGCCAGCGCTCTCTGACCCGTGAGCAACTGACCGAACAGCTCGACTGCTATCTGAGTCTGCTGCGCAACGTGCCGTACGCGGCGGATTGTACGGTTCCTGCGCAGAGCGCCAGTGAATTGATCGACCATGCCTTACAGATGAATAAGTTTGAGGTCGAGAAAGACACCATCGGTGACATCATCATTCTGCCGCGCGAGCAGGCGGTATTGATGACGTATTACCGCAACAACATTGCGCATATGCTGGTTCTGCCTTCGTTAATGGCAGCCATTGTGACTCAGCATCGTCGTATTTCACGCGCCGCGCTACAGCAGCATATTGATGCGCTGTACCCAATGCTGAAAGCAGAGCTGTTCTTACGTTGGGAGCGTGATGAACTCACCGGAGTGATTGACGAACTGGCCAGCGAAATGCAGCGCCAGGGACTGATCGCCCTGAACGATGACGAACTGCATATCAATCCGGCCCGCTCTCGTACGCTACAGCTGTTGGCGGCGGGTGCTCGCGAGACGTTGCAACGCTACGCCATTACCTTCTGGCTGCTGAGCGCGAACCCGTCTATCAACCGTGGCACACTGGAGAAAGAGAGCCGCACCGTGGCGCAACGCCTCTCCGTACTGCACGGCATTAACGCGCCGGAATTCTTCGATAAAGCCGTGTTCAGCTCTCTGGTGCTGACGCTGCGTGACGAGGGATTCATCAGCGATACCGGAGATGCCGAACCGGAAGAGACGATGAAAATCTATCAGATGTTGGCCGAACTGGTCACGTCAGATGTGCGTCTGACCATCGAGAGCGCCACACAGGGCGAGTAAGCATAAAAAAACCGGTCGAAATAAAATGACCGGTTTTTTATTTTGCAGGCTAAGCCAAACTCAAAAATGCCAGTAGCTCATCGCCAGCCCTAAGAACAGCACCAGACCGACGTAGTTATTGTTCATAAACGCTTTAAAACAGGCATCACGCTCGCGATTGACGATCAGTTTCTGCTGATATACAAACAGCGCGCCAGCCACCAGCAGAGACCAGTAATAACCCAGTCCCAGCCCATTTAGCCAACCCACCAGCGCCATCAGCACCAGTACGCCCACCTGCAGGATACCAATGATCAGCTTGTCGTTTTGACCGAACAGAATCGCGGTCGATTTAATGCCGATCTTCAGGTCATCATCGCGGTCAACCATCGCATACTGCGTGTCGTAGGCCACCGCCCAGAGAATATTGGCGAGGAACATCAGCCAGCAGCTCAGCGGTACGGACTCGCTCACGGCGGCGAACGCCATCGGGATCGACCAGCCAAACGCCGCCCCCAGCACCACCTGCGGCAGGTGCGTATAGCGTTTCATGAACGGGTAAACCCACGCCAGCGCTAACGCCGCAACGGACAACAAAATGGTCATCGTGTTGAGCGTCAAAACCAGCAGGAAGGCCAGCAGTACCAATACGACGAACAGCGTTCGGGCCTCTTTTTCAGTGACGGCCCCGCTCGGCAGCGGTCGATTTGCGGTGCGTTTAACGTGTCCGTCAAATTTCCTGTCGGCATAATCATTCACCACGCAGCCGGCGGCGCGCATTAACCAAACGCCAGCGACAAAAACCGCCAGGATCCACAATTGCGGCATGCCTGGGGTTGCCACCCACAATGCCCACAGCGTAGGCCAGAGCAGCAGTAAGGCACCGATTGGCTTATCCGTACGCATCAAGCGGTGAAATGCCAGCAGCTTATTCTGCGTCAGACTCCACTCCATCTTTATCTTCCTCTCAGTACAACGGCGATGCAGGTAGAAAAAGCTCGGTAAGCATCAGCGGCTTACCGCTCAGCCGCAGGCGGGAACGGCGCCCCCACAGCGCTGCATCGCGGCCAATCTCAATAAAATCTCGGGTCAATGTCGATGATGTAAACAGGTAACGTCCGAGCGGGGTTTTCCCCAGATTTTGTAAGGCCAGCTCAGGGCCGCACAAGGTTGATTCAGGCACCACGGTCCGCCCGGCAAGCCAGGGTTCACCATCCGCGCATAACAGGATTTCACGTAACCAATAACGGGACTCTTTAGGCAGCAGCGGCAGCTCTTCAGGCACCTCATTTTGCCCAACGAATGCTTCGCGAATCAACGTTACGGTGACCTGTTTTCCCTGCTGCTCAAAACGTTTAGTCATGGAATCTTCCAGTAACAACCAGTCGAGCAGTTGGGCGTCCAGCGCCGGGATCGCATCAAAATAACGCAGCGCACGCAGTTGCGTTAACGCAGGGTGTGGCATGCCTTACTCTCCGATTTATAACTTGAAGGCATTGTATCGCAGAAAATGCATTACGGGGTGAGCAAACACAATTAAGTGATCGCCAGAGCAACATAAGTGTAACAATTAGCACCGAAGGATAAAAAAAGGTGCGCCAGGAGACGCACCAGTTGTTGCAAAATCAACAATGCGGGGCGATGTTTACCCCTTGCCTTTTACACTGCTGATAAAGGTGGATCGGGCAGATTTGGATCCCAGACGCTCAGCTTCATCAAGCAGCTTCAGCGCTTTATCGACATCGCCTTTCGCAACGGCATCCTTAATGCCCTGGTTAAAATAACTTTCCGTGTCGTTCAGCATCGGCTCACTTTTCTTCACCGGTTGTGGCGCTGGAGCAGCAACGGCTGCTGCCGGAGCCGCATAGGTCACCGCAGGCGCGGCGGTATTGCCCACCGTGACAGGACCAGGGCCGGATGAGCCAAACAGCGGCCCGACCAGAACACTGGAGGAGGAGCTGGTTTTGACTTTCAGTTTCAGTAAACCGTCGGTGGTATGACGGGCGATCGGGTCTGGAATATCCGGAATAGCGTTACCTACGCCCTTGGCATAGGCTTTTGCCGGGTCAAGCAGGGTTGTGGTCTGCTGGAGATCTTTATCAGTGGTAAAGACCAAAACATAGAGTTTTTGCTGACCCAGCGCTGGCGTCAGACGCATTACTCCTTCCAGACGATCGGCACTCATCACGCCGGGCTCCTGGTAGGTAAAATAGCTGCTGGGGAAGAACGCAGATGGCGTCATGTTTTGGTCAAGAATTAATACGTTTGGCGCAAATACGCTGGTTTGTTTATTCACTTCACTGGACAGCGTCAGGGTGAGTTCGCCAATATTCGCCGGGACGCTATACGCAGCGACCGGGCCAGTAATACCGGCGACATCCAGACGCTGACCCGCTGTCGCAAGCGGCGAAGACTGGGTTTTGGATTGATCAACAGGCGTCCAGGTTAACTGCTGCAGCGCCGCAGTGGGAATAGATGGGGCCGCGGTGGTGTTCTGCGGAACAATATTCACATCGGCCAGGCTGATGCCAGGTGCGCTGGCAAATAACCCTGCAGATAAACAAAGGGCAACGAGACTTTTCTTCATTTTCATTGTTATCACCTCAGATAGCATGGGTTCAGCGGTGGCCAGGCAATAGCGCGCTAAACCGTAATCAAGAGGGGCTTGCGCCCCTCTTTCGGTCTTTACGTCAGGTTAGTGCTGAATTACCACCAGATTTCCATCTGGGCACCGAAGGACCACTCATCGCTGTCGCCACGGCTGGTTGTGCTGAGGCCAGAGTTCGTTGCCGCTGCGAATTTGGTTACGTCGTTACCATTTTTGATGTAACCCCACTCTTCATCCCATTTTGCATAGGTTGCGAAGACGCGGATTGCCGGACGAGACCAGATGCTGTCACCCGCCTGCCATTGTTGGGCCAGGGTGATTTTGTACTGGCTGTTGCGATCGCTGGTCTGCTGAGATTTGACGTTGTCGTAACCGACTTCCAGCAGGGTGCTCATGATTGGCGTCCATTTATACATCGGGCGAATACCGACGGTGTACCATTCGGTCCCCAGGTCGTTATCCATGTCGAGGTTCTGGTACATACCGACGTACATCAGGTCCCACTTGTCGCCCAGGGAGATTGCACCGTGGTCCAGCACGCGGAACAGGCTACCGTTGTTATTCACAACGTTGTTGGCATAGTTGGTTTTAACGCCAGTAACGGGATCTTCAATGGTCGTAGTGGAAGAACCATAAGAACCCTGGTTCAGGCCTTTGCCCTGGGTGGTCATGGAATCTGTGGCGTACTGAACGACAAACTTGTTGTAGCCCTTCAGCATGCTCTGGGTATGTTCAGCGGTGAACATCCAACCATCTTTAGATGCGCCGTCCGCCAGCCTGTAATCATCGGTGGTATTCGCGCGACCATAGTCAACGCCCAGTTCCAACATCCCATCCGGGTTAGTTGCCAACTGCGCTAAACGAACGTCAAATACATCGTTCGCGGTGTCTTTGGTACGATCATAGATATTCTGGCTGCTGAAAGCGTATGAACCACCCGCTTCCTGTGAACGGCTCGCTGCCAAAGACAGTTTACCGAAGCCCAGATCAATGTTTTCAATACCGGCGCCAGGACCTGAAATATCCCAGTAGTAGAAGTCGATCATGTGTACGTCATGACGCTGGTAGAAGCGCTTACCGGCCCAGATAGTGGAGCCTGGCAGCCATTCGATTAGGTTTTTACCCTGCACGTTTGCTTCACGGAATGCCGGGTCTGTGCCTTCCCAGTCATTCTGCTGTGCGACGGAGTAAGCAACGTTGGTGTCGAAGTAGAAGCTCTTATCGCCTTCTTTCCACACTTCCTGACCTAATTTGATTTCCGCATAGGTTTCACATTCGTTACCGAGACGGTATTTACTTTGTGCACCGGTTGCCTGGAAACACTGTTGTTCACCGCCACTCCCTGTCCAGCCAATACCGGAACGAGCGTAACCGTGGAAATCTACAGCCATTGCCTGAACAGACATAATGCCTGCTGCTACAGCAACCGCCAGAGGGAGTTTGCGCAGAGTAATCATCGTTCTATCTCCTGAGATCATTGCTTTTCTTTAAACGCGTCCCCCTTCGGGCTGCCTCTTTGTTGGCTGCGTTCTTTCACCCCAGTCGCGTACTCTTTGTACACTCCCGGGGATTCATTTACTTGCCGCCTCGATGTAGCTTCGAATGGCTTTGCGTTTCGTTTTTTATGGGGACCTTAAACGCCCGGCTCTTGATGCAACCGACGACATGCAGTGCCATCCTCACGGAACAGATGGCAACGCTCTGGCGGCAGGCCGATGGCGAATGTGGCACCCTCTTCTACCAACACCACGTCGTTCTGGCGGTAAACCAGGTTTTGACGGATGGCGGGGATCTGGATATGAATTTGAGTTTCGTGACCAAGCTGCTCGACCACCTGCACTTCACCTTCGAGGGTGACATCGGCGATATCGCTGGGCAGCAGATGTTCCGGGCGGATACCTAAAGACATGTTGGCACCAACCTGTACCGCATGGCTGTCCACTGGTAGCCATATTTGCTGGCGGTTGGGCAGTTCAACCTGCACCTGATCGATGGCCGTCCCGGTGACTTTCACCGGCAGGAAGTTCATCTTCGGCGACCCAATAAAGCCCGCCACAAAGCGGTCAGCCGGATAGTGGTATAGCTCCAGCGGTTTGCCGACCTGCGCCACGCGACCAGCATCCAGCACCACAATTTTGTCGGCCAGCGTCATCGCTTCGACCTGATCGTGGGTGACGTAAATCATCGTGCGGCCAAGACGTTTATGCAGACGGGAGATTTCAATTCGCATTTGCACACGCAGAGCGGCGTCGAGGTTCGACAGCGGTTCATCCAGCAGGAATACGCGCGGCTCGGCAACCAGCGTTCGGCCAATCGCCACACGCTGACGTTGTCCGCCGGAAAGCGCTTTCGGTTTACGCTCCAGCAGGTGCGCCAGTTGCAGAACTTCCGCGACCTGATTCACGCGCTGATTCATCACCTCTTTTTTTGCGCCAGCCAGTTTGAGGCCAAACGACATGTTTTCTGCGACGGATAAATGGGGATACAACGCGTAGGACTGAAAGACCATGCCCACGCCGCGTTCGGCGGGGGGAATGTCGTTCATCCGGGTCTCCCCGATAAACAGGTCGCCACTGGTGATGGTTTCAAGTCCGGCGATCATACGCAGCAAGGTCGACTTACCGCAGCCTGACGGTCCGACAAACACCACGAATTCCCCTTCGTGAATGTCGAGATTGATATCTTTCGATACCACCACGTCACCCCAGGCTTTCGTTACATTTCGCAGCTGTACGCTCGCCATGCCCTTCTCCCTTCGTTACAACCTGTCATCGACAGCAACATTCATGATGGGCTGACTATGCGTGATCCCTTGACTGCGTGAATCCTCCACCCCCAGCTTTTTTATGGGGGAGGAGGCGGGAGGATGAGAGAACAGCGTCTGAGACCCGGGCCGTACGCCGCGGAGGAATTTCGTGATGCAGCCTGCAAAAATCAGTGGGTTTTTATGTGCGCCAGTACGCAATACTCACATTTATGTAACACAGATCACATAAAGAGCGGGTGGGGCGTAGGGGTAAGGAGGATGGAAAGAGGTTGTCGTATAAAGAAACTAGTAACCGTTAAGCCACCTCTGCAAAATCACCAAACAGGATGGGAACTATGAAAATCAAAACTGGCGCACGCATCCTCGCATTGTCTGCATTAACGACGATGATGTTTTCCGCCTCGGCTCTCGCCAAGATTGAAGAAGGTAAGCTGGTTATCTGGATTAACGGCGACAAAGGCTATAACGGCCTCGCTGAAGTGGGCAAAAAATTCGAGAAAGACACCGGTATCAAAGTCACCATTGAGCACCCGGACAAACTGGAAGAGAAGTTCCCACAGGTTGCCGCGACTGGCGACGGCCCGGACATCATCTTCTGGGCACATGACCGTTTTGGCGGCTACGCTCAGTCTGGCCTGCTGGCTGAAATCACCCCAGATAAAGCGTTCCAGGACAAACTCTATCCGTTCACCTGGGATGCCGTACGCTATAACGGCAAACTGATTGCCTACCCAATTGCGGTTGAAGCGCTGTCGCTGATTTACAACAAAGACCTCGTTCCGAACCCGCCAAAAACCTGGGAAGAAATTCCTGCGCTGGATAAAGAACTGAAGGCGAAAGGGAAATCCGCGCTGATGTTCAACCTGCAAGAACCGTACTTCACCTGGCCGCTGATTGCCGCCGACGGCGGTTACGCGTTCAAGTTTGAAAACGGCAAGTACGACGTGAAAGACGTGGGCGTGGACAACGCGGGCGCAAAAGCGGGTCTGACCTTCCTGGTTGATCTGATCAAGAACAAACACATGAACGCGGATACCGATTACTCCATCGCCGAAGCGGCCTTTAACAAAGGTGACACCGCGATGACCATCAACGGTCCGTGGGCGTGGTCCAACATCGATAAGAGCAAGGTGAATTACGGCGTTGCCCTGCTGCCAACCTTCAAGGGTAAACCGTCCAAACCGTTCGTGGGCGTTCTGAGCGCAGGTATCAACGCTGCCAGCCCGAACAAAGAACTGGCAAAAGAGTTCCTCGAAAACTACCTGCTGACCGATCAGGGTCTGGATGAAGTGAATAAGGACAAACCGCTGGGCGCGGTTGCGCTGAAATCCTTCCAGGATCAGTTAGCGAAAGACCCGCGTATCGCGGCCACCATGGATAACGCCCAGAAAGGCGAGATCATGCCGAACATCCCGCAGATGTCCGCATTCTGGTATGCCGTTCGTACCGCAGTGATCAACGCTGCCAGCGGCCGTCAGACCGTCGATGCCGCGCTGAAAGATGCACAAGGTCGTATCACCAAGTAATACGGTTTCCCTTATTTCTTAGGGAATCAGGTTTATTGAATACGTTGTTACGCGAAATCATTCGCGCTACATCGAGGCGGCAAGGAGGCAAATCCCCAGGAGCTTACATAAGTAAGTGACTGGGGTGAGCTTCCGCAGCCAACAAAGAGGTAGTGCGAAGGATAAAGCGTAAAGAGGATTGATCCCCATGGATGTCATTAAAAAGAAACACTGGTGGCAAAGCGACCGGCTGAAATGGTCAGTGATGGGTCTGCTTGGGCTGCTGGTCGGTTACCTTGTTGTTTTGATGTATGCTCAGGGGGAGTACCTGTTTGCCATCATGACGCTGATTTTAAGCTCTGCTGGCCTGTATATTTTTGCTAACCGTAAAGCCTACGCCTGGCGCTATGTTTACCCAGGCGTTGCAGGGATGGGGCTGTTTGTCCTGTTTCCGCTAATTTGTACTATCGCAATTGCCTTTACCAACTACAGCAGCACCAACCAACTGACCTTTGAACGTGCTCAGGAAGTCCTGATGGACCGTTCTTATCAGGCGGGGAAAACCTACAACTTCGGCCTGTATCCGGCGGGTACGGAGTGGCAACTGGCCCTCACCGACGGTGTAACTGGCAAGAATTATCTCTCCGACGCCTTTAAATTTGGCGGCGAACAGAAACTGCAGTTGAAAGAAGCCGAGGCGCTGCCAGCGGGCGAACGTGCGACGCTGCGTGTCATCACGCAAAATCGCCAGGCGTTAACCCAACTCACCGCCATCCTGCCAGATGAAAGCAAAGTGATTATGAGTTCACTGCGCCAGTTTTCCGGCACGCAGCCACTCTATACGCTCGCTGATGACGGCACGCTCACCAACAGCCAAAGCGGCGTAAAATACCGCGCCAACAACGATATTGGTTATTATCAGGCAATTAACGCTGACGGTAGCTGGGGTAACGAAAAACTCAGCCCAGGCTATACCGTTGCCATCGGTTGGGACAACTTCGCCCGCGTATTTACCGACGAAGGCATTCAGAAACCGTTCTTCGCCATCTTTGTCTGGACGGTGGTCTTCTCCGTTCTGACCGTGATCCTCACCGTGGCCGTGGGGATGGTACTGGCCTGTCTCGTACAGTGGGAGTCTCTCAAAGGCAAAGCGATTTACCGTGTCCTGCTGATTCTGCCGTATGCCGTACCGTCGTTTATTTCGATTCTGATTTTCAAAGGGCTGTTCAACCAGAGCTTCGGTGAAATCAACATGATGCTGAGCGCGCTGTTTGGCATCAAACCGGCCTGGTTCAGCGACCCAACCACCGCGCGTTCGATGATTATTATCGTCAACACCTGGCTTGGTTACCCGTACATGATGATCCTGTGCATGGGTCTGCTTAAAGCGATCCCTGACGACCTGTATGAAGCGTCGGCGATGGATGGTGCAGGTCCGTTCCAGAACTTCTTTAAGATTACGTTGCCGCTGCTGATTAAGCCGCTGACGCCGCTGATGATCGCCAGCTTCGCCTTTAACTTTAACAACTTCGTGCTGATTCAACTGTTGACCAACGGTGGTCCAGACCGTCTTGGTACCACCACGCCAGCAGGCTATACCGACCTGCTCGTGAGCTACACCTACCGTATCGCCTTCGAAGGCGGCGGAGGTCAGGACTTCGGTCTGGCGGCGGCGATTGCCACGCTGATCTTCCTGCTGGTCGGTGCGCTGGCCATCGTGAACCTGAAAGCCACGCGTATGAAGTTTGATTAAGGGAGACAACGAACATGGCTATGGTACAACCCAAATCTCAGAAACTGCGTCTCTTAACAACGCACTTGCTGCTGCTGATTTTCATTGCAGCGATCATGTTCCCGCTGCTGATGGTTATCGCTATCTCGTTGCGTGAAGGTAACTTTGCCACCGGCAGCCTGATCCCGGAAAACATCTCCTGGGAACACTGGAAACTGGCGCTGGGCTTTAGCGTTGAGCATGCGGATGGCCGCGTGACGCCGCCGCCGTTCCCGGTGCTGTTATGGCTGTGGAACTCGGTGAAAGTAGCCACCATTACCGCGATCGGTATCGTGACGCTTTCCACCACCTGCGCTTACGCCTTTGCCCGTATGCGCTTCCCGGGCAAAGCAACCCTGCTGAAAGGGATGCTGATATTCCAGATGTTCCCGGCGGTGCTGTCTCTGGTCGCGTTGTATGCTTTGTTTGACCGCCTGGGCCAGTACATTCCGTTTATTGGTCTGAACACTCACGGTGGCGTGATCTTCGCCTATCTCGGCGGTATTGCGCTGCATGTGTGGACGATTAAGGGCTATTTCGAAACCATCGACGGTTCGCTGGAAGAAGCAGCCGCGCTGGATGGCGCAACGCCATGGCAGGCATTCCGCCTGGTGTTGCTGCCGCTTTCCGTTCCGATTCTGGCGGTCGTGTTTATTCTGTCTTTCATTGCCGCGATTACCGAAGTACCGGTCGCATCACTGCTGCTGCGTGATGTGAACAGCTATACCCTTGCGGTAGGTATGCAGCAGTACCTCAATCCACAGAACTATTTGTGGGGCGACTTTGCCGCCGCAGCTGTACTTTCAGCCATTCCGATCACTCTGGTGTTCCTGCTGGCACAGCGCTGGTTGGTCAACGGACTGACGGCGGGTGGTGTGAAAGGTTAAGTTTTACCGAAGTAACTGCCCGGCAACGGGCAATGCCACTGCAACCCTCAACTTATGTTATCCCAACCTGTGACTGTTATTCGGCGCTCTCCGGAGCGCCCTTTTTTTATGTTATTTTGCATTACGCTTACGATTATTTCCTTTCGTGCCCCCCATCACTGCAAATCAATTTTTCGCCTGAAACTCGACAAATTAAACAGAATTAAGATCACAGAAAAGACAAAACATAATTGCAATGTAAAAAATGATAATTGTCTTCCCTGCCTGTTAAATTCACCATCACCGCACTGATCAAAAGAGCTGTACCCTTTAAGGCAGGTCTGAATGAACACTCAATATAATTCCAGTTATATTTTTTCGATTACATTAGTCGCAACATTAGGAGGGCTATTATTCGGCTATGACACGGCTGTCATTTCCGGAACGGTAGAATCCTTAAATACCGTATTTGTCGCCCCACAACACTTAAGTGAATCCGCCGCCAACTCGCTGTTAGGTTTTTGCGTCGCCAGTGCGTTGATTGGTTGCATCATCGGCGGCGCGCTGGGCGGCTATTGCAGTAACCGGTTTGGTCGTCGGGACTCGCTGAAAATCGCCGCCCTGCTGTTCTTTATTTCCGGCATTGGATCCGCCTGGCCAGAATTAGGCTTTACGACGATTAATCCAGATAACGCGGTACCTGTTTATTTAGCCGGATACGTTCCCGAATTTGTTATTTATCGCATCATTGGTGGTATTGGGGTAGGTTTAGCCTCAATGCTCTCACCAATGTATATTGCTGAACTGGCACCCGCACATATTCGTGGGAAACTGGTGTCATTTAACCAGTTCGCCATTATTTTTGGTCAACTATTGGTGTATTGCGTTAACTATTTTATCGCTCGTTCAGGTGACGCTAACTGGCTGAATACTGATGGCTGGCGATATATGTTTGCGTCCGAAAGTATTCCCGCTCTGCTATTTTTACTGCTGCTGTATACCGTACCAGAAAGCCCACGCTGGCTGATGGCGCGTGGTAGACATGAACAAGCGGAAGGTATTCTGCGCAAAATTATGGGCAGCACCCTCGCCGCCCAGGCCATACAGGAGATCAATCAGTCTCTGGAACATGGTCGTAAAACCGGCGGTCGACTGCTGATGTTTGGCGCAGGCGTTATCGTCATCGGCGTGATGCTGTCTATCTTCCAGCAATTCGTCGGTATTAACGTCGTGCTCTACTATGCCCCGGAAGTGTTTAAAACGCTGGGAGCCAGCACTGACGTGGCGCTGTTGCAGACCATTATTGTTGGCGTGATCAACCTAAGCTTTACCGTATTGGCGATCATGACGGTGGATAAATTTGGTCGCAAACCGCTGCAGATTATTGGCGCCTTAGGCATGGCCATCGGTATGTTCAGCCTCGGAACCGCCTTTTATACCCAGGCTTCCGGGCTGGTTGCGTTACTGTCGATGCTGTTTTATGTCGCCGCATTCGCCATGTCCTGGGGACCGGTTTGTTGGGTGCTGCTGGCCGAAATCTTCCCCAATGCGATTCGTGGCAAAGCGCTCGCCATTGCGGTTGCCGCGCAATGGCTGGCGAACTACTTCGTTTCCTGGACTTTCCCGATGATGGACAAAAATTCGTGGCTGATTTCCCATTTCCACAACGGTTTCTCCTACTGGATTTACGGTTGTATGGGCATTCTGGCCGCGCTGTTTATGTGGAAGTTTGTGCCGGAAACCAAAGGCAAAACGCTGGAAGAACTTGAAGAGCTGTGGGAGCCCGCAGCGGAGAAAACCCAGCCGGCCTCTGCGCAGTAATTCTTACCCAAAACACGCCGCAGCCTAATTGCGGCGTGTTGTCTTTTACTCTCGCTTCAGCCGTTTGGAATTACACAGCCACAGGGTGATCACCAGCAGCAGGATCGCCGCAGAATAGATCAGCACATCCATCGGCGCTTTATGATCGACAATGATCAGCCGCACAATCGCAGTGATCCCGATATAGACAAAGTAGCGCAGCGGAAAGTGAAAACCTGACTGAAAGTACTTCACAATCAGCGCGATAAATTCAAAGTAGAGAAAGTAAACCACCAGCCCTTCCACCAGTTCATATTTGCTGGTTTGTTCCGGCGCGAATAGCACATCCGCCAGATGCAGCGTTTCTTTCCCGAGGAATACGACCAGGATCAGGCCCAGACTCAGCAACCCCAGATTCAACACGGTCTGTAAAATAGTGGAGATGAACTCCACGCGTGGACGAGATAGCGACGTCATAACAGCACCTCTTACTCAGTGGCAAGGTTCCTGTATAACGCAAAAATGTGACAGAGATCTACATTTTTTGTTTATATTTTGTGCAAGAAAGGTCAGCAGGGAATGATGAGTGCCACGACACATTTCACAGGATGAATTATGCAGCTAAGACAATCCGCTGTTCGCAACGTTACCTGCGGTGAGAACGTGGTAATTTATGAACCCGCAAATCTCTACGACTGCACATTGGGTGACAACGTTTTTGTCGGACCATTTGTTGAAATCCAGGGTAATACGCAGATTGGCGCAGACAGCAAAATTCAGTCGCACACCTTCATCTGCGAATATGTCACCCTCGGCGCCCGTTGTTTTATCGGTCACGGCGTGATGTTCGCCAACGATATGTTTCGCGAAGGAAAACCCAATGCCGACCGCAATAGTTGGGGACGTATTACGATTGGCGACGATGTCTCGGTCGGCAGCGGAGCGACCATTCTGGCGGTCACTATCTGCGATGGCGCGGTCGTCGGCGCGGGAAGCGTGGTGACCAAATCGATCACCGAGAAAGGCGTGTATGCGGGAAATCCGGCAAAATTATTACGTCGTTTATAGAGCCGGATAAGCGCAGGTCCCATCCGGCCATCTATCAGCGGAAGTTTTCACTCCTGTCGCTGGTCATGTCGTACAGACCAAACTTACGTCCAAGCTGCTGGCCGCCATCGCGTGTTAACGGCGTCCAGCCAATCGCCGCACGACTGCGGGTTGGGCCTGACGAGAACAGATCCAGCGGTACAGAAACGTACACCCCTTTGGTAAAATCACCCTCTCCGTACTCATCCGGCGAGGCGTCGGTGATGGTCGCATAACCACCCACCACTACGCCGCTGTCAAAGCGTTTCGCCACTTCCAGCGTTCCGCCCTTATCCCCCGCCAGATACTGCCCCACGCTGGCTTTCACCAGTACATCCTGGGCGAACGAAGGATTCCAGTAAGCCGTCAAATGCCCGGTCTTCACGCTGTAGTCGGTGAACTTCATCATGTCCTGCGCGCTACGCCAGTCACGCTGTTTCACGTAGTTGGCATCAACACCAAACGCCCAGTTGCTGTCCAGCGGGCGATACAGCACTTCTGCCCCCGCTCCGCCGTACATAGTTTCCAGGTAGCCACCGTAAACCTGTCCGTAGAACCCGTTGCCGAGTGACTGGAAGTAGTTGGCCTGCAGGTTATTCACGTAGACATCGTTTTGCACATACTCACGCACATGGGTACGCACGCGTGGTAAATGCGAATCCTGCGGCGGGTTGGTGTAGTTAAACTTGTCATAGTTATTGGCGAGGTTGGCGAACAAACTCCCGGTGGTCAGCAGATGATCGGTAACCCACAAATCCGCCGTTCCCATCACGCCCAACTGATACATATAGAAGTTTTCCGGGCCGCCCACCGACTGATTTAGCACCGGATCGATGTGGAAATTGAAGCGTGACTTATCAATATACCAGCCCTGCTCGGTCGTTTTCGGTACCACGGGCTCGACGCGTTTTTGTGCCAGTTGAGTTTCATGGCCCAACGGCTCGCCTTCCAGATGGCGCTTGAGGCTGGAAACCTCCGTTTCGGTCGTCACCTGCGGCAAGTTAAGGCGGTTTTCCGTAATGTGGATCGTGCGGATCCCATCGGGAAGATCGTTCATCACGATCCGGTTAGCACGCTCGATCCCTTCGCGCGAATCACGGTATTTCACCTGTTCACCCGTCACATACAGCGTATCGCCCTGCACCTGAATTTTAGGATCCGCCAGCCCGGCATTATATTTCAGCAGCGTTAACTGATTCGCCACCACCGAATGTTGCAGGATGGCATCCTGCGGCTGTGGTTGATATTTCGGGCGGGTATTGTCGTTATAGTTTGGTCGCAGATCGTTAAAGTTAGTCCGCAGCGTGACCCCAAACATCAAGGTGTTCCCGCGCTCATAGCTGAGGTTAACGTCGGCCCAATCGGTGACGCGATAAATAGCGCCGACGTTAAACTTGCTCTTCTGCTCCAACTTGCCGGCAAAATCCTGCTGGTAATTATTACCTTCATACTCCAGTTTCAGGCGCAGCGGCTGCCAGGGAGTCTGATACTCTACGCCGCCAAACAGCGACGCCGGGCCGTGGAACATCTGGCTACCGTCAATAGAACCGGCCTGCTTGTAGCTGTTATCGCGATGGCAGAATTTATCACTGTATGAGCAAAACGGGTTGCTAACGTTGCCGCTGGTCCCGAGATATCCCCAGCCAAGGCCGAGAGAGAAATCAAACGGGCCCCAGGCTTTGTTCGCCACCACATACTCCGCATCAAACAGTCCGGTACCACCGATATCCCGCGCGCCAACCGCCACCTGTGGCATCCAGTAGCTCTCTTCCCACAGGCGAAGTTTGAGATCAAAAGCCTTATCTTTATAAGTCTGATCGCCAGAAAACGACTCCACGCCGCTGTATTTTTTGGTACGCACATCGGTATAGCGCAGGGTAGTTTCCAGCCAGGGGAAGAGTTGTACCGACGCAGAGTAGTAACGGTATTGATCGTTATCGCGGTAGTTAAGGCTCATTTCGCCTTCACGCGCCATGCGTGCGGTTGGGGTTTGCAGCAGTCCCACGCCGCCAAAATCGGACTGGGAAGGTCCAATGGGCGCGGGCCAGGTTTCACCGTGGCAGGCAACGCTTACGCCCAGCGCCAGTAAGCTGAGCAGATAAGTTTTTCTCATTATTCGGGTATCCGCTGGGTCAGGGTGCGAAGAATGACGGCATTGATTTCATCCGGGGTGCCGCGCCAGACAGCATCAGAGAGTCCGACAAAAATGATGCTGCCGGGCATCGGCTCAACGTGACGTTTGTTCCAGTAGGCGACCGGGACTTTTTGCGTGCGTCCGTCGGGATAGATGACCCAGGCGTAGCTACGATCTGCGCCGCTGAGCCGACGTTGCCCATCGAGATAGCTGGCGATATCGCGCCCGGGCATAAACGGTTGTTTACCCGGATGACTTAGCAGGCCAAACAGCGTTATATCCGTTGGCTGCGGTCCGACCCACAGCGTGTAATTGCCCTGCAACGGCGGGTTGCCTCGCTCACTGACGCGCACAACATCCGGGTCGAGATTAATCTTCTGTCTGCCGGTCACCTTCAGCGCCTGAATTTGCTGGCGCAATGCGTTGATAGCCGCGGCATCGTCACCACTTGCTTCAGCGCTGAGCATCGCCAGACGAGCCAGTAATGCCTGCTGCTGACGCTCTGCTTCCGTCGTTGCCCGCTCTTCGCTGATAACCGCTCCTGGCCACCAGCTATTACTCAACCGCGGCTGCCCAACCAGGTCGAGCAGATGTTCGGCCCCGGTCAACGTTTTTGGCTCTTCGCTGGCGGAGGTAAAGACCTTAACGCTACCCGCAGCAAAAACTGACGCTGCGCTCAGGCTCAATAGCAGCGCCACAACGGCTCGTTTCATCATGATTTTGCCGCCTTAATCAGCGTGGTTTTCACCGGGAAGTAACGTGCGCCAAGATACTGTTCCGATTGGCGAATCTGCCCTTCGCTGTCGATCCAGTAGCGGTTATGCCAGTGCGTTTGATCGGTGGTGACTTCTTCGTCAAGGATTCGTACTGGCGTATCTTCGCTACCAACCTTAATGGTGTCAGTGCCATCCCATTCGAAAACCGAGCGGGCGGTGGCATAGCGCACCTGCTGATGCTCGGTCCAGCCCATCGTGCGGGTCCACGTTGCCCCATCGACTATCTGGTTTGGTTTGATGAGCGGATCTGCCGCGAGATTATTCACCTCGATCAGGTTATCCCCGCCGAGATGGGTTTTCACCATGCGCCCAGACTGCGTGACGAGAATGGCCCGATCCTGAGTCACCCATTTCTGCTGTCCGTTTTCCGCGAACGCGAGTACCACAAACAGTTGTGGGCCGCCGTTGAGCTGCATGTACTGGCTGGCGTAGGGCATGTTTTTGATTTCATCGTCCGTCATCTGTACGCCGGGAGTACCAAACACGCTATCCCATAGCGAATGACCCAGCCCTTCGGTGGTGGCTGAGCACGCCTGTAATAACAGGCAAACCATTATCAGCGCTGGTCGCTTCACGACATTTCTCCGCAGCGGCAAAATAACCACACCGAAGTGTGGTTAGAATTAAACGTACCGGTATTACTGGGTACTGGTGGTTGTGGTGGTTGTGGTTCCGGTGTTAGAACCATCGCCGCCACCGGTTGCCGCAAGAGCAACCCCCACCGCAGAACTTACGGTGCTCACGCTGGTTGCGGAGGAACTTCCTGCCGAAACCGACGCGGCAGCCGACCCTGCAGCCTCACCCACCTGAACGGGGGCAGCATAGACAGAAGTCGCCGCAAGCGCAGATATAGCCCAAAGGCCATACAGAACTTTTTTCATCACAAATTCCCTTCATTGTATGAATGGAGATTTACCCAAAAGAATTTCGGGCGAGATCGAGTATACACAAGCCAAAGTGTGCAAATTACGCCAGGCGGGAATTTAGGATAATTAGATAGCAAGAAATAAAATGATTAACGTAAGATAATTAATTCAATATAATCATAAAGTTAAAATACAAAAGCAAAAACAAAACATCCGGTAATTCTGAAAAAACCAGAAACACGATAACGTTGAATGAATTATTTTAGGATTAAGCTCAATAAAGGTGTAAAGCAAAAGCGTAGATATTCGGGCGCCAGATTATAAAAAAGCCGATATTAATATCGGCTTTTTTTATAAGTAATCTGCAAATTCATTCGAATTGCAGCAAGACGGCAAGATCGTTAATCCCCGGGAGCATAGATAGCTATGTGACCGGGGTTAACGAACGCAGCCAACAGCGCTGCGGCTCGAAGGAAGAAGCAGATTAACGCCAGGACTTATAACGGTTAATCAAACCGTTAGTTGAGCAATCATGGCTGGTGATTTCTTTATCATCATTCAGCTCTGGCAGAATGCGATTCGCCAGCTGTTTGCCCAGCTCAACGCCCCACTGGTCAAAGGTGAAGATATTCAGGATCGCGCCCTGAGTGAAGATTTTGTGCTCGTACAGCGCAATCAGCGCACCCAGGCTGAACGGTGTGATTTCGCGCAGCAGGATGGAGTTAGTTGGACGGTTACCTTCGAACACTTTGAACGGCACAACGTGGTCAAGCGTTGCCGGATCTTTACCCTGGTCGCGGTATTCCTGCTCAACCACTTCACGAGATTTACCAAAAGCCAGCGCTTCGGTCTGGGCGAAGAAGTTAGACAGCAGTTTCGGATGGTGATCCGACAGCGGGTTGTGGGTGATTGCCGGAGCGATGAAATCGCACGGAACCATTTTGGTACCCTGGTGAATCAGCTGGTAGAACGCATGCTGACCGTTAGTACCCGGCTCACCCCAGATGATTGGGCCTGTCTGGTAATCCACCGCATTGCCGTTACGGTCAACGTATTTACCGTTGGATTCCATATTGCCCTGCTGGAAGTAGGCCGCGAAACGGTGCATATACTGGTCGTACGGCAGAATCGCTTCGGTTTCAGCACCGAAGAAATTGTTGTACCAGATACCGATCAGCGCCAACAGCACCGGCAGGTTTTTCTCCGCCGGAGTGGTGGAGAAGTGTTTGTCCATGGCGTGCGCGCCAGAAAGCAGCTCAACAAAGTTGTCGAAGCCCACAGAAAGGATGATGGACAGACCGATTGCAGACCACAGGGAGTAACGACCGCCAACCCAGTCCCAGAACTCGAACATATTGGCGGTATCAATACCGAACTCGCCAACCGCTTTACCGTTAGTGGAGAGAGCTGCGAAGTGCTTGGCAACGTGCTTGTTGTCGCCAGCGGTCGCCAGGAACCAGTCGCGCGCGCTGTGGGCGTTAGTCATGGTTTCCTGAGTGGTGAAGGTTTTGGAAGCGACCAGGAACAGCGTAGTCTCCGGATTCACTTTCTTCAGCACTTCGGCAATGTGCGTACCATCGACGTTAGACACAAAGTGCATGTTCAGGTGATTTTTGTACGGGCGCAGCGCTTCGGTCACCATGAACGGGCCGAGGTCTGAACCGCCGATACCGATGTTCACGACATCAGTAATGGCTTTACCGGTATAGCCTTTCCAGCTTCCGGAGATAATCGCTTCAGAGAAGGATTTCATCTTCTCCAGCACCGCGTTCACTTCCGGCATCACATCTTTGCCGTCAACGATGATTGGAGTGTTGCTACGGTTGCGCAGCGCCACGTGCAGCACGGCACGATCTTCAGTGCGGTTAATTTTCTCACCGGAGAACATGGACTTGATGGCGCCTGCCAAATCGGTCTCTTTCGCCAGATCCTGCAGTTTAGCCAGCGTCTCTTCAGTGATGCGGTTTTTGGAGAAATCCACCAGCATCAGATCGTCAAACGTTGCGGAAAATTTAGTGAAACGATCGCTATCTTTCGCG
Organism: Citrobacter sp. 506; assembly: GCF_050434985.1. Classification (NCBI taxonomy): domain Bacteria; kingdom Pseudomonadati; phylum Pseudomonadota; class Gammaproteobacteria; order Enterobacterales; family Enterobacteriaceae; genus Citrobacter; species Citrobacter sp. 506. Next base: position 123,137 of record NZ_JBNDJN010000008.1, read on the forward strand.
AACAGATCCGCGATAGTAACGTCTTTCATCTCTTCAAAGTGTTTTTGTAGTGCCTGCCAGGCTGAGGTCTGCGTTGGATTGATGTTTTTCATTAGCAATACTCTTCTGATTTTGAGAATTGTGACTGAGATCGATTGTAACGCCAGTCACAGAAAAGTGTGATTGTTTTAATGCCATCGCCCTTGTATCCATCGAACCAGGGTAAAAAGTATAGATGTTATAAGCGCTGTTACTGAACGGAAACGCAGCATGAAAAATCCGCATAATCCCAGCGTTGACAGTGCAAGCTACACATTTTATTTATAAATACGGTATTTGCATTTGCGCCTGCACCGGTTTTCGTTCTGCCTTATGTGCCATGGTCGCTCTATTCATTCCCTGACACGAGGTAGTTATGACTGATGTAGTTGTCTCCAAGTTTGGCGGTACCAGCGTGGCGGATTTTGATGCCATGAATCGCAGCGCTGATGTGGTGCTTTCTGATGCTAACGTCCGTGTAGTGGTGCTTTCCGCTTCCGCTGGAATTACCAACCTGCTGGTCGCACTGGCTGAAGGGCTGGAGCCAACCGAGCGCTTCGAAAAACTCGACGCCATTCGTCAAATTCAGTTCAATATTCTGGAACGCCTGCGTTATCCAAACGTAATTCGTGAAGAGATTGAACGTCTGCTGGAAAACATCACCACGCTGGCAGAAGCGGCGTCACTGGCGACCTCAACCGCCCTGACCGACGAACTGGTCAGCCACGGTGAACTGATGTCTACCCTGTTGTTCGTCGAAATCCTGCGTGAACGCAACGTACAAGCGCAGTGGTTTGACGTGCGTAAAGTGATGCGCACCAACGATCGTTTTGGTCGCGCAGAACCCGACGTCGCGGCGCTGGCTGAACTGGCAACGCTTCAGTTGGCCCCGCGTCTGAGCGAAGGTCTGGTAATCACTCAGGGTTTTATCGGCAGCGAAGGCAAAGGCCGCACCACCACGTTGGGGCGCGGCGGTAGCGATTATACAGCCGCCCTGCTGGCCGAAGCGCTGCACGCAACGCGCGTCGATATCTGGACCGATGTTCCAGGCATTTACACTACCGATCCGCGCGTTGTTCCTGCTGCGCAGCGTATTGATGAAATCGCCTTTGAAGAGGCCGCGGAAATGGCGACCTTTGGCGCGAAAGTGCTGCACCCGGCAACCCTGTTGCCGGCCGTACGTAGCGATATCCCGGTATTTGTTGGCTCCAGCAAGGATCCAAAAGCAGGCGGTACGCTGGTCTGCAATAAAACCGCGAATCCACCGCTGTTCCGTGCGCTGGCGCTACGCCGTAAGCAGACGCTGCTGACGCTGCATAGCCTGAATATGCTGCACTCTCGCGGCTTTTTAGCAGAAGTGTTCGGCATCCTTGCACGCCACAATATCTCGGTAGATTTAATTACCACATCTGAAGTCAGCGTAGCGCTGACGCTGGATACCACCGGTTCAACCTCCACCGGCGATACGCTGTTAACGCAGTCTCTGCTGATGGAACTGTCTGCCCTGTGCCGGGTTGAAGTCGAAGAAGGCCTGGCGCTGGTGGCGTTGATTGGCAACGACCTGTCCAAAGCCTGCGGCGTGGGTAAAGAGGTGTTTGGTGTACTGGAGCCGTTCAACATCCGCATGATTTGCTACGGCGCGTCCAGCCATAACCTGTGCTTCCTGGTGCCCGGTAGCGAAGCCGAACAGGTGGTACAGAAGCTACATCATAATTTGTTTGAATAATATTTCATCACGCGATAAACAATAACTATAGCCGGGCTCGAACCCGGCTTTTTTATAACAACACAACACATTTCAATCGCAAGGAAGATAACATGCTCGCTACTCTCACGCGGCTGTTCCCGTTATGGGCGCTGCTGCTCTCTGTTATTGCGTATTACACGCCCTCCACCTTTACGCCTGTCGGGCCATTCGTACCGTCGTTGCTGATGCTGATCATGTTCGGCATGGGCGTTCACCTGAAGGTGGACGACTTTAAACGCGTACTCTCACGCCCCGCTCCGGTCGCGGCGGGTATTTTCTTGCACTATCTGGTGATGCCGCTCGCCGCATGGATTTTGGCGCTGGCATTTAATATGCCGCCGGAACTGTCGGCAGGGATGGTGCTGGTCGGTAGCGTCGCCAGCGGAACCGCATCGAACGTCATGATCTATCTGGCAAAAGGTGATGTGGCGCTCTCCGTGACTATTTCATCGGTTTCAACGCTGGTCGGCGTTGTCGCCACGCCGCTGCTGACACGGCTGTATGTCGACGCGCATATCCAGGTGGATGTGATGGGTATGCTGCTGAGTATTCTGCAGATCGTGGTCATTCCGATTGCTTTGGGGCTGGTCATTCACCATCTGTTCCCACGCGTCGTAAAAGCCGTGGAACCGTATCTGCCGGCGTTTTCTATGCTGTGCATCCTGGCGATCATCAGCGCCGTCGTGGCGGGGGCCGCCTCGCACATTGCGTCTGTCGGCTTTGTGGTGATTATCGCCGTGATCCTGCATAACACCATTGGCTTGCTCGGCGGCTACTGGGGCGGAAAACTGTTTGGTTTCGACGAGTCAACCTGTCGTACGTTGGCTATTGAAGTGGGCATGCAGAATTCAGGGCTTGCCGCTGCGCTGGGCAAAATCTACTTTGGCCCGCTTGCGGCGCTGCCCGGCGCGTTGTTCTCGGTCTGGCATAACCTTTCCGGTTCGCTGCTGGCAGGTTACTGGTCCGGTAAACCGATTGAAGAAAAAGAACGCCGCTAATTGGCGGCGGCAGGCCGGATAGCGGCTAACACCTTATCCGGCCTACCCAGCCTCTGCACTTTGCCGTACACTGCGGATATCGGCTAACAGAGGGCACCCTTATGGCACTCCCCCGCATTACCCAAAAAGAGATGACCGAGCGCGAACAGCGTGAACTGAAAACGCTGCTCGACCGCGCGCGCATTGCGCATGGTCGGCTGCTAACCAACGCTGAGACCAACAGCATCAAGAAAGAGTACATCGATAAACTGATGGCCTTGCGTGAAGCAGAAGCTAAAAAAGCCCGCCAGTTGAAGAAAAAGCAGGCTTATAAACCGGATGCGGAAGCATCATTTTCCTGGTCAGCGAATACGCCAACGCGCGGCAGACGTTAACGCCCTTTCTTCTTACGCCCCGGCGAGGTAAAACGCTTCCCGTTTGCCGCCGGGCGCGATTTCTCTTTCTCAGCCGATTTTTCGATTTTCACCACCGGGCGCTTAATGCCTGCGGTTTTTGGCTTCGCTTTCGCCTTCGGTTTGGCTTCTGAGGACGAGTTCTCAATCAGCTTGAACAGGTCGATCAGTTCGTCATCCGTCAGGTCGCGCCATTCACCCAGCGGCAGGCCGGACAGACCAACGTTCATGATACGTGTACGCTCAAGCTTAGTAACTTCATAGCCAAAGTGCTCGCACATACGACGGATCTGGCGGTTCAGCCCCTGAATCAGCGTGATGCGAAACACAAACGGCGCTTCTTTCTTGACCTTACATTTCTTGGTAACGGTGCCAAGGATTGGCACACCGGCACTCATCCCACGGATAAAGTCATCAGTGACCGGCTTATCTACCGTCACCAGATACTCTTTTTCGTGATCGTTACCGGCACGCAGGATTTTATTCACCAGGTCGCCGTGGTTGGTCAGAAAGATAAGCCCCTGGGAATCTTTGTCCAGACGACCGATTGGGAACACGCGCTTGCTGTGGTTAACGAAATCAACAATGTTGTCGCGTTCGCTGTCTTCAGTGGTGCTGACAATCCCTACCGGCTTGTTCAGCGCGATAAAAACCAGATCTTCCGCTTCACGCGGCTCAATCAACCGACCATTCACTTTTACGACGTCGCCAGGCATCACCTGATCGCCAATGGTGGCGCGTTTACCATTCAGGAAGACATTCCCTTGTTCGATAAAGCGATCCGCCTCGCGGCGCGAGCAGATTCCGCTTTCACTGATGTATTTATTTAATCGGATGGATGAGTCGGGCAGCATAATTTCTCCTTTGACAGCGAAATATACCCTACCTTGCGGGGGATAAAAAAGCAGAGCGTGAAAATGTGCTATCGCATCTGATTACGTAATGCCTGCGGGCTGATACCAAATCGTTTTTGAAAGTGGTAACGCAAAGAGTTTGCGCTGCCGAACCCGGTTTGCTGCGCGATCTGCTCAATACTGATATGGGATGTATTGAGCGCCTGCTGCGCACGGTTTAGCCGTTCATTCATCAGCCAACGTGCGGGAGTAAGCCCCGTTGACTCCTGAAATCGCCGCATCAACGTTCGGGGACTCATACCGACCTGGCTGGCCAGAGCGTCAAGAGTATGCTTCTGCGCGATATTGTTATGTAACCAGTCAAGCAAAAGACCAAAACGCTGGCTTTCCCGACTGCGGGCGACAGGACGCAATTGTTGCTGAGTCTGGCTGCCATCCCTGTGGGGCTGCAGCACCAGGCGACGGGCCACGTTATTGGCAATCTCAAGTCCAAAATCAGTGCGCACCACATGCAAACATAAATCAATCCCTGCCGCACTACCTGCCGAAGTGAGCACGTCGTGGTCACCGACATACAGGACATCTTCCACGACGTTGATGGCGGGAAAGCGTCGCTGGAGTTCACTGACGTAACGCCAGTGCGTCGTCGCCTTACGCTCATCCAGCAAACCTGCCGCAGCCAGAACAAATACACCAGAACAGATAGAGATGATTCGACAACCGCGTTGATGTGCTTCACGAAGCGCATCGCATAATGCTTCCGGGACCGGTGAGCTCACGTCACGCCAGCCAGGAATGACAATAGTGTCCGCTTCCTGCAGCAATTCATATCCACCGTCCACCACGATACGAACCCCGCCAGTTGCCCTTAATTCACCTTGATCAACCGAAGCCACGGCAAAACGATACCAGCGCTCTCCCAGTTCAGGTCGCGGAAGCCCAAAAACTTCCACTGCGACGCCAAACTCGAAAGTACATAGCCCGTCATAAGCGAGTGCAACGACCAACGGGCGAGAAGATGTTGTCATGATCCTGGCGGAATCTGTCATGGTCAGAGGGTGTTTCGAGGTTAATTTTTTGATGAGATAAGAGGTAACACAACAGCTGATTTCACCACAAGAGAAAACAACAATATGAGTACCGTAACTGATATTCCAGCCGCTTCATCTGCACAAGCTATCGCCCATTTCCAGCAACGTCTGAATATGGAGACGGATTGTTCTGACGTTCATTCCGCGATGGCTGCTGACGACAAAGATTTTGTGCTTTTACATGTAGTGGGGAGTGCAGAGAGTTTTTCCCGTTGTCATATCCCTGGCGCGATTCATCTTCCCCATCGACTGATAAATACGGAATCCTTGAAAAAATGGCCACAGGACACACTGTTTGTCGTCTATTGCGCTGGCCCACACTGTAACGGGGCCGATCGCGCGGCGCTGAAGTTGGCGCAGCTAGGTCGACCGGTGAAAATAATGATTGGTGGTATTAAGGGCTGGGAGGACGAAGGCCTGGCGTTTGCCACTACGCAAAAGGACGCTGTTTCAATAGATTGACGTTGTTAAGTCCGAACGGGCTTTTCCAACAGGAGGTTGTGGTTAACCCGTTCGGCTTTCCCCCCTTCCAACATCGTGAGCCATATCAGTAAGGCGTTACGCTGATAGTGGTAGCATTAGCGTGGTTTGTAATTTTCTGATTACATGGAGAAATGATGGAACTGCTTTTATTGAGTAACTCGACGCTGCCGGGCAAAGGCTGGATGGAACATGCGCTACCACTGATTGCTGAGCAGCTGAATGGTCGCCGTACGGCGGTGTTTATTCCGTTCGCTGGCGTGACGCAAACCTGGGATGAATACACGGCGAAAACGGCAGCCATCTTTGCGCCAATGGGCGTCAACGTTACTGGCATTCATACCGTTGCCGATCCGATCGCTGCCATTGAAAACGCAGAGCTGGTGATTGTCGGCGGGGGTAACACCTTCCAGTTACTGAAAGAGAGCCGCGAGCGCGGACTGCTGGCGCCGATTGTGGATGTCGTCAAACGCGGTGCGCTGTACATCGGCTGGAGCGCAGGTTCTAACCTCGCCTGCCAGACCATCCGCACCACCAACGACATGCCGATTGTCGATCCAAAAGGTTTTGATGCCCTGGGTCTGTTCCCGCTGCAGATTAACCCACATTTCACCAATGCGCTTCCGGAAGGCCACAAAGGCGAAACGCGTGAACAGCGTATTCGCGAGCTGCTGGTTGTGGCACCAGAGCTGACGGTAATTGGTTTGCCGGAAGGAAACTGGATTAAGGTGAGTAACGGCCAGGCGGTTCTTGGCGGTCCGAACACCACTTACGTCTTTAAAGCGGGTGAAGACGCGGTTGCCCTCGAAGCAGGTCACTGCTTCTAACCGACGTTGCCGGATAACGGCATAAATGCCTTATCCGGCCAACCGGTCCACCTCACTCAATAATCGTCGCGCTCATCGTCCTCATCCGGCTGTTCCAGCACGCTATAGGCCACGGAACAAAACAGCGAGTTCAGACGCTGCATATCGCCCAGCAGCGCCAGGTGCAAGGAGCTGGTCTCGATGCTCTGCACGTTCTGCTGATGCAGACGGTCAACGTGCGCATGCGAATACCGACGGTTGAGAATACGGAAACGGTGCTTGCTACGGCGCAGACGTCGGGCGCTGGTCACGTCACCAGAGAAGAACACCGACATCGCCAGTTGCAGATTGCTGAGCAGTTGATCGAAGAGCGCATCCAGCTCTTTCAATCCTTCCACGGAGAATGCGCGACGGGCAGCCAGCGACTTATCCGCTATCTCACTGCCCATACGTTCGACAATATCGGAAGCCTGCTCGAGGTTAAGCGACATTTCGATAATCTCCGCCCAACGGCGTGATTCCTCTTCCGCCAGTTCATCCTTTGGCATCCGCGCCAGATAGAGCTTGATTGCCGTGTATAGCACGTTAATGTCGTCCGCCATCCTGCGCAGCTCTTTCTCTTCACGCGGCTCGCCGTGCATCACCTTCTTCAGCCCGTCCATCATCTGCTCCATCGCGTCGCCGATGCGCAGAGCTTCACGAGCGGCATTGGCCAGGGCCAGCGTCGGCGTATCCAGCGCACTGACGTCCAGATGCTTGGGCTTCAGATGCGCGTCCAGCTCCGGCTCATCGCGGATAATGCGCTTACAAAAACGCGCCATCGGTTCTGCGAACGGCACCATCGCCACACAGCGCACCAGGTTGTAGAAGACATGGAAGTAAATAACCAGTTCAGATTTCGGCAGCGGCAGTTCATCCATCAGATTTGCCAACGGATGAACAAACGGCAGGATAATCAGGCTTCCCACCAGCTTAAACAGCAGGCTACCGAGCGCCACACGGCGGGCGGCGGCGTTAGCGGCGCTGTTATTAAGCATCGCCAGCAGGCCAGAGCCGAGGTTGGCGCCAATCACCAGACACAACGCCACCGGGAACGAGATAATGCCTGCCGCGGTCAGCGTTGCCGTCAGCAGCACCGCCGCAAGGCTGGAGTAACTGATAATCGCGAACATAGCGCCAATCAGCGCATCCAGCATGATATCGCCGGTGAGCGAGGCGAAAATAACCTGTACGCCGTTAGCCTGGGTGATCGGTGTTACCGCCTGCACAATCAGTTCCAGCGCCAGTAAAATCAACCCCAGTCCAATACCAACCCGCCCCAGTTGCCCCACACGGGACTGCTTACGTCCGAGAAAGAAGATCACGCCGATAAAAATCAGCAGTGGCGACAGCCAGGAGAGATCGAAGGTCAGGATACGCGCCATCAGCGCGGTCCCGACGTCGGCGCCGAGTACAATCACCAGCGCAGGGGTGAGCGCGACGAGGTCCTGCGCGACAAACGAAGTGACCAGCATGGTAGTGGCGTTGCTGCTTTGTACCAGCGCCGTCACGCCGATACCCGCACAAAAGGCGAGCGGCTTCTTTTCAACACTACGGCTGAGTACGGTACGCAAGCGGGCGCCGAAGACGCGCATCACGCCGGTGCGCACAATATGAGTCCCCCAAACCAGCATAGAGACAGCAGAAAGCAGGTGTAACAGAGTTAGCACGGAATCAGGTTCTCCTTATCGTTATATGTTCCTGAGGTTCATAGCGATGACATAACACCTGATGACGCCACGCTTATCAGGCCGACAAAAATGTGCCATCCGGCAAGCAGTACCGATGAACGTTCTTTCAGTATAAGGGTTTAAACGTAATAAAGAGACAAGGCACTCATTGAGTGCCCTGTTTGTTGTAAATAAAGATGACAGTTTTGTGAATCAGTCAGCGTCATAGCCCAGATTAGGCGCTAACCAACGTTCGACTTCCGCCACGCTCATGCCTTTACGGAAGGCGTAATCTTCAACCTGATCGCGCTGGATTTGCGCCACGGCGTAGTACTTGCTGTCTGGATGACTGAAATACCAGCCGGAAACCGACGCACCTGGCCACATCGCGAAGGATTCGGTGAGCTTCATCCCGGTGTGCGCTTCTACATCCAGCAGTTCCCAGATGGTGGCCTTTTCGGTGTGTTCCGGGCAAGCCGGATAGCCCGGTGCCGGGCGAATTCCCTGGTAGTTTTCGCGGATCAGCTCCTCGTTACTGAGGTTCTCATTCGCCGCATAGCCCCAGTAGACTTTACGCACGCGCTCGTGCAGATATTCCGCGAACGCTTCCGCCAGGCGGTCGGCGATCGCTTTCACCATGATCTTGTTGTAGTCGTCATGCTGGGCTTCGAAGGCGTCCGCCAGTGCATCTTCCTCCAGACCGCCGGTAACTGCGAAAGCACCGATGTAATCCGCTTTTCCGCTCAGTTTCGGCGCAACAAAGTCAGACAGGCAGTAGTTGGCGAAACCGACTTTTTCCGTCTGCTGGCGCAGGTGATGACTGACGTTGATAACGTGCGTACGCGTCTCGTCACGGTAAATCTCGATGTCGTCCCCCACGCGGTTAGCCGGGAACAAGCCCACCACGCCGCGCGGATTCAGGGTTTTCTCAGCGCTGAGTTTATCCAACATGTCATTGGCGTCTTTGAACAGACGTTTCGCCTCTTCTCCCACCACCTCATCTTCGAGGATGCGCGGGTATTTCCCGGCCAGCGACCAGGTCATAAAGAACGGCGTCCAGTCGATGTAGTTGCGCAGCGTTTCGATGCTGGCTTCAACGCTCTGTACGCCGAGGCGGTGCGCCACCGGCGGCGTGTAGTTTTCCCAGTCGAAGGCCAGATCGTTGTCGCGGGCAGCCTGTAACGTTACTGGTGGGGTCCGCGGTTTCTTACGCGCATGCTGGATACGCACGGTTTCGTACTCTTTACGCGTACGGGCGACAAAGTCATCGCGCTGAGTGTCAGAGAGGAGTGCGGCGACTACGCCAACGGTACGCGAGGCGTTCTGCACATAAACCGTCGGACCACTGTAGTTCTGCTCTATTTTCACCGCCGTGTGCGCTTTTGAGGTGGTCGCGCCGCCAATCAGCAACGGAATAGTGAACCCCTGACGCTCCATCTCTTTCGCCACGTTGACCATTTCGTCCAGCGACGGGGTAATCAGCCCGGAAAGACCAATCAGATCGGCATTCACTTCACGTGCCGTTCTGAGGATTTTCTCCGCTGGCACCATCACGCCAAGATCGACGATTTCGTAGTTGTTACATTGCAGCACCACACCAACGATGTTTTTGCCGATATCGTGCACATCGCCTTTCACGGTAGCAATGACCATCTTGCCGTTGCTGGAGCCTTTCTCTTTGCTGGCCTCAATATACGGTTCGAGGTAGGCCACCGCCTGCTTCATCACGCGGGCGGATTTCACCACCTGCGGCAGGAACATTTTGCCCTCGCCAAACAGATCGCCAACCACGTTCATCCCGTCCATCAGCGGCCCTTCAATCACCTCGATCGGACGCGCGGCCTGCTGGCGAGCTTCTTCAGTATCCTGCTCAATAAATTCGGTAATACCTTTCACCAGCGAATATTCGAGGCGCTTTTTCACGTCCCAACTGCGCCATTCCGCCATCTGGGCATTGGCAGTGTCATCAGTTTTGCTACCGCGATATTTCTCAGCCAGCTCCAGCAGACGCTCGGTGCCATCGTCACGACGGTTGAGGATCACATCTTCAACCGCATCGCGCAGCTCGGCGGGCAGGTCGTCGTAAATCGCCAGTTGTCCGGCGTTGACGATCCCCATGTCCATGCCGTTGCGAATGGCGTAGTAAAGGAATACCGCGTGAATGGCTTCACGAACCGGGTCGTTACCACGGAAGGAGAACGACACGTTGGAGACGCCGCCGGAGATCAGCGCGTGCGGTAGTTCGCGTTTGATGTCCTCACAGGCGCCGATAAAGTCCTGCGCGTAGTTATTGTGCTCATCAATCCCGGTCGCGACCGCAAAGATGTTCGGGTCGAAGATAATGTCTTCCGGCGGGAAGCCTACCTCTTCGGTAAGAATTTTGTACGCCCGTCGGCAAATCTCAATTTTACGCGCTCGGGTGTCGGCCTGCCCCTGCTCGTCAAAGGCCATCACCACCACTGCGGCACCGTAGCGTCGCAGCAACTTCGCGTGGTGGATAAAGGTCTCAACCCCCTCTTTCATCGAGATGGAGTTAACGATGCCTTTACCCTGAATGCACTTCAGCCCTTTTTCGATGACGTCCCATTTCGAGGAGTCGATCATAATCGGCACGCGGGCGATATCCGGCTCACCGGCGATAAGGTTGAGAAAACGCACCATCGCCGCTTCGGCGTCGAGCATCCCCTCATCCATGTTGATATCGATAATCTGTGCGCCGCTTTCCACCTGCTGACGGGCGACATCCAGCGCTTCGTTGTATTTCTCTTCTTTGATCAGTCGCTTAAATTTCGCCGAACCGGTGACGTTGGTACGCTCGCCGACGTTCACAAACAGGCTATCGTCGCCAATATTCAACGGTTCAAGGCCAGACAGACGGCAGGCTACCGGGATTTCCGGCAAGCGGCGCGGCGGCAAGCCTTCCACTGCGCGGCTCATCGCGGCGATGTGTTCCGGCGTGGTGCCGCAGCAGCCGCCGACCACGTTGAGGAAGCCCGCTTGCGCCCACTCGCGTATTTGCGCCGCCATGGTGTCGGCATCGAGATCGTATTCGCCAAAGGCGTTCGGCAACCCGGCGTTCGGGTGCGCGGTAACGTAGCATTCGGCAATGCGCGACAGTTCCTGCACGTACTGGCGCAACTCGTCCGGGCCTAAGGCGCAATTCAGACCGAAGGTCAGCGCATCGGCGTGGCGCAGTGAGTTATAGAACGCTTCGGTTGTCTGACCGGAGAGCGTACGCCCGGAAGCATCGGTGATGGTGCCGGAGAGCATAATCGGCAACTCAACGCCCAGCGCTTCAAATTCGGTTTTAACCGCGAAAATAGCGGCTTTGGCGTTCAGGGTATCGAAGACGGTTTCAATCAGGATCAGGTCGCTGCCACCTTCCACCAGCGCTTTGGTGGATTCACGGTAGGCGGCCACCAGCTGATCAAAGGTAATATTGCGGTAAGCCGGGTCGTTGACGTCAGGCGAGATAGACGCCGTACGGTTGGTTGGGCCGAGCACGCCCGCGACATAACGCGGTTTTTCCGGTGTGCGTGCCGTCCATTCGTCTGCCGCTGCGCGCGCCAGTTTGGCTGCCGCAAAGTTGATTTCCGCCGACAGGGATTCCATCTGGTAATCCGCCATGGCGATAGTCGTGGAGTTAAAGGTGTTGGTTTCGATGATATCCGCGCCCGCCTCAAAATAGGCGTTATGGATGGCGGCGATCACCTCAGGTTTGCTGAGCACCAACAGGTCGTTGTTGCCTTTCAGATCGCACGGCCAGTCGGCAAAGCGTTCGCCGCGGAAATCCTCTTCGCTCAGACGATATCCCTGGATCATGGTGCCCATACCGCCGTCCAGCACCAGAATACGTTCATTTAACTGCTGACGTAATTGTTCAACTTTGCTGCTCACACTCGCTCCCGACAACGCTCAACCAGACCGAAAAAAACTCAACAGACCATACTGGCACAAACCTGAGAGGTGGAAAAGAGAACAACGGCCAACATGAGACATGTTCAGCTTCACTCATCCGATCAGTACAGGAATTCTTGCATTATAATTGAATAAAACGAAAATGATTTCCACGATACAGAAAAGGAGTCCGCCATGGTTGCCACAATCCCCGCGAAACGCGGTAGAAAACCCGCCGCTGCTACCACGCCTGCAACCGGGCAGGTTCAGTCTCTGACCCGCGGCCTGAAGCTACTGGAGTGGATTGCGGAATCCAACGGCAGCGTGGCGCTAACCGAGCTGGCACAGCAGGCCGGCTTGCCAAACTCCACGACTCACCGTTTGTTGACCACCATGCAGCAGCAAGGATTTGTCCGTCAGGTGGGTGAGTTAGGCCACTGGGCCGTGGGTGCGCATGCGTTTATCGTCGGCAGCAGCTTTTTGCAAAGCCGTAATTTGCTGGCGATTGTCCACCCGATCCTGCGCAAGCTGATGGAAGACTCCGGTGAGACGGTAAACCTGGCCGTGCTGGATCAAAGCGACCATCAGGCCATTATTATCGACCAGGTGCAGTGTACCCAACTGATGCGCATGTCCGCGCCTATCGGCGGCAAACTGCCGATGCACGCCTCCGGTGCGGGTAAGGCGTTTTTATCCCAACTGAGTGAAGAACAGGTGACTGGCCTGCTGCACCGTAAAGGGCTGCACGCTTACACCCACGCCACGCTGGTGTCGCCGGTGCATCTGAAAGAGGATTTAGCCCAGACGCGCAAGCGCGGCTACTCCTTTGATGATGAGGAGCATGCGCTGGGTCTGCGCTGCGTGGCGTCGTGCATTTATGATGAACACCGCGAGCCGTTTGCCGCTATTTCCATCTCCGGACCCATTTCGCGCATTACCGACGATCGAGTGACCGAGTTTGGTGCCATGGCGATCAAAGCGGCGAAAGAAGTCACGCTGGCATACGGCGGATTTCGTTAAGAAAGGGTTGCCGGACATCAAGCCGCAAATCTGATGCAAAACCGCTGTTTGCGCCGGTAGGCGTAAACATCTTCCACGTGTCCTTCACGGATCCGCGTTTGCAGACCTCGCCAGTAGTCGGCGCTGAACAGGTCAGCATGCATCTCTTCAAATAGCGGCCCGATACGCGGGTCAGCGCATAGCCAGTGACGAAACTCTTCCGGGAAGACATCCCCCGGCGATACGCTATACCACGGTTCGGCGCTCATCTCATCTTCCGGGTAGCGCGGCGGCGGGATATGGCGGAAATTCACCTCCGTCATGTAGCAAATTTCATCGTAGTCGTAGAACACCACGCGCCCGTGGCGAGTCACGCCGAAGTTCTTAAACAGCATATCACCGGGGAAAATATTGGCGGCGGCCAGCTGACGAATGGCATTACCGTACTCTTCAATTGCATCGCGCAGTTGCTGGCCTTCGACCTGCTCCAGCCAGATATTCAGCGGCACCATCCGTCGTTCGATATACAGATGGCGAATGACAATCTGCTCGCCGAGATCGGTAATTTTTTCCGGGGCTTCCTGTAGCAACAGCGCCATCAGCGACGGATCGATTTGCCGTTTATCCAGCACAAAGTTCTCGAACTCCTGAGTGTCAGCCATCCGCCCGACACGATCGTGCTCCTTGACCAGTTGATAACAGGCGCGGACGTGGGCGGCCGACATCTCTTTTTGCGGCGCAAATTTGTCTTTGATGACTTTAAAGACGCGGTCGAAGCCTGGCAGGGTAAATACCAGCATCACCATGCCGCGGATCCCCGGCGCTTCGATAAATTGCTCATCGCAATGGGCAAGATAGAGCAGATATTCGCGGTAACTTTCGGTCTTCGCGTGTTTCTGACAGCCGATCGCCATATACAATTCAGCGGTGGTTTTACCGGGCAGGATCTCGCGCAGCCACTCCACTAACGCGGCGGGCAGTGGGGCGTAAACCATAAAATACGAGCGGGCGAAGCCAAACACGATACTGGCTTCCGCCGTCGTGGTCAGGCAGGTATCGACAAACAGTTCACCTTCGTCAGTACGGTGAATTGGCAGTAAAAACGGCAGCGTCCCGGAAGGGGTAATCAACTTCCCGACCAGCCAGGCGGCCTTGTTGCGATAAAACAGTTCGTTCGCCACCTGCAAATGACTGCGCTGCAACACATCCGCCCCCAGCGTTTCGGTCAGGTGTTCGATGATGTAGTGGATATCCCGATGTCTGTTCTGCCACGGCAGACGCAAGGGCAGATCGCTGAGGACGCGCGTAAGCAGCCACTCCCAGCCGGTATCGGGAAAAAAGTCTTTCGCCAACGGGCGTGGGATCGTGCGAAAACGGCGCTCTGGCTGAGAGCTGAAAATAAACAGTCGCTCGGGAGTCAGCGAGCGGTGGTCAAATAACCGGCAATAGACGGAGTTAAAGAAACTCTCCGCAATCTCGAAGCGTGGATAATCTGGCAATAGCCGGGTGTAATGCTCTTTCACGCGAAGTAAAAAATCCGCGTCGGTACTTTTGCCATCAGTAATGCAGCGCAGTTGCTCCACCACCAGACCCACATGATGATCGTAAAGGTGGATACGGCTTTTCATCGCCTGCTGAACCGCGTGCCAGTCGGCATGTTCAAAACGCTGCTGCGCGCCGGAGGTCACTTCCAGAAAACGCCCGTACTGGGCGTCGAAACCTTGCAAAATCGTCTGAGCAATCAGTAATTCCAGGCCACGCGTCATCAATTTCTCCCATCCGGCACAATGTCATGCCGGATGGCGCATTCGCTTATCCGGCCTACATCCCTTCGTAGGCCCGGTAAGCGCAGCGCCACCGGGCATTGATCAAAACTGCGATTCTTCAGTCGAGCCGGTCAGCGCGGTCACTGAAGAAGTGCCGCCCTGAATGATGGTGGTTACTTTGTCGAAGTAGCCTGTCCCTACTTCCTGCTGATGGGACACGAAGGTGTAACCATCTTTAGCCGCCGCAAATTCCGGCTGCTGAACCTTCTCAACGTAGTGGCGCATGCCCTCACCCTGCGCATAGGAATGCGCGAGGTCGAACATGTTGAACCACATGCTGTGGATACCCGCCAGCGTAATGAACTGGTATTTGTAACCCATATCAGACAGCTGTTGCTGGAAGCTGGCAATGGTTTTGTCATCCAGGTTTTTCTGCCAGTTAAACGATGGCGAACAGTTGTAGGCCAGCAGTTTGCCTGGAAATTTCGCATGAATAGCATCGGCAAAGCGCTTCGCCAGTTCGAGGTCCGGCGTGGAGGTTTCACACCACACCAGATCCGCATACGGTGCGTAAGCCAGACCACGGCTGATCGCCTGCTCAATGCCCGCATGCGTACGATAGAACCCTTCGCTGGTACGCTCGCCAGTGATGAACTCGCTATCGTATGGGTCGCAATCAGACGTAATCAGATCGGCTGCGTCAGCATCGGTACGCGCAATCACCAGCGTCGGAACGCCCATAACGTCTGCAGCCAGACGGGCTGCCACCAGTTTCTGGATAGCTTCCTGAGTCGGCACCAGGACTTTGCCACCCATGTGACCACATTTTTTCACCGATGCGAGCTGATCTTCGAAGTGAACGGCCGCTGCACCAGCCTCAATCATCGATTTCATCAGTTCAAACGCGTTCAGTACCCCGCCAAAACCCGCTTCCGCATCGGCAACGATCGGCAGGAAGTAATCCACATAGCGCGGATCGTTCGGCTCAATACCGGTTGACCATTGGATCTGATCGGCACGACGGAATGTGTTGTTGATCCTGTCCACCACCGCCGGAACGGAGTTCGCTGGATACAACGATTGATCCGGATACATGCTGGACGCCAGGTTGGCATCTGCCGCCACCTGCCAGCCTGAAAGGTAGACCGCTTCAATACCAGCTTTCGCTTGCTGCAGCGCCTGACCACCAGTCAGCGCACCGAGGCTGTTGATATAACCTTTCTTCGATTCGCCGTGTAGCAGACGCCACATTTTCGCCGCGCCAAGCTGCGCCAGCGTGCATTCCGGGTTGACCGAGCCACGTAATTTCACCACTTCCTCCGCGCTATAGGGGCGGGTGATGCCTTCCCAGCGCGGTTGAGTCCATTCTTTCTGTAATTCTTCGATTTGTTGAGTACGGGTTTTCATGTGCAGATGCTCCATTAGGATAAATTGTGGGTAAATTAGGCCAACAGGCGGTAGCCCGGTAACGTCAGGAAGTCAATTAACTCGTCGGAAGTGGTGATTTGCTCCATCAGGCGCGCGGCATCGTCAAAACGCCCGCTGCTGTAGCGGTGTTCCCCCAGTTCGTCCTGAATCACCAACATCTCTTCGGCCAGCATCTGGCGGAACAACGGTTTGGTAACCGGTTTGCCGTTGCTGAGCGTTTTCTGGTGGTGGATCCACTGCCAGATGGAAGTACGAGAGATTTCGGCGGTGGCCGCATCTTCCATCAGACCATAAATCGGTACGCAGCCATTACCGGAGATCCACGCTTCGATGTACTGCACCGCGACACGAATGTTGGCACGCATGCCTTCTTCAGTACGCTCACCTTCACAGGGTGCCAGCAATTGTTCTGCGGTAATCGCCGCATCTTCTTCACGGGTCACGAACAGCTGATTTTTATTTTCACCGAGTACGTCGTTGAACACCGCCATTGCGGTATCTGCCAGTCCTGGATGGGCAATCCATGTGCCGTCATGACCGTTATTGGCTTCCAGCGCTTTGTCCGCTTTTACCTTGGTCAGAACCTGGTTGTTACGTTCCGCATCTTTGCTGGGAATGAACGCGGCCATGCCGCCCATCGCGAACGCGCCGCGTTTATGACAGGTTTTGATCAGCAGACGCGAATACGCACTGAGGAATGGCTTATCCATCGTCACCACCTGACGATCCGGCAACACGCGATCCGGGTGGTTCTTCAGTGTTTTGATATAGCTGAAAATGTAGTCCCAGCGACCGCAGTTCAGGCCCACAATGTGGTCACGCAGCGCGTGCAGAATTTCGTCCATCTGGAAAACGGCTGGCAGCGTTTCAATCAGCAGGGTCGCTTTAATTGTGCCGCGCGGCAGATTAAAGCGATCCTCTGCATAGCTGAACACTTCACTCCACCATGCCGCTTCTTGCCAGGCCTGCGTTTTGGGTAGATAGAAATAAGGGCCACTGCCTTTTGCCAGCAACGTTTTGTAGTTGTGGAAGAAATAGAGGGCAAAGTCGAACAGGCTGCCCGGGATCGATTCGCCACGCCAGGTGACGTGTTTTTCCGGCAGATGCAGACCGCGAACGCGGCACACTAACAGGGCCGGATTGGGTTTGAGTTGATAAATTTTACCGGCTTCGTTGGTGTAGCTAATGGTGCCATTGACTGCATCGCGCAAGTTGATCTGCCCGTCGATAACTTTGCTCCACTCAGGAGCCAGCGAATCTTCAAAATCAGCCATAAAGACTTTGACGTTCGCGTTCAGCGCGTTGATAACCATCTTGCGCTCAACCGGTCCGGTAATCTCTACACGGCGATCCAGTAAATCATCAGGAATACCGCGAATTTTCCAGCTGCCTTCGCGAATGGAAGCTGTTTCCGAAATAAAGTCAGGCAACTTACCGTCATCAATATCCTGCTGCTGCTGGATACGTGCAGCCAGAAGTTTATTCCGCTTTGGCGTAAATCTTGTCACCAGCTCGGTCAGAAACTCCACCGCCTCAGCGGTCAGAATCTGCTGTTCCTGTTCGCCACGCGGCCTGGTGAAGATCAGTTCATCGGTTGTCGTTGCCTGTTGATTCATTGCGTAGTTCCTCGTCATTGATCCAAACACATCCCCAATGCGAACGAAGGATCGTTGTGCGGTTTTCGTTCAGCACAACTAAGACTACTCATTTAAATTTCAAAATCAAAAACAATTTCCATTTTTAATTTAATTATCAATTAACCTATTGATAACAATATAAATAAAATTTAATTACACAGTGAGGTGCGTTTCGGAAATAAAAAAGGCACCCGAAGGTGCCTGATTCAACATGCTGAAACGCTTAAGGATCGTCTGTTACAGAAGATTAATCCAGCGTTGGATTCATGTGACGTAGATCATATGGCGTGATCTGGTAAACGTAATAGTTGAGCCAGTTGGTAAACAACAGATTGCCGTGGCTACGCCAGGTTGCCCGCGGTTTATTTTGCGGGTCATCTTTTGGGAAGTAGTTATAGGGCACTTCCGGCGTTAAGCCCGCTTCGACGTCACGAAAATATTCACTGCCGAGTGTATGAGCGTCATATTCAGGATGGCCCGTTACGAAGGCAATACGTTTATCTTTGCTGGCAAACAGGTAGGCATCTCCCTCTTCTGTTTCGGCAAAAATCTCGAGATCGGTGTAGTCCCTGATAAGGGCAGCAGGAAAATCGGCATAGCGCGAATGCGGGGCCAGGAACGCATCATCAAATCCACGCGTCAGCAGCGCATGAGGATGAAGAATATGGTGCTCATAGACGCCTGAGAGTTTATCCGTACGGGTTTGCTTGGGAATTCCGTACAGGATATTCAATGCGGCTTGCACCGCCCAACAGACAAAGAGCGTCGATGTAACATGATCTTTCGCCCATTCAAGCACTTGTTTAATCTGCGGCCAGTAAGCCACGTCATTAAATTCAACCAGACCCAACGGCGCGCCGGTCACGATCAGTCCATCAAAGTTCTGATCGCAGATATCCTCGAAATTACAGTAAAAGTTATTCAGATGCTCCGTAGGGGTGTTGCGTGACTCGCGGGCATCAATGCGCAATAGCTGAACATCTACCTGCAGCGGGGAGTTAGACAGTAAACGCAGGAACTGGTTTTCCGTTTCAATCTTCTTGGGCATCAGGTTGAGGATGAGCACCTTCAGTGGACGAATTTCCTGACCAGAAGCGCGAGATGACGTCATCACAAAGACGTTTTCCTCACGCAAGAAATTGACGGCGGGTAGCTCGTCCTGCACGCGAATTGGCATAACCTGATAACCTCACTACATACGTTTAAACGTTTAGACATCCAGATAGCTGAAGATACCCAGGAATCATGCGAATGTCGAGCCTGCATCCTCAAGTTGAGAAAGTTTCACGGCTCCTTGCTGTAGATTAGTGCAGTAAAGAAAAAAGGAGAATGCTATTCGTCGTTCGCGTAACAGGCAATGTGCTGCCGGGAGAGCCAGGTGTGCTGCGCTTCTCAGGCCTGCACACCGGTTACAACAGTATGGGCTGGATAAAACGGTACGCTGCATCCGGCAGTTCTCACTCCCTGCAGACGCAAAAAAGCCCATCCGGCAGGATGGGCTTCTTCACTTATTTGATGCCTGGCAGTTTATGGCGGGCGTCCTGCCCGCCACCCTCCGGGCCG
>NZ_JBNDJN010000009.1:0-86055 GCF_050434985.1 Citrobacter sp. 506
GCGACGTTAAGAATCCGTATCTTCGAGTGCCCACACAGATTGTCTGATAAATTGTTAAAGAGCAGTTGCGACGCGCTTTAGCGCTCTGTCGCGAGATCCCGTATATTACGTTTTCCTCATTCAGAGTCAAGCATTTATTTTTGCTTTTCTCTGCGAGATTCTCAGTGGAACCCCGCTGACCCGGCGGCGTGTAATCCGTTGTTCCGTGTCAGTGGAGGCGCATTATAGGGAGTTATTTCAGGCTGACAAGGGGAAATTTAAAATAATCTTCCGAGTGCGTATTTTTTATTCTTTGTGCTTATTTTGACAACGTTTTGTGGGTTAATTGGGCGATTTCCCGCGCGAAATCCGCGACCTGTTCCCAATCGGTATACACCACTTCTTTATTGGTATCTGTTTCACCGCCTGACATCTTCATTATCAGTTGGATCATAACGCGGTCATACCAGCGATAGCGTGGATACAGCAAAGCGCCAGCAATAACCGCACTGCGATCAGGCCGCCACGGCGAACTCATCAGGAACTTACGCGCATAACTGTTAGTTTGCGGCGTGCGTTTCTCCGGTTTACGGGCAACCAGGTTTACGGAGTAGAAGGCACTCGGCATCGCGTTCAGCCGCGTGGCATGCTTTTTCACAAACTCCTGAAAAGCTGCATGGTAATGACCATAGCGAATCGAGGCGCCAATCACCACGCTGTCATAATTTTGCCAGTCAGGCTCCGCGGTACGATGCAAATTAACGACATCCGCCCAAACGCCCAGCTCTTTGAGTTCAGAAGCCAGATACTCGGCGATTTCACGCGTTTGTCCGTCCCGGGAAGAAAAAAGAATCAGTGTTTTCACGTGTTACTCCATTATTCACGCCAGAAAGTAGGGGTAAAGAGTACCAGCAGGGTAAAGACCTCCAGACGACCAAACAGCATATTGGCAATCAGGATCCACTTCGCCACGGGGTTCATACTGGCAAAGTTGTCGGCAACAACCCCCAGCCCTGGCCCCAGGTTATTCAGCGTCGCCACAACAGAGGCAAACGCGGAGAAGTCATCAACACCGGTCGCAATAATCGCCAGCATACTGATAATAAAGACCAGCGCATAGGCAGAGAAGAATCCCCACACAGCTTCAAGGATTCGCTCCGGCAAAGCACGGTTACCCAGCTTGATACTGTAAACCGCATTCGGGTGGACCAGTCGTTTCAATTCGCGGTTACCCTGCTTAAACAGCAACAGGATTCGAATCACCTTCAAGCCACCGCCCGTCGACCCGGCACAGCCGCCAATAAAAGCAGAACACAGCAACAGCACCGGCAGGAACAGCGGCCAGCGGGCAATACTGTCCGTAGTAAATCCGGCGGTCGTCGCCATTGATACCACCTGAAAAAAAGCCTGGTTGATGGTCGTGAGTGCCGAACCGTAGGTATTGTGTATCCACAGCACCAGCGTACAGACAGCCACCAGCGTCAGCTGCACCCCAATGAACATGCGGAATTCTGGATCGCGCCAGTAGACCTTCAGGCTGCGACCGCTGAGTAAAGAGAAGTGCAGACCATAGTTACAACCGGAGATCAGCAAGAAGATAGCAATAATGGTGTTAATCGTGGGACTGTCGAAATACCCCACGCTGGCATCGTGTGTGGAAAAGCCGCCGATGGCTATCGTAGCAAAGCTGTGCCCAATAGCGTCAAACGCGGGCATCCCGGCAAACCATAGCGCCAGCGCACACGCCACCGTCAGTAATACATAGATAAGCCACAGCGTTTTCGCCGTTTCGGCAATACGCGGACGCATTTTGTTATCTTTCAGCGGGCCCGGCATTTCTGCCCGGTAGAGCTGCATCCCGCCGACGCCAAGAATAGGCAGAATAGCCACCGCCAGCACGATGATCCCCATCCCGCCGAACCATTGCAGCATCTGTCGATAAAAGAGGATAGCGTGTGGCAATGAATCCAGCCCCACCAGCGTTGTCGCCCCCGTGGTGGTTAATCCGGAGAAGGATTCAAAAAAAGCGTCAGTTATCGTGAGGTTAGGGCTTTCCGCAAAGATGAACGGTAGCGCACCCACGCTACCCAGCACGGTCCAGAACAAAACGACAATCAGAAACCCTTCGCGCGATTTCAGCTCGCCCTTCTCTTTACGGTTTGGCCACCACAGCATGGAGCCGATCGCCAGAGCAACGAAGAAAGTTTGAGTAAACGCACGCCCTGCCCCATCGCGGTAGATGAGCGCTACCAGTCCGGGGATAATCATTGTCCCCGAGAATAAGATGACCAGTAGTCCAACGATTCGGGTGATGGCGCGAAAATGCATCTCTGCCGCTTCCTTAGTTCTTTAAAATGAGGTGGGGATTATTCTTCAATCGCTAACAATTGCAATGAACCCCGACTAAAATCCGCCAGTTTTGCCGAAAATTCATCCACTTTGGCATAAGGAAGCGCCACCCTGAGCCGAACAAAAGCCTGGTAATCACTGGCAACAACTTTACCGTCAAACTGCCCCAGCAAAGCTTCAATGCCTGCCAGCTGACCGTACTCACACTGCAAAGTATATTCGGTTAATGGCGTCTTGCGCTGCGTCGTTAACTGACGCAACGCCTGATTCACGCCGCCACCGTAGGCTTTCACTAGCCCACCCGTACCCAGAAGGATACCGCCGTAGTAGCGCACCACCACCGCGGTAATCTCACCGATGCCACTCCCCATCAGCTGCGCGAGCATCGGTTTGCCTGCCGTACCAGCCGGTTCGCCATCGTCTGAAAATCCCAGCTGCTGCGAGTCATTGGGCGCGCCCGCCACCCACGCCACACAATGGTGGCGGGCGTCCGGGTGTTCCATTTTGACTGACTCAACAAACGCTTTCGCCGCTTCTACGCCGTCCGTATGGGCGAGCAGCGTAATGAAGCGGCTTTTTTTGATCTCTTCAACGACGCTTACCGGCGCCGCAGGGATTAGCCAACTGTCCATTACGCCAGTTTTAAATCCCGTGTCATGTTTTCGATATTGTTCTCGTGGACCACCACGTTATCTTCAATACGAATACCGCCGAACGGTTTCAGGGCTTCAATTTTCTGCCAGTTGAAGTGTTTGCTGAACTGCCCTTCACGCCACGGCGCCAACAGCGATTCAATGAAGTAGATGCCCGGTTCGATGGTCAGGACCATGCCCGGTTGCAGCACGCGGGTGCAACGCAGGTAAGGATACTTCGACGGCGCGGCCAGATGCGTACCGCTGTCATCCTGCATAAAGCCAGCGACATCGTGTACCTGCAGGCCCAGCGGGTGACCAATGCCATGCGGCATAAACGGCCCGGTAAGATCGTTTTCCACCATCGCCTCTTCACTCATATCGGTGATGATTTGATGCTTACGCAGCAGCTTCGCGATGCGCTGATGGAACTGAATGTGATAATCCACGTAGCTGGTACCCGCTTTCATAGTGGCAATCAGCGCCAGTTGCTCGTCATTCACATCCTTCACCAGATGCGCATAGTCGTTGTCGCTTTTCGCCGACCACGTACGCGTCAGGTCTGCTGCATAGCCGTTGTATTCCGCACCGGCGTCCAGCAGGAAACTGCGGATTTCAGACGGAGCCTGATGATCCAGTCTGGTGTAATGCAGAACCGAAGCATGCTCGTTAAGCGCCACGATGTTGCTGTACGGCACGTCGGTGTCGCGATGACCGGTAGCAGTCAGGTAAGCGAGGTTGATGTCAAACTCGCTCATCCCGGAACGGAACGCTTCTTCCGCGGCACGGTGTCCATTCACCGCCATTTTCTGTGCTTCGCGCATACAGGCCAGTTCGTAATCTGTTTTGTAAGCACGATAATAATGCAGGTAGTCGATAACCCCTTTCGGGTTGATATTGCTGGCCGCGATGTCCAGCTGCAGCGCGCGTTCCGGAACCGGACCGATGTAACCGATATTGCCGCGAGCAGCAGGCAGCTGGCTACCGATACCATCAGCTTTTGGCAGCGCGATGATCTCAATTTCTTCCGTCCAGAAGGAGGTCGGCAGCGGCTCAACGTTGTGCCAGTAATCGACCGGCAGGTAGAACCACAATTTCGGCTTATTCACGCCATCCACCAGCAACCAGCAGTTAGGAACCTGCGTTACAGGCACCCAGGCTTTGAATTGCGGATTGACCTTAAACGGGTAGGGATGATCGTCGAGAAAGACGTTAACAAGTTCTCCTGAGTGAATAAGTAACGCATCCAGCTTGAAGCGCTCCAGCGCGTCGCGCGTCCGTTCTTGTAGGGTAACGATATGATTTTTATAGAGTGCGGCCAGTGATTCCATTTTCTATCCTTCTGTTTTTTTGACCTCAAGTGTCCGCATCTTAGCACATCGTTTTGTGAGTGCGTGATTTCTGCCGAGCGTGATCAAATCGTCATTTCTTTAATCATTCATTTGCATTTTATTAACATAAAACACACACTTCGATTCATCTGGTATGACCAGATCACCTTGCGGATTCAGGAGACTGACATGCTTTACAAAGGCGACACCCTGTACCTCGACTGGCTGGAAGATGGCATCGCCGAACTGGTGTTCGATGCCCCAGGCTCAGTCAATAAACTCGACACGGCCACCGTTGCCAGCCTGGGCCATGCGCTTGACGTGCTGGAAAAACAACCGAATTTAAAAGGGCTGCTGCTGCGTTCTAACAAAGCAGCCTTTATTGTTGGTGCCGACATCACCGAATTCCTTTCACTGTTCCTCGTGCCTGAAGAGCAGTTGAGCCAGTGGCTGCATTTTGCCAACAGCGTGTTTAATCGCCTGGAAGATCTGCCTGTTCCGACTCTCTCAGCGGTTAACGGCTATGCGCTGGGCGGCGGCTGTGAGTGTGTCCTGGCGACCGATTATCGTCTGGCTACGCCGGACCTGCGCATCGGCCTGCCAGAAACCAAGCTGGGCATTATGCCAGGCTTTGGCGGCTCCGTGCGTATGCCACGTATGCTGGGTGCGGACAGCGCGCTGGAAATTATTGCTGCGGGTAAAGATGTGGGTGCTGAGCAGGCGCTAAAAATCGGTCTGGTCGATGGCGTAGTGAAGCAAGACAAACTGCTTGATGGCGCGATCGCGGTATTACATCAGGCGATTAACGGCGACCTCGACTGGAAAGCCAAACGTCAGCCGAAGCTGGAGCCGTTGAAACTCAGCAAAATTGAAGCAGCAATGAGCTTTACCATCGCCAAAGGTATGGTGGCGCAGACGGCAGGTAAGCATTATCCCGCACCGATTACCGCGGTAAAAACCATTGAAGCAGCGGCCCGTTTTGGTCGTGAAGAAGCGCTGAATCTGGAAAATAAAAGCTTTGTTCCACTCGCGCACACCAATGAAGCCCGCGCACTGGTTGGAATTTTCCTTAACGATCAGTTCGTGAAAGCCAAAGCCAAAAAGCTCACCAAAAATGTTGAAGCGCCAAAGCAAGCGGCTGTGCTGGGCGCAGGCATTATGGGCGGCGGCATCGCTTACCAGTCGGCCTGGAAAGGCGTGCCGGTTGTCATGAAAGATATCAACGACAAATCATTAACGCTGGGCATGACCGAAGCGGCCAAGCTACTGAACAAACAGCTTGAGCGCGGCAAAATTGACGGTCTGAAAATGGCGGGCGTTATTTCCACCATTCATCCCACCCTCGACTATAGCGGTTTCGAGCGCGTGGACGTGGTAGTTGAAGCGGTCGTAGAAAACCCAAAAGTGAAAAAAGCGGTACTGGCGGAAACCGAAGATCAGGTTCGCCCGGACACTGTACTGGCTTCGAATACTTCCACCATCCCAATCAACGAACTGGCCAGCGCGCTTAAGCGTCCGGAAAACTTCTGTGGGATGCACTTCTTTAACCCGGTGCACCGTATGCCGCTGGTTGAGATCATTCGCGGCGAGAAAAGCTCGGATGAAACCATCGCTAAGGTTGTCGCCTGGGCAAGCCAGATGGGCAAAACGCCGATTGTGGTTAATGACTGCCCTGGTTTCTTCGTTAACCGCGTGCTGTTCCCCTATTTTGCCGGTTTCAGTCAGTTACTGCGCGACGGGGCGGATTTCCGCAAAGTCGACAAAGTGATGGAAAAACAGTTTGGTTGGCCGATGGGCCCGGCTTATCTGCTGGACGTGGTAGGTATTGATACCGCGCACCACGCGCAGGCGGTGATGTCCGCAGGCTTCCCTCAGCGTATGCAGAAAGATTATCGCGATGCGATAGACGCCCTGTTTGATGCTAACCGTTTCGGGCAGAAAAACGGTCTCGGATTCTGGCGTTATAAAGAAGACAACAAGGGCAAGCCGAAGAAAGAAGAAGATGCCACCGTTGACGATCTGCTGGCAGAGGTCAGCCAGCCGAAACGCGACTTCAGCGATGAAGAGATTATCGCCCGCATGATGATCCCTATGGTCAACGAAGTAGTGCGTTGCCTGGAAGAAGGCATTATCGCCAGCCCGGCAGAAGCCGATATGGCGCTGGTATACGGTCTGGGCTTCCCTCCGTTCCATGGCGGTGCGTTCCGCTGGCTGGATACGCTCGGCAGCGCGAAGTATCTCGATATGGCTCAGCAGTATCAGCACCTTGGTCCGCTGTATGAAGTTCCGGTCGGTCTGCGTGATAAAGCGCGCCATAACGAACCGTATTATCCCCAGGTTGAGCCAGCCCGCCCGGTTGGCAGCCTGAAAACGGCTTAAGGAGTCACAATGGAACAGGTTGTAATTGTTGATGCGATCCGTACCCCGATGGGCCGTTCGAAAGGGGGCGCGTTTCGGAACGTGCGGGCAGAAGATATCTCAGCACATTTAATGCGTAGCCTGCTGGCGCGTAATCCGGCGCTGGAGCCAACCGCGCTTGATGACATTTACTGGGGCTGTGTGCAACAAACGCTGGAGCAGGGTTTCAATATCGCCCGTAATGCCGCGCTGCTAGCGGAAGTTCCGCACTCCGTTCCGGCCGTCACGGTCAATCGCCTGTGCGGTTCATCCATGCAGGCGCTGCACGATGCGGCACGCATGATCATGACTGGTGATGCTCAGGCGTGCCTGATTGGCGGCGTTGAGCATATGGGCCATGTGCCAATGAGCCACGGCGTTGATTTCCACCCGGGTATGAGCCGCAACGTGGCGAAAGCCGCAGGGATGATGGGCCTGACCGCAGAAATGCTCTCCCGCATGCACGGCATCAGCCGTGAAATGCAGGACGCTTTCGCCGCACGTTCACACGCTCGTGCCTGGGCTGCAACACAGTCTGGCGCTTTTAAAAACGAAATCATCCCGACCGGCGGTCATGATGCCGACGGCGTGCTGAAGCAGTTTAACTACGATGAGGTTATCCGTCCGGAAACGACCGTTGAAGCGCTCTCCACCCTGCGCCCGGCGTTCGATCCGGTGAACGGAACGGTGACTGCCGGTACCTCTTCTGCGCTCTCCGACGGCGCAGCGGCGATGCTGGTAATGAGCGAAAGCCGCGCCCGTCAACTGGGTCTGACGCCGCGTGCCCGTATTCGTTCGATGGCTGTTGTCGGCTGCGATCCGTCAATCATGGGTTACGGCCCGGTTCCGGCCTCAAAGCTGGCGCTGAAAAAAGCGGGGCTCTCCACCAGCGACATCGGTTTGTTTGAGATGAACGAAGCCTTTGCCGCTCAGATCCTGCCGTGTATTAAAGATCTGGGGCTGATGGAGCAGATCGATGAGAAGATCAACCTCAACGGCGGGGCGATCGCCTTGGGTCACCCGCTGGGCTGTTCTGGGGCGCGTATCAGCACCACCCTGCTCAACCTGATGGAACGCAAAGACGTGCAGTTTGGTCTGGCGACGATGTGTATCGGGTTAGGTCAGGGTATCGCAACGGTATTTGAGCGAGTTTAATCAAAGCATGCCGGGGGCGCTTCGCTTGCCCGGCCTACGAAATGTTATCTCAAAGCCATTGGTGCCAGAACAAGGCGGCAAGCGAATGAATCCCGATGAGCTTACGTATAGTAAGTGATTCGGGTGAATGAGCGAAGCCAACACAGTTATGGTGCCAATGGCGAAGAGAGAAAGTTTAGTTGCCGTTCTTCCCGCCTGTCAGGGGCGGGTTTTTTATTTCCCTGAACTACCACGCACCACTAACTGCACCGGCAGCAGCAGATTCTCTTCCTGATTTTCTTCCAGCAGTAAACGCAGCGCTTCACGCCCCAGCTGTTTTTTATCAACCGCAATGGTAGTCAGCGGCGGATGTGACCAGGCCGCAGCATCGATATCATCAAACCCCACCAGCGCAAGATCTTCCGGGATACGTATACCCTGCTGCGCACACACCTGCTGAACAACCATCGCTGCCGCGTCGTTATAGGCAAAAATGGCATCGGGCGGCTCTGGCAGTCTGAGTAGCTCATTAACCGCATCCACCAGAGATTGCTCGGTATCCAGCAGCGGCGGCGCAACGACATCGTACTCTGGCGGCATTAGCAAACGGGCTTCATACAATGCCTGACGGTAGCCCTTTTCACGCTGACGGATGCTGTAGTGCGCAAGCGTACTGGCAAGAAAAGCAATGCGGCTGCGGCCTTGTGCAATCAGATGTTGCGTAGCCAGATAGCCGCCCAGAGTATTGTCAGGATTCACGCAAGGCAGTCCTGGCGCCCAGAGATCCACCAGCACCAGCGGCAATTTCATCTGTTGTAGCAGCCCAAGCAACTCAGGTTCAAAAAATCCCGCGCAGATTAGCGCATCAGGCTGGTGCAGCATTACCTGCTCACTCACTGCATCGCCTGGACCTATAGAGAGAAAGCTCAGCGCAACCCCCTTTTCGCGACACAGATCTTCTATCCCCAGCAGCAGCTGAGAGTAAAACGGTAAAGCCCGGCTGATATTGTGCTGGCGATGCAGTAAAAACAGGACACGTTTGATTTTGTCTGCGCGCAGGCGAGAAAAATCATAACCCTGCTGCTGCGCCACTGAAATAATGCGCTGCCGGGTCTCTTCACGCAGCCCCGGTTGCCCTTTTAGCGCGCGGGAAACAGCGCCAACCGAGACGCCACAAGCGTCGGCAATGTCTCTGATACGTACAGGTTTCGTCATTTCAGTCTCATGGATTTACTGTGGCTTGTTGCGCCCCCAGCCATGCTGCGCCGCGTACGCCGCTGCTGTCGCCGTGGCGGGCCTGAACGATCGGTGTGCGGCACTGTTTACCAAACACGTACTGCGCCACTCGCGCCTGTAAGCCTGAGTACAGTAAATCGATATTGGATACCCCGCCCCCCAGCACGATAACATCGGGATCGAGCATATTTACCACACTCGCCAACGCGCGAGCCAGTTGATCGCAATAGCGTTCCCATAACAAACAGGCGTCTGCATCACCCGATGCTACCCGTTGCATAATTTGTGGCACACCCATATGTTGCGCGGTGTGATTCATATACTGGCGCTCCAGGCCACTCCCCGAAATAAAGCTCTCAATACAGTTCAACTGTCCGCAATAGCATGTCACTTCAGCCCCGTCCCGAGATCCGTGGTAGCGCGGCAAGGCATTATGCCCCCACTCTCCGGCACAGGCGTTAGGGCCGGAGATCAACCGGTTCTCGATGCATAGACCACCGCCGCATCCGGTACCGAGGATCACGCCAAATACCACGCTATGCCCACGCCCACTACCGTCCATCGCTTCTGACAGGGTAAAGCAGTTGGCATCATTAGTAACGGGCACTGGCATTCCTAATGCACGCTCGAGATCTTGCGCAAAGGCCTGCTGATTCAGCACCAGAATGTTGGAATTCTTAATCAAACCTTCGCTATCCACCGCACCTGGCACCCCGACGCCAACCGATAAAGGCTGATTAATGGCCTGCATAGCCCTGGCTATCATCTCCGTCACGGCCTGGAAAAAATCACCGTAACGCTGCTTTGGTGTCGCGCATCGTTCGCGGTAAACAATTTCACCCGCGTTATCAATCACCACCGCTTCGATTTTAGTCCCGCCGATATCCAGTCCGAGCCTCATGATTTTTCCTCATTTGCATCTCACAATGTGATGCGGTTTAGCTTGCCTATTTTGTTTACTAAACACATGGAGAGCTGTCACAAAAACTCAATTTATGTTTGAGTGACGGACATATTATGTTTACTAAAAAATAATTATGATGAGAAAGAGAGGCAATGACGCCGGGCCTGCGCCCTGCTAGTTGGAAGACAGATGATTGATGGATGCGCCGGAAGGGCTCCGGCGCACAGCGCTTAAATGAACGCGAAAGCGTCGCCAAACAGGCGATCTTCACGCGCACTGCGTTCATTACAGAACAGATCGCGCGCGATTTTGGCCATTTCAAAACGACCGGCAATGTAGATATCGTGCTCAGCCAGGGTACCGTAATCCTGCAATACCGCCGTTAACACGGTTCCCGTACGACCACGCCAGCCGTCTTCTGGCTGTTCCACCACTGGCTCAACGCGCAGATTCGGGTGATTAACAGACAACGCTTCCAGTTCGGAGAGATCGTAGAGATGCTTCTCTTCGCGCCCACCCCAGTAAATGGTGATATCGCGGTTTGGATTACGCGCCAGCGCAGTAAGCAGAATGGAACGCACGTAAGAGAACCCTGTACCACCGGCAATCAGGATCAGCGGGCGCTCGTCTTCATCACGCAGCCAGGCTTCGCCATGCGGAATGTCGACCTTGATTTCCCGGTCTTTCAGAATGCGGTCCATCACAGCCATGGCATAAAGATTTAGCTCAGAGGCGCCAACGTGCAGCTCAATGAATCCTTGCTCGTCCGGCGTGGATGCCATGGAAAACGGACGCTTATCCCTTTCGTCCATCACGACCATTAAATACTGGCCAGCACGAAAGGAAAACGCCGCGTCTGGCACTAAACGAACGCGATATACGGTATCAGTGATAGCTTCTACCGAGGTCACTTTACAGCTTAAGGTTGTCATGCGCTCTCTCTGTCGGATCAATAGGCAAAACGATCGCGCCTCAGGCGCTTTTGCCGTCATTAAAGATGGCCAGTTCATCCCAAATTGCGTCAATACGCGCAGTTACTTCAGGATCTTTTTTAATCGGGCGTCCCCATTCGCGTTGGGTTTCGCCCGGCCATTTATTTGTGGCATCCAGCCCCATTTTTGAACCCAGGCCGGAAACCGGCGAGGCAAAGTCCAGGTAATCAATTGGCGTATTCTCTACCAGTACCGTATCCCGAGCCGGGTCCATACGGGTAGTAATTGCCCAAATCACATCATTCCAGTCGCGTGCATTGACATCATCATCGCAGACAATAACAAATTTGGTGTACATAAACTGGCGCAAAAACGACCAAACACCCATCATGACGCGTTTGGCATGACCAGCGTACTGTTTTTTCATCGTCACCACGGCCAGACGATATGAACAGCCTTCCGGAGGCAGGTAAAAATCGACGATTTCCGGGAACTGCTTTTGCAGAATAGGAACGAAAACTTCATTCAGCGCCACGCCAAGCACTGCGGGCTCATCAGGCGGACGCCCGGTATAAGTAGAGTGATAAATCGCCTCTTCACGCTGAGTAATGTGCGTGACGGTAAAGACCGGAAAGCTATCTACTTCGTTGTAGTAACCGGTATGATCGCCATACGGTCCTTCCGGGGCCAGCTCACCCGGTTCGATATACCCTTCCAGCACGATTTCAGCACTGGCGGGCACTTCCAGATCGTTGGAAATACATTTGACCACTTCGGTCTTGGTGCCGCGTAACAGCCCGGCAAATGCGTACTCGGATAATGTATCAGGGACGGGCGTCACGGCCCCCAGAATGGTCGCAGGATCTGCCCCCAACGCCACCGAAACCGGGAAGCGTTCGCCAGGATGCGCCGCACACCACTCCTGGTAATCGAGCGCGCCGCCGCGGTGGGACAGCCAGCGCATAATGAGCTTGTTTTTGCCAATCAACTGCTGGCGATAAATACCCAGATTCTGCCGCTCTTTATGTGGGCCACGCGTTACGGTTAGCCCCCAGGTAATCAGCGGTGCGGCATCTTCCGGCCAACAGGTCATAATCGGAATACGGTTTAAATCGACGTCATCACCGGAGTAGATTTTTTGCTGACAAGGCGCACCGCGCAACCGCTTAGTCGGCATGTTCAGCACCTGCTTAAACTGCGGCAGCTTATCAAACAGATCGCGGAATCCTTTCGGTGGCTCCGGCTCTTTCAAAAACGCCAACAGTTTACCGACTTCCCGTAGTGCCGAGACATCTTCCTGCCCCATCCCCATCGCAACACGCTTCGGTGTGCCAAACAGGTTACACAGCACCGGCATTGAATAGCCTTTAGGATTCTCAAACAGTAACGCAGGCCCGCCAGCACGTAGGGTGCGATCGGCAATTTCAGTAATTTCCAGGTGGGGATCCACCTCAAGCGAAATGCGTTTGAGCTCGCCCTGCTGTTCAAGCAGCGTCAGGAAGTCGCGTAAATCGTGATATTTCATGGCGTCCATTGTGGCCTCTTCGTAAGCGCTTCATTATACGGCGTTCATCATTGTGATGCTGTATTTTTGTTAAATTAGCGTGAACTCTGGCGATACATATAAGCCCTGGGAGTATATACCCGTTGGGTTTCAGCCTGCTTTGAGGCGGGTATAATTAACTTAACTCATGGCTTTTGCTATGCTAGCGCTCAGAACAAGCGAATAAGAGTTATTATGCAATCCTGGTATTTACTGTACTGCAAACGTGGGCAACTTCAGCGAGCCCAGGAACACCTGGAAAGACAGGCGGTGAACTGCCTGACGCCTATGATCACCCTGGAAAAAATGGTGCGCGGTAAACGTACCACAGTCAGTGAACCACTATTCCCTAATTACATGTTTGTCGAGTTCGACCCGGAAGTGATCCACACCACCACGATCAACGCCACGCGTGGTGTCAGCCATTTTGTTCGTTTTGGAGCGACACCTGCGACCGTCCCATCCCCCGTAATTCACCAGCTTTCTATCTACAAGCCTGAAGGTATTGTTGACCCGCAAACCCCTCAGCCAGGGGACAGCGTGATTATTACTGAAGGGGCGTTTGAGGGACTGAAAGCGATCTTCACCGAACCGGATGGCGAAGCGCGTTCCATGCTACTGCTTAACCTCTTGAATAAAGAGATTAAGCAGAGCGTGAAAAATACCGGTTTTCGAAAAATATAAGTCGTTTAGAAGGTCACTTCGAACAGCGTTCTGACGTTGGCATCAATGGTTGCTGACAGCCATTGAGGATCTTCCCCACGCCAGTGAGCAATTCGCTCAAGAATATGCGGCAGGTGCGCCGGTTCATTGCGACGTGACGCCGGTTTAGGCGTTAAGTCGCGAGGGAGCAGGTAAGGTGCATCGGTTTCTATCAGCAGTCTTTCCACCGGAATAAACGGCAGCAGCTCCCGCAGTTCCATCCCCCGGCGTTCATCACAGACCCACCCGGTGATACCGATATAAAGCCCTCGGTCCACGCAGTCCTGCATCTCCTGGCGCGAACCGGTGAAACAGTGCAGCACCGCGCCTGGGAGGCTGTCCAGCCACGGCTCCAGCAACGTCAGAAAACGCTCATGCGCATCCCGACAATGCATGAAAATCGGCATCTGCAGTTCAGCAGCAATGCGCAGTTGCGCTTCAAAAGCACGTTCCTGCTCCTGCGGCGTGGAGAAATTGCGATTGAAATCCAGGCCGCACTCACCAATAGCGACTACCTTCGACTGGTTTGCCAGCGCGATGATCTCGTCTTCCGTTGAGGATTGCCATTGGCTGCTGTCATGCGGGTGCACGCCAGCCGTGGACCAGCAATGCGGATAATGCTGCGCCAGCTTTAACGCCTGCTGGCTTTCGTGAAGGTTTGTTCCGGTCAGAAGCATACCGTTTACGCCCGCAGCAAAGGCGCGCGCCACGACCTCATCCCGGTCTTTCGCAAATTGTGAACTGGTTAAATTAACGCCAATATCAAACATGCTTCCTCCCATATGACAACCGCCCTGACGGGCGGTTGAATTTATTCTTCAGTTTTCTCGGTGGCTTCGGCTTCTTTTGCTTCTTCAGCCTCGTTGTCCTCATCTCTCGTACGTCGCTTACCGACATAGAAACGAGAGAAGAAAACACCCACCTCGAACAGGCAGTACATCGGTATCGCCAACAACGTTTGCGAGAAGACATCTGGCGGAGTCAGTAGCATCCCGACGACAAAAGCACCCACCACAACATAAGGACGTTTTTTGCGTAAATCATCTGGCGTCGTAATGCCCATCCAGCATAGCAGCACGATGGCGACAGGCACCTCAAAAGAGACACCGAAAGCCATAAATAGCGCCATTACAAAGCTGAGATAGCTGGCAATGTCCGTTGATACCTGCACGCCTTGCGGAGCCGTGTTGGCCAGAAAACCAAACGCTAACGGGAAGACAACAAAATAGGCGAATGCCATGCCGATGTAGAACAACAACGAACTGGAGACCAGCAGCGGAACAACCAGACGGCGTTCATGTTTATACAACGCCGGCGCAATAAATGCCCACACCTGGTAGAGGATCACTGGCGCTGACAGGATCAGCGATACCATGAAGGTCAACTTGATTGGGGTAAAGAACGGCGAAGCCACATCGGTGGCGATCATCGTTGCACCCTGCGGCATCTGTTTAATCAACGGCGCCGCGACCATATGGTAAATGTCGTTGGCAAAGTAAACCAACGCCAAAAAGATCACGATTACCGCAATGATGCAGTTCAGGAGTCGCTTACGCAGCTCAATAAGATGCGTGATGAGCGGTTGGGTATCTTCTACAGCCATGTTTACGGTTTATCACTCGACGAGGGGGAGGATTCGGCAACAGGTGCGACAGCTTTCTTTTCTGCATCCATTAACGTAGCGGAAGTGTTTTCCGTTGGCTCTGGCGTTTTAGCACCCGTGGATTCCGGTTTTTGCTCCGGCGAACTGGCCTGGTTTTCAGCGGCAGCAGGGGTGACCCCTTCTCGCTGCGCTTCAGCTTCTTTCACCACCGGATTATGGATAGTGTGCGCTTCATCGCTCTCTTTCTCAGGATCGTGCACACTGTAAGAACGCTTCATCGACTCTGCCGCTTCACGCAGCTCATCCATTGAGGCTTTCAACTCCGGGGTCAGATTTGTCAGGCTCGCTTTCTCTACTTTCTTCAGGCTGTCCTGAAACTCCTGAAGCTTAAGCTCCTGGGTCAGTTCATTCTGAACAGTAGTTGCCAGGGAACGCAAAGCACGAACCCAGCCAGCAACCGTTTTTACCGCTACAGGTAAACGTTGCGGCCCCAGGACGATGAGGCCGATCACGAACACCAATAACAGTTCGCTAAAACCGATATCAAACACGGATTATACCTGCTCTTTATCTTGGCTTTTGGCGTCTTCTTTTTTCACTTCGCCCTGCTTATCGGTAATGGATTTAGCAGTAAAATCAGCGTCCTGGCTGGTTTTATCTTGCTTTGGCTCATCATCACCCATTGCTTTTTTGAAGCCTTTAATCGACGCGCCAAGATCGGAACCGATGGAGCCGAGTTTCTTGGTGCCAAATAGCAGTACAACGATGACGGCAATGATCAACAACTGCCAAATACTGATACCACCCATACATGTTCCTCTGTCATAGATGATGAATTAATAAGGCCGTAGTATACGTTACACGACCTGCCTAGGGCGATGAAAAATTCAGCGCATTTTGCGCCAGCCGATCAACCAGGCTAAGACACCGCCGGCCATTAACCAGCCCGGCATAAGCCCCCACTCAGGACGGCTTACCAGCAGGAATGTTCCACTGAGCAACAATGTTGCACCAATGCCCAATAAATAACGGGATTGTCCCTGACGTACATGATTCGCGTGAAGCTCGCGGGCAATCTTATCAACACTGTGCTGTAAATATTTGCCCTGGCGCAAACTGTCATACACCAGTTCAGGTATTTCTGGCATTTTTTCGACCCAGAACGGTGCTTTTTCTTTAAATGCCCTAACAAGCGCCGGAATACCGACCTGATCTTTGATCCAGGATTCGAGGAAAGGCTTGGCCGTTTTCCACAAATCTAACTGCGGGTAGAGCTGTCGTCCGACACCTTCAACGTACAGCAGAGTCTTCTGTAGCAATACCAGTTGAGGCTGAACTTCCATATTGAATCGGCGCGCTGTGTTGAACAGATTTAACAGCACATGGCCAAAGGAAATCTCCGCCAGCGGTTTTTCGAAAATCGGCTCGCACACGGTACGAATGGCAAATTCAAACTCTTCTACGTTGGTATCCGGCGGAACCCAGCCAGAATCCACATGCAGTTCAGCAACTTTGCGGTAGTCGCGGTTAAAGAACGCGATGAAGTTTTCAGCCAGATAACGCTTATCTTCTTTGTTTAAAGAACCCACAATCCCACAATCAATACCAATGTATTTCGGGTTTTCAGGATGCTCATAACTCACGAAAATGTTCCCAGGGTGCATATCCGCATGGAAAAAGCTGTCGCGGAATACCTGAGTAAAGAAGACCTGAACACCGCGTTCAGCCAGCAGCTTCATATTGGTGCCGTTCTTCTCAAGCGAGGTGACATCTGAAACGGGAATACCGTAAATGCGCTCCATCACCATCATGTTCTGACTGCAATAGTCAGAGTACACTTCCGGGATGTACAGCATTGGGCTGTCTTCAAAATTACGTCGCAGCTGAATCGCGTTCGCCGACTCGCGCAGCAGATTCAGCTCATCAATCAACGTTTTTTCATATTCACGGACCACTTCTGTTGGTCGCAGGCGGCGGCCGTCTGGCATCAGGCGAGGTACCCAGCGGGCAAGGCGGTAGATCAGTTTCAAATCCGCTTTAATTACCGGCAGTATGTCCGGGCGGATAACTTTGATCACCACCTCTTTCCCATTCGATTTCAGTCGCGCGGTGTGAACCTGAGCAATAGACGCGGATGCCAGCGGTGTGATCTCAAAATCATCAAACCATTCTTCGACGGGCAGCCCCCCCATCGCCTCTTCGATTTGTTCTTTCGCTCTTTGCCCATCGAATGGGGCTACCCGATCCTGCAATAGCGCTAGCTGATCGGCGATGTGCGGCGGGAAAAGATCACGGCGGGTAGAGAGCATTTGCCCGAACTTAATCCACACCGGGCCGAGCTCCTGTAAAGCCAGTCTCAGCCGTTCTCCCAGCGGTTTGTCTTTATGTCGGTTGGGCATCCAGAACAGCGTGTAACGCCACAACCGGAGCGGCAGCGTGATACGCATTTTGGGGATGAGTTCATCAAGACCGTAGCTTAAAAAAGTGCGAATGATGAAATAAAGGCGCCGTACTTCACCTGGCGTCATTTGGCCTCCAGTTTTTCCAGCCGTTTGGCCAGAGATTCGACCGCACGCTCAACGGCTGCCGTTTCTTCTGCAAACCATGCAACCTCAAGCGGACCTGGAGCCATACGCCACTCTTCGGTGATCGCTTCGGCAACATAGCGCTGCTGGCGTTGAATGTTGTGGCACAGGAACTTCGCTCCACCACGCAAAACTTTGCTGACCCCTTCCGCGACGATATCGCCGGTATAAGGTGCTAACAGTTCTGCGGGATCAAACTCCGCCAGATCGGCCAACGCGACAAAATTCTGTACCACCTGGATATCGCCCTGAACCTCCAGCTCACCACTGCGGATAAGCGTGGTGAGTTGCTGCCGGTCGCGTAATTTCGGTAACACGCTGGCATGTGTGATTACGGTGCAATCGGCTTCGCCTTCCCATGCCCCCAGCACATCGACCTGGCGCTCACTAAACACCAGCACTAACGGTGTTGAAAATCCTTTGAGCTCAACACGCAGCACTTTGCCCTGTAAACGCGTTCTGGCTGACTTGAGCGCAGGAGAACGATACAGAAAGGTGTTAAGCAAATTTTCAACGCCGGCGGTCACTAAGGGTTTTAAAGGCATCCCCAATCTCCTGTCAGAACTTGTAACCACGATGCAGCGCAACGACACCTGCCGTCAGGTTGTAGTAATCAACGCTTTCGAACCCGGCATCTTGCATCATTGCTTTTAAGGTGTCCTGATCGGGATGCATGCGGATGGACTCCGCCAAATAGCGATAACTGTCTGCATCGCTTGCCACCATAGAACCAATGCGCGGCAAAACGTGGAAAGAGTATGCGTCGTAGGCTTTGCTCAGCGGTTCGATAATCGGCTTGGAGAACTCCAGCACCAGTAGACGTCCGCCCGGCTTCAACACGCGATACATAGATCGTAATGCTTTGTCTTTATCCGTTACGTTGCGCAGACCGAAAGAGATGGTGATGCAGTCAAACGTGTTGTCTGGGAAAGGTAATGCTTCCGCATTCGCCTGAACGTACTCAACGTTACCCACGACGCCGATATTACGCAGCTTTTCACGACCCATTTTGAGCATTGAGTCGTTGATATCCGCCAGCACAACTTTGCCAGTTTCGCCTACCATGCGAGAGAATTTCGCCGTCAGATCGCCCGTACCGCCCGCCAAATCGAGAACGGTTTGCCCGCGACGCACGCCACTGCAGTCAATGGTGAAGCGCTTCCACAAACGATGAATGCCAAATGACATTAAGTCATTCATAACGTCATATTTAGACGCCACAGAATGAAAAACGTGGGCCACCATGTCAGCTTTCTGCTCTTTAGCGACGGTCTGAAAGCCAAAGTGCGTCGTTTCTTGTGAATTATCCACCATCTCAGTGCCTGCTCATCCAAAAAATGTTCAAGAAGTGTAACAGATTGGGCCAATTTGCCCTACCCTTCTGCCCGGTTCAACTACCCCAAACGGACTAGTTTGATTGCTGGTTTACCGCTTCATCATCAGGGTAAGGTTCATCCTGCTGCGTCTCAGGGACCGAGCGCAAGCGGTACTCTTCATCCTGCGTAGTGGCTTGTTCAGCCAGTTCAGGATTAATCTCGCGCTTAATTTCCACGCCTAAACTGCGAAACGCTTCTGCCTGCGACAGGACGTTTCCACGGCCTGAAGAGAGTTTTTTCATCGCCTGTCGGTAGTTATCCTGAGCTTTATCCAGGCTTTGGCCAATTGCCGACATATCATCCACAAACAATCGCATCTTGTCATAAAGTTTGCTGGCCCGATCGGCGATCTGTTGCGCATTACGACTCTGATGCTCGTAGCGCCACAAGTTGGCAATCGTGCGCAATGCCACCAACAACGTGGTAGGGCTAACCAGCATAATGTTATTTTTAAGGGCTTCGGTAATCAGTTCAGGCTGTCTATCGAGCGCCAGTAAAAAAGCAGGCTCAATGGGGATAAACATCAGCACATAGTCAAGTGTGCGCAGCCCAGGAAGCTGCTGATAGTCTTTGCGCCCCAGCAGACGGATATGGTTTCGTACCGAGGCGATGTGCTCCTGCAACGCGCTCTCGCGGGTGTATTCATCTTCAGCATTAAAATAGCGTTCATAGGCGACCAGCGTCATTTTCGCGTCGATCACCACATCTTTGCCCTGCGGTAACCGGACGATGACATCTGGCTGCATCCGCGAACGGGCATCGTTCTCAATGCTGACCTGGGTTTCGTATTCATAGCCTTCGCGCAGACCGGAAGCCTCAAGCACCCGCGTGAGTACGACCTCGCCCCAGTTGCCCTGCGTTTTGTTATCGCCTTTTAATGCCCGCGTCAGGTTTACCGCTTCCTGCGCCATCTGCGCGTTCAGTTGCTGCAGATTACGAATTTCGTGCGCCAGAGTATGGCGTTCTTGCGCCTCTTTACCAAAGCTATCCTGAACCTGGCGTCGAAAACCGTCCAGTTGTTCGCGAAGCGGTGTAAGCAGGCTGTTCAGGCTTTGGCGATTTTGCTCGTCTACACGACGGTTGCTGTGCTCGAAAATACGGTTCGCCAGATTTTCAAATTGTTCGCTCAGACGCTGTTCGCTGTTGATCATCTGGCGGATTTTATCTTCCGCATGCTGCTGCGTCGCTTCCAGACGGGTAGTGACTTCTCGAAGATCGGCTTCCAGAGAGGTGTTGATGCTGTGCAGACTGCGCAATTCGTTATTGAGTAGTTCGCACTCATCGCGCCAGTGGGCTTCCTGTGAGAGCTGCTGGCGGGCGGCGCTTAGCGCAATATCCAGTTCGCGTCGTTCTTCGATGAGGTCAGCACGGATCCGATCGGCGTGCGCTTTTGTTGCTAGCCACCCCACCAGCAGCCCTGCGGCTAACGCCAGCACGGCACTCATCATAATTGAAATATCCACAACGCCCCCTTACAGCAACGACTTACCCGCACAAAATAGAATTGTGCTGTATAAACGTCCAGTTTAAAAGGAATTTCCTGCGAGGCACTACGCAAAATAAAAAGGCCGAACGCGTCGGCCTTTTTGAATAGACGGGAGAATTACAGTAAACGACGCGCAGCTTCCACCACGATTTTCACCGCGTGGCTTTCTGTTTGTTTCATCGTTTCCGCATTAGGGATCTCTTGCTGAGTACGGTTCACGATAACCCCCGCGACCATACCAGCACGCAGACCCTGGCTTGCGCACATGGTGAGCAGCGTAGCAGATTCCATTTCGTAGTTCATGACACCCATAGACTGCCACTCTTCCATTGAGCCTTTGAAACGGCTCACTACGCGACCAGAGAAGGTGTCATAACGCTCCTGGCCCGGATAGAAGGTATCAGAAGACGCGGTAACGCCTACGTGGGTGGTGGCGCCGATAGATTTCGCCGCTTCCACCAGCGCGGTGGTGCACTCGAAGTCCGCGACGGCCGGGAATTCCATTGGCGCGAAGTGCAGGCTTGCACCGTCCAGACGGACAGACGCTGTGGTGACCAGTACATCACCTACGTTGATATGTGGCTGGATGGCGCCAGTCGTACCGATACGCAGGAAGGTACGAATGCCCAGCTGTGCCAGTTCTTCTACGGCAATAGAGGTTGACGGACCGCCGATACCGGTAGAGCAAACGATCACGGCTTTACCATCCAGCTCAGCACGCCAGGTAGTGAACTCGCGATGAGATGCCAGCTTAACCGGCTTATCCATCAGCGCGGCGATCTTTTCCACACGCTCCGGGTCGCCAGGGACGATAGCGAGCTGAGCCCCTTGTAAATCGTTCTTAGTGAGGCCGAGATGAAAAACATCAGACTTAGACATAAAAACTCCTCTGTGAATCGGTTTTGTCAGAAGAAGCAAAAACACACTTTACCGAAGGCATGAACATATTTTCGTGACAGTAATCACTATGATGTAAATCAATTGCATTCCATTACCATAAAATAGTGACTTGAATCACATAAATGATGCGATGTAAGGAAGCCCTGCACAAAAGATAGACCGTTTAAGGCAATGTGGTTCGTTGCATGTGTCTATAGTTAACAATGCGCTTTTTGGCTGAATATTTAAGGGTACGGAGAATACCATGACAACACGACAATCTGGCTTTGCACCTGCTGTATCTCCACCGACGTCTACCACGGTTCACACTCCGGATAACGCCATTATCGCCGGTGTAACGTCCATACCTTCACAAGGCGATGATATGCCAGCGTATCACGCACGACCAAAACAGTCCGATGGCCCGCTACCAGTGGTCATTGTCGTGCAGGAGATTTTTGGCATTCATGAACACATTCGTGACGTTTGCCGCCGTCTGGCTCTGGAAGGGTATCTGGCTATCGCACCAGAGCTCTATTTTCGTGAAGGCGATCCCAATGACTTTGCCGATATCCCCACGTTACTCAGCAGCCTTGTCGCCAAAGTGCCTGACTCTCAGGTATTGGCCGATCTGGATCACGTCGCCAGTTGGGCTTCTCGTAACGGAGGAGATGCCCACCAGTTGATGATCACCGGATTTTGCTGGGGTGGACGCATCACCTGGCTGTATGCAGCTCATAATCCGCAGTTAAAAGCGGCGGTAGCGTGGTATGGCAAACTGGTGGGGGATAAAACCCTCAACTCACCGAAACATCCTGTTGATATCGCGACCGATCTTAACGCCCCCGTTCTGGGACTTTATGGCGGCCAGGACACCAGTATTCCGCAAGATACCGTTGAAACAATGCGTCAGGCGCTGCGTGCCGCCAATGCAAAAGCGGAAATCGTGGTCTATCCCGATGCCGGACATGCGTTTAACGCCGATTATCGTCCGAGCTATCACGAAGAGTCCGCGAAAGATGGCTGGCTGAGAATGCTGGAGTGGTTCACACAATACGGCGGGAAGAAATAAACGTTAATTGCCCGGCGGCGACTACACCTTACCGGGCCTACAACTCTTGCTATTTCCTGTAAGCCGGGTAAGCGCTTGCGCTTCCCGGCCACCGGCACGGAATTACACCTGACGCAGGTTCTGCGCGGCTTTGACCATGTTCGCCAGCGCGGCGCGGGTTTCCGGCCAGCCGCGCGTTTTCAGGCCGCAGTCCGGGTTGACCCACAGACGCTCGGCCGGAATACGCTGCTCGGCTTTCTTCAGCAGGGCTTCAATCCACTCCACGCTCGGGACGTTCGGCGAGTGAATATCGTATACGCCCGGCCCGATTTCGTTCGGATAGTCGAACTCTTCAAACGATTCCAGCAACTCCATATCAGAGCGTGAAGTCTCAATGGTGATCACGTCCGCGTCCAGCGCCGCAATGGAGTCCATGATGTCGTTGAACTCGCAGTAACACATGTGGGTGTGGATCTGGGTTTCATCCTTCGCCACCGCCGCGTTAATGCGGAAGGCTTCCACGCCCCACTCCAGATACGCCGCCCAGTCGCTGCGGCGCAGCGGCAGACCTTCGCGCAGTGCCGGTTCGTCAATCTGGATGATGCCAATACCCGCCGCTTCCAGATCCGCTACCTCATCACGCAGCGCCAGCGCAATCTGCTTAGCAATGGTTTCACGCGTCACGTCTTCACGCGGGAATGACCAGCAGAGAATGGTCACCGGACCGGTCAACATGCCTTTTACCGGTTTGTCGGTCAGCGACTGGGCATACTTCGCCCACTCCACGGTGATCGCTTCCGGGCGGCTGACATCGCCAATAACCACCGGCGGCTTCACGCAGCGAGAGCCGTAGCTCTGCACCCAACCATTCTGGGTAAAGACGAAACCGTCCAGGTGCTCGCCAAAATATTCCACCATGTCGTTACGTTCGGCTTCACCGTGCACCAGCACGTCGAGCCCCAGACGTTCCTGTTCAACAATCGCCTGTTTGATATGTTCCGCGATACCGGTGCGGTAGTTACTTGCATCCAGGTTGCCCTTTTTGAAGTCCAGACGCAGGCCGCGAATTTCCGTGGTTTGCGGGAATGAGCCGATAGTGGTGGTCGGCCATGCCGGCAGATTAAAGCGGGCACGCTGCGCTTCGGCGCGTACCGGGTAAGCGTTGGTACGTTGGCTGTCCTGAGCGGTGATCGCCGCCAGACGTTTTTCCACTGCGGCGTTGTGTACGCGGGTAGAGTGACGACGAGCCTGGATCGGTGCGCTCCACGCCACAATTGCCGCCGTATCACCGCTGTTCAACGCATCACGCAGCAGCGCCAGCTCGCCGCATTTTTGTAGGGCGAAGGCAAACCAGCTCTTCACTTCTGCATCAAGGCGGGTTTCCACGCTGAGATCGATTGGGCTGTGCAGCAAGGAGCAGGAAGAAGCTACCCACAGGTCTCGTTTCCCGACGATATCTTTAATTTGCGCGTATTTTTCGCTGAGATCGGCACGCCAGACGTTGCGACCGTTCACCAGCCCCGCTGACAGCAACCAGTCGGCAGGCAGACGCTTGTGCAGCTCGGCCACATCATCTTTACCGTGCACGAAGTCAACATGCAGCCCCTGCACCGGCAGCGCGGTAATGGTATCCAGGTTTGGCGTTACGCCTTCGAAGTAGGTGGTCAGCAGCAGCTTTACCTGACCCGTCAGCGCGTCATACGCCGGTTTGAAGGCGTTCAGCCAAACCTGAGGCAGCTCCAGCACCAGAGCCGGTTCATCAATCTGCACCCACTCAATACCGCGTTTCGCCAGCTCAGCCAGCACCTGCTGGTAAACCGGCAGAATATCGTTCAACAGGCTCAGGCGGTCAAACTGTTCGCCCTTCACTTTCCCCAGCCACAGGTAAGTTACCGGTCCCAGCAGCACAGGTTTCACCTTGTGACCGAGCGCCAACGCTTCATCCACTTCATCCAACAGTTGGGTCCAGGTCAGTTTGAACTGCTGACCTTTGGTGAACTCTGGCACCATGTAGTGATAGTTGGTGTTAAACCATTTGGTCATTTCTGCCGCCGCCGCGGGCTCCCCGGTTGGTGCGCGGCCACGGCCAATGCGGAATAAGGTATCGATATCGACCGAGCCGTCTTTATTTTGATGACGAGCCGGAACGTTGCCGAGCAGCAGGCTGGTGGTCAGCACGTGATCGTACCAGGCAAAATCGCCCACTGGCAGCAGGTCAACGCCCGCCTGCTTCTGCTGATCCCAGTGACGGGCACGCAGCTCGCGGCCAACGGTTAGCAAATCTTCACGGGAAGAATTTCCCGCCCAGTAGCTTTCTTGCGCTTTTTTCAGCTCGCGACGCAGGCCAACGCGAGGGAAACCGAGGGTGTGATTAAGTATTGTCATTTTTCTTCCTCTAATTATATGTAAATCCTATTGATTTTTAATTTAGGGAAGGTGGCAAGTGTATTCATCCCAGGAGCTTACTGAAGTAAGTGACCGGGGTGGAAAAACGCAGCCAACGCACCATAAATTTAAAAGACGAAGGATTTTAGCCATCCAGATGTTTACACATCCATAATTGACAGTTACTGTATATTCCTCAAGCGCAATTTGTTCATGCCGAAGTGAAGGACTTTCATGATCGAGATTAAACACCTGAAAACGCTCCAGGCGTTGCGGAATAGTGGTTCGCTGGCGGCCGCAGCGGCGACGTTGCATCAGACCCAATCCGCCCTCTCTCACCAGTTCAGCGATCTGGAACAGCGCCTTGGCTTTCGACTTTTTATCCGTAAAAGCCAGCCTCTGCGCTTTACGCCGCAAGGCGAAATTTTGCTGCAGTTAGCAAATCAGGTGTTGCCGCAAATTGGTCGTGCGCTGCAGGCCTGCAACGAACCGCAGCAAACCCGGCTGCGGATCGCTATTGAATGCCATAGCTGTATTCAATGGCTGACGCCCGCGCTGGAGAATTTTCGTGCCAACTGGCCGCAGGTGGAGATGGACTTTAAATCCGGCGTGACGTTCGATCCGCAACCAGCGCTACAACAGGATGAGCTGGATCTGGTGCTGACATCCGACATTCTGCCGCGTAGCGGACTGCACTACTCGCCGATGTTCGATTTTGAAGTCCGCCTGGTACTGGCGCCGGACCATCCGCTGGCCAGCAAGACGCAGATTACGCCGGAGGATTTAGCCAGTGAGACGCTGCTTATTTACCCGGTGCAACGGAGTCGACTGGATGTCTGGCGGCATTTCTTGCAGCCTGCGGGCGTTAGTCCGTCGCTGAAAAGCGTGGATAACACCCTGCTGCTGATTCAGATGGTTGCAGCCAGAATGGGTATTGCAGCTTTACCGCACTGGGTGGTGGAGAGTTTTGAACGCCAGGGCCTGGTGGTGACCAAAACCCTGGGCGATGGATTGTGGAGTCGGCTGTACGCCGCCGTGCGCGATGGCGAGCAGCGA
Source organism: Citrobacter sp. 506 (assembly GCF_050434985.1). Taxonomy (NCBI): domain Bacteria; kingdom Pseudomonadati; phylum Pseudomonadota; class Gammaproteobacteria; order Enterobacterales; family Enterobacteriaceae; genus Citrobacter; species Citrobacter sp. 506. The sequence goes on from NZ_JBNDJN010000009.1 coordinate 25,561, forward strand.
CAGCCAGTCACGGAAGCGTTTATTCGCTCAGCGCGGAATCACGCCTGCGATCACCTGCCGTTTGTACGGAGTGCGGAACGACCCACTTTCGATGTACCCACAGTGAAGCCACTATCACAGCCGCACCAATGATGAAGCTTGGCCAGTGAGGCTGTTGATGCCAGATAGCCAGGTTAACCAGCAGCCCGGCCGGCACATGCATATTGTTCATGATGCCCAGCGTCCCCGCATCCACCTGGGTCGCGCCGTAGTTCCACATAAAGTAACCAATGCCGGACGCTGCCACGCCAAGAAAGACCAGAATTCCCCACTGTAGCGTGGTTGCAGGCATTTTCTGCGCATTCCCCAGCATGAACCAGGCCACGACCGCCACCATAAAGGCCCCCATGTAAAACCAGGCAAAGGCGTTGTGCTGCGGCATTGGCCGCGTTTCCATCAGACGCTTGTAGCCCACCATGCCAATGGCAAAGCTGATATTGGACAACTGCACCAGCAGCAGGCCGGTCCAGAAGTGGCTGGTCACCTGATCGTAACGAATGATCCCCGCACCAACCACCGCCAGCAACGCACTGAAGGCGTAGCTCCAGCGCAGACGACGTCCGCTCATCAGGTCATAAATCAGCGTAATGTAGAGCGGCGTCAGCACGGTAAAGAGCAGCAGTTCTGAAACCGTCAGGTACAGATAGGCGTGAAAACTCAGCATATACATAATGCCAAGCTGCATGGCGCCCACCAGCATATACAGCGCGATGGTTTTTACGCTATGCCCACGGGTACGTAAAAACGGCAGGAACACCAGCGCCGCCAGCCCAACGCGCACCAGCACCGCAAAATAGCTATCGACATGACCGGCAAGGTACTCGCCAAACAGGCTAAAGGAAAAGGCCCACAGAATTGTGGTAATGATGAGTAACGCCACAATGGATGTCTCTTAACAAAAGGTACGCCCATTGTAGCGAAGTTTTAAGTTGACATCTGGTCAACTAACGAACAATAACATTACTGCAAAAACAGCTCACGCAGATAATGCGGCACGGCATCGTCGGCATTAAGACCAATGACTTCCAGTTCCGGATGCAGATCCTTCAGGCGCTGGTGAGCGTTGCCCATAATGCAGCCTTTCCCTGCCATGGAGAGCATTTCCGCATCGTTCATTCCGTCGCCAAAAGCGATGCAATCTTTCAGGCTGTAGCCCATCGCTTTCGCTACCGCTTCCAGCGCATGACCTTTCGATACGCCGCCAGCCATGACTTCCAGGCAGGTAAGCGTAGAGAAACTGACGTTGACGCGGTCGCCCCAGCGAGCGTTAATCGCCTGTTCCAGCGGCAGCAGCCTTTCGTGAGAATCGGTGGTGAAAAACACCTTACTCACGCCTTCCGGCTCCAGTAGCGCAGGTTCAAACAGTGAATAGTTAAACACTGCTTCTTTGAAGAAGCGCATTTCGTCCGGGCGATGGCGGTTCATAAACCACTCATCATCACGATAAACGTTGGTCACGATGTCCGGGTTTGCATTCACTACGCCAAACAGGTCGCTGGCAATGTCGCGATCCAGGTTATGGGAAAACACCAGATTCCCGTCAGAATCATGCACACGCGCGCCGTTGGACGTGATCATGTAGGTTTTAATGCCGAGGTTATCGCGAATTTGCCCCACATCAACATGATGACGGCCAGTCGCAAACACGAAGTTAACGCCACGAGCGGTCAATAACTTCAGCGTCTCTTTGGCATAAGGGGACAGAGTATGGTCGGGAGAAAGCAGCGTACCGTCTAAATCAGACGCAACAACCTGATACATAAGAAAATTCAACCTCTAGGCAAAGCGGGTTCCGCTGGATGAGTTATGCTTGTCGAAAAATTCGACAATAGCGTTAAGCGCGACTGAGCGCATTGCGTCCTTTTCAAAAAGGATCTCATGGTACGCGCCTTTGATGACCAGCGGCTGCCCCCCTTCTACGGGATGGCCCGCTGCGGCGCGGAGTTCACAAAAACGATCGTGCATGCGGTTATCTACCACACGCTCTTCTTCGGCCTGAATCAGCAACGTCGGCGTCGCGTCGTCTCCTGCTCCAGCCAGAACCTGTTCGCCTGCCAGAATACCTTCACGTACCCAGTGGTAGGTGGGGCCGCCAACGCGCAGCCGTGGCTCATCCGCATAGAAGCGTAGATTGCGCCGATAGCGCTGTCGACTATGGGTTAACGCATTCATACCGAATGGCAGCGCCCGCCAGCGCCCGGTACCCATCGCATAACCTTCGCGGATCCGCGGATGCCCTTCAGCCCAATCCAGAATGTGGCGTACCATCCAGTCGGGAAAGCGCATCACAATACCAAACATCGGCGCGCAAAGCGCGATGGCATCACACTGATTCGGGTGGCGCTGCAAGAATAACGTGGCTATCGCACCGCCCATTGAATGCGCCAGTATATAGCGCTTTCTCCACGGACCGGGTAGCACTTCCTGCTGCCAGAATGCGGTTAAATCGTCGACATAGTCATTAAAGTTATCGACATGACCGCGATGCGGGTCCGAAAGCATACGCCCGGAACGCCCCTGGCCACGGTGATCGATAATGAGGACGTCAAAACCAGAATGAAACAGGTCATACGCCAGTTCAGCGTATTTCACGTAGCTTTCAATGCGTCCAGGACAGACGACGATGACGCGATCGTTTTTTTCTGCGTGAAAACGCACAAAATGGACGGGGATATCATCCACGCCCGTAAATTCCGCTTCTTCCCGCTGACGCCAGAAATCTGTCAGTGGCCCCATGGAAAAAGCAGCAAACGCGTTTTCTCTTGTTTCCCAGTCTTTTTGCTGCTGAAACATCGGGTATCCAGCCTCGCTGACCAAGTAAAATCGTTTTTTTCGCCGTCGCTGACACAACCTAACGGCAGTAGCGTATTGTGGCATAAAAATAGACAATCCGGGAGTTTCTCATGACCTTTGAATGGTGGTTCGCCTACCTGTTGACCTCTATTATTTTGAGCTTGTCTCCAGGCTCTGGCGCAATCAACACCATGACCACCGCCATCAGTCACGGTTATCGCGGTGCCAGCGCGTCGATTGCTGGTTTGCAGACAGGACTTGGCATTCATATCGTTCTGGTTGGCGTAGGACTGGGAACGCTATTTTCACGTTCGGTGATCGCATTTGAGGTGCTGAAGTGGGCAGGGGCGGCCTATCTGATTTGGCTGGGTATTCAGCAATGGCGGGCGGCGGGTGCTATCGATCTGAACACCATGGCGAATACGCAATCGCGCAGCCGCCTGTTCAAACGCGCTGTCTTTGTTAATCTGACCAACCCCAAGAGCATTGTTTTCCTTGCCGCCCTGTTCCCGCAGTTTATCCTGCCGCAGGAACCGCAGTTAATGCAGTACGTGGTGCTTGGCGTCACGACCATCGTGGTCGATATCATTGTGATGATCGGTTACGCGACGCTGGCCACGCGCATTGCTGGCTGGATTAAAGGGCCAAAGCAAATGAAAGCGTTAAACAAAGTGTTTGGCTCGCTGTTTATGCTGATAGGCGCCTTGTTAGCTTCGGCACGGCATGCCTGATGAAGGCGCCGGAGGCGCTTGCGCTTATCCGGCCCGGAAGAAACTTAACGCGAAATAATCAGGTGGATACCGAAGCCCGCAAACAGCGCACCGGCAAAACCATCAATCCACTTCGCCAGACGCTGATAGCCACGACGCATTTTCGGCAGTGCAAATAGGCTGGCGACTACGGTAAACCACGCCAACGTTTCCACGATGATCAGGGCAAAGATCCCCCAGCGTGCGCCCGTTCCCACGTTATCGCCAACGAACAATGAGAACACGGAGCCAAAATAGATAATGGCTTTAGGGTTCGCCAGGTTGGTCAGCAGCCCCTTCAAAAAGCTGCGTCCGCTCTGCGCCAGCTCAACCTGCGGAGTGGGAGTCGCAACATCCTGTTTTTTAAACGCGCCGCGTAGCATCTGATAACCCATCCAGCACAGATACAGCCCCCCGCCCACCATAATAATGGTGTGCAGCCAGGCCATTTTTTCGATAATCAGATGTAGGCCGAGCAGCGCTATGCCAGCCCAGACCATGACGCCACAAGTAATACCCAGCACGCCCATCATGGCTTCTTTGCGCGAACGGCTAACCGCTGTTTGAGAAACAAAGAAAAAGTCGGGACCAGGGCTCATCAGCGCAACGATATGCACCAACGCAACGGTGAAAAATAGCGTTAACATAAAAATGACTCGCGGGGGAAATAGTTCAGTGAGTCACCATCCTGGCACTTTTTTGCCTGGCTGACTACTCTTCGTCGTCACCATCAACGTGCGCGCGAATAAGCGCCATAAACTCTTTGCCAAAACGCTCAAGTTTACGCATCCCCACGCCATTAACGCTCAGCATTTCGCTCGGTGAAACCGGCATCTGCTCAGCCATTTCAATCAGCGTGGCATCGTTGAACACTACATACGGCGGGATATTTTCTTCATCAGCAATGGCTTTACGCAGCTTCCGCAATTTGGCGAACAGTTTGCGATCGTAGTTGCCACCGAAGGATTTCTGCATCGCTCGCGGTTTCAGCGCCACAATACGCGGTACCGCAAGCTGTAGCGCAACATCACCACGCAGTACCGGACGCGCGGCTTCGGTTAGCTGTAACGCGGAGTGATGAGCAATATTCTGCGTCACCAGCCCAAGATGAATAAGCTGGCGGATAACGCTTACCCAATGTTCATGGCTTTGCTCACGACCAATGCCATAGACCGGCAGCTTGTCATGGGCCAGCTCGCGAATTCGCTGGTTATTCGCTCCGCGCAGAACCTCCACGACATAACCCATACCAAAGCGTTGATTAACACGGTAGATAGTCGACAGCGCTTTGCGCGCATCCATGAGTCCGTCGTACTGTTTTGGCGGGTCGAGACAGATGTCGCAGTTACCACACGGCTCCTGACGCCCCTCGCCAAAATAGTTCAACAGCACCAGACGACGACAGGTTTGCGCCTCGGCAAACGCCCCCATCGCATTGAGCTTATGCCGTTCGATATCCAGCAGTTGCCCGGCGGGTTTCTCTTCGAGGCAACGGCGCAGCCATGCCATATCAGCCGGATCGTAAAACAGCATTGCTTCCGCAGGCAGGCCGTCACGCCCGGCGCGGCCGGTTTCCTGGTAATAGGACTCGATGTTGCGCGGAATATCGAAATGCACCACGAAGCGTACGTTAGGTTTGTTGATTCCCATACCGAACGCTACGGTCGCCACCACGATTTGCAGGTCATCACGCTGGAATTTCTCCTGCACTTCTGCACGTACAGCGTTTTCCAGCCCGGCATGATAAGCCCCGGCGCTAATGCCTCGGCTTTGCAGACGCGCGGCGGTGTCTTCTACTTTAGCGCGACTGTTACAGTAAATAATACCGGACTTACCGCGCTGCTCTTGCACGTAGCGCATCAGTTGATCGAGCGGCTTAAACTTCTCCATCAACATGTAGCGAATATTCGGGCGATCAAAGCTGCTGATCTGAATTAACGGGTCGTTGAGCCCCAGCAGACGCACAATATCCAGCCGGGTTGTCTCGTCCGCGGTCGCGGTCAGCGCGACAAACGGCAGGGTTGGGAAACGTTGACGCAACTGCCCCAGCGCGGCGTATTCCGGGCGGAAATCATGCCCCCACTGCGAAATACAGTGCGCTTCATCAACCGCCAGCAGCACCGGGTTCCAGTGCGCCAGATTTTCAAGGAAGTTATCCAGCATCAGGCGTTCGGGCGCAATGTACAGTAAGCGAATCTGCCCGCTACGACAGCCTGCCATCACCTCAAGCTGCTGCTCACGGCTTTGGGTGGAGTTCAGACACGCGGCCGCCACGCCGTTGGCAAGCAGTTGATCGACCTGATCTTTCATCAGAGAAATCAGCGGAGAAACAACAACGGTGAGGCCGTTAAGCAATAATGCGGGAATTTGATAGCACAGGGATTTTCCGCCACCGGTCGGCATAACGACCAGGCAGTCGCGACCAGCGATCACGGTATCAATGATTTCTTCCTGACCAGGGCGAAACTGTTGGTAGCCAAAGGTTTCCTGCAAAACCTGTTTAGCGCCCATTTCCAGATTCAACACTTCCGCCTGCGCCACATTAACCCCATTAGCCTGAAATAAAAACAGGCGCTATTTTCAGCGCCTGAGAGAGAAACTGCAATGATTAAAATACTCTCAATATCTGTCAGAAGATATCGTTAAGCATTACACCCACGCCAACACGGGTCTGATTGAAGTTGTAGTCAATCAGTGATTCGCCGTAGCCGCTGTAGACCTGGGTATAAAGACGCACATGCTTGGTAATGGGATAACTGGCCCCCAGCTCTGCGCCGCCGTAGCCGGTATTCCAGTTGTACTGGCCTTTCACACTGATCACCGCGTCACCCAGGTGATAACCCATTTTCAACTGATAGTAGCCCATATATTTGGTGATATCAGGGTTATCGTCAGTGCTGCCGATAACGTACCACGGCTTAACTTCCACCAGCCAGTTACCGTTTTCAGCCATCAGCCGGGTGTAAAGGCGGTTCCAGCTACGTGAGGTGGGGTCGGATCGACCATTGGAGTCATGGTTATAGCCCATTTCGACATCGCGGAGCGTCCAACCGGCAAAGCGATAGTCGGTGGCGAAACCGAGGAACAATTGCGGTTCATAGTTGGTTTCGCGAAACGGCGCAGACTCTTCACTGTTCGAAAGCTGCCACCAGGACTTCTGGGTATAGGAACCGCCGAGTACCGAGTTCGGGCCTAATATTCCGCGCCAGAGCGGAAACGCCAGGCTTAGCTGAAACTTAACCTCATCTTTGCGCGCATTTTCGGACCAGCTATAGCTGCTGATCGCCTCTTTGTTCATGTCGCTGGTATTGGTGTAGATGAGATAGTTGGTCTCATAAGGATAAAGCGTGAAAGGGTTGTCATGCTCCTGCAGCATGTTGGCGATAATACTGCCGCGAACCGCCGGTGCATCATGAATCTCTTTCACTGTCGCTTCCTGCGCATACGCGGTCAACGGCAGCATGACTGCTGGTAGTAACCATCCCAGAATCGCCCGCATCGGTAATGTTCTCCTGAACCAAAATATTGATGAATTGTATAATTATCTGGCAAGTATTCTACATACTTAGCGAGTTCCTCGTTAGTTATCCCGTCCTAAAGTAGAAAACAACAAATAATAAGCATAATATCAACATTTCATTAACCATTGAGATGTAGGGATCGTATGTCTGCCGTACTTACTGCTGAGGAAGCGCTGAAGTTAGTGGGTGAAATGTTTGTCTATCATATGCCGTTTAACCGGGCGCTGGGTCTGGAGCTTGAACGCTATGAGAAAGAATTTGCTCAATTAGCCTTTAATAATCAACCGATGATGGTCGGCAACTGGGCGCAAAGCATTCTGCATGGCGGCGTGATCGCGTCGGCGCTGGACGTTGCCGCCGGGCTGGTGTGCGTTGGCAGTACGCTGACCCGCCATGAGACGATCAGCGAGGACGAACTGCGTCAGCGAATGTCACGTATGGGAACAATCGATTTGCGCGTCGATTACCTGCGCCCGGGGAGAGGAAATCGCTTTACCGCCACCAGCAGCCTGCTGCGGGCGGGGAATAAAGTCGCCGTTGCGCGCGTGGAACTGCATAACGAAGAACAGCTTTATATTGCCAGCGCAACCGCCACTTATATGGTGGGGTAAGTGCTCAAAAAAAGGTAAACTGCTGTTACATTTCTGAAATGAGTTTTCCCGATGGATGCTAAACAAACGCGGCAGGGCGTGTTACTCGCTCTTGCTGCTTATTTTATTTGGGGTATCGCTCCTGCCTACTTCAAGCTGATTTACTATGTCCCGGCGGATGAGATCCTGACGCATCGCGTCATCTGGTCATTTTTCTTTATGGTGGTACTGATGAGCATCAGCCGCCAGTGGTCGGGCATCAAAACGCTGCTACAAACGCCAAAGAAGATCTTCCTGCTGGCGCTCTCTGCAGTGCTCATCGGTGGAAACTGGCTGCTGTTCATTTGGGCGGTCAATAATCATCATATGCTGGAAGCCAGCCTGGGCTATTTTATTAACCCGCTGGTGAATATTGTGCTGGGAATGCTTTTCCTCGGCGAGCGCTTTCGTCGCATGCAGTGGCTGGCGGTACTGTTAGCCGCCTGCGGCGTACTGGTACAGCTGTGGACCTTCGGATCGCTGCCAATCATCGCGTTGGGCTTGGCGTTCAGTTTTGCTTTCTATGGTCTGGTACGCAAGAAGATTGCCGTCGAAGCACAAACCGGCATGCTGATCGAAACCCTGTGGCTTTTACCCGTTGCGGCCATCTATCTGTTTGGCATTGCGGACAGCCCAACCAGCCATATGGGGCAAAACCCCATGTCGCTCAATCTGCTGCTGATTGCTGCAGGTGTCGTGACCACCATTCCGCTGCTGTGCTTTACCGGCGCGGCGACCCGTCTGCGTCTGTCCACGCTGGGTTTCTTCCAGTATATCGGACCCACGCTAATGTTCCTGCTGGCCGTCACTTTCTACGGTGAAGTTCCGGGAGCGGATAAAATGGTCACGTTTGCGTTTATCTGGGTGGCGCTGGCAGTTTTCGTGATGGATGCGATTTATACGCAACGACGGGTACGTCGGAGCTGAAGAAGTGCCGGATAAGGCGTAACCGCCATCCGGCACAGCCATTACAGCCAGTTCTTGCGCTTAAAGTACAGATACGGTGCCAGACCCGCGAGCATCATAAAGACAATCGCCCCTGGGTAACCGAAGCTCCAGTGCAGTTCCGGCATGAACTCAAAGTTCATCCCGTAGCTGGAAGCCACCAGCGTCGGCGGCAGGAACACCACAGAGACCACCGAGAAGATCTTGATGATGCGGTTCTGCTCGATATTGATAAAGCCCATCGCCGCCTGCATCAGGAAGTTAACCTTCTGGAACAGTGATTCGTTGTGCGGCAGCAGGGATTCGATATCGCGCAGAATCTCGCGCGCCTGTTCCAGCTGACTCCCCGGCAAACGCGCTTTACGCACCAGGAAGTTCAGTGCGCGCTGGGTATCCATCAGACACAGGCGGACCTTCCAGCCGATATCTTCCAGTTCCGCCAGCGTCGAAAGCGCTTCGTCATATTCATCGCCCTGACGCCCTTCCATGATCACACGGCTGAGTTTTTCCAGGTCGCTGTAGATGTTTTCGATCTCATCCGCCAACTGTTCAATTTTAGTTTCAAACAGGTCGAGCAGCAGCTCGTAGGCATTGCCATCCACCATCGCCTGATTACGCGCACGCATGCGGTACAGGCGAAATGCCGGCAGCTCGCGCTCGCGCAGAGTAAACAGGCGACCTTCGCGAATGGTAAATGCGACGGTTGAGTTACCCGCGTGATCGTCGGCATCTTCATAGAAGAAGAAGGAGTGAATGTGCAGACCGTCTTCGTCTTCAAAAAAACGCGCAGATGCTTCGATGTCTTCCAGTTCAGGGCGCGTAGCCAGATTCTGGCCCAAGTCCTTTTGCACACGGTTTCGTTCTTCGTCATCCGGCTCGACTAAATCGACCCAAACCGAACTGGCCAGGTGCTCGATCTCGTCTGCCTCAAGGCGAGTTAAACGATTGTTTTCCAGTTGAAATGCGCTCAGCATGACCGGGACTCCCAATGCAAAAAATTATCGGACAGTTCGGAGGGCACACAGAAACAAATTGGGTTTCAGACCATTAAACAGCCTGACTCAGCGCGACGGGAAAAAACAGAAGGTCGCTGACAACCGCGAAGGCTATCAGCAAAAAGGGATAGCCTTAGGAGTTGATCCTGGATGACAGGATAATGAGCCAGTATCTACTGGGTGTGTCCAAGGCGAATGTCCTCTTAGCGTAATCGTGCGCGCATGTTACGCCAGCAAAATTTTGACGTCAACACGCAACAGATGGCGAAAAAGTAATAATTTCCCCTTATACAGAAAGGTTAGCAGAGGGGAATTATTTATCTATGATTTCAGAATATTAACCGACAGATAGCGGGATGGCGGCTTCGCCTTGTCCGGCCTGGAAATCAAAATGTTACCCGGTCTGTAGGCCGGATAAGACGCGCCAGCGTCGCCATCCGGCAAAGCCAAACCGATCAAACCGTTTCCAGTCTGGCGTAGGCTGCCACCAGCCATTTGATCCCTTGCCCCTGGAACGCGACCTGCAAACGACTATGCTCACCGCTTCCTTCCAGATTGACGATGGTGCCCTCACCAAACTTAGCGTGGCGCACGCGCTGGCCGAGCTTGTAGCCGGTATCATTTTCCGCCATTGGCGTGCCCATCCGCTGATGGCTCACCGGACGGCTAACCGTGGCGCGCAGGCGAACCTCTTCAACGCACGCTTCCGGCAGTTCGCCGATAAAGCGCGACGGACGGTGGTAAACCTCTTTGCCGTACAGACGACGCGTTTCGGCGTAGGTCAGCGTCAGCTTTTGCATCGCGCGAGTCACGCCTACGTAAGCCAGGCGGCGCTCTTCTTCGAGGCGCCCACCTTCGTCCAGCGACATCTGGCTGGGGAACATGCCTTCTTCCATACCCACGATAAATACTTGGGGGAACTCCAGACCTTTCGCCGAGTGCAGCGTCATCAATTGTACCGCATCCTGCCAGGTATCCGCCTGCCCTTCGCCTGCTTCCAGCGCGGCGTGTGACAGGAACGCCTGTAGCGGCATTAAGTCTTCGTCTTCTTCGTTGTAGCTGAACTGGCGCGTTGCCGTCACCAGTTCGTCTAAGTTTTCGATACGCGTCTGACCCTTCTCGCCTTTTTCCTGCTCGTACATCATGCGCAGGCCGGAGTCTTTAATCACCCGGTCAGTCTGCACGTGCAGCGGCATATCGGCGGTCTCCTGCGCCAGCGCATCGATCAGCTCCATAAAACGCTGTAAGGCGCTGGCGGCGCGACCCGCGAGGGCTTTTTCCTGCAACAGCTCACGACAGGCCTGCCACAACGTAAGCTGGCGGTCACGGGAGGTCTGACGCACGACATCTAATGTACGATCGCCAATCCCGCGGGTTGGCGTATTCACCACGCGTTCGAATGCAGCGTCGTCATTGCGGTTAGCGATCAGGCGCAGGTAAGAGAGCGCATCTTTGATTTCCTGGCGTTCGAAGAAGCGCATCCCACCATAGATACGGTACGGCATGCTGGCTTGTAACAACGCCTCTTCCAGCACGCGCGACTGGGCGTTGCTGCGATACAAAATGGCGCACTGTTCCAGCGCACCGCCATTGTCCTGCCAGGTTTTGATACGATTGACCACAAAACGCGCTTCATCGAGTTCGTTGAACGCGCAGTACAGTGAAATTGGTTCGCCGTCGACGCCATCGGTCCACAGCTTTTTACCCAAACGCCCGTTGTTGTTTTCAATCAGGGCGTTGGCCGCGCTGAGGATGTTGTTGGTCGAGCGGTAGTTCTGCTCCAGGCGAATGGTTTCTGCGCCCGGGAAATCCGTGAGGAAGCGCTGGATGTTTTCCACCTGCGCCCCGCGCCAGCCGTAGATCGACTGGTCATCATCGCCAACGATCATCACTTTGCCGGTATCGCCCGCCAGCAGGCGGATCCAGGCGTACTGAATGTTGTTGGTATCCTGGAATTCGTCCACCAGGATATTGGTAAAGCGTTCGCGGTAGTGCTGCAGGATATGCGGCTTGTTGAGCCACAGTTCATGGGCGCGCAGCAACAGCTCGGCGAAATCCACCAGCCCCGCGCGATCACACGCTTCCTGATAGGCCTGATACACTTTCTGCCAGGTTTGCTCAACTGGGTTGCCATAGCTCTGCAGATGGTGCGGGCGCAGCCCTTCGTCTTTCTGACTATTGATAAACCACATCGCCTGACGCGGCGGCCACTGTTTCTCATCAAGATTCATCGCCTTGATCAAACGCTTGAGCAAACGCAATTGGTCTTCGCTGTCGAGGATCTGGAAATCCTGCGGCAGGTTCGCATCCATATGGTGCGCGCGCAGCAGACGGTGCGCTAGACCGTGGAATGTACCCACCCACATACCGCCCTGGCTGGTTCCCATGATCTGGCCAATACGGTGGCGCATTTCCGCCGCTGCTTTGTTGGTAAAGGTCACCGCCATAATGGAGTATGGCGAGTTGTTCTCTACCGTCAGTAACCAGGCGATACGGTGCACCAGCACGCGAGTTTTACCACTCCCCGCGCCGGCCAAAACCAGCATGTTGCTGCGTGGCGCGGCCACCGCTTCACGCTGTTTATCATTAAGGCTGTCGAGCAGGTAAGAAACGTCCATTGGCACCGCCGCGTAAAAGTAGGTAAGGCGGATAAGCGTAGCGCCATCCGCCAAAAAGCTGGGTATATATACAGAGTTCTGCTGGTGATTATATCAGCGAGGTCAGAGATGCCAACTGTGAAATTTCGATATGCGGCAGCAAACGGCTGTCTGCGGTTTGCATCAGGTCGGCATTTTCCGGTTTGATCCAGCAGGCCTGCATACCGCAACGGATGGCCCCCGCCACGTCTGTCGTCAGGTCATCGCCCACATGCAGAATCTCAGCCACGGGCATTTTCAGTTTATCTGCCGCCAGCGCGTACATGTCGCTGAATGGTTTTGATCGCCCGTCGGGACCGGCGCGCAGCACAAACTCAAAGTAATCGCCCAGGCCGAACAGTTCTGGCTGTGCGTTACCGTTGGTGATCGCCACCAGCGGCCATTTGCGGGCCAGCGCCTTCAGCGTGTCATGCGTCGCCTGCGGGACGTCAATGCGGCTACGCCATTTGGCGAAATTCATCATCGCCGCATTTGCCCCCATTCTGGCTTCTGCTTCTGACAATCCCGCCTCCAGCATAGCGCGCTCTACGGCGCGGTGACGCCATTGGGTAACGTCGTGGTAGATTTCCGGCTCAGCGTCGCGAACGGCCTGACGTAAGCGCTGTAGGTCGCTATTTTGCAGCGAATTCAACGCCGGATGGTAATTCTGTACAAACGCGAGCGCTTCCTGCTCGGTGCGTGTGATAACGGGACGGTTATCGTAAAGGGTGTCATCAAGGTCAAAGGTGAGCGCAGAAATGCGCCCCAGAGGCCGGTAAAAACGCATTATTTCCCCCGTTTGGCGCGTGGATGCGCCGCATCGTACACTGAAGCCAGGTGTTGAAAATCAAGATGGGTATAGATTTGGGTAGTGGAGAGATTAGCATGCCCCAATAACTCCTGTACCCCGCGCAGATCGCCGCTCGACTCCAGCATATGCGTCGCAAAAGAGTGGCGCAATTTGTGGGGATGTACGTGGCTGTTCAGCCCCTGTTTGATCCCCCATTCCGCAAAGCGTTTTTGCACATTACGCGCAGAAATGCGTTTGCCCAGTTTTGACAGGAATAACGCATCGTCATCGCAGCCAAATAGCCCCCGCAGGTCCAGCCAGTGCTCAATCCACGCCACTGCATTGCGGCCAATTGGCAGGCGACGTTCTTTACTGCCCTTCCCCATCACCCATACTTCGCCGGTGTCGAGATCGAGATGTTTAATATCCAGCCCAACCAGTTCAGACAAACGCAGCCCTGCGCCGTACATCACTTCTAACATTGCCCGGTCGCGCACGGCGAGGGGATCGTTGAGGTCGATATCCAGCAGACGGTTAACATCGTCGACATCGATATTTTTAGGTAGATGACGCGGTGCTTTCGGTGCGGAAACACTTTTTGCGGGATTGGCTTTCAGCTCGCCCTGATTAACCAGCCAGTCAAAGAAACTGCGCAATGCGGAGAGACGCAGCGCCAGGCTCGCCGGCCCCAGCCCTTTACGACGGCTGCGCACGGCAAAACTGCGTACCATCGAAGCGTCACATTGTTGCCAGCTTTGCAGACCGGTCTCTCCGGCTAACGCAATGATGGCATCAAGCTGACGCTGATAATTCAGCAATGTGATCGGGCTAAGCTGCCGCTCAACGCCCAGATAGCGTAAAAAGCGTGCCACATCCTGAGAAAGGGGTGAATCGGTCATACGCGTTCAATCCAGCGCTCCAGCAGCTCCGGCAACATCAGCGAGATTTCCTGTAGTAATTGCGTACCTTGCCCCTGCTGGTAATGATTAACGTCGCGACTGCTGAACAGCATCACGCCCAGGGATCCATCTTGCCCCAACATCGACATCGCCACCGAGCCTATTGCTTTCGCTTCGGGCATCATGACCAGAAGTTCCGGGCCATTGAGCGGTCCAAGATAGTGCAGTGACTGGCCCAGACGCTGAATACGCAGCGGTTCAAAAGCCTGACGGCTTAATGCCAGATGAGTGAATTTTGATGGCGCACCAAGTCGCCAGCGATCCGGGAACAGACGAACCGTCGCCCCAGCCAGCCCTAACTCACGCGCCCAGCGATGAAATCGCATCAGCATGTCGTCAAGACTGCTGGCCGATACCAGCCGTGCTTGCAGATTTAACAGACGATAGAACAGGCTTTCATTGGCGTTGGCTTGGTCCATCAACAACGCCATATTCTCTTCCAGCACGTTAATATGATTACGTGCCCGCGCCATATGCCATTCCACTAAAGAGACCGTGCCCCGCACCGGGTGCGGAACACGCATCGCTTCAACTGCCTGGGCATTACGGATAAAAAACTCAGGATTACGTTGCAGGTAATCGACGACCGCCCGGTCGTCCAGCTCCATGAGCGTTTCCTGTAGTTCTTCCCCTGGTTGCTTCATAAGTGAATAAATCCGTCGTAGACATGTGCCGCCGGGCCAGTCATATACAGCGGATGACCCGGACCTTTCCAGGCGATATCAAGTCGACCGCCCGGTAATTCCACCCTCACTTCTTCTGCCAGCAGGCCCTGCTGGATGCCAACCGCAACAGCGGCGCACGCACCGCTGCCGCAGGCCTGCGTTTCACCCGCGCCGCGCTCATAGACGCGCAGCCGGATATTCTCGCGCTTTACCACTTGCATAAATCCGATATTGGCGCGTTCAGGAAAGCGTTCGTGGCTTTCCAGAACCGGCCCCAACGTTTCTACCGTAGCCGTATCAACATCATCAACCTGAATTACGCAGTGCGGGTTCCCCATTGAAACCACGCCGCACAATACTGTCTGTTCAGCCACGCGCATAATATAGGTCTTCTCTGCTTTGTTGGCGCGAAACGGAACCTGCGCGGGTTCAAAATTGGGTTCACCCATATTCACCCGTACCAGCTCGTCGTCGGTTACGGTTAATACCATACGACCATTAGCGGTACTGACGCGAATATCACGCTTATTGGTCAGCCCTTTCAGGCGAACAAAGCGGGCAAAACAGCGGGCGCCATTGCCACACTGTGACACTTCACTACCGTCGGCATTAAAAATACGGTAGTGGAAATCCAGCTCCGGATCATACGGAGGTTCAACCACCAGCAGTTGATCAAATCCAACGCCGAGATGCCTGTCGGACAAGCGGCGGATCAGCTCTGGTGAGAAAAAGACATTCTGCGTTACCGCGTCGACGACCATAAAATCGTTGCCAAGGCCATGCATTTTAGAGAATTGCATCATTCACTCCGTTCACGCGGGTACAGAAATATACATCTATTCCTGCCGTCAGTAATTCACCTGAGAAGGCCCGTCACTAATCCCACGATCGTTTTTCTCTGGCGTGGTGGATTGTGATTGCGGCTGAACGCTCTTGGTCGGAGGCGGCGCGGTTTTATCTGCTGGCGGGAAATAGAGCGGGCCTTTTAGCCCACAGCCCGTCAGGCTGAACAGAGTAAAAATGACAGCGAGTGGGTTTAACACGTTTTTCATTATCGATTGCCTGTAAAGTTCATGCTTTCTGTTTTCTATCATCGCAGGAGAAGGCGTAAAAGCAAGAGTTAGCCTGTAATCTGCAACGCGTTTTGTTTCAGGTTATACTGCCGTCATCACGAAAAACAGGATAAGAAAATGAACGACAGTGAATTTCATCGCCTTGCTGACACCCTGTGGATGACCATTGAAGAGCGTCTGGATGACTGGGACGGCGGCAGCGATATCGATTGTGAGATCAACGGCGGCGTGCTGACCATCAGCTTCGAAAACGGCAGCAAAATTATTATTAACCGTCAGGAGCCGCTGCATCAGGTGTGGCTGGCGACCAAACAGGGCGGCTACCACTTTGACCTGAAAGGCGACGAGTGGATCTGCGATCGTAGCGGCGAAACGTTCTGGGATCTGCTAGAACAGGCGGCGACACAGCAGGCGGGTGAAGAGGTGAGCTTCCGTTAAGTTTTATTGCCGGATACGCTTCGCTTATCCGGCATCATGCTCACGAGAAATACTGCTGCAACAGCGGAGTGTCGTTTTCCTGACTGACGGGCGGCACGGCGCTAATCGGCTGGGTACGGAACGGGATCACCTGCGCGCGCCCGTCGGTTTTCACAATCTGATAGAACTGCGGCAGGTTAAAGTTGATGAAGCTGGAGCCGTAGGTAAAGCGATCGTGCGACGACGAGTAGAAACGGCTGACATCGCGTACCAGCTCCTCTTTGCTGCCTTCGCAGTGGTGATACACCTCAGCCCGATTACTCTCATCCAGAATGTAGATATTAAAGCCCTGCTCATCACCCGTTTCTTCGAAAAAGAACTGAATGATCCCTTCGCTGGCAAAACCGTCAACCACTGACGGGAGTTTCACATGATTGGTCTCAACCTGAACGGAAAGCCCGTGCAGTTTGTTATGTGAAATCGCGCCATAAAATTCAATCGCGTTTTCCAGCTTCTGTACCGAAACGTTCAGGCGCTCGAAGAACAGACCCCACGTCTGACCAGAAACGCGCAGCGCTTTGAAGCGTCCGGTTTCCTGACGGGTGCTGGAGAGGCGCAACTCGATGCACTCAGACACCAGTTGCTGCACGCGGGTGCGAATTAAACCGCGCAGATGCTGGCTATAGCAGAAAACCTCGACGCTATCCGGCGGCGCGGCATCCTGGTGCATTTTGCCGAGAATCGTTTTTAACGCTTCAATCATCGCCTGCTCACCGTTGAAGTGCAGCGTACGCACTTCGTTCCACGAGTTGCGGTACAGCAGGTCGACGCTACCCACCAGGCAATTTTGTTCTTCACCAAAGCTGAAGACGTCCAGCTTACGGAAATCAAAATGTACCACCTGATTGCGAAATGCTGCCGTCGGGTCATATTCAAGGTTAACGATAATCGCCAGGTGGCGAATCTCGCACGGGCTATAGAGCGCTTTCGGCGTTGGCGCTGGCAGTCGCAGCGGGAAGTGGTGCGACACGTCGGCGACCATTTCTTGCAGCTTCGGCAAATCAACAATGCCGTTGCCCTTAATAAATAAATGCGTACGCGAGGTCAGCAGGCCGTTGAACCAGGCCCACGCCACCAGTTTATTGAGGTAGCGGTTATATTCCAGCGGCTGATGGCTGATGATCGAGTCCATGTTAGGCGCGCGGTTATAGAGATACCAACCCGAACGGTTGGCACGGCCCGGCGGCACATGGATAAAGGTCAGATTCGGTTCCGAGAGATCCGGAGATATCTGCGGGTTCACCAGCGTTACTTTACCTGGTAATGCTTCAAACGCGGCATACAGCTTACGGGTCAGCACGCCGATATCCTGCGGGCTGGCGCTCACGCTGAGGTTATTTCGGCGGGCAAAACGGATCAGGTTACGATAGCTCTGCATCATCGCATCGAGCAGTTCGTTATGCGCTTCGCGTACCTGGTCAATCTTCCAGTTAGCGCGGTTATCCAGCATAGTCAGACGGGCGTCATCCCAGCCCCACTCTTTCACTAACTGACTTAATACTTCACGACGCCAGCCCACGCAGGCGCGCTCGCGGCTCAGTTTCTCACACACTTTTAAGTAGAAACATCGACGCACTAAATCCAGACGAGTCGGGTCTTCGATCGCCGTGAGGTACTCGGTAACGCGCTCCAGCATCATGCAGTAAGGGTCGAGACCAAAAGAGACGATCTCACCATCGTGCAGGCGCTGTTTAATATCTTTCGCCAACAGGCGTGGATTGGGGTATTCCCAGGAATAAGCTTCCAGCAGCAGCGTTTTCAATACCGCTTTGTACGGGGAGTCGATACTCTTGTACAGCTGCCAGAGGCTGGCGCCAAAGTACTCTTCGGCGGAGAGCGAACTGAGTCCGCCGAGATCCAGCCATTCGTTTGGCGTTAACACCCCCTGTGCGTAAAGCGTCATGACGTAATCGTCGTAATGCTCTTCTTCGTCGCCCGGCACCATATTCCACAGAATACGCTTACCCGCGAGACGCACAGCGGTGCGATAGAATTCATCAAGCAACAGGATATGCTGCGTCGAGCCACAGTCTTCACCACCCAAACTGCCGCTTTCATTGTGGCGGAAACGGTTTTCATCAATCAGGAAGAAGCTGACTTCCACGCCCAGCGAGGCGGCCCAGCTTTCCAGCAGGCTACATTTACGCTGCAGCAGTTGGCGCTCTTCGCTATCCAGCCAGGATTGATGGCAGACCCAAATATCAAGGTCAGAGGAACAGCTTTGCCCTACCGAAGAGGTGCTGCCCATTGAGTAAACGCCGGTGATAGGCAGTTCGCCCTTGGGAGGATCCTGCGGTGACATACCGCGGTACAGTTCCAGTTCGTTCAGGTAGTGGCGTTGGGTTTCATCAGGCGTGTAAAGGCATATGCCTTTGGGAACGTTACCATCAAGGTAACCCGGCATCAGCGGATGGTGGTAGTGCAATAATGTCGGCAGCAGACTGTATACCTGCTGGAAGGCAGGTCCCATGGCAGCAAGCGCGCGATCCACACGCAGTTGATTTATGGCATCCAGTCTCTGTTTCAGAGTCTCAATATAGAGGTACAAGACGTATCGCCTGATGTTGCTATCCGTCATGTTGTCGATTGCTGCGGCACAAGCGCTCACAATAATCGTCATCAATTCGGATAAACCGTATGTCAAAAATAACCGTTACCTGTTTTTTCGCCCATATTTTTTTATGCTGTACAGCCGAAAAAATGGTCTAAAACGTGATCAATTTAACACCTTGCTCATTGACCGTAAAGAAAGATGCGCTACATACAAGTGTAGCACCGTTCGTTACGTGTAAATTCCTTCATACGGTCGGGAGGTTTCTCGTCATTATTCACTGCCAGTGATGATGCAGCGCCTTTTCCTCTCACTCACGTTTGAGCGTAACGCTGACATCCCTTTGATAAGGATGTTAGGATGGTCAATGATTGATAATGACGGTAACAAGCATGTTAGACAATGTTTTGAGAATTGCCACACGCCAAAGCCCCCTTGCGCTCTGGCAGGCACATTATGTCAAAGACGCCTTAATGGCAAACCACCCCGGTCTGATCGTGGAACTGGTTCCGATGGTAACCCGTGGCGATGTGATCCTTGATACCCCGCTGGCGAAAGTCGGGGGGAAAGGGTTGTTTGTTAAAGAGCTGGAAGTCGCGCTGCTGGAAAAACGCGCCGATATCGCCGTGCATTCCATGAAGGATGTGCCGGTTGAGTTCCCTGACGGTCTTGGACTGGTCACCATTTGCGAGCGAGAGGATCCGCGTGATGCTTTCGTCTCAAATAAGTACAACACGCTGGATGAACTCCCGGCAGGCAGTATCGTCGGGACATCCAGTTTGCGTCGCCAGTGCCAGTTGGCAAAGCGTCGCCCGGATCTCGTCATCCGTTCGCTGCGCGGCAACGTAGGTACGCGTCTGAGCAAACTGGATAACGGCGATTATGACGCCATTATTCTGGCGGTCGCCGGATTAAAACGTTTAGGTCTTGAGTCGCGAGTCCGCACCGCTCTGCCGCCGGAAGTCTCCCTACCCGCTGTCGGGCAAGGCGCAGTTGGCATAGAATGTCGACTGGATGATATGCGCACTCAGGCGCTGTTAGCGCCGCTCAACCATGAAGAGACGGCGCTACGCGTCAAAGCCGAACGCGCCATGAATACCCGCCTGGAAGGGGGATGTCAGGTCCCTATCGGCAGTTATGCAGAACTCATTAACGGTGAGATTTGGCTGCGGGCGCTGGTCGGCGCGCCTGACGGTTCGCAGATGGTATGCGGAGAACGTCGCGGCGCTGCGCAGGATGCTGAACAGATGGGCATCTCTCTGGCTGAAGAGCTGCTGGAGAACGGCGCGCGCACCATTCTGGCTGAAGTTTACAACGGAGAAGCCCCCGCATGAGTATTCTGGTCACCCGCCCGTCTCCCGCAGGGGAAGAGTTAGTGAGCCGTCTGCGCACACTGGGGCAGGTGGCCTGGAGCTTTCCGCTCATCGAGTTTTCGCCCGGTCGGGAACTGGCAACGCTGGCTTCCCGACTGTCGGCGCTGGCGGAAAACGATCTGGTCTTCGCCCTCTCGCAGCACGCCGTCACCTTTGCAGATGCCGAGCTTCAGCAACAAGGGAAAAGCTGGCCCTCCCTTCCGCGTTATTTTGCCATTGGTCGCACAACGGCGCTGGCGCTGCATACCGTTAGCGGTTTCAATATTCACTACCCTCTGGATCGGGAAATTAGCGAAGTCTTGCTACAATTACCTGAATTACAAAATATTGCGGGAAAACGCGCGCTTATATTACGCGGCAATGGTGGCCGTGAGCTGATAGGTGAAACCCTGACAGCACGCGGAGCTGATGTCGATTTTTGTGAATGTTATCAACGCAGTGCAAAATATTACGATGGTGCAGAAGAAGCGATGCGCTGGCAATCTCGTGGTGTGACCACGGTGGTTGTCACCAGCGGAGAGATGCTACAACAGCTCTGGTCGGTCATTCCGCAGTGGTATCGTGAGCACTGGTTACTACGCTGTCGGCTGCTGGTCGTCAGTGAGCGTCTGGCGCACCTCGCCCGGGAACTGGGCTGGCAAGATATTAAGGTCGCTGATAACGCCGACAACGATGCGCTACTACGCGCATTACAATAACTCTCATAATGGGATGCCATAATGACGGAACAAGAAAAATCCTCCGCCGTGGTTGAAGAGACCAGGGAGGCCGTGGAAACCACGTCACAGCCAGTCAATACTGAAAAAAAGAGTAAGAACAGCACGGCGCTGATTCTGAGCGCTGTGGCGATTGCTATTGCGCTGGCTGCAGGCGTTGGGCTGTACGGTTGGGGGAAACAGCAGGCAACAACGCAGACAGCAACCAGCGATGCGCTGGCGAACCAGCTTACGGCGTTGCAAAAAGCGCAAGAAAGCCAAAAAGCTGAGCTGGAAGGCATTATTAAGCAGCAGGCAACGCAGTTGGATGAAGCCGCTCGCCAGCAGGCCGCGCTGGTCAAACAGCTTGACGAAGTCCAGCAAAAAGTCGCCACTATCTCCGGCAGCGATGCCGGGACATGGCTGCTGGCGCAGGCTGATTTTCTGGTGAAACTGGCCGGTCGCAAATTATGGAGCGATCAGGACGTTACTACCGCCGCGGCGCTGCTGAAAAGCGCTGACGCCAGTCTGGCGGATATGAATGACCCAAGCCTGATTACCGCCCGTCGCGCGATTACCGACGATATCGCGAGCCTCTCTGCGGTGACTCAGGTCGACTATGACGGCATTATCCTGAAAGTGAATCAGCTCTCTAACCAGATTGATAATCTGCGTCTGGCCGACAACGACACCGACGATTCGCCGATGGATTCCGACAGCAGCGAGCTTTCCAGCTCGATCAGCGAATGGCGCGTCAATCTGCAAAAAAGCTGGCAGAACTTCATGGACAGCTTTATCACCGTTCGCCGTCGCGATGAAACCGCCGTCCCGCTGCTGGCACCGAACCAGGACGTTTACTTACGTGAAAATATCCGTTCTCGCCTGTTAGTGGCCGCCCAGGCCGTGCCGCGTCATCAGGAGGAAACATATCGCCAGGCGCTGGAAAACGTCTCCACCTGGGTGCGCGCCTACTACGACACGGACGATGCAGCCACCAAAGCTTTCCTTGAAGAGGTAGACCAACTGAGCCAACAAAGCATCAGCATGGACGTACCGGAAACGCTGCAGAGCCAGGCGCTTCTCGACAAGCTCATGCAGACCCGCGTACGTAATTTACTGGCACAGCCTGCCACAGCGCCGGTTGCAGCAGCTCCTGCGCCTTCAGCTGAAACTCCGGCAACTGCGCCGCAAGGAGAATAATGATGCTTAAAGTATTATTGCTCTTTGTGCTGTTGATCGCCGGGATCGTTGTCGGTCCAATGATTGCCGGTCATCAGGGCTACGTACTGATCCAGACGGATAATTACAATATCGAAACCAGCGTGACGGGTCTGGTGATCATTCTGATCGTCGCAATGGTCGTCCTGTTTGCGATTGAATGGCTGCTGCGCCGAATTTTCCGCACTGGCGCGCATACCCGCGGATGGTTTGTCGGTCGGAAGCGTCGTCGCGCCCGTAAGCAGACGGAGCAGGCGCTGCTCAAGCTGGCAGAAGGCGATTATCAGCAGGTTGAAAAGCTGATGTCGAAAAACGCCGATCATGCAGAACAGCCGGTAGTGAATTACCTGCTGGCGGCAGAAGCGGCTCAACAGCGCGGTGACGAAGCACGTGCCAACCAACACCTTGAGCGTGCTACCGAACTGGCCGGAAATGATACGATCCCGGTAGAAATCACTCGTGTTCGCCTGCAGTTGGCGCGTAATGAAAATCACGCCGCGCGCCACAGCGTAGATAAACTGCTGGAAGTGACGCCACGTCATCCGGAAGTGCTACGTCTGGCTGAACAGGCCTACATTCGTACCGGTGCATGGAGTTCGTTACTGGATATCATTCCATCCATGGCAAAAGCGCACGTGGGTGATGACGAGCACCGCGCGATGCTGGAACAGCAGGCATGGGTTGGTCTGATGGATCAGGTTCGCGCCGATCAGGGCAGCGAGGGGCTACGTGCATGGTGGAAAAACCAGAACCGTAAAACCCGTCACCAGGTTGCCCTGCAGGTGGCAATGGCTGAACATCTGATTGAGTGTGACGATCACGATACGGCGCAGCAGGTCATCATTGATGGTCTTAAACGCCAGTATGACGACCGCCTGGTGCTGCCGATCCCGCGTCTGAAAACCAACAACCCGGAACAGATAGAAAAAGTGTTGCGCCAGCAGATTAAAGCCGTCGGCGATCGCCCATTACTGTGGAGCACGCTGGGCCAGTCGCTAATGAAGCACGGCGAATGGCAGGAAGCCACGTTCGCCTTCCGTGCCGCTCTCAAACAGCGTCCAGATGCCTATGACTACGCCTGGCTTGCTGACGCGTTGGACAGACTGCATCAGCCGGAAGAAGCCGCCACCATGCGTCGTGATGGCCTGATGTTGACGCTGCAGAACAACAATCCCCCACAGTAATTCCTTCTTGCCCGGTGACGCTTCGCTTACCGGGCCTACCGTTATTTCATATACACCAAATCATTCGAGATGCTTCGAGGCGACTTGAAGGATGAGGTGTATATGCATAAAAAAACGCCCGCTCTTTTGGAGCAGGCGTTAAACAGGTCTGTATGACAACATAAATGGGTGCTTCACTCAACGTTATGTCCATGGTGTTTGATGAGGCCAGAGCGACATCTGTCTGTGGACGATAAGCACCGTAAACGGCTCTGCATCATTCCTGAGTTTATGAGGCCAGATGGCGAACATAAGAGATGGAATGAGCATCTACCCGTATATTATTGCACAAGGCATGCCACGATTGCACTGCAAAAACAATGGAACCGGACTTTTTAAGACATCAGGAAATTCGGGGAAATAAAGGCTGAGAAGGGAAAATCAGAAAACAAAAAACCCCGCCGAAGCGGGGTTCAAAATTGGTCGGCGAGAGAGGATTCGAACCTCCGACCCACTGGTCCCAAACCAGTTGCGCTACCAAGCTGCGCTACTCGCCGTTTTACTGCTTTTTGAATTTTTAGTTCAATTCTTTAAGTCGTGGTGCGAGGGGGGGGACTCGAACCCCCACATCCTAAGGACACTAACACCTGAAGCTAGCGCGTCTACCAATTCCGCCACCTTCGCATTTCACAACTTTAAATTAATGGGGTGGCTAATGGGATTCGAACCCACGACAACTGGAATCACAATCCAGGGCTCTACCAACTGAGCTATAGCCACCACTGCAAATCTTTTACGCGGTATTAAAACCACCGCAGCTCCGGCACCATTACTAAATGGTGCGCCCGACAGGATTCGAACCTGAGACCTCTGCCTCCGGAGGGCAGCGCTCTATCCAGCTGAGCTACGGGCGCTTAGCGCCGTTGCGGGGCTGGATATTACGGAGGTCTCGGTCTGCTGTCTAGTGCTTTTTTAAAATAAATTATCGTTTGGTCATGGTTTGTGCGTTTTGTCGCTTATTCCTGCAATTTTTGGGCTGTGCCATGACGATTCAGGCCAAAAACCTTATAAATGAGCGTCACGGCCAGTAAGAAGATAATGCCAACAAACAGCGACATTCGGGTATCTTCATTAAAGTACATGCCGATTAATACGCAAATCAGGAACGCCATCGTCAAATAGTTCGCCCACGGGAACAGAATCGAGCGGAAGGGATGACTGGCGATCGCCGCTTTATGCGCCTGACGGAAACGTATCTGGCTTATCAGAATAACAAACCACGGCACCATCCCCGGCAGCACGCTGGCGCTATAGACATAAACGAACACACGCTGCGGGTTGGGAATGACGTAGTTCAGGCACGAACCAACCAGCAGGATCGCGATAGAAATAGCCACGCCGGCAACCGGCACGCCCTGGCGCGAAACTTTTCCAACAGCGGCAGGTAGCTGGCGATTCTTTGCCAGCGCGTAAAGCATACGCCCACAGCTGTACATCCCACTGTTACAGCCCGACAGCGCCGCCGTCAGGACCACAAAGTTAATAATCCCTGCCGCGGCGGTAATACCAATCTTGGCAAAGGTGAGAACAAACGGGCTACCGTTACTGCCAATCTCATTCCACGGGAAAATAGTGACGATAACAAAAATCGCACCGACGTAGAAAATCAGAATACGCCACAGCACTTTCCCTACTGCACTCCGCAGCGTGACCTGCGGATTCTTCGCTTCACCCGCAGTAATGCCGATCAGCTCCACGCCCTGGTAAGAAGCCACGACAATACACAATGCCGTCAGGAAGCCCTTCCAACCACCAGCAAAGAAGCCGCCGTGCTCAGTCAGGTTGCCAAAGCCGATCGCCTGACCGCCATTGCCAAAACCGAAGAAAATCACCCCTAATCCAATGACGATCATCACAATGATGGTGGTCACTTTAATCATGGCAAACCAGAACTCAATTTCACCATACAGGCGAACCGCGGCGAGATTTGCCAACGCAACCAGTCCGACAGCAATCAGTGCGGGTATCCATTGTGCCATTTCCGGGAACCAGAACTGGACGTACACCCCGATGGCGGTAATCTCTGATATCCCCACCGCCATCCACATAAACCAGTATGACCAGGCGGTGAGATAACCAAAGAAGGGGCTCATATATCGATGGGCGTAAACAGCAAATGAACCGGCAACCGGCTCGAGGAATAACATCTCCCCCATAGAACGCATAATGAAAAAGACGAACAGCCCGGCGACGATGTATGCCAGCAGAACTGAAGGTCCCGCCCATTTCAGGGTACTGGCGGCCCCCATAAATAGCCCGACGCCAATAGTCCCCCCAAGGGCAATTAATTCGATGTGACGAGCCTCCAGCCCACGCTGTAGCTCAGGTTTGTTCTCGGCCATAAATCCTCTTGTTGTGTTTGCATACTGTCCGGTATTACCGGTTCTCGTTATGGGTACATCTTGTTATGCCATAACAGGCCATACGGCACCGACCGCTTAACGGTTGGCGTCAAAAACACCACGGCACTGCAATGATTGTTGCGAATGGTTTCCTAAAATCGCTTAAATGGCAATTAAAGCATTCAAAAAATAAATAGATTGTGCGAGAAAGCAGCGATTATGTTGTGAATAAGTAGCGTAATTAGCAGATCACGCTACTTATCAGAGGAGAGAGGGCGTCAGAGGTTGCCGGTATAGTGCCAGCGGAGATAGCGTAATAAGCGAAGTTGACGAGTGATACGGCTTGGCTGCGACAATAAGCGATACAGCCACTCCAGCCCCAGAGTCTGCCAGATTCGCGGCGCACGCTTAACGTGACCGGTAAAGACGTCGTAGGTACCACCGACGCCCATATACAGCGCTTCAGGGTGAATCTTCCGGCAGTCACGCATAAAGATCTCTTGTTTCGGCGAGCCCATCGCCACCGTCACAATCTGCGCACCGCTGGCGTGGATACGTTCAAACAATGCCTGACGCTGGTCCGGGGTAAAATAACCGTCCTGACTGCCTACAATGTTCACGCGCCACTGGGCACGCAGTTTGGCTTCCGTTTGCGCCAGAACTTCAGGCTTGCCACCAATCAGGAAGACAGGCGTTCCTTCCTGCCCGGCTCGCGCCATAAGCGCTTCCCAAAGATCAGCCCCTGCCACGCGTGAAACCTGCGCCTGCGGGAATTTTTTGCGCACTGAGCGCACCACGCTAATCCCATCCGCATATTTGAACTCAGCGGCGTTGATCAAATCCCGCACTTCAGGGTTATCTTCTGCCGTCAGCATCTTCTCAGCGTTGATTGCCACCAGCGTTCCTGACCTGAGATGTCCCTCGGCAAACAGGTAATTTAGCGCATGCTGCATATCGCGCCAGCCAATCAATTGTAGCCCGCGCAGCGAGTAGAGTGGCGCAGTTGTGTTATCTGTCATTACGATCCTTCAATCTGTGTCCGGGGCAGCGATTTGATTCGTTTATGGATGAGTCCCGCACTATCGAATAGCCAAAACAGCAGTTTTGCCACCAGCAGACACACGCCGAAAATCACGAGGAAAAAGACCACTCGCGAGACAAACGAATCCAGCCCTTCACGTGCCAACACGATCATATTGAAAATAGCGCCAAAACAGAAACTGTGCAGAATCGCCGCCTTGTAGCGATTGGTTTCGCGGTTGCCTAACTCATACAGCCAGTCAAACCACTTGATGATGAGTCCAACGACAATCGCGCCTAACGGGATAAACAGCGCCCCGCCCATCACCACCAGTGAACCAATTAACGTCGGCGAAATCGCCAGACCTGAGTGGTTGTTCAACACTTCCCAGGTAAAGTAGTTCGCTGAGTTGAGGACAATACTCGGCCGCCCAGGCCACAGCCAGGAGGGGATAAAGACGTAGAAGTCACGGACAATCGGCGCCAGCCCTTGAAACTCAATATTGTGGTAATTTTGCAGCAACAGCGCCAGATTCTCCCACGGCGAGAAAGTGTCCCGCGTGAGGTACAGGAAAGTATAAAACGCCTCGTCGCCGCTAACGTTCATCCCATAGCGCTTCAGCGCCAGCCAGAACATCCCGACGATACCCAGCACGCCCGCGGCGGCCAGCATCCACAGCGAAATCCAGCCGCGAATGATGCCGATAAACAAGAAGATGGCAAACGCAATGATGATATTGGCGCGCGTCCCGCCAACAATTATATAGGTCAGCAAACCAAACGCGACGGTACTCACCAGAAAGAATAACCACGCTTTGCTGTCCTGACGCAGGAAATAGACCACCAGCATTGCCGGAATGAAGAAGTAGAAGAAACGCTTCAGAGCGACGCCAGAGACTTCGCTGGAAAAAATTTGGCTGTAGGATTGCAGTCTGAACAGCAGGAATCCGTTGTGCATAAAGAAGACGCCCACGCTCACCAATGCAATCGCCATCAGGATAACCCAGGTCAAATGCGCTTCAACGCGATTAATGGTAAATAGCGGCCTGCGTGGCTTATCCTCGACTCGCTTGCGAAGGCGGGTTTTATACGTCACGTAGTAGACGGCATAGAAACAGGCGGCTGACAGCAAGGCCTGCAGCAGGATCTCCGGCGGAGCAACTGCCACATCAAAACGGAACACCAGTATGCTGGTCAACGGGAACCCGAAGAAGAACGTCAGCAAAAACAGCAGTGAGAAGAAAACATTGAAGTTAAAACGCACGCGGCGGAATTCAAACCAGGTCAGCGTGGCGATAAACAAGGTGGAGAGCAGCCATACCACCAGCAGACCGCTAAATTGCATCAGGCTCATACGGTTTCTCCTGAAGCAATACGCAGCGCGTTGTGCCACGGCTGCAGATAATTCGGGCTAAAGAAGGTGATTGAATTTTTATCTACCGATGCCAACTGGCGCTGCGCTTCGCGTACGACGCCTTCATTGAGCTCATCAGTGGTAAATAACACCGGGAGATTCTGTTCCACCATATCCTGCCAGAAGGGATTTTCACGGTTGAGCACGCACGGGATACCGGCCTGAATCAGTAAACACAGGGTACCAATCCCCTGCTGACGGGCAAAAATAAAGTAACCCAAATCACACTGACGTAATAATGTCAGATAGGCATCAAATTCCAGCTTTTCACTTAAAATTTGCAGATTCTCAGCGCTAAACAATGCCAGGCCGGCCTGACGAACCTCGTCGATATAAGCCGCATTATTGGCGGGGTACCCCATCGGTACAATCACATTCACCGTGTCGCCGAACTGCTGATGGACGGCGCGTAGCGCGGCAATATGCTCATTGCTGCGATCGCCAGAGTTGCCAACCAGCACCGTCATC
This sequence comes from Citrobacter sp. 506, assembly GCF_050434985.1. Taxonomy (NCBI): domain Bacteria; kingdom Pseudomonadati; phylum Pseudomonadota; class Gammaproteobacteria; order Enterobacterales; family Enterobacteriaceae; genus Citrobacter; species Citrobacter sp. 506. The sequence goes on from NZ_JBNDJN010000009.1 coordinate 54,136, forward strand.
TTGCCGCTGCGCTGACACGCGTTGCTCATATTATTGAGCGAGGGATCCATCCGCGTTGGGAAATAGAGCAACTCGCCACGCACGCGCGGATGATGTTCGGCGAAATAGCTCAAATCACCCCGCGTGGCAAATACGCAGCCCACACGGTTCTGCGCCATACGGCGAATGGGGTAAAACAGGCGAAATTTCAGTCCACTGGAGACTTCATATAAATCCGCGCCCCAGATATGCCAGTAAAACTGCTCTGGTTTAATTCCCCCGCTCAGCAGCGCTAACCACAGGCTGGTGTTGAACTGACCGTGGAAGAAAAATCGCTGTTGGCGATCCGCTTTTGCTTTCGCGATAACCGCTTCAGCCAGCGCCTTTTTCCCACCATAGAAGCTTAGCGATAACGCCGGGCAGTTCTCACTGAATCCGGCATCCTGACCTGCAACCATAAACGTGCGCGCGTGCTCGCTCGTCGCGGCCAGCGAGTCGTTGAAAAACCGCAGCACGGTTTGGTTATGGTGAGGGATATCCGATCCCAGAACGTGAATCAGTACAGTCATACCCGCCTACGCCAGAGTAAAAACACGCCACAACAAAGAGAGAAATAGACAATGTACGTTGCCATGTAAGCCTGTGCCGCGCCCAGCGCACCATGTGCAGGGATCAGCCAATGGGCAAACGCCGTCAATAACATGAACTGGCTAATTTCTGCCAAGATATAAAACCGCAGCGACGCTTTCGCGATCACCAGATAACCGAAAACATAGGCGCCGACTTTCAGCACATCACCGACCAGTTGCCAGGCGAACAGGTCGCGCATGGCGGTGAATTTAGCGGAGAAAAGCAGCCAGATAGCAAAATCGCGCAGTAGCCAGACGGTAAAGCTTGCGGCAGCAACCGCCGGCAGCACGAATTTCAACGACTTTATCACTTCGCGTGTAATATCGCGCTTTTCAGTCAAACGCGACAACGTCGGCAGCAAGTAAACGCTGAATGAGGCGGTGATAAATTGCAGATAAGCATCGGAGATACTGCTCACCCCCTGCCAGATCCCCACATCATCCCAGCTGTACTGCGCCGCCAACAGGTTTCGCATCATCACGTATGCCACTGGCAGCGTTACGGAGGTAATCAGCGCCATCAGCGTAAACTTGCTTAACTGCCCTGCCAGACCGTTATCCCACGAGGGTTTCAGGTAATGCAGGGGGATAGTCCCACGCTTAATCAGCATTATAGCGGCAGGGAGAACGACCAGCGCAGGTACCAGCGCCAGGCCCAGCAAGGCGCCTTCATACCCTCCCAGGCGATAACAGCCATAATAAGCCGCTACACCCACCAGGCTCCCCACAATCAACGACAGCGCGTTACCCGCCGCATCGCGGAAGCCCTTCATCAGCGCCAGCAGCAGGTTCGCCCAGGCAATGCCCATCTGCACCAGCGCAACCAGTCGAACCAGCCCCTGATAATGAGTATGACCAAATAATCCCTGACTGATAGGTGCGGCCGCCAGCAAAAAAATCACCGCCATCAGCGTAGAGAATCCCAGCACCATCGCGGAAGATGTACCGACCACCTTACGGAGCCGGGCCGGATCGTCATAATGCTGCGCAACGTATTTCGTGACGCCATTGAAAATGCCGGCCCCCGCCAACACGCCAAGCACGGTGACCATCTGGCGGAAGTTGCCCGCCTGCCCCACGCCTGCCGGTCCAAACGACACCGCCAGCAACTTCACAACCAGCAAACCTGCGCCAATTTTTACCAGCGTACTGGCCGCCGTCCATAAGGACGCTTTTGCAAGCGACATATCAGGCGAAGTAGTTGAGTAAGGTCGTAATGACTGTTCGCTGGTTCACCGGCGACAGATTGTAAAACAGCGGTAAACGCAGCAGGCGTTCGCTCTCTTGGGTGGTGTAACGATCAACACCGGCAAACACGCCGAATTTATCGCCAGCCGGGCAATCATGCAGCGGGATATAGTGGAACACCGCCATAATTTCAGCTTCTTTCAGGAAGTTAATCAACGCCGTGCGATCGTCGATATCGCGCAGCTTGATGTAAAACATATGGGCATTCTGTACGCAACCCTCCGGTATCGAAGGCAGCTCAATACGCCCGGCACGCGCCAGCGGTTCCAGGGCATCGTAATACTTTTGCCACAGCGCCAGACGCTGCTGGTTAATACGATCAGCCGCTTCCAACTGCGCCCACAGATAAGCCGCCTGCAGATCGGACATCAAATAGCTGGAACCGATATCACGCCAGGTATACTTGTCTACCTGGCCGCGGAAAAACTGACTACGGTTCGTCCCTTTTTCACGGATGATCTCTGCGCGCTCGACTAATTTTTTATCATTAATCAGCGTCGCTCCACCTTCCCCGCCTGCGGTATAGTTTTTGGTCTCATGGAAGCTAAAGCAGCCGATGTGACCAATCGTACCCAGCGCACGCCCCTTGTAGGTCGACATGACGCCCTGGGCGGCATCTTCCACCACATACAGGTTATGTTTAGTGGCCAGCCCCATGATGGTATCCATTTCGCAGGCCACGCCCGCGTAATGTACCGGCACAATAGCGCGGGTTTTATCGGTGATCGCCGCTTCAATCAGCGTTTCGTCAATGTTCATGGTATCCGGGCGAATATCAACAAAGACGATTTTCGCGCCGCGCAACACGAAGGCATTGGCCGTAGAGACAAACGTGTAGCTCGGCATAATGACTTCATCGCCAGGCTGGATATCCAGCAGCAATGCCGCCATCTCAAGCGATGCGGTGCAGGAGGGCGTCAACAGCACTTTCTCGCTGCCAAAATGCTGCTCCAGCCACTGCTGACAGCGACGGGTAAAGCCACCGTCACCACACAGTTTGCCGCTATTCATCGCAGACTGCATGTAATCGAGTTCAGTTCCCACCACCGGCGGTGCATTAAATGGAATCATCGTGTCACCTGTATAACCAATACGCGGTGCTTTCCACATTCGCACCACTGTGTATATAACGTTTAAGCGCGGCGGTGTTACCCATTTGGGTCGCCACACGCAATGTTGTTTTACCGCGGGCCTGTGCCCAGCAAAGCGCGGCCTGCATCAGTTCTGCACCCGCACCACGCCCGGCCAGCAGGCCAATTCGCGCCTCGGTCGCATTCAGTTCACGCAGCGAGACATAGCCACGAATCTCACCAGTCGGTTTACGAAAAACGAGGCATTGGTGATCAAACGTCCCCAGCACCGCGTTTTCAATCCACTGTGCGTAAAAACGCGCGCTGGCATCTTCGGCATACCACGGGGCGCGAAAACGACTTTGCGCAAATGCCTGTCCTGCCAGATGGCGTAATACCGGGATATCCGTAGGTTGCGCGACCTGCGCACCGGGGTCGCCGCAGGCACACGTCACCGGCAGTACAAAATCGACTTCACCTTCTACCATTGAGAAACCCAAATGCTGAAGAGCATCCAATTCATGGCTATTTGCGGCAAGTATTTTTGCTTGTACACGCGACCAGGGCAGCAACGCATCCGCGGTTAGAACCGGCGCGCGTTGGTCAAAACGGACAATGGCGCTATTCACGCCAAAGAACGTATTTTCCCAGCTAAGCGGCTCAATACTGGCGCGGACGAGCACGGAGCAGCTCCAGCAGGTATTGACCATAACCCGTTTTGGCCAGTGAACTGGCGGCACGCTTCACGCCTTCGTCATCCAGCCAACCGTTACGCCAGGCGATTTCTTCCAGACAGGCTATTTTAAAGCCCTGGCGTTTCTCCACCGTCTGCACAAAAGTGCTCGCTTCGATCAAACTGTCATGCGTACCGGTATCCAGCCAGGCAAAGCCACGCCCAAGCAATTCAACCGTCAGATGTCCGTCATCAAGATACATCTGGTTGATAGACGTAATCTCCAGCTCCCCACGCTCAGAAGGTTTCACGCGTTTCGCGTATTCCACCACTTTGCTGTCATAAAAATAGAGCCCTGTCACCGCCCAATTAGATTTCGGCGCTTTCGGCTTCTCTTCCAGAGAGACTGCGCGAAAATTGTCATCAAACTCAACAACACCAAAACGTTCAGGGTCCATGACCTGATAGCCAAACACCGTCGCGCCTTGCGTTCTGGCGGCCACATGACGCAGTTTTGGACTGAATCCTTGACCAAAGAAGATGTTGTCCCCTAACACCAGGCACGATGGTTCACCGTTAAGAAACGTTTCACCGATAATAAAAGCCTGCGCTAATCCATCCGGGCTCGGTTGCTCAGCATAGTGCAGTTCAATGCCGAACTCAGATCCATCGCCCAGCAAACGCTGGAAATAGCCTTTATCTTCCGGAGTGGTGATAATCAGGATTTCGCGAATTCCCGCCAGCATCAGTACCGATAGCGGGTAGTAAATCATCGGCTTATCGTAAATGGGCAATAGTTGCTTCGATACGCCCCGCGTAATGGGATACAAGCGAGTACCTGAGCCACCCGCCAGAATGATACCTTTCATGCGTTGTCTCCTCCGCAAAACCAGGCTGTTAGCCCTTCAGACCTAAACGTTCGCCCTGGTAACTGCCGTCCTGCACGGGTTTCCACCATGCCTGATTATCCAGATACCACTGCACGGTTTTGCGCATTCCACTTTCAAACGTTTCCTGCGGCATCCACCCGAGTTCACGCGCAATTTTTGAAGCGTCAATGGCGTAACGCAAATCATGGCCTGGGCGATCGTCCACAAAAGCGATCAAGTCGCGGTACTGCGCGATGCCCTGCGGTTTATGCGGAGCCAGCTCTTCCAACAGGCTGCAAACCGTTTCGACAACATCCAGGTTTTTACGCTCGTTATGGCCACCAATATTATAGGTTTCCCCAACCGCGCCCGTCGTCGCCACGCAATAGAGCGCCCTGGCGTGATCTTCTACATACAACCAGTCACGGATCTGTTGACCATTGCCATATACCGGCAACGGTTTGCCCGCCAGTGCGTTGAGGATCATCAGCGGAATCAGTTTTTCCGGGAAATGGTACGGACCATAGTTATTGGAACAGTTGGTAATCAGCGTTGGCAGACCGTAGGTACGCAGCCAGGCGCGAACCAGATGATCGCTGCTGGCTTTCGACGCGGAATAAGGGCTGCTCGGCGCATACGGCGTGGTTTCGGTGAAGAAATCATCTGTGGAATGGAGATCGCCATACACCTCGTCAGTCGAGATATGGTGGAAACGAAACGCCAATTTTTCCTCGCTGGCTAATGTACTCCAGTAAGCGCGCGCCGCTTCCAACAGCGTGTAGGTTCCCACAATGTTGGTTTCGATAAAGGCGGCGGGACCATCAATTGAACGATCGACATGGCTTTCTGCAGCCAGATGCATCACGCAGTTCGGCTGATATTGTTGAAACACCCTGTCGAGCGATGCCCGATCGCAAATATCCACTTTCTCAAAGGCAAAACGGGAATTCTGCGCAACCGGCTCCAGCGACATCAGGTTTCCGGCGTAGGTCAGCTTATCGACCACAACCACCGCATCCTCGGTATCATGAATGATGTGTCGCACAACCGCCGAGCCGATAAATCCCGCTCCACCGGTAACCAGAATTCGTTTCATTAGCGCCAGACCCCTTTGGTATCAACGATGTACTGCTGTTGAACCGCATCGCCTTTGATGCCTTTAAATTCATTATGGTCAACCAACATGACCAACACATCAGCACGTGCCAGAGCATCGTCCAGCGTCGCCAGTTGGCAAAGACCATCCAGTTTTTTCGGCAGTTGATGGATGTTCGGTTCCACCACCAGCATTTCGCCTTTGTGCCATTGCGCAATATTCTGCGCAATTCCCATCGCCGGGCTTTCACGCAAATCGTCAATATTGGGTTTGAATGCCAGACCAAAACAGGCAATTTTCACTTCGCTAGCCCGTTTGTTGGTATCCGCCAGACAGTCGGCTACGGCAGCCTTTACCCGATCGACCACCCAATGCGGTTTACCATCGTTTACCTCACGCGCGGTGCGGATCAATTTCGCCTGCTGCGGGTTCTGCGCCACGATAAACCACGGATCGACCGCGATACAGTGTCCACCTACGCCAGGGCCGGGCTGCAAAATATTCACGCGTGGATGCCGGTTTGCCAGGCGAATCAGTTCCCAGACGTTGATCCCCTGATCGGCGCAAATCAGCGACAGTTCATTGGCGAAGGCGATATTGACATCGCGAAAGCTATTTTCCGTCAGCTTACACATTTCTGCGGTGCGGGCGTTGGTCACCACACATTCGCCTTCGAGAAAGATGTTGTACAGCTCGCTGGCGCGCGCGGAACAGACGGAGGTCATTCCTCCAATCACCCGATCGTTTTTAATCAGTTCGACCATTACCTGACCCGGCAGTACGCGCTCTGGGCAATAAGCAATGTTAACGTCCGCCTGTTCACCGACCTGCTGCGGGAAAGTCAGGTCAGCCCGCATTTCTGCAAGCCATGCGGCCATCTGTTCAGTTGCCCCGACAGGTGAAGTGGATTCCAGAATAACCAATGCGCCTTTTTTCAAAACTGGCGCAATAGATTTCGCCGCGGCTTCTACGTAGACCATATCGGGTTCATGATCTCCCTTGAACGGGGTAGGCACCGCAATCAGATACGCATCAGCATCTACGGGTGTCGCGCTCGCACGTAAAAACCCATTTTCGACCGCCGTTTTCACCACCGCACCCAGATCGGGCTCAACGATGTGAATTTCACCGCGATTAATGGTATCCACCGCATGTTGATTTATATCTACGCCAATTACGTGTTTTTGACGGGAAGCAAAGGCAGCCGCCGTTGGCAGTCCGATATAACCCAGCCCAATGACAGAAATGGTCGTAAAACTCATAGCGATATCCGATTATTTTTTAATGCATCTAAAATGCGGTCACATGCCAGCCCGTCTCCATACGGATTATGGGCGCGGCTCATGATCTGATATTCATTGTCGTCATGCAGTAAACGCGTGACTTCTTCAACAATCCGCTGTGGGTCTGTACCTACCAGGCGTACAGTCCCTGCGGTAATAGCTTCCGGGCGCTCCGTTGTTTCGCGCATCACCAGCACAGGTTTCCCCAGAGACGGCGCTTCTTCCTGAATCCCGCCGGAATCAGTAAGGATCAGCCAGGCGTGATTCATCAGCCATACGAATGGCAGGTAGTCCTGCGGTTCAATCAACACCACATTTTCAACGTGACCCAGGATGCGATTGACCGGCTCACTGACGTTAGGGTTCAGGTGTACCGGATAGACAATCTGCACATTTTGGTTAGACGCGGCTATTTCCGCCAGGGCATGACAGATTTGCTCAAAACCGCGACCGAAGCTTTCCCGACGATGACCGGTCACCAGGATCATCTTTTTATCAGCATCCAGGAAAGGATAACGTTCGGCCAGATCCGCACGCAGCGTCTCATTTCCCAATACGCGATCCCGAACCCAGATCAACGCGTCAATAACCGTATTACCCGTGACGAAAATACGCTCATCAGGGATAGCTTCTCGTAACAGATTTTGGCGCGAGTTTTCTGTTGGGGCAAAATGATACATTGCCAGACGCCCGGTCAGCGTACGATTAGCCTCTTCCGGCCATGGTGAATAGAGATCGCCTGTACGTAAACCAGCCTCTACATGCCCCACCGGGATGCGCTGATAGAACGCGGCCAAACTGGTAGCAATCGTGGTTGTGGTATCACCATGAACCAACACCACATCGGGTTTGAATTCAGCCAAAATAGGCTTTAACCCTTCCAGGATGCGGCAGGTTATTTCTGTTAGTCCCTGACCTGGCTGCATAATATTGAGATCGTAGTCAGGTACAATGGAAAAAAGATTCAACACCTGATCGAGCATCTCCCGATGCTGCGCCGTAACGCAAACTTTCGCCTCAAAATCAGGATCTTTTTCCAGCGCATGAACCAGAGGAGCCATCTTAATGGCCTCCGGTCGCGTACCAAATACAGTCAGTACTTTCACATCGATTCTCTTCGGATTGGCAGTGAGAGCCCAGCCCCTCACTGCAACGGCATTGCTAAATCGTACGGCGACGGGTTAACGCGACACCAGCACCGATCAGAGCCCCAACGATACCCCACATAATCATCAGGAAGGCGCGACGAGGGCTGTCACGTTTTACCGGCTCTTCCGGCGTTCTCAAATAACGATAGGTCTGAAAACGCGGATCTAAAGTTGGTCCAACGTTCAGGGTGTTCAGCATTGCCCTGTTCTGGAAATAGTCCAGATCGAAATCCGGACCAATTGACTGCAGATTCTCGAGTCGCGCCTGCAACATAGGACGTCCGAGTAAGAACAATTCTGAATCCGGCAATTCATCAGCTGGAACATCTGTGGAAGTACGCGAAATATTATGCTGCTCAGCAATTTTAAGCGCTTGTTCAATGCTGTGGACGCGGCGAGAGAAAATGGATTTTGCCACTTCTTCCTGACGTTTAACCTGCGCTTTCATCTGCACAGTGCGTGCAGCCCATGCGCCTTTTAACTCATCGTTCAGATGACGTGCCGCGCGTTGGCTGGCAAACGCGACGTACTGGCGCAGCAAATTGTTGGCATCAGGAGCCGTCTCGGCAATCAGCTTCACGCTGTCATTGGTATTACGCAGCGCATCGCCAGGCAAAAACTGAATGTTATTGATCAGTTCATCCAGCATCGCCGCATCGGCTTTGCTATTACCGACCATACGCTGCTTATAGTAATCAGTCTGCTGCCAGAATTCTCGGCGTGTATCCCAGGAGGCAAGCTGCATAATGAATTCTTTATAGGCCTCATCCATTACTGACGGTTGGTCCGTGGACGCAAGACTGGCCTTAATATCCAGGTTGCGTAAAAACTGCTGTTGAGAGTAAAAGCCACCCAACATATTGACCGTTGGCCTGTCCGTAATCGCCGTGGCGCTCCACTCCTGACGCGCAAAAAACGTATAGGCGAGGGCCGCTATCGCGAAGGCGAGAGCCATACCGACGATCCACACCTTCCCTGACCACAAGGTACGAAACAACCCACGGATATCCAGTTCATTTTCAGCGCTCACGGCATCTTCCCCCGGTAATGGTTGTCTCATCGTACCCTCAATTTATTTGGTTAAGTCTGGTTTACTTTCACGGTTTCTACGCAACTTGCGCTTCAAACGTTTGATAAATCTCGCTACCTTCCAGGCCCGTTTAATACAGATGTCGTACAAGACAAACGCCAGTAAAAAAAACACCAACATCACCCACTCCGGGACAATGCGAGAATATTCAGCCAGCACGCCAATAGATGCCAGAATAGCTGCAGCCAGGGTAATCAGGACAAAAGCCTGTCGGGAGGTAAATCCGGCGCGCATGATTAAATGGTGAATATGTTGGCGATCCGGGGAGAAAGGGCTCATGCCCTTGCGTAAGCGACGATACATAATTGCCACCATATCCATTAACGGAATGGCAATAATCCACAAAGCGGTGACCGGGCTGATAGGATGCGTTGGCCCCTGGGTAGTCTCCAGCAGGATCCAAATCACCGTGAAGCCAATCAGCGTACTGCCCGCATCCCCCATAAAAACTTTATAGCGGCGTCCGAGAATACCCAGATTCAGCAGGATGTAAGGCAGAATGGCGGCGATCATGGCAAAACACCAGATGGCCAGGCTTGTTTGACCATCGAACCACAGGATAAGCCCCATAGCGGCGAATGACACGCTAGATAATCCACCCAACAGACCATCAATCCCATCCACCATATTGAAGGCGTTTATTGCCGCCCAGACGGCAAACAGGGTAAGGAAATATCCAAAAGGACCGAGCACCATCTCCCAGGGGCCGAAAATATAGCCAAGGCTTAGCAGATAGAGTTTACCCACCGTCATCATAATGATGCCGATAAGGGCCTGGATGGTTGCGCGGATTTTTACACTGATATCAAAACGATCGTCCAGGGCACCTATAAACACCAGTACACCAGCACAACCCAGGTAGAGAGTAGCATGCGGGATATAGTAATCGGCGATAAGAAACGTAAAGCAAATGCCTGCGTAAACCGAAATCCCCCCAACCAGCGGAATCAGTCCCTGATGACGTTTGCGGAAGTTGGGTTTATCCACCAATCCAATCTTTTTCGCGACCTTGCGGGCAAAGAAAAGAAACAGCGTTGTGAATAAAAAAATACTGATGAGATCAGTACTTGCTGTCAATAAATTCACTATACATGCTCTCAGAGAATATCAATACACGAAGTATAACCATCCAGCCAATTATTCAGAAGAGAAACCCGACTCAATATCAGCTCCATATCAGGTGGTTCTATATGATTAGCAACCACAAAATACGAATTTCAACCCTTCTTCGCCATGCGGTATGTCATACCGTATTATCGTTATTGTGTCGTTAAGATTACAGCCACAAAAGCAAAACGCCACGTAAAAACGTGGCGTTTTCGGATGAGACCTGAATTACGAACGTTTCATCATGTCGAAGAAGTCGTCATTAGTCTTGGTCATCGCCAGCTTGTTAATGAGGAATTCCATGGCATCAATTTCACCCATCGGATGGATGATTTTGCGCAGGATCCACATTTTCTGCAGCTCTTCCTGGGTGGTGAGCAGCTCTTCTTTACGGGTACCGGAACGGTTGTAGTCGATAGCCGGGAAGACGCGTTTTTCAGCAATCTTACGAGAGAGATGCAGTTCCATGTTGCCGGTACCTTTAAACTCTTCGTAGATAACTTCATCCATTTTAGAGCCGGTATCGATCAGCGCAGTCGCGATGATGGTCAGGCTACCGCCCTCTTCCACGTTACGCGCCGCACCGAAGAAACGCTTCGGACGATGCAAGGCGTTGGCATCAACACCACCGGTCAAAACTTTACCGGAAGCCGGAACCACGGTGTTGTAAGCACGCGCCAGACGGGTGATGGAATCGAGCAGAATGATAACGTCTTTCTTGTGTTCAACCAGACGTTTCGCCTTCTCGATAACCATTTCCGCAACCTGAACGTGGCGGGAGGCTGGTTCGTCAAAGGTAGACGCAACCACTTCACCTTTCACCAGACGCTGCATCTCGGTAACTTCTTCCGGACGTTCGTCAATCAGCAGCACCATCAGCACGCAGTCCGGATGGTTGTAAGCAATGCTCTGCGCGATGTTCTGCAGCAGCATGGTTTTACCTGCTTTCGGCGGAGCAACAATCAGACCACGTTGGCCACGACCGATCGGTGATGCCAGATCCAGTACACGCGCCGTTAAGTCTTCAGTAGAACCGTTACCACGTTCCATACGCAGACGAGAGTTTGCGTGCAGCGGTGTTAAGTTCTCAAAGAGGATTTTGTTACGGGCGTTTTCTGGTTTGTCGTAGTTAACTTCGTTAACTTTCAACAGCGCAAAGTAGCGTTCACCTTCTTTCGGCGGGCGAATCTTACCAGAGATGGTATCACCAGTGCGGAGGTTGAAACGGCGGATTTGGCTGGGAGAAACGTAGATGTCATCAGGACCGGCGAGGTAGGAGCTGTCTGCAGAGCGGAGGAAACCAAATCCATCCTGCAATATCTCCAGCACACCGTCACCAAAGATATCTTCGCCACTCTTTGCGTGCTGCTTCAGGATGGCAAAAATAATGTCCTGCTTGCGCATACGAGCCAGGTTTTCAAGGCCCATATTTTCGCCGAGAGTGATCAGCTCAGAAACCGGCGTATTCTTTAATTCGGTAAGATTCATAATGGTGTGAGTTCTTAAACTTGGGGTAAATCTCGAACTTAATGTTGTGAATGGTATGGCAGGGTCATCCATGCCTGTTTACGGCCATCAACTCATGTCTGTTCGCTGTCTGGTCACAGGAAAGTACGCAGAACTGAAACGACAAGACGGATTGAGTGACAAGCCAGGAATCTGTCCACTTCTCGCGCGAGAAACAACGGGAAGTATTGGATATAACTAGATTCAAACTTAATAAGGTATGTTTAATACGAAGTCAACACTAACTTAGCACGACTCAAGTCGGGCGTCCAGTCATCCGAATCATTTCGAAGTATGGTCGCCCGATCATGAGACTTCCTTACGCTAAATTAGCGTCGAGGAATTCTTTCAACTGACCTTTGGATAGTGCGCCGACTTTAGTCGCCGCAACTTCGCCGTTTTTAAACAGCAGCAGGGTCGGGATGCCACGGATACCATACTTCGGCGCGGTGCCTGGGTTTTGGTCAATGTTCAGTTTAGCAACCGTCAATTTGCCCTGATATTCGTCAGCGATTTCATCCAGAATTGGAGCGATCATTTTGCACGGACCGCACCACTCTGCCCAGAAATCAACGAGGATAGCTCCGTCCGCTTTGAGTACATCCGTGTCAAAACTGTCGTCAGTCAGGTGAATAATTTTATCGCTCATATTAACTCCACAGGAATAAGCCTGGTGCGTTGGTGTACTCTTAATCAACGACGTGTTGATGTAGCATTAACCAACTAAAGGTTGACTTTATTTCACCGGATACGCTTTCGTAAAGCAATAGTAAGCTGATATTCTACCACACTATGAGCAAAACACATTTAACAGAACAGAAGTTTTCCGACTTCGCCCTGCACCCAAAGGTGATAGAAGCCATTGAAAATAAAGGCTTTCATAACTGCACGCCCATTCAGGCCCTCGCGCTGCCGCTAACGCTGGCAGGTCGTGATGTTGCAGGGCAGGCGCAAACCGGTACCGGAAAAACGATGGCGTTCCTGACGTCAACGTTTCATTATCTTCTCTCTCATCCCGCGATTGCCGATCGCAAGGTGAACCAACCGCGTGCGTTAATTATGGCGCCAACGCGTGAGTTAGCCGTGCAGATCCACGCTGACGCCGAGCCGCTGGCACAGACCACCGGTTTGAAATTAGGCCTGGCTTATGGCGGCGACGGTTACGACAAACAGCTGAAAGTGCTGGAAAGCGGCGTCGATATTCTTATCGGCACGACCGGTCGTCTCATCGACTATGCAAAACAGAACCACATTAACCTGGGCGCGATTCAGGTCGTGGTGCTGGATGAAGCCGATCGTATGTACGATCTGGGCTTTATCAAAGATATCCGTTGGCTGTTCCGTCGTATGCCGCCAACCACCCAACGTCTGAACATGCTGTTTTCTGCAACCCTCTCTTACCGCGTTCGCGAACTGGCGTTCGAACAGATGAATAACGCCGAGTACGTTGAAGTCGAACCGGAACAGAAGACAGGTCACCGTATTAAAGAAGAGCTCTTCTATCCTTCCAACGAAGAGAAAATGCGTTTGCTGCAAACGCTGATTGAAGAAGAGTGGCCAGATCGCGCCATCGTCTTTGCTAACACCAAGCATCGTTGTGAAGATATCTGGGGTAGTCTTGCCGCTGACGGTCATCGCGTCGGTCTGCTGACCGGTGACGTGGCGCAGAAAAAACGTCTGCGTATCCTTGATGAGTTCACCCGTGGCGATCTCGACATTCTCGTTGCGACGGATGTCGCCGCGCGTGGTCTGCATATCCCAGCCGTAACGCACGTATTTAACTATGACCTGCCGGATGACTGTGAAGATTACGTTCACCGTATCGGTCGTACCGGTCGCGCCGGTGCAAGCGGTCACTCTATCAGCCTGGCCTGTGAAGAATACGCGCTGAATTTACCAGCAATCGAGACCTATATCGGTCACTCGATCCCGGTCAGCAAGTACAACCCGGATGCGCTGATGACCGATCTGCCGAAGCCGTTACGCTTAACGCGTCCGCGCACAGGCAATGGCCCACGCCGTACCGGTGGTGCTCCGCGTAATCGTCGTCGTTCAGGTTAACGTTAGATATGCTCACAACCACTTCGCTGTACGCCGCAATTGATTTAGGCTCGAATAGTTTTCATATGCTGGTTGTACGCGAGGTGGCGGGAAGCATTCAGACACTCACGCGTATTAAACGCAAGGTGCGTCTGGCCGCTGGCCTCAACAGCGACAACGTTCTTTCCGCTGAAGCTATGGAGCGCGGCTGGCAATGCCTGCGCCTGTTTGCTGAACGTCTGCAGGATATCCCTCAGCCGCAAATCCGCGTGGTCGCCACGGCAACATTACGCATCGCGGTAAACGCCGATGAGTTTATCGCCAAAGCGCAAGAGATCCTCGGCTGTCCTGTCCAGGTCATCAGCGGCGAAGAAGAAGCGCGGCTGATTTATCAAGGTGTTGCCCACACCACCGGCGGCGCCGATCAGCGTCTGGTCGTTGATATTGGCGGTGCCAGTACTGAACTGGTTACCGGCTCCGGCGCGCAAACCACCTCTCTGTTCAGCCTGTCAATGGGCTGCGTCACCTGGCTCGAAAGGTATTTCACCAATCGTAATCTGGCACAGGAAAACTTTGACGAAGCAGAGAAAGCGGCTCGCGAAGTTCTGCGCCCGGTCGCCGACAAACTGCGTTTTCATGGCTGGAAAGTTTGCGTTGGTGCCTCTGGCACCGTCCAGGCGTTACAGGAAATCATGATGGCGCAAGGCATGGATGAGCGCATTACGTTGGCCAAGCTTCAGCAGCTTAAACAGCGCGCCATTCATTGTGGTCGTCTGGAAGAGCTGGAAATAGAAGGGTTAACGCTGGAACGCGCACTGGTTTTTCCCAGCGGACTGGCCATTCTGATCGCCATTTTCACCGAACTGAATATTCAATGCATGACACTGGCCGGCGGCGCACTACGCGAAGGTCTGGTCTACGGAATGCTGCACTTGCCGGTTGATCAGGACATTCGCAGCCGTACGCTGCGTAATATTCAGCGTCGATTTATGGTCGACACCGATCAGGCGAATCGCGTCACGCAATTGGCTGTACATTTACTCGAACAGGTGAAAGATGAGTGGCATCTTGAAGCCATTTGTCGTGAACTGCTGCAAAGTGCCTGTCAGTTGCATGAAATAGGACTGAGCGTAGAATATAAGCAGGCGCCACTGCATGCCGCCTGGCTGGTACGTAATCTCGATCTCCCGGGCTTTACTCCCGCGCAGAAAAAACTGTTAGCCACGCTGTTGCTCAACCAAACTAATCCGGTCGATCTCTCTTCACTCCACCAGCAAAACGCTGTGCCACCACGCATCGCTGAGCACCTTTGCCGTTTGCTACGCCTGGCGATCATTTTCGCCGCTCGCCGTCGCGACGATTTAGTGCCACATATCACCCTGCAAGCTCAGGATGAGAATCTGACGTTAACGCTACCGGAAGGCTGGCTGGAACATCATCCATTAGGTACAGAGTTAATCGATCAGGAAATACAGTGGCAAAGCTATGTCCACTGGCCGCTGGAAGTGCATTAGATGCTGGCTGCCGGATAGCGCTTACGCTTATCCGGCCTACAAAATACCTATTTCTCTTTGGCTTTCGCCATCATCGCCCGAATATTGGCAATGCTGGCCTGCCCTTTTTGCATCCGCTCCTCGGCACTCACCACTTTACGCTCCTGTTCCCAGATAACGTCATCTTGTGGTAGTTCCAACAGGAAACGGCTCGGTTCCGGTCGAACCAGTTCACCGTACTGGCGGCGCTCTTTACACAGCGTGAAGATAAGTTCTTTCTGCGCACGTGTAATCCCGACGTAAGCCAGACGACGCTCTTCGTCGATGTTATCTTCATCGATGCTGCTCTGGTGCGGCAAAAATCCTTCTTCCATTCCCACCATAAATACGTACGGGAACTCCAGTCCTTTTGAAGCATGCAGCGTCATCAACTGCACCTGATCCAACTCTTCTTCGCTCTCTCCGCGCTCCATCATGTCGCGCAGGGTAAAGCGGGTAACGACCTGAGTCAGGGTCATTGGCTCTTCCAGCTCACTACCTTCCAGCATCTCCGTCATCCAGCTGAACAGCGTGTTGACGTTTTTCATACGCATTTCGGCCGCTTTCGGGCTCGGCGAGGTTTCATACAGCCAGGATTCGTAATCAATGCCGTGGATCAGATCGCGTACGGCGGCAACCGGCTCGCGCTCCGCCAGACGTTGAATGTCACCCAGCCAGTGCGTAAAGCGGGTCAGAGAATCATATCCACGCCCGGTTAGCGTCTGGCTAAGTCCCATATCAAAGCTGGCGGTAAACAGGCTTTTATTACGCGTCATCGCCCATTCCCCCAACTTTTGCAGCGTGGCCGGACCGATTTCACGCTTAGGGGTGTTTACGATGCGCAAAAATGCACTGTCATCATCCGGGTTGCTGAGCACGCGCAGATAGGCCAGCAAATCTTTAATCTCCGGACGCGAGAAGAACGACGTCCCGCCGGAAATTTTGTATGGGATGCGGTTCTGCATCAGAAACTTTTCGAACACTCGCGACTGATGATTACCGCGATACAGGATGGCGTAGTCTTTATACTGCGTCTTGTTCACAAAGTGATGGGCAATCAGTTCCCCGGTCACGCGTTCTGCTTCGTGCTCTTCATTATTCGCACTCAACACCTTCAGCTCAGCGCCGTAGCCCAGCTCAGAAAAGAGCCGTTTTTCAAAGACGTGTGGGTTGTTAGCAATAAGGATGTTCGCCGCCTTCAGGATACGCCCTGATGAGCGATAGTTTTGCTCCAGCTTCACCACCTGCAGCGCCGGAAAATCTTTGCTTAACAGTACCAGGTTCTGCGGACGTGCACCGCGCCAGGAGTAGATCGACTGATCGTCATCACCCACGACGGTAAAGCGCGCGCGTTTCCCCACCAGCAACTTCACCAACTCGTACTGGCTGGTGTTGGTATCCTGATATTCATCCACCAGCAGGTAGCGGATTCGATTTTGCCAACGCTCACGTACTTCTTCATTGCGCTGCAACAGCAGCGTGGGGAGCAGGATCAGATCGTCAAAATCGAGGACGTTACACGCCTTCATATGCGCGTCATACAAACCATAGCAGTGGGCAAAAATACGATCGCGTTCACCCTTTGCACTGGCTGCCGCCTGCGCTGGGGTCATCAGATCGTTTTTCCAGTTGGAGATCGTTGAAATCAACTGTTGAAGGATAAGTTTATCGTCTTCAATTAGCCCTTCGGTCAATTCCTTAAGCAGGGCCACCTGGTCAGTATCATCAAACAACGAGAAGTTCGACTTCATCCCTAGCGCGGCGTATTCACGCTTAATGACATCCAGTCCCAGAGTGTGGAAAGTAGAGATCATCAACCCGCGCGCTTCTTTACGACCCAACGTTTGCGCCACACGCTCTTTCATCTCGCGCGCAGCCTTATTGGTAAAGGTTACTGCCGCAATATGCCGTGCCTGATAGCCACATTCACGGATCAGATGTGCGATTTTGTTAGTGATAACACGCGTCTTACCGGAACCCGCTCCCGCCAGCACCAGGCAAGGTCCGGTGACGAATTCGACGGCTTGTTGTTGTCCGGGGTTCAAACGCATAGAGGATTGCTCAATCTGTAAACACGGGGATGTGGATTGTAGCAGAAAGTGACGCCAGGGGGATCGGTCATAGCCCATCGCCGAAGACCATGGATTACATGCTACTATTGCGCCCTGATTTATCACTCAACTCAGAGCGCAAACCATGGCAAAAACAGCATCAGCAGTGCATATCCTTGTTAAAGAAGAGAAACTGGCTCTCGATCTTCTGGAACAAATCAAAAATGGCGCCGATTTTGGTAAACTGGCGAAGAAACACTCTATCTGCCCGTCGGGCAAGCGCGGCGGCGATTTAGGCGAATTCCGTCAGGGCCAGATGGTTCCGGCGTTTGATAAAGTGGTGTTCTCCTGCCCGGTGCTGGAGCCAACCGGCCCACTGCACACTCAGTTCGGTTATCACATCATTAAAGTGCTGTACCGTAACTAATAAAAAGCCCGGTGTGTTCAACCACCGGGCTTTTTTTTGCCGAATGGCAGCCTCTTAGCCAGCTACAGCAATACGTTTCATATCAGTCATATAGCCACGCAGTTTCTGGCCCACTTTCTCGATAGCATGGCTGCGAATAGCATCGTTTACGTCGCGCAGCTGCGCGTTGTCTACCGCACCTTCGGCAATCGCTTTGCCCAGATCCCCGGTTTGCAGGGTAGTCATGAACTCTTTCAGCAGCGGTACGCACGCGTAAGAGAACAGGTAGTTACCGTATTCTGCGGTATCGGAAATGACAACGTTCATTTCGTACAGGCGCTTACGGGCGATGGTGTTCGCGATCAGCGGCAGTTCGTGCAGTGATTCGTAGTAAGCAGACTCTTCGATGATGCCGGAATCCACCATGGTTTCAAACGCCAGCTCAACGCCAGCCTTCACCATCGCGATCATCAGCACGCCTTTATCGAAGTACTCCTGCTCGCCAATTTTACCTTCAAACTGCGGCGCGGTTTCGAACGCGGTTTTGCCGGTCTCTTCACGCCAGGTCAGCAGTTTCTTATCGTCGTTGGCCCAGTCAGCCATCATGCCTGAAGAGAATTCGCCGGAGATGATGTCATCCATGTGTTTCTGGAACAGCGGCGCCATGATCTCTTTCAGCTGTTCGGACAGCGCATAAGCACGCAGTTTCGCTGGGTTAGACAGACGATCCATCATCAGGGTGATACCGCCCTGCTTCAGCGCTTCGGTGATGGTTTCCCAGCCGAACTGAATCAGTTTTTCGGCGTAAGCCGGGTCAGTACCCTCTTCCACCAGCTTGTCGAAGCACAGCAGAGAGCCAGCCTGCAGCATACCGCACAGGATTGTCTGCTCGCCCATCAGGTCAGATTTCACTTCCGCAACGAAGGACGATTCCAGCACGCCTGCACGGTGACCGCCAGTGGCCGCAGCCCATGCTTTGGCAATCGCCATGCCTTCGCCTTTCGGATCGTTTTCCGGGTGAACGGCGATCAGGGTGGGAACACCAAAACCACGTTTGTACTCTTCACGCACTTCGGTACCCGGACACTTCGGCGCAACCATCACCACAGTGATATCTTTACGGATCTGCTCGCCCACTTCGACGATGTTGAAACCGTGGGAGTAGCCCAGCGCCGCGCCGTCTTTCATCAGCGGCTGTACGGAACGTACAACGTCGGAGTGCTGTTTGTCCGGGGTCAGGTTAACCACCAGATCTGCCTGCGGGATCAGCTCTTCATAGGTACCTACTTTGAAGCCATTTTCGGTCGCTTTGCGCCAGGAAGCGCGCTTCTCAGCAATCGCTTCTTTACGCAGGGCGTAGGAGATATCCAAACCGGAGTCGCGCATGTTCAGGCCTTGGTTAAGCCCCTGAGCACCGCACCCGACGATGACCACTTTTTTACCCTGAAGGTAGCTTGCGCCATCGGCGAATTCGTCGCGCCCCATAAAGCGACATTTGCCCAGCTGCGCCAGCTGCTGGCGCAGGTTCAGTGTATTAAAGTAGTTAGCCATGGTGATACCTCGTGATGTTGTACTGTCTTATTGTTCGGTTCGCGTTTCAGCGAGAATGAACCCACATTACAACAGGAAATTTATTGCGGAAATTGATATATTCACAACATCACATTGCAATATCTGCAACGTAGAAAATCGGAGGCTCGTCCGTGGATTTACGCGATCTGAAAATGTTCCTGCATCTGGCGGAAAGCCGCCACTTTGGCCGCAGTGCGCGGGCAATGCACGTCAGCCCCTCCACACTCTCACGCCAGATCCAACGGCTGGAAGAAGATCTCGGCCAGGCGCTGTTTGTGCGCGATAACCGTACGGTCACGCTGACCGAAGCAGGCGAAGAGCTGCGAGTGTTTGCCCAGCAGACGCTGTTGCAGTATCAACAATTGCGCCACACCCTCGATCAGCAGGGACCGTCGCTGTCGGGTGAGCTGCATATCTTCTGCTCGGTTACCGCCGCCTACAGCCACCTGCCGCCAATTCTCGACCGCTTTCGCGCCGAGCACCCCTCGGTTGAAATTAAGCTCACCACCGGCGATGCCGCTGACGCAATGGACAAAGTGGTCACCGGAGAGGCCGATCTGGCAATAGCGGGTAAGCCGGAGACGCTGCCCGGCGCAGTAGCATTCTCGATGCTGGAAAATTTAACGGTAGTGTTGATCGCACCAGCATTGCCTTGCCCGGTACGGAATCAGGTTTCGGTCGATAAGCCGGACTGGTCGACGGTGCCGTTTATCATGGCCGACCAGGGGCCGGTACGCCGCCGCATCGAGCTGTGGTTCCGCCGTCACAAAATCAGCAACCCATCGATTTACGCCACCGTGGGGGGGCACGAAGCGATGGTCTCGATGGTGGCGCTGGGCTGCGGTGTGGCGCTGCTGCCGGAAGTGGTACTGGAAAACAGCCCGGAGCCGGTACGGAATCGCGTGATGATTTTAGAACGCAGCGACGAAAAAACACCGTTCGAGCTGGGCGTCTGCGCGCCGAAAAAACGGCTGCATGAGCCGCTCATAGACGCGTTCTGGAAGATTGTTCTGGAGCGTAAATCCGCCGAGTAGCGCCAGCGTCAGGCCTAAAATCAGTGGTAGATTCAGTATTGGCGCTCCTTTTCTGTATAATGTCCCGTGCCATAATAGATGTGGGGGGCTTGTTAACCATCACGTTTAGCAAGCCAGAACAGACGGTGTCATTGCGCACTTGACAGCGAAAATACAAACTTAATTAGCCATCATTATGATAATCAAACCAAAAATTCGTGGATTCATCTGTACAACGACCCATCCGACTGGCTGCAAAGTCAATGTGGAAAAACAGATCGATTATGTGAAGAAAAACGGGAAAATCGCTAACGGCCCTTCCCGCGTGCTGGTCATCGGTGCTTCCACCGGTTACGGCCTTGCTTCCAGAATTTCCGCCGCGTTTGGCAGCGGAGCCGCCACTATCGGCGTATTTTTCGAAAAACCAGGCACGGAAACCAAGCCAGGTTCCGCGGGCTGGTATAACTCTGCAGCCTTCGATGAGGCCGCAAAACGTGAAGGTCTGTATTCCAAAAGTATCAACGGCGACGCGTTCTCCGACGAGTGTCGCGACGAAGTTATCAAACTGATCAAAGAAGACCTGGGTCAGATTGACCTGGTGGTTTACTCACTGGCATCTCCGGTACGTAAAATGCCGAAAACCGGTGAAATCGTCCGTTCTGCGCTGAAGCCAATCGGTGAGGTTTATACCTCTAAAGCGATCGATACCAACAAAGATCAGATCATAACCGCCAGCATTGAGCCGGCAACCGAAGAAGAAGTTCAGAACACCGTCACCGTTATGGGCGGCGAAGACTGGGAACTGTGGATGGGCGCGCTGAGTGAAGCAGGCGTGCTGGCTGACGGCGTGAAAACCGTTGCCTACTCCTACATCGGTACTGACCTGACCTGGCCAATCTACTGGCACGGCGCGCTGGGCAAAGCAAAAGAAGATCTCGACCGCGCGGCAGGCGCGCTGCGTAATCAACTGGCTCCGCTGAACGGTTCCGCTAACGTTGCTGTACTGAAATCCGTTATCACGCAGGCCTCTTCTGCGATTCCGGTGATGCCGCTGTACATCTCCATGGTCTTCAAGCTGATGAAAGAACAGGGCATTCATGAAGGCTGCATCGAGCAGATCAACCGTCTGATGACCACCAGCCTGTACGGCGATAAAGTGGCGCTTGATGACAACCAGCGTATCCGTATGGATGACTGGGAACTGCGTGAAGACATTCAGCAGGCATGCCGCGATCTGTGGCCGCTGATCACCACCGAAAACCTGGCGCAAAAAACGGACTATGCAGGATACAAGCAGGAATTCCTGAATCTGTTCGGTTTTGGTCTCGACGAAGTGGATTACGATGCGGATGTAAACACCGAAGTCGAATTCGAAGTCATCACGCTGTAATCTGCTGATACAGTTGCAAAAAGGGTTCATGTTTTTACATGAACCCTTTTTTAATGGCTACCACTAACCCGCCAGGAAGAACCTGAACGCCGGGTTATGCGTTTCATCATGACAGTCATAACCTAGTTCGTTCAGTCGCGTTTCGAAATCAGGCTCGTGCTCACCCAACTCAAACGCCGCCAGTACGCGACCATAATCGGTTCCGTGACTACGATAGTGGAACAACGAAATATTCCAGTGCGTCCCCAGGGTATGCAGGAATTTGAGCAACGCCCCCGGAGATTCCGGGAATTCGAAGCTGTACAGCCGCTCCTGCAAGGGTTTCGACGGGCGCCCACCGACCATGTAGCGCACGTGCAGCTTCGCCATTTCGTCGTCGGACAAATCCACTACGCTGTAGCCGCCCTCATTAAGCAACTGGAGGATTTCCTTACGCTCTTCCAGCCCACGGCTCAGACGGACGCCAACAAAAATACAGGCGTCTTTCGCATCAGCAAATCGGTAGTTAAACTCGGTAACCGAGCGTCCTCCCAACAGCTGGCAAAACTTCAGGAAGCTACCCTTTTCTTCCGGAATAGTTACTGCCAGCAACGCTTCGCGCTGTTCGCCCAGCTCGCAACGTTCGGAAACGTAGCGCAGGCCATGGAAGTTAACGTTAGCGCCGGAAAGGATATGCGCCAGACGTTCGCCGCGAATATTGTGCTGGGCAATGTACTTTTTCATCCCCGCCAGCGCCAGCGCACCGGATGGTTCAGCCACCGCGCGCACATCCTCGAACAGATCTTTCATTGCCGCGCAGATAGCGTCGCTATCGACAGTGATGATGTCGTCGAGATACTCCTGGCACAAACGGAAGGTTTCGTCGCCGATACGTTTCACCGCCACGCCTTCAGCAAAGAGGCCAACACGCGGAAGATCGACCGGTTGACCGGCATCCAGCGCCGCTTTCAGGCAGGCTGAGTCTTCAGCTTCAACGGCAATCACTTTGATCTGCGGCATCAACTGCTTGATCAGCACCGCCACGCCTGCCGCTAATCCGCCACCGCCCACCGGCACGAATACACGATCAAGGTGGGCATCCTGCTGCAATAACTCCAGTGCCAGTGTGCCCTGCCCGGCAATCACCATCGGATGGTCGAACGGAGGAACCCAGGTAAAACCCTGCTGCTGCGACAGCTCAATCGCTTTGGCTTTGGCTTCATCAAAATTCGCGCCGTGTAACAGTACTTCACCACCGAAACCGCGAACGGCATCGACTTTGATATCGGCGGTAGCCGTAGGCATGACAATCAGCGCCTTCACGCCTAATCGCGCAGAAGAGAAAGCTACACCCTGAGCATGATTACCCGCCGATGCGGTGATTACGCCATGCGCTTTTTGCTCTTCGGTCAGACCGGCCATCATGGCATAGGCACCGCGCAGCTTGAAGCTGTGAACGGGTTGACGGTCTTCGCGCTTCACCAGGATCACGTTGTCGAGGCGCGAAGAGAGTTTTTCCATTTTTTGTAGCGGTGTGACCTGCGCCGCTTCGTATACCGGCGCACGCAGCACTGCTCTGAGGTACTCGGCGCCTTCTGGAGCGCCGGACAGGGGTTGAGAATCCGCCATGGTCATTATCCCCCTAGTTTCGACTTATCGCGCACCGCACCTTTGTCGGCGCTGGTTGCCAGGCTGGCGTAAGCGCGCAGCGCAAAGGAGACCTGACGCTGACGATCTTTTGGCGTCCAGGCTTTGTCACCACGAGCTTCTTGCGCTTCACGGCGCGCAGCGATTTCCGCATCGCTCAGTTGCAGTTGAATGCCACGATTCGGGATATCGATAGCAATCATGTCGCCATCTTCGATAATTGCGATATTACCGCCGCTGGCCGCTTCAGGAGAAACGTGACCAATGGAAAGCCCCGAAGTACCGCCAGAGAAACGACCGTCGGTAATCAGCGCGCAGGCCTTACCGAGACCCATAGATTTCAGGAAGGTGGTTGGGTAGAGCATTTCCTGCATGCCTGGCCCGCCCTTCGGCCCTTCGTAGCGAATCACCACCACGTCGCCGGCAACCACTTTACCGCCGAGGATAGCTTCAACCGCATCGTCCTGGCTTTCATACACTTTTGCCGGGCCGGTGAATTTCAGGATGCTGTCATCCACACCAGCAGTTTTTACGATACAGCCGTTTTCCGCGAAGTTACCGTACAGGACTGCCAGGCCGCCGTCTTTGCTGTAAGCATGTTCCAACGAGCGAATGCAACCTTCTGCGCGGTCATCATCCAGGGTGTCCCAACGACAATCCTGCGAGAACGCCTGGGTGGTACGGATGCCAGCCGGACCTGCGCGGAACATTTTTTTCACCGCGTCGTCTTTGGTCAGCATGACGTCATAACTATCGAGCGTTTGCGGCAGAGTCAGTCCCAGCACGTTTTTCACGTTGCGGTTCAGTAGACCGGCGCGATCCAGCTCGCCTAAAATACCCAGTACGCCGCCCGCGCGGTGCACGTCTTCCATATGGTATTTCTGCGTACTCGGCGCAACTTTACACAGTTGCGGGACTTTGCGGGATAACTTATCAATATCACTCATGGTGAAGTCGATTTCCGCTTCCTGCGCGGCCGCCAGCAGGTGCAGAACGGTGTTGGTGGAACCGCCCATCGCAATATCCAGCGTCATGGCGTTCTCAAACGCCGCCTTGCTGGCAATGTTGCGCGGCAGGGCTGAAGCGTCATCCTGCTCGTAGTAGCGTTTGGTCAGCTCAACGATGCGTTTACCTGCGTTGAGGAACAGCTCTTTACGGTCGGCGTGAGTCGCCAACAGCGAACCGTTACCCGGCTGCGACAGACCCAGCGCTTCGGTCAGGCAGTTCATCGAGTTGGCGGTGAACATCCCGGAGCACGAGCCGCAGGTCGGACAGGCCGAACGTTCAACCTGCTCGCTCTGCGAGTCTGAGACTTTCGGGTCTGCGCCCTGAATCATCGCATCAACCAGATCAAGCTTGATGATTTGGTCAGAGAGCTTGGTTTTCCCGGCTTCCATTGGGCCGCCGGAAACAAAGATCACCGGAATGTTTAGCCGCAGAGAGGCCATTAACATCCCGGGGGTGATTTTATCGCAGTTAGAGATGCAGACCATCGCATCGGCGCAGTGGGCGTTAACCATATATTCCACTGAATCGGCGATCAGCTCACGCGACGGCAGTGAATAAAGCATGCCGCCATGACCCATGGCGATACCATCATCCACGGCGATGGTGTTGAACTCTTTCGCCACGCCGCCTGAGGCTTCGATTTGTTCGGCAACCAGCTTACCGAGATCGCGCAGGTGGACGTGGCCCGGCACAAACTGGGTAAAGGAGTTCACCACAGCGATAATCGGTTTACCGAAGTCATCATCGGTCATCCCGGTGGCGCGCCACAGTGCGCGGGCACCCGCCATATTGCGGCCGTGGGTGGTGGTAGCAGAACGATACTTAGGCATGCTTGATTAACTCCCGTCTGTCTTTCCCCTGCATATTTCACGCCGCAGCTGAGGGCTGCCTCGCTCCCCCCAGTCACCTACTAAAGTAAGCTCCTGGGGCTCGCTGCGTTGCCGTGTTCCTGCAACGTGAACTATTTTGGGGAAATATTAATTTTGTTATTGGTTTACTGAATCCAACCAGCCGTATTTATCTTCCGTTTCACCGGTGAAGAGGCCAAAGAAAGCCTGCTGGATGCGTTTGGTGACCGGACCGCAGCGGCCTTCGCCCACCTGAATACCATCGACGCTGCGTACTGGGGTGATTTCGGCCGCGGTACCGGACATGAACACTTCGTCGGCCAGGTACAGCGATTCACGAGACAGCACCTGCTCACGCACTTCGATATCGAGATCTTTCGCCAACTTAATGATCGCGTCACGGGTGATACCCGGCAGCGCGGAAGAGGTAAACGGCGGGGTAAACAGAATGCCGTCTTTTACTTCAAACAGGTTTTCGCCCGCGCCTTCGGAGATGTAGCCATTCACATCCAGCGCAATGCCTTCCTGGTAGCCATGACGACGCGCTTCACTACCCACCAGCAGCGAAGACAGATAGTTACCACCTGCTTTAGCAGCGGTAGGAATCGTGTTCGGCGCAACGCGGTTCCAGGAAGAAACCATCGCGTCGATCCCCTGCTCCAGCGCTTCAGCACCGAGGTAAGCCCCCCATGGGAACGCGGCGATTATCACATCAGTGGTGTATCCCGCAGGCGGGTTAACGCCCATCCCTACGTCGCCAACAAACACCAGCGGACGGATATAGGCGCTGGTCAGGTTGTTTTTACGAATCACCTCACGGCAAGCTTCCATCAGCTCATCAACGCTCTGAGAAACGGGAAAACGATAGATCTTGGCTGAATCACGCAGACGCTGCATATGTTCGCGATGACGGAACACTACCGGCCCTTTGTGAGAATCGTAGCAACGGATCCCTTCAAATACAGAAGTACCGTAGTGCAGCGCGTGGGACATCACGTGGACCTTCGCGTCTTCCCAACGAATCATCTCGCCATTAGACCAAATGTAATCAGCTTTTTTCGTCGTCATTTTTCTTCCTTTTGCGCTCAGGCGCGGATTTGTTGTGATGTGGTTGTGCTCTGGCAGATAGCAACATGTGCAACATCTACCAGTTTACTTAACTGACTAAACAGTAAGTCGACCGACCGGGGGCTGGCAACGGTCAATTCGATATTTATATTCTGCGCATCGCTGGCGGCTTCCATATTCATGGAGCACACCTGAAAACCACGATGACGTACCACGCGTAAAACACGTTCTAACGTTTCCGGATTGAAACGAGCCTCAACGGCGACCTGATGTTGCATCATGATAATTTCTCCAGCATTTCTGAGTTACTGGCGCCAGGTGGCACCAGAGGCCAGACATTCTCAAGTTCGTCGATTGAGACATGAAGCAAGTATGGCCCCTCGCTGTTCAGCATGGTGTCGAGTGCCGCTTCAACCTGGTCTTTACGGGTGATGTGTTGACCAGGAATGCCGAAGGCTCTGGCCAACATGAGGAAATCGGGGTTATCGGTAAGGGTGGTTTCGCTATAACGTTCCTGGAAAAACAGCTGCTGCCATTGTCGCACCATGCCTAACCGCTGGTTGTCGAGTAAAACTATCTTCAGCGGCAACTGCTTGCGTTTTACGGTGCCCAATTCCTGTACATTCATCATGAAGGAACCGTCACCGGAGATACAGATTACCGTATCATTCGGACGAGCAACCTGCGCGCCAACCGCTGCTGGCAGGCCAAAGCCCATCGTCCCCAGACCGCTCGACGTGATGAAGTTTTCAGGGCGAGTGTAGGTCATATGCTGTGCCGACCACATCTGATGCTGGCCCACATCCGTTGTCACTACGCTATCCGCAGGTTTGCGATCGGATAACTGCTTTAACAACAGTGGCGCATAGATAGCTTCCCCCGGATGGTCGTAGCGCCAGGTATGTTCTGCGCGCAGTTCAGCGCTGTGCTGACGCCATTCGTCAATCTTCATCAATTGCTGTAATGCTGGCAGAAGAGAATTTAAATCCCCCTGCAGCGCCACGTGTGCCTGGCGCAGTTTGTTCATTTCCGCTGGGTCGATATCCATGTGGATTACGCTGGCGTTCGGTGCGAAGGTATTCAGCTTGCCAGTCACCCGGTCATCAAAACGTGCGCCAACCGCAATCAGTAAATCGCACTCTTGCACCGCGAAATTCGCGGCTTTAGTACCGTGCATTCCCAACATGCCCAAATAGTACGGGTAGTCAGCATCTACTGCGCCCAGACCTTTCAGCGTGCAGGCGACCGGCATTTGGGTTACCGCGATAAATTCACGCAGGGCCGGGACCGCCTGCGCCATACCTACGCCACCACCTACGTACAGGATGGGTTTTTGTGCCTGCGCCAGCATATTACGTGCCTGCTCAACGTCAGCGTGCGGAAACGTCTCTACGTTTTCGACGGTCGTAAAATATGGCTCCAGCGAACCGCTGGCTAATTGGATGTCTTTCGGGATATCAACCAGAACCGGACCCGGACGACCGGAATTCGCCACGGCGAAAGCCTCAGCCATGATACGCGGCAGTTCTTCGAGTGACTGTACCAGGAAGCTGTGTTTGGTGCAGGACAGAGACATCCCCAGCACGTCCACTTCCTGGAACGCATCCGTTCCGATGAAAGGTGATGCCACCTGACCGGTGATCGCCACCACTGGAACAGAATCTAACAGCGCATCGGCAAGGCCCGTGATCAGGTTGGTTGCGCCAGGGCCGGAGGTAGCGATACAAACGCCGGTTTTACCGGTCGCACGGGCATAGCCAATCGCCGCCATTGCCGCACCCTGCTCGTGTCGGCACAACAGGTGCTCTACGCCGCCGTCATACAACGCATCGTAAACCGGCATAATTGCGCCACCAGGATAACCAAAGACGGTTTGAACCCCTTGTGCACGCAACGCATGTACCACCCACTGTGCCCCATTCATAGTTACATCCCCGCCGTAAATCTAGAGAAACAGAATTTTATGCTACCGTTCACTTTCTGCTCCTCGTGTATGTTTTTAAGGTCAAAAAAAACCCCCGGACCTTTCGGTGCGGGGGTCTTAGTTCGTTAAGGCTTGTTTTCTAAGCCTTTCCTCGTCCAAGTGCAGCCCCGCACGGTGGGATAATAATCACCACCACGCTAATCACGACCAGGCTAATCACTCGTAGAAGGGCTGTCATTTTTGTATTTTCTTGCATCTTGTTCGAAGGAATACCTAAAGAGTTACCATAGAATTTGCAAATGACACAAGATATTTTTTTATTCGTTTTTCTGACGTCGTTAACGGTTTAGATAAATACCGTTGTTTTTTATACAAAAAAATCAAAAATGAAAATATTTCACGCTTCAGGCGATCCTCGGTAACCCGATCCCCAATACAAACACCATTCAAAAGCATTTGCGGGCGTCATTCCAGGCTTAATGCAAGCAGTTATACGTTGCGCAAAAATACGGGAATCAGCATCTAAAAACCGCAATTATATGAAATCTTGCCGCGATGTATTGCGACATAATACTTTTATCAGGAGGAATTATGTCACTATCGATTGTTCACACACGCGCCGCGCTAGGCGTGAATGCGCCAGCCATTACCATCGAGGTACATATCAGCAACGGCCTGCCTGGTTTAACCATGGTGGGGCTGCCCGAAACGACGGTGAAAGAGGCTCGCGATCGGGTACGCAGTGCGATTATTAATAGCGGTTATGAATTCCCGGCAAAGAAGATAACTATAAACCTCGCTCCGGCCGATCTCCCGAAAGAAGGGGGGCGATATGATTTACCTATCGCTGTTGCGCTTCTGGCCGCTTCTGAGCAGCTTACACCCCACAATCTCGACACCTACGAGCTGGTAGGTGAATTAGCGCTTACAGGCGCGCTACGCGGCGTTCCCGGCGCGATATCAAGCGCAACCGAGGCCATTCGTGCAGGCAGGCGAATTATTGTCGCAAAAGAGAATGCCGCTGAAGTTGGACTGATACACGGCGAAGGGTGCCTGATCGCCGATCACCTGCAGACCGTATGCGCATTTCTCGAAGGTAAGCATGATTTAGACAGGCCATCATCCGCAGATTTTACGCCTAACGCATTAGCTGATGATCTGAGCGATGTTATCGGCCAGGAACAGGGTAAACGCGGGCTGGAGCTTACCGCAGCAGGCGGCCACAATCTCTTGCTCATCGGCCCGCCGGGTACGGGAAAGACTATGCTAGCCAGTCGACTCAGAGGGCTGCTCCCTCCACTTAGCAACGATGAAGCGCTGGAAAGTGCCGCGATACTCAGTCTGATCCATTCCGACACGATACAAAAACAGTGGAAGCAGCGCCCTTTTCGCTCGCCACATCACAGTGCTTCATTAACCGCCATGGTCGGTGGAGGCTCTATTCCTGCGCCAGGAGAGATCTCTTTGGCGCACAACGGCATACTGTTTCTGGATGAACTACCCGAGTTTGAGCGGCGCACGCTGGATGCACTGCGCGAACCCATCGAGTCCGGGCAGATCCATCTATCCCGCACCAGAGCAAAAATAACCTATCCCGCACGCTTTCAACTCATAGCTGCGATGAATCCAAGCCCGACGGGCCATTATCAGGGGAACCATAACCGCTGTACCCCAGAACAGACGCTGCGCTACCTAAATCGATTGTCAGGTCCATTTCTTGACCGCTTCGACCTCTCCCTCGAAATTCCCTTACCGCCGCCCGGTATACTCAGCCAGAGCGCGATGAAAGGGGAAAATAGCGCAACGGTGAAGCAACGTGTTATGGCAGCGCGAGAGCGTCAGTATCAGCGGCAAAATAAGTTAAACGCACATCTGGACAGTCAGGATATCCATAAATACTGCCTACTGCGTAGCGACGATGCACAGTGGCTTGAAGAAACGCTCGCGCATCTCGGATTGTCTATCCGCGCCTGGCTACGCCTGATTAAGGTCGCTCGAACGATTGCGGATATCGAACAATGTGATCACATCTCTCGCCAGCATTTACAGGAGGCCGTTGGGTACCGAGCGATAGACAGGTTACTCATTCATCTGCAGAAACTACTGACATAAAAAAAGGGCTTTCGCCCTTTTTTTATTAATCATCAGATTCGGTGTAGTCTTCTGCGCCTTCCACCTGAGGTTTCCCACCCGATAAGGTGTGGAAGCGTTTTGGACGCTTAATACGCGTCATATATTTAGACCACACACGTTCAGCTTCGGTAACCGGCTCACGTTCACCACGGCATACCGCAACAAACATTTTTTCTTCTTCAGTTACCGGCTCACGCTTGCCCAGATCCAGCTCGTTGAAAGCATAACCGTGACGCTCAAGCAGTTGTGCTTCTTTAATGGTGAAATCACCATGACGGGAGAATCCGCGGGGATAATATTTATTATCGAAATATCGATTAGTCGTCGTAAAGCTTTCCGCCATCCTGCACGCTCCTAATTCTTTGGCCGAGCTATTTATGGCGCGGAGTATTAGTTACGCTTGACAGAGCGTCAAACAAAAGATTTAAATCATAACGACAAATAATTTTATGGAGCGAGTTGTGGATACGGAATTGTTAAAAACTTTCCTGGAAGTTAGCCGGACACGCCACTTTGGCAGGGCTGCTGAAGCACTCTACCTGACCCAATCAGCGGTTAGTTTCCGGATCAGACAACTGGAAAATCAATTGGGTGTAAACCTGTTCACCCGACACAGAAACAATATCCGTTTAACCGCTGCAGGTGAAAAATTATTGCCTTACGCCGAAACGTTGATGAATACGTGGCAGGCAGCACGTAAGGAAGTCGCGAATACCTCGCGGCATAACGAGTTTTCTATCGGTGCCAGCGCATCTCTCTGGGAGTGCATGCTTAATGACTGGTTGAAGCGTTTGTATCAATCTCAGGAGCCACAATCCAGCCTGCAGTTTGAAGCGAGGATCGCTCAACGCCAATCGTTAGTAAAACAGCTTCATGAACGACAGCTTGATCTACTGATTACTACCGAAACACCCAAAATGGACGAATTTAGCAGCCAACTGTTGGGATATTTCACGCTGGCGCTCTATTGCAGCTCTCCGTCGCAAACCAAAGATGAGCTGAATTATTTACGCCTGGAATGGGGACCCGATTTTCAACAACACGAAGCGGGACTAATAGCGGGAGATGAAGTGCCGGTACTCACCACCAGTTCGGCAGAATTGGCCAGGCAGCAACTTTCAGTGATTAAGGGCTTTAGCTGGCTTCCCGTCAACTGGGCCAAAACCAAAAGCGATCTCCATACGGTTACCGACAGTACAACGCTTTCACGTCCTTTATATGCAGTTTGGCTGCAAAACAGCGATAAAAATGGACTAATTTGCGATCTGCTAAGAACGAATATTCTGGAAAATTAAAGAAAATATAGGCAAGGATGCCGGGAGTAAAACAGCAGGAAGGCACGATTCAAATTGCAGGTAAAAAAAAATCCTTAGCAAAAATGCTAAGGATTATTTCTGGCAGGGGCGGAGAGACTCGAACTCGCGACACCCGGTTTTGGAGACCGGTGCTCTACCAACTGAGCTACGCCCCTAAATTTTCTTATCATTAAGCCTGCTTGGTAGCAGGCTTAATTTTCTAATAAGTGGCGGAACGGACGGGACTCGAACCCGCGACCCCCTGCGTGACAGGCAGGTATTCTAACCAACTGAACTACCGCTCCACCGAATTTCT
>NZ_JBNDJN010000010.1:0-38476 GCF_050434985.1 Citrobacter sp. 506
ATGGTTGTTACCCTGATCCACCCAATCGCGATGGACGACGGTCTGCGTTTCGCAATCCGTGAAGGCGGCCGTACTGTTGGTGCGGGCGTTGTTGCTAAAGTAATGAGCTAATTATTGATTAATTAGCTTTGAGCTTAAAAAGGGCGCTTCGGCGCCCTTTTTGCTGTCCGCGATTTAGCAGTTGTCATATTTATTCGCATTTTTCATTCATTCTCCCGCTGCGTAAATAGCGTTGTGCTATTGTAATCATAACTATTCTCATTTACACTTTGCGCAGAAATTGAACGGGAGCGATCATGTACGTTTGTTTGTGTAATGCGATAAGTGATAAAAAAATACGTCAGGCTGTTCGCCAGTTTCATCCTCAGTCCTTTCAGCAATTGCGTAAATTTATTCCTGTTGGAAATCAATGCGGTAAGTGTATTCGTGCTGCCCGCGAAGTCATGCAGGATGAATTAACGCAAATGCCAGAATTTAAAGAGATCGCCTAAGTCACACTCTTTTTTTTGACATCCCTGTAGCCCCATCTACGCTCTAAGAGTGGAAGCGGAGGGACTATAAAATGAAAGGTGATGTTAAAATCATAAATTATCTCAATAAACTATTGGGAAATGAGCTTGTCGCAATCAACCAGTATTTTCTCCATGCTCGTATGTTCAAAAACTGGGGACTGACTCGCCTCAATGATGTTGAGTACCATGAGTCTATCGATGAGATGAAACACGCTGATAAATATATCGAGCGTATTTTATTCTTAGAAGGGCTCCCAAACTTACAGGATCTTGGTAAGTTGGGTATAGGCGAAGACGTTGAAGAGATGCTGCAATCCGATCTTCGACTCGAACTCGATGGGGCAAAAGATTTACGTGAAGCCATTGCCTATGCCGACAGCGTCCATGACTACGTTAGCCGGGATATGATGATCGAAATCCTTGCTGATGAAGAAGGTCACATTGACTGGCTGGAAACGGAGCTGGATCTGCTCCAGAAGATGGGACTCCAGAACTATCTTCAGGCACAGATTCGCGAAGCGTAGACGCACACTTTGCAGAGCGGCAGGCCTGCCGCTCCTTTCAGTACCCGATAACACCTGAGCTTTGCGCGCTGAAAATCAACCAGCCTGCCAGTCCAAGCCACGGACCGAACGCGATAAGCGGTATCGACGTCCTTCGGGTAAGGCGTAGGATCAGCCACCAGACAATGCCCAGCAATGATGCAGCGAGTAAAATGGGCGGTAGCGCTGGCCATCCACACCAGGCACCCATCGCCGCCAGTAGCTTAGCGTCACCCAGGCCGATGCCCTCTTTTCCCGCAAGTATTTTGCATCCCCACCAGACCAGCCATAGCGTCAGATAGCCAGCGACAGCGCCGTACAGCGCGTCGGGTAACATCTCTCTGTCGTAAACGCTGTGATATAGCAGACCGAGCCAGAGCAGCGGCTGCGTCAGCACATCCGGCAGCAGGTACGTCCGGAGATCAATTTGCGCCAGGGCGAAAATAAACCAGAACAGCGTCATGATGGCAATTGCATCTGATATTGAAGAGACAAACGCGGCGCTAAGCGCAAAAACACAAGAACACGCCAGTTCAGTCAGTGGGTAACGCCATGAAATGGGCTGAGCGCAGGCCTGGCAACGCCCCCGCTGCCACAGCCAACTGAATAGTGGAATAGTGTTACGCACCGATAGCCTGTGCTGGCAGTGCGGACAGTGCGACGGAGGCCAGGCGATATTCCATGTTTCGCTGTGCCGATGCTCAATCATGATCGGCAGTCGATAAACCACTACATTCATAAAGCTACCGACTATCAGCCCGACAAGCGCCATTGCTGCAATGTTGATGAGTTCCGTCATTTCCCCACCGGATAGAGTTCAAGGGCTTCCACCGCAATCTCCCCGGCGACCGGGCGGGCGCTAAACGTGAGTTGCGAAACCTGTATTCCCTCATTTTGTAGGGCATTAAGCCACGCAAATAATGGTTCGGTTTTAACAACGGGAAGCGAGATCGCAAAATGATCGGGAGTGGATGTCACAACGCTGATATTCAAACCTGCCTGCTGCGCGCTATGTTGTATCAGCGCCGGATCGGTCTTTGTGCCCGGTCTGCTGGCAACTAATCCGCGACGCTGAATCGCCTCATTTACCCACTGGATCTCACTCCTGAGACGATCATTTTCCTGCCTCTGCTGTGCAATAGCGTTATCCAGGGGCTGAACCACGCCGTACCAGAATCCCGCCAGCAGACAGAAAACGGCGAGGAATATCAGACTGCGTTGCTCTCTGCCGTTTTTTTCGCTCCACCAGCTATTCATATTCATTTGCGCTCCTTCAGGATCAGCCGGACGCTATCTGTCGTCCCTTCTGGCGGTTGAGTCAGGATAAATTCGTCGTTTGTCTGCACCATAAAGCGGCGAAGATGTTCCGGATCGCGAACGTTGAGCGTCAGGGTAAAAAGGCGTTGTTCGAGCCGGTAGTTGACCTCGCGGATGGTAAGCCCCGGCAATGTGCTTAATCGGGTCTGAAGCTGAGTCAGTAACGTCAGCACATCCGGATAGCGATCCCTCGCGGACGATTCGAAGAAATATTTAAAATTGCTGTTGCGGTTATCACCTGGGAAATAGCGGTTCCACAGGATGGCACCTTCCGCTGAGAGCGCCTGTTTCTGTTGATGAAGCTGCCAGAGCATCACCCCTTTCAGCCCTGAGAAGAGCGCTATCGCCAGGGCAAATGTTGCTATGGCGGCATATTTCAGCAGACGCGGGGTCGGTTGTGTCGGGGGGAAAGGGCGGAAGCTGCCGTGTAATACGTTAATGTCCTGAATATTATCACCATTGCAGGCGCACGCTAGCGGTGGCTGCCAGTCAAGGTATTCGACATAAGCGTGAGGCACAGGAAGCGCGCTGGCGCTGATGATTTTCTGCTCTGTATGGCTGGCGAGTAAATGCGTGAGCAGTGCCTCACTCAGCACGCCTGTTTTCCACGCGTCGTAACGGATTAACCATCGCTCATCTTGTTGTAGCAGACTCCAGCTATCCGTGACATACGGCAGCCAGAAACCATCCGGAACGATATGCGTCAACGTCACGCCAGCTGTG
The DNA here is from genome assembly GCF_050434985.1 of Citrobacter sp. 506. Taxonomy (NCBI): domain Bacteria; kingdom Pseudomonadati; phylum Pseudomonadota; class Gammaproteobacteria; order Enterobacterales; family Enterobacteriaceae; genus Citrobacter; species Citrobacter sp. 506. Next base: position 3,095 of record NZ_JBNDJN010000010.1, read on the forward strand.
CGGAAAGTCGTCAATAGATCGTTCAGCGTGGTCCTGGCGATCCCGGCGAGATGGAGCGTGTTTTCTTCTCTGGCGAGAACCGTCCAGTGCAGGCTATCTGTATCACCGACAACGGCGTCCTCCACCAGCCAGCCCAGCGTTTGTTCACTGATTTTGTAGTTTTCCGTCGGTAATTCGACGCGGCGAAAACAGAAATAATCAGGCGACAGGAACAGGCAGGCGTTACCGGCATCCGGCAGGTCGGCCAGCGCGTTTGGCTGGAGGTAATCCGCCTGTTCAACAATAACCGGAAGTTGTGCCTCGTTGGGGCAGCACCATTCCATTTTTCCCGGCAGCGGACGTAGCAGTAATGTGTCTGGCGTCATTTAGTTCCCTTTAATGGTCGCGCGCCACGCTTTTGCGGGCTGTAATAAACAGAGCCTTTCTTTTGGGATCGTATTCCAGCTGGCTGATGGTGCTCCCGGCGCTATCGCCCTGTTCGATAGTCGTTTCAAGGCGGAAGTAACGACTGGTCGCCACCGCAATGCTTTTGAATGTGGTCTGCGACAGCTTATGAGCCGGATTATCCTTATCGAATGTCTTTAACAACGTCTCAATGCTGATTTTGCGTCCTTTGCGCGGGGTATCAAAAAAGCGCTCAATCTCGCGTGGCGGGACAGCATTATTGAGCATCGCCGCAAGCAACGGTGCATCCCGGCGCGTCAGGGTGTTGATGTTGATTTTTAGCTCATCATCAGGCAGCGCGCAGAGTAGCGGGGAGATTTGCTGGTAAAGAGAAAGCGTCATCCCTTTGATTTGTTTGAGCTCACTGATTGACCAGATACGTCGTCCGCCAATGGTGTGGGGGTCGTTACTTGTTTGGTAATACTCATTTTCGGCACCGGAGGCGCGTGGAATATCGTCGTTATCGATGTAGTCGGCGATAGCATCAACCAGCGCCTCAGCCTGGGCATTGGTGACGCCAATGTTGTCCAGCAGCGCGAGAAAGACGCTCACGCTGGCGGGCGGCTCTTTCATTCGGTCGGTCGGGGCGTTAATCAGCGCATTAATGTTGTAACAGGCCTGCTCGTCAGATAGCTGCCAACTGACAACGTCGCCGCTGGCGAGCTGAATACGCTGCGGCTGCGCCCAGAGCTGCTCGTGAGTGAGGTATTTCTCATTATCCCGCAGGTCCTGTTCAAGAATACGCATGGCCTGGCTTTCAGCCAGCTCTGCCAGCCAGTTTTGCTGTAGCCGCATCCTGGTGTAGCTGGTGCGTTTGAGGTTGATCTGGTAGCGCACGGTCATTTCGCTGGCCAGCGCCGCCATAATTGCCAGGATCATCAGCACTACCAGCAGCGCCACGCCCTTTTGCCGGGTCATTGCTGTTCTCCTGGCTGGCGGTTCTCTGGCAACAGCGTCAGACGAGTTATCGTGCCGGAATCAGCTAGTTTAAGAGTGACTTCCATCGCGCCAGGAGATGGGATTGTCGCCGTGTCCGTCCACGCTTTCTCTTTACTGTTGTAATAACGCAACGTGAAGGCGTTCACACCATTGAGCATCGGCTGAGTGATGGCCGGAGTTGCATCTTCCGGGTAGCGCCAGAGCGTGCGGTATAAGGTATGATCCTGCAGATACCACTGAACTCGCTGGATATCGGGCGCGCAGCAGGCGCCAGGATAACTGTTACTGCTGGCTGTCGTCAGCATCAGCGTCTCTTTTTCGCCCTGCAATTGGGTTACCGGCACCCGCTGTCGGATATCTTTATCCAGCAAATTGACGGTACGCACGATAGCGGAAAAACGCTGCTGATGCTTTTTGGTCTGCTCGTTACTGTCAATTGTCGTTGTCAGCATCTGCGCCGTCAGCAGGCTGAGCATGGCGAACAGAGCAATAGCCAGTAAAACTTCCAGCAGGGTAAAGCCGCGCTGTTTCTCAGGGCCGGGAGACATTTTGCGGTCCTCCTTGCGGCGAGGGAATAAAGCGCTGCAGGCGGATCTGCTGTTTGTCCTCAAGAGCGACGTCTGCTGTCCAGGTGCTGAGGCCAGAAGCATCGGCGGGTGAGACTGTTAACGACCAGTCCCAGCGGCGTTTACCCATTATGCTGCTGCCTGTGGCGGTTTTAGCGGGGCTCTGCCCGGCCAGTTGATAGGTTTTGAGCGTATTATCCGCTACCCAACCGGCAAGCACCTGTTCTTCCATTTTTGCGGTGGCGCTAACCTGGCCATGCAGGCTGTTGAGTAGCGCGAGAGAGCAGGTGGCGAAAATGAATATAGCCAGGAGCACTTCCAGAAGCGTCATTCCTGATTGCCTTTGGCTCATCGGCTGTCGCCTCGGGTGAGCACCAGCGGCAGCCCGCCGGTACTGGCGAGCGTGAACAGCAGCGTATTATTTTTACGGCTGCGGATGTGTAGCGTAAACGGCGTAATTTCACCGTCCGGGTGAATCAGAATTTGCGGCGTGCCGACGGATTGCCTGGCGAGCGACGCTGGGAACAGAGCCACCTGCCAGTCATTTTCCCACTTGCCCTCGGTCGCCAGGCGATAGAACTGGGTTGGCGTCTGCCAGCGATTGCCAATCGGTGTGACGATGCGCCAGCCTTGTTCGCGGATCTCAATACCGGTACTGTGGTCCTCCATGGTTGACCAGTCGGCGGCATATTCAGTCAGTGCCGCCAGCTGTTCGGCTGCAGTAATAGCTTTCGCGGTATCATTTTGTCGCCCGTAGGTCATCATCACCAGCGAGGCGCCAAGCGCGATAATCGTCAGCACCAGAATGACTTCCAGTAGCGTGAATCCCTTCTGCCTCATTCCGATTATTTCGCTTTACCCAGTTCCCAGTTAGTAATGTCGTCAGCGGTGCCGGGTTCACCGTCCTGACCTGCGGAGAGAATATCGTAATCGCCGTGTTCACCAGGGCTAACCAGCAGATACTCATTACCCCAGGGATCCTGTGGCAGACGCTTGATATAGCCCTTCGCGTTGTAATTTTCCGGGATTGGGCTGGCGGTCGGTTTTTCGACCAGCGCCTTTAGCCCCTGCGCTGTCAGCGGATAGCGATAGTTATCCAGTTTGTACATATCCAGCGCATTCTCCAGCGCCACGATGTCGCTGACGGCTTTCTGGTGATCGGCTTTGTCTTTATTGCCCATTAAACTGGGGACGACCAGGCTTGCGAGGATGCCCAAAATAACCAGCACCACCATCATCTCCAGCAGCGTAAATCCTCGCTGCTTATGTGCATCACTATTCACGTTTTATCCTTAACTTACCAATGAGTTGAGTTGCAAAATGGGTTGCAGAACCGAGACGATGATGAACAGCACAATCATCGCCATCGTAATAATCAGCGCGGGTTCAAACAGCGCCAGCGTCAGCGCAATGCGGTTTTGTAGCAGTGTTTCCTGCTGGTCGGCGGCGCGCGCCATTAGCTCGCTGAGCTGGCCGCTTTTTTCCCCGGAGGCAATCATGTAGAGCATCATCGGCGGGAAGAGATCGCATTTTTCCAGGGCGAGATGAAAGCCTGAGCCCTGGCGCACGCGCTCCGCGGCCTGACCCAGCCGTTGACTGATTTCTCGGTTACCGATGCCTTCGGTTGCCAGCGTCATCCCTTCCAGCAGCGGAACGCCGCTGATATTAAGAATACTCAGGGTGCGCAAATAACGGGCGCAGTGGATAGCGCGCAGCAGGGCGCGACTGAGTTTGAAATCAAGAAGCCAGCGGTCAAGCAGATGCCGTTTGCCGGGGCGGGTGAGCCAGTGACGAAACAGGAAAAAGGCAATCAGCAGCAATGCGATTACCCACAATCCGTAGTGGCGCATGGCATCGCTGATTGCCAGCAACACGCGCGTGGACATTGGCAGCGCTTCTTTCATATGCAGAAACTGCTCCACGATTTTGGGCACTACGGTGGTGAGCAGGATAGCGACGACGGCGATCGCCACGCTGGTCAGCAGGGAAGGATAAATCAGTGACTGGATGAGTTTACTGCGCGTTGCCTGGCGTAACTCATTGTAGTCAGCCAGCTTTTCCAGCACACAGCCGAGCTGTCCGCTTTTTTCACCGGCTTTCACCAGCGTGCGGTAAATGGAATCGAAGATCCGCGGCCAGGCGGCCAGCGATTCGGAAAGCGTATGTCCGGCGAGGATCCGTTCGCGCAGGTCGTGTAGCACCAGCCCCAGTTTATTATTTTTGTTCTGCCGGCCAATAACAAACAGCGCCTCTTCAAGCGGTAGCGAAGCGTTGGCCAGTGTGGCGAGCTGGCGGGTGAACAGCGCCAGTTCACTGCCGCTAAGCCGTAAACGAGGCGTTTTTTTTACCGTCTGGAACAGCGAAATGACCTTTTTCTCATTTAACACCAGCGGGTGCAGACCCTGGGCGCGCAGCGCCTCGCGCGCCTCTTTGCTGCTGGCGGCATCCAGCGTTCCACGGTGAATCGTGCCGCTGTCATCCATTGCCTGCCACTGATATTTCATCGTGTATCCTCTTGCGCAGAGGTGACCCGCATGACTTCCTCAAGCGTGGTCTCGCCCGCCAGCACGCGCAGCAGGCCGTTCTCCCGCAGGCTCCGGCTTTGCTGGCGCAGGCACTGTTCCAGGGCGTGTTCATCGGCGTCGCGATGGATGATGTTGCGCATAGTTTTATCCACCAGCATAATTTCATGAATCGCCAGTCGCCCCTGGTAGCCAGTTCCCCGACATTCGCCGCATCCGCAAGCCTGCCAGATTGTCTGAGCGGTGGGATCGAGCGCGTGCAGGAGGGATTTCTGAGAGTCAGGAATGGGAGCATGCGCGCGGCAGGCCGGACAGAGGCGACGCACCAGGCGTTGGGCGATAACGCCGCTTAGCGATGATGAGAGCAGGAAAGGTTCAACGCCCATGTCCCGTAATCGGGTGATCGCACCGCAGGCGCTGTTAGTGTGCAGTGTGGAAAGCACCAGATGTCCGGTGAGCGATGCCTGAACCGCTATCTGCGCGGTTTCGGCGTCACGAATTTCGCCGACCATGACGATGTCCGGATCCTGGCGCAGGATGGCACGCAGTCCCCTGGCGAAAGACATATCCACCCGGCTGTTTACCTGGGTTTGTCCGACGCCTTCCAGCTCGTACTCGATGGGATCTTCGACGGTCAGGATATTACGCTGGGGGGAATTCAGCTCGGCGAGAATCGCATACAGCGTGGTGCTTTTTCCCGAACCCGTCGGGCCGGTGACGAGAATGATGCCGTGCGGCTGCTGTACTAAACCCTTCAGCCGCAGGCTATCCACCGCCGATAGCCCCATATTCTCCAGCGTCAGGCGCAGACTGTTTTTATCCAGCAGACGCAATACAGCTCTTTCGCCGTACTGCGAGGGCAACGTCGAAACGCGGACGTCAATATTTTTGCGTCCGAGGCGCAGGGAAATACGCCCATCCTGCGGCAGTCGTTTTTCGGCAATATCCAGCCGCGCCATTACTTTGATACGTGAAATCAGCAGCGGCGCCAGTTTTTTAGCGGGCTGAAGGACTGGCTTGAGGACACCATCGATACGAAAACGCACCACCAGCGATTTTTCGAAGGTTTCGATATGCACATCCGACGCGCCTTCCTTCACGGCTTCATGAAGAACCGCGTTGATCAGGCGGATAACCGGTGCGTCGTTTTCATCACTGAGCAGATCGGCGTTGTCGGGTAACTCTTCGCTCAGCGCCGTCAGGTCGATCTCCTGATCGATATCCTGGGCAATCTGCCGGGACTCTCCGGCGCCGTGCTGGAAAAGTTGATCCAGGTGGTCGTCAAATTGCGCTGGCGTCAGGCGGCTGAAGCGCTGGCAGGCAACGCTGGCCTCCAGTACGTTTTCCAGCGGCGTGTCGGTGCGGTAGAACAATTCATCCACCGCGACCGCGATACCAAATTTTTGCCCCTGCGCGTAATTAAGCGGCAGAGGATGCTGGGGAGGAATGCGCGTCCATAAGTCAGTCATGTTGGATCATTCCCGGAAGGGATTGCGCGATGGCTGGCCGTTGGGCGCGTCGGTCGGCACATCGAAATTCAGCTCTTTAAGCATCGGGCGTTCTTCGTCCTTCACGCCGACCAATCCACTGGATTGCTTATCAATACGCTGCTGCTGTAACTCACGAAATCGGGTGTACTTATCCTTTGAGAGCGAACGATAAACCTCGTCGTCGCGAATAATGGTCGGCCTGATAAAGACCATCAAATTACGCTTCGCATTTTCCGTTGAGGTGTAGCGGAATAGCTGTCCGAGAACAGGGATATCGCCCAGCAGCGGTACTTTGGAAACCTGCTCTTTGCTTGAATCATCCAGCAGGCCACCCAGCACCACGGTTTCGCCGCTTTTGACCAGCACGGCATTCTGGATAGTGCGGGTGTTGAACGTTGGGCCGAGATCGCTGGCGTTACCGGAAGCGGTATCGACGCTCGACACTTCCTGCTCGATCTCCATCAGCACCGCGTCGCCTTCGTTGATTTGCGGTGTGACCTTCAGTTTGGTGCCGACGGTTTTACGTTCGACCGTATTAAAAACGTTGTCGCCGGAGGTCGTTTGCGAGCCGGAAAGCACCGGCACATCCTGGCCGACATTAAACGATGCTTCTTTGTTATCCAGCGTCACAATGCTGGGGGTGGCGAGGATATCGTTTTTGTTGTCGGAGGAGATCGCGGTGAGCAGGACGCTCCAGTCCCCCTCAAAGAAGCCCGTCGCCAGGCCGTTAAAACTGCTTAACGCGCTGGCGATAGGGTTGTCGCTGGTCATCGAACCATTTTTATCAAACTGGCGCGCGCCTCTTGATGCGTCGAAAATCGGCAGCCCCGTTTTGGTAAACTGCTGACCGCCGACGTTGCTGTTGGCCCACTGCACGCCAAGATTCAGGCCGTTGCCATCCTGGACTTCCACAATGATGGCTTCAACCAGTACCTGTGCGCGGCGAATATCCAGACGAGCGATGACTTTTTCCAGCTCCTGCATGGTGCTCTGGTCTGCGGTAATGACCACCGAGTTGGTTTGTTCATCGGCGTTAATCGAGACATCCCGGGAAGGGGTAGCCACGCTCTGCGAAGACGACTGCTTGTCTTCCGTCAGTTTGGTTGACACGCCGGTCAGCACTTCAACGATTTTAGTGGCTTTGGCGTATTTCAAATAGAACACGCGAGTATTGCCCTGCGTGGTCTGTTCGATATCCAGTTTAGCGATTAAAGATTTCATCCGCTGGCGCACATTGTCCGGCCCGCTGATAAGAAGGGCGTTGGTGCGCTTGTCGGCGACAATTTTAGGCAGCAGGATCTGCGTTGGGTTTTCCTTTGACTCTTCGCGAATCAGGCTGTTAATTACATCAGATAAATCAACTGCCGAGGCGTAGCGCAGTTTGATAAGCTCACGTTCCTGAGTACCGATAACATCGACCCGTTTCACAACCTCAAGGATGCGATTGACTATATTGGCTTTGCCGGTGATCAACAGCGCATTAGAAGGATCATAATGTACGACGTTGCCGATGCCGCCGCTGTCCATCATCTGGCGTAATAGCGGAGCCAGATCGCGTACCGGGACATTTTTCAGCGCCACGACGCGGGTGATAAATTCATCGCCGACCGCTGGTTGCGACTGTGCCAATACTTTCCCCGGCGCGGTCTTAAGCGTTGCGGAGCGAACAACCTTCAGCAGGCCGTTATCCAGGGTGATAACCGAGTAGCCGTAGATATCGAGAACGCTGAGAAAAAACTGGTAGTATTCCTCCTCGTTGAAACTGTCAAAGCTGCGAACGGAGATTTTTCCCTGGACGGACGGATCGATCAGAATGGTTTTGCCCATTTGCTTACTGACCGAGGTAATAAACTCCCGGAGATCCGCATCCTGGAAGTTTGCCGAATATTGCGCTGACATGGTTTGAAATGGAAAGGCGAAAAACTGGAGCGCCAATATCCATGCAGCCGTTTTTTTAATTCCTTTGCGCAATTTTGTCGTCCTTAAGGTTAATCATTCTCAGTAACGGATACATTCACCAACGCTTCCTGACCGTTTCGTATCACGGTAAACTGGGCAGAGTTTAAGGTTACAAATTCCTGTAGTGCCGCTTTTGCTGACGTTTCCTGAGTTAGCGGATGGTTGTTCATTTTGATCGCAATATCGCCTGGCCTGAGTCCGGTTGCTATAAAACGTTCAACCGGACCACGGGCGTTTAATCTGACGCCCTGTAGCGCTTCCTGCTGATAGATAAAGTTGGTAATAATGATGTCGCTGAGGGAATGTGGCGCGCTGTCATGTGGCAGCGATGGTGCCGGCACCCTGGAGGATATATCAGGCTCATCAATAAAAGCGATGCGTTGCCGGGAGCCATTGTTATCAATCGTCACGCTATTATTATCAATGTCCGTAATTTTTACGTCAGGGAGATCGTCAAGTTTATCTCCGGTACTGTAAAATTTTGCTTTCTCATTAATGGTGATAATAGCCTGTGAACGTGTTTTTAGCGTGCTCGCAATAATGCCATTTAGCTGGAGATTGAGCATCGAATTTTTAATTGAAACATCTTCTTTATTATCAGTCGCGTTTTCCCTACTGTTTTTCGGTAAATTCATTGGCAGCCTGAGGACAACGGACGTTATTGAGTGACTGGTTTTGTTTTTTGTATTGATAGAATCAATAAATAATCTATAGGCATATAACGAATGAATAATAACAATGACACCGACAAAAAACATAACGCAGTACAGCACATCGTTACGCTTTCTCTTAAATATAAAGGTAAATTGCTTCGCGATAACATCCATTGTTAATAGCATGCCTGTTCTTTTCGGGAGAAGCATGATATAGGCTTACTTTCAGGTTTTCAATTTAATCGTCGGAACATGTCGTTTAATTCAAATATAAAAAATTGATAATATTTACCTGACATATAATAAGTTAAATACCCGCATCAATTACTGGAACTTATCGATGACTGAACGCGCATTACCGTATGCAATTTACTCTTTTTCGCAACATACCCTTATCAAGAATATCTTTATTCATGAGCTGGGCGCTGGCGATGTGGGCGTATTATGCGGCAAACCGGGGTGTGGTAAATCGACGCTTATTTATCAGTTAGGTAAGGATTTTCCCGGCAGGGTAGTGGTGTTTACCGCCACTGGTTTCTCTGGTTTCTGTCAATTGACACACACGGCGTGTACGCACGGAAAACTCCAGCCAGACTGGCGAGATGTGAGAATTAGCCGTTTCTGGTCAACGCTGATGCCTGCCCTTAGTCCGGCAACGCAACCAATAATAATTGTCATTGATAATGCTGACGCGCTCGCCAGACATCTTCCGGCATTTGTCGATAATTTCCGTCATCTGGCGGCTTCATTTGACGCTGGCGCCAGCTTGCTACTGGTGGGGGGCGAAGCGCTCAGGCGTAACCGACGACTTAAACGGCGTGTTACGCTGTCGGCGAGCATCGCTGCGCCGACGGACGATGAATATCTTGATTTTATGCATCAACAGCAACTGCGTGAGGCGGATGGCGAGCCTGTGCGGATGCGTCATGAATTTGTGCGCAAAGCGGTTCGGGCAGTGCAGGGAAACCTGGCGTTGCTGGGGCGCATCGCCCGGGCGGCGAGAAAAATAGCAACGGACAGGCAAGCGGATGTGTTAACCGCTCAACAGGAAAGATTGTTGCTGGAAACATTTACTCTCCGTTCTTGCGTATTGCGCAAGGGAATACTGCCCGGACTTTACGCTGCGCTGGCTTTGACGTTCGGCTGGCTGGCGGTCGATGTTTTTCCCCTTCAACTTCCTGTGCCTGCCGGGTTAACGGTGGTGATGACGCAAAAAAAGGAAAACCTGCCGGATATTGGCGACGCACGGGGAGGATTACGCGATGCCATGCAGCAATTATTCAGCGTCTGGGGATTCGACACAGCGCATGACGAGGCATGGTGTGACCAGGCCGATCGCGCTGAGTTGGTGTGCGAAAGCGGCAAGGAACGTTTAGATAACCTCATCAGGCGCGGGTTGCCGTGGATCGCGCATTTGAATATCGATAAACAACCGGTCTACGGTGTTGTGATGCGTGTATCAGGAAACGAGCTGGATCTTATCATTGATAATAAAACCTGGATCGTCAGTCAGGAGTGGCTGGCGAAGCACTGGCAGGGAAATTATACCCTGATGCTCAATTTAACGCCTGACAGGAAAATGCAGATCGGTGAAAAGAGTCCGGCGGAAACCATCATCTGGTTTGATACGATGCTGAGCCGCGCGCTGGGCGTTCCCGGCGATAAATCAGGCTCATGGACGCCATGGTTAATCGAAAAGGTCAAAGCATTCCAGCAGCGGGAGAATTTGCCTGTGGATGGTAAGCCGGGAAAAGAGACGCTGATAAGGCTGCGTCAGAGTCTTGGAGACGCGCCGGTATTAATCAATGAGGCGGCACCTGTGCTAACACATGCGCCGTCTAAGGAGCGAGTGTGATGATGCGAATCTATCAACCCATTGATGCGAAAACAGTGTCGAGTTGCCGCTGGCGGCAGGCGCTGCGTTCCTGTTGCTGGCTGTTGTGGGTCAGCCTGATGCTAATGTGCGGCTACTACGGACATTATGTCTGGTTGGTGCGCCATCCGACAACCGCCACGCAGGGAGTGCCCGATTCTCAGGCGTATCGACTCTCGGATGTGCATTACATTTTTAAGCAGAAACCTCTGCCGATACGCATCGATTTACCCACCCAGAACGAAGAGGGTGACAGTATGTTGGAAGAGATACCCTATGATGAAGCGTCCGAGCAGGAAGTGCCGGATGGCGAAGTATTGCGCTCACGTGTGCAACAAGCGCTGAGAGAAATCGATGGCAAATAGCCATAATCACTTGCATCCGTACTGGCTATACGTATAATACGCCAGCCTGTCAAATCTGACGGGTAGTTCGATATGAACTGTGGCGGTTTACCGTCAACAACGCTCCCAATCAGGGGGCTACGTAAGAACGGTTACACTCTCCCATCAATCGTAATGGGTTTGAGGAGTAACTATTTCGTCTATAAAATAATTGGAGCTCTGGTCTCATGCAGAACCAAAGAATCCGTATCCGTTTGAAAGCGTTTGATCATCGTCTGATCGATCAATCAACCGCGGAAATCGTCGAGACTGCCAAGCGCACTGGTGCGCAGGTTCGTGGTCCGATCCCGCTGCCGACCCGCAAAGAGCGTTTCACCGTTCTGATCTCCCCGCACGTCAACAAAGACGCGCGTGATCAGTACGAGATCCGTACTCACAAGCGTCTGGTTGACATCGTTGAGCCAACTGAAAAAACCGTTGATGCTCTGATGCGTCTGGACCTGGCTGCCGGTGTAGACGTGCAGATCAGCCTGGGTTAATCAGGTCATCGAGCGATTGAGAGGTTGATACAATGATTGGTTTAGTCGGTAAAAAAGTGGGTATGACCCGCATCTTCACTGAAGATGGCGTATCTATCCCAGTAACCGTTATCGAAGTTGAAGCAAACCGCGTTACTCAGGTTAAAGATCTGGCTAACGATGGCTATCGCGCTGTTCAGGTTACCACCGGTGCTAAAAAAGCTAACCGCGTAACTAAGCCGGAAGCTGGTCACTTTGCTAAAGCTGGCGTAGAAGCTGGCCGCGGCCTGTGGGAGTTCCGCCTGGCAGATGGTGAAGAATACACCGTTGGTCAGAACATTAGCGTTGAACTGTTTGCTGACGTTAAAAAAGTTGACGTAACCGGTACCTCTAAAGGTAAAGGTTTCGCTGGTACCGTTAAGCGCTGGAACTTCCGTACCCAGGACGCTACTCACGGTAACTCCTTGTCCCACCGCGTTCCGGGTTCTATCGGTCAGAACCAGACTCCGGGCAAAGTGTTTAAAGGCAAGAAAATGGCAGGTCAGCTGGGCAACGAACGTGTAACCGTTCAGAGCCTGGACGTAGTACGTGTTGACGCTGAGCGCAACCTGCTGCTGGTTAAAGGTGGTGTTCCGGGTGCGACCGGTTGCGACCTGATCGTTAAACCAGCTGTGAAGGCGTAAGGGGATAGCAATGGAATTAGTATTGAAAGACGCGCAGAGCGCGCTGACTGTTTCCGAAACTACCTTCGGTCGTGATTTCAACGAAGCGCTGGTTCACCAGGTTGTTGTTGCTTATGCAGCTGGTGCTCGTCAGGGTACTCGTGCTCAGAAGACTCGTGCTGAAGTAACTGGTTCAGGCAAAAAGCCGTGGCGCCAGAAAGGTACCGGCCGTGCGCGTTCAGGTTCTATCAAGAGCCCGATCTGGCGTTCAGGTGGCGTGACCTTCGCTGCTCGTCCACAGGACCACAGTCAAAAAGTTAACAAAAAGATGTACCGCGGCGCGCTGAAAAGCATTCTGTCCGAACTGGTACGTCAGGATCGTCTGATCGTTGTCGAATCATTCTCTGTAGAAGCGCCTAAAACTAAGCTGCTGGCACAGAAACTGAAAGACATGGCTCTGGAAGATGTGCTGATCATCACCGGTGAGCTGGACGAAAACCTGTTCCTGGCTGCGCGCAACCTGCACAAGGTTGACGTACGCGATGCAACTGGTATCGACCCGGTTAGCCTGATCGCCTTCGACAAAGTCGTAATGACTGCTGATGCTGTTAAGCAAGTTGAGGAGATGCTGGCATGATTCGTGAAGAACGTCTGCTGAAAGTGCTGCGCGCACCGCACGTTTCTGAAAAAGCGTCTACTGCGATGGAAAAAACTAACACCATCGTTCTCAAAGTTGCTAAAGACGCGACCAAAGCAGAAATCAAAGCTGCTGTGCAGAAACTGTTTGAAGTCGAAGTCGAAGTCGTTAACACCCTGGTAGTTAAAGGGAAAGTTAAACGTCACGGACAGCGTATCGGTCGTCGTAGCGACTGGAAAAAAGCTTACGTCACCCTGAAGGAAGGCCAGAATCTGGACTTCGTCGGCGGCGCTGAGTAAGTCGGAGGAGTAATACAATGGCAGTTGTTAAATGTAAACCGACATCTCCGGGTCGTCGCCACGTTGTTAAAGTGGTCAACCCAGAGCTGCACAAGGGCAAACCTTTTGCTCCGCTGGTTGAAAAAAACAGCAAATCCGGTGGTCGTAACAACAATGGCCGCATCACCACTCGTCACATCGGTGGTGGTCACAAGCAGGCTTATCGTATTGTTGACTTCAAACGCAACAAAGACGGTATCCCGGCAGTTGTTGAACGTCTTGAGTACGATCCGAACCGCTCCGCGAACATCGCGCTGGTTCTGTACAAAGACGGTGAACGCCGTTACATCCTGGCCCCTAAAGGCCTGAAAGCTGGCGACCAGGTTCAATCTGGCGTTGATGCTGCAATCAAAGCAGGTAACACCCTGCCGATGCGCAATATCCCGGTTGGTTCTACTGTTCATAACGTAGAAATGAAACCAGGTAAAGGCGGTCAGCTGGCACGTTCCGCTGGTACTTACGTTCAGATCGTTGCTCGCGATGGTGCTTATGTCACCCTGCGTCTGCGTTCTGGTGAAATGCGTAAAGTCGAAGCAGACTGCCGTGCAACTCTGGGCGAAGTTGGCAATGCTGAGCATATGCTGCGCGTTCTGGGTAAAGCAGGTGCTGCACGCTGGCGTGGTGTTCGTCCTACCGTTCGCGGTACTGCGATGAACCCAGTCGACCACCCACATGGTGGTGGTGAAGGTCGTAACTTTGGTAAGCACCCGGTAACTCCGTGGGGCGTTCAGACCAAAGGTAAGAAGACCCGCAGCAACAAGCGTACTGATAAATTCATCGTACGTCGCCGTAGCAAATAATTTTAGAGGATAAGCCATGCCACGTTCTCTCAAGAAAGGTCCTTTTATTGACCTGCACTTGCTGAAGAAGGTAGAGAAAGCGGTGGAAAGCGGAGACAAGAAGCCCCTGCGCACTTGGTCCCGTCGTTCAACGATCTTTCCTAACATGATCGGTTTGACCATCGCTGTCCATAATGGTCGTCAGCACGTTCCGGTATTTGTTTCCGACGAAATGGTCGGTCACAAACTGGGTGAATTCGCACCGACTCGTACTTATCGCGGCCATGCTGCTGATAAAAAAGCGAAGAAGAAATAAGGTAGGAGGAAGAGATGGAAACTTTAGCTCAACATCGCCATGCTCGTTCTTCTGCTCAGAAGGTTCGCCTTGTTGCAGACCTGATTCGCGGTAAGAAAGTGTCGCAGGCTCTGGATATTCTGACCTACACCAATAAGAAAGCGGCTGTACTGGTCAAGAAAGTCCTGGAATCTGCCATTGCTAACGCTGAACACAACGATGGCGCTGACATTGACGATCTGAAAGTTACGAAAATTTTCGTAGACGAAGGCCCGAGCATGAAGCGCATTATGCCGCGTGCAAAAGGTCGTGCAGATCGCATCCTGAAGCGCACCAGCCACATTACTGTGGTTGTGTCCGATCGCTGAGACTCTGGAGACTAGCAATGGGTCAGAAAGTACATCCTAATGGTATTCGCCTGGGTATTGTAAAACCATGGAACTCAACCTGGTTTGCGAACACCAAAGAATTCGCTGACAACCTGGACAGCGATTTTAAAGTACGTCAGTACCTGACTAAGGAACTGGCTAAAGCGTCTGTATCTCGTATCGTTATCGAGCGTCCGGCTAAGAGCATCCGTGTGACCATTCACACCGCTCGCCCGGGTATCGTTATCGGTAAGAAAGGTGAAGACGTAGAAAAACTGCGCAAAGTCGTAGCGGATATTGCTGGCGTTCCTGCTCAGATCAATATCGCCGAAGTGCGTAAACCTGAACTGGATGCAAAATTGGTTGCTGACAGCATCACTTCTCAGCTGGAACGTCGTGTTATGTTCCGTCGTGCTATGAAGCGTGCTGTACAGAACGCAATGCGTCTGGGCGCTAAAGGTATTAAAGTTGAAGTTAGCGGCCGTCTGGGCGGCGCGGAAATCGCACGTACCGAATGGTACCGCGAAGGTCGCGTACCTCTGCACACTCTGCGTGCTGACATCGACTACAACACCTCTGAAGCGCACACCACTTACGGTGTAATCGGCGTTAAAGTGTGGATCTTCAAAGGCGAGATCCTGGGTGGTATGGCTGCTGTTGAACAACCGGAAAAACCGGCTGCGCAACCTAAAAAGCAGCAGCGTAAAGGCCGTAAATAAGGAGCGTCGCTGATGTTACAACCAAAGCGTACAAAATTCCGTAAAATGCACAAAGGCCGTAACCGCGGTCTGGCGCAGGGTACGGATGTTAGCTTCGGCAGCTTCGGTCTGAAAGCTGTTGGCCGTGGTCGTCTGACTGCCCGTCAGATCGAAGCAGCACGTCGTGCTATGACCCGTGCAGTTAAGCGTCAAGGTAAGATCTGGATCCGTGTATTCCCGGACAAACCGATCACTGAAAAGCCGCTGGCAGTGCGTATGGGTAAAGGTAAAGGTAACGTGGAGTATTGGGTTGCCTTGATTCAGCCGGGTAAAGTCCTGTATGAAATGGACGGCGTACCGGAAGAGCTGGCCCGTGAAGCATTCAAGCTGGCAGCAGCGAAACTGCCGATTAAAACCACCTTTGTAACTAAGACGGTGATGTAATGAAAGCAAAAGAGCTGCGTGAGAAGAGTGTTGAAGAGCTGAACACCGAGCTGCTGAATCTGCTGCGTGAGCAGTTCAACCTGCGTATGCAGGCTGCAAGTGGCCAGCTGCAACAGTCTCACCTGTTGAAGCAAGTGCGTCGTGATGTCGCACGCGTTAAGACTTTACTGACTGAGAAGGCGGGTGCGTAATGACCGATAAAATCCGTACTCTGCAAGGTCGCGTTGTTAGCGATAAAATGGAGAAATCCATCGTTGTTGCTATCGAACGTTTTGTGAAACACCCGATCTACGGTAAATTCATTAAGCGTACGACCAAACTGCACGTACATGACGAGAACAACGAATGCGGTACTGGTGACGTGGTTGAAATCCGCGAATGCCGTCCGCTGTCCAAGACTAAGTCCTGGACGCTGGTTCGCGTTGTAGAGAAAGCCGTTCTGTAATACAGTAGGCATTCTCAACGAATAAACGGCTCAGCGATGAGCCGTTTATTTTTTCTACCCATATCGTTGAAGCGGTGTTATAATGCCGCGCCCCCGATATGGGGCTTTTTTAACGACCTGATTTTCGGGTCTCAGTAGTAGTTGACATTAGCGGAGCACTAAAATGATCCAAGAACAGACTATGCTGAACGTCGCCGACAACTCCGGTGCACGTCGCGTAATGTGTATCAAGGTTCTGGGTGGCTCGCACCGTCGCTACGCAGGCGTCGGCGATATCATCAAGATCACCATCAAGGAAGCAATTCCGCGTGGTAAGGTCAAAAAAGGTGATGTGCTGAAGGCGGTAGTGGTGCGCACCAAGAAGGGTGTTCGTCGCCCGGACGGTTCTGTCATTCGCTTCGATGGTAATGCATGCGTTATTTTAAACAATAACAGCGAGCAACCTATCGGTACGCGTATTTTTGGGCCGGTAACTCGTGAACTTCGTAACGAGAAGTTCATGAAAATTATCTCTCTGGCACCAGAAGTACTCTAAGGAGCGAATCATGGCAGCGAAGATCCGTCGTGATGACGAAGTTATCGTGTTAACCGGTAAAGATAAAGGTAAACGCGGTAAAGTTAAGAATGTCCTGTCTTCCGGCAAGGTCATTGTTGAAGGTATCAACCTGGTTAAGAAACATCAGAAGCCGGTTCCGGCCCTGAACCAACCAGGCGGCATTGTAGAGAAAGAAGCAGCTATTCAGATCTCTAACCTTGCTATCTTCAACGCGGCAACCGGCAAGGCTGACCGTGTAGGCTTTAGATTCGAAGACGGCAAAAAAGTCCGTTTCTTTAAATCTAACAGCGAAACTATCAAGTAATTTGGAGTAGTACGATGGCGAAACTGCATGATTACTACAAAGACGAAGTAGTCGCTAAACTCATGACTGAGTTTAACTACAATTCTGTCATGCAAGTCCCTCGGGTCGAGAAGATCACCCTGAACATGGGTGTTGGTGAAGCGATCGCTGACAAGAAACTGCTGGATAACGCAGCAGCTGACCTGACAGCAATCTCCGGTCAAAAACCGCTGATCACCAAAGCACGCAAATCAGTTGCAGGCTTCAAAATCCGTCAGGGCTATCCGATCGGCTGTAAAGTAACTCTGCGTGGCGAACGCATGTGGGAGTTCTTTGAGCGCCTGATCACTATTGCTGTTCCACGTATCCGTGACTTCCGTGGCTTGTCCGCTAAGTCTTTCGACGGTCGTGGTAACTACAGCATGGGTGTCCGTGAGCAGATCATCTTCCCAGAAATCGACTACGATAAAGTCGACCGCGTGCGTGGTTTGGATATTACCATTACCACTACTGCGAAATCTGATGAAGAAGGCCGTGCTCTGCTGGCTGCCTTTGACTTCCCGTTCCGCAAGTAAGGTAGGGTTACTGAATGGCTAAGCAATCAATGAAAGCACGCGAAGTAAAGCGCGTAGCTTTAGCTGATAAGTACTTCGCAAAACGCGCTGAACTGAAAGCTATTATCTCTGATGTGAACGCGACCGACGAAGATCGTTGGAACGCAGTTCTCAAGCTGCAGTCTCTGCCGCGTGATTCCAGCCCGTCCCGTCAGCGTAACCGCTGCCGTCAAACAGGTCGTCCGCATGGCTATGTGGGCAAGTTCGGGTTGAGCCGTATCAAACTGCGTGAAGCCGCTATGCGCGGTGAAGTACCAGGCTTGAAAAAGGCTAGCTGGTAATTACCAATTGAATCACGGGAGTAAAGACAGATGAGCATGCAAGATCCGATCGCGGATATGCTGACCCGTATCCGTAACGGTCAGGCCGCGAATAAAGCTGCGGTCACCATGCCTTCCTCCAAGCTGAAAGTGGCAATTGCCAACGTGCTGAAGGAAGAAGGTTTTATTGAAGATTTTAAAGTTGAAGGCGACACCAAGCCGGAACTGGAACTTACTCTTAAGTATTTCCAGGGTAAAGCTGTTGTAGAAAGCATTCAGCGTGTCAGTCGCCCAGGTCTGCGCATTTATAAGCGTAAAGACGAGCTGCCGAAAGTTATGGCTGGCATGGGTATCGCAGTTGTTTCTACCTCTAAAGGTGTTATGACTGATCGTGCAGCGCGCCAGGCTGGTCTTGGTGGCGAAATTATCTGCTACGTAGCCTAATCGGAGGAAAAAATGTCTCGTGTTGCTAAAGCACCGGTCGTTATTCCTGCCGGCGTTGATGTAAAAATCAACGGTCAGGTTATTACGATCAAAGGTAAAAACGGCGAGCTGACTCGTACTCTCAACGATGCTGTTGCAGTAAATCATGCAGATAATGCACTGACCTTCGGTCCGCGTGATGGTTACGCAGATGGATGGGCTCAGGCTGGTACCGCGCGTGCCCTGCTGAATGCAATGGTTGTCGGTGTTACCGAAGGCTTCACTAAGAAGCTACAGCTGGTTGGTGTAGGTTATCGTGCAGCGGTTAAAGGGAATGTAGTAAACCTGGCTTTAGGTTTCTCTCACCCTGTTGACCATCAGCTGCCTGCGGGTATTACTGCAGAATGTCCGTCTCAGACTGAAATCGTGCTGAAAGGCGCTGATAAACAGCTGATCGGTCAGGTTGCAGCAGATCTGCGCGCCTACCGTCGTCCTGAGCCTTATAAAGGCAAGGGTGTTCGTTACGCCGACGAAGTCGTGCGTACCAAAGAGGCTAAGAAGAAGTAAGGTAACACTATGGATAAGAAATCTGCTCGTATCCGTCGTGCGACCCGCGCACGCCGCAAGCTCCAGGAGCTGGGCGCAACTCGCCTGGTGGTACATCGTACCCCGCGTCATATTTACGCACAGGTAATTGCACCGAACGGTTCTGAAGTTCTGGTAGCTGCTTCTACTGTAGAAAAAGCTATCGCTGAACAATTGAAGTACACCGGTAACAAAGACGCTGCTGCAGCTGTAGGTAAAGCTGTTGCTGAACGCGCTCTGGAAAAAGGCATCAAAGATGTTTCTTTTGACCGTTCCGGGTTCCAATATCATGGTCGTGTCCAGGCACTGGCAGATGCTGCCCGTGAAGCTGGCCTTCAGTTCTAAGGTAGAGGTGTAAGATGGCTCACATCGAAAAACAAGCTGGCGAACTGCAGGAAAAGCTGATCGCGGTTAACCGCGTATCTAAAACCGTTAAAGGTGGTCGTATTTTCTCCTTCACAGCTCTGACTGTAGTTGGTGATGGTAACGGTCGCGTTGGTTTTGGTTACGGTAAAGCGCGTGAAGTTCCAGCAGCGATCCAGAAAGCGATGGAAAAAGCCCGTCGCAATATGATTAACGTCGCGCTGAACCACGGCACCCTGCAGCACCCGGTTAAGGGTACTCACACGGGTTCTCGTGTATTCATGCAGCCGGCTTCCGAAGGTACCGGTATCATCGCCGGTGGTGCAATGCGCGCCGTTCTGGAAGTCGCTGGAGTTCGTAACGTTCTGGCTAAAGCGTATGGTTCTACTAACCCGATTAACGTGGTTCGTGCAACTATCGATGGCCTGGAAAATATGAAATCTCCGGAAATGGTCGCTGCCAAGCGTGGTAAATCCGTTGAAGAAATTCTGGGGAAATAAACCATGGCAAAGACTATTAAAATTACTCAAACCCGCAGTGCAATCGGTCGTCTGCCGAAACATAAGGCAACGCTGCTTGGCCTGGGTCTGCGTCGTATTGGTCACACCGTAGAGCGCGAGGATACTCCTGCTGTTCGTGGTATGGTCAACGCGGTTTCCTTCATGGTTAAAGTTGAGGAGTAAGAGATGCGTTTAAATACTCTGTCTCCGGCCGAAGGCTCTAAAAAAGCGGCTCGCCGCCTGGGTCGTGGTATCGGTTCTGGCCTCGGTAAAACCGGTGGTCGTGGTCACAAAGGTCAGAAGTCTCGTTCTGGCGGTGGCGTACGTCGCGGTTTCGAGGGTGGTCAGATGCCTCTGTACCGTCGTCTGCCGAAATTCGGCTTCACTTCACGTAAAGCAGCGATTACAGCCGAAGTTCGTCTGTCTGACCTGGCTAAAGTTGAAGGCGGTGTTGTAGACCTGAACACGCTGAAAGCAGCTAACATTATCGGTATCCAGATCGAGTTCGCGAAAGTGATTCTGGCTGGTGAAGTCACTACTCCGGTAACTGTTCGTGGCCTGCGTGTTACTAAAGGCGCTCGTGCTGCTATCGAAGCTGCTGGCGGTAAAATCGAGGAATAAGTAGCAGATGGCTAAACAACCGGGATTAGATTTTCAAAGTGCCAAAGGTGGCTTAGGCGAGCTGAAACGCAGACTGCTGTTTGTAATCGGCGCGCTGATTGTGTTCCGTATTGGCTCTTTCATTCCGATCCCTGGTATTGATGCCGCTGTACTTGCCAAACTGCTTGAGCAACAGCGAGGCACCATCATTGAAATGTTTAACATGTTCTCTGGTGGTGCTCTCAGCCGTGCTTCTATCTTTGCTCTGGGGATCATGCCGTATATTTCGGCGTCGATTATTATCCAGCTGCTGACGGTGGTTCATCCAACACTGGCAGAAATTAAGAAAGAAGGGGAGTCTGGTCGTCGTAAGATCAGCCAGTACACCCGCTACGGTACTCTGGTGCTGGCAATATTCCAGTCGATCGGTATTGCTACCGGTCTGCCGAATATGCCTGGTATGCAGGGCCTGGTAATGAATCCAGGCTTTGCATTCTATTTCACCGCTGTTGTAAGTCTGGTTACAGGGACGATGTTCCTGATGTGGTTGGGCGAACAGATTACTGAACGTGGTATCGGCAACGGTATCTCAATCATTATCTTCGCCGGTATTGTCGCGGGACTCCCGCCAGCCATTGCCCATACTATCGAGCAAGCGCGTCAAGGCGACCTGCACTTCCTCGTGTTGCTGTTGGTTGCAGTATTAGTATTTGCAGTGACGTTCTTTGTTGTATTTGTTGAGCGTGGTCAACGCCGCATTGTGGTAAACTACGCGAAACGTCAGCAAGGTCGTCGTGTCTATGCTGCACAGAGCACACATTTACCGCTGAAAGTGAATATGGCGGGGGTAATCCCGGCAATCTTCGCTTCCAGTATTATTCTGTTCCCAGCGACCATCGCGTCATGGTTCGGGGGCGGGACTGGTTGGAACTGGCTGACAACAATTTCGCTGTATTTGCAGCCTGGGCAACCGCTTTATGTGTTACTCTATGCGTCTGCAATCATATTCTTCTGTTTCTTCTACACGGCGTTGGTTTTCAACCCGCGTGAAACAGCAGATAACCTGAAGAAGTCCGGTGCATTTGTACCAGGAATTCGTCCGGGAGAGCAAACGGCGAAGTATATCGATAAAGTAATGACCCGCCTGACTCTGGTTGGTGCGCTCTACATTACCTTTATCTGCCTGATCCCGGAGTTCATGCGTGATGCAATGAAAGTACCGTTCTACTTCGGTGGGACCTCACTGCTTATCGTTGTTGTCGTGATTATGGACTTTATGGCTCAAGTGCAAACTCTGATGATGTCAAGTCAGTACGAGTCTGCATTGAAGAAGGCGAATCTGAAAGGCTACGGCCGTTAACAGTCGCCCGAGAAGTTACGGAGAGTAAAAATGAAAGTTCGTGCTTCCGTCAAGAAATTATGCCGTAACTGCAAAATCGTTAAGCGTGATGGTGTCATCCGTGTGATTTGCAGTGCCGAGCCGAAGCATAAACAGCGCCAAGGCTGATTTATTCGCATATTTTTCTTGCAAAGTTGGGTTGAGCTGGCTAGATTAGCCAGCCAATCTTTTGTATGTCTGTGCGTTTCCATTTGAGTATCCTGAAAACGGGCTTTTCAGCATGGTGCGTACATATTAAATAGTAGGAGTGCATAGTGGCCCGTATAGCAGGCATTAACATTCCTGATCAGAAACATGCTGTGATCGCATTAACTTCGATCTACGGCGTCGGCAAGACCCGTTCTAAAGCCATTCTGGCTGCCGCGGGTATCGCTGAAGATGTTAAGATCAGTGAGCTGTCTGAAGAACAAATCGACACGCTGCGTGACGAAGTTGCCAAATTTGTCGTTGAAGGTGATCTGCGCCGTGAAGTTAGCATGAGCATCAAGCGCCTTATGGACCTTGGTTGCTATCGCGGTTTGCGTCATCGTCGTGGTCTCCCGGTTCGCGGTCAGCGTACCAAGACCAACGCACGTACCCGTAAGGGTCCGCGCAAACCGATCAAGAAATAATCGGGGTGATTGAATAATGGCAAAGGCACCAATTCGTGCACGTAAACGTGTAAGAAAACAAGTCTCTGACGGCGTGGCTCATATCCATGCTTCTTTTAACAACACCATCGTTACCATTACTGATCGTCAGGGTAACGCACTGGGTTGGGCAACAGCCGGTGGTTCCGGTTTCCGTGGTTCTCGCAAATCCACTCCGTTTGCAGCTCAGGTTGCAGCAGAGCGTTGCGCTGAAGCCGTAAAAGAATACGGTATCAAGAATCTGGAAGTTATGGTCAAAGGACCGGGTCCAGGTCGCGAATCTACTGTTCGTGCTCTGAACGCCGCTGGTTTCCGCATCACTAATATTACTGATGTGACTCCGATCCCTCATAACGGTTGTCGTCCGCCGAAAAAACGTCGCGTATAACGCTGTCGTTTCTAGGATTGTTGGAGAAAGAAAATGGCAAGATATTTGGGTCCTAAGCTCAAGCTGAGCCGTCGTGAGGGCACTGACTTATTCCTTAAGTCTGGCGTTCGCGCGATCGATACCAAGTGTAAAATTGAACAAGCTCCTGGCCAGCACGGTGCGCGTAAACCGCGTCTGTCTGACTATGGTGTGCAGTTGCGTGAAAAGCAAAAAGTTCGCCGTATCTACGGTGTGCTGGAGCGTCAGTTCCGTAACTACTACAAAGAAGCAGCACGTCTGAAAGGCAACACCGGTGAAAACCTGTTGGGTCTGCTGGAAGGTCGTCTGGACAACGTTGTATACCGTATGGGCTTCGGTGCCACTCGTGCAGAAGCACGTCAGTTGGTCAGCCATAAAGCAATTATGGTAAACGGTCGTGTTGTTAACATCGCTTCTTATCAGGTTAGTCCGAATGACGTTGTTAGCATTCGTGAGAAAGCGAAGAAGCAGTCTCGCGTGAAAGCCGCTCTGGAGCTGGCTGAGCAGCGTGAAAAGCCAACCTGGCTGGAAGTTGATGCTGGCAAGATGGAAGGTACGTTCAAGCGTAAGCCGGAGCGTTCTGATCTGTCTGCGGACATTAACGAACACCTGATCGTCGAGCTTTACTCCAAGTAAAGCTTAGTACCAAAGAGAGGACACAATGCAGGGTTCTGTGACAGAGTTTCTAAAACCGCGCCTGGTAGATATCGAGCAAGTGAGTTCGACGCACGCCAAGGTGACCCTTGAGCCTTTAGAGCGTGGCTTTGGCCATACTTTGGGTAACGCACTGCGCCGTATTCTGCTCTCATCGATGCCGGGTTGCGCGGTGACCGAGGTTGAGATTGATGGTGTACTACATGAGTACAGCACCAAAGAAGGCGTTCAGGAAGATATCCTGGAAATCCTGCTCAACCTGAAAGGGCTGGCGGTGAGAGTTCAGGGTAAAGATGACGTTATTCTTACCTTGAATAAATCTGGCATTGGCCCTGTGACTGCAGCCGACATTACCCATGATGGTGATGTCGAAATCGTCAAGCCACAGCACGTGATCTGCCACCTGACCGATGAGAATGCATCTATTAGCATGCGTATCAAAGTTCAGCGCGGTCGTGGTTATGTGCCGGCTTCTACCCGAATTCATTCGGAAGAAGATGAGCGCCCAATCGGCCGTCTGCTGGTCGACGCATGCTACAGCCCTGTAGAGCGTATTGCCTACAATGTTGAAGCAGCGCGTGTAGAACAGCGTACCGACCTGGACAAGCTGGTCATCGAAATGGAAACCAACGGCACAATCGATCCTGAAGAGGCGATTCGTCGTGCGGCAACCATTCTGGCTGAACAACTTGAAGCTTTCGTTGACTTACGTGATGTACGTCAGCCGGAAGTTAAAGAAGAGAAACCAGAATTCGATCCGATCCTGCTGCGCCCTGTTGACGATCTGGAATTGACTGTCCGCTCTGCTAACTGCCTCAAAGCAGAAGCTATCCACTATATCGGTGATCTGGTACAGCGTACTGAGGTTGAGCTTCTTAAGACGCCTAACCTTGGTAAAAAATCTCTTACTGAGATTAAAGACGTGCTGGCTTCCCGTGGACTGTCTCTGGGCATGCGCCTGGAAAACTGGCCACCGGCAAGCATCGCTGACGAGTAACCGGATCACAGGTTAAGGTTTTACTGAGAAGGATAAGGTCATGCGCCATCGTAAGAGTGGTCGTCAACTGAACCGCAACAGCAGCCATCGCCAGGCTATGTTCCGCAATATGGCAGGTTCACTGGTTCGTCATGAAATCATCAAGACGACTCTGCCGAAAGCGAAAGAGCTGCGTCGCGTAGTTGAGCCGCTGATTACTCTTGCCAAGACTGATAGCGTAGCTAATCGTCGTCTGGCATTCGCCCGTACTCGTGATAACGAGATCGTGGCAAAACTG
Source organism: Citrobacter sp. 506 (assembly GCF_050434985.1). Lineage (NCBI taxonomy): Bacteria > Pseudomonadati > Pseudomonadota > Gammaproteobacteria > Enterobacterales > Enterobacteriaceae > Citrobacter > Citrobacter sp. 506. The sequence goes on from NZ_JBNDJN010000010.1 coordinate 27,615, forward strand.
TTTAACGAACTGGGCCCGCGTTTCGCGAGCCGCGCCGGTGGTTACACTCGCATTCTGAAGTGTGGCTTCCGTGCAGGCGACAACGCGCCGATGGCATACATCGAGCTGGTTGATCGTTCAGAGAAAACAGAAGCTGCTGCAGAGTAATCTGTAGTAACGTAAAAAAACCCGCCTCGGCGGGTTTTTTTATATCCGTCATATCCCCACTTACCTACAATATCTGTACTCTTTTTGTTCATCACTGGAGTGTTGTATGTGGTTACTGGACCAGTGGGCAGAGCGCCATATTACTGATGCGCAGTCTAAAGGTGAGTTTGATGGTTTGCCTGGTACAGGAGAACCGTTGGTTCTTGACGATGATTCCCACATTCCGCCTGAACTTCGAGCCGGATTCCGTTTATTAAAAAATGCGGGATGTCTTCCTCCTGAGCTTGAGCAGCGCAGAGAGGCAATACAGCTGCTTGAAATACTTGCAGGGATCCGCAAAGATGATCCCCATTATCAGGAAGTGAGTCGAAGACTGTCACTACTGGAACTGAAACTTCGGCAGGCTGGACTCAGCACCGAGTTTTTACTCGGTGAATACGCAGATAAGCTGCTACAGAAGATCAACGACGAATAGCGGAGATAGCATGTACCGTATTGGTGAATTAGCGAAACTGGCTGACGTGACGCCTGATACTATCCGCTACTATGAAAAGCAGCAGATGATGGAACATGAAATACGTACAGAAGGCGGGTTTCGTCTCTATACGGAAAGCGATCTTCAGCGTCTAAAGTTTATTCGCTATGCCCGTCAGCTTGGTTTCACTCTGGAATCGATCCGCGAACTGCTTTCGATCCGCATCGATCCCGAACACCATACCTGCCAGGAATCAAAAGGGATCGTCCAGGAAAGATTGCAGGAAGTGGAAGCGAGAATAGCTGAGCTTCAGGCGATGCAACGGTCGCTGCAGCGATTGAATGACGCGTGTTGTGGCAAGGCACACAGCAGCGTGTACTGCTCTATCCTTGAAGCACTTGAGCAAGGCGCCAGTGGATCACCATCAGGCTGTTGATTTATTGAACGGTCAGGTCTACACTCGCGGCGTAAATTACGACAACCGGAGGTATTATGAGTCGTTATCAGCACACTAAAGGGCAGATAAAAGATAACGCCGTTGAGGCGCTTCTACATGACCCACTGTTCAGGCAGCGCGTTGAGAAAAATAAGAAAGGGAAAGGAAGTTATCTACGTAAAGGTAAACATGGTAATCGGGGTAACTGGGAGGCCAGTGGCAAGAAAGTCATTCACTTTTTTACCACTGGCCTTCTTGTTTCAGTGAGTGCTTAAGAGCGGTTATTCTGTTCTTTCAGCAGGTCACGAATTTCACTCAGCAATACTTCTTCTTTCGATGGCGCCGGCGGTGCTGCTGGCTCTTCCGCTTTTTTACGGTTCAGTTTGTTGATCAGCTTGATTGCCATAAAGATAGCAAACGCAACAATAACGAAATCAAAGATATTCTGAATAAATACACCGTAATGCATAACGACTGCAGGGATATCTCCCTGTGCATCACGTAGTGTTAAAGCAAACTGTTTAAAATCAATTCCACCAATTAACAACCCCAGCGGCGGCATGATGATATCGGCAACCAGTGATGAAACAATCTTCCCAAATGCCGCACCAATAATGACACCCACTGCCAAATCGACAACATTCCCGCGCATCGCGAATTCGCGAAATTCTTTAATAATGCTCATCTTATTCTCCCTATGCAGCTGACGTTTATAAGTTTAACAAATGTTTAGGCAATTTCCATTTATGTATTGCCTAAATAGAAATTTATTAAACCATGAAAAATAAAGGGAAATAATTTAGGCGCAGTTTCAGCGCCCAAATTATTACAGGAAGAACGGACTTGGCTGGAATAGTCGCTCGACGTCGGTAATAAACTTTTTATCTGTCAGGAACATAATTACGTGATCGCCCTGTTCAATACGCAGGTTATCATTGGCAATCATCACATCGTTACCACGCACAACGGCGCCAATAATGGTTCCTGGTGGAAGTTTAATTTCATCAATTGAGCGACCCACAACCCGTGACGTCGTTTCATCACCGTGTGCAACGGCTTCAATAGCTTCCGCGACGCCACGGCGCAGTGAAGATACACCAACAATATCCGCTTTACGCACATGACTGAGCAGCGCAGAGATGGTTGCCTGCTGCGGTGAAATCGCAATATCGATCACGCTGCCTTGCACCAGATCGACGTATGCTCTGCGTTGGATCAACACCATCACTTTCTTGGCACCCATCCGTTTGGCAAGCATCGCCGACATGATATTCGCTTCATCATCGTTGGTTACCGCAATGAACAGATCAACCTGATCGATATGTTCTTCCGCCAGCAGCTCTTGATCCGAGGCATCACCAAAAAAGACGATCGTATTTTGCAGTTTCTCTGCAAGCTCGGATGCGCGCTGTTGATTACGTTCAATCAGTTTGACGCTGTAATCTTTTTCTAGTCGCCGTGCCAGCCCGGCGCCAATATTACCACCGCCCACTAACATAATGCGTTTGTAAGGCTTTTCCAGACGCTGTAATTCGCTCATTACGGCGCGAATATGCTGCGAGGCCGCGATGAAGAAAACTTCATCACCCGCTTCAACAATGGTAGAACCTTGCGGACGGATCGGTCGGTCATGACGGAAAATCGCCGCAACGCGGGTATCGATGTGCGGCATATGCTCACGCATTGTCGACAGCGCATTACCAATCAGCGGCCCACCGTAATAGGCTTTCACCACGGCCAGGCTGACTTTTCCTTCGGCAAAATTCACTACCTGCAATGCGCCCGGATATTCAATCAGGCGATAAATGCTATCGATAACCAGTTGCTCAGGCGCAATCAGGTGATCGATAGGCACCGCATCAGATTGAAATAGCTTGTCCGCATCACGAACGTAATCCGGTGAACGAATACGAGCGATACGATTAGGCGTGTTAAACAGTGAATAAGCTACCTGACAGGCAACCATATTTGTTTCATCTGAGCTGGTTACGGCAACCAGCATATCGGCATCGTCGGCACCGGCTTCACGTAGAACTCGGGGATGCGAACCATGCCCTTGCACGACACGGAGATCAAACTTGTCCTGCAGGCTACGCAGGCGCTCACCATTGGTATCGACTACCGTGATATCGTTGTTCTCTCCGACCAGGTTTTCAGCCAGCGTACCGCCAACTTGCCCTGCGCCCAGAATGATAATTTTCATCAGTCGCGACCCGTTATCTCATCACTTTTTGATTAGCTTAGCGTAAAAGAAACCATCACCATCTTCCGCACTCGGTAAATTCTGACGTCCAGGTTTTTCCGGCGTACCGGTTACGCTTAATACCGCATCTGGCGTGCGCGCAAGGAAGGCGGCAATTTGCTGTTGGTTTTCTTCTGGCAGGATAGAGCAGGTTGCATAAACCAGCGTGCCGCCAGGTTTAAGATGTGGCCAGGTTGCATTCAGGATTTCAGCCTGCAACTGGGCAAGTTCAGCAATATCCCGGTCGCGACGCAGCCATTTGATATCCGGATGGCGACGGATCACTCCGGTGGCAGAACACGGAGCGTCCAGCAAAATACGGTCAAACTGTTGTTCACCGCACCACTGCTGTGGATAGCGGCCATCACCCTGTTTTACGGTTGCCTTCATACCCAGACGTTTTAGATTGTCGAAAACGCGCGATAAGCGTTTTTCATCAACATCGACAGCCATTACGTTAGCGTGCGGAGCAACTTCCAGAATGTGAGTGGTTTTGCCCCCCGGTGCACAGCATAGGTCGAGGATCTGTTCACCGTCCTCCGGCAACAGATAGTTTATGCATCCTTGAGCGGAAGCATCCTGGACGGTTACCCAGCCTTCATCAAAACCTGGAAGGGCGTGCACAGGAGCTGGCGTTTCCAGACGCACTGCATCCGGGTAATCTGGATGCGGGAAACCGGTTAATCCCGCTTCGGTCAGCAGGTCCAGCCAGGCATCGCGCGTATGATGGTTACGATTGACACGTAACCACATCGGCGGTCGCTGGTTATTGGCTTCAAGAATGGCTTCCCACTGCTGCGGATAAGCGGTCTTAATACGTTTCACCAGCCAGGAGGGGTGTAAGAAACGTAAATCGCTTTGAGAGAATTCAGCCTGCAGCTCTTCCTGGCGGCGCTGAAACTGGCGCAGCACGCCGTTGATCAGCCCTTTAAGCTGCGGACGCTTAATAACGACTGCGCCTTCTACGGTCTCTGCCAAAGCAGCATGTGGTGGAATACGAGTATGCAGCAGTTGGTAGAAGCCCACCATGATCAGATAGTGAACAGTGCGCTGTTTGCCCGTCATTGGACGTTCCATCAACTGCTGGATCATCCACTCCAGTTGGGAGAGTGTACGCAACACGCCGAAGCAAAGCTCCTGCAACAGTGCTTTGTCTTTATCGGCAACTTTTTGCTGCATGGCGGGCAGCACGTTGCTTAATGATTGTCCCTTTTCGACAACCTGTTCGACGGCCTGGGCCGCCATACTGCGTAAATTAAGATGTTTTTTCATAAGCGCAAAAATAAAAATGCCCGGAGATACCGGGCTTAAAGAGATGAACCGTCATACCAGACGGTTACCGGGTACAAACCATTCCCGGCGCGAATTAAGCAGATCCTGCGCGCTCATGGCTTTTTTACCGGCAGGTTGCAAAGAGACGAGATTCAGGATGCCATCGCCCGTTGCGACCTGGATACCCTGTTTTGTCGCCTCAAGAATAGTGCCTGGCGCGGCCTGTGTGTTCGCTGTAATAACCGTAGCTTGCCAGACTTTCACTGGCTGGCCGTCGATTTCAAGCCAGCTCATTGGCCACGGGTTAAAGGCGCGGATGCAGCGTTCCAACTGAGCGGCTGAAAGCGACCAGTCGATACGGGCCTCTTCTTTGCTGAGTTTTTCTGCATGCGTAACCAGTGATTCATCTTGAACAACAGGTTTTATCGTGCCAGCAGCCAGCTGTTTTAGCGTTTCAATCAGCCCCTGAGGTCCTAAATCTGCCAGCTTATCGTATAACGAACCGCTGGTATCTTCTGCAGTTATCGGGCAGGACAGCTTAAGCAACATATCACCGGTGTCGAGGCCAACATCCATCTGCATGATGGTCACACCAGTTTCGGTGTCGCCTGCCCACAGTGAGCGCTGGATTGGCGCTGCGCCACGCCAGCGTGGAAGCAGGGAACCGTGAACGTTGATACAACCCAGACGCGGCATTTCCAGTACGGCTTTTGGCAGTATCAGGCCATATGCTACCACTACCATCACGTCTGCGCGTAAATCAGCAACCAGCTGCTGGTTTTCCTGAGGACGAAGAGAGACGGGTTGGAAAACCGGTATCCCTTTTTCTTCCGCCAGCACTTTTACCGGGCTGGGCATCAGCTTTTTACCGCGTCCCGCCGGGCGGTCCGGTTGGGTAAACACGCCAACGACGTTATGTCCAGAAGACAACAGCGCGTCGAGATGACGCGCTGCAAAGTCAGGTGTACCCGCAAAAATAATACGTAGTGAGTCTGACACGTTGATTCTTGTCCTTAAGCTCGGGCGTTCAGGCGGTCGAGTTTTTCAACTTTCTGACGAATGCGTTGTTGCTTCAACGGAGACAGATAATCGATAAACAGTTTACCGACCAGGTGATCCATTTCATGTTGAATGCAGATAGCCAGCAGGCCATCGGCTTCCAGTTCAAAAGCTTTGCCGTTGCGATCGAGCGCACGAATTTTTACTTTCTCTGCGCGCGGTACTAATGCACGCTGTTCGGGAATAGACAGGCAGCCTTCTTCAATACCTGTTTCGCCGTCTTTTTCCAGCAGCTCTGGGTTAATGAGTACCAACTGCTCGTCGCGATTTTCAGAGACATCAATAACAATGATGCGCTGATGAATATCGACCTGAGTTGCTGCCAGACCGATACCTTCTTCGGCGTACATCGTTTCGAACATATCATCAACGATACGCTGAATTTCTGCATTCACTTCTTCGACCGGTTTTGCGACTTTGCGAAGGCGCTCGTCCGGAATATGTAACACTTGCAAAACTGACATAGTTATCCAGAGTTGTGTTCAGGAGTTGAAAAGATTATTACCTCTATTCTAGACAAAACCCCCTCTGATTGACAGCATCAGTGACCAATCGCAAAGATTGCCAGGACTGCTTGTGGCAGGGGAACAGGGATGACCAAAATCGAAATTTGGCTACGTTTAGCACAAGTGAATGAACTGTATGGTGATGAGATGGTGCGCGTTGCCCACTGGCTCAATACTCAGCCGTGTATTAACAACGTGGTACTTCATCATGCTGGGCTCTCCCCCCGCCAGGCCCGGCGCTTTTTAACCTTTCCAGATCAGACGCTGGAAAAAACGCTGCGCTGGCTTGAACAGCCCAACCATCATTTTGTGGTTGCCGACAGCGAGCATTATCCGGCACAGCTCCGTGCAATTGAGGATTATCCTGGGGTGCTTTTTGTGGCAGGAAATCCCATATGCCTTAGCTCGTTTCAGGTTGCCGTCGTCGGTAGCCGACAGCACTCCTGGTATGGCGAACGCTGGGGGCGGCTGTTTTGTGAAAAGCTTGCAGCATGCGGCGTGACGATCACCAGCGGCCTGGCCCGGGGGATTGATGGTGTGGCGCACAATGCTGCGATAAACCGAGAGGGCACGAGTATTGCGGTGCTGGGAAATGGGCTTGAGACCATTCATCCACGACAGCATGTCAGTCTGGCTAAACGACTGATTGAGGCTGGAGGCGCACTGGTGTCTGAGTTCCCATTAGATACGCTTCCTTTGCCGCGCAATTTTCCCCGACGAAATCGCATTATTAGTGGTCTAAGTAAAGGAGTCCTGGTTGTAGAAGCTGCTCAGCGTAGCGGGTCACTGGTCACTGCGCGTTGCGCACTGGAACAAGGGCGGGAGGTTTTTGCGTTGCCTGGACCGATTGGGAGTCCGGGAAGTGAAGGTCCACATTGGCTTATTCAGCAGGGAGCCACGCTTGTGACGGCCCCAGAAGAAATTCTGGAAAATTTGCAATATGGGCTGCAATGGTTGCCAGATGAACCTGAAAAATCAATTTATTCGCCAGATCACGAAGAGGTGGCATTGCCATTTCCGGAGCTCCTGGCTAACGTAGGAGATGAGGTAACACCTGTTGACGTCGTCGCTGAACGTGCCGGCCAACCTGTGCCAGAGGTAGTGGCTCAACTGCTCGAACTGGAGTTAGCAGGATGGATCGCAGCTGTACCCGGCGGCTATGTCCGATTGAGGAGGGCATGCCATGTTCGACGTACTAATGTATTTGTTTGAGACATATATCCATAACGAAGCTGAGCTGCGTGTGGATCAGGACAAACTGGAACGGGATCTTACCGACGCTGGTTTTGATCGTGAAGACATCTACAACGCGTTACTTTGGCTGGAAAAGCTTGCTGATTATCAGGATGGTCTTGCCGAACCTATGCAGCTGGCATCTGATCCTCTTTCTATACGTATTTATACCGCAGAAGAGTGCGATCGACTGGATGCAAGCTGTAGAGGGTTCCTGCTATTCCTGGAACAGATTCAGGTGCTAAACCTCGAAACACGAGAAATGGTCATTGAGCGCGTACTCGCGCTGGATACGGCAGAGTTCGATCTGGAAGACCTGAAGTGGGTGATCCTGATGGTGCTTTTCAATATTCCAGGTTGTGAAAATGCCTATCAGCAAATGGAAGAATTACTCTTTGAAGTGAATGAAGGTATGCTGCATTAATCAATCTTCATTCAGTATGAGTTGTTATGGCTAAATCAGCACTGTTTACGGTGCGTAAAAACGAGCCCTGCCCACAATGCGGGGCTGAACTGGTTATTCGTTCCGGGAAACACGGTCCGTTTCTCGGTTGTTCACACTATCCAGAATGCGATTACATCCGTCCGCTGAAATCTTCCGCGGACGGACATATTGTCAAAGTTCTGGAGGGTAAGCTTTGTCCTGCATGTGGCGCCGAGCTGGTGCTGAGACAGGGAAGATTCGGGATGTTTATTGGATGCAGCGATTATCCAACGTGTGAACACACCGAACTTATCGACAAGCCAGATGAAACAGCAATAGTCTGTCCTCAATGCCAGACTGGCCACCTGGTTCAGCGGCGTTCCCGTTATGGCAAAACGTTTTACTCCTGCGATCGCTATCCGGAGTGCCAGTTTGTCATTAACTTCAAACCGTTAGCCGGAGAGTGTCCTGAGTGCCATTATCCGCTACTCATCGAAAAGAAAACCGCGCAGGGTGTGAAGCATTTCTGTGCCAGTAAACAATGTGGAAAGCCGTTCTCGGCGGAATAAAAAAGTGAATAATAACCTGCCCACAGGCCCTATCGCTGCTGCGATAGCGGTTCTGAAACAAGAAAAAGTCATCGCCTATCCAACAGAAGCTGTATTTGGTGTCGGCTGCGATCCCGACAGCGAAACGGCTGTTACCCGTCTGTTGGAGCTAAAACAACGCCCAGTCGATAAAGGCTTAATTTTGATTGCGGCAAATTTTGACCAGCTCAAGCCCTATATTGACGATAGCACGCTTACTGATGCTCAACGTGAGGCTGTGTTCGCTCGCTGGCCTGGTCCTGTCACCTTCGTTTTCCCTGCGCCTGTGACTACGCCTCGTTGGTTGACCGGTCGTTTTGACTCGCTGGCCGTGCGAGTCACCGATCATCCGCTGGTGGTTGCATTGTGCCAGGCTTATGGCAAACCGTTAGTCTCCACCAGTGCTAATTTGAGTGGCTTACCGCCTTGCAGAACGGTAGAGGAAGTCCGCGCGCAGTTTGGTACAGACTTTCCCGTAGTTGAAGGGGAGACCGGAGGGCGTTTGAATCCTTCGGAGATCTGTGATGCTCTGACCGGTGAACAGTTTCGACAGGGGTAATATGAAAGAAGCCTATGCTGTTTTTGGTAATCCGATAGCGCACAGTAAATCGCCCTTTATTCATCAGCAATTTGCAGAGCAGTTGAAAATTGATCATTCCTATGGACGTGTACTGGCACCTATCAATGATTTTGTGAATACGCTGAATGCCTTTTTTGCTGAGGGCGGGAAGGGGGCAAATGTCACTGTGCCTTTTAAGGAAGAGGCGTTTGCGCGTGCCGATGAATTAACGGAGCGGGCATCGCTTGCTGGAGCGGTCAACACTCTTAAACGACTTGAGGATGGGCGTTTACTGGGAGATAACACGGATGGTATCGGCTTATTAAGCGATCTTGAACGTTTATCTTTCATTCGCCCCGGATCGCGAGTTCTGTTGATTGGTGCCGGTGGCGCATCCCGTGGGGTTTTATTACCTCTTCTTTCTCTGGATTGTGCGGTAACCATCGTTAACCGTACTGCTTCGCGCGCAGAAGAACTGGCACAAATCTTCTCCCATACCGGCAGTGTGCAGGCGGTGGGAATGGACGAGCTTGATAATTACAGTTTTGATTTAATTATTAATGCGACATCCAGCGGAATTAGCGGTGAGGTACCAGCCATTCCGACATCGCTTATTCACTCCTCTGTCTATTGCTATGACATGTTTTATCAGCAAGGGAATACACCGTTCCTTTCCTGGTGTGCTGAACATGGGGCGAAACAGTATGCCGATGGTCTGGGGATGCTGGTGGGACAAGCAGCGCACGCCGTTTTACTCTGGCATGGTGTATTGCCACAGATTGAGCCCGTCATCAAAAGCATGCAACAGGAAATGTCGGCATGAATCAGGCGATCCAGTTTCCCGATCGAGAAGAATGGCGGACGGATATTAGCGCCGTTGTTTTCCCGGCGTTGGTCCATGGTATGCAGTTAACATGCGCTATATCAGGGGAGACGTTGGCGTCCCGCTTTGGCGGCTGCACGCCTGAACAATGGCTGGAAACCTTTCAACAGCATCGCTGGGACCTGGAAGAAGAGGCCGAAGCATTGATCCAGGACCAGCAGGAAAACTCTCAGGGTTGGGTTTGGTTACTCTGATTTAAATACTCATCTTTCCATTTAACGTAGTTGTTAGCAGAGTATTTTAAGCCTACTTTCTCTTCGTCACTTAATGGCCGGATCTGTTTAACCGGACTACCCAGGTACAGATATCCACTCTCCAGGCGTTTGTTTTGCGGCACCAGGCTTCCTGCCCCAATCATAACGTCGTCTTCTACCACTACGCCGTCCAGTAAAATTGATCCCATACCGACCAATACGCGGTTGCCAATGATGCAGCCGTGTAGCATGACTTTATGACCGACCGTCACATCCTCACCCACGATCAATGGATTACCTTGCGGATTAGATGTGGATTTATGTGTGACATGGAGAACGCTGCCGTCCTGAATGTTTGTACGGGCGCCGATTTGTACATAGTTGACGTCGCCACGAATCGCAACCAGCGGCCAAATCCCGACGTCATCAGCCAAACGAGTATCACCAATGACGACGCTACTGGTGTCGATCATCACGCGTTTTCCGATCTGTGGGAAAAGATCCTTATAAGGACGTAATACATCAGACATGTTTACCTCAATGAAAATAGAGCAGTAATGAAGACTTTGGTTGGATTATCGAGACTATGCAAGTGATTTAGCTATCAAAAATCAGCCAAATTGTGCAGGAATGTAGCGAAAGGGGTGAAAAACAAGCACTCAGCAAAAAAGATCCAAAAAATACTTGTGCTAAAAAATGGGATCCCTATAATGCGCCTCCATCGACACGGCGGATGTGAATCACTTCACGCAAACAGCCGGTTCGGTTGAAGAGAAAAACCTGAAAATGAGGGTTGACTCTGAAAGAGGAAAGCGTAATATACGCCACCTCGCGACAGAGCGCTA
>NZ_JBNDJN010000011.1:0-31953 GCF_050434985.1 Citrobacter sp. 506
ATGGTTGTTACCCTGATCCACCCAATCGCGATGGACGACGGTCTGCGTTTCGCAATCCGTGAAGGCGGCCGTACTGTTGGTGCGGGCGTTGTTGCCAAAGTAATGAGCTAATTGCCGAATAACATTTGACGCAATGCGCAATAAAAGGGCATCATTTGATGCCCTTTTTGCACGCTTTCACACCAGAACCTGGCTCATCAGTGATTTTATTTGTCATAATCATTGCTGAGACAGGCTCTGAAGAGGGCGTTTAGTCCGAAACGCACCAGAGCATTTCGGTTTGGATCGCCTCGCTTACGCGGGGTGAAAATGTTTGTAGAATACTTCTGACAGGTTGGTTTATGAGTGCGAATACCGAAGCTCAAGGAAGCGGGCGCGGCCTGGAAGCGATGAAGTGGGTTGTTGTCGCTGTATTGCTGCTTGTAGCTATCGTTGGCAACTACCTCTATCGTGACATGATGCTGCCGCTGCGTGCGCTGGCCGTAGTGATTCTGATTGCCGCAGCGGGTGGTGTCGCGCTGTTGACAACAAAAGGTAAAGCGACCGTTGCTTTTGCCCGTGAAGCGAGAACCGAAGTCCGTAAGGTCATTTGGCCAACTCGCCAGGAAACATTGCACACCACATTAATTGTGGCTGCGGTTACCGCAGTAATGTCACTGATCCTGTGGGGACTGGATGGTATTCTGGTTCGCCTGGTATCCTTTATCACTGGCCTGAGGTTCTAAGATGTCTGAAGCCCCTAAAAAGCGCTGGTACGTCGTTCAGGCGTTTTCCGGTTTTGAAGGCCGCGTAGCTACATCGCTGCGCGAATATATCAAGTTACAAAATATGGAAGAGTTGTTTGGCGAAGTCATGGTGCCGACCGAAGAAGTGGTCGAAATCCGTGGCGGTCAGCGTCGCAAGAGCGAACGTAAATTCTTCCCGGGCTATGTATTGGTCCAGATGGTGATGAATGACGCAAGCTGGCACCTGGTGCGCAGCGTGCCGCGTGTGATGGGCTTTATCGGCGGTACTTCTGACCGTCCGGCGCCGATCAGCGACAAAGAAGTTGATGCGATCATGAACCGTCTGCAGCAGGTTGGCGACAAGCCGCGTCCGAAAACGATGTTTGAGCCAGGTGAAATGGTTCGCGTTAGCGACGGTCCGTTCGCTGACTTTAACGGCGTGGTTGAAGAAGTGGACTACGAGAAGTCTCGTCTGAAAGTTTCCGTATCTATCTTCGGTCGTGCGACTCCAGTTGAACTGGACTTCGCTCAGGTTGAAAAAGCCTAACACCCCGATCAAAAAAGCGACGATTTAATCGTTGCACAAGGCGCGAGATTGGAATACAATTTCGCGCCTTTTGTTTTTATGGAAACTATCCGTAAAACGAATTTAATCACGGGGAGCCTCCTTGAGGCGTTATAACCCAACTAGAGGAATTTAGAATGGCTAAGAAAGTCCAAGCCTATGTCAAGCTGCAGGTTGCAGCTGGTATGGCTAACCCGAGTCCGCCGGTAGGTCCTGCACTGGGTCAACAAGGCGTGAACATCATGGAATTCTGCAAAGCGTTCAACGCTAAAACTGATTCCATGGAAAAAGGTCTGCCAATCCCGGTTGTTATCACCGTTTACGCTGACCGTTCTTTCACTTTCGTTACCAAAACGCCTCCGGCAGCAGTTCTGCTGAAGAAAGCGGCTGGTATCAAGTCTGGTTCCGGCAAGCCGAACAAAGACAAAGTGGGTAAAATTTCCCGCGCTCAGCTGCAGGAAATCGCGCAGACCAAAGCTGCCGACATGACTGGTTCCGACATTGAAGCGATGACTCGCTCCATTGAAGGTACTGCACGTTCCATGGGCCTGGTAGTGGAGGACTAAGAAATGGCTAAACTGACCAAGCGCATGTCCGTGATCCGTGACAAAGTTGATGCTACTAAGCAGTATGACATCAACGAAGCTATCGCTCTGCTGAAAGAGCTGGCCACTGCTAAATTCGTAGAAAGCGTGGACGTTGCTGTTAACCTCGGCATCGATGCTCGTAAATCTGACCAGAACGTACGTGGTGCAACTGTACTGCCGCACGGTACTGGCCGTTCCGTTCGCGTAGCCGTATTTACCCAGGGTGCAAACGCTGAAGCTGCTAAAGCTGCAGGCGCTGAGCTGGTAGGTATGGAAGATCTGGCTGAACAGATCAAGAAAGGCGAAATGAACTTTGACGTTGTTATTGCTTCCCCGGATGCAATGCGCGTTGTTGGCCAACTGGGTCAGGTTCTGGGTCCGCGCGGCCTGATGCCAAACCCGAAAGTTGGTACTGTAACTCCTAACGTTGCTGAAGCTGTTAAGAATGCTAAAGCTGGTCAGGTTCGTTACCGTAACGACAAAAACGGCATCATCCACACCACCATCGGTAAAGTGGATTTTGACGCTGACAAACTGAAAGAAAACCTGGAAGCTCTGCTGGTTGCGCTGAAAAAAGCAAAACCGACTCAGGCAAAAGGCGTGTACATCAAGAAAGTTAGCATCTCCACCACCATGGGTGCTGGCGTTGCCGTTGATCAGTCTGGTCTGACTGCGACTGTGGCGAACTAATATTCGCCTTTACGTGGGCGGTGATTTTGTCTACAATCCTACCCCCACGTATTCTGCTAATTGCAGACGTATATCCGAGATATTCAGGCTGTGGCAAGGCAGTCAACGCCGCTACAGATTGAATAGCGACAGATAGAAAAGATTTGTTCGTTGGAGCCTGGCCTAATCCAGGCCTCCGTCGAAGACCGCAGGTGTTTCGTAAGAAACTTAATGCCCTGCGTAGACGGTGACAGAACGCTAAGATTATTTCTGATACTCTGGCTTGTTTCTGCTCACCGTATTTAGACGCTCTCTCCGTTGGGGGGAGTGAAGTGAGTTCCGGAACATGAGTTCCGGCAAACATCCAGGAGCAAAGCTAATGGCTTTAAATCTTCAAGACAAACAAGCGATTGTTGCTGAAGTCAGCGAAGTAGCCAAAGGCGCGCTGTCTGCAGTAGTTGCGGATTCCCGTGGCGTAACTGTAGATAAAATGACTGAACTGCGTAAAGCAGGTCGTGAAGCTGGCGTATACATGCGTGTTGTTCGTAACACCCTGCTGCGCCGCGTCGTTGAAGGTACTCAGTTCGAGTGCCTGAAAGACACGTTTGTTGGTCCGACCCTGATTGCATACTCTATGGAACACCCGGGCGCTGCTGCTCGTCTGTTCAAAGAGTTCGCGAAAGCGAATGCAAAATTTGAGGTCAAAGCCGCAGCCTTTGAAGGTGAGTTGATTACGGCATCGAATATCGATCGCCTGGCAACTCTGCCGACCTACGAAGAAGCAATTGCACGCCTGATGGCAACCATGAAAGAAGCTTCGGCTGGCAAACTGGTTCGTACTCTGGCTGCTGTACGCGATGCGAAAGAAGCTGCTTAATCGCAGTTATCTTTGTAAAGCATCTGCTTACGTATAAACTTATTCTGATTTTCAGGAACAATTTAAATGTCTATCACTAAAGATCAAATCATTGAAGCAGTATCCGCTATGTCCGTAATGGACGTTGTAGAACTGATTTCTGCAATGGAAGAAAAATTCGGTGTTTCTGCTGCTGCTGCTGTAGCTGTAGCTGCTGGCCCGGCTGAAGCTGCTGAAGAAAAAACTGAATTCGACGTAATTCTGAAAGCTGCTGGCGCTAACAAAGTTGCTGTTATCAAAGCAGTACGTGGCGCAACTGGCCTGGGTCTGAAAGAAGCTAAAGACCTGGTAGAATCTGCACCGGCTGCGCTGAAAGAAGGCGTGAGCAAAGACGACGCAGAAGCACTGAAAAAATCTCTGGAAGAAGCTGGCGCTGAAGTTGAAGTTAAATAAGCCAACTTTTCTGGTTGCAGCCTAAGAAATTAGGCTGATGGCTGGTGACTTTTTAGTCACCAGCCTTTTTGCGCTGTAAGGCGCCAGTAGCATTTCACACTGTTTGACTACTGCTGTGCCTTTCAATGCTTGTTTCTATCGACGTCTTAATATACTGCGACAGAACGTCAGTTCTGTGTAAATCGCAATGAAATGGTTTAAGCGTGATAGCAACAGGCATTGCGGAAAGTATTCGATTTTCCGGTCAACAAAATAGTGTTGCACAAACTGTCCCTTCGTCGGACAGATGGGTCGACTTGTCAGCGAGCTGAGGAACCCTAATGGTTTACTCCTATACCGAGAAAAAACGTATTCGTAAGGATTTTGGTAAACGTCCGCAAGTGTTGGACATACCTTATCTCCTTTCTATCCAGCTTGACTCGTTTCAGAAGTTCATCGAGCAAGATCCTGAAGGGCAGTATGGTCTGGAAGCAGCTTTCCGTTCCGTTTTCCCGATTCAGAGCTACAGCGGTAATTCCGAGCTGCAATACGTCAGCTACCGCCTTGGCGAACCGGTGTTTGACGTTCAGGAATGTCAGATCCGTGGCGTGACCTATTCCGCACCGCTGCGCGTAAAACTGCGCCTGGTGATCTACGAGCGCGAAGCGCCGGAAGGCACCGTAAAAGACATTAAAGAACAAGAAGTCTACATGGGCGAAATTCCGCTCATGACAGACAACGGTACCTTTGTTATCAACGGTACTGAGCGTGTTATCGTTTCTCAGCTGCACCGTAGTCCTGGCGTCTTCTTTGACTCCGACAAAGGTAAAACCCACTCTTCGGGTAAAGTGCTGTATAACGCGCGAATCATCCCTTACCGTGGTTCCTGGCTGGACTTCGAATTCGATCCGAAGGACAACCTGTTCGTACGTATTGACCGTCGCCGTAAACTGCCTGCGACCATTATTCTGCGTGCACTGAACTACACCACTGAGCAGATCCTTGACCTGTTCTTTGAGAAAGTTGTTTTCGAAATTCGTGACAACAAGCTGCAGATGGAACTGGTGCCGGAACGCCTGCGTGGTGAAACCGCCTCCTTTGACATCGAAGCTAACGGCAAAGTCTACGTCGAAAAAGGCCGTCGTATCACTGCGCGCCACATTCGCCAACTGGAAAAAGACGATATCAAACATATCGAAGTTCCGGTTGAATACATTGCTGGTAAAGTTGCGGCTAAAGACTACGTTGACGAATCTACTGGCGAGCTGATCTGCGCAGCTAACATGGAGCTGAGTCTGGATCTGCTGGCTAAGCTGAGCCAGTCTGGCCACAAGCGTATCGAAACGCTGTTCACCAACGATCTGGACCACGGTCCGTACATTTCTGAAACTGTACGCGTCGACCCAACCAACGATCGTCTGAGCGCGCTGGTAGAAATCTACCGCATGATGCGCCCTGGTGAGCCGCCGACGCGTGAAGCTGCTGAAAGCCTGTTCGAGAACCTGTTCTTCTCCGAAGACCGCTATGACCTGTCTGCGGTTGGTCGTATGAAGTTCAACCGTTCTCTGCTGCGCGACGAAATCGAAGGTTCCGGTATCCTGAGCAAAGATGACATCATCGAAGTGATGAAGAAGCTCATCGATATCCGTAACGGTAAAGGCGAAGTCGATGATATCGACCACCTCGGTAACCGTCGTATCCGTTCCGTTGGCGAAATGGCGGAAAACCAGTTCCGCGTTGGCCTGGTACGTGTTGAGCGTGCGGTGAAAGAGCGTCTGTCTCTGGGCGATCTGGATACCCTGATGCCTCAGGATATGATCAACGCTAAGCCGATTTCTGCAGCAGTGAAAGAGTTCTTTGGTTCCAGCCAGCTGTCTCAGTTTATGGACCAGAACAACCCGCTGTCTGAGATTACGCACAAACGTCGTATCTCTGCACTCGGCCCAGGCGGTTTGACCCGTGAACGCGCAGGCTTCGAAGTTCGAGACGTACACCCGACTCACTACGGTCGCGTATGTCCAATCGAAACGCCTGAAGGTCCGAACATCGGTCTGATCAACTCCTTGTCTGTATACGCACAGACTAACGAATACGGCTTCCTCGAGACTCCGTACCGTAAAGTGACCGACGGTGTTGTAACTGACGAAATTCATTACCTGTCTGCTATCGAAGAAGGCAACTACGTTATCGCTCAGGCGAACTCCAACCTGGATGACGAAGGCCACTTTGTAGAAGATCTGGTTACCTGCCGTAGCAAAGGCGAATCCAGCTTGTTTAGCCGTGACCAGGTTGACTACATGGACGTATCCACCCAGCAGGTGGTATCCGTCGGTGCGTCCCTGATCCCGTTCCTGGAACACGATGACGCCAACCGTGCATTGATGGGTGCGAACATGCAACGTCAGGCGGTTCCGACTCTGCGTGCTGATAAGCCGCTGGTTGGTACCGGTATGGAACGTGCTGTTGCCGTCGACTCCGGTGTTACCGCAGTTGCTAAACGTGGCGGTACCGTCCAGTACGTGGATGCTTCCCGTATCGTTATCAAAGTTAACGAAGACGAGATGTACCCGGGCGAAGCAGGTATCGACATTTATAACCTGACCAAATACACCCGTTCTAACCAGAATACCTGTATCAACCAGATGCCTTGCGTATCTCTGGGCGAACCGGTTGAACGTGGTGATGTGCTGGCAGACGGTCCGTCCACCGACCTCGGTGAACTGGCGCTCGGTCAGAACATGCGCGTGGCATTCATGCCATGGAATGGTTACAACTTCGAAGACTCCATCCTCGTATCTGAGCGTGTTGTCCAGGAAGACCGTTTCACCACCATCCACATTCAGGAACTGGCATGTGTGTCCCGTGACACCAAGCTGGGGCCGGAAGAGATCACCGCTGACATCCCGAACGTGGGTGAAGCTGCGCTCTCCAAACTGGATGAATCCGGTATCGTTTATATCGGCGCGGAAGTAACCGGTGGCGATATTCTGGTTGGTAAGGTAACGCCGAAAGGTGAAACCCAGCTGACGCCAGAAGAGAAGCTGCTGCGTGCTATCTTCGGTGAGAAAGCGTCTGACGTTAAAGACTCTTCTCTGCGCGTGCCAAACGGTGTTTCCGGTACGATTATCGACGTTCAGGTCTTTACTCGCGATGGCGTAGAAAAAGACAAACGTGCGCTGGAAATCGAAGAGATGCAGCTGAAGCAGGCGAAAAAAGACCTGTCTGAAGAACTGCAAATCCTCGAAGCTGGCCTGTTCAGCCGTATCTACGCTGTGCTGGTTTCCGGTGGTGTTGAAGCTGAGAAGCTCGACAAACTGCCGCGCGATCGCTGGTTAGAACTCGGCCTGACCGACGAAGAGAAACAAAATCAGCTGGAACAACTGGCTGAGCAGTACGACGAACTGAAACACGAGTTCGAGAAAAAACTCGAAGCGAAACGCCGTAAAATCACTCAGGGCGACGATCTGGCACCGGGCGTGCTGAAGATTGTTAAGGTTTATCTGGCGGTTAAACGTCGGATCCAGCCTGGTGATAAGATGGCAGGTCGTCACGGTAACAAGGGTGTAATCTCTAAGATCAACCCGATCGAAGATATGCCACACGATGCTAACGGTACGCCGGTAGATATCGTGTTGAACCCGCTGGGCGTACCATCGCGTATGAACATCGGTCAGATCCTTGAAACCCACCTGGGTATGGCTGCGAAAGGTATTGGCGATAAGATCAACGCCATGCTGAAACAGCAGCAGGAAGTCGCGAAACTGCGCGAATTCATCCAGCGTGCTTACGATCTGGGTTCAGATGTTCGTCAGAAAGTTGACCTGAATACCTTCAGCGATGAAGAAGTTCTGCGTCTGGCTGAAAACCTGAAAAAAGGTATGCCGATCGCAACGCCGGTGTTCGACGGTGCGAAAGAGTCTGAAATCAAGGAACTGTTACAGCTGGGTGGCCTGCCGACTTCCGGTCAGATCACACTGTTCGACGGTCGTACCGGTGAGCAGTTCGAGCGCCAGGTTACCGTTGGCTACATGTACATGCTGAAACTGAACCACCTGGTTGATGACAAGATGCATGCGCGTTCTACCGGTTCTTACAGCCTGGTTACTCAGCAGCCGCTGGGTGGTAAGGCTCAGTTCGGTGGTCAGCGCTTCGGGGAGATGGAAGTGTGGGCGCTTGAAGCATACGGCGCGGCATACACCCTGCAGGAAATGCTCACCGTTAAGTCTGATGACGTGAACGGTCGTACTAAGATGTATAAAAACATCGTGGACGGCAACCATCAGATGGAACCAGGCATGCCGGAATCCTTCAACGTACTGTTGAAAGAGATTCGTTCGCTGGGTATCAACATCGAGCTGGAAGACGAGTAACTCTCGATCAAACAGGTCACTGGTGCTGGCGTAACAGCCAGCGCCAGATTGTGCTAACTCCGACGGGAGCAAATCCGTGAAAGATTTATTAAAGTTTCTGAAAGCGCAGACTAAAACCGAAGAGTTTGATGCGATCAAAATTGCTCTGGCCTCGCCAGACATGATCCGTTCATGGTCTTTCGGTGAAGTTAAGAAGCCGGAAACCATCAACTACCGTACGTTCAAACCTGAACGTGACGGCCTTTTCTGCGCCCGTATCTTTGGGCCGGTAAAAGACTATGAGTGCCTGTGCGGTAAGTACAAGCGCCTGAAACACCGCGGTGTGATCTGTGAGAAGTGCGGCGTTGAAGTGACCCAGACTAAAGTACGCCGTGAGCGTATGGGCCACATCGAGCTGGCGTCTCCGACTGCTCACATCTGGTTCCTGAAATCTCTGCCGTCCCGTATCGGTCTGCTGCTCGATATGCCGCTGCGCGATATCGAACGCGTACTGTACTTCGAATCTTATGTGGTTATCGAAGGCGGTATGACTAACCTGGAACGTCAACAGATCCTGACTGAAGAGCAGTATCTGGACGCGCTGGAAGAGTTCGGTGACGAATTCGACGCGAAGATGGGTGCGGAAGCAATCCAGGCCCTGCTGAAGAGCATGGATCTGGAGCAAGAGTGCGAAACTCTGCGCGAAGAGCTGAACGAAACCAACTCCGAAACCAAGCGTAAGAAGCTGACCAAACGTATCAAACTGCTGGAAGCATTCGTACAGTCTGGCAACAAGCCAGAGTGGATGATCCTGACCGTTCTGCCGGTTCTGCCGCCAGATCTGCGTCCGCTGGTTCCGCTGGATGGTGGTCGTTTCGCAACATCAGATCTGAACGATCTGTACCGTCGCGTGATCAACCGTAACAACCGTTTGAAACGTCTGCTGGATCTGGCTGCGCCGGACATCATCGTACGTAACGAAAAACGTATGCTGCAGGAAGCGGTTGACGCCCTGCTGGATAACGGTCGTCGTGGTCGTGCGATCACCGGTTCTAACAAACGTCCTCTGAAATCTTTGGCCGATATGATCAAAGGTAAACAGGGTCGTTTCCGTCAGAACCTGCTCGGTAAGCGTGTTGACTACTCCGGTCGTTCTGTAATCACCGTAGGTCCATACCTGCGTCTGCATCAGTGCGGTCTGCCGAAGAAAATGGCACTGGAACTGTTCAAACCGTTCATTTACGGCAAGCTGGAACTGCGTGGCCTGGCCACCACCATCAAAGCCGCTAAGAAAATGGTTGAGCGTGAAGAAGCTGTCGTTTGGGATATCCTGGACGAAGTTATCCGCGAACACCCGGTACTGCTGAACCGTGCACCAACCCTGCACCGTCTGGGTATCCAGGCATTTGAACCGGTACTGATCGAAGGTAAAGCTATCCAGCTGCACCCGCTGGTTTGTGCGGCATATAACGCCGACTTCGATGGTGACCAGATGGCTGTTCACGTACCGCTGACGCTGGAAGCCCAGCTCGAAGCGCGTGCGCTGATGATGTCTACCAACAACATCCTGTCTCCGGCGAACGGCGAACCTATCATCGTTCCGTCTCAGGACGTTGTATTGGGTCTGTACTACATGACCCGTGACTGTGTTAACGCCAAAGGCGAAGGCATGGTGCTGACTGGCCCGAAAGAAGCTGAGCGTATCTATCGCGCAGGTCTGGCCTCTCTGCATGCGCGCGTTAAAGTGCGTATCACTGAATACGAAAAAGATGAAAACGGCGAATTCGTTGCGCACACCAGCCTGAAAGACACGACCGTTGGTCGCGCCATTCTGTGGATGATCGTACCGAAAGGTCTGCCTTTCTCCATCGTCAACCAGGCGCTGGGCAAGAAAGCAATCTCCAAAATGCTGAACACCTGTTACCGCATTCTGGGCCTGAAGCCGACCGTTATCTTCGCTGACCAGACAATGTACACCGGCTTTGCTTATGCAGCGCGTTCAGGTGCATCTGTTGGTATTGATGACATGGTCATCCCAGAGAAGAAACACGAGATCATCTCTGAAGCGGAAGCTGAAGTTGCTGAGATCCAGGAGCAGTTCCAGTCTGGTCTGGTAACCGCGGGCGAACGTTATAACAAAGTTATCGATATCTGGGCTGCGGCGAACGATCGTGTATCCAAAGCGATGATGGATAACCTGCAAACCGAAACCGTGATTAACCGTGACGGCGTAGAAGAGCAGCAGGTTTCCTTCAACAGCATCTACATGATGGCCGACTCCGGTGCGCGTGGTTCTGCAGCACAGATTCGTCAGCTGGCTGGTATGCGTGGTCTGATGGCTAAGCCAGATGGCTCCATCATCGAAACGCCAATCACCGCGAACTTCCGTGAAGGTCTGAACGTACTCCAGTACTTCATCTCTACTCACGGTGCTCGTAAAGGTCTGGCGGATACCGCACTGAAAACAGCGAACTCCGGTTATCTGACTCGTCGTCTGGTTGACGTTGCGCAGGACTTGGTTGTTACTGAAGACGATTGCGGCACGCTTGAAGGCATCACCATGACCCCGGTTATCGAGGGTGGTGACGTTAAAGAACCGCTGCGCGATCGCGTTCTGGGTCGTGTGACTGCTGAAGACGTTCTGAAGCCGGGTACGGCGGATATTCTGGTTCCACGCAACACGCTGCTGCACGAACAGTGGTGTGACCTGCTGGAAGAGAACTCCGTTGACTCCGTCAAAGTCCGTTCCGTTGTATCCTGTGACACCGACTTTGGTGTATGTGCGCACTGCTATGGTCGTGACCTGGCGCGTGGCCACATCATCAATAAAGGTGAAGCAATCGGCGTTATCGCGGCACAGTCCATCGGTGAACCGGGTACACAGCTGACGATGCGTACGTTCCACATCGGTGGTGCGGCATCTCGTGCGGCTGCTGAATCCAGCATCCAGGTGAAAAACAAAGGTAGCATCCGTCTGAGCAATGCGAAGTCGGTTGTTAACTCCAGCGGTAAACTGGTTATCACCTCACGTAACACCGAACTGAAACTGATCGACGAATTCGGCCGTACCAAAGAAAGCTATAAAGTGCCTTACGGTTCCGTTATGGCGAAAGGTGATGGCGAACAGGTTGCTGGCGGCGAAACCGTAGCGAACTGGGATCCGCACACCATGCCGGTTATCACCGAAGTGAGTGGTTTCGTCCGCTTCACTGACATGATCGACGGCCAGACCATTACTCGTCAGACCGACGAGCTGACCGGTCTGTCTTCTCTGGTGGTTCTGGATTCTGCAGAACGTACTGCGGGTGGTAAAGACCTGCGTCCGGCACTGAAAATTGTTGATGCTCAGGGCAACGACGTTCTGATCCCAGGCACCGATATGCCTGCTCAGTACTTCCTGCCGGGTAAAGCGATTGTTCAGCTGGAAGATGGCGTACAGATCAGTTCTGGTGACACCCTGGCGCGTGTTCCGCAGGAATCCGGCGGTACCAAGGATATCACCGGTGGTCTGCCGCGCGTTGCGGACCTGTTCGAAGCACGTCGTCCGAAAGAGCCGGCAATCCTGGCTGAAATCAGCGGCATCATTTCCTTCGGTAAAGAAACCAAAGGTAAACGTCGTCTGGTTATCACCCCGGTAGACGGTAGCGAGCCGTATGAAGAGATGATTCCGAAATGGCGTCAGCTCAACGTGTTCGAAGGTGAACGTGTAGAACGTGGTGACGTTGTTTCCGACGGTCCGGAAGCGCCGCACGACATCCTGCGTCTGCGTGGTGTGCATGCTGTAACTCGTTATATCGTTAACGAAGTTCAGGACGTATACCGTCTGCAGGGCGTTAAGATTAACGATAAGCACATCGAAGTTATCGTTCGTCAGATGCTGCGTAAAGCCACCATCGAAAGCGCAGGTAGCTCCGACTTCCTGGAAGGCGAGCAGGTTGAATACTCCCGCGTCAAGATTGCTAACCGCGATCTGGAAGCGAACGGCAAAGTGGGTGCAACATTCTCCCGCGATCTGCTGGGTATCACCAAAGCGTCTCTGGCAACCGAGTCCTTCATCTCTGCAGCATCGTTCCAGGAAACCACGCGTGTCCTGACCGAAGCCGCTGTTGCAGGTAAACGTGATGAACTGCGCGGTCTGAAAGAGAACGTTATCGTGGGTCGTCTGATCCCGGCGGGTACCGGTTATGCGTACCACCAGGATCGTATGCGCCGCCGCGCAGCGGGCGAACTGCCAGCTGCTCCGCAGGTGACTGCTGAAGATGCGTCTGCCAGCCTGGCAGAACTGCTGAACGCAGGCCTGGGCGGTTCTGACAACGATTAATCGTTGCTGACGCTAATAAAAAACCCGCTTCGGCGGGTTTTTTTATGTCGATGGATTTAAGATGTATTATGTTGGCCGGATAAGGCAGCAACTGCCATCCGGCATGATGACGCCAGGCTTATGAGGCCTACGGCTTACGCCATCCGCTCAGTTTACTGGTGGCAAGCGTCGATACAGTTCAATCATATCGCCTGCCAGATCCTGAATCACCATGGCATTCATCAGGTGGTCCTGGGAATGGACGGTGATGAGATTAACCGGTAGTTTGCCGGTACCTTCGTCAATTCCGATCAGCTGGGTCTGGATTTTATGCGCTTGTTTAACATACTCGCGAGATTCCATCATCGCGTGTTCTGCCCCGGCGAAATCACCTTTACGCGCCAGTTGCAACGCCGTCAGGGCTTGACTGCGCGCAGCTCCGGCGTTTACCAATAATTCCATGATGATCGTTTCTAACTCTTCCATGCCATCACTCCAGTAGTTTCAGCGCTTTGTCCAGTACCGCATCGCCTTTCATCATGCCGTAATCCATCATATCGATAACGGCGACTTTTTTTCCTAGCGGGTCGGCGAGCGCCTGCAGCTTGGCCTGTTCATACTTAACCTGTGGGCCGAGCAATACGATATCCGCAGTGGCGATATTCTCTTCAAACTCAGCCACCGGGACCGCTTTGATAGTGACGTCGACTCCTTTTTTCTGGGCGGCATCTTTCATCTTTTGCACCAGCATGCTGGTGGACATTCCGGCGGCACAGCATAAAACGATGTTTTTCATAAGTAGTCTCGATCAACATGTGTGGGTTGATAATTATCGCGAGCCAGTCGCAGCAACAACTGCTTTGCAACGATTGTGTGCAAGGCATCACAAAGAAAGTCACTTTTTCTGAAACCGGTTACAAAAAGAGGCTCAACCCTACGATCTGGCCCTGATTTGGCGATTGTTGACCCATTTATCATATGCAGGAATATATAATCACTGTTAATAAAGACATGTTATAAAAAACAGTATTGACAGCATTTTTTAAACCCGTATGTTAATACTTAACAGCGGAGAAATTGTAGTTTGCTGTTAACGTAGTAAGTGTTAGTAGAGCTTGATTGGGGGTTGCGATAAAGGCCACGAAGTATTTTTGTATGGGATAGTCGATGCTGAAAACGCTATTTATTCACCTCGACAATGCTTTCAGGCCACGTAGTTGATATATCTAATCGCAAATAGTTAGTAAAGCGCGACGATGTAACGCCATGATTTAATAGTAAATGTTTGCGGTTTCTGTTTTCTGGTTATCGCAAGGGAAATAAGGCAACGCATCAAAGAGTATATGTCGCGAGGGGAAGTGTACTTGTTTAGGTCACCAGCCTTGAGTTCTATTATCAAGCGGGTGGAATGTGTTTAACGGTAAATAGAGGACGGTTTTAGTTAGTATCAATATCCAATATTATCTGTAGTAAACGTGTACATTTTAAAGTAGTACCATCAGCAGTATTAAATCGTTAAGTTTATTAATGTTAAATTTGAAGTGTGTAGTAACTTAAAGCCCTGACTGCAATGGTCAGGGCTTTTGTTCATTTTAGATCAAGTTGTTACCTGAAATGCTCAACCGCGATGGTGTAACATTTCGGTGCTAATCGATTATTAAATAAATTAATGCTTGCTTATTGATTAGAAGTAAGTCTACTATAGCGACATCGGTTTGATACACAGACCTTATGAAAGCAGTTTTAGTAAAGCAGTTCTCAGTTCAAGCGTTATCCTCAGATACTCTTCTTCATGAGCCTCCTCCCTAAGTGCCCCATAAGTTAATTTCTGCAAAACAGGCCATCTTCGCTGCTTAAGCGGCTCAAAAATATGAAAGGAAGTATCTATGTCTAACAAAATGACTGGTTTAGTAAAATGGTTTAACTCTGAGAAAGGCTTCGGCTTTATCACTCCTCAGGACGGTAGCAAGGACGTGTTTGTGCATTTCTCTGCTATCCAGAGTAACGATTTTAAAACATTAGACGAAGGTCAAAAAGTGGAGTTCTCTGTGGAGAATGGCGCTAAAGGCCCGTCTGCTGTTAACGTTGTCGCGCTGTAATCGCCGATAATTTCACTAATGCTTACAATAGCGATGAAGGCCAGAGCCTGAGCAGTTAAGTGACAGTGAAGAAAAACCCGCGAAAGCGGGTTTTTTCGTTTTATGCGATTGCTCCGGACTTACGGCATCTGCGAAGCGCGTCCCAGATAGCTGTCCCAGTCCTTCCACACGGGCTGTAACCCCTGCGCCATTAGTGCTTCAGCAACGGCTTCTGGGCGACGGGCGTCGTGTGGGGAGAACTGTTCCAGTTCAGGATGGTTATCGGCATAACCGCCGGGCTGTGTTTTTGAGAAGGCGCTGACGTTGTTGATCGCCAGCGGGATCACATGATCACGGAACCATGGCGATTCGCGGGTGGAGAGCGACAGCTCAATTTCTGGCGCCAGTAAACGAAACGCGCAAATGGTTTGGACCAACTGTCGCTCGTCCATGATCGATGCGGGTTCAACGCCACCGGTGCATGGGCGCAGGCGAGGGAAGGAGATGGAGTAGCGGCTCTGCCAGTAATGCTGCTGCATCCACAGCAGATGTTCAGCCACCATATAGCAATCGACCCGCCAGCTGTCGGACAAACCAATCAACGCGCCAAGACCGATTTTGTCGATCCCTGCGCGGCCCAGCCTGTCCGGCGTTTCCAGTCGCCAGAAGAAATCCTGCTTTTTCCCCTTCAGATGGTGGCGAGCGTAAATCGCCTCATGATAGCTCTCCTGATACACCATCACGCCATCCAGTCCCAGCGTCTTCAGCTCCGCATATTCAGCCTCTGACAGCGGCTGAACTTCCATCTGTAACGAGGCAAACTGGCGGCGAATGGTGGGCAAATGGCGACGAAAGTAATCCATTCCGACTTTTGCCTGATGTTCACCGGTGACCAACAACAGATGCTCAAAACCCAGCTCACGGATAGCGGTACACTCTCGTTTTATCTCATCTTCGTCCAGCGTTTTGCGTTTGATACGGTTGCTCATGGAAAAGCCGCAGTAGGTGCAGTCGTTGGCGCAAAGATTTGAGAGATACAGCGGAACATAAAAGCTGACCGTGTTGCCGAAGCGCTGGCGGGTCAGGCGCTGCGCTCGCTGTGCCAACGGCTCCAGAAAGTCGGCGGCGGCAGGGGAGAGCAACGCCATCAGATCGTCGCGACTAAGCTGTGAAGCGTTGAGGGCGTGCTCCACGTCAGCGGCGGTTTTACCGTTGATACGCAGGCGGATGTCATCCCAGTCAAGCTGGCGCCAGCGGTCGCTGAACGTTTTCATACGAAGGCCTCCAGGAATCCGGTTAACGGGCTGGTGGCGCTTGCCTGCGAACTTTTGCTTCCTGGTACCGCCTGGCGCGCCAGAAGACCCGCTTCAACCGCCAGACGGAAGGCGGTAGCCATTGTGACCGGGCAGTCGGCCACGGCGATTGCCGTGTTGACCAGCACTGCGTCGGCACCCATTTCCAGCGCCTGTGTGGCGTGGCTGGGGACGCCAATACCCGCATCAACCACCACCGGTACGGTTGCCTGTTGGATAATAATCTCCAGCATCGCTTTCGTTTCCAGTCCCTGATTAGAACCGATGGGCGCGCCGAGCGGCATTACCGCCGCGCAGCCGACCTCTTCCAGCCGCTTACACAGCACCGGATCCGCGCCGCAGTAGGGCAGCACCACAAAGCCCAGTTTCACCAATGCTTCCGCGGCTTTTAACGTTTCAATCGGATCCGGCAATAGCCAGCGGGCGTCCGGGTGGATTTCTAATTTTAGCCAGTTTGTGCCCAGCGCTTCACGTGCCAACTGGGCGGCGAAAATAGCCTCTTCCGCGGTTTTCGCCCCAGAGGTGTTAGGCAGTAGCGTCACCCCCGCGTCGATAAGTGGGGCCAGAATGGCATCGTTGTGCTGGCGCAAATCCACGCGCTTCATCGCCAGCGTCACCAACTGGCTGCCGGAGGCGCGAATCGCCTCGACCATCAGCTGCGACGAAGCAAATTTTCCGGTGCCGGTGAACAGATGTGAATCAAACGTTTTGTCGGCAATACGTAACATATCAACCCCCTGCAATAACCTGAAAAAGCAGGATCTGGTCGCCTTCCTGCACGATTTGCTGCTCCCACTGCTCGCGCGGCAGGATCTGCTGATTGAGCGCCAGCGCCGCTCCCGGTTTAAGTTGATTTAGCGCAGTGAGCAGCCCGCTGACGGTTTGTCCCTCGGCGCACTGCATCGGCTCATCATTGAACTGAATCTGCATGTTGTCCTCCGCAGACCGGACAGCCGCTGGCACGACGCAGCGCGAGGCTGCGCCACTGGCTGGTTTTACCGTCAAACAGACGTAGCTCCCCATTAGGAGTTTCAATGCCGCTGAGTAATTTAATCGCCTCCAGCGCTTGCAAGGTGCCCATCACGCCCACAACCGGGCCGACGATGCCGGCGGTGCGGCAGTTGCGTTCCGGCTCTACATCATCCGGCCACAGGCAACGGTAACAGCCTTGTTCCCACGGTGGCGTCAGTACCATTAGCTGGCCGCCAAAGCCCACAGCGCTGGCGGTGATGAGCGGAGTGTTGAGCATCACGCAGGCGGCGTTAATTTCCTGGCGCGTCGCCATGTTGTCGGTACAGTCGAGCACCACGTCGGCACGCGCTACCGCATGCCGGAGCGCCTCACCGGTCAGCCGCTGCTCAAGGACGACCAGCTCGCTGTCCGGATTAAGGCGTGCCAGATGTCGCTTTGCCGCCTGTGCTTTCGGGCGGGCGATATCATCGGTGGTGAACAATATTTGCCGCTGCAGGTTGCTCAGATGAACGTCATCATCGTCCGCCAACGTCAGCGTGCCGACGCCCGCTCCCGCCAGATACAGTGCCGCAGGCGAGCCGAGCCCACCTAAACCGACGATCAGCACATGGCTATCGAGCAGCTTTTGTTGGCCCTCAATGGCAATGTCGGCGAGCAGGATCTGGCGGCTGTAGCGCATAAAATCGCGGTCATTCATCGCCGGCTCCCGCAATGTCCAGTAGCTGCGCCGTGGCTGCCTGCCAGTCTGCGGCGTGGGTTATGGCGCTGACCACGGCAATACTGCCAACGCCGGTCGCCAGCACCGCTGGGGCGCGCTCAAGGCTGATGCCGCCGATAGCGACAGTGGGGTAATCCGCCAGTCGTTTACTATGGCTTGCCAGCTGCGTGAGACCCTGCGGGGCCGACGGCATCTGCTTGGTTTGCGTCGGGAAGACATGACCCAGCGCGATATAAGAAGGCTTAGCAGCCAGCGCTACGTCTATCTCCATATCATCGTGAGTGGAAACACCCAGGCGTAGCCCCGCCGCCTGAATCGCCTTCAGGTCGGTGGTTTCGAGGTCTTCCTGGCCCAAATGCACGCCGTACGCGTTGTGCTTAATTGCCAGACTCCAGTAATCGTTGATAAACAGGCGAGCGTCATAGCGACGCCCCAACTCTATGGCGGCAATGACGTCGGCTTCGACCTCTTCATCACGTTTATCTTTAATGCGCAGTTGGATCGTGCGCACACCTGCCTGCAGCAAGCGTTCAATCCATTCAACGCTGTCTACCACCGGGTAAAGCCCGAGGCGGAACGGCACGGTCGGGAAATCAGGCTGGTACATCACGCCTCCTCTTTTTTGAGGTAGATTTCGCCGCCTTTGGCGCGGAAGTTCTCCGACATATCCGCCATTCCGATTTCAATGGTTTGTGCGGCGGCGTAGTCGCGGACCTCATGGCTGATTTTCATCGAGCAGAACTTCGGCCCGCACATGGAGCAGAAGTGGGCAACCTTGCCGGACTCCTGTGGCAGGGTTTCATCGTGATAGGCGCGGGCGGTGAATGGGTCGAGTGCGAGGTTAAACTGGTCTTCCCAGCGGAATTCGAAGCGCGCTTTCGACATGGCGTTATCGCGGATCTGCGCACCCGGATGGCCTTTGGCTAAATCAGCGGCGTGGGCGGCAATCTTGTAGGTAATCAGCCCTTGCTTCACGTCTTCTTTGTTCGGCAGGCCAAGGTGCTCTTTTGGCGTGACGTAGCACAGCATCGCACAGCCAAACCAGCCGATCATCGCCGCACCAATGCCGGAGGTGAAGTGGTCATAGCCCGGCGCGATATCTGTCGTCAACGGCCCTAAGGTGTAGAACGGCGCTTCATGGCAGTGCTCCAGCTCTTCGGTCATGTTGCGCTGGATCATATGCATCGGCACATGACCCGGGCCTTCAATCATCACCTGCACGTCGTATTCCCAGGCGATTTTGGTCAGTTCGCCCAGCGTATGCAGCTCGGAGAACTGCGCCTCGTCGTTGGCATCCTGAATCGAGCCTGGACGCAGGCCGTCGCCGAGAGAGAGCGAAACGTCATAGGCGGCACAGATTTCGCAAATCTCGCGGAAATGTTCAAACAGGAAGTTCTCTTTGTGATGAGAGAGACACCATTTCGCCATGATCGAACCGCCGCGCGAGACAATACCTGTCAGGCGTTTGGCGGTCATCGGCACGTAGCGCAGCAGTACGCCCGCGTGAATGGTGAAGTAGTCGACGCCCTGTTCGGCTTGTTCGAGCAGCGTGTCGCGGAAGGCTTCCCAGGTGAGATCTTCAGCGATCCCGTTAACCTTCTCCAGCGCCTGGTAGATCGGTACGGTACCGATCGGCACCGGGCTGTTACGCAGGATCCACTCGCGGGTTTCGTGAATATAGCGGCCGGTAGAGAGGTCCATCACCGTATCTGCGCCCCAGCGGGTCGACCACACCAGCTTCTCCACCTCTTCTTCAATGGAGGAGGTCACCGCCGAGTTACCGATGTTGGCGTTCACCTTCACCAGGAAGTTGCGGCCGATGATCATCGGCTCGGATTCCGGGTGGTTGATGTTGGCAGGAATAATCGCGCGGCCCGCAGCGACTTCATCACGCACGAATTCCGGGGTGATGTTTTCCGGCAGGCGAGCACCAAAGTTCATCCCTGGATGCTGATGGCGCAGCACTTCACTACGAATGCGCTCGCGGCCCATGTTTTCACGGATGGCGATAAATTCCATCTCCGGGGTAACCATCCCCTGACGGGCATAGTGCAACTGGGTAACGCGCTTGCCGGCTTTGGCGCGTTTTGGCGTCAGCAGGCCGCTGAAACGCAGTTCGTCCAGGCCATCGTCGGCCAGACGTTGTTTGGTATAAGCGGAGCTACGGTCGTCTAATTCTTCGCTATCGTTACGCGCCGCAATCCATGGCTGGCGCAGTTTTGCCAGACCCTGCTGAACGTTAATCGCCACATCAGGATCGCCGTACGGCCCGGAGGTGTCGTACACCGGCACGGCTTCGTTCTCTTCAAACTGCGGGTTGTCTTTCGTACCACCAATCAGCGTAGGACTTAGCTGGATTTCGCGCATCGGGATGCGGATATCCGCCTGCGAACCGGTGATGTAGATACGTTTTGAGTTAGGAAAGGCGGTACCTTCCAGCGTGTCGATAAAGTGTTGGGCTTGGGCGCGCTGTTCGCGGCGTGATGGTTTAGTAGTGGCAGACATAGCTCATTCCAAATAAAAGTAAGGATATGGCTTGTCAGACGACGGATGAAGCAAGAGAGACGAACGCCAAAGGGCGATACGGTTGTAGATTGACTCTTGTTCCCTTCGCAGGTTTTAACCTGATCAGGTTCCGCGGATCCCGAATTAACGGTCTCAGCCTTTTCCACTCATGCTGCTGTGGAAAATAAGCACTCCGACAAGAAGTAACCTCAAAAAGAGGTAATGAATGTAAATTACGCGTTAATGTCGCAAATCTCAAGCAGGACGTTTGATCATGCTACTCTCGTGCATCGCATCAAAAACCAGCATGATCAGCTTATCTTCCAGCACGAACCGGGCTTCCAGCGCCTCGCCGATATCCGATAAGGCCTGTTGAAATTCAAGGAAGTTATCGTGATCAATGGCAGTCTCCAGACTGGAATCATAGTAGTCCATGATCAGTTGCGTATTGGCTTCCAGGAGCGGCCAAATTTTTGTGGCTTTTAAAAGCTGCCCGTTCCCTTCCAATTTATGGAGAATACGTTCATAAATACTGAAGTGTCCGGTGGAAAGGTAATCGACCAGGCTCTGGCAAAAATCATCCAGCGCCTTTTCATTGAGCCGCATGTACGATTCTTTGCCAGGCTTAATGCCAACCAGATTGTAGTAAGCCACGAGCAGGTGCTTACGTACATGTAGCCAGCGATCAACCAGTTTGTTACTTCCTCCGACGTGCTCCGTCAGGCTTTCCAGCTGGTTTAGCATGATTGACTCCGCAAGATGGTGTTTAGGAACGGCTCACCCGTAAATGTAAAAATAATGTAAACAACATGCCTGTGAAGCAAAGGTTGCGCAAGAGATATGGATCGTATAATTGAAAAATTAGATAGCGGCTGGTGGATTGTCAGTCATGAGCAAAAGTTATGGTTGCCTCATGGCGAACTGCCTTACGGCGACGCAGCAAGTTTTGATCTGACCGGGCAGCGCGCACTTCCTATAGGCGAATGGGAAGGGGAGACGGTCTGGCTGGTGCAGCAGCAGCGTCGGCACGATATGGGGTCTGTGCGCCAGGTCATTGACCAGGATGTTGGCCTGTTTCAACTGGCCGGACGCGGTGTACAACTGGCCGAGTTCTACCGCTCACATAAATTCTGCGGTTACTGCGGTCATCCCATGCACCCGAGTAAAACGGAATGGGCGATGCTGTGTAGCCACTGTCGAGAACGCTACTACCCGCAAATTGCCCCCTGCATTATCGTCGCTATTCGCCGTGACGACGCTATCCTGCTTGCCCAACATGTTCGCCATCGTAACGGCGTGCATACCGTGCTGGCGGGTTTTGTCGAAGTGGGCGAGACCCTCGAGCAGGCGGTGGCACGCGAAGTCATGGAAGAGAGCGGCATTAAGGTGAAAAACCTGCGCTACGTCACTTCTCAGCCGTGGCCGTTCCCACAGTCTTTGATGACCGCATTTATGGCGGAGTATGATAGCGGCGAAATTGTTATTGACCCGAAGGAACTGCTGGAAGCGAACTGGTATCGCTACGACGATTTACCGCTCCTGCCCCCGCCGGGCACCGTCGCGCGTCGATTGATTGAAGATACTGTCGCCCTCTGTCGGGCAGAGTATGAGTGACACACATGTTACACTGGCGTGAAATAGCTCAAGGAATGGAAAAATGACCGAACTGAAGAACGATCGTTATCTGCGTGCGCTGCTGCGCCAGCCCGTTGATGTCACTCCGGTATGGATGATGCGCCAGGCGGGCCGCTATCTACCGGAATATAAAGCCACGCGCGCCGAAGCGGGCGATTTTATGGCGCTGTGCAAAAATGCCGAGTTGGCCTGCGAAGTCACGCTGCAGCCGCTGCGTCGCTATAAGCTTGATGCGGCGATCCTCTTTTCGGATATCCTGACGATTCCCGATGCGATGGGACTTGGGCTGTATTTTGAAGCCGGAGAGGGCCCACGCTTTACCTCACCGATCGCCAGCAAGGCTGACGTCGACAAACTGCCGATCCCGGACCCGGAAGATGGACTGGGTTATGTGATGAATGCGGTGCGCACTATCCGCCGTGAACTGAAAGGCGAAGTGCCGCTGATCGGCTTCTCCGGTAGCCCGTGGACACTGGCGACCTATATGGTCGAAGGCGGCAGTAGTAAGGCCTTCACCGTAATTAAAAAGATGATGTACGCCGATCCAAAGGCGCTGCATCTGCTGCTTGATAAGCTGGCGAAGAGCGTCACTCTGTACCTGAACGCGCAGATCAAAGCGGGCGCGCAGTCGGTAATGATTTTCGACACCTGGGGCGGTGTGCTGACCGGTCGCGACTATCAGCAGTTCTCCTTGTATTACATGCACAAAATCGTCGACGGCCTGATGCGCGAGAACGAAGGTCGTCGCGTACCGGTGACGCTGTTCACCAAAGGCGGTGGTCAGTGGCTGGAAGCGATGGCGGAAACCGGCTGTGATGCGTTAGGTCTGGACTGGACCACTGACATTGCCGATGCGCGTCGTCGTGTAGGTCATAAAGTGGCACTGCAGGGCAATATGGATCCGTCCATGCTGTATGCGCCGCCAGCCCGCATCGAAGAAGAGGTGGCGACGATTCTGGCCGGTTTTGGTCAGGGTGAAGGCCATGTCTTTAACCTGGGCCACGGCATTCATCAGGATGTCCCGCCAGAGCATGCGGGTGTCTTTGTGGAGGCGGTACATCGGTTGTCTGAACAGTACCACCGCTAAGGAGTCATTATGGATCTTGCGTCATTACGCGCGCAGCAGCTTGAACTGGCCTCCTCAGTGATCCGCGAGGATCGCCTGAGGAGCGATCCGCCGGATCTGATCGGCGGGGCGGACGTTGGGTTCGAGCAGGGGGGCGAAGTGACGCGAGCCGCGATGGTCTTACTGAAGTACCCCTCGCTGGAACTGGTTGAATACAAGGTGGCGCGAATCGCCACCACCATGCCCTACATTCCTGGCTTTCTCTCCTTTCGCGAAACACCCGCGCTGATGGCCGCCTGGCAGCAGCTTTCGCACAAGCCTGATCTGCTGTTCGTTGACGGTCACGGGATCTCTCACCCTCGCCGTCTGGGCGTGGCCAGCCATTTTGGCCTGCTGGTGGATGTCCCGACGATTGGCGTGGCGAAAAAACGGTTGTGCGGCAAGTTTGAGCCGCTCGCCGCCGAACCCGGAGCGTTAGCGCCGTTGTTGGATAAAGGCGAACAGCTGGCATGGGTTTGGCGCAGCAAAGCACGCTGTAACCCGCTGTTTATCTCTACGGGTCATCGCGTGAGCCAGGACAGCGCGTTAGCGTGGGTACAATGCTGTATGAACGGCTATCGTCTGCCGGAACCAACACGCTGGGCAGATGCGGTGGCATCCGAACGCCCTGCTTTTACGCGGCTTGCAGCAAAAACGCCCCATATCGGGTAAACTGCCGCTAATTTCCGTATTTGAGAACTCATCATGTTACAAAATCCGATTCACCTGCGTCTGGAGAAGCTGGAAAGCTGGCAGCACGTCACGTTTATGGCCTGTCTGTGCGAACGCATGTACCCCAACTACGCCATGTTCTGTAAGCAAACCGAATTTGGCGATGGACAAATTTACCGCCGAATTCTGGATTTGATTTGGGAAGCGCTGACGGTTAAAGACGCGAAAATCAATTTCGATAGCCAGTTGGAAAAATTTGAAGAGGCTATTCCTTCAGCAGACGATTACGATCTGTACGGCGTTTATCCGGCGATTGATGCCTGTGTGGCATTAAGCGAACTGATGCATTCGCGTCTTAGCGGTGAAACGCTGGAACATGCAATTGAGGTTAGTAAGGCTTCGATTACGACGGTTGCGATGCTGGAAATGACCCAGGCTGGTCGCGAAATGACCGATGAAGAGCTCAAAGAGAACCCGGCCGTTGAGCAAGAATGGGATATTCAGTGGGAAATTTTCCGACTTTTAGCCGACTGTGAAGAACGCGATATTGAGCTGATAAAAGGGCTTCGTGCAGACCTGCGCGAGGCTGGCGAGAGCAATATTGGTATAAATTTTCAGCAATGACACCATAAAACGTGATTTAACGCCTGATTTGTCGTGCCTGAAGGCTTCCCATCCGCCCCCGGTCTGGTCTACATTTGGGGGGCGAAAAAAAGTGGCTATCGGTGCGTGTATGCAGGAGAGTGCTTTTCTGGCATTTCCGTCGCACTCGATGCTTAGCAAGCGATAAACACATTGTAAGGATAACTTATGAACAAGACTCAACTGATTGATGTAATTGCAGACAAAGCAGAACTGTCTAAAACACAGGCTAAAGCTGCTCTGGAATCCACTCTGGCTGCTATTACTGAGTCTCTGAAAGAAGGCGATGCTGTACAACTGGTTGGTTTCGGTACCTTCAAAGTGAACCACCGTGCTGAGCGCACTGGCCGCAACCCGCAGACCGGTAAAGAAATCAAAATTGCCGCAGCTAACGTACCGGCATTTGTTTCTGGTAAAGCACTGAAAGACGCGGTTAAGTAATTCGCGTGGCAGTGAACAGTTTTATCGAAGGGGCGGTTTCGCCCCTTTTGTCCATCTGGCGTCATTCGCTTTGGCTTTCAGGTGTGCTGTTACTGTCTGCCTGTAGTCGCCACTCTGAGCTTCCTCCGTTCACGGCCAGCGGCTATGTTGGCGATCAGGGGGCGGTACGCATTTGGCGTAAAGATTCCAGCGACGATGTTCACTTGCTCTCGGTATTTAGTCCGTGGCGTAAAGGCGATACCACCACCAGTGAATACCGCTGGCAGGGTGATTCGCTCTCGCTGATAGAACTCAACACTTACAGTAAACCACCGGAACATGTCCGTATACGCTTCGATGACCGGGGCGAACTGAGTTTCATGCAGCGTGAAGTCGATGGGCAAAAGCAGCAGCTTTCCAGCGATCAAATTGCGCTTTACCGCTATCGTGCCGATCAAATCCGCCAGACCAGCGATGCGTTGCGTCAGGGACGGGTGATATTGCGTCAGGGACGCTGGCATGCGAATAACACAGTCACGACCTGTGAAGGTGAAACACTGAAGCCCGATCTGGAATCGTGGGCGATAAACCACATTGAGCGCCGCCAGAGCCATTCATCTGTAGAAGTGAGTGTGGCATGGCTGGAAGCGCCCGAAGGGTCGCAGCTACTGCTGGTTGCTAATGAAGATTTTTGTCACTGGCAGCCTACTGCCAAAACCTTCTGAAAACCTGATGCCAGGACATCGGGCCAGATAAGGTGAGGCCGCCATCCGGCAAAAAACGTTTACCAGTGGCCCATTCCCATATGGCCGCCGCGATGGTTACCGCCACCGCCGCACCCGCCGTAGCCCATTCCCGCTCCGCGAGGTACGCCTGCCTGGGCCATTGCGACATCGCGTTTAACGCGCTGCTCATCCAGTGACTGATTCAACGCCTCCATCTCTTTTGCCACGGCATTAATTTTTGCAGTGTCCGGCGAGCTGGCTGTTAGCAACGCGTTGTACTCATAACGTTTAGAGGTCAGCTGTTGGCGCAAGGCGTTGGTCTGCGAGTAGTAATCATCATAGATTTTCTGCGCGGTAGCCTGCTGCTCAGTGGTCATTGGCGTACCGCCTCGTTGCTGCATTCCATCACCATATCCCCAGTGATTCTGCGCCAGCGTCGGGGTAGAGCCCAACGCGATAAGAGAGAGTGCAATCAGCGCCAGTTTGTTGTTCCGTTTCATGGGTCGTTCTCCTGTTGGTTAGATTACATTTCCTATTGCATCTTCCGTGCCAAAGCGGCAATCCCGGTCCCGCGGGAGTTGTAGTCGTGGCCTTTACAGGGCGACGAGTAAAAATGACTCGCCAGAACGCGCCGGCGGGTCATTTTTACCCGCTACTTTCAGCGGTTTGTGTCTGAGGGCAGGGTTATCACGGAGAAAAAATGGCATGATTTCTGCTGTATACCTGCAACGATGAAAGGAACAGGTGGGATAAAGGGAGAGCGTATGCGTCTTTATAAGGACACGGCGGCCAAGTGGTTGAGCCGACTCTTGCTGGCGGCAATCCTGATTTTGGTCGGTTGGTTTTCGATTATGACCATTCGGGACTATGGGCGGGAAAGCGGCGCCGCGCGGCAAACGCTACTGGAAAAAGGCAGCGTGCTCATCCGCGCTCTGGAGTCTGGTACGCGCGTAGGTATGGGGATGCGCATGCATCATGCTCAACAGCAGACGCTGCTGGAGGAAATGGCCGTACAACCAGGCGTGCTATGGTTTGCCGTCGTTGACGATCATGGCGTCATTATTACTCACAGCAATTCCGCGATGGTCGGTAAAACGCTCTATTCACCGGATGTCCTGCGACAACTAAGCCCCGGGGAACAGGAAAGCTGGCGGAATATTGACATGCCTACGGGGGACGGTGAAAAAACACCTGTCCTGGAAATTTATCGTCAGTTTCAGCCGATGTATGGTCCAGGACGTCATGGCATGGCGCGCTGTGCCAGCAATGACGGACAGCTTATCACCCCCGCACAAACCATATTTATCGCTTTTGATGCCAGCGATCTGGCTGCGACTCAGGCAAGAGAGTGGCGTAACACCCTGATCGTCCTGTCTGCGCTGGCGGCCGTGCTGCTGGCCACTGTGCTGACGTTCTTCTGGTATCAGCGCTATCAGCGCTCGTACAAAGAACTGCAGGATGCGATGAAGCGTAAAGAAAAACTGATGGCGCTCGGACATCTGGCGGCCGGGGTCGCGCATGAGATTCGAAACCCGCTTTCATCGATCAAGGGTTTAGCGAAGTATTTTGCTGAACGAACTCCGGCTGGTGGTGAGTCGCATGAGCTGGCGCAGGTGATGGCGAAAGAGGCGGACCGTTTAAATCGGGTGGTGAGCGAGCTGCTGGAGCTGGTGAAACCTGCGCATCTGACGCTGCAACAGGTGGATCTCAATGAGGTCATCACCCACTCATTAAACCTGGTGAGTCAGGATGCGGCAAGTCGGGAAATCCAGCTACGCTTTTCGGCCAGTTCCACGCTGCCCGCTATTCAGGCCGATCCCGACCGACTGACTCAGGTTCTGTTGAATCTGTATCTGAACGCCATTCATGCGATTGGTCGTCAGGGCACGATTACGGTTGAAGCGAGTGAAAGCAGCGGCGATCGCGTTAAAATCGTGGTTATTGATAGCGGGAAAGGGATTGCAGCGGAACAGCTGGAGGCTATTTTTACGCCTTACTTCACGACTAAAGCGGATGGAACCGGCCTTGGGCTGGCGGTAGTGCAGAACATAATTGAACAGCACGGTGGTACCATTCATGTGGCAAGCGTTGAGGGCAAAGGCGCAACCTTTACCCTCTGGCTGCCGACCAACGCGAAACAACAGGATTAACAAGGATGACGCGCGGAAAAATCAATATTCTGGTGGTAGATGACGATATCAGCCACTGCACCATTTTACAGGCGCTGCTGCGCGGCTGGGGTTATGAGGTCGCGCTGGCCTATAGCGGGCAAGCGGCACTGGAACAGGTGCGTGAACGCGTATTTGATTTAGTGCTGTGCGATGTGCGTATGGCGGAGATGGACGGCATTGCAACACTGAAAGAGATTAAAGCGCTGAATTCGGCGATTCCGGTATTGATCATGACGGCATTCTCCAGCGTGGAGACCGCCGTTGAGGCGCTGAAAACCGGGGCGCTGGACTACTTAATCAAGCCGCTGGATTTTGATCGCCTGCAGGAGACGCTGGAAAAGGCGCTGGCGCATACGCGGGAAATGGGCGCTGAACTGCCGTCAGGGTCGGCTGCGCAGTTCGGCATGATTGGCAGCAGTCCGGCGATGCAGCAGTTGATCAATGAAATCGCGATGGTTGCGCCCTCGGATGCAACGGTGCTCATTCACGGAGACTCCGGTACGGGGAAAGAGCTGGTGGCCCGGGCGCTGCATGCCAGCAGTGCCCGCTGTGATAAACCGCTGGTGACGCTGAACTGTGCGTCGCTTAATGAATCGCTGCTGGAGTCCGAACTTTTTGGTCATGAGAAAGGCGCGTTTACCGGCGCGGATAAGCGGCGGGAAGGGCGCTTTGTGGAAGCCGAAGGCGGCACGTTATTTCTTGATGAAATTGGCGATATCTCACCGCTAATGCAGGTGCGTCTGCTGCGGGCTATCCAGGAGCGGGAAGTGCAACGGGTTGGCAGCAACCAGACTATTGCGGTTGATGTCCGGCTGATCGCTGCCACTCATCGCGATCTGGCGGAGGAAGTTAACGCCGGGCACTTTCGTCAGGATCTCTACTATCGCCTGAACGTCATCACTATTGAAATGCCAGCGCTGTGCCAGCGTCGGGAAGATATTCCTCTGCTGGCCGAACATTTTCTCCAGCGTTTTGCCACACGTAATCGAAAAGCGGTGAAAGGCTTTACTCCGCAGGCGATGGATCTGCTGATCCACTATGACTGGCCGGGTAATATCCGTGAGCTGGAAAATGCGATTGAGCGTTCGGTGGTGCTGCTAACGGGGGAATATATTTCCGAACGCGAGCTGCCGATGGCGATTGCCGCGACACCGATAAAAACGGAATACAGTAGCGAGATTCAACCGCTGGTGGATGTCGAAAAAGAAGTGATTCTGGCGGCGCTGGAAAAAACGGGCGGCAATAAAACCGAAGCCGCCCGTCAGTTAGGTATTACGCGCAAAACGCTGCTGGCTAAGCTCAGCCGTTAGTTTTGCTCACGTTCGATGGCGCGCCAGCCGATGTCGTTACGGCTGAAGCTGCCGTCCCAACGGATGTCGGTCATCAGGGCGTAGGCACGCTGCTGCGCCTCGGCAACGGTGTTGCCCAGCGCGGTGGCGCACAGGACGCGACCGCCGTTGGTC
This sequence comes from Citrobacter sp. 506, assembly GCF_050434985.1. Lineage (NCBI taxonomy): Bacteria > Pseudomonadati > Pseudomonadota > Gammaproteobacteria > Enterobacterales > Enterobacteriaceae > Citrobacter > Citrobacter sp. 506. Next base: position 28,903 of record NZ_JBNDJN010000011.1, read on the forward strand.
AGCACGCGATCGTCAGCAGACAGTTTGGTGCCCGCGTGGAACACTTTACCGTCAGCGACTTCTTCCAGCGGCAGGCCGTGGATCTCATCGCCAGTATTGTAGTTGCCCGGATAACCCCCTGCGGCAATCACTACGCCCAAAGAGGCGCGTTCGTCCCACTCAGAGGTTTTCTCATCCAGCTTGCCATCACAGGCGGCAAGGCACAGTTCGACCAGATCCGATTTCATACGCAGCATAATCGGCTGGGTTTCCGGATCGCCGAAGCGGCAGTTGAACTCGATAACCTTCGGGTTGCCCTGTTTGTCGATCATCAGACCCGCGTACAGGAAACCGGTGTAAGTGTTCCCTTCCGCCGCCATGCCTTTTACGGTTGGCCAGATGATGCGTTCCATGGTGCGCTGATGAACGTCGTCAGTCACCACCGGTGCAGGTGAGTAAGCGCCCATACCGCCGGTATTCGGACCGGTATCGCCGTTGCCCACGCGTTTGTGGTCCTGGCTGGTGGCCATTGGCAGCACGTGCTCGCCGTCAACCATCACGATAAAGCTCGCTTCTTCACCGTCAAGGAACTCTTCGATAACGATACGGTGGCCCGCATCGCCAAAAGCGTTACCTGCCAGCATGTCATGAACGGCGGCTTCGGCTTCCTCCAGCGTCATCGCGACGATAACGCCTTTACCGGCGGCCAGGCCGTCGGCCTTGATAACGATCGGCGCGCCTTTCTCACGCAGATAGGCCAGCGCAGGCTCAATCTCGGTGAAGTTCTGATACTCCGCCGTCGGAATGTTATGACGGGCAAGGAAATCTTTGGTGAAGGCTTTGGAGCCTTCCAACTGTGCTGCACCTTCGGTTGGGCCGAAGATTTTCAGACCGGCAGCGCGAAACGCATCGACCACGCCAATTACCAGAGGCGCTTCTGGGCCAACGATGGTCAGATCGATCTTCTCATTCTGGGCAAAGCTCAGCAGCGCCGGAATATCGGTCACGCCGATTGCCACGTTTTGCAGCGCAGGTTCCAGCGCGGTGCCCGCGTTGCCTGGTGCGACAAATACCGTTTCGACTTTTGGCGACTGCGCCGCTTTCCAGGCCAGCGCGTGTTCGCGCCCGCCGTTGCCAATCACTAATACTTTCATCGTCTGCTCCGTGGATTAATGGCGGAAGTGGCGCATGTCGGTGAACACCATCGCTATGCCGTGCTCGTCGGCGGCAGCAATGACTTCATCATCACGGATAGAACCGCCTGGCTGGATCACGCAGGTCACACCGGCGGCGGCGGCGGCATCAATCCCATCGCGGAACGGGAAGAAGGCGTCGGATGCCATAGAGGAACCTTGAACTTCCAGACCTTCGTCGGCGGCTTTAATCCCGGCGATTTTTGCGGAATATACGCGGCTCATCTGGCCTGCGCCTATGCCGATAGTCATGTTCTCTTTGGCGTAAACAATGGCGTTGGATTTTACAAATTTAGCTACTTTCCAGCAGAACAGCGCATCGCGCAGTTCCTGTTCAGTCGGCTGACGTTTGGAAACTACGCGCAGTTCACCTTCGCTCACCATACCCAGGTCACGATCCTGAACCAGCAGACCGCCGTTAACGCGTTTGAAGTCCAGGCCCGGCACACGTTGTGCCCACTGACCGCAGGTCAGCACGCGGACGTTCTGTTTGGCGGCGGTGATTTTCAGTGCGTCTTCGGTTGCGGATGGCGCGATGATCACTTCCACGAACTGACGGGAAATGATGGCTTGAGCAGTTTCGGCATCCAGTTCGCGGTTGAAGGCGATGATGCCGCCGAACGCGGAGGTCGGGTCGGTTTTATAGGCGCGGTCGTAAGCATCGAGAATAGAGGTACTGACAGCCACGCCGCACGGGTTAGCGTGTTTGACGATCACACAGGCTGGCTCGTTGAATTCTTTTACGCACTCCAGCGCCGCATCGGTATCGGCGATGTTGTTGTAGGAAAGTGCTTTGCCCTGTACCTGCTGTGCGGTGGCAACGGACGCTTCTTTAACATTCTCTTCTATATAGAAGGCAGCCTGTTGGTGGCTGTTCTCGCCGTAGCGCATATCCTGCTTCTTAATGAAGTTCAGGTTCAGTGTACGTGGAAAGCGACCGGCGGCGTCTTTGCTTTCGCCGTGGTAGGCCGGAACCATGCTACCGAAGTAGTTGGCGATCATGCTGTCGTAAGCGGCGGTGTGTTCGAAGGCTTTAATCGCGAGATCGAAACGTGTGTTGAGGGTCAGAGAACCGTCGTTGGCATCCATCTCTTTAATAATGGCGGCGTAGTCGCTGCTCTTCACAACGATAGCCACATCTTTATGGTTTTTGGCAGCGGAACGCACCATCGTCGGGCCGCCGATATCAATGTTTTCTACCGCATCTTCCAGCGAGCAGCCTTCACGGGCAACGGTCTCGGCGAACGGGTACAGGTTAACAACCACCATGTCGATAGGTGCGATGCCGTGCTGTTCCATAATCCCGTCGTCCTGACCGCGACGACCAAGAATGCCGCCATGGACTTTCGGATGCAGGGTCTTTACGCGTCCATCCATCATTTCCGGGAAGCCGGTGTAATCGGAAACTTCGGTCACTGGCAGACCTTTCTCAGCTAACAGGCGCGCAGTGCCACCTGTAGACAGCAGCTCCACACCGCGTGCGGAAAGTGCCTGAGCGAATTCGATGATACCGGCCTTGTCAGAAACACTGAGCAGAGCGCGGCGGACTGGACGACGTTGTTGCATGGTAAATCCCCTGGATTTGACTATTACAGAGAGCGTTAGGTGAATTCTTGGCTAAAAACTCAGCTAACGCCCCTTACGGGGCATCCTTGTTGTGCGGGGGCATTGTAACGAAAACGTTTGCGCAACGCTCGCGAATTTTTAATTTTCGATTTTGACCTCTTCTTTTTCCGTTGAAGGATGCTCATATAAACAGAGAAGTGCATAAACGATCGCGTGGTTTGTGGATAACTCTGTGTGTAAATGGGTATAAGGCGGGGTTTTGCTGTGGAATGCAGCGGTCAGTCATTTTTCTGCAATTTAAGGGTTGCGGGCC
>NZ_JBNDJN010000012.1:0-20148 GCF_050434985.1 Citrobacter sp. 506
ACCCCCGCATCCTGCAGCCCTTTCGCCAGCGCCAGCTTTAGCGTCTCGCTGGTCAGACGCACATCGCCGCCCAGAACAATAGATTTAGGCTTCAGTAACTCGCCGTAAGCGCGGCCAATGCGCCACGCAATCTCTTCATTCAGCTCTTCGCCCAGCCTGCCGCGAATATCGTAGGCTTTGAAACAGGTTAATTTTTTCATACCCTAATCATCTTTTCTATAACGTTCTTTTTGTCGAACGATGTCATCCTCTCCCAAATAATCTCCTGAACTAACTTCAATGAGATTAAGGGGGATAATCCCTGGATTCTCAAGACTATACGTGGCCCCAAGAGGAATATAAATCGATTCATTTGCAGTAACCAACATCGTTTTATCATTGAGAGTAACTTTCGCCGTACCAGAAAGCACAATCCAATGTTCAGACCGATGATGATGCATACGTAAAGAAAGCCCTTCACCCGGTTTCACTATGATTTTCTTAACTTTATATCGCTCGCCTTGATCAATCGCATCAAATTTACCCCAGGGACGAAATACTTCACGATGTGCGATGTACTCTGACCGTTCTTGTGACTTGAGCATTTCAACAATCTTTTTGACATCCTGAACGTCAGATTTCTTAGAAACAAGTATTGCATCTTTCGTCTGAACTATAACGACATCCTCAACACCAACAGCAGCAACCAGTGCGGACTCTGAATAAATATAATTATTCTTGGTGTTATATGTCAGGACATCTCCTTTGCAAACATCGCCAGTATGTGTTTTTTCACTAATATCCCATAATGATTGCCATGAGCCAACATCACTCCAACCGATATCAACAGGACAAACAACACAACGATCCGTTTTTTCCATAACGGCAAAATCAATAGATTCGGCAGGGCAATCCTTGAAGATTTCTTCTGGTAAACGTATAAAATCAAGATCACGATAAGAGGAAGAGACTACCTGCTCACAGATACTGTAGATATCTGGCCTATACTTCTTTAACTCTTCTAAATAAGCCGTTGCTTTAAACATAAACATACCGCTATTCCAAAAAAAATTTCCAGATGAAATATATTTTTCAGCGGTTAGGCGATCAGGTTTTTCAACAAAATTCTTAACACGATAAAACTCACCTTCAGCAACATTGGAAAGAGATAGTGCATCAGTTTCTCTTTCTATATAGCCATAACCAGTTTCAGCATATTCCGGCACAATACCGAAGGTCACGATACTTCCATTTTCCGCAATTGGTATTGCTTTCTGAATTGCATCACAAAAGATTTTTTCTTTACTGATAATGTGGTCAGCAGCAAGTACCAATAGTAATGGATCCTCTTGCTCATTACGCTTCAGCGCAGAAAAAGCTGAAAGCGCAATTGCTGGTGCAGTATTGCGTCCACACGGTTCCAGAATAATATTATCGCGTAACTGATCTATCTGTCTTAGCTGCTCTGCAACAATAAAGCGATGCTGTTCATTCGTGATGACTAATGGCGTTTCACATGAAAGATTCGACAGCCGAAGCAAGGTTGTCTGTAACAGAGAGTGTTCACCCGAAAGTTGTAAAAATTGTTTCGGGTAAAGCTCCCTAGATAGAGGCCAAAGACGACTCCCCGTACCACCAGCCATTACGACAGCGATTAACGGTACATCAGACATATTTGACATCCTTCGTTTCTAAGCCAATAACATAATTGGCATCATTCTGAAAATAGGCACGACTATTTTCATGAACGTTTTCGCTACCCAATAATACCGCAGGCGCCAGCCAGCGGTATGCTTCGTGCTGCGCGTCGGGCAAACACAGGTCTTTTTCCTGTACTCGCAGACGAAAACCGAGCACCACGTAATGGGTCGAGAACGCCTCATTGGCGAAATTGTCGTTATAGAAGTGTTGCCAGACGCCATAAAACTCGCCAGCGGACAACGGTAATCGCAACCCCAACTCGCCTTCAGTTAGCCGTTCAAAGGCCGCACTCAATGGCTCATCTTTCTGTACTCGGCCACCTGGCACAAACCAATAGCCTTGCGCGGGACGGTTCAGCCGTTTACCTAAAAGAAATTCGCCTTGCGTGTTTTCCACAATCAAATCGATGGAGACAAGCGGAGTAGAACGCACAACAGTGACAAAATCGTCCTGAGATAAAAACATACTTACCCCCGGAATCGATGTTGATTATCAAGGAACCAATGATATGTGCTGGCCAGGCCATCTTCGAGTGAAATACCGAACTGCCAGCCCAATTTTTTTAGTCTCGAGACGTCAAGTAATTTGCGCGGAGTGCCGTCTGGTTTGCTCGCATCAAATACCACCTGCCCTCTGTAGCCCACCACTCGTGCGATAGTTTGAGCTAGCTCACGGATGGTACAGTCCACACCTGTACCAACGTTAATGTGAGAGAGCATTGGCTGGGTGTTTTCCTGCCAAACTTCGCCATCCAACTCCATAACGTGGATACTGGCTGCCGCCATATCATCAACATGCAAAAACTCTCGCATTGGCGTGCCACTTCCCCACACAATCACCTCAGATGTATTTTGCATCGTCGCTTCATGAAAACGACGCAACAGCGCCGGGATAACATGCGAATTACTCGGGTGGAAGTTGTCGTGAGGCCCGTATAGGTTTGTCGGCATCACCGAGCGATAATCACGACCGTATTGGCGGTTATAGGACTCACACAGCTTTATTCCGGCGATCTTAGCAATAGCATATGGTTCATTAGTTGGTTCGAGCGAGCCCTGCAGCAGTTCACTCTCCGCCATTGGCTGTTTCGCCATCTTAGGGTAAATACAGGAAGAGCCGAGAAATAACAATTTGTTCACGTCGTGCAGATGCGCCGCATGAATAATGTTGCTCTCTATCATCATATTTTCGAAAATGAAATCGGCTGGGTAAGTGCTGTTGGCAACAATGCCTCCCACCTTAGCCGCCGCCAGATAGACCTGATCTATACGCTCGGCGGCAAAAAAGTCTAAAACAGCCTTACTGTCGAGCAAATTCAGTTCATCTCGGCTACGCAGCACCAGATCCACATCACCGCGTTGTTCTAACTGGCGAACAATCGCGGAACCCACCATTCCTCGATGACCAGCAATAAAAATACGTTGTCTGTTCATCGATTATTCCTGAGATAAACTGACATTAAATCCGTGAGACTTTAACAGAGAGTGTTTCTTCGCAGCCTCCAGATCTTTCGCAACCATTTCAGATACCATCTCCGAAAGTGTGATTTCCGGTTTCCAACCTAGTTTTTCGTGTGCTTTGCTCGGATCACCCAGCAGAGTTTCTACTTCTGCAGGACGGAAATAGCGCGGATCTACAGCAATAATTACATCTCCCACCTTCACGCCGGGAGCATCATCGCCGGTAACTGAAACCACGATCCCCTTCTCCTCGACACCTTTACCTTCAAAACGTAGTTCGATTCCCAACTGGGCAGCGGCCATTTCAACAAACTGACGTACGGAGTACTGCACACCAGTAGCAATAACAAAGTCTTCCGGTTCATCCTGTTGCAGCATCATCCACTGCATCTTTACGTAGTCCTTCGCATGTCCCCAGTCGCGCAGAGAATCCATGTTGCCAAGATACAAGCAGGACTCTAGACCTTGTGCGATGTTAGCAATAGCACGGGTAATTTTGCGGGTCACAAAGGTTTCGCCACGACGCGGCGACTCGTGGTTGAATAAAATACCGTTACAGGCATAAATACCATATGATTCGCGGTAATTCACTGTAATCCAGTAGGCGTACAGTTTAGCAACAGCATACGGAGAGCGCGGGTAGAACGGGGTGGTCTCTTTTTGCGGAATTTCTTGCACCAGCCCGTAAAGTTCAGAAGTGGATGCTTGATAGAAACGGGTTTTCTTTTCCAGACCAAGGAAACGAATGGCTTCCAATAGACGCAATGTACCCATAGCATCTACATCAGCAGTGTATTCCGGGGACTCAAAGGAAACTGCTACGTGGCTCATTGCTCCAAGGTTATAGACTTCATCCGGCTGAACTTCCTTCAGAATACGAGTCAGGTTAGAAGAATCTGTCAAATCACCGTAGTGCAGATGAAATTTCGGGTTGCTAGAATGTGGATCTTGATAAATGTGATCCACGCGTTCAGTATTAAATGAAGATGCACGACGCTTAATGCCATGAACTTCATAACCTTTTTCCAGCAAAAGTTCCGCCAAATATGAACCATCCTGCCCAGTCACGCCAGTAATTAAAGCAACTTTCATTTTTAAATAACTCCTTATATTATTAACTTAACTCACCAGGAAGAACGAAATTTCTAGAGTCCTGAACTGTTAACTTCTTGGGGGCAAAAACGATGCACCCAGGTTGATAGCCTAAAGCTGATGCCCAAATAGAAAACGTACTATTAGATAATATCTTAGTTTGAGATTGCGCTAGCAATAGAAAGTCATCTAGCATATTGCCTTCGGAAAATGAATATCTTATAGCCATTTTATTCGCTATTTCAGAGGCATATTTTTTATCGTCTGTTACGATAACAAATCGCTCTGCGACATTCAACTCTTTGACTTTAGCCAACTGATCAAGATAATAATTTACATCAGCAATCCCACTGTATTTATCAGTTAAAAAATCACCACCACGTATATGAACTGCACAAATATTTTTTTTAATTTCAAGCTCGGTGTACCGATAGTCTTTTTTCAGAACTTCAATCATTTCATCGAAAAGATTTTGGTCAAGACAACTTTGAAAATAACCATCTAAGTAATAGTTTTGTGCGGGAATTTTTTTATTGGCCACCCGATTAAAATTATAGTCACCGACAAATCTATCGCTGTATTTTGTAATTGCTTTCATTCGGGGTAAACGCAACTTGAGTATACTATGATTCTTTATGGTTGAACCAGTCAATTTAAAATAAGTTGGCAGTTCATTTTTTCTTACTGCTTTGTATTTTTTCAAATCAGAATCGTCGAGAGCAATCAATGGAACCGTACTTTTTTTTCTAATAAGAAGTGAAGCGCCGTATTGAAAGATCTGATTGCCTAGCCCACCCGCTAATCTGCAACATACTTTAGACATTGACACTCCATTTATTTATTTAATATCTTTTTTAAAGAAACAAGTAATAACATGTAAAACAGAATAGCACTCGTCAATAATAAAACATCAAACCTTAACACAAAAAAATACAGCATCAAAATAATAATACATGCAACTGCGTAATATATTACTTTGTACTTATTTTCTTGCCCAATCACGAATTGCATTACTGTAAATGTCTTGGCTGAATATATAAAAAATGCTGGAATTGTATATATAAAAAGTGATAACAATGTAAATCCAATCTTTTCTGGAACTATATAAGATGAAAAGATCATCAGTGGAAAAATAAATCGTGATGAGGATAACAATAAGAAAGTAAATACTTTCATCGCATTTCGCGTTTTGTTATGAAAGAAATAAACCACACTTGTTGCAATAGAATAAAAAACAACTTTTACGATGACATCGTCAATAGTAAAAAAAGACAAAAGGTAAAGTGATAATGCATAGAACAAAATTCTGATGATGATAATTTTGTTATAATTACCGTCTATATAATTATACAATTCACCGACAATTCTTAATGTTGGGTTTATTTCCTTTTTTACTGTTTTAATATCATTTTCTATATATCCATTCTCATAAAAAATATACAAAATGGAGTACACAAAAATAAAAACAATCCCTAAATATAAGGTTCTTTCCTCAACATCTAACAATCCAAAATAAAAGAACAAAAAACAAGGTAATGGTATTGTGAGTAAAAAACTAATAAACTTAGAAATAGTTTTAATGCGAGATAAGAAAGTATATCCGAATGGGAAATATATAATATATTTATTCATTAAGCATCCTTCTTAATAAAATCAACTTTGCGAGCATTTGCTTTAAGACATCTATTCCATTTCTCTATATCTCTATCATTGTGTACAATAATATGAGAGTGATCGCTCACTAAAACTAATTCTATATCTGTATAGTTATCAGTAACGACTATTGTAGTTTCTGCCGTTTTTAATAAAGGCAATAAAGTGTCTTTCTTTAATAATAACAGGTCCTTCTTAATTTCCCCTGTGCACTTATTATTTAAAAAACCAATTTTTGAAGAATAATACTCAACACCTAATTTATGAGCTATTGCCCTTGCTACAGGTTCGATAGTGGCACTTGCTATAACTATTTTATACCCTTGTTTTTTATATTCCCCCATTAAAATATTAGTGCTATATATACGACTCTCTTCTAGTTCATCAACGAATTCGCTTGCCCATTTATTGATGTCCTCGAGTGAAAAATCAGATAATTGTTTTACCTGTAAAATTCTATAAATATCCTTCCCGCTGAAGGATGAATATATTACATTGAGCGCACGTAATATATATGGGGCATTCATTATATTTTTATTATACTTTATTATGTTTTTTTTAGAAAGCCAACGCAAAAATGAATATGTAGTGTTATCATAGTATAACGTACCGCATATATCAAAAACAGCCAATTTCAAAATATCACCCTCCTAAAACTTTCGAGAAAAAGGACCTTAGTTTATTTTCCTTCATCTCCATGAATACATTATATTTATTTATAATTGTCACTTTATCAAAATTCAGCAGATTTGCTTCTCTAATTAGAGAGTTGAGTTTTGCAGGATCATCATTTTCATATGTGAATAATTCATCCGCGAAATATTTTTCCAATTCAGGTTGAGAAATACCACTCGAAATAACAACACATCCATATTCCAGGTACTGGAGTACTTTTGATGGAAATGAATAAAAAGAGAATTTACATTGTGACCTAAGTGGGTTAATGCTTATTTTCGCATCTGTCAATAATAATTGATAATCTGATTCATTAAGAAATCCTCTATAAGAAATCCCTAACTCATTTGTACAATTAACTACATGTTCTTTTAAGCCACCATTGCCAGTAATTACTAATTTATTTTTTATATCCGCAGGTAAATCAATCAGGGCCTGTAACAGCACTTCTATACCACCAACGAAATCTAACCTTCCAGTATAAATAATATGTCCTGATTTTGAGTCAGATTTAATTTCATCACCACTTCTAGAATTATAACCATAGTCAACTATTGAATTTGCATCTTTTCTCTTAATGAGATTTCTGACATTTTCATTAACGACAATGAAATTGAGTCCTTTTTTGAAAACAAAATTTTCCGAAAACTGCGTCAAAAATAGCTTAAACAATGAAAAATCATAGACACTGTATATCTCCTCAACCTGAAATATTGTTTTCTTCAATACCCAAGGAAAAATACATGAAGGTAATATATAAAAAAGAATATTGGCAGGTAACAAATTGTATATTAGGAGATATTTCCCTCTACCCATTAGTTTAAATATTAGATAGATCATTAAAAAAATCGAAATAAGCCCTTTTAATATCGCACCTAGAAAATTAGAGGCAACGCAATACGTTATACACTGTTGCGTATTTGAGATATTATGTTTTTCCCGTTTTACGATTGGCACATTTCCAGATTTAACAATTGAATATATCTTAAGTTCACTTCCATGTGGAAGACAACGGCAAACTCTATCTACTCTATGCCGCACTGAACTCGCAGCGGAACTCCCTTCAATACCCAACGGATAATAATCATTTACTCTATAATATACTTCCACTTTTATTATGCCTCCCTGTCTGAATATGCATAGTCGTAAATAGAGCATAACAGATCAGTAACATCATATTACCCTCAAGAACCACATCCTGGCACATCACTATTAGTGTTAAAATCGACAAAAAGAAATACGGATTTTTAACTTTCCTATTTTGTTTTTTGTATTTTAAATAACTAAATAAGAGAATGAAGTTAGAAAAAAGAAACATAATTAAAGGTATAAATCCGGCGACTCTAGCGCTATCTAAATAAATATTATGATACCAGTTTCCAGAATACTCACTTGCGTACGGTGTAAAACCGCCCATAGGTTGCATCAGAAATTTTGTAATTCCATCTTGTATAAGTTCAAATCTAGCTGATTTCAGCCCTTCACTTCCAAATCGTTCAAACACCAAATTGAAATATTTGTCAAAAACTGGTAAGTCTTTAAATATTAGAGAAAACGTAATTAAGGCACCAACACTTATTAAACAAAGCCAAATAGTTGCTTTCAGATTTATATTTCTGTTGTATTGATAAAGCAAACTAATAATTGCAATAATAAAAAATGTACGTCCTCCAAGAAATATCGATGATAATAAAAGAAGAGGATATAATAATGTCAGAAAAATCCTTTTGTTAAACGTGTTAGCTTTAAACGCAACCACCAAATACATAAACACAATAGCTAGTGAGTTACTTATTCCGGGTGAGTTAATTTCCTCATGACTAAATGGATCCAGCAATTTACCGTATCCATAAACTCCGGAAGGTTCAAGAAAACTATAAATAACAACAAACTCCGCCCTCATAAATATACCGAGAATGAAAAAAAGCAACATTCCCTTAGCATTCTCAATATTATTTACTAATAACAACGTTAAACACACAATCATAAAGATAATATACATTGCATACTTTATGGGTGAGTCAAGATATAACTTTGAGAATCCAATAAAAAACACACACAACACAAATAAAACAATGAATAATATATTAAAACTTGTTGCAACACTTCCTAAGTATAATGATTTATTTTTATAGCCTGATAGGAATAATGACAAAATTAGTAAAGGTATAAATACAGAATATAAGCTAAAACCAGAGAAGAAAAAACTTAATAAAAGCATGCTTTTATATACATCATTACTTTTAAAACGCATTCAATTATGTTCCTTTAGTTTTTCACTTACTCTAATTAATTCAATTATATTATCTTCAATCTTCCCCTGGAATATATATGAATGATCTTTTAAAACAGTTTCAGGCCAATTCCACCATTCTATATCCTTTAACACATCCACATGCTGTGTTGAACAGCGTAATCGTTTAACAACAGCAGGAACACCAGCAACAATCGCATAAGGCAACACATCTTTTGTTACAACAGCACCTGCGGCTATGATTGCGCCATCACCTATTTTAACACCATCCATAATGATGGCATTTGCGCCAACCCATACATCATTACCTAATATTGTTGTTTTTTCTTCTACAAATTTATCTTCGCTTGTAAACGAGGCACCACATTGTTTTCTTGTAGAATAAAAAATTGGATGTGTTGATATCAAAGACGTGGGGTGAGCACCAAGCCCTCCAATTTTTGAACCCATAGCAATACTACAAAATCTTCCTACCGTGGCATTTCCTATACTGGCCCCAACGGCATAAGAGTATTTCCCAATATGTGAGTTATAAATTGAGGATTTTCCAGTTATTCTATTATAACCTTCAAATGTAGAATGCTCATCAGTATAAGATAGCAGATCTATATAGACCCCCATACCATTTTTATTTATGTCTCTCTTTATCAGGTATGATTTAAATCTATTCAAAAATCCCATTTCAGGCCCCTTTTATTTTTCTTTTTATATAAGAAATAATTTTGGCTAGCAGGCTTTTTTTGTTTCTTTTGAAATAGTCTATATGTGCCAAGTAATAATCTTTACTTTCAATTAGAGCATCCTTTCGGATCAACTCTAGTGGATTGTTAGCAATAGCAGTATTTTTATAAATATCATCACCGTTACAGTTTTCCCCCGAACCATCATGACCTATATTCTTCGCCATTACCGTTGTTGGAAAAAGAGCTAACCACTTATTTGATGCTAGAGTTATATACCAGAAGATAAACCATGTATTAAGTTTACCATCAGCATTAAGTGTAGCTTGTTCAAAAAAGTCAAATGCCCCATCAAAATTTATGTAATTTATGATTTCCTTATCAGTTGATTTAACTGCATTAATGTCTTTCTTAAAGCTGTGCCATCGATCTGCCCATGTAGCCCATCCCCAGCACAGAGGAATTCTTAGTAGGTAAGTTGATTCATTGTTATTGACCATCTTGACAGGATAGCTGCTACCAGAAACAGAGCCTACGTCTTTTACTTCCGCGTACATATCTAGTGCGTCATTCATATATTTCAAGAAATAAGGCGATGTCTCTATATCATCCTCAAGAACAATAACACGTCCATATTTATTTATTGTTTCCGTTACGCCCTGAATTATGCTTTGAGCAAGTCCAATGTTTTTATCTTGCTTAACTATAGTTACACTATTGAATCCTGTGATAGTATCAATATATTCTCTAACAGCCTGGACTCCAGCATCATCTTTGGGGGCTTTTGCACCATCTGAATAGATAATAAGATCAGTATATTCTGCGAGACTATTATTGCTTAATGCCGACAACATTTTTTTTGTATGCTCAGGTCGTGAATAGACAAAAGCGATTACAGGAGAATATTTTTTCACTTTTTGTTCCTGTTTATTATCTTAAAAAAAATAAACTTTTGAGTTGCATCAAGAAAATTCTTTTAGCAAAAAACAGATTAAATAATATAGATGCTGAAAACTGAGACATTACTGCAGATATCGCGGCACCTTTAATTCCATAGTATGGAATTAAAGTAAAGTTTGCTATTCCACAAACAACAAGGCCTGTAAGCGACTTATATAGAGTAAATGTACCTTTCCTTTCATTAACAATCCATAAGCTTTGAGCTACCCCTAAGCATATGAATAAGTTGGTCACTACATGGATAGCAAGCACTCCAATTCCGTTGGTATAATTTGTTCCTAGCATAATTTCTATAATAAATGGTGACATTACTGAAATTATTAAAGTTATTCCCCAGCCAATGGCGGAAAACATCAGGAAAACATTACCGATAGCTTTATAATATTCATATTCCCCCTCTCTCTTCTTTCTGGCAATATATGGAGCCAAACTCACTGATAATGTTACCGGAACAAAATTCCATAATGTCGAAAATTGTAATGCTGCCGCATAAATACCTAAAGATGCCTCACCTAATAAATTTTTTATCATGACCTGATCTATTCTCATATATAATATGATCGATAGACCACTAACTAAATAAGGCCAAGATTCACTAAGTAGTAATTTGCTTTTTTCTATAGTTGCAGACCACTTATGCTTAGTTCTAAATTTTCTATACGCAAAGGTCAGTGCTAACGCAGATAGTAATGCATCCATGCTAAGTAGTAACGCGAAAGTCCATAGTGGACTGTGACACAATATTAGAACAATTCTCATTATATTTGTAATAGTGTATGCGCATAATTTTGCTATAACAGTTCTTTTACTCTGACTTTGACTTTGAAACCAAATATCAATTGTATCAACGCATTGAAATACTAATCCACCGCCAGCCAATAATGTTAGTAATGCAAAATGGGCGCCATTAAAAAAAGCCACCCCACTCACAGCCACTATTAAACATAAAAAACCAACACAGAAACGCAAAATGAGCGCGGTTCCTAAATCTTGATGTGCCTTATCTATATTATGAGCAATATCGCGTACTAAAATCGTATCCATTCCAAGTAAAGCGATTACTTGAAAAAAACTAATGAGCGTTATTACATATGCTAGCTGACCATATGTTTCTGGACCCAAATAACGAGCTACCCATACCCCTACAAGCAGTCCAAACATTAATCGGACGAATTTATCAAATAAAAGCCAACCTGCATTTGAAATTATTTTCTTAATTTCAAAATTAATATTTATTTTTTTGGTAAGTTTAGACAGCATTGAAAACACCTGCGAAATTTTGCAATCCAAGTAATAAACCTACTCAATATTTATAGATTTATAAGTTTTCTGATTCGAATAGACATGCTACCGCCCCTGGCTCAACAGCTACCAGTGCACTGCTTAAATTCCAGAGGTTCGATCACCCTCGCAAAGCTCTGAAATTTTTATGCCTAATTGTCTTACCAAATGCTACCCGAAACAAGAAAAAATCAGCCCAATCCTGGATTAAACTTAGTAGGTTAACTCTTTGTTATTGGGTGTTTTTCATGAAAAAACGACAGCAACACCCCACAGCATAAAGCACAGATACAGGGATGTTAGCTGCCGCTATTTTTCTGGCGTACCGTCACAAAGCTCTGTAAATCTACTCGCTCAGTAGCTTCTCTATGCTCTTACGGAACTTCGGCCCTTCCTTCAGGTTACGCAGTCCGTACTTAACGAATGCCTGCATATAACCCATTTTTTTACCGCAGTCGTAGCTATCGCCTGTCATCAGCATGGCATCAACAGACTGTTTTTTCGCCAGCTCAGCAATAGCATCCGTCAACTGAATACGTCCCCAGGCGCCAGGTTGTGTATGCTCTAATTCAGCCCAGATATCAGCAGAAAGCACGTAGCGTCCTACAGCCATCAGATCGGAATCCAGCGTTTGCGGCTGATCCGGTTTTTCAATGAACTCGACGATCCGGCTAATGTTACCTTCGTTATTTAAAGGCTCTTTGGTCTGAATAACAGAGTACTCAGACAGATCGCCTTCCATACGCTTAGCCAGCACCTGACTACGCCCGGTTTCATTAAAACGAGCAACCATGGCAGCCAGGTTGTAGCGCAGCGGATCCGCGCTCGCTGTATCAAGAATGACGTCAGGTAATACGACGACAAAAGGGTTATCCCCAACAATTGGGCGAGCACAAAGAATTGAATGGCCCAGGCCCAGTAACTGAGCCTGACGAACGTTCATAATAGTCACGCCTGGAGGACAGATAGACTGCACCTCGGCTAATAGCTGGCGCTTAACACGCTGCTCAAGCAACGATTCGAGTTCGTAAGAGGTGTCGAAGTGGTTCTCAACCGCGTTCTTAGACGCATGAGTCACCAGCACGATTTCTTTGATACCTGCAGCTACAATTTCGTCGACAATGTATTGAATCATCGGCTTGTCTACGATCGGTAGCATCTCTTTAGGGATTGCCTTCGTGGCAGGCAACATGTGCATCCCCAGACCTGCTACCGGAATAACTGCTTTCAAATTAATCATTAAGTCATTCACCTATTCAATTGTTGCTGAATTATAGCTTTTTAGCTTGTTTTAGCCAGTATGAATTACATTACTCCGATGCAGCGTATGTTACGCCGCTTAACTTCGCAATGCAGTAATCTTAATCCCATGGAGGTGTCACTTTAGCCAGGAATGGTCGCAAAGTTACAGCTCCCGTCCCGGGAGTCGAAAATTCACCGCTTCGACATTCACCACCTGATGGTTTACCCGGTCGATGTCAACTGAGCTTTGCCCGGTTTCGTTTACCGCATGGACATTCGCCAGCGAGAGTAATGTGTCCTGTTTAGCCATAAACTTGCCCCGCACATCCTGACGGAGATCGAAGTGCATCTTGAGTGCAGGTCCCGTCGCGGATTGCTGCATAACCCTGATGTTACGTAAAAAAAGGTGCTGTGGTTGGTTATGCAACTCAAGCGTGGCATGCTTCATCTCCACGTTGGTGATCGCCACAAATGAAGTCGCATTACCAGAGGAGATCTGAATACCGCGCAATTTGTATTCACGTTTCGTATTATCCAGATGAATATTATTTAACTTAAAGTTTTGTGGAATGGATAAATAACGCCCTTTGATTACGCCGTAACCAATGAGCATACCTGCGCTATTCTCCATATTGATATTATCAATTACGAAATTATCACATCCGTAAATAGCGACCGTCGCATTATCAATGCCCGCTTTCTTACTGAAATCCGGGGTGATATTTCGCGCGGTAATATTACGAATAATAAAGTGTTTGCCGTTCTCCACATGGACTAACTGTCGGCAGTCGC
Organism: Citrobacter sp. 506; assembly: GCF_050434985.1. NCBI lineage: Bacteria > Pseudomonadati > Pseudomonadota > Gammaproteobacteria > Enterobacterales > Enterobacteriaceae > Citrobacter > Citrobacter sp. 506. Next base: position 13,770 of record NZ_JBNDJN010000012.1, read on the forward strand.
TACCGGTGATGTTCGCTACCACAAAGTTTTTTACCGCCAGTTCATCGGGATAGGTATTGTCATAGGTACTCCCCGCCAGACCGATGCCGATGCCCCAGTTCACGTTGCCGTTGGTACAGTTGATACGTTCAATGACATGGTCAGAAATCAGAATGTTGCTGTCGTTTATCGCCACATTCCACTCGATAGCATCACCCTGTAAATCGCTAAAACGGCTGTTCGTGATCTTTACGCCGTCCATTCGATTATGAAAACCCTGACGCAAAATGCCATAGTTAGCGCGCGTGACGGTAATATCATCGATCGTCAGATTACGCATCAGCCTCGAGGTTTTACCGCCGATATAGATTTGCGTCACCGGACCGAAACCGCTCATGGCAATCCCTTTTATCACACAGTCCGACCCCCGCACATCGAGGGTAACGTTCCTCAGGCTCCCGCCCTGCTCGCCCATCACCTTGCATCCATCCTGCAGAACAAAGCGCCCACGGCCATTGCCACTTATTCGCCCTTGCAGGAATAGCGTTTTGCCTGGCGGGATAACGATGGCGGTATTGATATCCTTACATTCCAGGCCTGTTGGTACGACGACCGTTTGTCCTTCTTTGAACGCCTGCCTGAAAGAAGCCACCCAATCCTGTGGGTTGTAATCCTGAATGTTGACGCTGCCCGGTGATTCTAGCGCCCGAACAACGGGAGAATGCAGCACGACAAGCGCAGAGCCTGCCGCCAGAAAAGTACGGCGTGAGAGTTTTTTCTCTGACATACAACCTCGATTTACATCGTTTGCAGCAGACTGGCTAACTGTTTATTGATCGCTAACTGATTAAATTCAGCTGCAATTTTTTCTCGCGCGCACTGCACAATCGGCTGCACCTGCTCACTGTCGAGCAGGCTAAATGCCGCTAATCGCTCTGCCAGCGCCTGCGCATCGTTTTCCGGTGCCAGCCAGCCAGACTTGCCCGACTCGACCAGTTCAGGGATCCCACTATGGACGGTGGAAATCACCGGGATGCCCACCGCCATCGCCTCCATCAGCGCCACCGGGATCCCCTCCATATCGCCATCCCTTCCGGTGATCGACGGCAGCAAAAAGACATCCGCCTGCTCAAGCATTTCCTTCACCTGATGGCTGGGTTTAAAGCCAGGCATCTCAATCACATCATCAAGTTGATATTGCTCAATTAGCGTACGCAGACGACGCTCCCAGGGGCCAATGCCAAGGATGCGATAACGGAATGCAACGCCCTGCTCTTTCAACTGACGACAGGCTTCGATGGCGACGTGCAGTCCTTTTTTCTCAGTTAACCGGGCGACAGAGATAATCTCCAGCGGTGCGGCTGGCGATTTCAACTGGCGGGGCGTAAAGCGCGTCATATCGATTCCCATGCGCGAGACCGCGATTTTCTGCGGCGGGCACCCCATATTTTTTAAACGTCCGGCCCAGAGGTTGCTGATGGGTAACATCAAATCCCCACGTTCAAACAGTTGCTGATATTCAGGGGTGTAGTGGGCAAGCACATCCCGATGCGAAACATCAATGCCGTGAAATACCGTGGCGATTTTGCCGCGGATCATCCCTAGCTCACGCAGCTTGGCGGCCGTTACACCTGCGGGTCCAAAATGAGCGATAAACACATCCGCTTCAAACGCCCGCGGGTTCGCGCCACAAATGGCCGCCAAAATCAGATTGCGCGCCTCATCGCCATAGCGTGAAACATTCAGCGCTTTCCAGGTGGCTGAGCGGGTAATACCGCGCAGGGCCGCCACTGCCCTATACTTAAGCTTCGCCAGTTTGCTGTTCGGCTCATTCAGTAACCAGCGCGTTTTTTCACCCAGACGGTAGGTATTAAATGAAGCATGGGTATTTTCAAGATCGCCCTTGTGCAACGCGACAATTTCCACGTCGTAGCCCATGTCGATAAATGCGGTAATCTGATTGAGTACAAAGGTCTCGGAGGAGAGCGGAAATTTAAGCAGGAAAAAGCCAACCTTCATTTTTCCCCCTCAATACGCGTTAAAACCGATTGCACCATGTTCACCCCACGTTCACGCTCACGCCTAACCGCGTCGCCGAGACGTATGTTCAGCTCAGGTAGCTGTCCGAGAGCATCGGCGACCTTCCCTTCCAGGCTGCCATCGAGCAGATGGCGAATATCGACGGCCATCTCTGCTAACCCCAGTTGTTGCATGATCCCTGCCGATTTATGCTCATAATTAATGGCGATGGCTGGCGTCATAAAATTCATCGAGATGATGGCCGAGTGTAAACGAGTCCCCACCGTCAGATCGCATGCAGCCAAAATTTTCCCCATCTCCAGGTCGTTGAGTTCATCCATCACCACGTGATAACGGCCCGGGTCGTTAATATACTGGCGCAGGTTCAACGCCACCATGCGGTCATCTTTGTTGTAACTATCAATACCGGTACAGGTTGACAGCGCTATCACCTGGTAACCTTCATCAAGGATGCGGTTCACTACCCCGGCAAAAGCTTGCTCATAGGCCTGCTGCGTTGTCCCCAGACGCTTATCAAAAGGAGTCAGCTCACGCAGAGTAATGGCAACGGTCTTCTGTTTTGCCGCCATGTGTAACCAGTGCTGTACGGCATAACCAGGCTTATAATCCTCATCATGGTTATTTACCAGCCAGGCGGTATCTACCCCGGTTTCGACTTTATCCGTGTTTATTGCACTGTGCTTCATCAGATCCAGACTGACGGATTCACGCAAAATCAACGCATTACAGTGTCCAAAAACGTAGTTCGCCAGTTGATTAAACTGTTCATCCTGGAATGGCCCCACGCTGTGGCCAATCATGTACAGCGGTTTTTTCGCCATAAACGTACACAGGGCATGTTCAAACTGCGGTACGCCATACAAATCGACAAAAAACGATCCGCCGACCTGGATAATGGCGTCGTAGCGCGACAGCAGACGAACAAAATCGGTAAACCCCTGGGCGATAGCGATATTGCGCAGATTACCGGAATCGGTGACACGCGAGAGCAGCACCTGATGCTGATAGCGACGACGCAACACTTTCTTCACGCGTCCCATAACGCCCGCAGCATTATTGTGTTGCTTCATCTGCGAATACAGCGGATCGCCCATCACCGGGCGGTTCAGCAACCACGAAGAACTCACCGGATAACGGCTCATAACATCCACTTCAGTCTCAGGACGCAACGCGTTAATGGCATCCAGCAAACCGCGCAGAATCGCGCTATCCCCACGGTTCCCACAGGTATGGTTGCCTAAAATTAATAGTTTCATTATGACCTCTTAAAGCGTTGTTCTTATCCTGCACGAAGCAAGGTTTTCATTTTTTCACTGCGGCAGAGCTGGCGTTTTATTTCCACCACTAACGGATGGCGCGACACCACAATCATCACCGCGAACGCCAGTGCTCCTGCCGCTACCTGGATCCCCAGCAACGCGTCTGGCGACAGTTGGCTGCGCAGCATTACGTCCAGCGCATAGCTCACCACAAGGGTAGGTAAAGAGAGATATAACGGCAGCCACAGACTGAGCATGTACTGGCGGTAGCTGGAGCCAAGAACAGGTTTGATCATCACGAAGTAACTGAGGATCGTGTTAATCACCTGGACCAGCAAAAAGCCCAGCGTCACGCCAATCGCCCCGGCCTGATGACCACCGATGAAAATGGCGGGAATAAACAGAAAGGTTTTGAACACATTGAATTTGAAGCTGATGTCGACCCGTGCTTTCGCCATCAGCAGTGAACCGATCGGATTCCCCACAGAGCGCAGCAGTCCAACAATGCACAGCAGTTGCAAAACGGGAATAATACCGTTCCACTTCTCGCCAAATACCAGCGGCACCACATTGTTCGACACCACCATCAATCCCAGGAGTACCGGGAAGTTGATGATCCCGACCACCGACAGCAGCTTGTAAAAATTCACCCGTAGCTTTTCACTGTCGTCCTGAATTTTGGCAAACGCCGGAAACAGGACACGGGTAATAATCGGGTTCAGTTTGATCGGGGGAACAACCGCCACGTTCCAGGCGAGATTGAATCCGCCCGCCACGCCAGCGCCCAACGTTCTGGCTAAAACCAGCGTGGAAAGGTTGGTATTGAGGTAATTGATAATGCTGTCTGCCGTCAGCCACGCACCAAAACGCAGGTTCGACGAAACGGATGCCAGCGAAAAATGCAGCCCCGGACGGTAAATCCGGCGACCAAAATAGCCGAACAGCAGCGTTCGTAGCGTACAGTTCACCAGATACCCGAGAATGGCCGTCAGCGCGAGCGGCCAGAAATGGACGCTGACCACGGTAAAGGTAAAACCGGCCAACACTGAACTGGTTTCAATCATGCCAATTTTGTTGAAGGCCAGCTCTTTTTGCATCAGCGCGCGAAACTGCTGCCCGTGCGGTATCACCACAAACGCCAGCGATAAGGTTTTGATGAGTGGCGCCAGTTCGGGATTATTGAGCACGCTGGCAATCGTCCCGCTAAGCAGAAACATCACCACACATACCACCATACCCAGCCCAACGTTGAGCCAGTACAGCGTAGTCAGCTCAAGATAACCGATGTCTTTGCGCTGAATAATTGAGTTGGCAATACCGAAATCCGACAGCGTATCGGCCAGCGCAATGATCACCAGCGACACGGTTAACAACCCAAACTGGTGGTTATCAATAATCCGCGCCAGGACGGTCATCTGGATAAGTCCCAGACCAATAATGATCACCGTAGCAATCGCCGACCACTTTGCGCCATTAAGCGTTTTTTCTCGTAAGCTCATGTTAATACGCCGCTTTGTTCACAAAGCCTTTGAATACCGTCAGAAAAACAATTTTGATATCGAACCACACGCTCCACTCGCGAATGTATTCGAGGTCAAACTCCACACGTTTTTCCATTTTTTCCAGCGTATCGGTTTCACCGCGCCAGCCGTTGATTTGCGCCCAGCCGGTAATGCCCGGTTTTACCTTATGGCGTAACATGTACCCCTCGATCAGTTGGCGGTACTGCTCGTTATGCGCCACCGCATGCGGACGTGGCCCGACGATAGACATCCCCCCGGTCAGGACGTTAATAAACTGCGGCAGTTCATCGAGCGACGTCCGGCGCAGGAAATTTCCCACAGGGGTAACGCGCGGATCGTTTTGCGTCGCCTGCGTTACCACCGCGTCGTTCTCCATCACTTTCATCGAGCGAAACTTCCAGACTTTGATCGGCTTCCCGTCCATGCCATAGCGGGTCTGGCGGAAAATCACCGGACCTTTGGAGGTCAGTTTTACCAGCAGCGCAATACCACACAGCACCGGGGAAATAAGTAGCAGGATCAGTGAAGCCAGCACGATATCTTCCGCGCGCTTTAACAGACGATTAATCCCCGAGAGCGGCGTGTCATACAGCGGCACTACCGGAACGCCGTTCATCTCTTCAATCCGTGAATGCAGAATATTGAAGGTAAAGACATCAGGAATGAGGATCACCGAGCAGGTAGTGTCGGCCAACTCACGCACCAGTTTTTTTACGCTGGCGCCATCGCTCATCGACATGGCGATATAAACGTTATGAATGCGTGAAGCTTTGGCGTCGTCCACCAGTTGTTGCAGATTACCGGCCCAGTCGCGGGAGTTTTTTCCAGGGATTGGGTCGTGATAGACCCCCGCCACTTCAAATCCCAGCCACGGTTCATGGCGAAAACTGTCCAGCAGCATTTGTCCGGCGGGCAGGTCGCCAGCCACCGCCACCCGGCGGGTGTTGTAACCACGATTACGCAGCCACCCCGCACCGTAGCGAATAAACGAACGACTCAACACCAGGCCGACGCTTGATAGGAGATACCATGCCAGCCAGACGGCGAGACGGTTATCGAAATCGTTATTAAAGGCGATCAGACCTGCGCTAAAAATCAGGCTCAGCGTCCAGTTTTGTAGTAACAGCACCAGCTCAGTGGAAATTTTGACGCCGCGCCAGGAGCGATAAAAATCCGTTATGCCACCGAGCATCTGAAAAACGACCAGCGTGATCAGCGCCACCAGCAGGTGCATATACAGGAAAGGCAAACCGCTTAATTCGCAGATCACCCACAACCCGCCAAACATGATGGTGATATCTGAAAAGCGTTGCACCATCGAAATTAACGACGCATTGGTTTTGGCGCGTTCGCGCTTTTTTAGATGTGTCATCGTGGTTCCTGTTAGTCACCCTTTGCCCATAAGCGGGCAAAGGAAGCACCGGCATTACTGATTCAGTAACGCCAGAAGAGTGCGCGTTCGCGCTTCCATCAACGGAATATTTCCGCGCGATTCCACGTTCAGGCGCACCACCGGTTCGGTATTGGAAGAGCGTAAATTAAAGCGCCAGTCGACAAACGCCATGCTGATACCGTCCG
>NZ_JBNDJN010000013.1:0-5203 GCF_050434985.1 Citrobacter sp. 506
CGGACGGTATCAGCATGGCGTTTGTCGACTGGCGCTTTAATTTACGCTCTTCCAATACCGAACCGGTGGTGCGCCTGAACGTGGAATCGCGCGGAGATGAGCAACTTATGAGAAGTAAAACAGAAGAAATACTCAGAATTTTAAATTAATGTTTAAGTATAAGGCTGTGTCGAAAGCATAGCCTTTATTTTCTTTTTAAGGTTTCATCAGATGGATTATTTCTTAGGATGAATCATAGCATAGCAATAATTCTGAGTGTTTATAATTCAGAAAAACCAGATTATCTGCATCAAAGTCTTTCTAGCCTTTTTTCTCAAACTATGAAAGCAGATATTTACCTTTATATTGATGGGGAAATTAATAAGTCCTTGGAAAGTGTGATTGAGAGTTTTGAAGCTGAACCTAATTTCTATGTTGTGCGAGGAGAGAAAAATAAAGGTCTGGCCTTTGCTCTGAATACACTTATCGATGTGGCTTTAAGTAGAGGTTATCGATACATTGCAAGGATGGATACGGATGATGTGTCACGTTTAAACCGTATTGAAAAACAGTTTAGGTTCATGGAAGATAGACCGGAGATTGACGTACTAGGCGGATATTGCCATGAATTTGGTAGTGAGTACGCACTTGAATTAAAGAAAGTTCCGCTCGAACATGATGATCTTAAAAAATACAGTATAATCCGTTGCCCATTTATACACCCAACAGTGATGTTTAGAAGTTCAGTTTTCAAAGATGGGATTCGTTATCCTTTAGATACACAATTTACTGAGGATATGGCGTTGTGGTTCTTTCTCCTTGAAAAAGGATATCGTTTTCATAATATCCCCGAGGTCTTGCTGGACTATAGGCTTAATGATAGCACTTTTTCCAGAAGAAGGGGGATTGGAAAAGCAATAAGTGAGTTTTCAGTTCGCTTCAAGTATATGTTTAAGCTAAAAGAGGCTAGTTTTAAGAGGTGTATTATTCTGATTATTAAATTCTTTTTTCATGTGTTACCTTTGTTTTTGATTCGCTATGCTTATAAAAGACATCGCTAAATGTGCGGTGGATATGAATATTTATAAAATGAAGATTATTAAATGAAAAATATGGAACATCGGGATAACTGTTTTGACATAATTAGATTGTTTGCGGCAATAACCGTCATTATCTCCCATCAGTACTCTCTTTCTGGACTGTCTGAGCCAATTTTTCTTGGTATGAGTACTTACGGGGGGGTAGCGGTTATTGTTTTTTTTGCTATCTCGGGATTCTTGATTACTAAATCTTGCATGAGAAGTCAAGGGTTCATCTCATATATATCAAAACGTGCAAGGAGAATATTCCCTGCGTTGTTGCCATGCGCAATTTTTATGTATCTAGTGTTGGGCGTGTACTTGAGGTGGGGGGATTTATCTTCTTATATTAATATATCAATTCTGAAAAATATTATTAGCGTCGTAACCATCCAGGGCGCACCGCCTCACTCCGGGATATTTGATGGTTTTATTCACCCATACTCTCTCAATGATAGTTTATGGACGTTACCACTTGAGTTTTTATGTTATCTTCTTTTGGGTGTAGTGTTTTTTTTATTTAAAAATGCTTTAAAAGCAATGTTAATTTCTTTCGTGGTACTTTTTATTATTTCTATTTATTTACTGTTTAATAAAACATCAATAGTGTTTTTTGGAGTGGTTTTACAGGCACTTCCGGTGAGGGCTTTATCCTTTTTAACAGGAGCTGTAATGGCTCTCACGATAAGTTATTGGAATGATAAAAAAATAAAGAAATATATATTTATGATATCGTTTTTTATTCTTTTATCTGTCGCTTATAAAAATGAAATTAATGTGTTGGGTTATATTTTATTATCAATTATCACAATAGTTGTCGGCTGTTCATTTAAAGACCAGATAATATCTGGTCGATTTGATTATTCATATGGTATATATATATATTCTTTCCCGGTGCAACAGTTTATTATAAATAAACTGCAGTTTGAATTTTATTTCGGAATGTTTGTTAGTATCATTGTGTCAATTTTTTTTGGGTTCCTTTCATGGCATTTTGTTGAGTCGAAGTTTCTTAAAGTAAATAAATCATATGTGAAAAAACATGATGTGTTGGGACAGAGTACTTAATACTTACTAAGTATAGTATTTAGTTTGCTTCTATCATTTTATATCTGAGTTGAGTTAACATCTAAGTCACATTCAAGCCGCGCATATGTCGCGCGGTGACCACACCTGACAGGAGTATGTAATGTCCAAGCAACAGATCGGCGTCGTCGGTATGGCAGTGATGGGGCGCAACCTGGCGCTCAACATCGAAAGCCGCGGTTATACTGTCTCCATCTTCAACCGCTCCCGTGAAAAAACCGAAGAAGTTGTAGCCGAGAATCCAGGTAAGAAGCTGGTTCCGCACTACACGGTGAAGGAGTTCGTCGAGTCTCTTGAAACCCCACGTCGTATCCTGTTAATGGTGAAAGCAGGTGCAGGCACTGATGCTGCTATTGACTCCCTGAAGCCGTATCTGGATAAAGGCGACATCATCATTGATGGCGGTAACACCTTCTTCCAGGACACTATCCGTCGTAACCGTGAACTGTCCGCCGAAGGCTTTAACTTCATCGGTACTGGTGTTTCCGGCGGTGAAGAGGGTGCCTTGAAAGGTCCTTCTATCATGCCTGGCGGCCAGAAAGAAGCGTATGAGTTGGTTGCACCGATCCTTACTAAGATTGCTGCAGTAGCTGAAGATGGTGAACCGTGCGTAACCTATATTGGTGCTGACGGTGCAGGTCACTACGTGAAGATGGTGCACAACGGTATCGAATATGGCGATATGCAGTTGATTGCTGAAGCCTATTCTCTGCTGAAAGGCGGCCTGAACCTGTCTAACGACGAGCTAGCCACTACCTTCACCGAGTGGAACGAAGGCGAGCTGAGCAGCTACCTGATTGACATCACCAAAGATATCTTCACCAAAAAGGATGAAGAGGGTAAATACCTGGTTGATGTGATCCTGGACGAAGCGGCGAACAAAGGTACCGGTAAATGGACCAGCCAGAGCTCTCTGGATCTGGGCGAACCGCTGTCGCTGATCACCGAATCCGTATTCGCCCGCTACATCTCTTCTCTGAAAGACCAGCGTGTTGCGGCATCTAAAGTACTTTCTGGTCCGCAGGCTAAGCTGGCTGGCGATAAAGCTGAGTTCGTTGAGAAAGTGCGCCGTGCGCTGTACCTTGGCAAAATCGTCTCCTATGCACAGGGCTTCTCTCAACTGCGTGCCGCATCTGACGAATACAACTGGGAGCTGAACTACGGCGAAATCGCCAAGATCTTCCGCGCAGGTTGTATCATTCGCGCGCAGTTCCTGCAGAAAATCACCGACGCCTATGCTGAAAACAAAGGCATCGCAAACCTGCTGTTGGCACCGTACTTCAAAAATATCGCTGATGAATATCAGCAAGCGCTGCGTGATGTTGTGGCTTACGCTGTTCAGAACGGTATTCCGGTACCGACCTTCTCTGCAGCGGTAGCCTACTACGACAGCTACCGTTCTGCGGTACTGCCGGCTAACCTGATCCAGGCCCAGCGTGACTACTTTGGCGCGCATACGTATAAACGCACTGATAAAGAAGGTGTGTTCCATACCGAATGGCTGGATTAATCTGATTTAGCCTAACATGAAAATCCAGGCCCGGAGCGCTCCTCCGGGCTTTTTTTATTGAGCAAAACAGTATGCTACGGAGGAGTAAGTGCAGGGGATTGAGCGGAATAGCGATATAATATAGGTATTCCAGCTTACTGTCTCGTCTTGACAGTTCAGCGATGTCAGGGGTAAAAACCTAACAGTTGTTTCGGTTGTTGGGAAATGTATTCTCTTAAAACGTTTAACCAAAAGAAGTCAGAGCAAATGAAAATAACTATTTCAGGAACAGGTTATGTTGGTCTTTCAAACGGTATTTTGATTGCCCAAAATCACGAAGTAGTCGCGCTGGACATTGTGCAGGCTAAAGTGGATATGCTTAACATGAAGCAATCCCCCATTGTAGATAAAGAGATAGAAGAGTATCTGTTAACGAAAAATCTTAATTTTCGCGCAACAACCGACAAGCAAGATGCTTACAAAAATGCCGATTATGTTATTATAGCTACTCCGACTGATTACGATCCTAAAACCAACTATTTTAATACCTCCAGCGTTGAATCAGTCATCCGCGATGTGTTGGAAGTGAATCCACTGGCAGTGATGATTATTAAATCAACCATCCCGGTAGGTTTTACCCAGTCAATTAAAGAACGTTTAGGCACAGATAATATTATTTTCTCGCCTGAGTTTTTGCGAGAAGGAAAAGCGCTTTATGATAATCTTCATCCCTCACGTATTGTGATTGGGGAGTGTTCGCCACGTGCTACTCGATTCGCAGAGTTATTGCAGGAAGGCGCAGTAAAACAAAACATTCCAACGCTATTTACTGACTCTACTGAAGCTGAAGCGATTAAACTTTTTGCAAATACTTATCTTGCTATGCGTGTGGCATATTTTAACGAATTGGATAGCTACGCTGAAAGCTTAGGTCTAAATGCTCGACAAATTATTGAAGGTGTTTGTCTGGATCCACGTATTGGCCACCATTACAATAATCCGTCATTCGGCTACGGTGGTTATTGCTTACCAAAAGATACTAAACAGCTGCTGGCAAACTATCAGACTGTACCGAATAATCTTATTTCTGCAATTGTGGATGCCAACCGTACACGTAAAGATTTTATTGCAGATTCAATCCTGGCACGAAAACCCAAAGTCGTAGGCGTATACCGTTTGATCATGAAAAGTGGCTCTGATAATTTCAGGGCATCCTCTATACAGGGAATCATGAAGCGCATCAAAGCTAAAGGCGTACCGGTTATTATTTATGAGCCCGTAATGGAAAAGGATGAATTTTTCCACTCTCGGGTTGTCCGTGATCTGGATGCGTTTAAAAGTGAGGCGGATATTATTATTTCTAACCGTATGACTCCAGAATTAGTTGACGTTGTCGATAAGGTGTATACCCGCGATTTGTTTGGTAGCGATTAATATTCCTCTCTACAAAAAAGGCCTTTAAAAAGGCCTTTTTATTGTGCACAGAAAACCCCCAGCTAGGCTGGGGGTTCCGGAAAGCTTTCAGCTTTGGGCCAGTTATTAAAACCCCTTTTGATTTGTTAAAACACAT
>NZ_JBNDJN010000014.1:0-4451 GCF_050434985.1 Citrobacter sp. 506
CCTGACCCCATGCCGAACTCAGAAGTGAAACGCCGTAGCGCCGATGGTAGTGTGGGGTCTCCCCATGCGAGAGTAGGGAACTGCCAGGCATCAAACAAGTGAAGAAGCCCATCCTGCCGGATGGGCTTTTTTGCGTCTGCAGGGAATGAGAACTGCCGGAGGTGGCCTCCCGCCTTATCCGGCCGGCGTCTGTTATTATCGGATATGGCGCCTGTAAACCTTATTCTGCCGGTGATTGCAGCCTCATCGGATGCAAAGCAACATCCTAAGCTTCCATAACACAAGCCATCCTGCTGCATATACGGTAAACTAAGCGCGATTTTGCATCAGGAAAGCGTCTATGAATCACTCCCTTAAAGCCTGGAACACCTTCGGTATCGATCAACACGCTAATGTGCTTGTCTGTGTCGAAAATGAGCAACAACTACTAAATGCCTGGCAATCAGCCAATGCATCACATCATCCAGTGCTAATCCTGGGCGAAGGGAGTAACGTCCTGTTTCTTGATGCCTTCCATGGAACGGTGATCGTCAACCGTATCAAGGGAATAGCGATTACAGAACAACCTGATGCGTGGCATTTGCACGTAGGCGCGGGTGAAAACTGGCATCATCTGGTAGAGCATACGCTGCAGCAAAGCATGCCCGGGCTGGAAAATCTGGCGCTGATCCCCGGCTGCGTGGGTTCATCGCCAATCCAGAATATTGGTGCCTATGGCGTAGAACTGCGGCGCGTCTGCGAATACGTGGACTGCGTAGAGCTTTCGACCGGCAAACATCTGCGTGTCAGCGCCGCAGAATGCCGATTTGGTTACCGCGACAGTATCTTCAAACATGAGTACCAGGATCGTTTTGCGATTGTAGCTGTTGGTCTGCGCTTACCTAAACAGTGGCAACCCGTTCTCACTTACGGTGACCTGACGCGTCTTGATCCTGCCACGGTAACGCCTCGGCAGGTTTTTGATTCTGTTTGCCATATGCGCACCACAAAACTGCCCGATCCAAAAGTAAACGGTAATGCGGGGAGCTTCTTTAAAAACCCGGTTGTCACCGAGGACATTGCGCAGGAGCTCCTGGCGAAATTCCCGACTGCACCTCATTACCCGCAGGCTGATGGCTCTGTGAAACTGGCTGCTGGCTGGCTTATCGATCAATGTCAGCTAAAAGGCATGCGCATTGGTGGCGCAGCTGTACATCAGCAGCAGGCACTGGTGCTGATCAATGCAGGCCATGCTACGAGTCAGGATGTGGTGCAGCTGGCGCATCACGTACGCCAAAAAGTCGGTGAGAAATTCAATGTCTGGCTTGAACCGGAAGTCCGGTTTATTGGCCCACTGGGTGAAGTGAATGCCGTGGAGATCGTTGCATGAAGGATGATACCGTCCCCCTGACGCTTATTTCATTATTAGCCGATGGCGAATTTCACTCTGGTGAGCAACTCGGTGAAAAGCTGGGAATGAGCCGTGCGGCAATCAATAAACATGTCCAGACGCTACGTGACTGGGGTGTTGATGTATTTACTGTCCCTGGTAAAGGATACAGCTTACCTGAACCTATCCAGCTATTAGATTCATCACTTATTTATTCTCAGCTGGATGGCGGGAATATAACGGTCCTACCGGTTATCGACTCAACCAATCAGTACCTGATGGATCGAATTGGTCAACTGGAGTCAGGGGATGCCTGCGTCGCTGAGTATCAGCAGGCCGGTCGTGGTCGTCGTGGACGTAAATGGTTCTCTCCCTTTGGCGCCAATTTGTACCTTTCAATGTTCTGGCGACTGGAACAAGGACCGGCAGCCGCGATTGGTCTGAGCCTGGTAATTGGTATTGTCATGGCTGAGGTTTTACGCGATCTGGGCGCGGATAAAGTGCGTGTTAAATGGCCGAACGACCTCTATTTGCTCGACCGTAAACTGGCAGGGATCCTGGTTGAACTCACCGGAAAAACGGGCGATGCCGCACAGATTGTTATTGGGGCGGGTATAAACATGTCCATGCGTCGGGTTGAGGAGAATGTGGTTAATCAAGGCTGGATTAATCTGCAGGAAGCGGGCATTACCATTGACCGCAATACTCTGGCTGCCCGACTGATCCGCGAGTTGCGCGCTGCCCTGATACTGTTTGAGCATGAGGGCCTGGCGCCGTATTTGTCCCGCTGGAGGGCGCTGGATAACTTTATCGACCGTCCAGTTAAACTCATTATTGGTGATAAAGAAATATTTGGCGTATCTCGTGGAATAGATGCGCAAGGTGCATTACTACTCGAACAAAATGGCGTGATAAAACCCTGGATGGGTGGGGAAATATCGCTTAGAAGCGCTGAATAATAAGAAGGGGAGCTATGGCTCCCCTTTATTTTTTATTTTCGTAATCTGACTTGCTCAACGGCATGATTGGCGCTTTTCGTCATGATTAAGCTGGCTCGCTCACGCGTTGGTAAAATATTCTGTTTTAAATTCAACCAGTTGATTTCTTTCCATAGCGATGTGGCCGTGTTGATTGCCTCGTCTTCCGACAATTTCGCATAGTTATGGAAATAAGAGTCTGGGTTGGTAAATGCCCCTTCGCGGAATTTCAGGAAGCGGTTGATATACCACGTCTGGAGTAATTCTTCTGGCGCATCAACATAAATAGAAAAGTCGACAAAGTCAGAAACAAATACATGATGTGGATCGTGAGGATAGTCCATCCCGCTTTGTAATACATTGAGCCCTTCGAGGATTAATATGTCGGGCTGGGCAACGGTTTTGTCGCCATCAGGGATCACATCATAAATCAGATGAGAATAGACCGGTGCCGTAACGTTGGGGACGCCAGACTTTAGATCGGAAACGAATTTAACCAGACGGTGCATATCATAGGACTGAGGAAAGCCTTTCTTCTTCATGAGCCCACGATCTTTCAACACCTGGTTAGGATGAAGAAAACCGTCAGTAGTGATCAGCTCAACCTTACGATGCTCGGGCCAGCGACTCAGCAACGCTTGCAACACACGTGCAGTCGTACTTTTGCCGACGGCGACGCTGCCAGCAATGCTAATAATATAAGGAATACGTTCGCCGTTGGTGCCTAAAAATTGCTCCAGCACAGCCTGACGCCGCAGGTTCGAACTGATGTAAAAATTTAGCAAACGCGATAATGGCAAATAAATCTCAGCAACTTCTTCCAGCGATAAGTCTTCGTTAATGCCTTTCAGACGAGCAATCTCTTCCTCGGTCAGAGTCATCGGCACGGAATCACGAAGCGCAGCCCACTGGTTGCGATCAAACTGTAGGTAAGGCGACGTTAACGCTTGCTCTTTTATACTCATACGCATGGTCTGGCTGTCATTGCTATATCAGGTCTGCGGTAAAAAACGAAATCATCCCCGGTACGCAATGGCACGCACATTTCAGTTAATTTGGACAATGGGCAGGAGGGTAACACCAGATGGGGGGGAATAATAAGAAAAAATCGTCCCCTGAAACGCAATGTGACGGCTATTCCAGATGTATAAAGATGCACTTTCTCTCTATTGATAACTGCATGCTGGAGCAAAATGCCTTCAGGGAGCGCGGCTGACGTTGGAAATTTGTTCAATCCGAAGAAGAAATAGATTATTTATCGGTCGTATAGCGCAAAATGTGAGCGATAGAACATTTTATGCAATTTTTTAGTTGCATGAGTGCGCATGTCTCCATAAAATGCGCGCTACTTGATGCCGACTTAGCTCAGTAGGTAGAGCAACTGACTTGTAATCAGTAGGTCACCAGTTCGATTCCGGTAGTCGGCACCATCAAGTCCGGTGGGGTTCCCGAGCGGCCAAAGGGAGCAGACTGTAAATCTGCCGTCACAGACTTCGAAGGTTCGAATCCTTCCCCCACCACCACTTTCTGGCAGCGTTATCGCCGCCTGAGTTGGTTAAAAAATTAATCAGCTCGAATAAAAAAGAGAGAAATCTCTTTTTTATTACAGAAAGAACTGGGTAGCCGAGTTTCAGGATGCGGGCATCGTATAATGGCTATTACCTCAGCCTTCCAAGCTGATGATGCGGGTTCGATTCCCGCTGCCCGCTCCAGACGTGCTGATATGGCTCAGTTGGTAGAGCGCACCCTTGGTAAGGGTGAGGTCCCCAGTTCGACTCTGGGTATCAGCACCACTTCACTTCTCCTTCCCGTTTCTCTCTGTTTACTTTTAAAAGCATTCAACAGCTCAGGCATATGGCCTGGTTGATGTGGTGATATCACCGATTTATCCGTGTCTTAGAGGGACAATCGATGTCTAAAGAAAAATTTGAACGTACAAAACCGCACGTTAACGTCGGTACTATCGGCCACGTTGACCATGGTAAAACAACGCTGACCGCTGCAATCACTACCGTACTGGCTAAAACCTACGGCGGTGCTGCTCGTGCATTCGACCAGATCGATAACGCGCCGGAAGAAAAAGCTCGTGGTATCACCATCAACAC
>NZ_JBNDJN010000015.1:0-1749 GCF_050434985.1 Citrobacter sp. 506
TGCTGGAGGTATCAGAAGTGCGAATGCTGACATAAGTAACGATAATGCGGGTGAAAAACCCGCACGCCGGAAGACCAAGGGTTCCTGTCCAACGTTAATCGGGGCAGGGTGAGTCGACCCCTAAGGCGAGGCCGAAAGGCGTAGTCGATGGGAAACAGGTTAATATTCCTGTACTTGGTGTTACTGCGAAGGGGGGACGGAGAAGGCTATGTTAGCCGGGCGACGGTTGTCCCGGTTTAAGCATGTAGGCGGAGATTCCAGGTAAATCCGGAGTCTTGCTAACGCTGAGGTGTGATGACGAGGCACTACGGTGCTGAAGTAACAAATGCCCTGCTTCCAGGAAAAGCCTCTAAGCATCAGGTAACACGAAATCGTACCCCAAACCGACACAGGTGGTCAGGTAGAGAATACCAAGGCGCTTGAGAGAACTCGGGTGAAGGAACTAGGCAAAATGGTGCCGTAACTTCGGGAGAAGGCACGCTGATATGTAGGTGAAGTGATTTACTCATGGAGCTGAAATCAGTCGAAGATACCAGCTGGCTGCAACTGTTTATTAAAAACACAGCACTGTGCAAACACGAAAGTGGACGTATACGGTGTGACGCCTGCCCGGTGCCGGAAGGTTAATTGATGGGGTTATCCGTAAGGAGAAGCTCTTGATCGAAGCCCCGGTAAACGGCGGCCGTAACTATAACGGTCCTAAGGTAGCGAAATTCCTTGTCGGGTAAGTTCCGACCTGCACGAATGGCGTAATGATGGCCAGGCTGTCTCCACCCGAGACTCAGTGAAATTGAACTCGCTGTGAAGATGCAGTGTACCCGCGGCAAGACGGAAAGACCCCGTGAACCTTTACTATAGCTTGACACTGAACACTGGTCCTTGATGTGTAGGATAGGTGGGAGGCTTTGAAGTGTGGACGCCAGTCTGCATGGAGCCAACCTTGAAATACCACCCTTTAATGGCTGGTGTTCTAACGTAGACCCGTAATCCGGGTTGCGGACAGTGTCTGGTGGGTAGTTTGACTGGGGCGGTCTCCTCCTAAAGAGTAACGGAGGAGCACGAAGGTTAGCTAATCCTGGTCGGACATCAGGAGGTTAGTGCAAAGGCATAAGCTAGCTTGACTGCGAGAGTGACGGCTCGAGCAGGTGCGAAAGCAGGTCTTAGTGATCCGGTGGTTCTGAATGGAAGGGCCATCGCTCAACGGATAAAAGGTACTCCGGGGATAACAGGCTGATACCGCCCAAGAGTTCATATCGACGGCGGTGTTTGGCACCTCGATGTCGGCTCATCACATCCTGGGGCTGAAGTAGGTCCCAAGGGTATGGCTGTTCGCCATTTAAAGTGGTACGCGAGCTGGGTTTAGAACGTCGTGAGACAGTTCGGTCCCTATCTGCCGTGGGCGCTGGAGAATTGAGGGGGGCTGCTCCTAGTACGAGAGGACCGGAGTGGACGCATCACTGGTGTTCGGGTTGTCATGCCAATGGCATTGCCCGGTAGCTAAATGCGGAAGAGATAAGTGCTGAAAGCATCTAAGCACGAAACTTGCCCCGAGATGAGTTCTCCCTGACCCTTTAAGGGTCCTGAAGGAACGTTGAAGACGACGACGTTGATAGGTCGGGTGTGTAAGCGTAGCGATACGTTGAGCTAACCGATACTAATGAACCGTGAGGCTTAACCTTACAACGCCGAAGGTGTTTTGGCGGATGAGACATCGAAATTCAGCTTGATTACAGATTACATCGACAGACC